>NZ_FMUX01000045.1 GCF_900101345.1 Desulfoluna spongiiphila | reverse complement strand
ACGGTCTGCTGCCAGTGCACCCACTGCACCGAGCTCTGCCCCAGGAACCTTCTGGGTCACTCCATCAATCCCCACAAGCTCATGCGCTCCCTGTCGGCCCTGGTTCAGGACCCACGGGCCCGCATGGAGGCGCTCCTCTGCTGCGAGTGCGGCATCTGCGAGAAGTTCGCCTGTCCCATGGGGATCTCTCCCCGTGAGGTGAACATGCTCATCAAAAAAGAGCTGATGAAAGAGGGGGTTCGCTGGCCCGCCACCGGTGAAGAGCCCGTGAACAATCCCATGCGCGACGTGCGCTACGTGCCCACCAAGCGGCTCATGCAGCGCCTGGACGTGCTCAAGTACGACACCCACCCCGGCATGCCCGAAGAGCGTTTCGTGCCCGAGCGCGTGGCCATCCCCCTTGCCCAGCACATCGGCGCCCCGGCGCAGTGCCTGGTCAAAGAAGGCGACCGCGTGGCCAAGGGCGACCTCATCGGTGAGATCCCCGAAGGGGCCCTCGGGGCGCGCATCCATGCCAGCATCGACGGCGTGGTCACCTCCGTTGAAGACGGCGTGGTGAGGATTTCACGCAACGGCTAACCCAGGTTCGCAAATGCTCCGTACCTTCGTTCCTCAGGTACGTCACATTTGCTGACGGGCTGCGCCCGTGGATGACGGCATGACCTGTTTGTCAAACTTTTCAAAAGTTTGGCCCCCGGCAGGGCCGCCGGAGGCATTTTTTTTGTTTTTTGCTTTTACGCCGGAGTTGTCCGGTTCATAAAGAATAACGAGGTAAGAGTATGAACTACAGAACGATCGGTGTTGTTGAAATGAACAGCATCGCCCTGGGCATTCAGACCGCAGACGAAATGAGCAAAGCCGCCACCGTGGACCTGGTGATGGCCCGTCCCACCTGTCCGGGACGGTACCTGATCATGGTGGCCGGGGACACCGGCTCCGTCAAGAGCTCCGTGGAGGTCGGCCGCGAGCTGGGAGGGGACCAGGTCATCGACTGGTTCGTGATTCCCAGCGTTCACTCCATGGTGCTGCCCGCCCTCTCCGGGGCCACCATCGTGCCCCGCATCAACGCCCTGGGCGTCATCGAAACCTACACCGTGGCCTCCTGCATCCTGGCCGCCGATGCCGCCGCCAAGGCCGGCCAGGTGGATCTCATCGAGATCCGTTTCGCCGCAGGCCTTGCCGGCAAGTCCTTTGTCACCATGACCGGTGACGTGGGCTCGGTGAAGGCCTCCGTGGCTGCCGGTATCGAAGGGGTAGGGGAGTCCGGACCCGTGTACAGCCACGTGGTCATTCCCTCACCCAGCGACGACCTCAAGGCACAGCTTGTGTAACGCAGCAGGTCGGTTTATTTCCTTGGACCGGCCGTTTTCATGGGGGAGCCTCGGTGCTCCCCCATGATCCTGAGCTGCGATGCCCGTCTTTTTTCAGGTATCGCAGCTCAGGATCATGTACGTTGGCTTTTTCACTTCCCCACCCCAGGTAGGTCATGATGACATCCGTTACTGAACCCAGCAGTTGCCGCAACGCTCGGAAGGGAGCTCAACTCCCGGAGCGCCTTGCCCGCCTCAAGGAGGCGTACCTTAACGTCAAGCCGAGCATGACCATCGGTCGTGCCCTGGCCTTTACGGCCGTCGCCAAAGAGTATCCGGAATTGCCCAACAACCTTCGCCGGGCAAAGGGGTTTAAGCGGGCCTGCGAAACAGCGCCCATGCTGATCCGCGACGACGAGCTGATTGTGGGCCATCCCTGCGGCAGGGCCCGGGCCGGTGCCTTTTCACCGGACACCGCCTGGAAATGGGTGCGTGATGAGCTTGACACCATTGGGACCCGCCCCCAGGATCCGTACGTCATCAGCGAAGACGACAAAAAAATCCTGCGCGAGGAGATTTTTCCCTTCTGGGAGGGCAGGTCCCTGGACGAAGCCTGCGAAGCGTGGTTTCGCAAGGAGAACCTGTGGGAGTTTTCCGCCGAGGCCTGCGTGAGCGATTTGACGTACCACCATACCAGCGGCGGCGGCGACACCAGCCCCGGCTACGACATCCTTCTTTTTACCAAGGGCATCGGCGGCATCAAGGCCGAGGCCGAAGCCCACCTTGCGCAGATTTCAGGGGACAGCGCCGAAGAGAAGGAAAAGGTGGCCTTTTACCAGGCCGCCGTGGAAACCTGTGAGGGGGTCCTGATCTATGCGGGGCGCCTTTCGTCCCACGCACGGGAGCTGGCAGCCAGGGAACAGGATCCCGGGCGCAAGGCCGAACTGGAGCGGATCGCCGAGGTCAACGCCCGTGTCCCGGCCCATCCCCCGGAGACCTTCCAGGAAGCCCTCCAGGCCATCTGGACCATCCAGTCCCTTTTTCTCATGGAAGAGAACCAGTGCAGCACCTCCCTGGGACGCTTTGACCAGTATGTCTACCCCTGCTACGAAGCCGATATGAAGGCAGGGTCCCTGGGCGAGGACCGGGCCCATGAGCTCATGGGCTGCTTTATCATCAAGTGCTCCGAGATGATCTGGTACACCCCGGAGGCAACGGCCACCTATTTTGCCGGGTACATGCCCTTTATCAACCTGTGCGTGGGCGGCCAGAAGCGCGAGGGCGGGGACGCCACCAACGACTTGACCTATCTCGTCATGGACGCCGTCGCCCGGGTGGGTGTGTACCAGCCCTCCCTGGCCTGCCGCATCCACAACCAGTCTCCCCAGGCGTACCTCCAAAAGATCGTGGAGGTGATCAAGGCCGGGGGCGGTATGCCTGCCTGCCATTTTGACGACGCCCACATCAAGATGATGCTGAGAAAGGGCTTCGATTTTGAAGACGCACGGGACTACAGCCTCATGGGATGCGTCGAGCCCCAGAAGTCGGGCCGCATCCATCAGTGGACCGCCGGTGGCTTTACCCAGTGGCCCATCGCCATTGAGTTTGTCTTCAACCGGGGCGTGATGCCCTCCTTCGGCAGCATGCAGGGGGTCGACACCGGCGATTTGAAAGGGCTTACCACCTACGAGGCCTTTGACGCGGCGGTGAAAAAGCAGCTGGACCACATCATGGCCATGACGGCCCGGGGCACGGTGATCAACCAGACCCTGGTGCGGGACATGGTGCCAACGCCCTATATGTCCCTGTTCGTGGACGGGTGCATGCAAAGCGGAAAGGACGTCACCGCAGGCGGCGCGGTCCTGTACGAAGGGCCGGGGACCATCTTTGCCGGACTGGGGACCTACGCCGACAGCATGGCCGCCATCAAAAAGCTCGTCTTTGATGAAAAAAAATACACCCTCACGGACATGAAAACGGCCCTGGACGCAAACTGGGACGGCTACGAAGAGATACGTAGGGATTGCCTGTCGGCTCCGAAGTACGGAAACGACGACGACTATGCCGATCTGATTACAAGGGATATCGTCGATTACACCGAAAAAACCATCAATCAGCATACGTCGCTCTATGCCCGGCTGATTCACGGCACCCTGTCCCAGTCCTTTAACACCCCCCTGGGGGAGATGGTGGGGGCCACACCCAACGGCCGCTCGGCCGGGGCGCCCCTTTCCGACGGCATGAGTCCGTCCCAGGGAGCCGACACAAAGGGCCCCACGGCAGTCATCAAGTCCGTGGGAAAGCTTAACGTGGAGTCCATGAGCCTGGGGATGGCACACAATTTCAAATTGATGCAGGGGTCCCTTGAAACACCCCAGGGCGAAGCCGGATTGATTGCACTGCTCCGCACGGCCTCTCTCTTCGGCAACGCCCAGATGCAGTTCAATTATATCGACAACGAAACCCTGAGGAAGGCCCAGGAGAATCCCGAAGCATATCGGGATCTCATGATGCGGGTCGCCGGGTACAGTGCGTTTTTTGTGGAACTCTGCAAGGACGTGCAGGATGAAATCATCAGCCGCACCATGATTGAATAAGAAGGGCTGCAGACAGCCGCCACGGCAACGGGGCGGATTTTAATGGAGACGACGTGACAGGCGACGCACACGCACACAAACAGCGGGTCATTCAAGAATATGTGCCGGGGAAGCAGGTGACCCTGGCCCATGTGATCGCAAGCCCCCAGCAGGGTATCTACATGAAACTGGGCCTCGACGACGAGGCAGGGGACGCCATTGGTATCCTGACCATCACGCCTCCGGAAGGGGTGATCATCGCCGCAGACATCGCCACCAAGGCGGCCGGTGTGGACATCGGTTTTCTGGACCGCTTCGGCGGCTCCCTGGTGCTGGTGGGGGATGTGGCCAGTGTGGAGTCGTCCCTGAAAGGGGTGCTGGATTTCTTTGACGGCGTGCTTCGGTACGCCTCCGTTGAAATGACACGCTCGTAAGAAAAGCATTAAAAACAATGCCTCCGGCGGCAAGGTGTGCCACCTTGAAAGCAGCTTGCGAATGCGTTTTTCCCCTCGTTCCTCGGGGAAAATCACATCCGCCTTTGATCGAGGTTAGCCTGAATCAATTTTATTGGGCCTGTTTGTTGAACTTTTCAAAGGTTTAACCCCCGGCAGGGCCGCCGGAGGCATAAGATGGACGGGTACAAACAGATCCTCCTGGGTCGGTCGGCGTGCCGACGGCCCGTGGTGCATGACATAACAGAAGGTGTGTAAAACAGGCATGAAATACAGAATAGTCATAGTCGATGACGAACCCTTGATTCGCAAGGGTATCCGGGAAATTCTCGAAGGCGCGGGCTACGATGTGGTGGCCGAAGCCACCGACGGCCTGGACGCGGTGGTGGTGTGCCACAAGCACAGGCCTGATCTGGTTCTGATGGATATCAACATGCCGCTTCTGGACGGCTTGAAGGCAGCCCAGATGATTCGCTCCGAAAAGACCGCAGGGGGAATCCTGCTGGTGACGGCCAACACGGGCCGGGAGAGTGTGGACATGGCCAAGGAGGCCGGGGTCATCGGGTACGTGGTCAAACCGGTGAAGGAGGAGTCCCTCCTGCCCATGGTGGAGATCGCCGTGGCCCGGGCAACCGAGATCGCCGGGCTGGAGTGCGATGTCGAGGAAGCAAGGGGCCAGCTCGAGGCCCGCAAGCTGGTGGACCGGGCAAAGGGGCTGTTGATGAAGACCTTTGATATCAGCGAAGAGACGGCTTACAAGCGGCTTCGCAAGCTCAGCATGGACAAGCGGTGTTCCATGAAGGAGATTGCAAAGGTGATTGTGATGAACGCCTGACACAGAGCATTGGCCATGGAGAGGGAACCATGGCCGTGTTTTTTTTGGAAATATATAGGGGTTGCTGAACAATTTTGCGCGATTAATTTCAGGACATGGGGTTAGTCAGCTGCAGATGCAAAACGTGACACTCTAAACGGCCACCACCGAATTGGCTCTTTGAAAAACAGGCACAACAAAATGGCTTTCAGCCATTTTTCAAGATTCATAACTAAAAAGCATAGTGAGATGGCAGTTTCACTGGTCTTTGCTAATTTTGTCATGACACGGCCAAGACAGTATCGTCTCTTTGCTTGTCCAAATTTTCCTTCAATGGGGATTCGATCTATTTCGTCTTGTCGGGCCTGAAGAGACTTTTTGATTAGTTCTGCCTCAGTTTCTGCGGTTCTTTTCGGTGGT
>NZ_FMUX01000043.1 GCF_900101345.1 Desulfoluna spongiiphila | reverse complement strand
TCAAATCTGGTTGCCTTTTTGAGGTGGAACCTGTTTACACACAGGGATTTGTGGGCTTGGATAGATCAGCCATATGATGTGCTACCACTTGAGCCTATATCAGTACAGTTAATGCTCCCATTTACGTGAGTTGGACAGCAGGCAAAATAATGGGACCTGTTTTTCAAGAATTGAACAACATCTACTAATCACAGGGGACTCTCGAAGAAAATTATTCTTTGAGAGGCTATTTTGGACAGTAGTGTGCTAAAATATTTAATAAATAAGCATCAGACAAAACCGTGGTTTATGAGAAAGGCGTCGTTTCGCTACGGTATCAGGTGTTTCTTGCTGGATTTCAAGTATCAATCACAACGCTACTTCGGTATCCTCCAGGTGACGTGTCACCTTATGGCATCCCCACTCAACTATTCACCGGATATATTAGGAGTTACAATGCTAAGCAAAAAGCAAAATTGGTTGATTACCCTTTTGATCATTTTCTTCTCGTTTTCCAGTGTATACATTGCACTAATTTGCATTTACGCCCTACCTGACGGTACGTCAAAACCCATGACAGGCGTCTTCTACTTATGGGGTGGCGCCGCTGCGCTTTCGACTTTTCTTTATGCACTTTACAGAAAACAATTTTCACAAGTTGAAACGACAATATCAGACAAACTTATTCGATGGTTGGTAACAGTATTTTCGTTTTTCTTCGCTTTGGGCAGTATCATAATTGCATTAGTATGCATTTTTGCGTTGCCAGATGGCTCAAGTCAACCTCAAACGGGTGTCTTGTATTTTTTAGGCGGTGTTATTGTGATATCAAATTATGTTGTCATTATTTACAGAAATTATTCTTTGCTCGAAATGCCGAAATAGCCCAAACACATCAAAATTACGAAAGGGCAAAATCGTGGTGATAGGTAGAAGGTAAGGGCTGAGGCAAAGCTCCCTACCAAGAATTACCTCTTTACGATTCGGTAGTCTCCCGTCCCACAAACGGCTTTTAGATTGACGAGCCTCTTTATTCCCCACCTAACACATAGGAAACCCGCAAGATATTAAACGGGTAACGGCGTTCTGTAAGCCGTCATTCCGTAACAGGCGGGTAAGGCATTGTTGTCAGAGCATTCTGTGCCCGTTCCATGGCAGCTTCATGGCGTGCCGGTATCCCCTGATTCCACGCATTCAACCTGGCCCCACCTTTCAGGCTGGAGTATGAGCTCGCGCCCCCCTGTACCGTGGAACTTCCCACGTTCCTGGCAGAATCAACGGTAACAACAACAGTACCCGCCGTAGAATCTGTTAACCCAGATTTTATTTGTTCTTTGTCCCGGGCTACGACGCCAGTACCAACACCACGGGCACCTTTTAGAATACTTTTCCCTATATTCAGGGCAGCACTGCCCAGCCCCTTTGTCACCTCGACACCTCCGGAAGCAATATCAGCCCCCGCATGAATGCTATCTTTTCCCAGCCTGAAAATGCCACCGGATAAACGGCCAACAACCCCAAGCAGAATTTTATCCATTTGCACTTTGGGAGCATTGAGGGGGCCCGTAATCTTTATGGTATTATACTTCACATTTCTGTCGGTCAATATCGAGGAGTTAAGGTGCAGCGACTCTGTGTTGACCGCAAGCGCGATGTCGGCATCAAGGCCGGTGGCTCCTATAGCCTTCCGTGTTGCCGATGGAACCATGGCACCCAATGTGTCCAACTTGAAACCTGTCACCCGAACCTGGGAGTTTATCAGGGGAAAACCGACCCCGACATGGCCAATTGACCCTAAAAGGCCCAGGTATGCAGTTGGATGGTCTTCAGGCTGGCTAAGCGCAAATGATCCTGAGACAGAGGCCGGTGGGCTCTCTTCCCTGGTGTCAAACAAGCGCAACCCACTGACGTTGAGTTCAATGTCTTTTATCGGTAAAGCGATGCCTTTTTTGGGCAGGGAATCATTCTGATACGTCAGAGCCCCGTCTTCCAGCCGGGCTTTTTTAACCATGATAACCGGCCGTTTGGTTTCGGCGGAGGGCTTGCTGGGCGCCACCTCCGTAATCTGTTCATCTGCTTTGCCCCTCCGCCCCTTCAACATGCCGATCAATCGTTTGAGTATGCCGGGTTCCTCTTTTGGCGGCTCAACGGTGTCCGGTTCTTCCACCGGCCCGCCAAATATCTGCCCCAGGCGCTGCAAATTGAATGTGCCGTCTTTCTGGACAATCAGGGATAACGAAGGCCCCTTAACCCGGACACTCTCAATCACCATTTCCGGTGCACCAAAGTCCAGCCCGTCACTGTGAATCTCCAATCGATCCAGGCTGGCAAACGGCTCCATCTCAAAGCCGGGTGGTTGGTCCACCCTGAGCCCACTCAAGGCAAACATGATCTTGCCGCAAAGGATATCTGCATGCATCACATCACGGAGTTGCAGGTCATCCACAGCCAGATCAAGCTGCAATTCAGAGGACCATTGCTGCTTCGAAAGGCCATCGATAAGTGAAATGCGGATGTTTTCAAAACGTATGGTGTCTATGCCAATAGAGGGAATGAACACCCCACTCTCATCAGGGTCCACAGGGGGCTCGGTATCAGATTCTGCATCTGCTTTGCCTGGCTTCACGATATTCAGCACACTCACGTTTCCCTCGTCATCACGTACGACAACGATGGACAGATCTTTCAGCACGAGCTCTTCTGCAGCAAGAGAACCACCGAGCAGCGAGATCAGCTTGACGTCCAGCGCCAACGTCTCAAGATGCACAAGCGGTGTTGATCCGAAGTGTTGCGGCGAATTGACGATAAGCCCCTTGACTTCCACTCGCCCCTCTGCCAACTCAACATCGATGGCATCAAGGGACCCGCCACCTGCCAGATAGGTATTCAGGAGCTTATTGATCTGGGTGTGCGCAATTGAATTGATGTTCATGCTCAGGATGCTCAACGCAATGATCACAACCAGCGTTAAGCCTGTCAACGCTACCCACCACCACTTCAATCGGTAGTTTTTTTTGTTGTGTGCGCTCATCACAGGCAGCTCCCATAGGGTCGGCATAGACCACACCTGTCGTCATCCGACCATTCCCGACGTATTGAGGTTTGATTAACTGAAGGCTGGTTATTTTCTGGCAGCAGTAGAACAAATCACGCAAAATCCGGGCTCTGTCTCAGAACACACTGGATTCGTGCAGGGGCGCAACGACGTGCAAGTGACCCCATGTTCTCCGTTCATTTGATGAACCCAAGTCACACGGGTTGGGTTGATATGAGCTTATGCCCATTTTTCCTATTATAGCGCCACGACATGCCTTTTGCCATTGGAAAACAAGCCGTTAAAACAGATCCCGCGACAGCAAATGCCCCTGCGGAGATTAAGCATAGTTATATTGGGAAAGACGTCAGAAAAGCTCTGTAAAGAAGGACGCTGTCAGATCTGTATGCAGAGCATTGCAAAATCTGATCAGGAAGAAATGGAAGCAAACCCATGACAAGATGCCCCGGAATACGTCATCACAGGCGTATTTCGCCACACCGCAGTGAGGCCTCACAGCCAAAAGTTGCTGTAAGTCATCGGCAGCCCGGCAGGGTAAGTGGAATCTGTTCTCCCCTAACCCGGATATTTCACGAGTCGAGTGCACCCATATTCAAGGCATCAGAGCTACAGATGTAGTTGTTTACCTCAAAGCTCTGATAACGCAGAAGATGGGTGCACTTGGCTCGCCCGAAGGGTGAGAAAATCAAACAGCAAACGTCGATTTACATTTTGACTGATTGTTTCCTCATGAAATATCCGGGCTAACCACCCCGGGACCACATGATCCCGAGGCGGGTTGGAGGGGCGTAAAGAAGGTTTCCGGCGGGAGCCCTCAATTAGAAATGATGCACGTAACGCACATTGTATCGGTTGCCTTCCGTTCGGTTTTCAGCGCCTGATTCAAAGTAAACGTTTACGAGAAGGTTATCATCCTTGCCCAGATGAAGCACACCGCCAGGGCCGATGGCAAAGACTTTCTCGGCAGTCCCGTCGATACGTTTGCCATCATATTCTGTATCTTGATACTGGTTGAGGTAATATCCGTTCAGCCCGAGCCGGAGCCGACCGGGAATCACTTCATAGGCCGTTGTAAAGTTCGCATGGAAGGCATCCCCGGCCCGGGTCTCCGTCACACCAGTCAATCCGTCATTGGGGTCATCATTTTTAAAGTTATAAAGATAATGAAGCCGACCTGAAACGGTGAGCTTTGGTGTCACAAAGGCGGTAAATGCCCAATAAGGATTGAACGTATAGGTGTTTGAGCCTGGGTTAAGCTCCTTGTCAGAGTCATATTTTCCCGTGGGAAAGGTAACCTGAAGCTCAATCCGATGCATGAATTTCGGCCCATTGGCCCCCATGATCGGGTCCCACTGAATAAACGGCCCCACAAGAACATCTCCGAGCCCGCTGCCATTGTCTTCAGGAAAGGGCGCATCCATGGCGTAGGACATATCCAGTCCCACCACCGGGATCATCACATTCACCCCCCATTTACCACCCAGGAAAACAGGCTGATCTGACTGATAAATAAACTGAGACATGGATATCCAGACATCAAGATTCTCATCGGCACCGTCCGGCAATGCCGCATCTCCCTGGGCATTTTTCAATGAATCAGACTCGTAGTATTGCACATACTGAGAGTAATAGAACCCCGGTCCCGATGGAGGTCCCCCGTCCAGAAAACTGGTGAACCCCAAATTCACACTTGGCATATCATACGCCATGGCACCACCAACAGTGGCGAGCAGCCCCACAACCATCCCCACGAACCCTACCAACACTTTACCTCTCACAACCCCTCCTCAATCCCTGAATATGAATCACATCAATCACACAGCGCTAACCGGCCTCGGAAACACGTCCGAGCAAAAGACATCAACCGTTTTGTTTCTATAAATAGAAACAAAACGCCCATGTCATAACAAGGCTTACTCAAAATCGCAAGCTCGATTTTTCATTCCACTTGAAAACGTCGGATGAGTCCGTAACTGATTATATGGAGGGGGCGTGACAAAATGCTTCACCCAGCCGGAGTAACTGGCATAGAGGTGTCAGTCTCTTTTCGGCACATTGCCACAGCCCCCGTCAACATTCAACCGAATAGAAGAAATAAGGGGCCGCGGCACAAGATGGGCACGCTTCGCGCTTTGCCTATCCTACCGGTATCGAGCGGTGACAGGTTGCGAAGGGCGTCCGGTACTGGTGATGTGTCATTTCTATGGACTTTGAAATGAATAACCATGGAATATAACGATAAAAAACTATTGACACGCAGAAGGGATAAAATTATGGTGGGTCGTAATAACTAGTTATTATCGAAATTGAGAAGCGACCCGACAGGATGCTGGAACATCCTGCCAGGCCTGACCAAAACAACCTGAATAGGAGGTCGTCATGGCTAAGCGGTTTTTTACACCAGCCCCCGATCCATTTCAAGTCGTATTTTCCTTCATGCGCGGCATCCCACGCCCCCTTTACCAGCATCATTGCCGATTCAAATGGCCCATGAACACATGCGTTTCTGACTGACGGCGGGGAAAACGCCTCTTCGGATTTCTGCGCGTCTTCGAACTGCAGTGGTAATGAAGGATTTCTGCCGCTTTTCCTCCTCACCTCACTGAAGATGCGTTTTCCCTTTCCTGATGCCTGAGCATGCCCTTTTGTCTTTTGGGGCAGGATTGTTTCTTTTCCCGACTTTTTTTGGGGGAAGAGATATCAATCGGGATTAGAGACATGTCAGGTCATAGGGGATAGGTCATGGGTCATAAGAAAAATAGGCCCTACGTCTCATACGTTGCGGTTTTGGCGTATCGTTGCCTTTTGGTTTTTCGGTACCCCCATAGGCGCTGATGACTACGGACGAATGCCATGATCTATCCCCAACCATCTAAACACTCTACTCCCTGTTTTCTATGATCTTAATTTCCCTATCACCTAATTCATTGGGAGTTCACCATGACCACGTCACCGGGAATGTTTGAGGGCTCCGAAATTTCAGAGCTGTGCGACTCCATCAAAGACATCCACCGCTTGTTGAAATCTGTGGGGGCTTTTCACGCAGAGCTGGATGAGGCAGAGGCTCCGGGGGGCAACGGCCTTCAGATCGATTTCAAAAAATGGGGGATCCGAACCATCACCGAGGACCTCCTGGCCCGACAGTATGCCAAGATCGATCGAATGGCGGCAATTTATAAGAAGGAGCAGGAAAAAATGAGGGGAAGATAGGCCGCAGGCGGGGGGCACCTCTTTGTGGGGTGGTGATTTGCGCGAACCACCGGGCCTCTTGCCGATAGCCTTCCACGGGGCTTGCCATTGCCGGTTTTTGAAGCGTCAGGCCAATGGGAAAATGATGGCGCGTCCGGCATCAGATGGGCACGCTCCGTTTTGCCCATCCGGCCCTCCTCCAAGATGAATTATTCCATGCACACCAAACGCAAAAAGGGCACCCTAATTTGGGTGCCCTTTTTTAACCTGTTTTTAACCTACATACCAAATCGTAAGTAGTTGAAAACATTAGATATGTGGCGGAAGCACATGGGAATCGAAACCATGTTCATGGCGAAATTAAACTATAAATACGGATAGTTACAACGAGCGATTTTTCATTTTGAGCTGTTTTTGAGCTGTAACTTTTATTCCCACCCCCTTCCCCAACAAGCCAACAGAATCTGATAAAATCATGTACTATAGGACTTAAAGTTCATGCCTGAATGGGCATGCAGTCCAATAGAGATGTTGCAATATATCGCTGAAGCGGCTTAGGACGTCTGCCCCTGTTGATGAGACGCATAGTCGGACACTCAGAAACCAACTTTACACTTTTTTCGTCTTCTTTCAGTTGCTTTGATATGGAATGAGGACAAACTGTCCCAAAGGGTTGCCGAAGTCTTTCTTATATGGTTTTATCCCCCACCAGGAACTTAAACAACCATCTTTGCCGAGACGAACCCCATGCCCCGTTTTGCCCTTGTGGACTGCAACAATTTTTACGTTTCCTGCGAGCGGGTCTTTAATCCGTCCCTGGAAGGCCGCCCTGTTATCGTTCTCTCGAATAACGATGGCTGCGCCGTGGCCCGATCCAACGAGGCCAAGGCCCTGGGCATCGGCATGGGGGTACCTGTTTTTAAAATAGAGGCCCTCTTAAAAAAACATGATGTGGCCGTCTATTCTTCTAATTATGCCCTGTATGCCGACATGTCCCGGCGGGTAACCATCACCCTGGGGCAGATGGTTCCAGACCTTGAGGTGTATTCCATCGATGAATCGTTTCTTGATCTCTCGACATTCCGCGCGGTCGATGTGCCGGAGTTGTGCCGAAACATCATAAAAACCGTGACAAGAAATACCGGCATCCCCGTCTCTGTGGGTGTAGGGCCGACTAAGACCTTGGCCAAGGTGGCCACCGGCCTTGCCAAGAAATGCCCTACCCTCCATGGCTTTTGTGATATCACCGACCCAGTTTGGCACGAGCGGGCCCTGGCGGCAACTCCTGTGGACAAGATCTGGGGTGTTGGCAGGCGGTATGAAAAATTCTTGAAAGCTCGGGGGATCAACACTGCCCTGGACCTGGTCAGGGCAGACCGCGGCATGATTCAAAGCCGCATGGGGGTAAACGGCACCCGGATCCTCGATGAGCTATCCGGGATATCCTGCTATCCCTTAGAAGCAAACCCGCCTGCGAAAAAAGGAATTGGCGTCTCCCGAACGTTTTCCAGAGGGATTGATGACCGTCAGGATCTTCATGAAGCCCTCTCATCTTATGCCGAACGGGCTGCAGAAAAACTGCGTAAGGATGGGCTTCGGGCAGGCGTGATGGATGTCTATGCGATGAGCAACAGATTCCATAAGGCTGATTTCTATTACAACAAGACCACCTTTCGGTTTCCGGTGCCAACCTCCGACAGCCCGGAAATTATCAAGGGGGCCCTTGCGGCCTTTGCCGAGATTTACAAGGAAGACATCCCCTTCAAAAAGCTGGGCATCCACATGCGGGAGCTGACCCAGGAAAAACCAGAGCAACAACTCCTCTTTGATAAAGTAGACCGGGGCCAGTCATCCGCCCTGATGAAAGCAATGGATGCGGTAAACGCCAACATGGGACGCCGTACCGTGAGTTATGCATCTTCCGGACTCTCCACTGACCTTTCAGATCCCAAAGCATGGCGCACTCAATTCAACCACAAGTCCCCTTCCTATACCACTCGATGGGATCAACTTCTTCGAGTGACCTGAACCCTCCCACCTGTCCCTGTTTACATTTTCAATATTTGCATGCCGGGTCTTTTTTATCCTTCCTTGCAATTATATCCATCAAGGAGTAAGAATTTAATTCTGTGATGATAAATGGATGATATGCCATTGACTAAACAGCCAACAGAGATTGCCGGTTATGAGTTCATTGATTTTTCACAGGAACTTAGCTCCTTTCTATGCACAGAGCAGCATGGCTCGATGTCGGAAAAACCATGCATTATAGGGATTATCAGACATTTTTGTCGGATAACCCCTGAATTTAAGGTGATATCCGACAGTTTTGTCCGTTTTTACCAGTGAGAAGGTTTTATGGGACAAAATTGTCTGATATTAATTGTTATAAGTCCTTAGCATGAAATATATTTTCATATTATTTTTTGCCGTTATCTCAATCCTCATTTTTATCATTGCTTGTGACAATTTAATCAGTCACGCTTCATTGATAAAACGGTCGAAGATTTATGGTATTTATAAAAGCATGGACTTAGAGTTGAGCTATGGCTATTTGCTTGGCTTTTTTTTCTGGGTTGGGTGGGCAATATATGATTTTAGTAAGGAACCAACATTTAGTAGTTTTCGAGGAGCACCTGTCCATAGTTATGTGTGGGGCTTTACATCAATTCTTATGAGCCTTTATTGTTTGCTCAGCTCCTTTAAAAAGAAACATAAATAAAGCTAAATATCATTCGTTAACCACTTAATTCTTATAACAATTAGCTCAAGGCCGACCCCAAAAAGATGGCCACGTCTTCCGTAACTTCAACCGCTGCCCCTATCAGCTTTTTGGGGCCGCTTAGCCACGCGTTATAAGAAAATTATCATCTTCTGAAAACATATAGTTTTTATTATTCAAATACATTTAGCCAAGACTTTGTTGTACCAGATCAACCTAAAGGAGGCACAATAGTGGGAAGTTTAGATGGAGTTTACGAAATTGACTTGGGAGGTTTAGCTCGCCAGGAATTTCTAAAAAATGCTAGTGCTGGCCTGGCAATAGCTTCACAAATCGCCGGCTTATTCGGAGCTGCTGAAAATGCAATTTCTAATAAGCGATCTCAAGAATATTTGGAAACAATGGCTAAAGATATACAAGATATCAGAGTGTCTCTTAGTAAGGCACTTGAGAAACTTGATAACCTGCCAACCCAGTTTCGCAATATTGTTAGAGAGGAAGTTAATCTTGCGCAACTTAAAGAATGTTATATTGAATTAGAGAGTCTTTTACTACGTTTCTTTGTTGAAGAATCTGGTAATAAATTAACTGAAATAGCTGCACGTCGCCTTGATTACAATTTACTATTTATATGTAACTCTGAAGGACGTCTAAGCTATATGCTTAATTTTGTTAGAGCATGTGAAATAGCAATGCTATTGAGCAATGGAAAACATCTTAATTATGTTGTAAATATTGTAAGATCAAAAATCGACCTAATAGAACCTCTGCAAACGGATATTCTTTCTAAAGTTAATGAAAAGCGATTTGCATTATTGGCTCTCTTGAAAGACAAAAGTTATATTGAAAGATATACGATCGATATGAATACATATTCGACTGAATCAATTAGTTACACTCCTAAGCCCGATCGTCCAACCACTAAAACTGTAACCGTAAGTAAACCAATCTTCGGATATATTTATGAAGGAGAAGTAGGCGATGGCCCGGGATGTAAAAATCCTCCACCTAAAAAAATTGTTATTGATTATAAGGATGAAAAAGAAACACAAGTGGACCAGGCTGGAGTGGTTTTTAATGCCAAAAAAAGAGAGCATTTGACAAGTATTCTTGCTTCAAAAAACTCTCTAACAAAGATCTTAGAAGATTTATTAGATATAAATTCGGTAATCAGCTTTTTGAATTATTACCTAAATTTCCTTCAAAAAAATTGAATTAAATTTGCGTTAGGTACAGTCAATAACAACAATAAATCTAAAGCTTACTTTACATTTACATGCCCTAAAATTAGTCCGGTTTACTTATAACAATCTGCTGGTAGGGACGCTCGTTCCTCGCGCCCCACAGCAGCACGTTGAGCCTGTAGAATAAGTAAAATTTCAAGATATCAAGCTGTATTTACAGCTTAATATTTGCTATACTCTCTTCAAATAAAACAGCGAGGTGAGTATGGCTCGATACAAAAGTTATTCTCAAGCCCAGTCGATGTTTATTCCAGTCCGGTTCGATGAGCAAATCATACCCGGCACGTTCGTTCATGCCATTGATCATTTGGTGGATAACGAACTTGACCTTTCGATCTTTGACAAGCATTTCAGCAACGACAAGACGGGGGCTCCGGCCTACAATCCTGCCGTTCTTTTAAAAGTCATTTTGTATGCTTATTCTCTGGGGATTATATCCAGCCGCAGGATTGCATCTTGTTGCGAGTGTCATGTGACTTTTATTGCCTTGGCCGGTGATACCCGGCCCCATTTTACAACCATTGCCAAGTTCGTTTCTTCTTATGGGGATGAGATTTCTGTGCTTTTGACCCGAGTGGTTGCAATCTGTTCCATGGAAAGTTTGATCGGCAAAAAGATGTTTGCCATTGACGGCTGTAAGATCAGCTCAAACGCCTCTAAAGAGTGGAGCGGAACCCGTAAGGATTTCATCCGTAAAAAGGCAAAG
>NZ_FMUX01000039.1 GCF_900101345.1 Desulfoluna spongiiphila | reverse complement strand
TGTCAGCCGGTACTCTGTAATATTCACCTAAATCCTCAGCCTTTATTTTCTCCTCACGGCTTAAAAGAGTTTCATACAATTTTTCACCATGGCGAGTTCCTATGATTTTCACTTCGCTTTTGGAGTTGAATAACTCTTTAATTGCGTGAGCCAAATCAATAACTGTCGAGGCAGGGGCTTTCTGAACAAAAATATCACCTGGATTCATATTGTTGAATGCAAAAAGAACCAGTTCAACCGATTGATCTAATGACATCAAGAATCGCGTCATATTTGGATCTGTTACGGTAAGTGGTTTGCCTGCCATTGCCTGCTCTACAAATAGTGGAATGACTGAACCTCGAGATGCCATCACGTTTCCATAGCGAGTAGCACAAAAAAGCGAGTTGCCATTATCAACATCCCTGGCTCGGGCAATCATAACTTTTTCACTTAAAGCCTTTGTCATTCCCATCACATTAATGGGATAAACCGCTTTGTCAGTGCTAAGAACAATAACTTTCTTTATATTATTCGCAATTGCAGCATTTAATACATTTTCAGTTCCAGTTACATTGGTTTTGACTGCCTGGATCGGATAAAATTCACATGATGGCACCTGTTTTAAAGCCGCGGCATGAAATACATAATCGACATTACACATGGCTTTAGAGATACTTTCATAGTCCCTGACATCACCAATATAATATTTCACTTTGTCATTTTTTAATTCATGACGCATATCATCCTGCTTTTTTTCATCACGGCTGAAAATTCGAATTTCTTTTATGTCAGTATGTAAGAACCGTTTCAGAACGGCATTACCAAATGAGCCGGTCCCCCCAGTAATCAACAATATCTTGTTTTTAAACATCAAAAAATCCCTTTAATATTACTTTACCTTAGACACTTGACTATCAATATATCTCAAAAAATCAAAAGTGTTATTGGCACATTTCTCCCATGAATATGATTGCACTTTGTCATATAAGGAGTCTGCATTTTTTTTTCTAAGCTCGGGGGAAAGAATCAGATTCTTTATAGCCATAGAAATTGATTCGGCTGATTCCGGATTAAAAAATTCTGCAAATCGGCATAGAACCTCTGGCATTGGCCCCGTATTCGATGAAGCGATTGGCAGCCCTGCAGCCATCGCTTCCAATAGAATATTCGGTAAATTCTCACAACTTGATGCAAAGACAAAAATATCTGCGCTTTGATAATACCCTTCAAGTTGATCAAAATTAACAGGACCATGGTAATTGATAAATTGTTGTTGTTCATCATGCTTTTTTATGGATTTTTCAAAGATGAGCATTGCCTCTGGATTACAGGGGCCTACAAAATCAATTGCTACCGGTAACCCCATCTTGCGCAGCAAAGCGACAGCTTCAACAACCTTCCATTGATGCTTGTAAACATCGATAATGGAGACATATAAAAGACGGAAGCAATCAGCATCAGAACAATCCTCAATTCTTTTTGGATCTCTTGGAGCCTTCATAAAACGCTTGTCTACACCATGGGGAATGGTTCTGATTTGGTCTAATTTGCCATTCAGGCTATTTTGTATATATTTTTTGGCATATTCACTCAAGAAAATAAGCCCTGAAGCATTTTTAAAACTATACCCCTGAATAAACCGAAGTATTAAAAATTTCAGCTTCTGGGCTTTGCTTTTAAAGCGTGAACGTTCCTTTTTTTCAAAAGGAAGCATATTTTGCGACATTGAAATGGTCGTAACAGAAACCGTAAATGGTAAAATTCCTCCCGGAGAAAATAATATCGAGCACTTCTCTTCTATCAATTTTTTTGGCAAAATAAATTGTTGCCAAAAAATTCTATACGGAAGAGATTTCCCCAAAAGGGACTCGTTTCTTTTTTCAAGCCAAGAATAATTGGCCAAACTGTCCAAAGTTTTTGATCCAGACCATATCACAACCTTTTCAAATCCAAAGTCCATTGGAGAACTATGGTTCAACAACTCTCGTAAATGAGTTACCCCCCCCCCAGCTCTAATATTTGATGCGTCAATACCAAGAAACATGAATCACTCCCCCTCAAGCCACCGAAGCCCTTAGCCTGATGCCATATACGTCACCTTGGGTATCAAGGTATGCCACTGTTTGTGGACAACACCATATTTCAAGAATTGATAGTCCCATGTATCACTCTGGATTTTTGAGTCCGCACATAGCAGACTTGTTCATTCCACTACGGCTACCAATACACTTAATTTTTTAATATACCTATCCAAACTAACTGGTTCTTTTGAACTAAAGCGATAAATTATGATCAATTTGATATCCATCGGTAATGCTGATGAAACGCCTCAGTAACGATCATTTTGAATCTATGAGTACATCATCGGGATACCATTATTAACCGAGTAGGATCTTTTACATTCTTGGCAAACAAGACTCTCTGATTCCAGAGTAAGATCCCCGGCGGAGCATTCAGGACATTTAAGTAACTCTGACACGGTTATTTTTTTATTCCTTTCATTTTGAGAACAATGTTTTCGCATAAATTCAAGCACAGCATTTCGAATTCCCAACCCATCACCCCTTGGAATGTTATTCCCTTCACAAACTGAAGCTGGAGCCTCCCAAGTTGAATCAGTATCAGGATTGACAATGCGGAAAGGTATCTTGCCTTCCCAGTAAAAACGTACATGAAAGGAAAAGGGGTGCCTTGGAATGAGCTCACGGGTAAGCAGCTGCTTAACTCTTTCTTCATAAAGTTCAACCGTACTGGGTTCTTCCATCCAACCTGATTTCTTTCTTATAATAAGTTCCCCATCCCGAACGGTCACTTCAAGCCGATGGTCACGATACGGATTTACTCGTTCCATGAATGCATCTGGCACCTCGATATACCCTGCCTTTGCAACACGTTGAAGCTCCGACAGGAACTTAGCTGGATCCGATGAATGTTCAAGTACATGTGAAGCAATTACAAAATCAAAAGACTTGTCAGGGAAAGGAAGTTTTTCGACAAAGCCTATAACAGTCGGTCGGTCATATACCAAGGGCGCCCAATGGCGCTCTCTCGTTTCCTCATACGCGTCAAGGAGAACATTCGAACGTGCATAGGGATTGCCGCCCGAGCCAACCTCTAAAACAAATGCCTTCTTATCCACAGGACAATAAAGCCTTCGCAGAGACCAAGCGTTACGCTCAAGCCCAATTCTTTTTAGAACTTTCATCAAAAAAGATTCATTATTTATTGTCTTCATTTTTCCCACTTTACACCATCTCCCTAAATCATTTACAATCTAAATTTTTTCACTAAACTAACTAACCAACTAACGGTTAATGACTCGATTTTTTTTTAAGGATTGGCACAATGTACACCAGAGATTTGTTCGAGACGCCCTCTTAATTGAGTACATTGCAGTAGCATACTAACGAGGTTCAGCCCGCTGTGACTGCACAATTTTTCTTTTCCGTGTTTTACCGTGATGGGTAGGCGCATATTTAGTTGTTCACCTCCGAAGTGAATTAAACGCACACACAGCCTTATCATTTTTAATGACAACTATCAGTAGTACCTTATGACATTTATAATTATTTAGATGCCACGGATTAAGGTTTATGATTAAGCTCTCTGGCCCTTGCAAGCACAATGCCGCGGAACTGAAAATACCACGTGGGAAAACTGATAATGCGTATTTATATACTCTTAATAAGAAAAGCGATAAAGCGTTGGCAAAAGTTGCTGACCCAAGTCCTATGAATGTGGATATCCCCGACTATGCGAAAAAGGGTAGAAGATTTCAATAGTGTCCGGTTAATTTCTTGCAAACAAAATATTTCAAGCAATCGCTCTTTTTTTATTGACAAAACAGGCGATTAGTGAGCACCGCGCCTTGCATTAGCCACCTCTGTAAATACAAGAACTTAGGCGCACATGTTATTTCCCAAGAAAAAAATCGACTCTTGCAACTATAACAGCTATGTCTCTCCCGTGAAGTCCATTTTGGAATATTGTCCTGAGCTGAAATCACGAGGAGATCGTCCCTTGAAGTTAACTTTTAAAGACCAGCTAAACGCTTTATTATACTTCCATCTCTATGAACATGAGTCTGGGAGAGAACTCATACAGGAACTATCTGAAAATGAATTTGCACGTCAGTGTATCGCACCTGATGGGGGAATCAGCCGTAGCAGTTTTTCAGAAGCGATTAACAATCGAGGGCTTGAGCAGCTTCAATTCATATTCAAAGAGTTGGTAAAGAAAGCTGGCAGCATACTTCCCAATGAATTTTCCGAACTTGGGGAGTTGATAGCCATCGATGGAAGCCTTATCGATGCATGCCTTTCAATGTACTGGGCTGACTACAGAAAAGGCTCAAAGAAGGCTAAGGGTCATTTTGGTTTTTCCATCAACCAAGGGATTCCAACACACGTCTATCTTACCGATGGAAATGGCGCTGAGCGTCCTTTTGTGAGCACTATCCTTTCTCCTGGACAAACAGGAGTCATGGATCGTGGATATCAGTGCCATGATGATTTTGATCTTCTTCAAGAAGAAGGCAAAAGTTTTGTCTGCCGTATTAAAGAACTCACAACAAGGACAGTCCTTGAAAAATACCACACCTCTGATGACGACTTTGTTTTTTACGATGCAAAAGTCCTTCTTGGAACTCATGGAGTCAACCAGACCAAGAATCCCGTAAGGGTTGTTGAGTATGAGGTTGATGACAAAAAGTATTATGTTGCCACGGATCGTTTTGATCTCTCGGCCCATCAGGTTGCAGAGGTTTACAAGCTGAGGTGGTCTATCGAGTCTTTTTTCAAATGGTGGAAAAAAAGCTTGAAAGTATATCACCTGATTGCTCGTAGCGAATATGGACTGATGGTTCAAATGCTTGCTGGATTGATCTCATACCTTCTGATGGCTATATACTGCCACGAGGAGTATGGCGAAAAGGTCACCATTAAAAGAATTAGAGAACTACGTACCGATATTTTTAACGAATTGTGTGCGGGAGAAAATTCACCCTCTGCACGCAAAAAAGTAAGCAAAACAAAACGTAACAAAAAAAAGAAACGAAAAAGGTCATATGCAAAGACCTAACCGGACACTACTGAGAAGATTTATATTTTTTCCAGATTCCTTGGTCTCATATTACCCCTCTTTTTCGAGCTCAAATTCTGAGATCCATGTCACAACCTGCTGCATACGCGAAGCAACGTCATGTTTGTCATTGTAAACTCGCTCGAAACCGGCTTGGGCAACCTTGTGGCGAAGTTCATCATTTCTAATGTACTGATGAAGCTTCTCTATCAACTCATCCGTCGAGCTGAAAAAAACGGCTTCTCGATCTTCTTTGTATAAAGTTGCAAGATCATCCGTATATTCCGCCATAAGCACACTCCGCGCTGCAGGTATTTCAAAACAACGACGTGTATAGGTATCACGATTGAGTTTAGACAGAAAACATAGTGAGACTTTTGCACCACAGAGTGCCTTATTGTAATCTTCCCCCCACAATGGACGCACAGGAGACAGTTGGCTCAGCCATGGCGATCTGCGAATAATGGAATCCCAACCGTCTGGCCCAAACACTTTAAGGGAAAACCCCTGCTTGACAATTGTTTCTAACATTTCTAGACGACCATCAGGCTCATAATGACCTACAAACACCACATCGCAACTATAACGCTCACGTTCAGAAAGCGTTAGTTTCACGGGATGATTCCGTTCCTGTACAAACCACGACCGAAGGAGTTGAACGCGCTGAGCGCCAGCCCCTTTGAAATCATCAAGGTTATGATGTCGATAGGCAAGCATCAGGTCGTAAACTGGGATAGCTTTAAGAAAATGACGCCACAGTAAGTAGGAATGCCCTTTAGCGAACGGATCGTCGTTATTGTAGCCCACTAACACGATGTGGGGCAACGCAGCCTTTACAACCTTAAGGGATTCAGAAGTAATATGGGTGCCTCGATAGACAAACACAACATCAGGACGAACCGAAAAGACCATGCTAATAAAGTCCGCATTAATTCTTGCCACGCTTTGCCCCGCAATCAGCTTATTCTGAACCCTTCCTACAAAAGCAGCCAAAGAAGCGAACACTCCTTCTTCGTGCGGCATGAAATAATTATGCCAGGAAAATCGAAACGTTTGATGACCAAGAGACTCAAATGCATGGAGAACGGGTTCCTCGTGTAATTCCGAATGCCAATCGCCAACAACAAGAATTTTCACCGGGATTCACCTCCGTACACCGAACCGATTATCGGTGTATGACCAATTCGCCTTTTGATAAACCCAATCAAAGAGTCTACACGCTTAGCACCCAACAAAATCAGAGAAAAGAAATAAGCGAAAAACAATCCAGATTTCCAAAATCCCATCCGTGCCAGGCCATACGCATACTTCACAAATACAGGGAAGCTTCGACAAGACTGTATGGAAAGAATCGGATACGAATAGTTACCAATATCGCGCATAATCGGGTGATAAATGGGGGTATTACGACTCTTTCCCACCCATGCGGCTATATCCAGCATGCCGCGGATGAAGTGCAACGACGATTCAGGAGTCTGATCCTCAGGCACAAACTTTCCTTGCTCCTTTGCGCTGTTACCAAAATCGGGTATTCCACCTTTGCGGTAGAGCGCAAGAATCTCGGGAAGAAAAACCCCGTTCATATCGACAAGAATATTGGCAACAAGATAAAGCTGGTAAAGAAGTGTCCCGTCAAAACGATCGGTAGAGAACTTGAGAGCCTCGCCACGATGGATCACCACACCAGGAATCACGACGGACCGACGATAGAAAGTGGCAATGGTTGGAGAGCCGGCAGGAAAAAACTTCTCTATATCAAAATAACGAAAAACTTGATTGATCTGGTCTGGGGTACCGTCAAATGAAGCATAAGTTCTCAAAATCACGCCAACGTTTCTATGTCGTTCAAGAGCTGATGCTACAGTTTTCAGTGCGGAAGGATACATCAAATCATCATTCCCCATAAAGAAACAGTACTCACCAGCCGATTTTTCAATAATATTTCTTAAATTTGCATCGTACCCAAGATTTTTTTCATTTTCAAAATAACGTAATTTTCCAGGATATTCATTCTCATACCGAGAGACAACCTCTCGTATTTCATCTCGTGCGGGTGATTTATCCTCACAAATTACAATTTCAAAGTTGTTATAATCTTGCGATAAAATCGAATCTAAAAGAGCCGGCAAAACCTCAGGCCTGTTGTAAGCCGGTATACAAACTGATAATTTAATTCCCATATGAATTCGCTCCATTATTTTTCATTGCAATCCCAAGCATCAAAAGAGAAAAAAGCCGCGATCCATTAGCCCGCCCCTTCATTTCTCCGTCTATCAACATAGTGACTTCCCGACGCTGTATACAGTCAGGCAAGTACGGGATATAATCCATAACCTTTCTGCATCGGTCGGCTCGTAGCCAATTATCCAAGGGAATGGAAAATCCCTGCTTACGATTTGTGTCTAATGCAGATGGAAGCATTCGCTTGGCTAACAATTGCTGAATACGCCGAGTTTCCCTACCCCGCACTTTCCATTGACTGGGGATTTTTGAAAAAGCAAACTCAACAAGTCGATAATCGAGAAATGGTGTTCTCATTTCAAGGCTGTTAGCCATGCTTTGACGATCCACTTTAACCAAAAAATCATCAGGTAAAATACTCCCAAAGTGTGCCCTGGTCATGGAGTCTACCGCATCACGACCGCCATTAAAAAGACCACGCAAACAACGTTCAGGGGCATCAAACCCATCTCCGAGTTTTGCCACATGAGATTCTTTTAAAAGACGGCTGCGCAAAACCAGGTCAAAATATGGTGACCCCCAAACCATCTGCTGAAGTGCCCCTCCCCTAAGAGATGAGATTCTATTTCGCCCACACACACCAGCAGGTAATAGTGCTGCCATCTTCGCAGCCATGCCGACAAGATACGAGGGAACCCAGCCAATTAGTTTTTGATCAACTAATGCCCTTGAATAATCAGAATATCCGCCAAACAACTCGTCCCCCCCATCCCCACCAAGAGCTACAGTAACGTGCTGACGTGTAAGACGCGAGACCATAAAGGTTGGGATAATAGATGAATCGGCCAGTGGTTCATCCACGTAAGGTGCAAGTTCCTCAATAATTGCCATAGACGGAGTACCCATCTCCACAACATGGTGATCCGTCCCAAAATGATTCCCCACACAAAGTGCATAACCTGATTCATCAAGATGTGACCCAGGCTGCGCAAAAGTAAAGGTCTTTAACCGCCCTGAAATTTGTTGGGCAGCTGCAGCAACAATCAAACTTGAATCAAGCCCACCACTTAAAAGTACACCCAGTGGCACATCGCTAACCAATCGTTGTTTTACTGAATCAAGCAATAGTGCTTCCAGTTGATCAGCCAGTTCTTCTCCATCATTTAACTGAGAAGCTTTATTCTCAGGCAAAGACCAATATTTCCATGTTCGAAGCCCCATAGTCTTTAAGTCAAGACGCCCAGCATGTGCAGGAGGCAGTTTTTTGACCCCCTCGGAGATACACAAATCATTCGGTATATACCCCATAGATAAATAATGGTTCAATGCCTGCACATCAACCGAACCATTAACATTCAAGCCCTTCAATTCAGAAGCAAACTGGAATTGATACTGACTCAACTTGTAATAAAAAGGCTTTTTCCCTACCCTATCACGTGCAAAAAAAATTGAAGATGCCGTATTATCATCGCCGCTATCATATATTGCCAGAGCGAACATGCCGTTAAACTTTTGAAGGCAATCATCTCCCCATTCCTGATAGGAGTACAAAACAACCTCAGTGTCGCTGTTGCTTTTAAAACAGTACCCCAGCTTCATTAAGGTTATTCGTAATTCCCTAAAATTATAAATTTCACCGTTGTAAACGATATGATATCGATCATCTGCACTAGACATGGGTTGTCGGCCACCAGAGGAAAGATCAAGGACAGATAACCGACGATGCCCAAGACCGACGCGCCCATCAGCCGACCACCACTCCCCTGAATCATCAGGGCCTCGGTGATACATAGAATCACGACTGCCAACAAGCAGCCCACGCAGGCAATTGGAGCCCCGGGACACTACTCCAGCTATACCGCACATAAGTCTCTAAATTCTCCAAACACATAAAGATTGATCATTTGATCCTCTAGATAATTTCACTTTCAATATTTCTTCACAACGATATCCAACCTGGAGGAATCAAGCCCCTAAACCCCCACGCCGCCTTACCATCAACATTTAAACCTGGTGTTACCACTATTTTATCCAATTCCCCCCCCAGCCATGCACCCCACCAGCTAAAAGTGCTGTTTGCAGTAACAAAGTGACGACACTGAGAGATTAACCACAAATCTGCGTAGGCGTTTTCATCTCCATCGTTGTGTGAAACAAAACGCACCCGATTCATTGGGAGATCAAGCTTTTCACGGGCAGCCTCGATATTATCGGAGAACACGAAATACCGGGGCGACTCAAACCTGCTTTCCATCAGCTCGATTGCCTGTCGGTAATACTCTGTCGAGGCATTATGCGAGCCTGCCACATTGCAAGAATCAAACCAACGAACATGCAGTGACACAGATAGGTTATTTTTGATTTCTGCGGCAATACGTAAATTTGCAGCATCCTGTGGCACCTCAATTTGCAAATCGTCTCGAATAACCTGCTCCATGTCCTTAAAATAATTTTCACTCTGCCACAAACCATCGAGATAAAGTTTATTGCTAACCTTAACATCGAGAAGTCTTTCGTCAAAATCGATCCCCACCTGCTCTAGATAACTCCGTTGTACAAATGGTTTTCGTTTGCACCGCATCTTCCAAAGAGCCCGGCGGTAACGTTCTAACGGTTCCAGACGCTCCGCCGGCGTCGCCTTGCGAGCAGAAATATTAAACTTATCAAGTGCATACTGCCGTCTATACTGAGAATCTCTTGCAAATCCGCTCACATCATCGATAATCAGCTCGGCGTCGTTAACGAGGGCAAGACGTCGCGCCGCTGCATAACAGAATAGCTGGTTACCAAGGCCGCCCTTTATTCTAACAATAAGCTTACTCATCAGACACCAATATATTTATATATATATAAAATAAAAAAAGGCCCAAAAGTTAATGACCACCGCCAGATATATGGCGGTGTCCCTATATTATTGACATATAGCTGGGCGAGTCAGTAATTCTATAAATGTCCATTTATGATCCGTCACATTTGCCGCCATTGCAGGCGTCTTAGGTCGAAAGATGCGATCTTTACCACGACCAAGTGTTTCATGAGGCCGGATCAAATTGTAACAGGCTACGCAAATGGCGAACTTGGCCTTAAGCCACCGCATTGATCGGGCAACCGTCGGTGCCTTGCGTGTCAGGTGGGCATCCCATAGTCGCCAATCAAGGTTGGAACGTTCGATATATGCCGTGTTAATTGTATGGCTTGGCGAATTAGATAGTCGAGTTAGAATGCTCCGGTCACAACCGTAGCCCACTTTGCGTTCAACCTTGACTACCTTCGCACCCTGACGTGTCTTATGAACTGTAGCGTAATCTAAATCCGCATCAATGACCTGCTCTGGATTCTTGGGCCGTCCAGGTTTACCTGTCGGCGCCTGCGGGACCAATTTATGAAACAACTCGCCCAAAACCGTTCTGTAATGGGACAATTCATCTGAGACAAACAAGGGTTTTTCTATAAGGCGATCAGTCAAATCCTTCAGCATGTGCCGGGCATCATCCAATTCACGTCCGCCGATCCAAAATGTGATTAGCAAGCGCGTGGGGGCGTCGATGGCCGTCCAGATCCATTTGCGTCCGTAGTGGTTTTTGAGGTCGTCGGAACTGCCAGAATTTTTCTTTTTTTTATAAATGTCCACAATTCGTCGAGTTGTACCTCAGTCATTTCAAGTGAAGTCAACAGCTCAGAAAGCACTTTGGCACAATGCTCTCCGGCACGGAGGATAATTCGGTTGACCGTGTCTTTATCAAGTTCCAACAAGCGCGCGGTTGCGCGTACACCGACACCTTCTGCTGCAAGATGAATTATCTGTCGAATCATCTCGGGCTGCAAATGAAGGCCAAACAATGCGCTGGCCTGAGTAGCAGCAAAGCGTTTGCCACAAGTCCGGCAGTAAAGCAGAGTGCGGTTCTTTTCTTTGCCGTATTTACCGCGAACGGCGATATTGCCATGGCTGCGAAGCCCGTATTCCTTGCATTGCTCGTTGGGACAAAAATACTGTTCAAGATTAAGTTTGGTCATTGCGTGCCTCCGGCTCATAGTTTGATCTACTCGGAAAAGTATACTCGAGCCTCCATCATCTGTCAATTAAGCGGGGACATCACCGGATTATGGCATAATCTATAAAAACATTACACATGACTAATGAATTCTCTAAGAAAATCATAAACACTATACTTTGTCAGATAATGGATGACGGAATTGTATATTTTGGGCTTGCCAAGAGCCAAGACGAACTAGTACTGAGTGATTGATTGACGTGACATTACTTTTCCGAAAATTGAGCATCTGATAAATTACGGGCAGACTTGGATTATATTGCCGGTCAATAGAAAGGAATCTGTCTCAAACCGATAACAAGTTTTTTTATGACAGAAAAAGTCAGTATTAAGTCGTCTGATCGGCACTATAATCTCTCTTGACAGCAACACACTGCCAACCAAAACACGCAACATCACTTGCTTGCTTCCCTATACGGATCCGAAAATAAAGTTCACCCAGTACTCCCAAGATATATGCTACAGGCCAAAATCGATCACCATAACGACGAGACATGCTTCCCAATCGTCTCAACTCTTGCTGACAATACGTGAACCAATCCCCATTTGAAACGAGTTGCCCAATATTAAAACCCCTCAAATTTAAATGATGTTCATACCAATAACGACTGAAACCGCTGCAATAATGATAAGGAGCAAAATGAACCAATGACGCAAATGGTGCAGTAAGAATCAAAATTCCTTTTGGCTTCAAAAGGCGTGAAAATTCATCTATGGCTTTCGTTGGATCAGGAATATGTTCCAAAACCTCGCTACAAAGAATGGCATCAAAAGAACCATCGGGCTCAGGGATGTCAGTAATATCACATACCAAATTAATAGTACTTGTATTCCAAGACCCTGTTTGCAGCCCCTCGCCATCTCCAGTCCCATCGTACTGACAAAAGTCCTGAGAGACATAATCCAAGTGAAAGCACAATGGGCGATTACGAAGTTCTCCAGCCCCAGCATCTAAAATTCTCTTTCCATTAGGAATATCGGAGAGAACTTTTTTCAACCAAATTTCAAGGTTTGCTTCATTTATATTTTTTAAAATCATGTATCATCGACTCCGTAAAGTTTTTTTGGGGAGTGCCGTCTTAGATTGGACTCCGCCCATTTCAATTGTATGCGCATAGTATGCAATACTTCTATGCTACTTTTTGGTGAATCAAAATTCGCTCGAGAATAAAAGGTATTGACACAATCCCAAGGGCGACCGAGCCAAACAAAGTTGTGAATCTCTTAATGTTAGCTGTCTAAATTAGCCGAAATAGCTGCGCAAAATGAGACCCTAATAATTATTTGTAAAGCTTTCTTTTATAGGGGTTTTAAGTGTATTTAAAGATGCCCCAAAAGTAAAAAAAGGGTGTCCGTGTGTTTCATAAAGATCCTATGCTTTTTGTGTATTTTTACTACAAAAAAAATATGATTTAAGCCTATAAAATAAGGTCAATATGTCGATGTCTCATTTTATACGAGTGTCTAATATTCGGTGAGAATTGCAAGGAATATAACTTGCTATTTATATTTTACTTATAAACACAGACCATTCCATTATGATACCTCATCAATCTTGCCAAAAAAAACCGTACCATATCAATTGTTTATCCTCTTGAGTATCCCGCACTCAATGCACATCCAATGTGCGTTGCAACCCTTCTTTTGTTTTAGCGTACATGTTTGTCCGTCTACTTAAAGTGCTACCATTTTTCTAATTGCAGCAATTTAAGCTTAAACATAATTTGGTAAGCATTCACAACCCAAAGTGAACTCGTAAACTGGACTAAACATCATTAATACTTATCAATATAGATATACTGCTCAATAATTACCCAAACTATATATGCAACAAATAGTGTGACAGCCTGCACTCATGAAAGCGATAAAGTCGCCATCAACTATAATTCGGAAGCAGTGCCCAGACACTTATCAAACGTACATGTCCCAGCTTGAAGATATCCTTATCTCACATCAGGCGCGTTTAGATCAACTCGAGGAGGCCATTAACAAATTGTCTTCAAAGAATTGTAAAGATTCTAATAATCCACCTTATTCGAGCAAACGACAGATTAAAAAATCTGAAAAATCAAAGGGGAATGAGACCGGCACAAAGCGGATGTTTTTAGCTGCCGGATTATTATGCATGAAAACACGGGTGCTCGCTATTTTGTGCGGGTAGCGATCCGTAACGGCAAAATTTGGAGGTCCAGTTTACCCGCTATTAAATAGATCATCGTTTTGAGATAGCGGGACGTTCTAAAACCCCGGGATCGCCCCTTGGCAGCTTGAATTAAACTATTGATGCTCTCCATCAATCCATTGGTGAAATTTGATCTAAACCATCCCAGCACACCGTGCCAATTTTTCTTAATTGTGTTGGCGGCTTTTATAGGCCCAATCTGGCTTTGGGTCACCCAATCACACCACTGTTTCAATAACGGCTCAGCAGTTTCTATAGCATTACAGGCAAATATATCTTGGAAGACCGCCTTCAGATGAGTCGCTTCAGCCGTCTGCAAATTACAATCACAAAGCTCTTTAAAGAGACCCTGTTGGGCCTGGCTATGATTCCAATCATTTTTTAGCCAAATATAGCGGGTGCCTTTCAACTCTGGTCGTGTTTTTTGCTCTTGACGTCGAACTTCGTCGACCGCCTTGTTTAACAATTGCATCAAATGGAAATTATAAAACGTCAATAATACGGAAGGAAATTCTTCTCTTAGCCCTTTTTTAAAAGCTTCTGACATATCCAGACAGGCTTCTGTTATTTTTTCTAGTTTTCCACCATGAGCTTTGAGATCTTTCTTGAATTCTTTAACAGTTTTAGCGTCTTTTCCTACTGTTACAAACAGGACCTGGTGATCTTCAGAGTTAGCAAAAACGGTGACATAGTTTATGACCGCGCCGTCGACTTGTTTCGTCAAGACAAATGGCTTTAACGTTGGAATAATCAGCACGAGATCGTGCATCATCAACGTAATGTTCGAGAATTCGCCATATACGAATATCATGCTCTCCAATTAGTGTTCCACACCTGATGAGCTGTCATTCCATTTTGGACCAAAAGAACGATGTACGATTCCATCAGTTGTGTAAAGCCAGACCCGCGACGTGCCCAAGGAACAGTTGTTGTTTTTACACCATGTTTTGAGCATTTGACCCTTGGCTGCCGTGCATGTAAGACGGTTTTATGTTGAAAAAAATCGAGATGCCGCCATGTACGCTCTTCCGTGTCATGAACCTTGCAGCCTGGTTTGTTGCAATCAGGGCATAAAAAAGGGCTACCGAGATTGAAATCTATCAATATATCAAGTTGTTGATCGGTTCCAAAAAACTTTATTTCGGTAATTGTCCAAGGTAATGCAAGTCCTAAGGCCATACTAAAAAGCTGCTGAGTTTGAATATCCATTAATCTCAATTCGTGAATTATTGTGGTTGATGCAACTTATAAATATCCCTGAAAAGTAACACATCACCGTTCAAAATTCAGGGAAAATTGAAGAGGTGCTCACAGGGCTTTTCCACACAAAACAGCGACGACCCGAAAATTCAAGCATAACACCCTTACGATAATATTATTTTAACTCAGCTGCCAAACACATTATGCCACAAAGCAATCTGACACATTATCTAATCTTTTATTTGGAGGATAACCAACAGATTTATAGAATAATTTTTCCATAACCAAGCGAACAAAAAGGTATAAGAATATTAATATAAACGAAAACCTAAACATAAAAAACCATGTCATATTTCCCCATACATTTACAAAAAGAATAAAAGAGACAAAAAACGAAGTTGCCTCGTAACCACGTTTTAAAAATAAGCGCTCAATGGTTTGCAAAAACCATATGTAAAAACCTACACCAAAGAAAACAACCAAAAGGCTTTTACTTAAGTAAAGCATCCCAAACAAGCCATAAGTCATTCCAAATGCCTTACCTTCAGCCAAGGGAATAAAGCCCATTACTGATTTCATTATTTCCTGATCACCTACAAATAAAGCAAGATATAAGGACTTAAGCCCTAAAACATTTGATGAAATAACCGCCATCAGTTCTCTTGATCCTTCAATTCTGTGTATCAAAAAAGTTGGAAACAGAAGAAATTCTTTCAATTCAAGATTAGAAATTATACTAATAATGAACGAAATCTGATTACCATCCACAGGACCATCGTTATTATAAAAGGTAAGTCTGTATTTACCGACTGCAATAACCACCAACAACAGCAAGGAGAAAATTAATGCAAATCTGAATATTGTCGAAAATGTATATCTGAATTTATAACGCTTTATATAGAGATATATCAAAGGGAGTATTACAACAACCATTGCACTCCGGGAGAGTGATTCAAAAGAATAATAAAATGCGACAATAGAATACAACACAGCAAATATTACCAACTTACTTCTATACTTAGCTTGAACCAATACATCAACCAATACCAATCCTGAAGCAAACAAAAAAAACATTCCTGACATAAAGGAGAAGCCCCCCTAATTTGAAAGGCAGTTTACAGGCCGCGGGTACTGCTAATCCATGCTTGCCAAAACCAAGCTTTTGAACTAGATAAACAATAAAAACGCTAGAAATAAACCAAATGGCCATAAGTATATATGGATTGACCCTGAATGATCTATTAAGATTCGACGAAGAATAAATAATCCTATTTCTTGCAGAATGACAATACCCGGAAAATACGACAAACGCGCCCAGAAGACCTACTGTCTCAACAAGAAACAAATTTAACATCATCTGAACAGAAAAATCAAATGAACCGACAGTATTCCAGCCTACGGCATTATAAAACTCTACGTTGCCCATTACGACCGACGTTTTAAACACGTGCCCAATTGAAAAAAATAAAATAAAAAGATTTTGTACGACGGATTTGACTGCCAACCTTGTAAGGATATAAACAATAGAGTTGTATATAGACAGATAGATAAATCCACCTAATATTATTGACAAATTTAATGTTCCACATAGTATATAAAAAAGGAATAACGAACTCACCAAAGCCAGCCATCTCTGGACATGCATCACGTCTTTCACCTCGTTGCCACACACTGCCAACCAAAATACGGAAAATAATCCGCTGACGAGCCTCATCGAATCTTAAAAGAAAGCTGTCCAAAAAAAACCATGGCATAAGCCAAAGGCCAACTCATGTCACCATACTGCCTATGCATATCAGTTCAAACCAACCCCCATTGGGGGTGAACTCTTCAATCTCAACTCCACGATGATTCAAATGGTATTCATACCACTAAAGGTATAGAGACAGTGCACTATAAATATACCCAAAATCACTGTTGTCCAAAATAGGATTTGACCGGAAGTAAACCGGTGAGAATTTGAAAAGATGCTCCTTATAAGGCATGGTTAAGTTTGCAAACAAAGACCTCGCCAAACAAGGAGCATATCAATGGTACGTCATTCCAGCTTTTTCAGTCAAATCGTAGGTTTTTTTGACCGTAACCAGTTTGCCCGTTTAGTCTCCGAGCACGACGCAGAAAGAAACTCGAAGGGCTTCAAGTGCTGGGATCATTTTGTTTCCATGCTTTTTTGCCAAATAGCCCAAGCAAAAAGCCTTCGAGAAATATCC
>NZ_FMUX01000038.1 GCF_900101345.1 Desulfoluna spongiiphila | reverse complement strand
CCCGTTCCCATCCCGAACACGACCTATCTGATACAAAGAAGTAAGCTTATCTGCGCCGATGGTACTGCACGGGCAGCAGAGCGTCCGAGTAGGTCGTCGCCGGATTTTTTTATAGAGGCCCTTGATGATACAGTCATCAAGGGCTTTTTTTTGTTTAATTAAGGAATGCTCGTATTGCCCCGGGACCGGCCTGCATGTGCCGGCCCCCCTCGATCAGGAGGGGTGTTTGTCATGCGCCTTTACTGGTATCTCACTGGAAATACGTCATTCCGGGGCGTAACCTTCGTTGACTATGTGTTCTGTCGTGATCAAAATGAACTTACATTGAGACAGGGTTGGTGTTATAATAACAGCGTATTTTATGATGGCTTTTGGTTGTAGACCAATCAGTGAACGGTTACATTTGTTTTCTACATTTTATATCGTCTCAGCGTTATGAAAACCCTTCTTTCCATAGCGAGCCATCGCTTTCAATGGTCGGCACCCCATTCCGTTTGAACACAGACCACAACCGATTTTGTTTTAAACAGCATTCGCGGGGGACAGGGTGGATCTGCTGCGGTCTGTTATGCCGATGTCGTCTCTTCCATTGTGTTCAGGTCCCAGTACAATTCAGCGGGCAGCAAAGCAGCAGCCTCCATCCATTCAGGTAACCAGAAGGTGTGACGTTTTATGGCTGATGATCTCAATATCCATGCGGCACTGGGGGCGGTAAACCTCTTTATGAGTTCGGTGAAAAGTTGCCGGCTCTACCCGGAATCCAGTGACCTTGTCAAGCAGTCACTCAGCACGGGATACGCTCGCCTTGCCGCCTTGTTTTATCGGGATGCCCCCTTTGTCGTGTCCGAAGCCCAGGGTTCCATTCTTTTTGACGGAAAGCTCCTTGATGCAAAATCCCAGCGCATGCCTCAGATCCATTCCCTGCGTCTTCTCATGCAGGGCCTGAACCTTAAAAGCATCGTGTTTGATCGTGCCGTGGACCAGGAGAACTATGCCAAGGTGACACGGATCCTCAGCATCCCGCCGGAGGAGATGGATGCACGTGGCGGCGTACGCGAGATGTTTGAGGCCGAAGGTGTCTCCTTTGTCTCGGCCAACCACAATGTGTTTCTCGGTGCCGAAGCCGATGCGGTGATCGAAAACGACGATGAGTTTTTCCGACGTATCTGGTTTGGGCAGGTCACCGAACTTCAGGCTCTCTCCTACCTTACAAAAAAAACAGCCAACACGTCGTGGCTCCAAGCCGTTAGCAGCCGTTTTCTATCCTACAGCGCCGACAAGGGATGCGAACCGAACGACCGGGAAACCATTACGCGTCTGGCATGCCTCAACGGCTATCTCATCAAGGCGGGTATGGAGGCGGGCAGCGGTTCCATCCTCTCCCTTGTGTACGATGTGCTGGAGGCTCTCGGGCCATGGTTTAATGCCGACATCCTGGCCTTGAATCTTTCCGACAGGGCTGTGACCCAGGCGGTGGAACAGCTCGAGGCGGAGCGTTTTCTGCTGCTTGCCGCGCGGTTGCTCGTGATGAAGGGGAGCCAGAGGCGGGGAAGCCGGCTGGTGAGCAGTACCCATATGCAGGCCTATGCCGCAGCGTCGGACTGGATCCTTGCCCTGCCCCGGGGCATTGAGTCCCGGCATTCCATCGATGAGTTGAAGGTCCGTGAAGAGACTCTCCAGAAAAGGGAGCTGCTCAGAATCGAGGGGCTCATCAAAGGGCTTATGGATGGTGATTCCGATGCCCTCAATGATCTTGATACCCTGGCTGCCCTGCCCCGGACCATGACCGATCTGATTCAGGCGGGCAAGACCCGGGAGGCCGAACAATTGATCCAGAGGGTCTCTTTGGCCATCAACCTGGACGATGAGGGCAAGTCCATAGGGGCCGTCCGGGTACTTCTCCATACGGCCAAGGCCCTTACCGCCCTTGATCGGCAGGAGCAGGTCAGCCGGGTCGTTGGCCCTGTTAACCTGTGGGCGCGATACCAGCAGGAGGTGACCCCGTTATTTGAGTCCGCTGCCGATCTGATGGTGAACCACAGCCATAACCTGATTGTCTGTGGGGTGTTCACCGAGGCCATACCCCTTCTGGAAACCTTCAGCCTCATGGTCCAGGGGCGGCTCAAGAAAAACCGGCAGATGACCCAGTATGCCGAGAGAACCCTGCGCCGCATGGCCTCGGAGCGGGTGTTCAACCTTTTGATGGAAGAGTTTCGAGAGGACACAAACGGGCATCGCACCCATGCCGCCACATGCCTGGTTCTGCTCGGGAATATGTCGGTGCCCCCCCCTTCTGGACCTGCTTCGGGAAAGTGACGTCATGACCGAACGGGTTCGAGTCATGGGGGTCCTGCAGAACATAGGGCCGGGTACCCTTGCCGAGCTGACGGAACGCATGACGCCGGACAGTGCCTGGTTTTACCTTCGCAATCTCTTAAAGCTTCTCGGGGAGATTGGCGGTGAGGAGCACATTGATATCCTTGAACCTCTGGTGACGCGGCGTGAGGAACAGGTCCTTGATGCCGTGATCTCCTGCGCCAAGCAGATCGGGGGGGAGAGGCGACCGCGCTTTTTTTCCAAGGCGATCCGTACGGTTCCCAATCGGATGAAGCCCCGGCTGGCAGGGCTTTTGGGCCAGTTGGGGGGGGACGAGGCCGTGTATGCGCTCTCTGCTGTCTTGAAGTCCAGGCTGCAGGGGGCACCGGAGGAGAAAAACCAGGTCATCGAGGCGGTGTGTGCGGCCATGGGTGAGATCGGGTCCATGAAGGCCCTGCCGGCTCTGCAGAAGGTGGTGGATCAGACAGGGCTCCTGGGAAGGAGCCGATACACCTCGGAGCAGAAAAAACGCGCCGAAGCGGCCATTTTGCAGATTCGCCAGGCCATGTCCAAGGTTCGCTCGGCAGCACAGGAGAAGGAGCCGGATACGCGGGTGAAAGTGACCCGGGAATATATTGCTGCCGAGGATTTCAGTACCCTTGAGGCCATTGTCAACGGCCTGATCTGCGGGAACAAAAAATCATCGGCCCTGAAGGTTCTTCTCCTGATGGTGGAGCGGGCCGCCCGTGAAAAGGATTTTAACCGTGCGGAACGTTACAAGGCGCGGATATCCGACGTGGATGAACTGGCCCTGGGGGAGGTGGTCCGTGCCGAAGAGATCATCGATCAGGAGAAACACTTTGTGGACTCCGGGGAGTATATGGAGACCTGGCAAGAGCTGTATGCACTCCTCACCGAAGAGGAGGCGTCCAGTTTTTATCACCACGTCAAAAATGAGGCCGTGGCCGTGGACGGTGAGATCATTTCCCAGGGGGAGGTGATCAACCGGCTCTATTTCATCAACAGCGGCAGGGCGAAAATCATTTACAGGGACGGCCCCAAGGAGGCCTTTATCAAGGAGATGGGCAAGGGCGAGGTGGCGGGGTATGACGCTTTTTTCCAGACCAGTGTCTGCACGGCGTCCCTTGTGGCCCTTTCCGGTGTCAACCTGGGGTACCTGGACCGTGAAAGCCTGGCCTTGATCGGGGACAAGCACCCCGATTTTGTCCGGAAACTCCAGACGTTTTGCGGTCGATTTAACAACCTCACTGAGACCGTCCAGGCCAAAGGGCTGGAACGTCGCCGCTACAGGCGGTTCAAGGTGGAAGGCAGGGTGATCCTTCAGCTGATGACCGACCAGGGGACCACCGTGGGCAAATCCTTTGCAGGGACCATCCTCGATATCTCCGAAGGGGGGCTCTCTGCGGTGGTGAAAAGCAGCGGGTATGCCATGGCCCGTCTGCTCCTGGGGCGTTCCATCTGCTCGTTGCTGAAACCCGGAGAAGGGGAAGAGCGGTTTTCCATCCAGGGCCGGGTCAGCAGCGTCAACGAGCGGGGAGAGAACACCATCTCAATCCATGTGGCCTTTGCGCGCCCCATGGCCGTGAACCGCCTTGAAACCTTTGTGACGTATGTTTAAGTTCGGCAAAAACAAATGTGCACATTTCATAAACATGCCGCTGTGATTTAACCCGAGGAACGAGGGGTAAATCGCTGCGGCAAACAGCTTTCAAGGTGGCTCACCTTGCCGCCGGAGGCCTTTTTTACCCGATGGCCTGTTGGTAGAAGTCGTTGCCCTTGTCGTCGATGATGATAAAGGCGGGAAAGTCTTTGACGGTGATTTTAAAGATGGCTTCCATGCCGAGTTCTTCGTAGGCAAGGGTCTCCACCTTGGTGATGCAGTCCCGGCCCAGCCTGGCGGCCGGTCCCCCGATGGATCCCAAATAGAACCCTCCGTTTTCTTTGCACGATACCCTGACTTTATCAGTTCTGTTTCCCTTGGCCAGCATGATGCGTGAGCCCCCCAGCTTCTGGAAGATGGGCACATAAGGGTCCATGCGGCCGGCGGTGGTGGGGCCGAAGGAGCCGGATGCATGGCCTTCAGGCGTCTTGGCAGGCCCTGCGTAGTAGATCACGTGGTTTTTTACGTGGTCGGGAAGTTCGCCCCCTTTGTCCAGCTCTTCGGCGAGGCGGGCGTGGGCGATGTCCCGGGCCACGATGATCTCCCCGGAAAGGGAGAGCCGGGTCCCCACCGGGTGGCCGGATAGCTCAGACAGGATCGCTTCCATGGGGCGGTTCAGGTCGATGGCAACCCCGGGTTCCCCGGCTACGGCAGGTTCCGGCAGATAGCGCTCGGGCCGGGTCTCCAGCTGCTCCAGAAACACCCCGTCTTCGGTAATCTTCCCCTTGATGTTTCGATCCGCGCTGCAGCTCACCCCGATTCCCACCGGGCAGGACGCCCCATGCCGTGGGAGCCGGATGATGCGTACATCGTGGCAGAAGTATTTCCCTCCGAACTGGGCGCCGAGCCCCACCTCCCGGGTCATCTGCAACACCTCGTTTTCCATCTCCCGATCCCTGAGGGCATGACCGAAGGCGTTGCCTTTTTCCGGCAGCTCGTCGAGGTATCCCGCCGAGGCGAGTTTGACGGTTTTAAGGGTGGCTTCAGCGGAGGTGCCCCCGATGACAATGGCCAGGTGGTACGGAGGACACGCCGAGGTGCCGATCTCGGTGATTTTCTCCTTTAAAAAGGGCAGGAGGCGTTTGCGGTTGAGGATCGCCTTGGTCTCCTGGAAGAGAAAACTCTTGTTGGCGGAACCCCCGCCCTTGGCAACGAAGAGAAACTCATAGCTCGCCGATGCGACGGCCTGGATGTCAATCTGGGCGGGCAGGTTGCACCCGGTGTTCTTCTCCTCAAAGAGAGTCAAGGGGGCCATCTGGGAGTAGCGCAGGTTTTTTTCCGTGTAGGTCTCAAATATCCCTCGGGAGATGGCCTCTTCATCCGTGACCTCAGAGTCGGTCATGACACGGGAGCCCTTTTTACCCACCACCGTTGCTGTTCCCGTATCCTGGCACATGGGAAAGATCATGTCCGAGGCGATGACGGCATTTTTCAGCATCTCCATGGCCACGTAGGTGTCGTTCTTCGAGGCCTCGGGGTCGTCGACGATGTGCCTGAGCTGCTCCAGATGCCGGGGGCGGTAGAGAAAGGAGACGTCGGAGAAGGCCTCTCGGGCCAGAAGGGTCAGGGCCGACGGGGCCACACGGATGACAGGCTCTCCGAAGGCCTCCCCTTTTTCAATCCCCTCATCGCTTAGTTTTCGGTAAACAGTGGTGTCCGGCCCCAGGGGAAAGGGGGGCTGATAAACAAAGGGTTGCATGGGATGTCCTCCAGAGATGGTGATGGGTGAGCGTGTTGTCTGAGGCCCCCACTATAGGCCATGGCGACGGGCCGTCGCAACCCCGGAGTGATGGGGCACGGGGCCTTTCAGCTTTAAAACCGGCGCAACCATTCAGTCGTTTTTCCATTGAAAGAGCAGGGACCCTGCAACAAGGCACGCCAGGGTCATGGCCAGCAGGACGAGGATCTCCAGCCGGACCTCGGCAAACCCGGCTCCGTCGTTCATCACCTTGCGGGCGCCTTCGATGAGGTGGGTGAGGGGAAAGACCCGGGAGAGGGCCTGGACCCAGGGGGCGGTGCCCTCAAGGGAAAACCAGACGCCGGAGAGAAACATCATGGGCCAGGAGATGAGGTTGAGGATACCACCAGCGAGCTCTTCGCTGCTTCCCCGGGCTGCCAAAAGGAGACCCAGGGAGATCATGGCCATGCCGCCTGCAAGAAAGACGGTGAAGAGGGCGGCCAGGGAGCCCCTGCACGAGAACCCGTAGAGGACCGTGCAGGTCCCGTAGACAATGCCAGTGGTGGCAATCATGACAAAAAGGCGGGAGATGATCTGGGCCGTCAAAAATTCCCAGGGACGCACCGGGGTGACACTGAAGCGTTTGAGCACCCCGTTTTTGCGGTAGCGGACCACCACATACCCCACGCCAAAAAGGGCGGAGAACATCATGTTCATGCCGAGGATTCCGGGAAAGAGCCACGCCACATACGGGATGCGGTCCCCTGTCACCACCTGTTTGCTGAAGGGGCCGTCTCCGGTCCTGCCTCCGCCCAGGAGGATCTCTTCGAGGATCTTTCCCTTGGGGGCGTCGCTGTTGACCCAGTAACGGCCCGTGTCCGCCGAAAGGACCATGTCCAGGCGGTGGTGGCGCAGCTTGGTCAGGGCATCGTCCAGGTCCGTCAGTTCAATGACCTGGATGAGGGGGTGGGCGAGGAGGTGCTCGCTTTCGGCAAGGGCGGCCCCGGATTCTGAGCGGAGGGTGCCGGCCTTGTAGAGCTTTTGAGAGTTTTCGCTGAAAATAAGCGAAAAACCGGCAATGATGAGAAAGGGAAAGAGCAGGCTCCACCCCAGGGCGGAGCGGTCTCTGTAGAATTCGATGTTGCGGGCCTTGAAAAGGGTCCAGATACGTTTGAACATGGCGGTTGTACCTTTCATGGGGGCCGCAGAGGCCGTCAGTTCCGAAGCGCTTTGCCCGTGAGCTTTAAAAAGAGATCTTCCAGATTCTGGGGCATCACCACGATGCCCGACAGGTCGATGCCCATGGCCACGAGCTCGCGCAGGGAGCTGTCGGGATTCTCGGTCTGGATGGCGATGCGACCGTCTTTCAGGCGGAACCAGGGCGTCGTGAGGGTGGCAAAGGTGTCGTCGTTTGCCGTGCCGGGCAGGAAGATGGAAGAGCCCCGGCAGTGGGCGGAGAGCAGGGCCTCGGTGGCCCCCATGGCGATGATGCGCCCGTGGTCCATGATGGCCAGCTCGTCGCAGAGTTTTTCGGCTTCATCCATGTAATGGGTGGTGAGGACCACGGTTTTTCCGTCTCGCTTCAGGTTCTCCACGATCTCCCAGAGGTGGCGCCTGGCCTGGGGGTCGAGGCCGGTGGTGGGTTCGTCCAGGAAGATGAGGTCCGGGTCGTTGGCCAGGGCCATGGCAAGGAGGAGCCGCTGCTTCTGGCCGCCGGAGATTTTTCGGTTGTCCCGCTTGAGGATCTCTTCCAGGCGACAGATGGCGATGAGGGCTTCCCGTCCGGCCCGTTTGGTGTAGAGATGGCGAAAGGTCTCCAGGGTCTCTCCCACGGTGAGAAACATGGGCAGCTCGGTGTTCTGGAACTGAATCCCTGCCTCCCGGGAAAAGCTCTCCCCCCGGGGTGCGTCTTTGTAGAGAATCTCACCGGATGTTTCCGGAAGGATCCCTTCGATGACTTCGATGGTGGTGGTCTTGCCGGCTCCGTTGGGGCCGAGGAGGCCAAAGCAGGTGCCGGGCCGGATGGAAAAGGAGATGCCTTTTACCGCTTCGACGTCGGCGTAATGTTTGACCAGGTTGCGGACTTCAAGGATTGGGGGTTCCATGGGCTGTCCTGTTGTGCGCCCGAAGCGGTTTCGGGCGGTGTGTTGGCGCGTGGGCGGCCGCGGGTCACTCCTCGACCATTTTGTTTCGGCTCTGGATGTAGAGGTCACGGATAAAGGTATAGGGGTCCAGGGCCGAGGCCTTGAGGGTAATGTAGTCGTCGATGCTGAAGGAGGCTTCGTTTAATTTTTCGTAGGCGCTGATGCCCAGCGAGAGCTTTGTGGGTTTTACGTATCCCACGGGGTTCAGGTAAAAGTAGCCGGGAATGCTGGCGCTGTCCCGCAAGGTGGAGGGGCCGAGGAGGGGCCAGACAATGTACATGCCGTTGCCGACGCCCCAGGCTCCCAGAACCTGGCCGAGGTCTTCATCGCTGGGGCTCAGGTGGAACCAGTGAGTGGCCGGGTCACCGAAGCCCAGCACCCCCACGGTGGTGTTGATGACAAACCGGCCCACTTCGGAGCCCGCTCCTTTGAATTTTCCCTGAAGCAGACTGCTCACAAGGCGAACCGGGGTCTTGAGGTTGTCGAAGAAATTGGCGACGCCACGCCGCATCACGGTGGGGGTGACGGCACGGTACCCGGTGGCCACGGGTTTGATAACCCAGATAAGAAGGGCGTCGTTTAAGCTGAACATGGCCCGGTTAAAGGGTGCCAGGGGATCCCTGACCAACACCTCGGGGGTTTCACCGAACTCTTCGATCAACCCTTCGTCATCAAAAAAATCATCATCATCCAGAAATTCATCGTCTTCGGAAAAATCGTCGTCGGCAAACGCATCTTCGGCAAAAGCATCTTCCGGGGCCGGGGGGGCCTCAACGGTGCTTGCAGCGGTCCCCTCTTCCGGGGGGGGCTGCACAGGGGATTCCAGGGAAGGGGACGTGTGCGCAGCACATCCCTGGAGGAACAGTGCCAAAACGAGAGCCATCAGAGCGAGCGGCACGACGCGATGTCCGGTGCCACGGGAACGAAATACCAAAGGGAACCTCCACGACGAGAAAAATCGAAGCCAATTGCCGTACTTTATGCGTCGAAAGAGGCGGTGTCAAGGCTGTGTCCATGTGAGCGAAGAAGGAAAAGGAGGCGGGGGCGCAAGGAAGGTGGAGACCGACAAAGAGACGCCGTTGGATTCTATGGTGACGGCCCCGTGCAGGTCGGTTCGGTAGAGGGCGCATCCGGCCCGGAGGTATCGCTCCATGACCTCGGTGTGGGGAAGGCCGTAGCGGTTGGTTTGCCCGGCGGAGATCACCCCGATGGAGGGGGTCACCCGGGCCAGGAAGGCCCGGGTGCTGGAGCTTCGGCTGCCGTGGTGGGGGACCACCATCACGTCGGCCTTCAAGGCGTCTCCGGCGTCGGCCAGAAGCCGGTCTTCCGCCTTTTCCATGATATCCCCGGTGAGCAGAAACCGGTGGTCTCCGTAGGCCAGCCGGAGGACCAGGGAGTTGTTGTTGACGGAGCCGTCGCCTGTGAACCCTTTGGGAAGTGCCTCCGGATGAAGGCAGGTGATGTGCACGCCCTCCACGTCCATGGGAGGGGAGCGGTCCGTCAGGTGAACGATCCGGGTGCCGCAGCGGGTGGCCGCCTCGTCAAACCGGTTCCACAGGGCCCCCCTGCCGGGCCGGGGGCCGAGGAAGAGCGTCTTGACGGTGAAGTTCTTCAGGATGTGGATGAGCCCGCCCATGTGGTCGCTCTCCGGGTGGGTGAGGACCACGGCATCCAGGGTGGTGATCTGGGCGGCCTGGAGGTAGGGCCCCACGGCAAACCGCCCCACGTCGTATCGGCCCGGCCAGGCAAACCCTCCGTCCACCAACCACCTTTTCCCCTTGGGAAAGGCAAGGACTGCTGCAGACCCCTGGCCCACATCAAGAACCGTTACGCGCAGGGTGGGGTTGTGGTGGCGATGCATATAGGCCGTTGTGGCCCTTTGCCCCAGAAGGAGCAGGCAGAAGATGGCAATGAGAAGGGGCCCTTTGCGTTTGTGCGGGGTCGAGAGCAGAAGGGAAAAGAGCAGGATCATGACGAGCAGGGAGGTGGCAAGCCCGGGTCGGGGCAGGAGGAGATAGCCACCGGGGACGGCTGCAAAAAGGGAGGCTCCCTGAATGGTCCCTTCCAGGATGTACCCGGCCAGGGCGAAAAGCAGGCCGGCAAGGGGGGCGCACAGGGGAAGGATCAGAACCCCGGCAAGGCCCGGAAGGATCACCCCAAAGCTTGTCATGGGGACGAGGATGAGGTTGGCCAGGAGGCCGATGGGAGAGGCGTACCCAAAGTGGTACCAGACCAGGGGTGCGGTTCCGAAGGAGGCAAAGCACGGTGGGATGATAAACAGGAGTACCCGCTGGCGGAAGGTGCGTTGGGTCATGGGGTTCCTGGGCGTGCGGAGCTGGGCCAGGCTGGCCAGGATGGCTGCAACCGCAGCAAAGGAGAGCTGAAAAGAGACGGCAAACAGGGCCGGCGGATGGGAGACAAGAATGGCAATGGCCGCCAGGGCCAGGGTGGTGGGAAGGTCCGCCTCTTCATGGAGGGCCAGGGCTCCCATGACCAGGCATGCGGCGGTGAGGGCGCGCTGGGTCGACGGCGCCATGCCCGACAGCAGGGCGTAGAGAAGCACCGGCACCAGGGTGGCGGCGGCGGCCAGCATCTGGGTGTGGCCCTTGATGAGGGGCCGTTCCCAGTGGGAGAACATCCCGGTGAAAAGAACGTAAAACACGGTGGCCACGATGCCCAGGTGGAGGCCTGAAATGGCCAGGAGATGGGCGGTGCCGGTGTGGGTGAAGAGGTCGCGCAGGGAAGGGGAGACGTGGGCACGGTTCCCGGTGAGAAGGGCGCAGAGAAGGGCACCGGAGCGAGGTGTGGGGGCGTGGGCGAACAATGCCTTTTCAATGCGCCCCCGGGCATGGTGGAGGGCTGATTTCCACCGGTGAACGGGATGTGCCGGAGAAAGGGTGACGTCGTCTGCTTTCACCACGGCCCAGGCGGCAACACCCTTTTGCATCATGTGGCGCCGGTAGTCGAAACGCCCCGGGTTGTTGAAGCTGGTAAAGGGGCGAAGACGGCAACGGGTTGTAAGGTGCATCCCCTCGGCGACGGCCAGGGTGCAGCCTTTTTTGATGATCAGCCGGATGCCTGTACAGGGGGGAGCAAGGCCGTGACCGTTTTTGAAGCGGACGTCCCGCAGGGTGCATTTCAGGTCCCGGTCCTGGATCCGGATGTGCTCGATGCGGCCCGACAGGACCCGGGGGGCGGAGGGGGGGTCTGTGACGGGTCCGGGAAGGTCTGCCCACGGGGCGATGAGCCAGGAGCCGGCCAGGGCACACAAGGGGATGAGGAGAACCGACAGGCGTCGTCCGGGGGCGGCCAGCATCCCGCAGGCGGTAAGGGCCAGGAAGAGGCCGCCTGAAACCGGAACCGGCGTATGGGCATGTCCTGTGAGGATACCGGCCACAAGGCCTGTGAGCACGAAGAGCAGGGGACGCCCGTCAAGGCCCGACATGGAGGGAAAGAGGAAGAGAACCGTTTCCCTCACCCGGCGGGTATGGTATACTGAAGTCCTTCCAAACATAAAGTATGTGCACCCGTTGTTATCTGTTTGATACTCCCGGTATCCATTCGCTTCATGCCACGAGCCCGGCTCGTTTCCCGCACTTATTCATGATGGCCTCCTGCAACGTCGAACAGGCCCGTCTCGCTCCACAACACGATTCCATTTTTTCGTGCCGGTTCCTCTGGCTTTTGACCGGCGGCGAACCATGTGAGGTATACGTATGGGTGATTTACGCCACTGTGACCGCTTTCTCCCCAAAAGGGGCGCTTATATCGTCTTTTCCCCCTCCTTTACGCGACGGGGACCCCTGATCAACATCAGCCGTGAGGGGCTCTCCTGCATCTATTATGTCAACGACACACTGGATGCGCGAAGCATGGATACCTGCGTGAATATCCGCTATGGGAATTTTTTTCTGGGGGGGCTGCCGTTTCGCATTCTTTCGGACAAGCGTATCGGCACGGGGCGCTTCGGCCCCTTTAAGATGGTGCGACAGCGTTCGTTGATTTTTGAAGCGCTGTCGGTGAGTCAGGTGGTCCAGGTGGACTATTTCATACAGAACTTTACCCGCCTGAAGTACGATTTCCTGGAAGGGCCTTCCAGCTACAGGTGAGGTGTGGAAAAGGGATGCGGGTCACCGGCCCGGGGCCGGTGACCCGGGATGATCATATCACCCCTTGATGCGTTCGATGTCCGCTCCGAGCCCCCGGAGCTTGGTCTCGATGTGCTCGTAGCCCCGGTCGAGATGGTAGACGCGGTTGACCACCGTCTCCCCTTTGGCCACCAGGCCCGAAAGAATCAGGGAGGCACTGGCCCGTAAATCCGAAGCCATGACCTGGGCCCCTGACAGACGCTTGATTCCTTTCACCGTGGCGACATCGTTGCCCTTGAGCACGATGTCCGCTCCCATCCGTTTCAACTCCGACACATGAATAAACCGGTTCTCGAAGATGGTCTCATGGATGACGCTGGCCCCGTCGGCCAGGGTGAGCATGGCCATGAACTGGGCCTGCATGTCCGTGGGGAACCCGGGGTAGGGGGCCGTGCGGATATCCACGCTCTTGATGGCTTTCGGTCCGATGACGCGCACCGAATCCTTGCCCACCTCAAGGGTGGCCCCGACCTCTTCGAGTTTGCTCAAGGTGTGCTCCATGTGCTCGGGGGCACAGGCGGTAACCTCCACGTCCCCACCGGTCATGGCCGCGGCCACCATGAAGGTGCCCGCCTCGATGCGGTCCGGGATGATGGCGGTGTCCACAGGTGAGAGGTGGGATACACCGGTGATGGTGAGCTCGGGGGTACCCGCCCCTTCTACCTTGGCACCCATGGCGTTGAGGACATCGGCCAGGGCAATGATTTCGGGTTCTCTGGCAGCGTTGGAGAGGATGGTGACCCCTTCGGCCAGGGTGGCGGCCATCATGAGGTTCTCCGTGGCACCCACGGAGACGGTGTCGAAGACGATGCGGGCCCCTTTGAGGCGGGTGGCTTCGGCCTCCACATAACCCTGCTCCAGGCGAATGGTGGCGCCCATGGCTTCAAGGCCCTTGAGGTGCAGGTCGATGGGCCGGTCTCCGATGGCACAGCCTCCGGGCATGGAGACTTTGGCTCGGCCCATGCGGGCCACCAGGGGGCCCAGCACGAGGATGGAAGCGCGCATTTTTCGTACCAGGTCGTAGGGAGCCTCCACGCAGTCAATGGTGGAGGCATCGATGGTGACCCAGTCTTCGGCTCGATCCACCGTTGCCCCCAGTTCGGAGAGAAGGCAGACGATGCTGTGAATGTCCATGAGTCCCGGGACATTTCGAAAGGTGGTTTTGCCCCCCACCAGGAGGGATGAGACCAGAATGGGCAAAGCGGCATTTTTGGAACCGCTCACCCGTACACGTCCGTGGAGAGGGGCACCCCCTCTGACAACAATTTTATCCATGCAAGTATCTCTATCGGCAGGCGCTGCCGTTGTGTCCGTGCGGGGAGGGGTTCAGGTGATCATGAACAGGGTGGGGACCGGTGCAGCTCGTGACAGGCCCTTTGCTCGGCAGGATCCGGGCAAGGGGCAGGCGCAACAGGTTCCGGGCAGGTGGTTGAACGGTATCCCCCCGATGGTTGATGATGGGATGCCATCCCGGACGGGGGGGCATCAACAGCCTTTGTTCCGGCAACGATATACCAAGGCCGGTGACAAAGCAATGCCCCATTTTGTTGCGGGATCCCGCAGGCGTGCACGGATCAATTCGCTGATTATCTGACGGATCCCACCTCGTTGTAGATCTCTTCCAATTCCTGCTCGCTCATGTTGAAGGGGACCCTGATGACCAGGGCGGTGCCTTCCCCCGGGCTCGTGATGATGCGAAGCCGCCCGCCCATGAGGTGCACCCTCTCCTCCATGCTGCGCAGGCCCATGCCCTTAGCGTTCTGCCCCTTTCCCTTGTCCTGGTCGAACCCCACGCCGTTGTCTTCCACCCGCATGATGATGTCCGGAAAAGAGGCCACCAGTCGCAGGACCACCTTGGCGGCCCTGGCATGTTTCAGCACATTGCTTAAGGCCTCCTGGACCAGGCGGTAGAGGTTGATCTCCGTATCGGAGTGCAGGGGGATGCCGTTAAGGCCCGCGGAGAAGAAGTCCACCTCAATCCCTGTTTTGCGCTGGAAGTCCTCACAGTGGCGGAAGAGGGCCGTGGGCAGGCCCAGCTCGTCCAGGATCGGGGGCCTCAGCTCGTAGGCGATGGTCTTGACGGCTTCGATACACTCTTGGAGGACACCGGAGACGTCCTTGAGCCTGGCGCGAAGGACCGAGGCGGAGATGGGGCCCTCCAAAAGGCCGCTGCAGGTTATTTTAAGGGAGGAGAGGTCCTGGGCTACGCTGTCGTGGAGATCCCGGGCAATGCGCCGTCGCTCCTCTTCCTGGACCTGGATAATCTTTCGGGTGAGGTGCTTGATCTGGCTTTGGGCCTGGGAAAATTCGGTGATGTCGTTGACGGTGGTCAGGGCGTAGTGCTCCTGGGCCAGGGTGATGCGACGGGAGGAGAGCAGCACCGAGCGGCTCTCCCCGTCACGGGTGCGGAACCGGCACTGGAAGTTGGTGACCCACCGGTGGGTACGCATCATGGCAAGGTAGGTCTCCCAGGCGGCAGGATCCTCCCACAGCCCGATGGAGAGCGGCGTTTTTCCGGTGACCTCCTCCCGGGTGTAGCCGAACTGGGAGGAGAAGATGGCGTTGACATGGCTGAACTTGCCGCTGGAAAGGCGGTTGAAGGCGATGGGGTTGGGACTGGTCTGAAAGGCCTGCCGATAGATCTCTTTTTTTGCCTTGATGGTTTTGATGTGGCTGTCCTGCTCCAGAAGTCCCTGCTCCAGGCTCCGGTTTTTGCGGTGGAGGTCCTGGGTTTTTTTATCCATTTCGGCAATATGAAGGGAGAGGCCCGAGACCCAGGTGCGGGTCTCTTCCGTGACGCGGGTGGCGATGAGAAAATAAAGCAGGGCCAGGGCGGCGATGATCTGGCCGTCGATGGATTGGGACATCCCACCCCAGGCGATGAGGGGAAAAAGGAAAATACCGGTGTATATCTTTGTGCTGGCCGAGGGCAGCACGCTGAACACCGGGGTGATGCTCAAGATGGCCCCCGAACAGAAGATGATGAGGTAGCCCGGCCAGACCAGCCCGTAACGGGTCAGGACGAAGGTGGAAAACAGGGCAAAGGTCATGGCCGAAAGGTAGTTGAGCCTCAGGCTCCACCGGTGGGCCATGGCGGTGCCGATGCCTTTAAATAGAAAGTAGGTGATCCCGATGACCACGCGGCAGGCCATGGTGAGAAGGGTGATGCACAGGAAAAGAAGGGTGGTGGCGGGGTGGTGGGCATACAGGTCTGAGGTCCCCATGATGATGGCGATAAGAAGCGGGAGCACCGGAGACGCCAGGCTTGAGCGCAGGATGTACTCCACGTCCATGGGCCGTTTGTTTGGCGTCCGGGACAGTTTCATGGGGTACTCGCATCCTGCGAGGGCTGCCTGTATAAAGGCCCGTGCGGTGACGCGCGGGCCCGGTCGCTCCATGGTGAGTCGCAGGAATAATGGGGTCGGGTTGTGTGTGACTGCGGTATGCTTGTAAATACGGTACGATAGATACTTTGGAAACAAAGTGATTGTCAAGTAAAAAAGTGATCGCTCCGGTGATGCCCCGTCAGGGCTCTTTGATCACCAGGGTGTCCATGGCCTCTTCCACCGCTTCCCGGACAGCATCGTCACAGGGCCCTTCCAGGATATCGTTCAGGGTGGACAGGTGGGCGGCATCCCCGGAGAGCCCGGCAATGTAGATGATGTCTCCCAGGGCGGAGGGGTCAAGGGATGCCCGGCCTGCAAGGAGGGTGGCGGCGGTTTTGGAGACAATGGCCGGATGGGATTCGGCAAGTTCTTCCATCACCACCATGGCCCCTAAACGGACCGACCATTTCTCGTGGGCCAGCAGCGCGGAGAGGGAGGCAAAGGGCTTGTCGGCCCTAGCCACCATGGCTGTCACCCTGGCGGCTTCTCCCTCCTCAAGCAGTGCCCGGATTGCATCCGGGCTCAGCTCTTCGGGGGAGCGGCCCGCCACAAATTCCATGGCCGAGGCCACATCAAATTGTCCGCTCCATCTCATGTCTCCGTCGTAGATCAGGGTGGGGGCTGCCAGAACGCCCCGTTTATCGGCCTCTTCCGGGAAAAGGCTGCCGTCGTATACGGAGAGGCGGACATTTGGGTTCCCAAGGGCCAGGGTGATGAGCTGCCGCGCAATGGCGGGGCAGTACGGGCAGAATTCCGCCACAAAGAGGTCCAGAGTGGCCGGAAGTTCAAGCCGCTGAAGCGGGGCGGCAAGGGGGGCCGGAACCGCATCGGGGGTTGCCTTCAGGGCGTAGAGCAACAGATCCAGAATCTTTGCCCCGGGCAGGGTGAAAAACTTCAGGCCCTTCTCCGTTTCAAAAAAGGGCAGGGGGGCGTCGCTTTTTTTCAGGGTGAGCACAAGCTTCGGCCCGGCCGTATCGGCAAGGAATTCCCCGAAGCGTGTCATTTCATCACTTGTGGCGCTTCCCGTGGTATGGAGCGTCAGGGCCACAGGGGCGTCAAGGGCATCGGCCCAGGATTGAACGATGGGGGCGGTATCGGCCATGGCAATTGCTTCCTTTGGTGGTAACTGTTCAGCTGATGCCTCCGGCGGTCCTTTCGGGGGCCAAGCTTTTAACATGTTTGATATACAGCTGTTTGGCAAGGCGTCCTCAGCACACCTTGCCGCCGGAGGCGTATTATATACAGGTAACGATAGAAGGCCGCTTTTTAGACGCCTTAATCGAACAGGACGATGCTGTAGACTATGTCGCCTGATGGGTGATGTCAACATCCGCCCAGGGGGGCGAACACTGCGATTTCGCATTGACAGGGAGAGGAAGACCGGTGTAGGCAGTGAACAAGGCGGTATGGAAAAAAGTAATGACCCTAAGCCCTTGACGCAGAGGACGGCCCATGGACGAGCAGGACGGGAACGGGAAAGACGGGTACCTGGTTGAGGTAAAGCACCCGGGGGTGGTTGAGACGCACCGCACCCATGATCGCGGCAAAGCCCTTGAAGAGGTTCAGCGGCGGATTACCGAGGAAAACCTTGCCGTGGCAGAGGTGAACACAGGCAGGACCCTTCTGGTGGAAAAGAAAAAGGAGACCAAAGGGGCGGTTTCGCAACCGCCTGAAACCGGTGGCGAGGCCCCGTACGGGTGGCCGCGACGTGGAAAAGCCTTCAGGCGTGTCGCCCTTTTGGGCGGGCTCCTGGGGCTGATGCTCCTGGCACCCATGTTTCTGCTTTTGGGGACCGGGGTGAAGATCGCCCAGGACCCCGCCTTTGTGCCGGCTCCCCGTGTCGAGAACGTGGCGGTGGATCTCTTTGAACGCCCCGCACCCTCGGCCGAGCCGGAAGGGGAAACGCCCCGTTTAGACCCGGTCCTCCTTGCCCACGGCATTGCCGCCATGCTCAAGGCTGAACCGGTTGGCGAAGGTGCCCCGGACGCCTTTCCCTATACTGTCCACGTCAGCTCCTTTCGCAGCGCGACCCGTGCCGCGGCCCAGGTCACGGCCCTTCGGGAACAGGGCGAGGCCGCTTTTTCAGCCTATGTGGAAATCCCGGGGATGGGGGACTGGTTTCGGGTGTTCTGCGGCAATTACCCAAGCCGGGAAGACGCGGAGACGGGGCGGGAGAGGTTGCGGGCCCTGGGCATCAAGGAGACCTCCCGGGCGAAAAAATCCGTGGCCCTGGCCGTGGGAGGCCCGCTTCCCGTAAACGAGGCCCTGGCCCTGGAGAGCCGGCTTTATGCCGACGGTTTTTTTGCCTACGCCATGCCACGGTCTTTGCCCGAGGACAGGGTGCAGGTCCTCGTCGGTGCCTTCCAGTCAGAGAGCCGTGCCAAAGCAATGCAGGACCGCCTGACGGAGGCGGGGTTTCAGGCCAAGGCCGTCACACGCTAACCCGCATATTTCATGAGAAAACAACCAAACAAAACGAAAAAGGTATAATTTCAGGTAATTACAATCAAAATGTCAGCTATTTTGAAAATGCAAAATGTAAATCGACGTTTGCTGGTTGATTTTCTCACCCTTCGGGCGAGCCGAGTGCACCCATCTTCTGCGTTATCAGAGCTTTGAGGTAAACCACTACATCTGCAGCTCTGATGCCTTGAATATGGGTGCACTCGACTCGTGAAATATCCGGGCTAAGG
>NZ_FMUX01000015.1 GCF_900101345.1 Desulfoluna spongiiphila | reverse complement strand
GGCCTGTTTACATCCCCCCCCCCCCCCCCCCCCCCGAACACCCGTGTCCCCTGGAGCGCGCACTCCGGTGCGGCTCGGGTAACGACGGACTAAAAGCCGTACCGGAGTGCGACGTTCCGGTTCGGTGGATTTTTCTCGGTTTATTCGAAGGGCGTGGCCAAACGATAACCAAGGCCCAAACTTCATTCAAGAAGAGCCATTAATGCCTGTTTGTAAAACCCATCTTTATACTATCAGGCAAACGTTCAGCAACCGGAGATATAGGCTGAATAGTGACAATAAAAGATGTGCGAATGCCTCGTCATTCGCGCATTTGTCCACGGCGGATCATCTTGCTCCAGGCGGGATGTTTACAGAGATTACAGGAGAGAGCCATGAAACCAGATAAGGATATCAACAGCGTCAATCATCCCTGTTTTAACGTCAATGCCCGCAAGCGTTTCGGGCGGGTCCACCTGCCGGTGGCCCCCCGGTGCAACATCCAGTGCCGGTTCTGCGACCGGAAATTCGACTGCGTCAATGAGAGCCGCCCCGGGGTTACCAGCGGGGTGCTCTCACCGTATCAGGCCCTGGTGTACCTGGAGCATGTGTTCGAGGCAAAGAAGAACATCTCGGTGGTGGGCATCGCCGGGCCCGGGGACCCTTTTGCCAACCCTTCCCAGACCATGGAGACCCTGCGCCTGGTTCGGCAGGCCTACCCGGAGGTGATCCTCTGCCTGGCCACCAACGGGCTGGGCATTGCGCCCTTCATCGATGATCTGGTCGCACTGGACACCGGCCATGTGACCGTCACGGTCAACGCCGTGGACCCGGCCGTGGGGGCGGAAGTCTATGCCTGGGTGCGGGATGGCAAGCGGGTCATCGGTTCCCAGGCGGGCGCTGCCCTGCTCATGGAGCGTCAGCTTGGTGCCATCAAGGCCCTGAAAAAGGCAGGGATCATGGTGAAGGTCAACGCCATCATGATCCCGGGGATCAATGACCATCACATCGTGGAGATCGCAAAGACAGTGGCAGGGCTCGGGGTAGATATCTTCAACTGCCTGCCCTTCCATGAAAACAAAGGCTCGGCCTTTGCCCACATCAGGGAGCCCTCCACTGAGGATGTTGCCGCCGTCAGGAAAAAGGCCGGGGCCCATATCCGGCAGATGACCCATTGCGCCCGGTGTCGTGCCGACGCCGTGGGGTGTCTGGGTGACGTTCAGGACACCGGGCTCATGGAAAAACTCAAGGCGTGTGAGCTCATGCCCGAGGTGCCCGACTCCGTGTGGGAGTCTCCGGAAGAGAGTTGCCGGACCACCCACAGTGACCGGCCCTTTGTGGCTGTGGCCTCCATGGAAGGGTTGCTGGTGAATCAGCATCTGGGCGAGGCCGTGGAGCTGAGGGTGTTCGGCAAAAAAAAGGGAAAGTTCGTTTATCTGGAGACCCGGGACACCCCGGGGGCTGGCACCGGTGCCGAACGGTGGCGTGAACTCGCAGGGCGCCTTGCCGACTGCTCCACCCTCCTTGTCAGCGGCATCGGGGACGCGCCCCGCAAAGCCATGACGGAAAGCGGCGTGGATGTGCATGTCATTGAAGGTCTCATCGATGAGGCCCTGGCAGCGGTGTTTGATGGCAGGAGCCTTGACGGCATGGTGAAACGTACCCCGAGGCGGCGAGGAGAGGCGTGTTCCGGTATGGGCATGGGGTGCGGGTGATGGAACCCCGTAGTCGCGGCATCTTTGTCTACCGGCTACGCCATCGGTGAATGCTCTCTCCCGAAGGGTGAGAAAATCGAGCAGAAAATCGTGAACTACATGTAACTATTCAGCTTGTCTCCGGCGGGTCGCTTTTTTGAAAAAAAGCTCCGCAAAAAAACGTTTCTAATGTGAAAAAGTGGAGATTATTTCGGCGGAGCCTGGAAAGGCTTGCTTAAGACCTGTTTGTCAAACTTTTTAAAAGTTTGGCCCCCGGCAGGGCCGCCGGAGGCTTTCTTTTATGCACTTTAACCATAGAAGCCACAGTTGAACCATTACACTCATAGAATAAAGGAGCAGACCATGGAATGTCCGAAACATCATATTTTTGTGTGTGCAAGTTACCGAGTCTCAGGGGAACCCCAGGGGCTCTGCCACAAAAAAGGCTCGGTGTCCCTTCTTCAGTACATTGAAGAGGAGATCCTGGACCGCGGCATGGGCGATGTGCTTCTGTCGAGTACCGGGTGCCTCAAGCAGTGTGAGCGGGGGCCTATCCTGGTGGTTTATCCTGAAAATCACTGGTATGGGGGCATCGACTCCGAAGAGGCCATCGACGCGGTTCTCGACGCCATTGAAGAGGGCACGGTGGCGGATGCGTATCTCTTGACGGCCGTTGAGGCCTGAGGCGATGAGAGATCGCCGGTATCGGCTGAGGCAGGCACGGGAAGGGGACATCGGGCAGCTGGTGTCCCTCCTTGGGGTTCTGTTCGCCCTGGAACAGGATTTTACCATTGATCCGGAAATCCAGGGCCGGGGGCTGCGCATGCTCATGGGCCTGGAGGGTTCGGTGATCCAGTGTGTGGAATCCGGGGGCCGTATCGTCGGGATGTGCAGCGCCCAGTGCCTTGTGTCCACAGCCGAAGGGGGGCTCTCGGCCCTGGTAGAGGACCTTGTGGTTGCCGAGGATCACAGGGGCAAAGGCCTGGGTGCCATGCTTCTCTCCTCTGTGGAGATCTGGGCTGAGAGTCATGGCGCCCTGAGGCTTCAGCTCCTCGCCGATCAAACCAACCTTGAGGCCCTGGGATTTTACAACCGGATGGGCTGGAGAGAGACCCGCATGGTTTGCAGGAGGAAAACCATGGGCGGGGTGGAACGCGGGCTGCCGGCATGAGCTGTGATATGCTCTTTTCCTTATTGCGTGGATCGCGCTTTTTTATGGGGTACGTCTTTGCTATTTGACGGGGTTTGTGGCAGCCTGACACTCATAAAACCTGTCTTTCCCGTTGATTGTGGCCTGGTCGGTGATGCGTCCGGGAATGACAGTATCTTATCCCATTGCTTTGATAAGGAGAGAGAGCATGAAGATTCTGGCTGTAAACGGAAGCCCGACAAAGAAAAAGGGAATGACTCATTTGCTGTTGAACCTGTTCCTTGAAGGGGCTGCTGAAGCGGGAGCTGAGGTGGAACAGTTCAATGTGGCCGATAAAAAGATCAGGTATTGCGACGGGTGCTTCAACTGCTGGGTGCGCACCCCCGGGGAGTGCATCCACAAGGACGATATGCCGGAAATCCTGGAGCAGGTGGCGGCCTCCGATGTGCTCATTCTTGCCACGCCCCTGTATGTGGACGGGATGACGGCCCAGATGAAGACCTTCACCGATCGGATCATCCCCCTTGTGGAGCCCGAGTTTGAAATGGTGGACGGCCATTACCGTCACAAGTCCCGCATCTCAAAAATTCCGAGCCTTTTTCTTATGAGCGTCTGCGGATTCTGGGAGATGGACAACTTTGACGGGCTTGTGGATCATGTGAAACGTATCTGCAAGAACTTTCAGGCCGACTACGCAGGGGAGCTCCTGCGGCCCAACTCCTATATCCTGGCCATGGAAGACCTTCTTCCCAAAGAGGTGGCCGCCATCCATGAGGCTGTTCGCCAGGCCGGCAGGGAGTTTGTGACGGATGGAAAGATCAGCGAGGCCACCATGGCAGGGGCCGTGGCCCAGCCCATCCCCAAAGAGCCCGCCCTTGACGGCTCCAACATGTTCTGGGCGGAGTGCAGGAAGCAGGGCAAGTTCCTTTTTCACCATCGGGACCTGCCAGCCTGATTTTTCGTTTTCTCATGAAATATCTGGGTTAGGGACGCTCTTGGACCAAGAGCGTCCCTATTTTTTTAGCTGGTGAAGAAAAGATCGAGCTGCTTTTCGTCAACGGGCTTGTCGGCATAAGAGCCCGCCACGAAGGCAATGCCGCTGATGAGCATGCCGGCGATGACGCCGTGGCCGGAGAGCAGGGGAGACAGGGACTCCAGATACCCGGGGGCCATGGGCGGGGTTTTCACCAGGTCGATGATGACAAGGGTGATCTGGACCCCGGCACCGCAGACAAGGCCCGCCACGGCGCCTTTGCGGGTGGCCCGCTTCCAGAAGAGGCCGCCCATGAGGGGGAAGAAGTAGGAGGCACTGGCGATGAAAGTGGCGATGTGGATCGCCTCGATGATGTTGTGGATGAAATAGGAACAGGCCGTGGCCGCGCCGATGATGAACAGCACGGAGAGGCGGTTGATGCGCATGATGCTTTTTTCATCGGCATCGGGGTTGATGTATCGCTGGTAGATGTCCCGGGAGATACACGAGGCACCGGAGGTTGCAAAGGTGTCGGCGCAGGACATGGCGGCGGTGGCAAGGCCGATGGCACACAGGGCCAAGCCGAACTTGGAGAAACCGCTTGCCTTGATGAAGACCAGCAGGGCCGGTTCCGCCTTGGCCATGCCTGCGGGAAAGCCCGCAGCGGCGATGTCCGGGTAAATCCGGTTGAGGGCAACGGCAATGACGGCGCAGCCTGCAAAGACAAGGGTCACCAGGACGGCGCCGATGATCATCCCGGTTTGCGCGGCCTTGTCATCTTTTGCCGCCCACACCTTTTGCCAGGGGTCCTGTTCGGTAATCCAGCCGGGGACGATGGAGAGGGTAAAGATCAGCACCATGGGCAGCCCGACGGAGAAGGGGTTGTACCATGTGGCCGGGACTTCGCCCATCATTCTGGAAAAACTCAAGGCGGCGTCAGCATCTGTTGCCGCTCCCGTGGTCATGGCGGCCATGGCCATGACAAAGAGGAAGAGGAACGTAAACTGGATGCGGTCGGTAAAGACCACGGCGGAAAACCCTCCGAGGTTTACATAAAGGGCCACGGCGGCCCCCACGATAAGCACGGAGTAGAGGGAGTCCAGGCCGTAAAAGATTTCAAGCACCATGGAAAACCCTTTGATGTCCGAGACGGCAAAAAGGATCATGACGATGGTGATGATGATGGCCACGGGTCCCCTGAGGGATCCTCCGTAGCGCATCTCAAGGAGCTCCGGCTGGGTGATGGCCGGCAGGCGCTTAAGCTTTTTGACCAAAAGGGCAATGACGAGAAGGGCGATGATGTTGGGAGCCACAAAGCCCCAGACAGACCCCATGCCAAGGAGCATAAAAAAGCCGGTGACAGCCAAGAGGGCTCCTGCCGTCAGCCAGGACGCCGCGGCGGAAAACCCGATGGACAGGGCGTTGAGTTCCCGGCCCGCCAGAAAGAAGTCCACGCTGGTTTTCTGTTTTTTGTTGTAATACAGGCCGATGCCGACGAGGCTGCCGATGTAGAGGGCCAGCAGCCCGATAAAAATGGAGTAGTCGCTCATGATCACCTCGTGTTGCGTGTCCGGCAATGGGGCCGGGGGTTTTGTGTTCGTCTGTTACCAGGCCAGCCCCTGGAAGAAGATGTAGCCGACGGCAAGGGGGGCAACCACCTTGCAGGCCACCTGCCATACGGGCAGCAGGGCAAAGGAGACGTTGCCTTCGTTTGTGACCTCACGTTTGGCGATGTCCGCGATGACCCAGCCGGTGAAAAGAAGGATGAACAGGCCGCCCAAGGGCATCATGAGGTTGGATGCGATGAAATCCATGGTGTCTAAAAAACTCTTTCCGTACACCTTGAGGCCTCCGGCAAGGGAGATGGCCGACGGAACGCCCAGGAGAAAAATGCCGAAGCCGATGGCCCAGGGTGCCTTGCGTCGGGACCACCCTTTTTCATCGATAAAGTGGGCACAGACCACCTCAAGCATATTGACGGACGAGGTCAGAGAGGCGATGACCAGCAGGAGGAAAAAGAGACCCGCCCAGAAGACGCCGCCGAACATCTGTGAAAAGACCGCCGGCAGGGTCACAAAGGAGAGGCCCGCCCCGGAAGCCGGTTCAAATCCGAAGGCAAAAACCGCAGGAAAGATGATGAGGCCGGAAAGGAAGGCCACCAGGCTGTCCAGGATACAGATCTGGAATGCCGAAGAAGGCAGGGGCTCCTCTTTTTTCAGGTAACTTCCGTAGGTGAGCATGCCCCCGTTGCCGAGGCTCAGGGAGAAGAACGCCTGCCCCATGGCGGCCAGGCACATGCCGCCGGTTACCTTGGAAAAATCGGGCTTGAGATAAAAGGAAATGCCCGCCATGGCTCCGTCCAGGGTCAGGGAACGCACCACAAGAACCACCATGATCAAAAACAGGGCGGGCATGAGGACTTTGCAGAACCGTTCGATGCCCTGGCCGATTCCTTTGGAGACGACCCAGATGGTGGCTACCATGAACAGGGCCTGGTAGAAAATGACGGACGGAGAGTGGGTGATGAACCCTTCAAAGGCCTGGCCTGCCTGGGCCGCTGCATCGGCACCTGTGGGCAGTCCCTGGAACACCGAGACAACGTACTTGATGGTCCAGCCGCCGATGACGCCGTAAAATGAAAGAATAATGATGGAGGCCACAATTCCCAGCCACCCCACCATGGACCAGGCTTTGCCTCCCAAGCGCATAAGCGCTCCCACGTTGTTCCGCTGGGTGTTGCGCCCCAGGGTAAATTCCGCCAGCATGACGGTAAACCCCAAGGAAAAAACCATCAGAAGATAGATAAAAACAAAGGCAGCCCCTCCATTTTCACCTGTGACATACGGGAATCGCCAAATGTTTCCAAGCCCTACGGCGGACCCTGCGGACGCCAGAATAAATCCCAGCCGGCTTCCGAACTGGTCCCTCTTTCCTTTCTGTTGCATACCTTCGCATTCTCCAATCTTCATTGTGGGCGAAAAAGCCCAAAAAAAGAGGCCGGATACCTCGGAACATCGGGTACCCGGCCCCATATGTGCGGTGGAACAGATTGCATTGGCCAGCGGACCCGGCAGGGCGGCGCATGGCAAAAATCGTTTATACAGTAACGCTCTTCCGCGTGTCAATGTAAGGTGCCGTGAAAGCACGGGCAGGCACATGGGCTCATGCCGTGGGCGGATCGTACTTTGGAAAAAGTTTACGTCCTTAATTTAGAGGTTATGCTGCGCTGAATCGTTGCGTTTTATTTTACTGATTTGTGTTTGATTGTGAATCGTCCTATACTCTTGCCGTTTGATACGGGGCCCGGCCGGGTCACGTTCCTTTCGGTAAGGTGCCCTGCCTTGACGAAGGGGATGACCGGTGTGGGGTCTCTGTGATTTTTTGCCTTATTTTATACGCATTACGGGGTGTCTCCATGTGGGAAGGCCGCCCGGGTGAAAGGATGTCACATGACGGAAATGGAAGTGTTTGCAGGTGTGTGTGGGTTCAAGACGGTGATCAAGGCCGACCCGACGGAGCGGTACAAGGCGGTGTGCACCCTTGAAACGGCGTGTCCGAACCTGAAAAAGGTGGGTGAAGCCCTGGGGGATGAGCCCCTGGATGTCATGAATGAACTGTTTGCCAAGGGGCAGTCCAAGGTGATCACCCTGTGTACGGCCCATCTTCCCCATGTCTCCTGCCCTGTGCCCGCAGCCATTTTAAAAACCCTTGAGGTCAGTGTCGGCCTTGCTCTCCCTGCGGATCCCGTTCTTACCTTTAAAAAGTGACCTGCCTGTAAAACCGCCTGGTGCCGTGAAGGCCTGCCTGCCCGTACGGCTACCTCTACCAGGCGGTTTCGAATTGCTCCCCTGACCATTTTTATTGAAGCCGTGGCACGGATCTTCTATGATGGATTCCGTGCAACCCCACGGGGAAGGATGCAGGCCTGTGGCCGGGACCTGGGTCGGCTGTGTTCTCTCCTCACTGTCAGGATATCGCCACCGGTGTCCCGTCGTTTAGCCCTGTATTCATTCACCCAACGAGGCGTCATGACCAGAAAACCTTCCCGAACGTCCCTGCTTTGCCCCAACTGCAGGCGTCTTATCAGCAACGACGAGCCCTTGTGCCCTTACTGCGGGATCCGCAAACCCGGTTCCGGGCTTAAGAACAACGCCATGGTCCGCGGGATGTCCGATCCCGACCTTATTTTTAAGGTGATCATCGGTGTCAATGTCGTGATGTATATCGTGTCCCTTGCGGTCAGTATGGTGAGGGGGGAGGGCATCGGCATCACCGGCAACCCCTTGAGCCTGTTTTCTCCGTCCAATGAGGCCATGCTGTTTCTGGGGGCCTCCGGGGTGTATCCCATCAAGGTGGCGGGGCACTGGTGGTCATTGGTGGCTGCCAACTGGCTCCATGGGAGTGTCCTGCACATTGTATTCAACATGCTCGCCTTTCGAAACCTTGCGCCCTTTGTCATGCGCGAGTTCGGCACCTATCGCCTGGTGATTATCTTTATTCTGGGCGGCGTGGCGAGTTATCTGGTGTCGTTCCTTGCCGGTGTCACCTTTACCATCGGCGCTTCAGGGGCGGTATGTGCCCTGGTGGGGGCGGCCCTTTACTTCGGCAAGAGCCGGGGAGGGGCTTACGGCAACGCCGTCTACCGTCAGGTGAGCGGCTGGGTGGTGAGCATCGCCCTGTTCGGGTTCGTCGTGCCGGGGATCAACAACTGGGCCCACGGCGGTGGCATCATCGCCGGGGCGGGCCTGGCCTGGGCCCTTGGCTACCTTGAGCGCAAGCGGGAATCCCAGAGAGACAAGTTCCTGGCCCTCCTGTGCGGTGTGGTGACAGCAGCAAGCCTGCTCCTGGCGGTTTTTACAGCAGCCACCACGATTCATATCAGGTAAGAAAAAATCAGATTTTATTCAGCGTCTGGCTGCGGGCACCCCTTGCCCGCAGCAGCATGCACATTCCGTGACCGCGCTCCATGCAGCGACGGTCACTTTTTTATGGTGAGACCATGACACATCGACTTTGGCTTGCCCCCATGCAGGGCTACACCGAATTGCTTTTCCGGGACGTTTATGCGGAGATTTTCTCCGGCATGGACGTTGCCGTCTCCCCGTTTATCTCTGCGCTCCCCGAAGGGCGGTCCAAGGAGCGGGAGTGGAACGATGTCCTGCCGGACCTCAACACGAAGATGCCCGTGATTCCCCAGATGATGGGCAATGTGGCCGATGATCTCGTGCTCCTTGCCAACCGGCTCTACGACCTGGGCCACCCCGTGGTGAACCTGAACCTCGGGTGCCCTTATAAAATGGTGGCGAAAAAAAAGAAGGGGTCGGGGATCCTTTGTTTTCCCGATGAGCTGGATGCCCTCCTGGAGCGCCTGGTGGGCGGGATGAAAGGGCGCCTCTCCATCAAGACGCGCCTGGGGCGTCATACCCGGGAAGAGTTCCACACCCTTGTTCCCATTTACAACCGCTATCCCCTTGAAGACCTGACGGTGCATCCGCGTACCGGGGTTCAGATGTACAAGGGGGGGCCGGACCTCGATTTTTTTGAGGCCATGCTCCCTGAGATCACGCATCGGGTGATCTACAACGGAGACCTCTGGTCCCTGTCTCGCTTCAGGGAGCTGTCGGAGCGATTTCCCTCCATTTCGGACTGGATGATCGGGCGGTGGGTGATCTCCAACCCGTTTCTCCCGGCTGAGATCAAGGGCGAACGGTTTGATGAAGAGACGAAATTGCAGCTTTTAAAGCGATTTCACGACGCCATCTACGAGCGGCAGGTGGCAAGGCTTGACGGCCCCGGGCACGTGACCAGCGTGATGAAAGCCTTCTGGGTCTACTTCAAAGACGCCTTTGATAACGGCGATCGCCTCTTCAAGCCCCTTCGCCGTATCACCGATCCCGCGGTCTACGAAGCGGCCGTGGAGCAGCTCTTTGCCGGGCGGCCTCCGGTGGCGGGGTGATGAGGGGCTGATTCCTTGTGGCAGGTCCAGCGGAAAAGCCGTCCCTTTTTTCCCTTCCTGCCATTGGGAACGTTTTGCGGCGCTTTTTTTCAAAAAAGCGATCCGCCGGAGGCAAGCTGAATAGTTACAGATGTGATCTGTATTGACTTCCTGCGACGTGATGGGTAGAACCGACGATGACCCCGGTGGATAACACATTCAATCGTCGAAGAGAATTGGTTTGACGGCAGGGGCGAAGGTGCTCGGGATATCCTGCGCCCTGCAGCCTGATTGTCGGTTTTTACTGTTGGAAAAGGCCCCGGGGGAAGACGAGAAGGGTGGGTTGGTGCGCGTCCGTTGGCGGGTTCTCAGGCTGCCACGGAGATGGAAGGGGGCGCGCATGGCTGTTATTGACGAGTTTGTTCAGCCGGAGTTGGTTTTTCAGGATCGGATATCCGCGTATTACAGGGCATGGAGCACGGCGTACAGCCACAACGTGATTTTAAAGGTGCTCAAAAATGAGCGGCCCGGCGAATCCGAAGTGGAGATGTACAAACATGAACACATCACGCTCCGGGAGTTGTCCCATCCCGGCATCGTCAAAACCTTCGGGCTGAAGCAGACCTCCCTGGGGCTCACCCTCATCCTTGAAGATACCGGCGGCGAACCCCTGTCGAGGCTTATGGAGACAGGTACCCCCAGCCGTGAGACCCTTATCGCCTGGTTCCTCGATCTTTCCCGCACGCTCTCCTATTGTCACCAGTCCGGTGTGGTCCACGGTCACATCACCCCATCGCACATCATTATCGATTCAGACACAGGCCGGGTACAGCTGGAGGGTTTCAACCATGAGCCGGGGGTGATCCGGGACGACGATTTTCACGGCGTGGATCACCTGCTCACGGCCCTGGCCTACAGCGCACCGGAGCTGTCCGTGGCCAGGGAAGGGGAGCCTGAGCACCGCAGTGACCTCTATTCTCTGGGGGGTCGTGATGTATGAGGCCTTCACCGGGCGCCTTCCCTTTGACATGGACACCGTGGGCGGCATGATCCACTCCAGGGTGGCCCTGACACCCGCCCGTCCGTGTACCCTCTGCCTGGAAATCCCCCGTTGGCTCGACGAGATCATCATGAGCCTCATGAACCGCAACCCGGAGGGGCGGATTCCCTCTGCCGAGGCTCTTATCGAGGGGCTTGAAGCGGGTATGCGCACCGGTGAGTCGGTGGATTGCCTGAGCATCCGGCCCCCCATGCTCCATGGCGAGGGGGTGCTCTGCGGCCGGGAAGATGAAAAACGGGAGCTGGTGCAATGGCTCAAGGGGATCGTGGAGGCCGGCGCCGTTCCCTTTGAAAGACCGGGGGTCATGGTCCTTTCCGGGGCCTCCGGCTGCGGCAAAACGGTCCTTGCGGAGTGGCTTTGTCGATACGCTCGCCAGCACTACCCTGAGGTCATCGTGGCCACGGGCAAATTTGACCAGAGCGTGGAGAGACCCGGTTCCGCCTTTGTTGTTGCGTTACAGCAGGTGGTACGCACCCTCCTCGGGGAGCCCGAAAACAGGCTTCGGGAGTGGCGAAAGGTGGTCAAGCGCCTCATGGGGGACGGGGCCTTTGTCCTTTCGTCCATGGTGCCTGACTTCTCCCTGCTTCTGGACACACCGCCGGACGATGTTCCCATGGAACTTGAGTCGTCGGCCAAGGCCAATGTCACCCACATGGCCATGGTGAATTTTTTCCGTGTCTTTAAGCAGATGGGCCGCCCGCTCATTCTCTTCATCGATGATATCCAGTGGGCCGATGAGGACTCCCGCCTTTTTTTGAATCTTTTGACGGGCATCTCCGGGGAGAAGGTGGGGTTGCTGGCTGCGTTTCGGACCAGTGAGAGCCAAAGCGCCCTGGTGGATTCTTTCTTTCAGGCGGGAACCATGAAGAAAGACGGCATCGTGGATGTGATGCCCATCCAGGGGTTGGACAGCCTCGCCGTGGAGACCTTCCTTGCCATGTCCCTGGGCGAGGACAGAAAGAAGATTGCCCCCCTGGCGGAGCTGGTCTATGCCAAGACCGGGGGGATCCCCTATCACGTCAACGCCTTTCTCGAAAGGATCCTCTCCGGTGGGGAGCTGGTCAGGGCCCATGGCCCCCATGGCGAGGGGTGGCACTGGAATCAGCAGAAGCTGGAGGCTCTTCCCATGTGCACCTCTGCCGCCCATTGGGTGTCGGAACGGGTGGACAGCCTGGACATGCAGATGCGGCGCCTCGTGGAGGCCGCTTCCCTTCTTGGGCACAAGGTGGTGCCCGAGCTCCTCGCCATGGTGGTCCAGCGCTCGGAAGAGATTGTGAAAAAAGGCCTTGAGACGCTTTGTGAAAAGAAAATTTTCGTGCGCACCCGGGAGGGCTACAGTTTTACCCACGACTTGGTGCAGAAGGCCGCCTATGAGCGCATGACCCAGGGCCAGCGGGAGATGGCCCATTTCAGCGCCGGGATGCACATCTACGAAGGGCTCAAGCATCGGCCCGGCCCTTACCTGTTTGACGTTGTCTATCAGTTCAACGCCTCGGGTTCGGTGCCCATCCGAGAGAGCTATCGCAAGGAGCTTGTCCTCCTGAACCTTGACGCCGGTAAACAGGCCATGGAGACCTCCTCCTTCGGTCAGGCCCTGGAGTGCTTCCGCTGCGGATTAAGGTTCCTCGGTGAAGAGGGATGGCAACGCGAGTATGTCTTGTGCCTTGAGATGACCTCTGCCGCCGCCGAAGCGGCGTATGCTCTGGGGGAGTACGCGGTCATGGAGGCCTTTGTGGTCACCGTGGAAAAGGAGGCGAGAAACGACTGGGACTGCGTGAATGTCTGGCGTATGAGAATACGCGGAGCCATCGCCGCCAACGACCTGACCGGGGCCCTCGCCTTTGCGCGGGAGTCCCTCGGCCGGTTCGGGTTCCGCCTGCCCGTGAAGGTGACGCGGATGCATCAGCTGGCAGGGCTCCTGCGTATTCGAAGTTCTTTTGCAAGATTGGGGCGAAAGGGGTTTGAGCAGGTTCCCGTCATGACGGATGCCGGGCATCTTTCCATCATGGAACTTTTCTTCTCGGCCACCATGGCGGCTTATCTGGCTGGAAGCGACCTCTCTCCGTTGATGATCTTCACCGCCCTGCGCTACAGCTTGAAGCACGGTCGGTCCAAATACACCCCTTTTCTCCTTGCGGCCTACGGGTTCATCTGCCTTCGGGTCGACTCCAAGATGGAGAAGGGCACGGCCCATGCCTACAATGCCCTGGCGCTCCTCGAAAAAGAGCAGCGGTCCGGTGTCCGGGGCAAGACCCTGTCCCTGACGGTCTGCCTGGTCCAGCACTGGAAGGAGCCCATCCAGGATCTTTTCCCGCTCTATCTGCGTGCTTACGAGCAGTCCCTGGCCGAAGGGGATTCGGAATATGCAGGCGGTGCTGTCTCCGCGTGGTTTTATACCCGGTTTTTTGGTTCCGACGATCTGCATCAGCTGGCTCGGGACATGGTGACGTACGGGGAGGAGATGGAACGGCTCAGGCTGCCCTTTACCGGTACCGTGCGCAATCTTCAGCAGGCCGTGGCCAACCTCACCGACGCCCATGCTCAGCCCGTGCAGTTTTCCGGACCCTTTTTTACCGACGACGAGCGCCCCCGGGGGGGCGACATGCCCAACGACCATACCGCTGCGCTGAACTATCATATTACCAAGGGGTTTCTCGCTTTTCTCTTCGGCGACGACGACCTGGCCCTTCACCATGTGGGCCGGTATGCCTCCATGCTTGATGCCTTTACCAGCACATATACCATCCCGGTTTTTTCGGCCTTTGCAGCGGCCGTGTGTGCCAGGCATGGCGGGAAGGGGCTTCCGTTGAAGCAGAACGGGTGGTTGAAACAGGCCAGGGAGATCGAAAAAACCCTGGGCAAGGCGGCCGTGGACGCGCCGTGCAACTTTGCTCATCTCCATGAGATGGTCCGGGGAGAGCTGCTGCTGGCCCGGAAGCAGGTCCAGAAGGCGGTGGTGTGTTTTGAACAGGCAGCGGAAAAGGCCAAGAAAAACAATTTTACCTTCCATGAAGCCTATGCATCCGAAAGGGCAGGCTTCTGTTATTTGAAAATGGGCAGAAAGCGCCTGGCCAGGGTGTGCCTTACCGATGCGGTGAATCTTTGGCGGTTCTGGGGGGCCGAGGCCAAGGCCCGCCAGCTTGAAACGGATTACGAAGAGGTGCTCTGGCGACTTCCGTCCATGGGGGCGGCCGGCACGGGTGACCTTGTCGCCGGAAGCCATCATGGCGGGGCATCATGTTGCTCAGGAGAGGGAATCCTCGACCTGGAGGGGTTGTCCGGGGCCTTTGAGGCCCTTTCAACGGAGCGGAACTACGATCGCCTCGTTGAAAAACTGGTTCACACGGCCCTTGAGTACGGCGGGGCGGAAGCCGGGGCGGTCTGCCGCCTGGATGACGGCCAGGTGCGGCTGGAGGCCTGGAAAGGGGTCGGAACGGATAAGATCGAGCTCTGCGGGTCCTCGGCCCTTTCCGAGGAGACCCGGTTGCCGGTAGTGATGATGCATTACGTGGCCCGGACAGGCACCCTGCTTCAGTACAACCACGGCGAGCCTCCGGTGGTCTATGATCCTTACTTTGATGATTTCGGGTGTGGCAGTGCCATCTGCATCCCGTCCATGGTTCAGTCCCGGCAGTGCGGTATCCTTTACCTTGAAAACCGCACCCTGGATCACCTCTTTGAGGGGCGGCGCCTGAGTGTGTTGAAAACACTCTCCTCCCAGATGGCAGGCGCCATGGAGAACACCCGGCTGTACGAGAGTCTGAAAGACCAGGCGGAAAAGCTCCAGATGGTCAACCGTGTGCTGAAAAATGAGGTGACGGACCGCAGGGCAAAAGAGACCGCCCTTATGGAGAAGGAGCGGGAACTCAAGGAGTCCGGAGAGAAGCTCTCAGAGGCCAATATTTCCTTGAAGCAGATGTTGAGCAAGAGCGATGAGAACATGACCGAGGTCCGGGAAAATATGATGAGAAATGTGGATGACCTCATTTTGCCTTACATCGATCGACTGAAAGGGACACAGTTGACGCCTGTCCAGGGGAATCTTGTGGAGATGCTGGAAAAGAACATCGATGACATCCTGTCTCCCTTCGCGCGGAACGTCAATGCCGGTTTTTTCCGGCTGACCCCGGCGGAGATTCAAACGGCTCAGCTGGTACGCAGCGGGAAGACCACCAAGGAGATTGCAGAGCTTCTAAACCTGTCTCCCCGGACCATCGATGCCTACAGGGACAGTATTCGGGAAAAATTGGGCTTAAAGAAAAGTGGGGTAAATCTAAGGGTCTACCTGATGCAGATGTAGGCGCCGCGGTATGGGGTACCGTATTTTTACCGTGTTTTTACGGTTAACACATTCCCGATGAATCTGCTAAGGATTGTGTTACCTTCGGTTCGGACGCCTCCTCTGACAAGGTTGATCCAAGAACCTTATCCCACCTCAATGAGATCAAGATTCCCAATGTCAGACCTTACATGATCAAGAGACTATTTTCACCCTCGGGCTCCCTGGCATTAACGCTGCTCTCCGCGGCGTAGGGAGCCCGATCCCTCCTTTTCTCAATTGTTCCCTCGCCGTTGACAACCCCGGATTCAATCCCTATATTTTTTCATTGTTTCATGGTGGGGTCGCCATGTTCACCTGGGCACCTTACCGCCGTTTTTCAGGCAGCGGTTGACGCTGCATCATCGCATGATGAATCCGATCACAGACATTAAAGGAGAGTCGTTCCCCATGAAGATAGCCTTCCCGACAGAAAAATTCGATGAACTCGAGAGTCCAGTATACAATCATTTTGGGTCTGCCAATTTTTTTGTGATTGTCGATACGGAGACCAATGTGTGTGAAAAGGTGTTGAACCAGGACCTGGATCATCAGCATGGCAAGTGCCAGCCTTTGAAAGCCCTGGGCGGTCGCAGTGTGGATGCTGTGGTGGTGGGGGGGATCGGCGGAAGCGCCCTCGGAAAGTTGAAGCACAAAGACGTGCCCGTCTACAAAGCCGTGGAGGGCACGGTGCGGGACAACCTTGCCAAGCTTGAGAATGGTGAGCTCAAAGAGTTTATGCCCATTGATGTGTGCGGCGGCCACGGAGATGCCTGCGATCATCATTAAACATGGTGTGCCGTGTCCTCAGGTATGGTGCAGGGCATGACAGCAGAGCCAGCGACGGCAGTCCTTATCTTAAAAGGGGCTGCCGTTTTTTTATGGTAAGGGCTAAGACAAAAAAATAAATATACACGTCACGCATGAATGCCGTTGTGATTTAACCCGAGGAACGAGGGTTAAAGCGCAACGGTAACCAGCTTTCAAGGTGACTCACCTTGCCGCCGGAGGCATCTTTTTTGGTTTTCTTTTGCAATATCCGGGTTAACGCACCGACAGTTCACCCTCATCGGAGATGCGAAGGGGGCTTTCCGGAAAATCTTCCCGGGAAAGGCGGGCCGTCTCTTTTGCGGCGGTGTGGGAGGGGTCTGCTACGGGCAGGCTTCTGTAAGGTTGGCGAAGGGAACGGATGCTTCCGTTCAGGAACCGTCCGTCTTGCCCTAAGTTCACGGTGAGGGCCGGGGCCAGTCCTTTGGGGCCTTCCAGATTGAACCGGGCCCAGGTGAAGAAATTGCCGAGGCTGTAGGCGATGAGTCGTCCCTTGTACAGTTCCATCCCCCGAACCACATGGGGACCGTGCCCGATGACCAGGTCGGCCCCTGCGTCCACCACGGCATGGGAAAACGCGTACAGGTCCCCACGGTTTTCACCCAGGTAGATTTCATCCTGTCGGGGCACATGCCCTGCATCGCTTCCTTCGGCCCCTCCATGCATGGAGACAATCACGATATCGCAGAAGGTGCTGAGGGTGCGGACACGTCTGACTGCGGCATCCCGGTCGAGAAGGTCTGCCACTCCCTTGTGGGGGGCAAAGGCAGCGAAGCCGACATACAACCCGTTGGCGTAGAGGATGTCCCAGGGTTTCTCAAGGGTCCCGGCGCAGGCGATGCCGCTTTCCCCGAGGTGGCGGACCGTGCGTTCCCGTCCCGGTGTCCCAAAATCGCTGATGTGGTTGTTGGCCAGGCTGAACAGGTTAAAACCGGCACGTTTCAGGGTGTCAGCATACCCGAAGGGGATGTTGAAGGCATAGCATGTCTTTGAATCGCGGCAGGCCTTGAGGCAGGTAGCGTCGCCGGCCATGGTGCCTTCAAGGTTTCCAAAGCGGATGTCTGCATTTTCCAGGATCGGACCAAGGGTACGGCTCAAGGTCTCATCCGGTATGGACGACAGATAGGTTCGGCTCGGAAAAGAGCTCGACGGCATGATGTCACCCACAGCTGTGACTGTAAGGCCTGAAGGGCGCTGGGCTCCTGAATCGGCAAAGGTCGGCGAAGCAAGGGACAAGACGCAGATCAGCAGGAGAAGAGGGGCGGCAACGTGTGGACGGCATTTCATGGTGGCCTCGTGAATCGTTTGGGTCGTTTTTTTTCGGCGAGTGTACCCGTGTCGGGTGGAAAACGCAAAGGAAAAGAGAGGTTGACCTCATGACCTGTCCCACGGATCAAAGGGTGCAAAGACCGCGTTGACCGCGGAATGCCAGTACGCCCGTGAGGTTTTGTTCGCATCAAGCCAGAGGGCCGCTGTTTCCCGGGTAGGTCCCTGGAGGATGGAGAACCTGTCGAGCCAGGCATACTGGAGTCTTTCACCGTGTTCCAGAAGAAGGTCCATGGATCTGAAACTGTTGTCGGTGAATGTTTTCTGGAACTGGATAATCTGTTGCATCAGGTTCAGCGGGTTCATGTGGGGGTCCTTGGGTTGTGGGGTTGCCGTTTTTTTACCGGTGATTTTTGTTGCAAAACAGATTTGGAAATCGGAGCGGCTTATCCACCGCTGGGCAGCCATAACAAGGGCTTTCTTTGTCATAGCACACCATTGGGGCTGAGCGGTCATTTAAAAATCAAAGGCTTAAACACACAAAAGGCGCTGCCATGATTCGGAAGCGCCTTTGAGCATGTTGAAATACGACATCAGACTGCTACTTCTTGTCTTTGGGCTCCAGCATGTCGATGAGCCGATCGTAGTGATCGGTTATGTACTTCCGGAATTCGTTCTGGTTGCTGGTGAGCTGTGCCTGCCACTCATCGAGAAAGGCACGACCGGAATCCGGGATTCCTTTGTTGCCGGCCATGAACGCAGTGGTCACTTTCTGAGACTGTTCCTGCATCTTGAGCATGGTGTCAAAGGTTGTGTTGAAGGCACTTTTCTGGAAGTCAATAAATCGGACCCCCATGCGTGCGGCATCGGATGTGTTGAACATCTCCATGTTCTTTGACATATCCCAACTCTTCCATACGTCAAAGCCTTTCATCATGTCGGTAAAAGCCTGGTTCATGGGTTCCTCCTTGAGGGCGGAGCATGCGTTGATGTGAATGGGTTGTTACGCACCTGATACCAGGGTGGTCCGGCGATTGATGGCCGGTTCCGATGAGGTGATCAGGCACAAGCAGGGAGTTTGGAAACACGCAACGATGATGTTGTCGTAAAAAGCCATCGTCGAAAGCGCCTGTGGAGAAGACCCACGGTATTGCGGTAAGGCGAATCGCACCAAGGGATACTTTCTTGGTTTGTGCACGACTTTTTGCGAGGCCATCAATTTTAAGGACCTTGAAAATAACATACCGTGTCGTACCGGTGAAAAAGCATTGCCATCAGAGACATTTCACGTTGAGCTGAAACGGAAAAAATATGAACACGGGATCGGAGTACGTCGAAGGAACATCGGCTTGCGGAGAGCATGTGCAGTGTCACGCTTTAGTGACAAATAATATAGGCAAAATAATGTATTGTCAACATGGTATGAAAGAATTGCCCGCGCTGGATCACGGGTGGCGGGGCACACCTTTGGCCGGGCCGGGAGGATGTTTTTTTTAGAGCAGGGCACCGGGTTTTTGTTTTTTTGTGTCATGGGCCAAGGGTAAACGGTCTGTTGAAAAAAAGCGGGGCAGGGGGTATAAGGGACACGAAAAATATAAGAAATACCCATTACCGACAGTTGGAGGCGATTTTATGATAAAGGCAGGAATTATCGGTGCCACGGGATACACCGGAGCCGAGTTGGTACGTATGCTTTCGGTTCATCCTGACGTGGAACTTACCGTTATTACCTCACGGCAATACGAAGGTACCCCCATCAGCGACGTGTACCCGGCCCTTTCCGAGCGGTGCGAGCTGGTTTGTGAAGCATTTGATACCAAGACGTTTTGCGACCGGGTGGACATCGCCTTTACCGCGCTTCCCCATAAAATTCCCATGGACATCGTGCCCGGGCTCCTGGAGGGCGGGGTTCGCGTGGTGGACCTTTCGGCCGATTTCAGGTTTCGCAACGTGGGGCAATACGAAGACTGGTACCAGCCCCACACCGCCCCTGAGATTTCAGAGCAAGCTGTGTACGGTCTGTGCGAGCTCAACCGGGACGAGATCCGGACGGCTCGGGTGGTGGGGAACCCCGGGTGCTATCCCACCACGATCCTGCTGGCCCTTGTGCCGCTGTTGAAAGCAGGGATTATCAAAGCAGACGGGATCATTTCCGACTCCAAGTCCGGGGTCAGCGGTGCGGGACGCGGCCTCTCTCTCGGCTCCCATTTCTGTGAAGCCAACGAGTCGTTTAAAGCCTACAAAGTGGATGGGCACCGTCACAGGCCCGAGATCGAAGAGGTGCTGTCCGCCGCCCACGGGGCCGATGTGGAGATCACCTTCATTCCGCACCTGATCCCCGCCACCCGGGGGATGCTCTCCACTATCTACTGCACCCTTGCAGACGGAAAAACCGAAGAGGACGCCAGAAAAGCCCTTGCCGAAACCTACGACTCAAGCCATTTCGTTCGGCTGCGTGAGAAGGGAGCGGTGCCGGATATTCTCCATGTGCAGCACACGAATTTCTGCGACATCGGCCTCGCATCGGATCCCCGCAGCGGTCGTCTGGTGGTCATGTCCGCCATTGATAACCTCCTGAAGGGGGCTTCCGGCCAGGCCGTTCAGAACATGAACATCATGGCCGGCCTGGATGAAAAGGCCGGGCTGTATTAGCATGGGCAATCAAGGGGGTCAGGGACGACGCGTTGATTTGTCCTCTTTTTCGTTGACAGGCGGGGAGGTGTCTTCCATAATCAGCGAAATGTGACCGGCGGTCAAAAAATGAACATATTTGCTTTGCCGGTTTTAAAGAGAACAGACAGGTGGTGAGATGGCGCGACGACAGCAGGAAAAATCCATGGAGACCCATGATGAACTCAGGGCCTCGGCGGTTCATTTTTTCGGAGAGAAGGGGTTCAATACGACCACGATTTCTGAAATTACCGAGCATGCCGGTTATGCCAAGGGGAACTTTTACAGGTACTGGAAAAGCAAAGACGACCTGTTTCTGAGCATCATGGAGGAGAAGTACCGGCTTTATCGTGCCCGGCGCGTGGATTCCCTGAACCAGGCTTCCAGCATGGACGACGTCATCGGGGTGATCATCGATTTTCTGGAACAGATCCTTGACGACGGCAAATGGGCCCGGGTTTTCCTTGAGTTTACCATCCATGCCTCGGGCAATGACGACGTGAGAAAGGAACTCAACAAGAGTTTCTACCGGCTCTCCAGCGATCTGTTTGCAGACATCGTGGCTCCCCATCGCAGGGATCCTGTCTATCCGTCGAAGAAACTGGGCGGTATTGTTACTGCCCTTTTCGAAGGCTTCCTGATCCAGATCCTGTTGGGGGCCAACAGCATCGACAAAGAGGATTTACGCACGGCCATCCGTACACTGGTGCTGCACATCGACAATCCTTGACAGGCGAACAGGGCAGGTGGGCAAGAGGTTTTCCTTCTGCCCACCCAGCGGTTCGTCTTTTTTTTGTAACCGCAAGTGACCGTCGGTCATAAAATGGGCGACGGTCAGGTGGGGCGCAACCGGTTTTTGATACGACTTGAAGGCAAGGAGAACGAGAGTGACGAAGGTAAAAACGGCAATGGGTCGACGAATGATGATGGTGGGGGCAGCCCTTCTCGGGCTGCTGGTTTTCGGGGGGTGCAGCAGGGACCAGGAGGTCAAGGAGGAGGTGAAGCCCAAGGGGTCTGCCGCCTCGCAGGCCACCTCACCCCTGGATCGATGGAAGCCTGACTTTGACCCGTCCACCGCAACCTATCGATGCATTGTGTCCAATGTTTCCCACCCCGTCATGAAGGGGGTGTACGCCGGGTTTGCCATCCGCGACGAGCTGTGGAAGCGCACCGGCGGAAAGATCTATTTTGACTACAAGCCCCTTTCGGTTCTGGGGGGCGAGGTGGAGGTCCTTGGACAGCTTCAGATGGGTGCTATCCAGGGGATGGCCGTGAGTTCGGTGGCTGCCACCAACCTCGGGCCGAGGTTCGGGCTGGTCAACCTGCCTTTCCTGGTGAACACCTTCGATAAGCTGGACAGGTTTACCCGGAGCGGGCCTCTTTTTGATCATTTTATGCGGGCCATGGCCCATCAGGGAATCACGGGCCTTGATATCACCGGGTACGGAAGCTACGGATGGGCCACCACCACCCCGGTTACCGAGCTTGCCGAGGCGGGAACGGTGAAGTTTCGCATTGCCGAGGCCAGCGTCAACAAATCCCTGTATGACGCCTGGGGCCTGAGCCCGGTGGTGATGCCCTGGCCGGACGTGCCTGTCTCCTTGAAGCAGGGTGTAATCACCGGCCTTGACCACACGCCCATGGTGTGCAACATCACGAAAAAATTCGAGGTTGCCAAGCACTACACCCAGGTCAACTATGCCCAGGGTCTGTTTATCTGGGTCTTCAATACCGCCTGGCTGGAGAGCCTGCCCGAGGACCTCCGCGCCACCTTTATCGAGGTGGTCCACGAGGTCTGTGCCGAGATCCGGGAGGAGACCCGGGCCCAGGAGGAGGCGCAGATTGCCGATGCCAGGGCCGGAGGTGTTTCTTTTTACGCTCTCCCTGATGCCGATACGGCCCTGCTCAAAGAGAAGGGCAATGTGGTCCATGGAAACTGGAAGGCTGAGATCAACCGCCTGTACAAGGACGACACGTACCGTCCCGAGGATTACCTCTCCGAGGTCAGCAACCACCTGGGCTACACCGCCAGATAACCCTTGACGCGGCTTTAGGGCTTTGGTCCTTTCCCTTAGCCCTTAGCCCTTAGCCCTTAGCCCTTAGCCCTTAGCCCTTAGCCCTTAGCCCTTTTTATCGGACATGTATGACAGCCTTGTGTAATAAAATCGATCGTGTGGTCACCTCCTTTGAGGAGTGGACCCTGTTCCTGACCGTTATGGCGGCCCTGACGGCTCTTTTTGCCAGCGTGGTATTGCGGTACGGCTTCAACCACTCCCTGGCCTGGTCAGAGGAGTTGGTTCGACTGGTCATTGTCTACACCACCTTTGTGGGGTGCAGCCGAGCCGTTAAAAACGGGGCCATGGTGCGCATTGATGCCCTTGTCCAGTTTTTTCCCCGGCTCAAAGGGCCGTTGCTGCTCTTCTCCTACGGGGCGATCCTTCTGTTTTCAGGGATCCTCATTGTCTTTGGTATCAGCATGGTGATGCTTCAGATGCGAACAGGGCAGAAGACCATTATCATGCAGATTCCCATGGCCTGGCTCTATGGGATCCTTCCCCTTTCAGGGGGGCTTATGGGGTTCCGCGCCCTTGTTCAGGCCGCTGGCCTGTTGGGCAAAACCGGCGATGAGGGAGGCGGGCAGTCACATGGGAAGTAGCGAACTGATCATCCTGTCCATTCTCCTTGGGTGCATGGCCGCTTACATCCCGGTGGCCATGTCCCTTTTTTTTACTGCAGCCGCGGGTTTTCTTCTGTTTGCCGACCTGCCGGTGCTTCTGCTCGTCCAGACCCTTTTTAAGAGCCTGGACAACTTCGCCCTGGTGGTGGTTCTTTTTTTTATCCTCTGCGGAAACATCATGACCGCCGGCAGCATCGTGTCAAAATTGATCCGGGTGGCTGATGTGCTGGTGGGGTGGCTTCCCGGGGGGCTCGGCATGGCAGGGGTGGTGGCCTGCGGGCTTTTCGGTGCCATCTCGGGGTCCACGGTGGCAACGGTGGTGGCCATCGGCGGTTTTATGGTCCCGGCCCTTATGGAACATGGGTATGATGAGTCGTATACGGTGGGACTCATGGCCACGTCCCCCAACCTGGGGGTGATCATTCCCCCGAGTATCGGGATGATCCTGTACAGCATGATCAGCAATGTCTCCCTGGAGGCCTTGTTTCTTACGGGGTTTGTGCCGGGGGTGCTCATTGTGTTGGGGATCTGTCTCTATACCGGGATTCTCTATCGCCGGGGAGGGCGGGTGGAGCGTCGGTCGACCCCCTCGGCCGGAGAGATCACAGGGGCCCTTAAAGAGGGCTTCTGGGCGCTGATGCTCCCTGTGATTATATTCGGGGGGATTTTTTCCGGTATGTTCACCGCCAACGAAGCAGCGGTGGTGGCCTGCGTCTATGCCTTTGTTGTAGAGCTTTTTATCCATCGTTCCATGAACCTTGCCGAACTGAAACAGATCACCGTGAGTTCGGCGGTGACTTCGGCCACGCTGCTTATCATCGTTGCCGGTGCCACCTGCTTCGGTCGTTACCTCACCTTTGAAAACATTCCGGGCCGCATCACCGAGGCCGTGATGATGAGCGTCTCATCGGGGTGGGGGTTCCTTCTCCTGATGAACCTGCTACTTCTGGTGACAGGGATGTTCATGGATATCATCTCCGCCACCCTGATCCTGGGGCCGGTGCTGATTCCCATGCTTCCGCATTTCGGGGTGGACCCCATACATTTCGGATTGATCCTCACCGTGAACCTTGCCATCGGCTACTGCACGCCCCCCATGGGGGTGAGTCTCTTTATTACCGGGTCCATTGCGGGGCGGGGCCTGCTGTTTGTGTCCCGAGCGGTGATGCCCTTTCTTCTCATCCAGCTGGCTGTGCTGCTTGTCATTACCTTTGTGCCGGAACTTGTCATGTGGCTTCCCGGTTTGAGCCGGTAAAAAAGATTTCCACTCCGGCTGTGGGGGTGGATCGGTGAAACATATCGAAATTACAGTTTATTGTGGGATGGCGGTACGGTGCGGGCATCAGGCGCTCGGGTCGGACCGCCTGGGTGACAGGGGGCACCGGCACGGGTTTGTCCTGCCTGGCGCTTGACAGTTAGGCGTCTCCATGGTAGCAAAATATCCTGAAAACAGAGGTGTGCATCCGCTGTGTGCACCGATCGCTTCGGGCGCAACGAGTTCCTCGGCCCGCCTGAGAATCCCCCCATTCCAGGGCGTTTTCACTTCGCTCCTGGTCGTTACACCGTGGAGCCTATGAAACGCAGGTACACCTTTTATATAGTCGGATCCGGGAAGAACTCCTTCCGGCAGCTTGCCTTGACCGGGCGGGGTGCCCTTGTCTTTCTGGTGCTTCTCGTGGCTCTCACCTCGACACTTTCCGTGACCCTTTATGCCCAGTGGGCATCTTTTCGCCATCAGAAATCCACCGACGCCTTCTCCCTTTCCCTGGAGCGCAAAGATGCCGAGCTGAAAGCCCGGGAGGCACAGCTGGTTGTCCTTGCCCGTGAGATCAACGGTCTCAAGGGGAACCTCATGGCCCTCTACGATTTTGAGAAAAAAATCCGCGTTATCGCCAACCTGGGCAGCCCCTCCAAAGGGGACAGCCTGTTTGGCGTGGGCGGTGCGACCCCCAGGGACATCGACACCAACCTGGTGATCCACGAGCAGGGGGAAGCCCTGGTTCGTGAAATGGCCGAACAGATTCATGAAACGAGCATGGCAGCCGAAGAGGAGCTGGGCCGTTTCACCTCCCTGTACGACATCCTTGATGAAAAACGTACGATTCTGGAGTCCACACCGGCCATCTGTCCCACCACGGGCTGGATCTCTTCCCGGTTCGGTCCCCGGGTCTCTCCCTTTTCCGGCAAAAAGAGATTTCACAAGGGCTACGACATTGCCAACCATGTGGGGACACCCATTTTCGCACCGGCCGATGGGGTGGTGACCTATGCAGGGCCCCGCGGTTCCATGGGCGTCATGGTCTCCCTGGATCATGGGCACGGGATGTTGACACGCTACGGTCACCTGTCGAAAACCCTGAAGAAGAAGGGTGAGCATGTGAAACGAGGAGACAAGATCGCCCTTATGGGGAACACCGGGCGAAGCACCGGTCCCCACCTGCATTACGAGGTGCACCTCAACGGCATGCCGGTGGATCCTGAGAAATATATCCTGGATTGATCGATATCCGCCGTGATGCCTTTTTTTGCCGCTTTCTTCCACGCCTTTCCCTTGATTTTATCCCCGTTTTGTACAACTATGTGGCGGATGCCGAATCCCGGCTGTCCATGGGCTTCCCTCGTGCTGACAGGGTCATCGTGAGCCGCCACCGAAGGTCCCCCCATCGTCATGGTCCCATCCATGGCGTCCCCAGGCCCCACGCTTGGCAACAGTCCGTGCGGAAAGGCCATCATACTGATGATCGTGAAATTGAAAACGGTTTCCCGCTGAGAGAGGAATGCAGCCGATGCTGATAAAGTTACTGACCCGTCTGTTTGGAACGAAAAATGACCGTGTGGTCAAGCGCCTCGCCCTGGTCGTTGAGCAGATCAACGCCCTGGAGGCGACATACAAATCCCTGGATGACGAAGCCCTCAAGGCGTTGACCCCGGCTTTCAAGGAGCGCTACGCTCAAGGGGAGACCCTGGACGACCTTTTGCCCGAGGCCTTTGCCGCCGTCAGGGAGGCGTCCTGCAGGGTCCTTGAGATGCGGCATTACGATTGCCAGCTCGTTGGCGGGATGGCCCTTCACAACGGCATGATCGCCGAGATGAAAACAGGGGAGGGCAAAACCCTGGTGGCCACCCTCCCGGCCTATTTGAATGCCTTGACAGGTAAAGGCGTTCACGTGGTGACTGTCAACGATTACCTTGCCTCCCGCGACGCCGAATGGATGGGGCGGCTCTACACGTTCATGGGGCTCACCGTGGGAAATATTGTCCACGGCCTGGACGATGCCCAGAGAAAGGCAGCGTACAACTCCGATATCACCTACGGGACCAACAACGAGTTCGGCTTTGATTACCTCCGGGACAACATGAAGTTTACCAGAGAACAGCTTGTCCAGCGGGACCTGAACTTCGCCATCGTGGATGAGGTGGACAGTATCCTCATCGACGAAGCCAGGACGCCTTTGATTATCTCCGGTCCTGCGGAGCAGTCCACCCAGCTCTACGGCCTTGTGGACAGCATCATGCCCCTGTTCAAGGAGGAGGTGGATTACACCCTGGACGAAAAGTCCCGCAGCGTGACCCTCACCGAAGAAGGGGTTCAGAAAGCCGAAGAGAAACTCAACGTGGAGAACCTGTTTGACCCCTCCAACATTGAGATCCTCCATCACGTGAACCAGGCCTTGAAAGCCCACGTCGCCTTCAAGCGCGACACCGATTACATCGTGAAAAACGGCAAGGTGGTTATCGTCGATGAGTTTACCGGTCGCCTCATGGAAGGCCGTCGTTACAGCGAGGGGCTTCACCAGGCCCTGGAAGCCAAAGAGAAGGTTCGCATCGAAAACGAGAACCAGACCCTGGCGTCCATCACCTTTCAGAACTACTTCCGCATGTACGACACCCTCTGCGGCATGACCGGTACGGCCATGACCGAAGCCGAAGAGTTCATGAAGATCTACAGCCTGGAGTGCCTGGTGGTTCCCACCAACAAGCCCATGCTGAGAAAGGACATGCCGGACGTGATCTACAAGACCCGCAAAGAGAAGTTCGATGCGGTGGCCGAGGAGATCATCAGTGTCCACAAAACAGGCCAGCCCGTGCTTGTGGGAACCATCTCCATCGACATGTCCGAGCAGCTGAGTAAAAAACTGAGCAAGAAGGGCGTCAAGCACGAGGTGCTTAACGCCAAGCACCACGGCAAAGAAGCCGAGATCGTTGCCATGGCCGGTCAAAAAGGGGCGGTGACCCTCTCCACCAACATGGCCGGTCGAGGCACCGACATTGTCTTGGGCGAGGGCGTGACGGACCTGGGCGGACTTTATATCCTGGGCACCGAACGTCATGACAGCCGCCGTATCGACAACCAGCTCAGGGGCCGTTCCGGCCGCCAGGGCGATCCCGGCCTCTCCCGGTATTTCCTCTCCCTGGAGGATGACCTGCTGCGTATTTTCGGCGGGGAACGCATCACCGCCATCATGGAGCGCCTGGGCCTTGAAGACGGGGAGCCCATCGAACACCGGCTCATCTCCCGGGCCATTGAAAACGCCCAGCGCAAAGTGGAAGGCCACAACTTCGACATTCGAAAGCATATCCTCGAATACGACGATGTGATGAACAAGCAGCGTGAGGTGATCTATCGCCAGCGCCGCGAAGCACTCCGGGGCGGGGACCTCCACGAGGAGGTGCTTCGCATGGTGGAAGGCATCGCCTGGGATATCGCCACAGCCGTCGCCGTGGACAAGGCCCTGCCCGAAACCTGGGACTGGGATACCTTTGCCCAGCTCATGGGAAGCCATTTCAACACCACCCTCACCGTGGATGCCTCCGGCAACAGCCTCACCCGGGACAAGCTGGCCGCTGAGGTCCTTGAGCATGTCATGGGGATCATGAACGGCAAAGAGGCCCTCATCGGCACGGATCAGTTCCGTCAGCTGGAACGCTATGTGATCCTTCAGACCGTGGACAACCACTGGAAGGACCACCTCCTGTCCATGGACCACCTCAAGGAAGGCGTGGGCCTTCGAGGCTACGCCCAGCAGAACCCTCTCATCGTGTACAAGAAAGAGGGATTTGAAATGTTCCAGGCCATGATCGACAGGATTCAGGAAGAGGTGGTGGCCATCTTGTTCCGCATCCAGATTGCCGAACCCGAGCAGGTGGAAGAGGTGAACCCCGAGCGGACTCAGTCCAATCTTTCGTATTCCCATTCAGAGAGCGGGGCCGCCAAGCAGCCTTCGCGAAGCGCGGACAGCAAAGTGGGTCGAAACGATCCGTGTCCCTGCGGAAGTGGCAAAAAATATAAAAAATGTTGCGGCCAGTCCTGATCCATCGGGCCGTTTTTTTATCACCTGAAGCATCGATGATTCCCTTAAAGGGCAAAGGCATGCGGGCATTTTTATCCCTCATCCGATCCCCTGGCCCTCGCGATCGTCGATGCTTTTTTGCCTTGTTCTGTGTTATAATTTTAACCATAGGATTTCAGGGGGAATGAGTGACCAATGGCCGAGAATCATCCCGATCTGCAGGAAGAGTTAGATGTCGACAGGGAAACCAGGCTCAATGAGCCACCCATGTACCGGGTCTATCTCGTGAATGATGACTATACTCCCATGGATTTTGTGGTGGATATCCTGATGACGGTTTTTCGGAAATCGCAGGAAAACGCGACGGAGATCATGCTTCATGTTCATCACCAGGGTAAGGGATTGTGCGGTGTGTACACGTACGAGGTGGCGGAAACCAAAGTGGATACCGTCCACGAACTGGCCGAGGAAAACGGCTACCCCTTGCGAAGTGTTATGGAGAATAACGACCTATGATAAGCAGAGAACTCAGCGCAACCTTGGGCTTTGCCGTTCGAGAAGCCAAAAAACGACGCCATGAATATGTCTGCATAGAGCATGTGCTGTTTGCCATCCTCCATGATCCCACAGGCATTGATATCATTGAGAGCTGTGGCGGCGACACCATTGAACTCAAGAGCAAGGTGGATACCTTTCTTCAGGAGAAGATCGAAAAACTTGCAGGGTCCGAAGACTATGTGCTTCAGCAGACCCTGGGGTTCCAGCGCGTGATTCAGCGGGCCGTCTCCCATGTGCGCTCTGCTGAGAAAAAAGAGGTGGAGGTGGGCGATGTCATTGCCTCCATTTTCCAGGAGCGGGATTCCCATGCCAGCTATTTCCTGGAAACCGAAGGGGTGACCCGGCTCTCTGTCCTTCGGTACATCTCCCATGAACAGGAGCAGAAACAGACCCCGGCCGGCGACGGCCAGCCCGGCTCCGAAGGCGGGGAGTCCCGAGACGACAAGGAAGAGACTGACCCCCTGAAGCTCTATACCGTTGATCTGGTGGAGCGAGCCCTTGACGGACGCCTGGATCCCCTCATCGGTCGAACCCGGGAGATGCAGCGCATCATCCAGGTCCTGCTTCGCCGTCGCAAAAACAACCCCATCTTTGTGGGAGACCCCGGTGTGGGGAAAACAGCCCTTGCCGAAGGCCTCGGCCAGATGGTGGCGGCCGGCGTGGTTCCCGAGCCTCTCAAAGGGACACGGATCTACTCCCTGGACCTGCCTGCGGTCCTTGCCGGTACCAAATTTCGCGGGGATTTTGAAAAACGCATGAAGGGCGTCATCGAAGCCCTGAAGGCCATTCCCAACGTGATCCTCTACATCGATGAGATCCATACCGTCGTGGGGGCAGGGGCCACGAGCAGCGGCTCCATCGACGCTTCCAACATGCTCAAGCCCGTTCTTGGCAACGGGGAGCTGCGGTGCATGGGCTCCACCACCTACGAGGAGTACAAGAACAATTTCGAAAAAGACCGGGCGTTGTCCCGGCGTTTTGAAAAGATCGATATCAGCGAACCCAGCGTGGCCGAAACCGTGGAGATCTTAAACGGGCTCAAGGACCGTTTCGAGTCCCACCACGAGGTGGTGTATACGCCTGCGGCCATTGAAGCGGCGGCTGATCTCTCCTTCAAGCACATCAACGACCGCCACCTGCCGGACAAGGCCATTGACGTCATTGATGAGGCGGGGGTTATCAAGCGCCTTGACGAGGCGGATACTACCCACAAAGTGCGTGTCTCCGATATGGAGAAGGTGGTGGCCATCATCGCAAAGATCCCGGCACGGAGCGTCTCCAAGTCCGATCGGGATCGCCTCAAGACCCTCGACAAGCGTATGAAACACGCCATCTTCGGCCAGGACGATGCCCTGACCGGGCTCATTACCGCCATCAAGCGGTCCCGTGCCGGGCTCTCCATTCCGGACAAGCCCATCGGCTCCTTCCTCTTTTCCGGGCCCACCGGGGTTGGAAAAACCGAGGTGGCCAAGCAGCTTGCCCTCAACCTCGGGGTGGAGTTCCTGCGCTTTGACATGAGTGAGTACATGGAAAAGCATGCCGTGGCACGCCTCATCGGGGCGCCTCCGGGGTATGTGGGGTTTGAACAGGGCGGCCTCCTCACCGAGCGCATCCGCAAGACCCCCCACTGCGTCCTGCTCATGGACGAGATCGAAAAGGCACACCCCGACCTGATCAATATCCTGCTTCAGGTCATGGACCACGGCACCCTGACGGATAACAACGGTAAAAAAGCCGACTTCCGGAACGTGATCATCCTCATGAGCTCCAACGCAGGGGCCCGGGAGATGAGCACCAAAACCATCGGCTTCGGGAGCCCGAAGAGCGAGGTCGAAGGCAAGGGGCGTTCGGCCATCGAGCGGATTTTCAGCCCGGAATTCCGTAACCGCCTGGATGCCATCATCACCTTCAATGCACTCTCTGAAAAGGTGATGGAGATGATCGTGGATAAGTTCATGACCGAGATGAAAGGGCAGCTTGCCGAACGCAAAGTGCAGCTCAAGCTGACACCCAAGGCGCGAAACTGGCTGGCCGTGAAAGGCTACGACCCCGATTATGGTGCAAGGCCCCTGGGACGTCTCATCCAGACCGTCATCAAGGACCAGCTGGCCGACGAGCTCCTCTTTGGAAAACTCTCCAAGGGCGGCACCGTGACCATCGGGTTCCGGCGTGATGAGCTCACGTTCAGTTACTCCTGAGGTGATGATTCATGCCGTTGTTCCAATTGTCTGAGCAGTTGACCTTTCCCCCTCCCGAATTTTCCCGTGAGGACGGACTGCTGGCCCTGGACGGGGACCTTACGGTGCCCCGTCTGATCCTTGCCTACTCCATGGGAATCTTTCCCTGGTACAGCCCCGGCGAACCCATCCTCTGGTGGTCCCCCGATCCCAGGCTGGTCCTTTACCCTGAAAAGCTGGTGGTGAACCGCTCCCTGCGCAAGACCTTGAAGCGGGGGGCGTACCGGGTCACCATGGACCGGGCCTTTGCCGAGGTGATCTCAAACTGTGCCACGGTGCCCCGGGGGGAAGAGGAGGGCACCTGGATCGTTCCCGAGATGAAGGAGGCCTACCTGGCCCTTCACAAAGAGGGGTACGCCCACTCCGTGGAGGCGTGGGACGGAGATGACTTGGTGGGGGGGCTCTACGGGGTCTCCCTGGGGCGCGGTTTTTTCGGGGAGTCCATGTTCTCCCGGAAATCAGACGCCTCCAAGGTCTGCTTTGTCAGGCTCGTACAATTTTTGCAGGCGGAGGGCTTTCGGTTCATTGACTGCCAGGTGACCACCGACCATCTCCTGCGGTTCGGGGCCGAAGAGATCTCCAGGGACCGGTTTTTAACGGAGCTGGACGAGGCCCTGACAGCTGAGGATCTTTCCGGGTCCTGGGCCGAGATATTTCACGAGCGATGAGACGCGACAGCGGAGCCGGCGGCGCAAGAGGTGTCGTGGCTCCGTTTTTTGTAACTATTCAGCTTGCCTCCGGCGGGTCGCTTTTTTGAAAAAAAGCTTCGCAAAAAACGTTTCGAATGTGAAAAAGTGGAAATTATTTCGGCGGAGCCTGGAAAGGCTTGCTGAAGACCTGTTTGTCAAACTTTTTAAACGTTTGGCCCCCGGCAGGGCCGCCGGAGGCTTGTTTGAGCTGAATAGTTGCTGTTTTTTTTATTATTTCTGCGATACAGATGACTTAGAAAACGAAAGGAGTGGCTGTGGCTGCTGACTGTATTTTCTGTAAAATTATCGGCAAAGAGATCCCCTCTGAGTTTATCTACGAAGACGAGGACATGATCGCCATTCGGGACATCAACCCCAAAGCCCCGGTGCATCTTCTCATCATTCCCCGCAAGCACATCCGGAGCATCAACGATATCGAGGCGTGCGACGAGGCGCTTCTGGGGCGGATGATGACCGTTGCCAAGGGGCTGGCCGCAAAAGAGGGCACCGATCAGTCCGGCTACCGGGTCTTTTTTAACGTGGAAAAGGGCGGCGGCCAGGAGGTGTTTCACCTCCACCTGCACCTCGTCGGAGGGTTTGACCGCTCCTGATCTTCCGTTACCTCTTCAGCTTATGCCTCCGGCAGCCCTGCCGGGGGCTAAACTTTTGCCTGATCTTATGAAAGACGGGTTTAACAAACAGATTTTAAAATAACAGTTTCAGTCCAGCCTTGGATCAAAGGCAGGCTTTTTTTTCAGGAACTGAACAGCTGTTGTTTATTCGCTAGGAAGGGCGCCTTTGGGTGCCCTTTTTTCGTCGACCCCCGGCTGGATGGACATGCGCCGGCCTGCTTTCTTGCCTTTGCTGATAAGCTCGGCGTCGATGTTCCGGACGCGCCGGGTCCGGGTGGCAAGCCTCGGGTAGCGCCTTCCGATATAGGCGTCAAGCACCGGGTCTTTGACCACCTCGGGGAGGAGAGAGGTAGGGCGTTTCTTTTTTTCTCCCTGCAATTTCTGTGAAAATCCCGCCACAACCCCTTCCGCGTAATCGCTTTTTCGCGACCGCCCGAGTTTTTGTCCCCGCTCTTTTTGAAGGTCTGCCCAGGACCGATCGATGAAATCCAAAATAAAACGATAGGCATACTCTGCGGTGAGGACATGGGAGCGTGCCCCGCTGACTTCCAAGGCCCGTCCCATTTTTCCTTTGTCCACCACGCAGGCCATGGCCCAGACGCAGCGGACGAAGTAGTGTTCGGTCAAGAGGTTGGCCAGGGCGTAAAACTCCCGGTGGTGACGCAGGGCGGGGCGGCCTAAAAAGAGGGTGGTGTACTCATCCTGGGGGTCGCCGGTTTCAAGGGTATCGATGCGGTATTTCTCCATGAGCCCCTGGGCCTTGGCAAGGGCTGCCTCGGACTCGTGGGGGTTGCTGCTTTGGGCCAGGGCAAAGAGCTTATGGATGCGTTGGGTCAGGGCATCTTGCGGGGAGGTGCTGCCCGTGGCCAGCCTGTCCCTTAAACTCGGGTAACTGCCGGAGGCTTTGGGGTTGGCTCCGAGGAGATCGCAGGCGCTTCTGAAGGCTGGCCCGTGGGGAGGCTCCCCGTGGGCCTTCAGAACCTCATGGGCCACCTGGTGAGCCATTTCATGCAGCAGCACTTCCCGGACAGCATCCCAGGGGTGGTGGGAAAGAAAATGGCGGCTGAAGGAGATTTCCCTCCGCTTTTCGTTCCAGTGGGCAAGGGTCCCCTTTGCGTCGTTTACGGCAAACATCGGTGGGGTGAGGCTGCGGATGCGCGGGTCCGGGTTGCCATCCCTGGCGGAGTTCCACTCCAGGTGGAGACCGTGGAGCAGTCTGTGTTCGAGTTCTGCAGAGAGGGTGGCGGTATGTGTTTCGGCCATGGGGGCAGGGGCTCCAAAAAGAGAAAAAGCGGAACCCGTTGGAGGGTTCCGCTTTTTTTAATGCATCATATCTATGGTTGCCTTAAAGCAACCGGTGCGGCGTCTGGCGTTGACACTCAAAGGCCGGGCCGCATCTTATTTTTCTTACAACGACGCGACTTCACTTGCTTTGTAGACGCGGATCCCCTCTTTTTCAAGAACCTTGACGGCTTCGTCAATGTTGTCGAAACGGAAAATCATGACGGCGTGGTCTCCGCTCTGCTGCAGGGCGTACATGTATTCCACGTTGATGTCGGCGTCGGCAAGGAGAATCAGGATTCGGTTGAGGCCTCCGGGCTTGTCTTCGACAGCCACGGCCGCCACACTGGTTTTTCCAACGGAAAACCCGTTCTCTTTCAGGACTTTTTCTGCGGTCTCGTTGTCGTCGACAATCAGCCTGAGTACACCGAAATCTGTGGTATCCGCAAGGGACAGTGCGCGGATATTCACAGCGGCGGCAGAAAGAATCGTGGTCACTTCGGCAATACGCCCGCCTGTGTTCTCTAAGAAAATGGATATTTGTTCAACGCGCATCAAAGGCCTCCTTTCATGAGCATCGTGATGAATTAAATACGTGATGGCTTCGTTGATCAACCGTTTACGTTCGGGATAGACTTATAGACCCGAGCCACAGACCCTGTTGGCCTCTGGGTATCTCTGTCAGTCTCGGCCTATCGCTTCCGGTTGTCAATAACTCTTACCGCTTTTCCTTCACTTCTGGCAATGGATTTCGGTTCCACCAGCATCACTTTGGCAGAGACGCCGAGATATTCTTTGATATCTTTGGCGATTTTTTTCTCGGTGGTCTGGAGCATCCTGATCTCGTCGGCAAAGAGGTTTTCGCTGACCTCCACTTTGACCGTGAGGGTGTCGAGGGTGTTCTCGCGATCCACCACCAGCTGATAGTGGGGGGTGGTATCGGAACTCTTCATGAGGACGCTCTCGATCTGTGAGGGGAAGACGTTGACCCCTCGGATGATGAGCATGTCGTCGGTTCGACCGCTGACGCGCTTCATGCGGATGTGGGTTCGGCCGCAGACGCAGGGCTCGGGATGGAGGGAGGTGATGTCCCGGGTGCGGTAGCGGATGATGGGGAAGGCCTCCTTGGTGATGGAGGTGAAGACCAGCTCCCCTGTTTCGCCGTAGGGCAGGGGTTCTTCGGTGACCGGATCGATGATCTCCGGGATGAAGTGGTCCTCGAAAATATGGAGGCCGTTTTTCGCCTCGTGGCACTCGATGGCAACCCCGGGTCCCATGACTTCACTGAGTCCGTAAATATCCACGGCATCGATACCAAGGGTCTCTTCCAGCTCCTGTCTCATGTTTTCACTCCAGGGCTCGGCACCGAAGATGCCGAACTTGAAGTTGAGGTCGGAAAAGGAGAAGCCCATCTCTTTGGCCACTTCGGCCAGGTGCAGGGTGTAGGAGGGGGTGGCCGTGAGGATGGTGGGGCCGAAGTCCTTCATGATGACGATCTGGCGCTTGGTGTTGCCGCCGGAGACGGGGATGACGGAGGCCCCCAGTTTTTCCGCGCCGTAGTGGACACCCAACCCGCCGGTGAAAAGACCGTATCCGTATGCGTTGTGGATGATGTCGCCGCGGGTGGCACCGCCTGCGCAGAGGGCGCGGGCCATAAGATCGGACCAGTTGTCGATGTCCCGTCGGGTGTAGCCCACCACGGTGGGGGCGCCGGTGGTGCCGGAGGAGGCGTGGATACGCACCACGCTCTCCATGGGAACGGCAAACATCCCGTAGGGATAGTTGTCCCGGAGGTCCTGCTTGGTGGTAAACGGAAGCTTGGAAAGATCTTTGAGGGAGCGGATGTCCGCGGGGATGATGCCCGCCTCTTTAAATAGCTTCTGGTAAAAGGGAACCTTTGCGTAGACATTCTCAAGGGTGGTTTGAAGTCGCCTGAGCTGAATCGCTTCCAAGGCTTCCCTCGGCATCGTTTCAAAATCAATATCGTAAATCATGCGAACTGTCCTCTCCAGACGGGGGGTGTATGGGTGGTAACCGTGGCTTCCGAAAACCGGATCACATCACAGGGCCTTTAAGAATACCCTTGCGGGCCCTGGTGCGGGGGTGGGGTTCCGTGGGGTCACGGTCGTGTGTGTCAATCATGTCATTACAGTTAACAGGTCATAAATGATTCACCTGCAAATGTCACTTAAAAAAACTTTCCAAATGTAAAATCAAATGGCCGAAATATGAATACATACAACGGTCTGGAGGGTATTTCTTAAAGGACGGGTGGAATGGCCGGAGGCAAAAGGCAGCAGATGTTCTCCGCTGCATGGGGAAGGCTGAAGGGGCGGAAAAAACGAAGGGATTCAAATGGATGCCCGGCGGTCTTGAATTCAGCCGCCGGGCGTGCGTGGTGCAGGAACACGGTTCAACGTCGGGGTTTGCGTGCCCCGCATGGCTGCGAAACTACGCGTTGAATACAGGCTTTCTCTTTTCAAGGAAGGCGCTGGTGCCCTCTTTGGCATCGCTTCCCGATACACAGGCGGCGAAGGCGTCTATCTCGATGGCGCAGCCGGAAGGGAGATCCACGTTCAAGCCTTCGTTGACAGCTTTCTTGGCGGCACGGACAGGGACCCTGCCCTTGGCGGCAATGGCTTCGGCGGTCTTCATGACCTCGTCCATAAGGGCGTCGGGGGCCACCACCTTGTTGACCATGCCGATCTCCTTGGCTTCGGCTGCGGAGATCATTTTGCCGGTGAGGATCATCTCCTTGGCGATGTTGGCACCCACCGCACGGGGAAGTCTCTGGGTACCACCGTAGCCGGGGATAAGGCCGAGGGTGATCTCCGGAAGGCCGAACTTGGCCGCTTCCGAGGCGTAGATGAAGTCGGAGGCCAGGGCCATTTCACTGCCCCCGCCCAGGGCAAATCCGTTGACGGCGGCGATGACGGGAATCTCCAGCTCCTGGAGTTTTCCGATGGCCTTGTGGCCTTTTTCAGAGCAGGCTTTGCCCTGGGCGGCGTCAAGGGTGGCGAGCTCGGTGATGTCGGCACCTGCCACAAAGGCTTTGTTTCCGGAACCGGTCAGGACAAGCACATGGATGTCTTTCTGGGCTGCGATTTCGTCGAGGGCGGCGGAGAGTTCGGTGAGGAGCTTGTCGTTCAGGGCATTCAGGGCCTTGGGCCGGTTGAAGGTGATGGTGGCGACATTTTTTTCAGCATTCACAAGAATGGTTTCGTAAGACATGAAGAACCTCCGAAGATATAGAATGATTAGCATCACTATGTTTCAGTCACGCGCCGGTAAGGATACAGTGTTTTTAATCAGGACGCATCCGGTGGGCATGACATCTATTCTTTACCCTGAACAACGTATGACTATAAGGGAAACTCTCAGGTATGAAAAGAGAAATATTGCGATACCACCGGTGGAAAAGGCGTCCGGAGCATTGCTCATATCCGCGAAAGGCCTGCACCATGGAGAAAATATATTGCCGTAATCATGAGTTGTGGTTAAACTGAAAACATGACAGATTCCGCACCGGAGAACAACGGCCTGCCTTGAAAAACGACAGCGCCCCTTGACCGCAATGCCTGATCGCACCGCATATGCCTTGTAAACCGCTTTTCAGCGGTGGATTATTCTGAACGCACCCGGATCCCAAAGCCCTGATGCCACCCGGTGACATATTGAAACACGAGGATTTTTACTTATGCAGCATACCCGTTGGACGGATATACATTGCCATATACTACCCGGAGTGGATGACGGCTCCGATGATATGGACGAAACCATGATCATGGCCGCCCAGGCGGAAAAAGAGGGGACCTCCTGCATCGCCGCCACCTTCCATGCAGGCGTTGACCTTCTGGACGCCCGCCTCTACCGCCCGCTCATTGACGATCTGAACCGAAGGTTTCAAGAAAAAGGCATCGGTGTTACCCTGGTCCCCGGCGCAGAGGTGGTGGCTGGCTTCATGCCGGACAATCTGGCGGATTTTGCCATCAACGGGTCCAGGTACCTTCTGGTGGAATTTCCCAGCAGCCACCTGCCGCGGGTGGCGGTTCCCATTTTAAGGGCCTACAGGGACCGGGGATTTCATCCCATCATTGCCCATCCCGAGCGGAACCCGAGCATTATCAGGGATCCGAACCGCCTGTTTGAGATGGTGGAAGAGACCGGCTCCCTGGTGCAGGTGACCGCAGACAGTGTCGCCGGAACCTTTGGCCGGGAGATCGCCTCCTGCGCCCGTTACCTCCTTAAAAAAAGGGCGGTGGATATCATGGCATCGGATGCCCATGACCATGACTACCGGACCCCGGGCATGGAAGCCGGGGTTAAAGCAGCGTCGAAAATAATCGGCCGCGAGAACGCCTTGAGGCTGGTGAGGGAAAATCCCCTGGCCGTGGTCACGGACTGTCCCTGGGAAACCCGAGCACCTGTCGATGCCCAGGCATTTTAGGGCTGGCCTTTACAAATCTTATAGAATTGCCCCGGGTTGTTGCAAGGGGCCTTGAGGATGGATTATGCATGTACTGATCACAGGCGGTGCCGGGTACATCGGCAGCCATACCTGTCTCGAACTCCTTGAATCCGGCCACCAGGTCACGGTGGTGGACAACTTGTCGAACAGCTCCGAAGAGTCCTTGAGGCGGGTTGAAGCCCTGACGGGTAAATCCCTGGCCTTTGTCAAGGGGGACCTGCTGGACGAAGCCGTGCTGGACTCGCTGTTTGCCTCCCACCGATTTGATGCCGTGATTCACTTTGCCGGGCTCAAGGCCGTGGGGGAATCGGTAGAGATGCCCCTGGCTTATTACCAGAACAATCTCACCGGCACACTGAACCTGCTCCACGCCATGGATCGGGCCGGGGTAAAAAACATTATTTTTTCTTCTTCTGCGACGGTGTACGGAGAGCCGGAAACCGTCCCTATGGACGAGAGTTTCCCCCGAAGCGCCACCAACCCGTATGGCCGGTCCAAACTGATCGTTGAAGAAATGCTGGAAGACCTGCTGGTGGCGGACAGCTCCTGGCGCGTGGTGCTCCTTCGATACTTCAATCCCGTGGGGGCCCATGAGAGCGGCCGTATCGGCGAAGACCCCAACGGCATCCCAAACAACCTGATGCCGTATATCGCCCAGGTTGCCGTGGGGAAACTGGAACGCCTGAGCGTCTTCGGCAGCGATTACCCCACCCATGACGGCACCGGGGTCAGGGATTTTATCCATGTGGTGGACCTGGCCAAAGGGCATTTGTGTGCCTTGAAACATACCGACGAGGCCCCGGGGCTCCATGTGTACAACCTGGGCACAGGTCAGGGGTACAGCGTGCTGGATATGGTGGGTGCCTTTGAAGAAGCCTCTGGGCGGCCGGTGCCTTACGTGGTGGCCCCAAGGCGCCCGGGGGATATCGCGGTCTGTTACGCCTCTCCGGACAAAGCCTGGAATGAGATTGGCTGGCGCGCTGAAAAAGGGGTGGAGGCCATGTGCCGGGATGCCTGGAAATGGCAGTCGGAAAACCCCGACGGGTACCCTGGATAAGGACGTCATAGTACGCAAAAGACCATAAAAAACCCCGATTCACACACCGTGTGGGTCGGGGTTTTATTTTGCGTGAAAAGGAGAGGCTCAGTTGATGATTTTCTTTTTGGCCTTGTTGTACTCATCCAGGGTGATGAGGTTGTTGTCCAGCAGGTGGGCCAGCTCCAGAAGCTCGGTCACATGGCTGGACGGGGGAAGGGCATGGATGGGGGGCGCCTGGGCACGGGGACCCGCGTCGATGGACAGGGGCTGCTGAGCATTCGGGTCCTCAACCCGAACGGATGCGAGCCCTCCGAGCACACTGATCTCCACGGTCTTGCCTTGGAGCATGGGCAGGGCGAGGATCTCCCGGAGCGCTTTGCCTTCGGTCTTCATGCGCTTGTAAATGAAATAGGCCGTCAGCCCGATGAGGCTGACCCCTCCCAGGAAAATCCAGGGCAGGTAATTGACGAGGCCTCGGAAGAAGAGGACAAAAAAGCAGAGGGCTACGATGAGGAGAATGTGGCCGCCCAGAATCAGGTAGACCATAAAGAGGCTTTTCATGACCCCTGGCGAGTCGGTGCGTTTATTGCTTTTCATGCGATCACATCTATTGCTTGCCGAACGATTCGTGCCTTGTCCGCCGTCCTGTTTGATTGCGCATCAACAACGCGGGGGACCTTCGGGCGAATCACCCGGACCCATTGATAAAAAAGTTGCCGGGGGGATTGTGTGAAAACATCCCGGGTACAAGGGCTTGCGTCGGGCCAGATGCGGGGACACCCCGGGGTGAAGGTATCGCAGGAAAAGCAAGGCAGGGACGTTGCAGCTGCGATGGTGTTGACCCTGATCAACAAAACCATGTTTTAATCATAAAGGCGCGGTCACCGTCTGTAAAGGTTTTTACCCTCGTAACTATTCAGCTTATGCCTCCGGCGGCCCTGCCGGGGGCTAAACTTTTAAAAAGTTTAACAAACAGGTTTTAAAAAATCTTTTTGAATGAATTCTACTTTAAAGGCGGATGTGATTTTTTCTGAGGAACGAAGGGGAAAGCGCATTTGGAACCAGCTTTCAAGGAGGTGGCACACCTTGCCGCCGGAGTTATTCCGGTTAAAGTCAAACGAATTCCAAATACCTGCTATCGTGTTTCCTGAAGTATGGAATGGGCCTCTCCAGCAAAAACGGGTGCCAGATGTCACACATCACGCGAATGCCCTGAAAGCGTATGTGAAACGACTGACTCCATGTATTCGCCATAGGGCTTCAAGGTGCCCCCACCTTGCCGCCGGAGGCTGTATTTTAAAGCTGAACAGTTGCTTACCCTCTCGGGTGACAGGTTCGGTGCATGGTCCGGAGGTGGTCTCCGGTGATATGGGTGTAAATTTGCGTGGTGGAGATGTCTGTGTGCCCGAGCATGACCTGCACCACGCGCAGGTCGGCGCCCCCCATAAGAAGGTGTGTCGCAAAGGAGTGGCGCAGGGTGTGTGGGCTGATGCGGCCCGTCAGGCCTGCCAGTGCGGTGTACTTGTTCAGCAGCTTCCAGAATCCCTGACGGGTCATGGGCTTGCCGGCACGGGCCACGAACAGGGTGCTGCTTGTGTGGTGTTTCAAAAGCAGGGGGCGGGCCGTCGTGAGATAGGTCCGCAGTTTGTCCATGGCGTATTGCCCCATGGGCACAACGCGTTCTTTGGCCCCTTTGCCGAAGACGCGCACAAAACCGGCCTCCAGGTTGATGTCGTTGAGGGTGAGATGAATGAGCTCCGAGACCCTGAGCCCTGCCGCGTAGAGCAGCTCGATCATGGCGGCGTCCCGCATGCCGCGGGCCGTTGTGGTCTCCGGGGCGTCCAGGAGCTTTTCAACCTCCGGGATCGAGAGGGTGTCGGGCAGTTTGAGGCCTGTTTTGGGAAACTCGATGAGGCTCGACGGATCGCTGGCAAGGACCTTCTCCTCGGCAAGGAACCGATAAAAGGAGCGGATGGACACTAGGTGCCGCGCCCTGGAACGGGCGCCCAGGCCCTCACCCCGTAAGCCGATCATGTGTTTTAAGATGGCGTAGGTGTCGTCCTCGGTGGCCTCCTGCATGCCGTTTTCTTCCAGGAAATCTGCGTATCGGGACAGGTCCGATGCATAGGCCTCGACACTCAGGTCCGCCAGGCCTCGCTCCACACGAAGGTGGGTGATGAATTGGTCGATGTGTTGGTTGAGGAGAGGGGGCATGGAAAAATCAGATAATAGGGACGTCAGGTTATAGGTGATGGGTGCCGGGGCAGGGGAGGATGATCTCCTGGCCCCGGCAGGCCTGATTTTAAATCGCTACGATGTGGTCTCGGTAGTCCAGGGTGTTGAGGACCTCGGCTCCGTTTTCCGTAACAAGGACCATGTTTTCCAGGCGGATGCCCCCCCATTCGGGGAGGTAGATGCCGGGTTCCACGGTGACCACCATCCCTGCTTTGAGGGTGTGATCCTTGAGATAGCTCAGGCGGGGTGCCTCATGGATCTCAAGGCCAACGCCGTGTCCCAGGCCATGGCCGAAGCCGTCGGGGAAGGTCTGTTCAATGAACCCTCGGGCCACGGCGTCCACGGTTTTGCCGCTGGCACCGTCGCAGATGGCGTCGATGGCTCGGGCCTGGGCCTCAAAGAGGGTATCGAAGACGCGTTTAAAGGTATCGCAGGGGCTCCCCAGGACAACCGTGCGGGTGGAGTCGCTGCAGTATCCGTTGTACCGGGATCCCCAATCGATGAGCAGGGGTTCTCCAGGGGCCACCTTCCGATCTCCGGGGACGGCGTGGGGAAGGGCGGCGTTGGGGCCTGAGGCGACAATGGTTGGAAACGAAAGGCCATCGGCACCGCGGCTTCTCATCTCTTTTTCCATCTCCCAGGCGATGGCTTTTTCAGTAAGGCCCGGGGTCAGGTTGGCTTTTACGGCCGAAAACGCGGCCTCTGCGATGGCCAGGGCCTCCCGCATGGTCTGTATTTCATCGGCGCTTTTTATGGCACGCATGGGAGCGGTCATGTCTTCGTGGGCCACCAGCTCTGCTGTGGACCCGCTTTTTTTCAGGGCGGCGGCAAAGGCGTTGAACCGACCCACGGAGACCCGGGTCTCTTCAAAGGCGACACGGCTGGCACCCACACGGTCAAGGAGCTCGGGGAGGTCTTTGTCCAGGCCGGTTTTGTACACATGGACGTCAAAAAGAGGAGCCTCATGGATGGCATGGAGTTCAAAGCGGGAGTCGGTGGCCAGGATGAGCCCCTTGGGCCCGATGAGAAGGGCACCGGCGGATTCGTCCACGCTGTTGTCCTCTCCGGTGAAGCCGCTTAAGTACCTTCTATTTTCTTCCTGCATGATGAGGCAGGCGTCAAAGCCGTTGCGGCTCAAAGTGTCTTGAAGTGTATCGAGTCGTTTCCGATAGATGTCGTTCACAGGTGTCTCCTTCGCATCATTCACTTAGGTGTCGCTGATATAGTTCGTGTAACCATACCATTGCCGGAAGCCCTGTGTCGAGATCTACCATCCGACACAGCGAAAGCCCAGGACATTGGATGAAAACCGGGTGTCTAAGATCTGTAACTGCTGGCGCGTCAAGGTTCGGTCGGACAGGAAGCTGCCTCCCACGGCCGTCTTGACAGGCTCTCCCCCTTTTTCAGGGAGCAGGTCGCTGACCCACTCCATGGTGTTGCCCATGAGGTCGTAGACGTCGAAGGGGCTGGCGCCCTTGGGGAAGGTGTCCACGGGAAGGGTGCCGCCGGCCCCCACCTCTTCGGTGTTGCAGAGGTGACTGCCCCAGGCATCTCCCCAGGGGTAGGGGGTGGCTGTGCGTCCCCCTGTGGCAAGCCACTGAGCCAGGGTCGGGAGCCGTTTGCCGGACCACGACGCAAAGGCCATGGCGTCTTCGTAGCTCACCTGGACCACCGGGTGGTGGGCGCTGGTGTGTACCGATGACCGTGCCCCGGAGGGCTTGTACCAGTTGGCCCCGCGAATGAGGCGCAGCCCTTTGCTTGTGGAGAGGCTGATGCCCTTGCCTCGGGACTGCCGGGTCAGGCGCGGTTCGTACACCGCGCCGAAGCCCCGCTCTTCCGCAGTTGTCTTGTAGCCGGTGCGACCGATGAACACTTCAAAAAGGGCGTTGGTGACAGGGTATTTACCCGCAAGGAACTCCTCTAAGTCAGCAAGGGTCTCTTCGCCGGTTACCGGGTCCAAGGCGGGGTAGCGCCCGGTGGGGATGTGGATATAGCGGTTGTAATACCGTTCGGATTCGTTGAGCAGCGCATCAAACCGGTCGGCGCGTTCCTGCATGGCGTCGGGATCTTCATCGGCGGCCCATGGTGAGGTGTCTTCGAGGTCCTCATCCTCCACGTCCTCCACCTCTTCGATGTCATCGTCGGAGATTTCTTCAAGGTCCTCGTCATCATCTATGATGTCGAGCTCGTCGTCTTCTGCCTCCTCCACCTCTTCGATGTCGTCTTCGGGGATCTCTTCGAGGTCCTCGTCTTCATCTACGATGTCGAGCTCATCATCCTCGGCTTCCTCCACCTCTTCGATGTCGTCTTCGGGGATCTCTTCGAGGTCCTCGTCTTCATCTACGATGTCGAGCTCGTCATCTTCTGCTTCCTCCATTTCTTCGATGTCGTCTTCGGGGATCTCTTCGAGGTCATCCTCTTCATCCAGGATGTCAAGCTCTTCATCTTCGTCCTCCTCGACCTCTTCGAACTCCTCGTCAGGGATCTCCTCAAGTTCATCCCCTTCATCCAGGATGTCGAGCTCTTTATCTTCGTCCTCCTCGACCTCTTCGAACTCCTCGTCAGGGATCTCCTCAAGCTCATCTTCTTCATCGAGGATGTCGAGTTCTTCGTCTTCGTCCTCCTCGACCTCTTCGAACTCCTCGTCGGGGATCTCCTCCAGCTCATCTTCTTCATCGAGGATGTCGAGTTCTTCGCCTTCATCCTCCTCGACCTCTTCAAACTCTTCTTCGGGGAGTTCTTCAAGCTCATCCTCTTCATCGAGGATCTCGGTCTCCTCGTCCTCGGCTTCCTCAACTTCTTCGATCTCCTCATCGGAGACCTCTTCAGGGGCCTCTTTTTCTTCAAGCTCGGGTAACGCGCCGCCTTTTTCCAAGGCTTTTACCGCACGTTTCAGCTTTTCCGCGAGGCCTTCCGTGCTGTCGAGCAGGGGGCCGCCCTTTTCGGCCATCTCGGCCAGGGCGTCCAGCAGGGCGCTGGCCTTTTCGATTTCCGGGCTGTTTGCGTTGGTAAAGTGGTTTGCAAAGGGCGCGTACAGGGCTTCCTTGGCCTCCTGGGATACAACCAGGGCGTGTTCCGGTGAAATGGTGACGCCTTCCGGGTTGTTTCCGTCTTTATAAAGGCGGGATAAATCCCTGTTTACGGAGGAGCGGATGGTGCTGAGGTTCTTGCGCCTGGACCGAAGCTGCCCGGGATCTTCGGTATTCCAGATGGCTTGGACAAGGCGGTCTGAGTCCATGGGCTGGGAGCCGTACCCTTCCTCTGTGCCGGCATGGGCGAGGAGGGCCTTGAGGTACGCCATGTTTCGGGAGTGCCTGGAGTAGCCGAGGTGTTCGATGACCTCGTCCATGGCTTCGGGGGTGAATGTGGCGTTGTGAAAAGAGTCTGAATTCATGTGGCGCGTCTCGGCAATGCTCCCGGTTTGTGTCCTGTGCCCGCAAATGGTTCCCTGAAACGCACCATAACCCAATCGGGCATGGGTCACAATACCGGGGAGGCCGCGGCGTGCAGAGGGGGACTTCATGGTTTTATGACGTTTGGAATCCTTGGGGATGGTAGCGATGCCAGGGCGAACGCATTGAGGGTAATATCCAAGGGCGGTGCCTTCTATGTTTAATGTCGGATGAACCACAGGGCCAAGAGGGCTCAGGAAAAACAAAAGCAATGCCTCCGGCGGCAAGGTGGGGGCACCTTGAAACCCTATGGCGAATGCATGGAGGCATCCATTCTGCAAGCGCTCTCGGGGCATTCGCGTGATGTGTGACATGTGGCAACTGTTTTCGCAGGAGAGGACCATTTCATCATTCTGGAAACACGATGAAGGGCGTTTGGGGTTCGCTTGACTTTAACCGGAATAATTCCGGCGGCAAGGTGTGCAACCTCGAAAGCAGGTTGCGAATGCGCTTTCCCCTTCGTTCCTCAGGAAAAATCACATTCGCTATTGATTTTGATTGGTCTGAATCTGTTTTTTAAAGCCTGTTTATTAAACTTTTTAAAAGTTTAGCCCCCGGCAGGGCCGCCGGAGGCTAAAAACAAATGCGTTCACCCTGGTAGCGATGCCGGTTCACATTGCCGCCCGGGTGTGCTATGTCTACGTGGGTAATGCCTGTTAATTATTTATTTTTTTGTGCCCCCGCATCTAAAATGAAGAGGCCTGTGCCATGCATCACACCATCGCACTCCTGAATCCACTGGGCGATTCCGGCAAGACGACCCTGGCCGTGAACCTGGCCTTTTCCTTTGCTCTCCTTGAAATTCGAACCCTTTATGTGGACTGTACCTCATCCGGTGCGGGGTCGCGCATACTGATGGGAAAACACAAAAAACCTGCCTGGGGTGTTGCCGATGTCCTCAGTGGGTTTGTGGGGCTGAGGGGGGCCATTGTCCCCGGGTGTACCCCGTACCTTGACGTGATACCGGCACTCTCGGGTGAAAAAGAGGCGGAAAAATTTTTGGCCTTCAATCCTGAAAAAGAGAAGGTCCTGGGCTTGAGTCTTCGCAAACCCGGAGAAGGGTATGGTCGCGTAATCATTGATACCCCTTCAGGGAACGGTTTTTTTGTGAAAAGTGCCCTTGCGGCATCGGACATGGCCCTGGTCCCCCTTCATCCGGGCTGGGATCGCAACTCTCAGCTCAAGGAGGCCGGGCATTGTGTCGATGAAGTATTAAAGTATTTGAACCCGGACCTGAAAGGGATAGGGTTTGTGACACTGGGGCCTTCAGATCCGGTCCCGGATGAAGCCGGCATGCAATTCGTCGGTCGACTGCCTGATTGCGACGCCGTTCGGAAAGGGATGGCAACCGAAACTCCCGCTGCCCTGGTGGATGTGATGTCCCCCGGGGCCCAAGCATGTTTGGATCTGGCACGGGAGATGACGGAGGCGGCGACAGTCCCATGATGGAGAAATGCGATGTATCAGGCCGATTTGGATGGCAAGACCATGGCCGAAGAAGAAAAAGAGAACAAACTGGTTCCCGATGACGCCTTTCAAAAGGGCGAACGGGATCTGATGGACATTGTCACCGGCAGCCTTGACTGGGACGTTATCGAAAAGCTGCTGGAAGAGAAGTACGGGCTCTCGCTTCAGGATGACATTGAGTTCAAGGAGGGTCACCTCACGGTTAAAGAAGACCGTATCGCCTACCAGATGGATTTTCAGGCTCGCATTACCCTATCTCTGATGATCGGTCGGGATGGCCGCTGTGTGGATGTGGTGGCCGGAGTGGTCTCCCCGGACGATGCCTCCCCGGATACCGAATAAACCGCAACAGGCACGTGGCGCAGAGGCTGATCCCTTTTCAACCGCAGGGAGGCCGCCGTCCATGATGCCGTCAGCTAAGACAGTGAGTGTGATTGATGAATGTCGGTTTAAAAGATACCTTTGAATTCCATGTCCAGACACGGTTGACGGGCGTGGAGGGGTACACCCCGGTGTGGCAGCGCATCGGCCCCAGCATCGATGCCTTTGCGCTTCTTGTGCTGGTCCATGCGGAAGAGGGCTCCGGGTTTTCCCTTCAGGATGTGGTGGAAGAGGCGGTGGAGCTTGGCCTTGTAACCGAAGGTCGGACCTCCGAAGTGGTGGGGTTGCTGCGCCAGGAAGGGCTCCTTGCAGGTTCCGAGGACGCCCCGGAAGTGGGAGAGATGGCCCGGTGCCTGATGGCCGGGCTGGATGCCGCCTATCCGAAGATGCCCGGGATTGTTCTGCCTGCCTTTCTTGTGCAGATCCTCCAGGAACTTCTGGATGGACGCAACGACCTTGATAAGGCCTTGAATCAGGTGGACCAGACCCTTATGGACCGTGGAGCCGATGACGATGATTCGCCGCACAGGGAAGATCCTGCCGAAGCCGAAGCCCGGCGTGAGCGGTTCCTGAAGCGAATCGCCTCCATTCGAAAACGTCTGACCGAAGAGAGAGGGCAGGCCCTCAATGTTCAGGAGGTGACTCCCCTGGCCACCAAAGGGGCCCTGAGGACCCTTGTGGTCTCACCGGATGATCACGCTGACCGTCAGGAGGGCCCAGAAGACGCCCCGGAGGTACCCAAGCCCGAGCCTGCGGCCCCAAAACCCTCCCAGGAAGAGATCCAGCGGGAAGCATTTTTGGCCATCCAGCGGGAAAAGATGGAGCTGGAGCGCCAGAAGAACGAGCTTCTTCTTGAGAAAAAACGCCTTGAAGAAGAACGCAGTCGAAAAGGATCGGCTGATCCCGGGGACGGACACCCTGAGAAAGAAACGGCCGAGCGCCTGACCCATGGCGACAGTGAGGATGATATCGCCGCTGCCATTGCCAGGTTTGAAGAAAACCTGTCCCTTGGGTGCCCGGTCTGCAATGTCGGGAAACTGGAGACCCGCTCAACGGACCACGGCAAGACCTTTTACCGGTGCGACAACCGCTCCTGCGGTTTCGTGACCTGGAAGCGGCCTTATCCCTTTGCCTGTCCCATCTGCAAAAACCCGTTTCTCGTGGAAAACGACGAGGGCGACGGCCTTGCGTGTCCCCGGTCCGTGTGTTCCTTCAAGCAGCAGGGTCTGGAGCCTCCCCAGGAGAAAAAGGCCGCCCCGTCGGGGACCCGTCGCGTGCGCAAAGTCCGCCGCGTGGTGCGGAAAAAGAAATAGGGGGTCCTCTCCAGGTGCCAGGGTTGCCATGACCCTCGCACACCGTTCATGCCAACCATGAAACTTATGCATGCAGGGCGCTTAGTTCCCTGCATGCATTGTTTTTTAACCATCCTTCCTTTCTACCCTTTGTTTTCCCCCAGCACATGCGTTTCAAGGACAAAGCAGGTAAACGTCCCTTTAAACACCTCCTCCTGACCCCTGCGGATGGTGACGGGCACGATGCGTTTCCTGCCTTTGGTCTCGTTCACCATGGCCTCTGCCGTGAGGCTATCTCCAACACGGACCGGTTTTAAAAAGCTGGTCTCGGCCCCTCCTAAAACCACATAGGGATCGTTGACGGCGCACATGGCCGCATAATCCGCCATGCCAAAGACAAACCCTCCATGCACGAGCTCCTGCGCATCGGCACCCATCTCGGGGGTGGTGGTGAGGGTGACGACGCAACGCCCCTCTTCAAGGGTGGTGACGGTTCCGCACAGGTCGTTGTTTATTTTAAGATGGGTGTTGCATTTCATGGTGGCTCCTTTGGTTGGTGCGTGCAACAGGGATTAAAAACGCAGATTTGCAATCGCGCGCCCTGTGGTGAGTATGGCGACAGTCCTCCATGTTTAGTTCGGTTTTTCCGGCGGGTCAAGGCGACAAACCGCGCTCAGCGGGTTTCTGTGGCGCATCTTTCTTGCCACGGGGGAAAAACACCTGTATATATGACCACGTGGTCACTGACCGGGTGGTCATACCCGAAGATGCAAACCGAAACAGGGGCTTGTGGCACCTCGGCCCTTCTGAGACCTCGTGGAAGAGGGGATTATGGAATTTATTGATTCAGCGTTGGCGTCCGTATGGGACAAGGTGAAGGCAGGGCAGAGGTTGACCTTTGAAGACGGGATGGCTTTATACGCATCTCCCGATCTGTCCGGGGTAGGGCGCATGGCGGATTTCGTGCGCAGGAAGCGCCACGGCAACATCGCCTATTATGTATACAACCAGCATGTGAACTACACCAATGTCTGCTCCAACCGGTGCACCTTCTGCGCCTTTGCAACGGACGAGGGGACGGGCAACGCCTATACCTGGAGCGTGGAAGAGGTCAAGGCGCGGCTCATGGAACGCATGGACGAGCCCGTGCGCGAGATCCACATGGTGGGGGGCTTAAACGAGAACCTGGACTTCGATTACTTTACAGGCCTTCTCAAGGCCATGGCCGAGGTAAGGCCTGAGGCCACCATCAAGGCCTTTACGGCGGTGGAGATCGATTACCTTTCACGCCTGTCCGGCCTCTCCCTTGCCGAGACCGTGGCTGAGCTGAAAGACGCGGGCCTTGCCATGATGCCGGGGGGCGGGGCAGAGGTCATGAGCGAGCGGGTCCACGATGAGCTGTTCCCTAAAAAGATCGGCAGGGACCGGTGGCTGGAGGTCATGGAGACGGTGCACGCCGCAGGCATTCCCACCAACGCCACCATGCTCTACGGCCACATCGAGACCCTTGAGGAACGCGTCAGCCATCTGATTACCTTGAGGGACCTCCAGGACCGCACCGGCGGGTTTTCTTCGTTTATTCCCCTGGCCTTTCACTCCAAGAACACCAAGCTCTCTCACATTCCGCCCACCGGTGGCGTGGATGACCTGAAGAACGTGGCCGTTTCGCGCCTGATGCTCGACAACTTCGATCACATCAAGGCCTACTGGGTGATGATCGGCGAGAAGCTGGCCCAGGTGGCCCTCTCCTTCGGGGCGGATGACCTGGACGGGACCATCATCGAAGAGCGGATTACCCATACCGCCGGTGCCACGTCGGCCAAGGGGCTGACCCGCGCCGAGATGGCCGTCATGATTCGCGGGGCCGGGTTTGAACCCGTGGAGCGGGATTCCTTTTACAACCATATCGCTTAGGGAGGTGTCTGTGGAGTCTCTATCAGAAAAAATATCATCCGGTTACCGGGTAACACCTCAGGAGCTGCTCGAACTTTCAAACGGGGCAACCCTTTCTGAACTCGGCGCCCTGGCCCACGCCGTCCGCCTGGCCAAGCACCCCGACACTACGGTGACCTTCGTGGTGGACCGGAACATCAACTACACCAACGTCTGCACCTCGGAGTGCAAGTTCTGCGCGTTCTACTCCAGGGTGGGGGAGGATGGCGGGTACGTGCTCAGCCGGGAGTCGTTCCGGCAGAAGATCGAGGAGACCCTGGAGCTGGGTGGAACCCAGATCCTTCTCCAGGGAGGGATGAATCCCGCCTTGACCCTGGACTGGTACGTGGACCTCCTGCGCTGGCTTACCACCACCTTTCCCATCCATGTCCACGGGTTTTCGCCCCCTGAAATTTCCTGGCTTGCCGACCAGAGCCAGCTCTCCATCGCCGAGACCGTGGAAAAGCTCAAGGAAGCGGGGCTTAAATCCATTCCGGGGGGCGGGGCCGAGATCCTCGTGGACGAAGTCCGCAGGCAGGTCTCTCCCAACAAATGCGGGGTGGACAAATGGCTGGAGGTGATGCGCCAGGCACACCTTGCGGGCATGCGGTCCACGGCCACCATGATGTTCGGCCACCTGGAAACACCGGCCCAGATCGTGGAGCACCTCACCCGGATCCGGGACCTCCAGGACGAGACCGGCGGGTTCACCGCCTTCATACCCTGGACCTTCCAGCCCACCAACACCGATCTGGACGTGGAAAAAGCAACAGCCGACGCCTATTTGCGCGTCCTGGCCCTGTCTCGGATCTTTCTGGACAACGTGGACAACATCCAGGCCTCCTGGGTCACCCAGGGAGAGAAGATCGCCCAGGTGGCTCTCTTTTTCGGTGCCAATGACATGGGTTCCACCATGATCGAAGAGAATGTGGTCTCCGCCGCAGGCGTGGATCACATGCTGCCCAAGGAGGAGCTGATCCGCGTGGTGGCCTCCGCCGGGTTTACCCCGGTCCAACGGGACTGCTTCTACAACCACCTTGCGGTGTGTGCATGAGACGGCTGCACCGGGCCCGATGGGTGGTCGCTGACGCCGACACCGTCATAAACCACGGCCACCTGGTGGTGGAAAACGGGACCATTGTCTCCGTGGGTACCGGAAAGGGGCCCAAGGGGGTAGAGGTTGAAGAGCACGGCGATACAGCCCTTGTTCCCGCCTTTGTCAATGCCCACACCCATCTGGAGCTGTCGGCCCTTTCCGGCAGGGTCAATGGCACCGACGGGTTTGCCCCATGGGTGAGGGACCTTCTGGCCGTTCGGGAGAGCATCCCCCGGGACGAGCTTGTTTTGGCGGCACAACGGGCGGTGACGGAGGCTGAGGCCTCGGGAACCCTTCTTTTTGGAGAGATCTCGACCCTTGGGATCACCCGGCCCCTGTTTGAAAATAAAGGCACCAAAGGCATCTGGTTTCAGGAACTCCTGGGGTCTCCTGAACCCCTTTCCATGCCTGCGGGAAGCAAGGATGCGCCGTGGGTCAGCCTTGCCGCCCATGCCCCACACACAACAGCTCCCGGTGCGATAAAAGCCATGAAAGCCCTTGCCGCCGAGGCAGGGCGCCCTTTCAGCATCCACCTGGACGAGTCCGATGCCGAGCGGGAGTTCCTCACCACCGGCAAGGGCCCCTGGGCCGAGTTTCTCACGGAACGAGGCATCGATTATTCTTCATGGCCCCTGCCAGCAGACGACCCGGTCTCCTATCTTCTGGACCTGGGGGTGGTGGATTCATCCACCCTCGTGGTTCACCTCCTGCAGGCCGGGGTTCCCCAGCTCAGGCGCCTGGCAGACGCCGGGGCAACGGCCGTCTGCTGTATTCGGAGCAACCGACTTCTCCATGGCCGGGTTCCGGATATCGAGGCCATGGTCGGGGCCGGGCTCACCGTGGCCTTGGGCACCGACAGCCTGGCGAGCTGCGAGAGTCTCTCCATTCTGGATGAAATGCGGGCCGTGGCCACCTGCGCACCGGGTCTTTCTCCGGCAGAGATCTTTCGCATGGCCACGGAAAACGGGGCCAGAGCCCTGGGCTTCAGCGAGCGTTTCGGACGCCTTGTACCCGGTTGCTCCGCCCGGTGCCTTGAAGTGACCCCGACATCTTCCGTACGCTCTTTTTCGTATGGGTGGTTTTTTGACGAGGGGCTGGCTGTGCGTGCTCTGCAATGAAAACGAATGAAGACAGCTAAAAACAGCCTCCGGCGGCCAGGTGGGGGCACCTGGAAACCCTGTGGCGAATGCATGGGGGGCCGTCTTGATGCAGGCTTTTTTGAGGCATTCGCGTGGCGTGCGCCATTCGGTGACCATTTTTGTTAAAGGCAGAGTGCAGGATTCTTTATATTGGTTATTCTGACAATAGGTTATGGGTTGGTTTAGGCCTGGTTGTCACATTGAACGCTTATAGAAAACCGCTTGAATACATCTTGTTTACATGCGGATGCGCTTTGGCCCGAGGAACGAGGGGCAAAGCGCATCCGCAACCAGCTTTCAAGGTGGCACACCTTGCCGCCGGAGGCTGCTTTTCTTCCGAATTTAACCACAGAAGGCACCGTCATGAGCAAGATTCCCATAGGACGTATCAGCTATATCAACGTATCGCCGGTTTACCATGGTATCGACCATGGGGACTGTCCGGCGTGGCTCTCCATGGTGACCGAGCCCCCGGCGACCCTCAACACCATGCTCAGGGACGGCGAGGTGGTGATGAGTCCGGTCTCCTCGGTGGCCTATGCACGCAACGCAGACCAGTGGCTGCTCCTGCCCGATCTTTCCATTGCCTGTGACGGAAAGGTCTTGAGCGTCCTGTTCGTCTCAGACACGCCCATGGAAGAGCTGGACGGGCAACGCGTTATCGTGACGGAGGAGTCGGCAACTTCAGTGGAGCTGCTGCGGATTCTTTTACGGGAAAAAGGGGTACGCCCGGAGATCCAGCCGGGTCGGGTCCACACGCCCTCGGATCTCCCCGAGGGGGTGAAAGGCGCCCTGGTCATCGGAGACTCCGCCCTTCTTACGGACTGGCAAGGTCAGTTTCCGTATGTCTATGACCTGGGCCTTGAATGGAAGAAGATGACGGGATTGCCCTTTGTTTTTGCCGTGTGGGCCATACGGAAGGATTTTTGCGCCATGGCCCCGGCTGTGGTGGATCGTCTCGTGGAGCTGTTCCATCGTTCCCGGGCCAGGGGGCTTTCGGATATGCCGGGCATTGTGGCTGATACCCAGGCAAAAACAGGGCTTTCCGACGAGGTTCTGACGCGCTACTTTAACCACCTCGTGGTCTCCCTGGGTGAGGCAGAGATCAAAGGTCTCTCCCTCTACTTTGAGCAGCTTTACCGATACGGCCTTCTCCCCAAGAAAGTCGTCCCCGCTTTTGCCTCTTCTTTTGACATCCTGCCTTCAAGGGAATTTCCCCATTCCATACCCCATCCCCGCGCTTTTGCTGTGTGATTGAATCGGTCGGTTTGTGCTCTCTATCCAGCTTCGAGGGATGATGCCATCTTTCCGAATGACCGCCAGCCCGTAGGGTGCACTCTGTGCACCATGTTCGGGTATCCAAGGGCATTGGTATTAGAGATGTTCAGGGATTATTGGAAGGTGTCATTCTGGTGCACGGAGTGCACCCTACGGTTCATCGCGTACCGGGGGAATTTGGATTATTCTGCCGGTATAGCGTCCCGACCAGGTTTGGGGTTACCGACATCTCCCGTGAAGCCCCCAGCCTGTTGGGCGCACTCTGTGCATCATGTTCGGGTATCCAGGGGAATTGGTAGTAGATATGTTCAGGGATTATTGGAAGGTGTCATTCTGGTGCACGGAGTGCACCCTACGGTTCATCGCGTATCGGGGATATTGGGATTATTCTGCCGGTATAGCGTCCCGACCAGGTTTGGGGTTACCGACATCTCCCGTGAAGCCGCCAGCCCGTAGGGTGCACTCTGTGCACCATGTTCGGGTATCCAGGGGAATTGGTAGTAGATATGTTCAGGGATTATTGGAAGGTGTCATTCTGGTGCACGGAGTGCACCCTACGGTTCATCGCGTACCGTGGGGATTTGGATTATCCTGCCGGTATAGCGTCCCGATCAGATTCGGGACTGCCAACACCTTTCGTATGGTGCTGGAAATAAAATAATACAATGTCTTGCCGGAATACCGCAGGGATTTGACCCGAGGAACGAGGGGCAAAGCCCTGCGGAAATTTGCTCCCAAGGTGGCACACCTTGCCGCCGGAGGCATCATTTTTTTGCTTTTGTCTTTTTTCTGGTCCCTTACACAAACAAGGGCGCCTCAGACTGCGGGATGAGCCCGCTCTTTTCTGCTCTGTCCATGAGGGCTTCCACGGCGGCGATGCCTTCGTCGCCCAAATCAATGGAAAAATCGTTGACGTAGAGGTCGATGTGGCTCTGGGTGACCTCGTCGGAGAGCTCCACTGCGTGGCTGCGGATGTAGTCCCGGGAGGCGTTGGGGTGGGCAAAGGCGTATGTCACGCTCTGGGAGATGGCGGCATCGATGCGGGTGATCTCGTCTTTGGGCAGGTCACGGGCGGCGGCAATGCCCCCCAGGGGTATGGGAAGGTCGGTTTCACGCTCCCAGAAGGCTCCTAAATCATCCACGCAGGTGAGGCCATGGTCGGCATAGGTGAAACGGCTTTCGTGGATGATAAGGCCTGCCTCGAACTCTCCTGCGGCCACCTTGGGCATGATGGTGTCAAAGACCATGGGGGCGGAGTTGGGGGACTGGCCAAGGTAGAGGCCCAGCAGGAGGTGGGCAGTCGTCATGAGGCCCGGAACGGCGATGGGGACCTCTTTCAGGCGTTTGGGGTCGAAACCGGGCTTTGCCACGATGAGGGGGCCGCAGCCCCTGCCCAGGGCAGCACCGCTGCGCAGGAGCGCGTAGCGGTGGCGCAGGTGGCCCAACGCCGCAAAGGAGAGCTTGGTGACGTCAAAGGTTCTCTCTGTGGCAAAGCCGTTCAAGGCTTCCACGTCGTGGAGGTGGGTTTTAAAGTCAGTGCCTTCCGCTTTCACAAGGCCGTGGACGAGGGCATGGAAAATGAACGTGTCGTTGGGACAGGTGGAGTATGCCAGGGTTCGATTCATTGCATGTGCCTGTGGGTCTAAATGTCGTTTGTGTTCTATGGCGTGTTTATATGGTCAGCTTTATGAAAAGCGCCTCAAAAGGTCGCTATTTTTACAAAAGGGAGCTGTTCAGCCACGGGCACAGCCCTTCAGCAAATGTGAGGTCCCTGAGGAACGAAGGGACGGAGCATTTGCGAACCTGGGGTGCAGGGGATTTATCCCCTGCCGTTACATGGTCTCCTGTAACACCGCCATCAGGCACGCGCAGCTGTTTTCAAAGGCCAAAGGCAGGTTCCAGGCGTCTCTGTTGCGTGCGCCCACCAGGTTGCTGGCTCCCCTGATTTCAAGGAAGGGGATGCCGTAGTGCAGGGCGATGTGGGCGGCGGCGGCCCCTTCCATGGACTCCATGACCGGGCAGTAAAGGGTAAAGAGGCTTTTTGCCCGTGCCTGGGTGGCCGTGATGGTGGAGCCGCTCACAAAGGAGCCTTTGTGGAGGTGAAAGCCTGAAAGGCCCCGGTTTCGTATGGCGGCCATGGCATCCCCTGCGAGGTCCCGGTCCAGCAGGAAGCGGTGTCTGTACTCTTTTCCGTTTCTTTCCATCAGGGCAAAGGGCAGGGGGGCAAGGCGCACGCTTTTTTCTTCGGTGTCGGCCTCAAGGCCCATGTGGATGTCGATCTCTTCGGTGGCCACGGCCACGTCCCCTACGGATACTCCCGCCTCTGCAAAGCCCCCTGCACATCCTGTCTGGACAATAAGGGACGGAGAGAGGTGTTCGATGGCTGCGGTGAGGGCCTGGGCGGTGTTTACGGCCCCGGGGCCGCCCACAAGGGCGATGAGTTTTTTATTGCCCATGGTGGCGGTAAAGGCGGTGCGACCGGCAATGTTCATGGGCTCAGGGCTGTCAAGGCGCGCCAGCATGGGGGCCAGCTCTGCGTGGACCGCGGCGAGGATAAGGATCGGGCTCATGGGGTCACCCCGGTGAGGAGGCTGTCGCAGAGGATTTTTATCCGCTGCTTTAGCTCCTCGTCATCGGCGTTGTGGATGCCCAGCCCGCCGTCCATGTGGGGGAGGGTCAGGGCCTGGAGGAAGCGGTCCATGGCGGCATCGATGATAAAACAGGCGGCCTCGACATTTACCCCGTCCCGGAGTTCTCCCTTTTCCCGGGCTGTTTCAAGGAGGGAACGAAGGTACTCCAGGCTGTAGCGCCGGATGGAGGTGAGGATCTCGGAGCGAAAAGGGATCTCTTTTTCCGCCAGGGTGCGGACATAGAGCCGGTAGATCACAGGGTGTTTTCGGGTGAACCCCACCCCGGCCTTTAGGGTCTCTTCCAGGCGAACCCCCAAGGGGGCATCGGCGGTGGCGTCTCGGACCTCCTTTAAGTAGTCCTTCACCTTTTCCACGGACTGCCCGAAAATAAAAAGGAAAAGTCCTTTTTTGTCACCGAAATACTGGAAGATGGAGCCCTTGGCAATGCCGACCCTGGAGACGATGGCGTTGATGCTCGCGCTGCGGTACCCGTTGTCTGAAAATTCATCGGCAGCCGCATTTTCGATGCGGCGTTTTTTTTCATCGGGCAGGTTGAGAAAGGTTTGATTGGGTTCCATTCAGGCAGGCCTTGTTATTTCTGTTCACGGATCATATCGAGGACGGCTTCAAGGGCCATCCGGTAGCCCCTGGCACCGAAACCGGCGATGATCCCGTCTGCCACACCCGAGACGTGGGAGTGGTGGCGGAAGGGTTCCCGTTTGTGGATGTTGGAGAGATGGATCTCCACAATGGGGCAGGAGAGCATGGCCAGGGCGTCCCGAATGGCAACGCTGGTGTGGGTGTAGGCCGCCGGGTTGATGATGAGCCCGCTGACCCGTCCGTAGGCCTCCTGGATGCGGTCCACGATCTCCCCTTCGGAGTTGGACTGAAAACTCTCCACATCCGCCCCGTGGGTGGTTCCCAGGGCTTCGAGCTCCCGGTCGATGTCGGCAAGGGTGGTGGTGCCGTAGATCTCAGGTTCCCGGCGCCCAAGCATGTTGAGGTTGGGGCCATGAATAACGTCGATGACCATGGGCTTCACAAGGGGCCTCCCTTCGGATGGCAACGGCCGGGGCCGTCGCGTCTTGCGTGGTTGGTTGGGAACACACTCAGATAAAATGTTTTTCAGCGGGATTGCCCCGGCAGGGCCGCCGGAGCAATCCGTTGCAGGCGCAGCCTTTAGTGTGCCGCGTCCTCGATCTCTTTTTTGAGAAAGGAGATGGTCTCCTCGTAGCTTTCGCTGCCGAAGATGGCGGAACCGGCCACAAAGGAGTCCACACCGGCTGCAGCAATATCGCGAACGGTCTTTTTGTTGACCCCGCCGTCGATCTGGATGAGGGTGGAGAGCCCTTTGTCGGTGATCATTTTCTTGATCTCCCGCACCTTGTCGAGGCTGTTCTCGATGAAGGACTGCCCGCCGAATCCGGGGTTCACGCTCATGACAAGGACAAAATCAAGCTCGTCGATGACCCACTCGATGGCGCTCACCGGGGTAGCCGGGTTCAAGGCCACGCCTGCTTTGGCCCCAAGGGATTTGATGAGCTGAATGGAACGGTTGAGGTGGGTGCACGCCTCGGCGTGAACGGAGATCCAGTCCGCACCGGCCTTGACGAAGTCCGGGATGAGAAGGTCAGGCTTTTCGATCATGAGGTGAACGTCCAGGGGCAGGTCCGTTACCTTTTTGGAGGCTTCCACAATGATGGGGCCGTAGGTGAGGTTGGGCACGAAGTGGCCGTCCATGACGTCAATGTGGATCCAGCCGGCTCCGGCAGCCTCCACCGCCTTGATTTCGTCTCCAAGTTTCGAAAAGTCTGCCGACAATATGGAAGGTGCAATAATGGACATGGATAACATCCTGATATTTCATGGGGTTGATAAAAAGTGATTTGATGCTTTCTTATCCCGAACAGCCCTGAAAATCAATCGCCTTAATCAAAAAAACGCGTCTCTTTGAGATGCCCGTTTTCATAAAGGAAGAGGGTTGTGCGTTCAAAGGTGGGGACAAGGACCCAAAGTTCTTCTCCGGGAAGCGCTTCCCTGTCCAGGATGGTATCGGTGTGGCGATCTCCAACCAGCTGGATCTTCACTCTTTTTTTGAGGAAGCCTTCATCTATGCGCCAGGTAAAGAGGCGGGATCCGGTGGCTCCTGTGCCGGTGGCTTCGGAGTCGGGGCGTGGGGCCCTGTTGATGGTGATGTCCACGATCTGGCCCTGGGTGACCTTGAAGCCGGGTTTCGGGGATTGGTCCAGCACGCTGTTGCGTTCGGCTTTTTTTGAGGGGGTGGAGGTGATGGTGCCCACCTTTAGACCCATGGATTCGATGCGCTCCAGGGCCATGTCCAGGGGGTTGGTCGTGAGATCCGCCATCATTATGGCTTTGGGCTTTTTCCCGTTGCTCAGCAGCAGGTCCACCTTGTCCCCTCGGGTGACAAGGGCGCCGGGTGACGGTACGTGGGCGATGACGGCCCCTTTCTCAACCCCCGGGTGGAAGAGGGCGGAGGTGACGCCGAATTCAAGGCCCATCTCCGTGAGCTGGATTTTGGCTTCTGCAAGGGCCAGGTGTTTCAGCGACGGCATGGCCACCAGCTGGGGTCCTTTGGAGAAGACAATCCGCACGTCCCGGCCCCGTTTCATGCGGGTTCCGGGCTCAGGGTCCTGGAAGATGACGCGGTTTCTGGGGATGCGGGGTGAGAACTCGGAGCCCTTGACCTTGGTGTTGAGTTCCATGGTGGAGAGGGTCTCCAGGACGTAGATAACGTCGCGCCCCACCAGGTCGGGGACCACCACGCTCTTTTCATTGCCGATGATGTAGGTAAGGGTCACAAAGGACGCGGCACCGGCGGCGGTGACGAAGAGAATGAAGAGAGTGACGAACTTGAGAAGACCCTTGAACATGATGATTCCCCGATTTTAATTCGGCATGCAGAGGTGCCGATTGCAAAAAAGCCTCCGGCGGCAAGGTGTGCCACCTTGAAAGCAGTTGCGGATTCGCTTTGCCCCTCGTTCCTCGGGTCAAACCACATCCGCCTTTGAAAGAGACTTCATCTGAAATGTGTTTTACGACCTGTTTGTTTCACTTATTGAACGTTTAGCCCCCGGCAGGACCGCCGGAGGCATAAACTGAATAGTTACCTGAAATTTTACTTTTCTTTCCGCACCATGCGGGCGGCAAAGAAGCCGTCCATTCCGTTTTTGTGGGGCAGGGTGGCCACGTACCCTTCGGAGGTGATGAAGGCCTCGGCCCCTTGGGGAACGGTGTCAAAGGGTTTCATCATACGAAAATCCGTGTGTTTTTCAAGGAAGGCCTCCACCACGGTTCCATTTTCTTCGGGTTCCATGGAACAGACCGCATAGACAAGGGTGCCGCCGGGGCGCACGCAGCGGGCTGCGGCGGAGAGGATGGCCTTTTGTTTTTTTGCATGGCGGGTGGCGTTGCGCTTGAAGTATTTCCACTTGGTGTCCGGGTTTCGGCGGATGACGCCGAGGCCGGAGCAGGGGGCGTCCACGAGGACGGCGTCAAAGCCATCTCCGATGAGATCGGGGCTCTCGCGGGTGAGGTCGCAGGCGTGGGTGGTGATGTTGGTGATACCGAGGCGTTTCATCTCCCGGGCAAGGCTCTGGAGTTTATACGCTTCCACGTCCATGGAGACCAGCTCCCCCTGGTTTTCCATCACCTGGGCCAGGTGGCCGGACTTGCCGCCCACTCCCGCACAGACGTCAAGAATCCGCGAGCCGGGCTTTGGGTTCACCATGAGGGCGATGAGCTGGGCTGCTTCGTCCTGAACCTGGAACAATCCCTCTTTAAAGGCGTCCATTTCGAAAATGGGGGCTTTCGGGGAGGTAAAGGAGAGGCCCAGAGGGGATACGGGCGTGGGGGAAAGGGTCTCCACCTGGGGCGCCAGGCGCTCAAAGAGCTCTTCCCTGGTGGTTTTCAGGGAGTTGGTGCGCACCGTGATGGGGGCGATCTCGTTGGAGGCCCGACACAGGGCCGCAGTCTCTTCATGGCCCATGCGTTCAATCCATTTTTCCACCAGCCACACGGGCATGGAGGTGGTGACGGCCAGCTTTTTTTCCGGGGAGAGATCGTCCAGGGACGGCTGATCCGGTTCCCTGAGGCAGTTGCGCAGCAGGGCGTTGACAAACCCGCCGGATTTTTCGGAGGCGTGGACCTTGGCCAGCTCCACGGCGGTGTTTACGGCCGCGGATTCGGGGATCCTGTCCATGAACCGAAGTTGAAAGAGTGCAATGCGCAGGATGGTGAGGAGCTTTTTGTCGATTTTGGCGATGCCCTTGGCCGCAAAGTGGTCGATGGTGTAGTCCAGTTGCCCCCTGTGGCGAAGAACCCCGTAAACAAGGGCGTTGGCAAGGCCCATCTCTCGCCTGTCCAACTCGGCTTTGCCGGTGATTCGGTCCATCACGGCATCCAGGGTGGCTTCGGCGTTTTTGTCAAAGGTGGTGAGTATCTCAAAGGCCAGACTTCGGGCGTCTTGGGTCATGTGTTGTCCTGCTTTTTAAAGTGATTGAAAAATATGTTTTCTATAGGTGACCCGAGCATGGTGCACGGAGTGCACCGGACGGGCTGAGGGCCGCTCGAAAAATATCACACCCCGCCCGGAGCTGTGGGGTTACGAAACCGGCTATCCAAACCCGAAACCCACGGGGAACGCGAACTGTAGGGTGCACTCCGTGCACCAAAACAACGCTGTGGCATGTCCCTGAGGCCTCGGTAAAGTCGAAGGCCCTGGAGACCCGAACATGGTGCACAGAGTGCACCCTACGGGCTGGGGGGCATTCGAAAAATGCCATCCATTGGTCTTCAGCCCATCAAAAACGCCGCCCATGATTCCATCGGCGGCGTTTGATTCAAATGAGGGGAAGGGCATGGGGCCGTTTCAGCTTCCCATGCGGGCACCCGGCTCTATGGGGTTGCCCCGGAGGAAAGCCTCGGCTGGCATGCGTTTGCTGTTGGCTCCCTGGAGCTCCACAATGCGCAGGAGCCCTTCGCCTGTGGCCACCACCAGCTCGGAACCGCCGGTCACCACGGTGCCGGGGGCATCGGTGGCAGGCATCTCAAGAGGCTGGGTCTTGTGGATACGCAATCGCTTGCCGTCCAGGAAGGTGAAGGCACCGGGCCAGGGGGTCATGCCGCGCAGGCGGCAGTCGATGATACGGGCCGGAGCGCTCCAGTCGATTTCCCCTTCGGCTTTGGAGAGCATGGCGGCGTGGGTGGCCGCCTCGTTGTCCTGGGGCACGGGCACCACACTTCCGTCCAGGAGGCCGGGGAGGGTCTTGACGATGAGCTCGCCCCCCAGCTCGGAGAGGCGGTCGTGGAGGGTGGCTGCCGTGTCTTCCGGTCCGATGGGGGTCTTCACGGTGAGGAGCATGTCGCCGGTGTCCATGCCGCGGTCCATGACCATGGTGGTGACGCCGGTGACGGCATCACCGTTCATGACCGCACGCTGAATGGGGGCGGACCCTCTGTATCTGGGGAGCAGGGAACCGTGGATGTTCACGGGGCATACCTTGGGCACATCCAGGAGGCGCTGATTGAGGATCTGGCCGAAGGCCACCACCACAAAAAAGTCCGGCGCGATCTCTTCGGCCAGGCGGATGAACTCCTCGGATTTCACCGTTTCGGGTTGTTCCACCCGATACCCCATGGCCTGGGCATAGGCCTTCACCGGGGTGGGCTCCAGTTTCCGGCCGCGTCCTTTGGGGCGGTCGGGCTGGCTCACCACCAGGGCAATCTCAAAGAGCCCGCTTTCGTGAAGGGCCCTTAGGGCGTTCACGGCAAAGTCGGGGGTCCCCATGAAGATAATGGACGGTTTGGTCATGGCTTAGCGGCCTTTCATCCATTTTTTGACTTTTCGTTTGTACATCTCACGTTTCAGGGCGCTGATGCGGTTGATGAAAAGGACGCCTTTCAAGTGGTCGATTTCGTGCTGGAGCACCACGGCGGGGAATCCTTCTTCATTGAGTTCCATGGGGTTGCCGTCGATATCCTGGGCCGTGACCTTTACGCGGTTGAATCGCTTGACCGTGGCACGGAATTCGGGAACGGACAGGCATCCTTCGTCTTCGGAGATGAACTCGCCGTCGGCTTCCACAATTTCGGGGTTGATAAGGGCCATGTAGCTGTTTTCTTCGTCTTCACCTGTGGTGTTGATAACAATCAACTGCTTGCTGACGCCAACCTGAACAGCGGCAAGCCCGGCACCGGGGGCTTCAAACATGGTCTCGGCCATGTCTTCGATGAGGGTTTTCAGGGTCTCGTCAATCTCGGTGATTTTTTCTGAGTGTTCTGCAAGGCTCTTATCCGGATACGTCACGATGTCAAGTATGGTCATGGTTCACAAACCTTTGTGTTTCAGTGGGTTGAAAAATGGTCAAGACAGTCGGAATTCGACCATATGACCATTTTGCAGAGTATCACGTCTTGATTTGCCGAACAACAGGTGTTTTGGGCCGCGGATCAGTAAAAGTGATACCGGGAACCGGTGTTCCTGCTGAAAACGAAGGCGTGCTCCCACAGGGGGCTTGCCTTGCTGTGGGAATTGGGGTAACCACTGAATCTTTGGCCGAGTCAAAAGAAGAGATACCCTCAGCGCTGGTGAGCGGGGCGGCAGCCTTAAGCCTCGCCGGGTGAGGCGGGACCCTGCCCGGTGGCCCGGCACAGGGAATAGGTATATAGATTAAGGGAGTGTGGGCATGGAAGATCGGAAAACATTATGGCTTGGAATTATGTGCGCGTTGGGAGCCACGGCTCTCTGGGCGGGGAACTTCATCGTTGCGCGGGGGTTCCATCACAGCCTGCCTCCGGTGACCCTTGCCTTCTGGCGGTGGTTCTTCGCTTCGGCCGTACTGTTTCCCTTTGCCCTGCCGCATCTCATCAGGGAAAGGGCCCGGGTGAAAGAGCACTTGGGGTACCTTTGCCTCACCGCCTTTTCAGGGGTCACCCTGTTTAACACCCTTGTCTATGTAGCCGGTCTTGCCACAACGGCCTTGAACCTGTCCCTTATTGCCATGGTCTCCCCATTGTTTATCGTGATCCTGGCCTGGCTGTTTCAGGGGGAGGGCATGCACGGAGCCAAGGTCGTGGGCACCCTCATGGCTTTTTTCGGGGTGCTGCTTCTTATCACCGGGGGCTCACCCGGTGTGCTGCTTAAAATGCGCTTTAACAGCGGAGACCTTCTGATGATGGTGGCGGCCCTGATTTTCGCCTTTTACTCCCTGCTGGTGAGGCAAAAGCCCCAGGGGCTTTCCATGCTGACCTTTCTTGCGTCCACCTTTTTTATGGGCCTGGCCATGCTGGCACCTGCGTATTTCTGGGAACGGGGTTTCTCCATAGCCCCTTTGATGCCCCTTGCCTCCATGGGAGTGGTGGCTTACTTAGGGATTTTTGCCGCCCTGATAGCCTATGCCCTGTGGAATCGGGCCATCATGCTCATCGGGCCGGGGCGCACCGCAGTCTGTTACTATCTTCTTCCCCTGTTCAGCGGGGTGGAGGCCATGATCTTTTTAGGCGAACCCATCGGATGGGTTCATCTGGTCAGCGCCGGGTTTATCCTGTCCGGCGTGGCGCTTTCAAGCAGGCAGCCCGGTTAAAGATGCCTCCGGCGGCCCTACCGGGGCTAAGCGTTTGGTCGTGAGCTTCAAAAAAAAATTGATAAAAATTGACCGAAACGGAGCACCGCACTCCGGTGCGGCTTTTTAGTCCGTCGTTACCCGTGCCGCACAGGAGTGCGGCGCTCCAGGGGACAAAGGGGTTCGGGGGGGGTAATGTAGCCCAAACGATGACTAAGGCCGACGTTTGCTTGAAAGGCGGATGTGATGTGACCCGAGGAACGAGGGGCAAAGCACATTCGCAACCTGCTTTCAAGGTGGCACACCTTGCCGCCGGAGGCAGCCAAGTTAAAGAAGCCTCCGGCGCCCCTGCCGAGGGCTAAACTTTTAAAAAGTTTAATAAACAGGTTTTAAAAAACAGACTCAGGCCAATCAAAATCAATAGCGAATGTGATTTTCCCTGAGGAACGAAGGGGAAAGCGCATTCGCAACCTGCTTTCGAGGTGGTACACCTCGCCGCCGGAGGCATTGCTTTTGTTTTTTCCTGACCCTGTGATTCATCAGGCTTTAACCATAGAAGGCATGTTTTTTATTTTTTTGCAATCTAACTGAACACTGAATAAGGAGGTTCGGTTCATGCAGGCCCATGTACCAAACGATTCGATATGCCCTTCGCCGATACCCCCGGCCCTTCGGGATGGAGGCTGCCTTGCCGTCGAAGAAGGGTACGTCACGGGTCTCATCGGCCGGATAACCTCCCTTGAAGCAGCCTTCTACCGGGAGCACTGGCAGCTCGGGCGGCGTTTTGAAGGGGTGATTGCCACCGGGCTTTCCGAATTTTTCAACCGCTACGAGGCCGGGGTGGACGCTTTTTTCAAGGTGATGCATCATGCAAATGATACAGGCTGTATGGCATCTTCCTGCGATGCCGTCATGGGCTCTCTGGCCGTGGACCGATCGGGTCGTGAAAGACCCGGAGAGGTTTCGCTCCGCTGGTTTTTTCTTCACCCGTCCCTGCATGGGCATGGCCTTGGAAAGGCTCTGATGGCCCGGGCCGTGGGTTTTGCAAGGGAGACCGGTGCCCGTGAGATGGTGGTGGAAACCTTTGAAGGGCTTGGGGCTGCCTGCAGCATCTACGAATCCTTTGGTTTTGTCCTTGAATCGAGGTGGGAGGGTGTTCAGTGGGGACGGCTGTTGCCTGAACGGCGCTACCGACTTATTTTGTGATGCTTGCATTTGACCGGGATATGCTGCCGGTTCCATGATAGATTCCATATGGCCTCGGCGATCCTTTTTCGGGGTGGCTTGAACGGGGCCTTTTTATAACCCTTATAAACCGTACGAATACACAGGAGCACCCTATGCTGTTGAACATATCCAAAGAAGAGTACCGCCTTTTGGTGGAGATGATCCAGGTGGCCGATTACGTGATGCATTCCCACGAATTTGAGCCCTCGGAAGAGACCGCGGACTACCGTGAGCTGCGAAAGAAAATTTTCTCCCATTACAAAAAAATGGGCCTGGAGTCGCTTTTTACCTTCAGCGAGAAGCACAACGATTATATCGAGACCGAAGACTCCCTGGCCGACAGCCGTCACATGGCGATCATGGAAAACTTCGTGGAACACGAGTTCTGGGCACAGCTTTCCCAGCGCCTTGGCATGCGGGATCTTTTTGAGGAAGAAGAAGACGAAGAGAAGATCAAGGCGATGGGCTCAGAGGTCCTGATGGAAAAACTCGGGGAGATGAGCGCCAAATACGAAACCGAGTTCGAAACCCACGGACTGGAACGCATCGTCATTAAAGAGGACTGATCGGGAATGTCATCCGTATAAAGACACAACCGGATGATCAAGGGCCTTGGGATTCAAGGAATGCTTGATTATCCGGTTTGTTCGTGTCAAAGGACTCACCATGAAGAAAACAACGATGGCTGCTGTGCTCCTGATGGCGTCCCTCCTGCTTGCCCCGGGCTGCGTCAACCATGTGATCCACACCCATGAAGGCGTTTCCCGGGACACCACCTGGATCCGGGTGGAAGAAGCGAAAACCCCCTTTGTGGTCAGCGACATCGTGGGCGGCGAGCACATCACGCGGTACCGGATCCTGGGCTTTGAGGGTGAGCGGTATCTCATTACCGGCAGCGGGGAAAATCTCTACATGAGCGTTGACCCCGGCCCCTCCGCCAGGCTGACGTCAACCCCCGACGACGACACCTGTCTCGTCGAGGTTCTCTCCATGGACGCCCTGATCTCCATCGAACTTTCCGCCCACCCTGTAAGCGAATACACCCTTGAGATTCACAGGGTAAAGGCAGGGGACATTTTCCCTTGATCGGAGAGCCCCACCGGTACACGCCCTATCACCTATCACCTATCACCTATCACCTATCACCTCTTTCTCTATCCCCATCACCTCCACCTGCCAATGCTCCCCCTTGTACGTCATCTTCAGGTTGCCCGGTCCTTCGTTGGTCATGCCGCAGGCCTCGTAGCAGGTTTTGGCGGCGGAGTTGAAGTTGAAAACATAGAGTTGCATGCGGCGAAAGCCTTTGGTTTCAAAGCCCCGTTTGATGGCTGCCCGGACCATGGCCGAGCCTGTTCCCCGGCCCCTGCACTCGGGGGAGACCATGATCATGCTGAGGTGGCCGGTGCGTCCCATGCTGTCGATGCGTTTCAGGCTGAAGACCCCCACCATGTCGCCGGTCTCCGCGTCCGTGGCTTTCATGAACTCGCGGTAAGGGGTGTCGGTGCGGCAAAGGACCATAAAATCTTCGAGGTCTTCGCGGGTCAGGGGGTAGGGGAAGGTGTTGGCGGACCAGACGGCCTGGATCCGCTCGTCGGTGATCCATGAGGCAAGGGTGGGGTAGTCGCTTGGGCTGAAGGGGGCCAGTTCCAGATGCTGCGGGGGCATTACGGTTCTCCTTAGAAGTAGAAGGGGATGGTGAACCCTAACGCATAAATCCAGCTGTCAAAGTCACGTCCCTTGCTTGTTATGTTGTAGCGTGCCGACAGGGTGAGGATGCCGTCGCCGGGGATGTTTATGTGCAGGCCCACTTCTGGGTAGATGGTGGCCAGGGTATCTGCAATGGACGATTCGGTCTCACCCTCTTCGTCCACTTCCCCATCCATGTCGTTGTCGGTGTCATCGTCTTCGGCCTCCTCTTCCTCTTCGGTGAACCCCAAAAAGCCGCCCAGGCCGATGAAAGGTGTGACGGACGATCGAAACGGGTTTTTGCGGTGAAAACGCGCACCGAGGCTGAAGCCGATAAAAAAGTCGTCAAGCTCAGAGGAGCTGAATACCGAGACGCCGGCCATAAAGGCCGTGTGGTCGCCGTAGAGGGAGAGCCCTCCGCCGCCACCTCCGGCATTCGGGTTGTGGTTTCCCGCGATTTCCACATACGCTGTGTTGGGATCATCCGATGCTGAGGCAGCGGTCGGCAGAGCCGTGGTGCACAGCGAAATTCCCAGCATCAGGACAAGGCTGTAAAAACGTGATCTGTTCATGCAAACCTTCTTGTGGTGTGTGGGGAAAATCATGTTTCGGGAAACGTACGTTATCTTTATCACGGCTCGGGCGGTCGGAGAACCATAAACTTGGGCTCATTGGTGCGGATTTTTATGGATTTTTCGGTTTGACGGAAAACAAAAAAGCCCCTGCACGTTTGTACAGAGGCTTTTATCTTTATTCTTGGTGCCGAAGGGGAGACTCGAACTCCCACGAGATTGCTCTCACTAGTCCCTGAAACTAGCGCGTCTACCAATTCCACCACTTCGGCGATTTGTGAGAAGACTTATAGCAGCGCTTTGCCCGTCAATCAAGCCTTTTCATGCGATTCGTCCATTTTTCTTGACAGGCGGGAAAGGGGCTCCGGGGGAACGTGGGAGCAGGTGGATACATTCCGGTTCGCTGCCGCCGGTTTATGACCATTTCTCTGGATGGCAGGGGCGCTGGAAACAAAAAAGCCCCTGCATATTCATGCAGAGGCTTTTGTCTTTTATCTGGTGCCGAAGGGGAGACTCGAACTCCCACGAGATTGCTCTCACTAGTCCCTGAAACTAGCGCGTCTACCAATTCCACCACTTCGGCGATTTGTGAGAGGACTTATAGCAGCGCTTTGCCCGCCAATCAAGCCTTTTCGAGCTTTTGTCGGATTTATTTTGTCAGGCCGAAAAGGGGGTGAGGGGGGAACGCGGGGGATGGGCAACGAAATTCGCAGGATAGGCGAAAACAGAAGGCTCGGGTGCCTTTTTTCCTGGTATCGGGGCACGCGTCCCGGTGAGGGGCCGCCCCATGGTTCGCCCTGCCGGGTCCACAGAGCCGACGGGCTCAAAAAATGCTGGGGGAAACGAAAAGAGCTCGCCACAAGGCTTCGGTCGGTGTATTTCCATGGGCGTTGATTGATAATAAGAGCACCAGGAGGTGATCATGGCAAAAAAACGAAAACTCACAGCTGCTGAAAAAGCGGCAAAGAAAGCCCGAAAAAAAGAATACATGACTGTTTTTATCGGGGGAAAGCAAAAACGCGTTAAGCGTCCCCCCATGATCGACGGATTGACTCCGGATGAGTTCATCCGACGCAATGCCGATCCCATCTGGCTTCACGAAAACGAGATGTGGGAGTATCTGCCGCTTTACGACGAGGAGCATTGCCGCTGCGATCACCCTATACCTGAAAATGATGAGGACATTCCGTTTTGAATACAGAAAAAATCCAGGCGAAGCTGAGACGGTTCGCCCAAGAGCGAGACTGGGAGCAGTTCCATTCCCCCAAAAACATCTCCATGGCCCTGATGGTGGAAGCCGCAGAGCTTCTCGAACATTTTCAGTGGCTGACCCAGGAAGCCTCCTCTGAGCTGGACACCGAGAAACTGTCGGCCGTGGCCGATGAGATCGCCGACGTTCAGATCTACCTCTGTCGCCTGGCCGACGTGCTGAATATCGACATCAAAGACGCGGTGGAGCGGAAAATGAAAAGCAATGAGGCCAAGTACCCGGCCGATAAGGTGCGGGGCAAGGCGAAGAAGTACACGGAGTACCGGTGACCCACGTGGGGGATGCCGTCGGTACCCTCCCTTGACGTCCAGTAAAAACAAAACGCCCCGTCCACAGAAGTGGAAGGGGCGTTTTTTGTTCAGGCCGCCTGTTGGGCGAAAACCGCTATGGGTCTGCTACGCTTTTTCAGGGGCGAGGTCTCCGGCGTACTTCTCTTTGTTTTTGAGGCTGACGTCGGGCTCAGAGGGAAGCCCGAAGAGGGGGATAAGCCGGTCAAGACCGGTGAGGGTCAGGAGCAGGATGGATCCAACGGCGATCATGGCCATGAAGTTAAACTTGATGATGTCCATGGGCACGAAGGTGTGCAGCGGGTACACGGCCGTTGCAATGCCCACGTAGAATCCCACGTAGACGTGCCAGGGAATGAGCTGGGATCCGAAGACGCCCAGGGCGTCGCCGAAGGTGGCGTTACGCAGGCGCAGCTTGTACATCTCTTCTTCGGACGCCTCCACGTTCTCATCGGTGAGGTTTCGGATGATGGGACCGATGGTGACGATCTGGGCCATCTCGTCAGCCAGGGCCGCGTTGCCGAGGATGGAGAGGACACCGTTGTAGAAGAGGAGCTGGCGCACGCTCCTGGCAAGGGTGGTGATGAGCCTGGAGACGGGCTCGAAGGCGTGCATTTTGCCCATGATGCCGCCGAAGGCACCCACCCACATCATCATGACGATGACCCAGGATCCGGCTCCTTCAAAGCCGCTGTACATGAGGTCGAGGTAGCTCTGGACGGACTCCACGGTACCGGCCACAAGGCCGAGAAGCAGGGAGGAGATGAGGCCGATGCCCAGGCAGACAAGGGTGGGAAGGCCCATGATGGCCACCACAAGGACGAGAATAAGGGGGACGCACATGTAAAGGGGGACACCGTTTTGGACCTGCTCAAGGAGGGTCACGGCAGAGGCACGCTTTTCGGCCAGGGCGCTCCAGACGGTGTCGGGAATCTGGCTGATGGCCTCGGAGGCGTTGCCCACTTCATTGGGCAGGCCCATTATGGAGCTGACCATATAAAAGACCACGGCAGTGGCCACAAGGCAGAGTACGGACCAGATCCCCTGGTGGCGGATTCGGTCGATGACCTCCACCTTCTGGATGCCCGAGCTGACAACGGTGGTATCGGAGATGAGGCCGATGTTGTCGCCGAAGCAGGCGCCACCGGCGATGGCTGCGGTGGTGAGGACGATGTCGCCTCCCACGATGTGGTTGAGCCAGAGGAACACCGGGGCGCATGCGGCAAAGGTTCCCCAGGAGGTACCCGTGGCCACGGAAAGAATGGCGGTGACCACCAGGCCGGTGACGGCAACGGTCTTGGCTGTGAGGCCGAGGTGCAGTGAGATGGTGATGATGGATGCCCCCACACCGGTGGCCATAAAGGCTTCTGCCATGGCGTAGGCGAGCATCAGGATGAAAAAGACGAGTTGCATCTCTTTGACGTTATCGACGGCGGCATCGACAATATTCTGAAACTTCATCTTTTCTGTAACGAAGGCCACGATGGCAGCATAAATGGTCGCAAGGGGGGCTGCGAGCAAAGCATCAAAGCCTGAAATCATCAGGCCTGCCATGACAAAAACAGGGCTTAATTTCAACAAACCGGAAAACATAAATCTCTTCCCTACCTGTGCTTGGAGTTTTTTGTTTCTGTCGAACCTCGTTGTCCGACGTGTTTGTCACTTCATGTTCAGGTTCGTGGTGTTGTTGTTCCAAGGGAGACCCTTGTAAAACGACTGCTTCAGATTGGGCGGTCTTGCATTTTTTTCCCTTTCTCCTTCTCTTTCCTTGGTTGGTTTGGGGGGGCTATCGTCTCATTTCAAGGCATCTGCGGCCTGAAATGGGTTGACCATCCGTGTAAGGAGCTGCCGCTTCAGCGCAGAGAAACAGACCAGAGTGTTTGGGCAGCGTTGTGTCCTGTGTATTGTCAAAGAGCGGGGTGATGCCTTTTTTTTGCTATCTGTCCAGACCGAGGATCTGGCGGGCCTGGGTCACGGTGGCCGCCGGCCGGTCGTACTCCCGGGCGATTCTTACCACGCGTTCCACGAGCTGGGCGTTGGAGACGGCAAGCTCGCCTTTGCGGTAATAGATGTTGTCCTCGATGCCCACGCGCACATGGCCGCCCATGGCGATGCTGTGCATGGCCATGGGGAGCTGGCCGCGCCCTAAGCCTGCAACGGCCCAGGTCTGGCCCTCTTTGAGGCGGTTCACCAGCATCACGAGGTTGGAGATGGTGGCCGACATGCCGCCGGGAACCCCCAGGACAAAGTCCATGTGGTGTGTCTCCGGGACCAGGCCTTTTTTGACCATGCGCGTTACGGTTTCGATCTGGCCGAAGTCAAACACCTCCAGCTCGGCCATGACGCCGTTGTCGGTGATGGCCCCGGCAATGGTGGCGATGGTCTCTTCGGTGTTTTCATAGATCTCGGAACCGAAGTTCATGGTGCCCATGGACAGGGTGGCCATGTCGGGTTTTAACGCCACCGGGTTGCAGCGCAGCTCAACGGGGGTGCCCACGGCACCGCCGGTGGAGTACTGCAGGATGCAGTCGCAGCGGTTGCGGATCTTTTCGGTGACGGTTTCAAACACGTCGACGCGCTGGGTGGGGAGCCCCTTTTCATCGCGTACATGGAGGTGGATGATACTGGCACCGGCGTTTACGGCCTCTTCCGCGGCCGCAGCGATCTCGTCGGGGGTCAGGGGAAGGTGGGGGTAGGTGTCGCGGCTGTGCTCCGCTCCCACAATGGCTGCCGAGATGATCAGGGGGGCGTTACTCATGGCGAATCCTCTGGGCTTCTTTGGGGGTGACACAGGTGCCGCTTGCCTTGCAGACAAGAACAGGCTCGGCAAGCAACTCTGCGGCGGTCTCTCCGTGTTCGGGGGTGGGGGCGATGACCTTCCACGCTTCGAATTCCATGCGCCTGCTGGTACCGCCCACCGTGACGATGCGGCCCTTGGCCTCGATGTAATCCCCTGCTCGGACCGGGGCGAGGAACTCCACGCTGTCGTAGGCGCGGAAGAGGCCTTCGTCGCCGTCGTACTTGATGAGCAGCTCTGTTGCCACGTCTCCGAAGAGGTTGAGCATGCGTGCTCCGTCCACAAGCGACCCCGCGTAATGTGCGTCGTGTGCGCTTATTCTGATTCGGATCAGTGATTCTACTAGTGTGTTCATGTTGTCTCCTAAATTAACGTCGTCATCGCTACAGATAAACGTGATGTGTTTCTTTTTTGCTCTCACGGGCGTAGCCCGTCAGCGAATGCGACAACCCGGGGAACGAGGGTTGTCGCATTCGCAAACCTTTTATTCCCTGCCTTTGCGTTTCACCAGCTGGGTGGCGATGAAGGACCCCACGTGGGAGGGGACGGTGCCGGGGCCGAAGCCCGCGTCGTAGCCCAGCTCCACGGCCAGGTCGTTGGTGACCCGGGGGCCCCCTGCCAGCAGGACAAACCGATCCCGCATGTTTTCCGCTTCAAGGAGTTCGATCATCTCGGTGAAGTTTCGGATGTGGGCGTCTTTCTGAGTGACCGTCTGGCTGACGAGGATGGCGTCGGCGTCCATCTCAACAGCTTTTTTGAGGAGCTCTTCGCAGGGGACCTGGGCCCCCATGTTGCAGGCATCTATCTCGGGGTAGCGTTCCAGGCCGTAGTCCTGGTTGTAGCCCTTCATGTTCATGATGGCGTCGATGCCCACGGTATGGGCGTCGGTGCCGATGGAAGCGCCCACCACCGGGACCTTGCGGTTGAGCTTGGTCTTGATGAGGTTGTTGATCTCGTAAAAGTCCAGGCGCTCCACCTTGGCCTCGGAGGCATGGACCTGGGAGAAGTCCAGCTCGGGCTGGGCCTTGCCGAAGACCACGAAATAGGTAAAGCCTTCGGCGATCTCCTTGGAAAAGGAGACGGAAACATCGGTGAGACCGAGTTTTCCGGCGTAGAGTTCCGCCGCTTTTTTGGCCCGGGCCCCGTCTTTGACCGGAAGGGTGAAGGCCAGCTGGACAATGCCGTCGTTCAGTGTGTCGCCATAGGGCTTGATCATCTCCTTACTCATTGATGACTCCTTCTTTCTCAAGCAGTTCCAGGATGGGGTTCTTGTAGGAGGGGCCCTTGGCAAAGACCCCTTCAAGCCCTTTGCCGCCGTCGTCGGCGCGTTTGATATCGGCAAACCGGCCTTCGTTGATGGCGACAGTGAGACCCTTCTGGCACACCTCGGTGAGGAACTCTTCCACCTCATCAAGGACAGCCTGGGCACGCGTGGCCACGATGCCGTCTTTTTTGAACTCGATCTCGTCCCCTAAGCCGCGGGCGTTGTTGAAGACGTAGTTGATGGAGTCGATGGCCTGGTAGCGGTCCTGCAGGAGCGGTGTGTGGATGGCCTCGGTGAGGATGCCCGCCAGGTGGATGCCCTGACCGGTGGTAACCGAGGCCAGGTTGAACATGGTGTCCATGCAGTGGGAGAAGAAGATGTCGGTGCTCTTGTACTTGGTGGGCGGCATGTACTTTAAAGGTGCATTGGGGAAGAGCTGCCGGGCGATCTGGGCATGGGCCAGCTCATAGAGGAAGCCGTTTTCGATAGTGGGGTTGATCTCAAAGGCGTGCCCTAAGCCCAGCAGGTCGTCGGTGAGCAGGGAGTTCTTGCCCATGGCCTCGTTGATGAGCTGGGAGGCGGTGACGGTGTAGGCGTTCTCCACGGCGTCGGAGGTGGTGAGGTAGTTGTCCTCGCCGGTGTTGATGATGATCTTGGCCCGGGAGCAGATGAGCCGGGAGAAGTGCTGATCGATGAAGGTACGCTTTAAGTTGATGTCCCGGAAGAGGATGCCGTACATGGAGTCGTTCAAGAGCATGTCGAGGTCTTCCATGGCCGCACAGGCGGCGATCTCGGCCATGCAGAGGCCCGAGGCGTAGTTCACCAGGCGGATGTAGCGGTCGTTCTCTTCGCAGGCTTCGTCCAGGGCTTCGCGCATGATCTTGAAGTTGGCCTGGGTGGCAAAGGTGCCGCCGAACCCTTCGGTGGTGGGGCCATAGGGCACGTAGTCCAGAAGGGACTGGGCCGTGGAGCGGATCACCGCGATGATGTCGGCGCCGGAGCCCGCCGCCGCTTTGGCCTGGAGGCGGTCTTCGTAGATGTTGCCCGTGGCCACGATAAGGTACTTCCAGGGCTGGGGCCCCTCGGGGTACTTCTCCATCTTTTCGGCCTTGGACCTGCGGGTGGCGTCAAGGCGGCTGATGGCGGCGGCGCAGAGCTGCTTCTCTTTGAGAGACACCTCCTCACGGGAGAATCGGGTGATGTTCCCGAAGTCGATGCGGCCCTGTTCGATGAGCTCGGCGGTGGTGACGGCATCCCGGCCGGAGTCCAGGACAGCGGCGGCAAAGTGACCTGAGACGCCGTCGTCCAAGCCGCCTTTCTCCTGGAGGATCTCCACCAGTCGGTTGGGAAGGGGCGTGCCCTCTTCGTTGACACCGTCCACGCCGTACAGCCTCAGCACGGCACGCTCAACAGAGACCGAGGAGTAGCGGTCGATCATGGATTGGACCTGATCGGCAATGGTTTTTGCCTTGGACTTCAGTCGGTCGATCTGCTCGTGATTTAAATCAATTGTTGCCATAGTGCATATCCTGATTCATGGGTCCGCCGGAGAGGTGCGAGTGTGACATCTCCGGCTTCGGGTTATTTCGTGCCTTCAACCGTTTCTCTGATACGCGCCTTGATGCTTTCGGGCAGGGGAAAGCAGAGGGCAAGTTCTAAGGGCTTGCGGTTGGCGCGCACCGCAGATGCGGCATGTTCAGACGAGATGTGTTCCAGCCTGTAGGGCATCAGGGACGCCAGGTTGGAAAGATCCATGGCTTGTCCGGCCTCGTCTGCAAACTCCACGTCGAGCATGCGGAAGAGGCGCGGGGTGTTCATCTCCAGCACCCTGGGGTAGTGGGTGGTGCAGAAGAAGATCAAGGGGCGCTTGCCGTAATTGTCGATGAAGATGCGGGAGAGCTCCGCACCGTTTACCGGGTCGGTGGAGAGAAAGAGCTCGTCGGCCAGGATAAAGGCTCCCTCTTCGGGCTCCCGGGCGAAGAACTGGAGCTCTTCACCGAAGGAGGAGAGGTCTTTGCCCATGTCCCCGGACGACTTGAGGAGCAGCCGCACCGACTCCGGGTAGTGCAGGGTGATGGCTTCAGCCGGTACCGGAAGGCCCGCGCGGATGGCGGTGAGCAGGAAGTAGAGGGTCTTGAGGACCGTGGTCTTGCCGCTCATGTTGGCTCCGTAGAGCACATTGGAGCCCGGGCCCAGGTCGATGGAGAGGGGAACGCAGTCCCTGCCTTTCTTAAGGGCAAGGGCAAAGGAGCGCCCCTCTTCAAGGTGAAAGCGGCACCCTTCCACAAATTCGGGGAAGGCAAGCCCCTCCCGCTGTTTTACAAACACGAGGGTGTAGAGATGGCACCGTTTTTTCCGCTCTTCGTACAAAGTGTAAAACGCGTTGAAAAAAGGAACCATCTCGGCGTTGATTTCAGCCAGGAGGCCTTCGGTGCAGGCTTCCAGCTCCACGGTGAGGGCCTCTTTTTCCGCGACCTTTGCCAAAAGGGAAGTCCCGGGGCGGTGGTCCACACGGTGGGCCTCTCCGGTGTCGGTGACCTGGAGGAGGGCACAGCCGCGTGCTTTTTCAAGGACGGGGCCGCCTCCTTCAATCTCCCTGGGAAAGGGGTAGATCATGCGGAGGCCCATGGCGTCTTCTACGGCCTTTTCATGGGTCAGGATCTCCTCGTGCAGGGCTTTTTCGGTTTCTTCCAGTTTTTCCTTTACCCGTGCCGTGGCCTCGTTAACGGAAAGGGCTGCGCCTTCCCGTTCCGTATGGCGGGACAGGGCCTCGCGCATGCCGTTTAAGGCCCCGTGGGATTCCAAAGCCGTGGGCAGATTTTGTTCAAGGGCGGTGAGCTCTGCCGTCACGGTGAGGAACCGGTTCAACTCAAAGAGATGGAACTGCTGGAGGCCCGCTCCCTCAAAGTGGGGTAGCAAAGACTCCAGGCGGGGAAGCCTTGCGCTCACCTCAATGAGCTCGGCCAGGGTCTCCGGCGAGAACGCGGCCTCGATCCTGTTAAGGGCCTCAAAGTGCGCCGCCCCTTCGGCTTTTCCCATGGGCTCCAGGATGGTGGAGGGGATCAGGGGCAGGCCCAGATCGAAGAGGGCGAGATAGGCGTCGAAGGCCAGCTCCTCCTTGAGCGCGCGGGGTATGAGGTCCTGTCTAAATTCCAATGCCATGGGTACCGTCCCTGAAGAGATTTTCAACGTGTGTGTCAGCCGGAAGCAGGCTGCGATCAAAGGGGGCCTCTTCCCGGATGAAGATCCGCTTGACCTTCACCGTGTGAAGGAGGCGAATTTCCGGCTTGAAGAGGAGGGCTTTTTTCGGGCCTGCGGAGACGTTCTGGTAGAGGGTCATGTTGTCGAGGACCAGGGTGAGCCCTTTAAGGGGCGCCAGGTACTCGGCCAGGGTCAGGGTGAGGGCGCCGTTTAAGTAGAGCACGGCAGGCCGTGCCCCCAGCTTGCCCAGTTTTTCGTGGAGGGCCTTGTCCGCAAAGGGCATGGCCTCTCCGTGGTGGATCACGTTTCCATCCTTGTCAAAGAGAACGGCGCGGGTGGCTTCTCCCTTTACCTGGGAAATCATCCCGGCTTCCTGCTCGCTGCATCCTTTAAAGTAAAGGGCGGAGAGAAAGGCCTCGGCCTTGCGTCTCTGGGGCTCTCGTTTGGAAAAAAGCACCGAGAAGTAGAAGGCGTCGCAGAGATCGGGGCTTGCCAGGAACTGCCGGTCGATGGAGCCGTCCACAAGAAGGATGGTTTCGGAAGGGATAAGCCCTTTGAGTTCACCCTTTAAAAGGGACAGCTCCGTTCCGGTGTTGGGCCCTTCCAAAAGGATGTCAAAGGCCAGGGTGCAGCGGCCAAGTACCAGGGGCTTTGCAAAACGCGGCGGCACAAAGGTGGCCCAGGTATCGTATTTGCCGGTGTGGCCGGTGAGGTGCTCTCCGGCCGTCACGAAAAAGGAGCCGGGCATCACCCGGATACCGGGCTTGATCCCCCCGTCGAATTCATCGGTGGTCTCGCCGTTGATACCGATGGAGGTGAGGAGCAGGGTCTGCCCCCTGCGCACCCGTTCGGCATAGACGGCGTTGAAAGCCGTTGTCTTTCCGGCGTTTTTATCGGTTCCGATGAAACAGTACGTTTTCATGAAGGGACGATGCCTCCGGCGGCCAGGGGATGATCCCCTGGACCCCAGGTTGCGCTTGCTCTTGCCCCTCGTTCCTCGGGCAAGAGCAAGCGCGAAGTTAGTGCTGAAACAACCAAAATCCTGTTTGGCAACCTTTTTAAAAGGTTGGCCCCCGGCAGGGCCGCCGGAGGCGTTTTTTTTAACGATCAGTCCCGCTTGCGGCGTTGAAGGTTGGCGGGCTCCAGGTAGAGTTTCTCGCCTGAGAGGAGTTTTGCCACGCCGTCCAGGGGTTTGTACTGCTTCTCGTTTTCCTTGCAGATGTTGCAGCGCCCGCAGTTGGAGAAGACCTCTTCGGGCTGGGTGTAGGTGGTGATGACCCCTTCGTAGTTTCGCAGGGCAAAGCGCCGGTCGGACTGGGAGAGCAGGTAGTTGGGCATCACGGGAATCTTGCCGCCGCCCCCCGGGGCATCCACCACAAAGGTGGGGACCGCCATGCCGGTTGTGTGGCCGCGCAGGTTTTCAATGATCTCCATGCCCTTGGTGATGGAGGTGCGGAAGTGGGAGATGCCCATGGAGAGATCGCATTGGTAAATGTAGTAGGGCTTTACGCGGATGCGAAGCAGCTCGTGCATGAGCTTTTTCATGATGTTGGGGCAGTCGTTGACGTCCCGTAAGAGGACGGTCTGGTTGCCCATCTGGATCCCGGCGTTGGCCAGTCGCTCGCAGGCCTCCTTGGAATCTGCGGTGATTTCGTCCGGGTGGTTGAAGTGGGTGTTCACGTAGAGGGGATGGTACTTTTTCAGCATGTTGCACAGGTCGTCGGTGATACGCTGGGGCATGACCACCGGGGTGCGGGAGCCGATGCGGATGATCTCCACGTGGTCGATGGCGCGGATCTTTTTGAGGACGTACTCCAGGGAGTCGTCGGTGAGGGTGAAGGGGTCTCCACCGGAGATCAGCACGTCACGCACCTCTTTGTGCTCGCGGATGTAATCGATGCACTTGTCGATGGACGCCCGGGAGAGGTGGGTGTCGTGGTCGCCCACCATGCGGCGCCGGGTGCAGTGGCGGCAGTTCATGGAGCAGATGTGGGTGACCAGGAGCAGTACGCGGTCGGGGTAGCGGTGGGTGAGGCCGGGAACCGGGGAGTCCACGTCTTCGTGCAGGGGGTCATCCTGGTCATCGGGGGCCACATGGAGTTCGTTGATGGAGGGGACGGCCTGGAGTCGGATGACGCCGCGGTGGTAGTCCTTCTCCATGATGGAGGCGTAGTAGGGGGTGATGGCCATGGTGAATTTCTCAAGGCATTTTTCGAGATCCTGTTCCATGGACGCGTCGATGGGCATGATTTTTTTCAAGGTGGGGATGTCGGTGACAACGTTTCGGAGCTGCCACTTCCAGTTGTTCCAATCCTCTTCAGGGACGTCCTTGTAAAGTTCGATTTCCTTGTAGTCGTGACGTTTGTACTCTTTCATGCTGTGAAAACCCTCTTGTATGCTGTTGAGGTGACAGTGACGATTCTATGCCGACGCCGGAGGGGAGTTCGCGAGGGAGACGGAGAGTGGGAGGAGAATCAGCAGGAGGAGAAGCGGTCCCTATGGCGTATTTTTTTTATCTTATACGTAAAGTTTTTCGTACATCTTTCTGATATCGTTTGATTCTCTGACAACATTCAAGGCGATTTCTGCATGCCCGGCGGTGTAGCCGTTGCCGATGATCATGTCCACGTCCTTGCCGATGCCTTCGGCGCCGAGGGCTGCCTTGGTAAAGGAGGTCGCCATGCTGAAAAAGTAGACCACGCCTTTGTCCCTGCACATCATGATGGAGGCCAGTTCGGTGTTTTCGATGTTGACGCAGTTGATGATGACATCGGCCAGTTTGCCGTCGGTGAGGGCGCTGATGGTGTCGTAGCAGGTGAGGGCGTCCGAGGCGTCGAGTTTGACGACGTCGTCGCAGATGCCGAGGGCCTTCAGTGAGGCCACCCCTGCATCGGAGTACTCCACGCCGATGATGCGGCCGGTGACGCCTGCGCGGCGTTTGGCTTCCCAGGCGCAAAGGATTCCTGACTTCCCGCCGGCACCGATGATGACGGTGGTGTCGCCCTGTTTGACGAGCCGGGCGGTCTGGGCAGGGGCGCCGCAGACATCAAGAACCGCCAGGGCCAGGGTCTCGGGCATGTCTTCCGGGAGCTTGGCGTAGAGGGAGTTTTCAAAGAGAACGGCTTTGGCCTTTACCTTTACCTGGTCGGTCTCCTTTTTAACTTCCAGGATCTCTTCGATGGCAAGGGGCGTCAGGGACAGGGAGACAAGGCTGACAATACGGTCACCTTCTTTAAGGGGGCAGGTCTCTTTGAGCTTTTCGCCAACGGTGTTGACGGTGCCGATGAGCATGCCGCCGGAGCCGGTGACGGGGTTGTGCATCTTGCCGCGATCACCGACGATTTCAAGGATTCTGGCCTTGATCTTTTCGTCGTCGGCCCCCACGTCGTTTTTGATCTGTGTAAAGCTGGCAGAGTCGATGTTGAGGAACTGGACGTCGATGAGGAGTTCGTTGTCCCAGATACGGCTTAAATTGTTGTCGATTTTCTGTGCAGGTTGGGGCAGGACATCCCGTGGCTCGATCACCCTGTGAGCACCAAATGGGTTGCCGTTTTTGATCACTTCCAAAGACATGGTATCACACTCCTTACATTATTGAATAGCTGCGGTATGGTCCCCATAAGGTGGGGTACAACAGTTTGAGCCGGTGTCGGTGGCGGTTCAGTTGGCCACATTGCCGCAGACCCCGTGAAAAAAGAGGTCCACATAGCTGTCGGCAATCTCCTTGATGGAGAGGGGGCCTTCCGGGTTGTACCAGTATGAGATGCCGGTACACATCTGGAGCAGCGCCCGCGAGGAGATGGTGACGTTGTCGACGACCAGCTCCCCTTTCTCTATCCCTTCCTGAAGCATATCTTTGTAGAGCCGCTCGTAGCGGTCTCGCATTTTAACGATTTTTTTGTAGTTGGTGACATCAAGGCTGCGGAGCTCGGCGTCGGCCACGTAGGTCTCGTCGGCATCCACGGTGTGGTATTCGACGTGGACGCGAATGGCGCTGCGCAGTTTGGCAAGGGGGCTCTCCACACCTTCGATCTCCCGGGAGACCTTGGTGATGAGGTTGGTCATGGTGTACTCCATGATCATGAAGAGGATTTCCTGCTTGGAGTTGAAGTGGTGGTAGATGCTGCCGCCCTTGACGCCGGCGCGTTTGGCCAGCTCACGGAGGGTGGAGCCGCTGTATCCCTTTTCTCGAAAGAGATGGGCGGCTTCACGGAAGATGATGGTCTTGCGTGTGGATATGGTCGTGGTGCTCATGGACGGCTATCCTTGTGGTTTGGGTTACAGGTCAATGGGGTGGCATGCTGCCGACACAAAACCTAACGTTTGTTAGGGTAGGGCCACGGATCGGATAAAGTCAAGGGAAAAAAGCAGGGTATCCATGAAAAAAATCAACCTGGAGAAAATCATGATTTTGGCACAGTATTGGCATGTAATTGCAGGGTTTTTACGGTCGGTTAATTTTTTTTTGTCGGCGTCTCGCTGTCTTGAGGCGGGTGGTTTCGATTGCCCCCTTGAGGCATGCTTTTCGAAAAAACGGGCATGAGTACAAAACAGGTTAGCCTTCTATCATCTTAAGACCCTTGACAATACGCTTTTGGGGTGGCTATATAAGTGTCTACCTAACGCTTGTTAGGGTGAGCAGCGGGACTTCCGGGGGGTGTTTTTCCCTCTGAGATACAGGACTCTCCATTGGCCTTTTCCGGATTTTGGCCGCGGTTACCGGAGGGTCCGAAACCCGTTGAGATGCAGCCCTGTTTTAGAAACCATCCTTTTCAAGCCCGGCAGGATCCGATTTCTGTGACGGCCGGTGTTTTCCTGGGTTTCTGGGGCGTTTACCATGACGCGGTCGCTACTTTAAGGATAAGCAGGATGAACAAAATCACGACAATGAAGGACGCTGTGGCGCGGATCGAGAGCGGGATGACTGTGATGATCGGCGGATTTATGACGGTGGGAACCCCGGAGGCGCTGGTGGATGCCGTCGTCGAGAAAGGGGTGACGGACCTGACCGTGGTCTGCAACGATGCAGGGGTTCCGGGTAAAGGGGCGGGGAAGCTGATCCGCAACGACATGGCCTCCTGCTTTTATGCATCCCATGTGGGACTTAACCCAGAGTTTGGGAAGCTGATGTCCGAGAATAAGATTGACGCCGTCCTGGTGCCCCAGGGCACCCTGGCCGAGCGGATCCGAGCCGCAGGAGTCGGCCTTGGCGGGATTCTTACCCCCACCGGGGTGGGAACCCATGTGGAAGAGGGCAAAGAAAAGCTCACCGTGGACGGCCGCGAGTTTCTCCTGGAGCCGCCCATCAAAGGCGACGTGGCCCTGATCAAGGCCTTCCGGGCGGACAGACAGGGCAACCTTGTTTTCCGCAAGTCGGCCCAGAACTTCAACCCGCTCATGGCCATGGCCTGTGATTATGTGATTGTAGAAGCGGAATATCTGGAGGACGTGGGGGCCATCGATCCCGACCACGTGATGCTGCCGGGTATTTTTGTCGACGCAGTGGTAGGAGGGTAGACAACATGGCAGAGAAAATCAGCAAGCGCGAAATGATCGTCAAACGAATCGCACGGGAGTTCAAGGACGGCGACGTGGTGAATCTGGGCATCGGCATGCCCACCATGGTGGCCGACCACGTCCCCGCCGATGTGGAGATCTTTCTCCAGTCTGAAAACGGCTTCATCGGCATCGGTCCCTGTCCGCCCGAAGGCCAGGAGGACCCCGATCTCATCAACGCCGGGAACAAGCCGGTGACCATCAAGCAGGGCGGCTGCTTCTTCGACAGCGCCACCTCCTTCGGCATCATCCGCGGCGGCCATGTGGACGCCACGGTCCTGGGTACCCTTGAGGTGGACCAGGAGGGCAACATCGCCAACTACATCATCCCCGGCAAGATGGTTCCGGGCATGGGGGGCGCCATGGACCTCTGCACCGGCGCCAAGCGCGTGATCATCGCCACCGACCATGTGAACAAAAACGGCTCATCCAAAATTCTCAAGCGCTGCACCCTTCCCCTGACCGCCGTGGGCCAGGCGAATCTCATCGTCACGGACATGGCGGTGATGGAGGTCACCGACGCTGGGCTCGTCTTGAAAGAGGTTGCCCCGGGCCTCACCGTGGAGGACGTGGTGGAAAAGACCGACGCCGACCTGATCATTCCCCATGAGGTGCCCACCATGCGTGTCGCATAGAAACCGTGTCACGGTTTTTGCCCAGACCAGGGCGACAAAAAGCGATGCCTCCGGTGGCAAGGTGAGCCACCTTGAAAGCTTGTTGCCGCAGCGATTTGCCCCTCGTTCCTCGGGTCAAATCGCTGCGGTATGATCGCTTTTTCCTGAACTACCCGGTTTAGAGCCGCCCCCACTTGTGCTGGGGGCGGCTTTTTTTGTCGGGCAAATGCCTCCTTCGGGGGACACCCGTATCCATCCCTCGATGTCGAATGCTGTATTCCTTACCTTGTCGTATGCAAATAACGACATAACCCACCAAGTTCCATATCTCTTTCCTCTGTAATATATCTCACTGCTATTTACTTGACATTCACATTTGCCTGTAGTTATCTGAGCAATGATTCGCTGACGAAATTCGCCCTGAACCACTGCGAAACAGGGCCATATTTACTATCAATGACAAGATATTTTGATCCCATGAGAACAGCCGGAGCCCTCTCCTCTATACGTGAAAGATGGGCACGCTCCGCTTTGCCCCTCCAACGGGATGACGCCCAACGACCGGCGGCGATAAATTGAGATTGCGTTAGGCTGGGCAAAGGCAGTGCCGTGCCCATCGGGCGCGGCGAACCACCCGCTATTTCAAATGAGAGATAAGTGGTTTCAAAAGCAAAGATGGGTACGACGAGATCCTTAGTTGATTTAAAAGAGAATGTAACCTGAATGATCATAATGTAATGAATAGACTGATAGAGAGAGGAGAAAAACCATGGGAAATGGCAAGGTGGATGCCCTGAAAAAAATCGCGATGGTAGCCCTTTTTGTCGCAGGCCTTGTCTTTTTGCTTTCCGGAGGGGACGAGGATAACCAAAGGCGGGCAGAGGCGGGCCATGCTAAAACCGTTGCGAAAAAAGAGTCTGTCCAACCCCAAGCCCTTTATGAGGTAGCACCCGACGGGACCTTTGACATCAAAGAGGAGGTCTACGGTGACCCGGATATTTTTGATAGCCCGAGGATTCAGTTTGTTTTTTCAGATATGTCAAAGTCAGACTGTGATTCTGTCTGGAGTGTAAAAACAGACGGAACGGACTTAAGACGGGTGCTTTCCAATACTCAGCTTTCGCCTGAGGGGGATGCGATCATCGCGGATATCCCTCGGCGCTCTATAGATAACAGGTATATCTGTATGACATTGAATGATAACCCCAATGGGTTTCATAAAGTGGTGTTCGATTTGAAGACGGGTCAAAAGGATGTGATAACCCGGCACGGGCAATCAAGGAATATGGGGTGGCAAAATGACAGCAGAACCATTGTTTTTTTTGGCGGCGGAGGAGTGACATTAAAAAACGACCGGTTAACCAAGCTTTATAAATATGACATAAAGACCAAAAATATTACGCCCTATGATTGGTCAAATAATATTTATTTTAGCATTGACAGTTTTTTTATTCATTCTCCAACGAACAGGATTATCGTTAGGGGATATGAACGATCAATTCCCCTGAATCATGGCGGGTTAAAAAAAAGACCTGAAAATTTGGTTGAAACGTATGGAGTCTGCATTTTTAACCCCGACTGGTCCAAGCACAGGATGTTGATAACCGACGGGGGGTACAGTTTTGATGTTTCTCCAGATGGTGAATACGTTATTCGGGGAAATTTTTCAGACTATTTTACTGTCTATTCGACAAAAACGGGAGACGTGATTTCTAAATTTGAAAGTGATAGATACATCGCCATTTTTTCTGAAGACTCTTATCATATATACGTTCCCAGCTATGACGGTTTTGAAAAAAAAAGTATTTCGGATGGCAAGGTTGTGCTTGATGCTAAGCTCCCGATTGACTGCAAAAGTCTTACATTGATAAATATCTGAAGGAGGCGGCTGTGCAGACAAAAAAAAGGCGGATCGATGGAACCATCCATGAAAAAATCGTTTTGACCGGATATTATCATCGTGAAGAACTTATTTCAAAGCTTGAACCGGTGAAGAACTGGACTGTTTACAGCAATGTCACCTATGCCGTTGACGGCAATGGCAACCCCAAAGAAACTCCTTTGGTTGCCTGCACAACCAACAGTTACGGGGCCCTCCGGCCAATGACAAAAACTTTCAGAGGGGTGGCGCCCATCGGGTTGGTGGAGGTCCACCACATGGTGATGCCTCCGGCTGAGATGATGGCACACGCTGCTACAGCTTACGAATATGATACCAACGGTTTCGATTGGAAAGTAAAAATCGGCGAGGCGATCCGCCAGAATTCGGCGTTGGAAAGGGTGGCGTTTCGGACGCAAAAGATTTCCTTTGATCTCTTGAGAAAGCCCAAAGACATTCCCAATGATGGGGTGGACGACGATGAAGGGTATCGAGTCTGGTACAAGACCATAAAAAAAGACAGCCACGGCATCAAAGGGATTGTCATCCCCAAGACTCGAGCTGTTTTTTTTGTTGTTTATGAGAGGTATGCAAACTCTCAGCTAACAATCTATATTAATGGGAAAAAATATACTGAAGGGGTGAACGATAAGTTCCAAGTGTTTAGATTTAAAGGGGCAGAAGGTTTTTATGGTTATGTATTGTACGGCACCGACAAAACCCTTCCCGTGGGGCAGTACCGGGTTGAAGTGGATGTGGGCAGGAGACCTAATTCAGACACCAACCGTTGGTACCGGGGAACCGCAGAATCCGGATGTTACACCATTATCGATTACGTCCGGTTTCCCCTGAGGAGCCATTTCACCGAGATGGATGTGATCCTGTGTGATCCGATTTCCGTAGAGGAGGCCCTGGTCAACCAGTTTCCCGATCAGTACATGCACCTTGCGAAGATCGGTGCAAACACAACGGCAGATGATAAAAAGGGGGGAGCGAAAAAGGCGTCCTTGAATGGATTTGACCGGCTTGCCACCATGCTCAAACGGAAAAAAGAGATCGCAGAACTGGTCCATGGCGTGGCTTTTTCGGATTCGGGGACCGGTTTGACCTTTGCCTTGGGGAAGGCCTTACAGGACAGGATGAATGTAGCGGATGTTAAAACTGTTGATTCCATGAACCTCGCCTTCAGCACCATCAAAACCTGGGAGAGCATGCAAGCGTTCAAGGAGAACGGGACCAGGCTTCTGACCTATGCCAATGGGGCCAAGGATGGAGATGCTGTAACGGCTGCGATTAAAAAGAGCTATGTGGGGCGCGGGTTCTTAAAAAAGGCAGAGAAGATCAATAAATTTGACGCCTCCCTGGCCTCAAAGATGAGCCAGAAAATCCTGCGGTTTGATCTTCCAGAGGCAAGCCAGAAGATTTTGACGCCCATCAACCGGTTGATGAAGCCCGTTGAGATCGCATCGAATATATCGGTGGCTAAAAAAGGCATTGATGACTATTCGGCGGCATCTGATTCCCTTGATGTGTCCGTGAAAAATTATCAGCACATAGTGCGGGATTATTTCGACAGGACCTTTTTCATTGACCAGGATGAGGAGAAGGGCGGGGAGACTTTTTTTACCGAAGAGTCCATGCAGCAGGTGTTTTATGACAGCGACCGTTTTGAGGTGACTGCCGAGCACAAAGGGCAGGTAGATGCTGCCGCTGCGTACCTCCTTGATCACCGGAATGACACCTCACGGCTTGTTTTTGTAAAAGGGTATACGGATTCAACTGCGTCGGCGGCACACAACCTGGAGCTGTCGATTAACCGAGCCTCCGGGGTGAAACAGGCCATTGTCAGCGAACTCAAAAATCGGAAAGAGGCAGGGGAGAAGATTCACCTGAACGCCTTATCCGATCGTATCCTCACCCTGGGGTACGGGGAAAAGTATGCAGGGCAGGACATCGGGGACGAAGCCAAAAAAGCCGAGAACAGGCGGTCTGATATTCATTTTGGCGAGGGGGCCTGGTCCCAGGGGGGCTTTCGGGATGGGATGGACTACCTTGAAAAACAGAGAAAGCTCACCGTTGCCACGATGCTTGAGATGGATGACACCCAAAAGAAGGCGCTGCTGGCTGTCTTTGATGCGGTGCTGAGCGTGGGATCTGTTATCCCCCTTACAGCTGCCCCGGCCCTTTATCTCGTCGCGGCAATAGAACTGGGCAAGGCAGGGCTTCAACTTTACGATAACGCCTTTACCGTTGTGGACAACTGGATGTTTGACGGGTTGATGAACAGGATCAAAACCCTGGAAAAGGATCTTCAGTCGTTTACCAAGAACTCCCATGGAAATACCCTTCTCATCATTGATGAGAAGGTGGCGGACAACCAGAAGCTCTCCGCCGATGAGTTCGTTGAGAGCATCGATTTGATGGACTCCAATTTTCGTATCCGTTCCGAAGCCGTTGCCGGGTTGTTTAATCTCCTCTACAGGGCCCAGCTGTCGGCCTGTGAAAAGTACTGGCGGGATACCGGAGAAAACCCGAAAGAGTCCCCCATTGAACGGGTTCAGCATGAACTTCAAAAGAACCGGGTTGCCGAATACATCACCAATTTTATCTTAAACGACGGGTGGTCCTTTCCCCTGGAGCGCCATGAACGATCGTCCCTGGCCGAGTTCTGGCAGCTTGCCGTGAACACAAAAGGCGTTGAGCAGGACGAAGACGGTGTGCTGTCCGTTAGCTACAGGGGAAATTTCTTTCTTGATAAGGATTTTTTCTTTCTTGGTGAGGGACGCACCACGGGGCGTATGAATTTTCCTCCCGGGGCGGACAGTACGTCTGAGAAACAGGCCGAGCCCCTATCCTTCCATGGGAGCTCCAGGGGCGGAGATCCTTTTATCCCCTCGTCCTACCAGATTGCCTACATGATGCATCGCGGGGACCATGTGGTGTCTGATTTCCAGAAAAATTTTCCGATACACACCATGGATTCAAAGGATGTCAACCGACTATCCGAGATGTTTGCGCCCACACGTGCCGGTGAATACGGTGAGGATATCTATGAGTACATGAACATCTACACCCGGCGGCGTGAACAGAAAAAAGATGAAGACTGGGTCCCCATGGCAAGGCGACGCCGAGAGAGTGACTATGCCAATTTATACCTGCCCGACGGAACGCCCATGGATGATGGGGACCACTTTGATGCCTTAAGCCCCTTTGATCAGGTGCGGGTGATCGTGGTGCTGAAAAAAGAAGCGACACAAGCCTGTACGGCATCCATTCAGCTCCACCGGGGAAATGAAAACAAGCCGGGTATCAAGTTTAAAACCATCATGCGTCCCCTGGTCGGGGCCGAGCTCATCACCGATGAGGAGAGGGCCTTCAAAGGCCGGATCGGGGTCGTATTCGAGCCGTTTTATCAACTGGCGTTCCAGACCGTGCGAGGCTTAAAACCCATGGCGGGGTTCCCTATGAACCTGATGCCCATGGGCATATACGAGGCCATGGGGTTGCTGGAGGATGTGCCTTACTATCTTTCGGTGATGGTGGCCCATGCTCCGAAAACCAAAAAAGTGATCTGTTACCCCAAAAGCCATGATCATTTTAAGAAGATGATGGAACGTTACAGCCGCGACTACGGATGGTTCCTGCTGACCGTTGACCCAGACAAGGAGCATGTCGTCGATCCTGCATGCCTCTCCGTCCTTGAAAAAAAGATGTATAAGGATGCTGAGTATAAAATGAACGGCGACGGGCATTATCTTGTCAAAGACGAAGACCTGTTCCTTGAAAAGGATTTTTTGAATTCCCTTACCTCTGCGGATGCGTATCCCACGCTGATGGAGGACGATATCCACGCAACGGCTCTCATCAAAGTCGGAGACGGTGAGTGGGTGAACGGTCATCGGATGTTTCGTCAGGACGATAAAAGCGGAAAAACTCTGACGCTGGACGGATTCACGTGGGATAAGCCCGTGGAGTTCATGGTGGTTGCGTCCTGCAAAAAGGTCAAAGAGTCATCCAGGGAGGATTATGAAAAGAGAGGATTCAAATGGACGTCTATCCCTGCAACCCTTACCCTTTTTCAGGACGGTTTTTTTTAAGAATATCCCGGGCCCCACGTATTCAAGCTCGGGGAATATGCAATATCTCGGCGTTGCCAGGCTGGGAAGCGATGATATCCATTTTACAAATGGCTACACGGGAAAAAAGAAAAAAAACTCTCCCTTCAATGAGATCATTTCCTGGTTTGAAACCCCCTCAGAGCACAAGCGTGCTGCTGCGCTGATGAATCGCTGGCTGATCCTCGGTATGACAGATGATTTCAGACTGGATGTAAGCAAGGAGGACTACCATCTGGATTCGAAAAAGCACGGAGAGGAGAGGCATGTCTTTGCCGCCAGGTTCAAGATGCACTACTCGTCATTAAAGGGTGCATATGTCGATGGTATCCGTCCCTTCGGGGATATGAAAAAGCACGGAGATCACTATAAATATTATATGGAGGTGAGCACGCCGGACAAGTCCGGGCTTCAATGTGAAGCGTGTAAACACAAGTTTAAATTCCCTGCACCCAGCAACTACAATACCCCCGATGACAAGAAGGCCCCGTGGAACCGTGTCCCCAGCCCGGCCAAGCCTCTCCTGTATGAGCAGGAGCCTTTGACCGTGGAAGAGTGGATCACCGATTACAGCCAGGTGATCAAACCGGTGAGGCGGGCCGGATGCATGGAACCCATTGACCCGACTTGATGGAACCCTGAGCATTGGCCTGTGTGAACAGTCCGCATTTATACCGTCTTACGACATCTCCGGTAATTTAAAATCAGAGAAATCGCCCTTGAAGGTCCGGCTTGTTTTGTATTAAGTTTATACGATGCAATGACAACGGTCGGGGAACTCCGGCCCGGCCCCAATGGGGTCGAGTTAGGGTCGTATCGTTTTTTTACGGATAGGTATTGGTGGGGGCGTTATGTTTTATAAAGGGTTTCTTAAGGCAACGGCCGGGCTTGCCCTCTATCTGGTCTGGCTCAATGCCATCCCCCTTGAAGGGGTCCTGCTTCCATCCTGGGCCGATTCCCTGCATGTGTACCATTTCCTGTCTGTTCACTCCGCGGCCCTTTTTCTGTGCTCCCGGCTCTCCGCTTCGTTTTTGAATGATGTCTCGCGGTACGCCTTCCCCCTGCTTGGGGTGCTCAGTGCCTCGCTCCTGGTGGTCACCTCCCACACCGCCATTCTCTTTATGGTCATGGGCGCCTTGGCTGCGCCCCTTGTGGTGGGGGTGATGAATGCCTTGAGGGCAGCACCGCAGCCCCTGTTTGCCGCAGCCATTGCCTGCGTTGCAGGGAACCTGATTCCTTTTTCAATCTACTGGCTCCCGGTGGGCCTGCCCTTGAAGGTGGGGGGGATCAGCGTGATGATGTTTCTCACCGGAATCTGGATGCAGGCGTCCGACAGTTTGTCAACGGACCGCACCGAGTCCACGGCGTCGTCTCCGGTCCTGTGGGTGCGCCCCTTTTTGGCTGTGTACCTTTTGTTTGCTGTTTTCTACGTCACCGGCGGGCTCATGCACGGGTACATCTCGCCTGCTCTTACGGAGGCCGGGGACACGAGCCGCCTCTATATCTTTGCGTATCTGGCGATGCTGCCCCTCACCGTGTATGTCCTGAAAAAATCCCATGACGCAGCCATCTACCTCGCCGTTATTCTGGGCATCATCGCGTTTTCCATGGTGGCCTTTAACTCCCTTCTGCTGCTCCAGATCGGGATGTTCGCGAGTTACGCCTCATTCGGGGTTTTCGACCTGCTGGTCATTGCCCTGGTCATCGCGCCGAAGCGGACCTTAAGTGAACAGTTCTGCATGATGGGCGCCATGTGCGGGGGGATCTTTCTCGGCAGCCTGATCGTGACTCTTTTCAGCCCCTATCTCTCCTTTCTCATCGTGGTGGCCAATGTGGTGCTGGTGCTCACCCTGGCCCTTTTTTCCCACCTGAAGATCCAGGTCCTGGTCCACCGCCAGGGGAACCGGGGCGACGAAGAACCCTCATCGATTCTGGCGGAACTTCTTCCCAAAGGGCTTTTAAAGCGCATCTCCGAGAAGGAGAGGGCGGTGCTCTCCCACGTGGTGGCGGGGAAAACCTACAAAGAGACCGCCAAACTCGAAGGGATCGCCGAATCCACGGTCAAAACGTACATGCAGCGCCTTTTCCAGAAGTTCGATTGCAAGAACCGCAAGGAACTCCTGGAAAAGGTTTACGCCTACGGAGCCTCTTCAGAGGAGAGCCCCCGCGTCCCCAAATCTATGGATTTGTCCTGAATCCCACATGGAAACCGAAGCTGTGGTCGCCATCCCCCTCCTTTTCATCCACCCATAGGAAGATCCCTTCGTGGGGGTATACCCCGAAAGACCCTTCCACGGGAGTTGCGCCATTCATCTTTTGAAAGACCCCGTTCTCGCATTGAATCGTTGCCTCGGTGACGATACTTTCCAATGTTAATGCCCCGGTGGTATCGGTCTGTTTTTCCAATCTCATGTTATTTCGGTGCCCCGTAAAGCCGTCGGATTCCGTGTTGATGACAAAACCCGGGGTGATGAAGTCCGCCATGGCATTGACATTGGTGTCCGAGAAATCCGGATAGGGCGCCGTGGGTTTTCTCACCAGCAAGGTGACCCCGGGGTCGTCCGGTGAGGCATGGGGCGCCACAAGGATGGCACCCTCGCATGCCGGGAAGACGGTCAGGCCGTTGGGGCCGCTAAGGGACCCGTCTGGGCTGTAGCTCAGCACGCTGGGAGTGCCCTCGTCAACGTAGGCAGCCTCTTTGTTGTTGGCGTCCCAGGTAAAATGAAGGTCCGTGGGCCAGCTGTCTGTCTCGTATTCCCCGGTGTTGTTGCGCGTAAAGTACAGCAGGGCGTAGTCTCCGTCGATGGCCGGAGTCGCGGTTCCTTTCTCAATAAAAAAGACCACGCCCGTGTCCCCGTCGCCTGGGTGGATGTCGCTCAGCACCATCAGTGATTTGTCTGTGTTGAAGGCCCCTTCCACGCCTGAGTCTCCGTCAATTCTCAGGATCCCATCGTCCGCCAGGGTATAGTCATGGATTTCCTGCCCCGGGATTCCCTTGTTGGAGTGCGTAAAGGTGAGGGTAACGAATCCGTCCGCCGTAAACCGGGCCGAGCCCCAGTTCATCTCCGTGATTTCATCGGTGGTGGACGCATTGAAATCCACCACATGGTAGTCGCCGTCTCCGTACACTTTGTTGTCGAGTTGGGGGATGTTGGACAGGTCCCCTTGGGTGAGGGGCGTGGTGACTGTGGCCCCTGATTCATCCAGCCTGGCCTCCATGAGTACCTGGTCTGTGGTGGTTTTCAGGGTCAGGGTTCCGGAGGCTCCGTCGATTTCAACCCGGATGACATCCAAAAGGCCGTCAATTCCTCGGCTGTTGGCTTGGAATTCGTCGCAGATAAAGTCCATGTCTACGGCGCCGAAAGCTTCGAGAAGGGGGGCCATGGCCGCCTTCAGTTCATTTTGTGCCGTGGTGATCTTCGCAGCCGTTACCGTCGACAATTTTTCCATGATGGTTGACGGATCGGCACCGCCCAGCACGGCTGAGGTGATGGCCCCGGTCAACGGGGTGACGTTGATGCATCCCACGTCCATGGAGACGGCATAATGCCTGTTGCCGTCCCCATCGGTCACTGTGACGGCAAAGGGCGGGGTGAGGTTATTACCGGTGATGCGGTATTTTCCTGATGCATCGGTGGTGCCGGCCAGGCGCCTGCCTTGGCTGTCCACAAGGATTACCGCTGCATTGGCCATGGCCGCTCCTGTGGCCGCTACGCCGGTGATGGTCTTGGATGTCGGCGTTGTGCTGATCGGGTTGTCGTTGTCGCTGTCTCCGCAGGCCACCAGTGTAAGGGCCGCCAGCACGATCAGCAGCCGCTTCATCCAGTTTGTTTGCCCGTGTATCTTCATAAACGTACCTCTCAGGTTGTCGGGTTTGTCTGTGTGGCTCCATGACCTTTGGAGTCACCCTCAATCCGGGCGACACGTATTCGCCCAGCTCAGGCATGGTCCATCCGCGGGTAACCTATCCCGTATATTTTATGAGAAAACGATGAATCCAAAATAATAATTTATTATTTTAGATGGTTGTTGCGAGAAAACACGTTGTTCCAAAAACACAAAATGTAGTTCACAATTTTCTATTCGCTTTTCTCACCCTTGAAATATCCGGGCTATGGGATTCAGCTTTCAATGTTTTAAGATGATCGTAAAGTCGTCCCGGTGTAAACTCGGGAAATTCTATGTCGTCCTTCTTGTCGTCTATGTAATGATTTCAGTGCATTGAAAAGTAACAAACAAACCCATGACACACGGCGATCCATCGAGATATTTCGTGAATTCGTAGGGTGGGCAAAGGTGGTGCCGTGCCCATCGGGCGCGGCAAAAACCGAACGTGTCCGGGGTAGGTGTGGAGATACCGATGGTTTATTGATAATGGGCAATGTGAGTTGATAGACCCATGAAGGGCCGTCCCAAAGCGGTGGATACCATCGGCATGCATGGCACCACCACCATGGAGCGCCGCACTCCCGTGCGGCTTTTTTATAGGCAAATGCAAAGAATCCGCCCTGAACTTACCTTTTTTCCTTAAACCCCGGTCCATGGAAAACCCGAACCGGGTTGCCCCGCTCAAGAGCTGTATGGCTTTCCCATTGGGCGTGCTGGGCGACCATGCTTGCCTTATCGTTTCTTACCTGAAGCAGCTCTTTCAGCCGGGCCAGGGCAAGCTTTTTGTTGAGGTGCTGGGACCGCTCTTCCTGGGCCACGGCCACCAGCCGGGAGGGGAGGTGGGTGATGCGAATCGCCGTGTTGGATGTGTTGACGTGTTGACCGCCGGGCCCCGAGGCCCTCATGGTGTCGATCCTCAGGTCTTGATCCCGAAAATCCGTCTCTTCAGGGGGCGTGACAGCGTAAATACCCACAAACCAGTTTTTCCGTTTGTGCCCGGGCCGAAAAGGGCTCTGCCCGATCCATTGAATGGTTCCGGCCCAGGAGGCGACAAACCCTTCAATGTCCGGGCCATCCAGGGAGAGAAGGGCCGACTTCAGGGTGCCGGGCCGGGGCCCGTCGATTGTCTCCAGGGGAATGACCTTGAGACGGCGCGCCCTGGCATCGCCGGTGAATCGTCTCATTACGTGGTGAGCGGCGTAGCCGCACTCTGCCGGGCCTTTTCCTGCGGTGATCTGTATCCAGATGCTCATGCCTGCACCTCCCGGGTCTTGTATGTGATGAGGGGCTTCAGGGTGGCCACAACGGTGATGAGGTCCGCCTCCAGCATGTCCTGTATCACCACGTCGATGTTTTTGTAGGCCTGGGGCGCTTCTTCGTAAAGCAGGGCTTTGTTTTTGCAGATTACCCGGCTTCCCAGGGCGGTCTGCGTCAGTGCCTCCAGGGTGTACCTGTTTTGGAGGCGGCCTTTGCTTTCGCTTCGTTTCCATTTTCGGCCTGCGCCGTGGGCCAGGGAAACCCCGTGCATCTCGTTGGGAGCTGTGGGGAACACAAGGTAGCTCAGGCTGCCCCGGGAGCCCGGGATCACCACCAGTCCTTGATCGGATGGGGCTGCGCCTTTGCGGTGGAGCCAACCGGCTTGCCCCTGGATGGTCTGGGGTGTGAGGCTGTTGTGGCAGATATCGAGGATGCGATTTCCCCGTGTGCCCAGGGCGGATAAGAACCGATGGGCAATGACGGCTCGATTGACGCGCGCCCAGGCCAGGGCATGGTCGTGCTGCCGAAGGTAGGCCGCGGCTTCTTCTGACCCTTCTTCAAGGCCGTTGTTTTTGTACACAGCCACATGACGCCTCAGAATGGATTCCCCAAGGCCCCGCGAACCGCTGTGAACCAGCAGCATCAATGCGCCTTTGGACAAGCCTGCCTTATGGAAAAGTGCGTCGTTTTCAATGGTATTGACGGTCTGCAACTCGGCAAAATGGTTTCCGCCGCCAATGGTGCCCAGGGCCGGGTCCCATTCGCCTGGCGTCAGGCGCTCTTCATCAAGGAAAGGCGCGGGGTCTCCGTTCCACGGTGCATCCAGCCCGGTTAGTTTTTTAACCCAGCGATCCCGTTTGATTTTGGTGTGCTTTAGGTCGGTTTGCCACAGCCCCATGCCGCAGCCGATATCGTTGCCGATGAGAAAGGGGTAGAGGGTGGTGAGGGTAAAAAAGGCCGCCCCCACAGGGGTTCCTTTTCCAGGGTGAAGATCCGGCAGGCCAATGGCCATCTTCATGCCGGGAAGTGTTGCGGTGGTGTTCAGTTGCTGAAGGGCAGCCCCTTCAATCCAGTTTTTTTCGGAGGCGATTACACGAATGATCGCCGATGTTTCTGATGTGCCCATGGGACTCCATAGTATTTTTTTGAACGCTTCGTTTCATTGGGTCGGTTTGCCGTAAGGTACTGAATTGATCTGCATGCATCGTCATAAGACCTCCTTTTTCGATAAAATCGATGTGAATGATTCGTGGGTGAGTGGGGCAACAGGGTCGCTGCCCAGCCTTGTCTCCGGTTTTCTCCGATGGGCCTATAACCCATGTGGCCGCGACTTTACGTTATTATAAAATGTTTTTCAACGAAATAGAGCATGTTACCTCACACATGACATTCGCCTGTTGCCCCCCACCGTTTTTCCCCATGACCTGTTTCCCCATGACCTATCACCTATGACCTGTTATCTGTTCCGTCTTCCTTTCTCTTTCATCTTCTCCTGCTCTTCCTGATAAATCCCTACAATCCGGTCGATCTTCTCGTACTGCCGCGCCAGAAGATCCTCGGCGATGGTGCGGATGCCCCATTTTTTGAAATCGATCTGCAGGCCGTTGCCGCCGGGGTCTTCGGCACCGTCCAGCTCGCTGAAAAAAACACCCACGGATGTCAGCAGGCGGTGGATATCTTTGATGGCGTCGCAAAGTTCCGGGATCTCTGCCCCGGAGAACATGGGTGAGGTCATGACAAGCCTCCTTGGTGTGGTGGATGAATCATGGTGGACCGTCTCAGGGGACGAGCCGGATACCGGCGCTTGAAACTTGAGCGTGAATAATGCTCGTTGGCAAAACCCGTTTTTGCTGGAAGCACCGCAGCCCGTAGGGTGCATTCCATGCACCAGAACCGTTGCCTGGTATTCACCCGTATAAGGGGAATCATAAAGGGCGTCGCTGCATCCATCATGGTGCACAAAGTGCACCCTACAGGGCGTCATCCCTGCTTGATCTGAATAATGCTCGTCGGCAAAACCCGTTTTTGCTGGAAGCACCGCAGCCCGTAGGGTGCATTCCATGCACCAAAACCGTTGCCGGGTATCCACCGGTATCAGGGGAATCATGAAGGGCGGCGCTCTATCCATCATGGTGCACAGAGTGCACCCTACGCTGTGACACCCGGCTTGGACGAGCCAGGGTTCCACCCGAGAATACGCGCAACCGTGGTCCCTTGCTCATTTCCTTCCTTTGGAAGAAGGAAATCAACGCTTCGCGTGAGGAAAATCAGTGGATGGTCAGGCACGAAATATTAAGGCGTGCCCATGGACAAAGGCCGTGAAGGAAAAGTGCCTCTTCGGTGAGATCAGGCGTAGAATACCCGTGGATCGCCAGCACTGACGGGCCTGTGAGAGATCGCGCAGAGATCCGAAGAGGCGCTTCCCCCTCCCGTTAATCAGGAACGCACGTCTTTAGCGGCCATCTGTTGCGACACACATGTGGTGTGAAAAGGTGCGGGTTACCGCATGATGAGGAAAATACGACTTGAAAAGGGGGTGGGTGTGGTGTAAAAAACCGTGTAGCCATGACGACCTCCTACTAAGGTTGTTTTGGTCAGGCCTGGCAGGATGTTACAGCATCCTGTCGGGTCGCTCTTCATTGCGTCAATAACTAGTTATTACCGTCCACGATAGTTTCATCCTTTCAAGATGTCAATGCTTTTTATCTGAAAAATCCCCATGTTGGTTCGATTTTGTGTGGTGTGTATCAGTGAAGGCCTCCGGCAGCAAGGTGGGCCACCTTGAAAGGATAGTCTCATTACCCTTTCCACGGCTGGTCAAACCTCGCCCTGTAGGGTGCATTTTATGCACCAAAACCATACCCTCCGATCCACCGAAATAATCTGAATAACGTCGGTTTCCCATGTGTCATGGTGCACAGAGTGCACCCTACGGGTTTTTGAGGTATCCCACGGGGTGACACATGGCGCCCGGTGAAGGTATTTCGGGTTATTGTAGGATGGGCAAAGGTGGTGCCGTGCCCATCGGGCGCGGGGGGACCGACCCTGCCGGGGGAATGGTATGGCGATGCCGAGGGTTTCATGATGATGGATGATGTGGGTTGATCGGGAAAAGATGGGCACGCTGACGCTTTGCCCATCGGGCGCGACGGGAACCGACCATGCTGGAGGAGCGGTATGGTCGGCTATACATTAAAACCCTGGAGCGCCGCACTCCCGTGCGGCTTTTTTGGTTTTTGCCCCATGCCGCACGGAGTGCGGCGCTCCAAAGACAGGTCCTTACGATATCATAAGAGCACAGCGATATGTTTCACCATACATCTAAGGGTTTATGGTTAGTCCTGCGTACCACCACGGGGAACAGCTATATATAAAGGTGACAAACGGAATAAAACGGACTACATATTTTGCGGGAAACACGCGGCCCACTGTGGGGTTCCTGTGGGATCGGTGATTCCTATGGCGGTCGCTATGGACGTGTTTCCCCTTGTTTTATTAACGATTCAGAATGCCTTTGGCGTTATGGTTTTTCGGTGGAGCTGCTCGGCATGCGAACACAATGGCCGTACGAGCATCTTCGGTTGATCCGGCACCACGCAAAACCTGTTTGTTAAACTTTTTAAAAGTTTAGCCCCCGGCAGGGCCGCCGGAGGCTTTTTCCGCGCCCCGTGTGGGCGTCCGATATATTTTCATAAAGAAAGCAGAGGTTATGACGCAAGCAACAAACAACTTGGCCGCATACATCTGGTCATTGGCTGATTTATTACGTGGGGATTTCAAGCAGAGCCAGTATGGGCGCATTATTTTGCCCTTTACCCTTCTTCGGCGCCTGGAAGGGGTGCTGGAAGAGAGCAAGGAGGCTGTGCTGGCCCAACATGAGGCCCTTCTTGCGCAAAACTTGCCGGAAGAGGCCGCAGAGAAGCTGCTCCTCCGGGCCACGGGCGATTTGTCCTTTTTCAACGTCTCCAAGATGGACCTCTCCAAGCTGGGGGAGACCGGGATCAAAGATAACTTGGAATCTTACATCCAGGGGTTCTCCAAGGATGCCCGGGAGATTTTTGAATATTTCAACTTTACCGAGTTCATAGGCCAGCTGGGCGACGCCAACCTTCTTTACAAGGTGGTTCAAAAGGTTCGGGGCGCAGATTTAAGCCCGTCAGCCGTCTCCAATTACGAGATGGGGCTGGTCTTTGAGGAGCTGATCCGGAGATTTGCCGAGGGGTCCAACGAGACGGCAGGGGAGCACTTCACCCCACGCGATATTGTGCGGCTCACCACCTCTCTTGTTTTTATGAATGATGACGAGGCCTTGACGAAGCCGGGCATTGTCCGAACGATTTATGATCCAACAGCGGGTACGGGCGGATTCCTCTCGGCCGGAATGGAGTACGTGCACGAGCTGAACCCCCAGGCGGTGATGCGGGCCTATGGCCAGGAGCTGAACCCCGAAAGTTTTGCGATCTGCAAGGCGGACATGCTGATCAAAGGCCAGGAGGTTTCCAACATCAAGCTGGGCAACACCCTCTCCGATGATCATCTCTACGCGAATAAATTTGATTACATGCTCTCCAACCCGCCTTTTGGGGTGGACTGGAAGAAGATCGAGCAGGAGATCAAAGATGAGAACACCCTCAAAGGGTACGACGGCAGGTTTGGGGCGGGGGTACCCCGGGTGTCGGACGGTTCCTTGCTTTTTCTGCTTCACCTTATCAGCAAGTTGCGTGACGCCTCCGAGGGCGGGGGACGCATCGGGATTATCCTGAACGGCTCGCCCCTATTCACCGGCGGGGCCGGTTCGGGGGAGTCGGAGATCCGTCGCTATATCCTGGAAGCGGATCTTCTGGAGACCATCGTGGCCCTGCCCACGGACATGTTCTACAACACCGGGATTGCAACGTATGTGTGGGTGCTCTCCAATAAAAAGGCCAAGGAACGCAAGGGCACGGTTCAGCTGGTGAACGGGGTGAACCTCTGCGGCAAGATGCGAAAATCCCTGGGCTCCAAGCGCAACCTCATGGATGACGACGACATGGCCACCATCACCCGTGCCGTGGGTGCCTTCGAGGTGATCGACGCCCGCGAGCTGGACAAACCGGTGGCGCAGAAAAGCAACCGGGGCCGCCAACCCGCCAATGGCAATGGTAAAGGTGATACGAAAAAGACCTTTGCGGCCAAGATTTTTGCCACCCATGAGTTCGGTTATCGCCGCATCACCATCGAGCGCCCCTTGCGGGAGTCCTACCAGTTTACAGATGAGCGCCTCAGCGAGCTTCGCTTTGCCCCCAAGCCCTTAAGCGCCCCCATGAAGTGGGTTTACGATGAGTTCGGAACCGATTGGTCCGATGCCCTTGATTGCTCCCGCTACGGCGTACTCAACGAACACGAAGCCGAAATCCGGCGACAGATAAAGCTACAATTTTGTACCCTCAAAGAGAAACAGATCAAAGATCTCCTGAACGTGAAAACCTGGACCGCCCAAAAAGAGCTGCTCCTGAAAGCCAAGACGATTCAGAAGTCCGTGGGCACCGACCAGCACGACGACATGAATGGATATGATGCCGCCCTGAAAAAATCCGGTGTCAAGCTCGACGCCAAAGAGAAAAAACAGCTCGCCGCTGCCGTGAGCTGGAAAAACCCCGACGCCGCAAAAGTGATCAAGAAGGTGCACAAAAAGGCCGTGGCCAATCCCATGTACGGGCTGTTTGAGGTGGACGGACACACCGTGGAGTACAAGCCCGACGGGGACCTCCGGGACAACGAAAATGTGCCCCTTGATCCGTCACGTACGGTCAACGAAATCAACGAGGCCTATGTTGCCAAAGAGGTGCTCCCCCACGTCCCGGATGCCTGGATCGACGCCACCAAGCGGGACGACAAGGACGGCGAGATCGGAATCGTGGGCTACGAGATCCCCTTTAACCGCCACTTTTACGTGTACACGCCCCCACGGGACCTGGCCGAGATCGATAAAGAGCTGGATCAGGTGAGTGAGGAGATTATGCAGCTGCTGAAGGAGGTGCATTCGTGATGGGGGGGAGATATCAGGGGTACCCGGAGTATAAGGATTCGGGGGTGGAATTTATAGATAGTATTCCAAGGTATTGGGAGTTGACGAAATTTAAATATGTTGTCGATTTTCAAGAAGGACCTGGGATTTTGGCGAAAGATTTTTTTGACTCTGGGGTACCGTTACTTAGAATTCAAAATATCAAAGAGAATTATGTCACAGATGATTATAAGACTTTTCTTGATCCCAATACTGCCAATAATAAATGGAAGCAGTTTAAGGTCCAATTTGGCGATGTTATAATTAGTTGTAGCGCATCGACGGGGCTTGTTTCAGAAGTTGATTCGTGTACAGTCGGTGCAATACCATATACTGGCCTAATTAGACTTCGTCCAAAGCCAAATTGTATTGTGAAAGACTTTGTTAAATATTTCGTAAAATCTGAGGCTTATCATGAGCAGATACGGATTTTGCAAACAGGCTCTACTATTCAGCATTATGGGCCTATCCATTTAAATCAAATATCCATCTCAATGCCAGATTTAGCAGGTCAAATTAGCATTGCCGCCTTTCTCGACTACGAAACCGCCAAAATCGACACCCTCATCGAAAAACAGCAGACGCTCATTGCCCTGCTGAAAGAGAAACGCCAGGCCGTGATCAGCCATGCCGTGACCAAAGGGTTGGATCCTGGTGTGCCGATGCGGGATTCGGGGGTGGAGTGGTTGGGGGAGGTGCCGGAGCATTGGGTGGTGTGCAAACTAAAATATATTGCTAAACTGGAGTCGGGTCACACACCAAGTCGTCGGATTGCAGAATACTGGCAAAATTGTACTATTCCATGGTTTACACTTGCGGATGTGTGGCAGCTGCGTGATGGGAGGCAAGTTTACGTTAAAGAAACAAAAGAAAAGGTGAGTGAGATAGGACTTGCTAACTCTTCTGCAAGACTATTACCAGCATCGACTGTGATTCTTTCGAGAACGGCTTCTGTTGGATTCTCCGGAATAATGAGCGTTGATATGGCCACAACTCAGGATTTCGCGAATTGGGTTTGTGGACAAAAAATTCGGCCATTATTTTTGTATTATATCCTTAAGGCGATGAAGAATGATTTGAGTCGATTGACAATGGGTTCTACACATAAAACGATTTATATGCCGGATATAGAAGCATTTACTATTGCATTACCTCCTTTGGAGGAGCAGGCAATGATTGTTGAGCATATAACAAAGAAAATAGAACACTTTGATTTGATAATTGATAAGTCAGAACAGGTTGTAACGACATTAACCGAGCGCCGCACAGCTCTCATATCCACCGCCGTCACCGGCAAAATTGACGTTCGCAATTGGAAGGCCCCGGCGCAAGCGCAAACCAACACGGTGAATGCCGCGTGATGTGTAGGATGGCAAAGGGCGTGCCGTGCCATCGGGCGCGGGTTCAACCGATGACGCCGGGTTGTGGTGTCGGTTCTACGATCTGTTTTGCTGTATTCCGCGTTGAGGGTTGACGGGGCAATGATGGGCACGCTCCGCTTTGCCCATCCTACGGGCCTTCGTGGTATGACCGGTGACGGTGAAATGGTGTTTGCCATGGGATCCTTTGGTGCCACATGAACCCTGCGCCGTGGGGTTTGTGTGAGGTAGGGTGTGCTTGCGCACCGCCGAAGAATCGTAACGGTCATGAAATCCCATGTACGGATGATCTTCGCGCAGCATAGACATGGCAAAAGAAGATGGTTTTCCGAATACGTGGTGCGCAAGCACACCCTACCGGATGTCACATGTAAGCCGGTAAAGCCATTCTGGTAGGCTGAAGAAAATTGGGCAGACTCGTTACCTTTGAGGAACTTTGAAGAACATTACTCGAAAAGCTGAGCGTGTCTGGAGACGGTTCCCGATGATGAGATTGTCTACGCAGTGCGTAGACAATTGAGTTGGGCTCATCTTCGCTCCATACTTTATATGGATGATTCATTAAAACCTGATTCTTATATGCGTATGGCCATCTCTACGATCTGTTTTGTTGTATTGCGCGTTGAGGGTTGACGGGGCAATGATGGGCACGCTGCGCTTTGCCCATCCTACGGGCCTTCGTGGTATGGCCGGTGAAGGTGACATGGTGTTTGCTATGGGGCCTTTTGGCGTAACGCGAAAACCCACACGCGCGTTTTAATGTTACCGTTTACGTAAAATGCTGCGTTTAATGCTTCACACCTTATCCACGGGCGAAGCCCGTCAGCGAATGTGATCGGCCTGAGGAACGAAGGCCGGGAGCATTCGCGACCCTGGGGTGCAGGGGATTTATCCCCTGCCCGCCGGAGGCTGCTTTTTTCTTTTTCCGCTTTTGATGTTTCAACCAACAAGGATGATGCCGCATGAGTTATTACGGTGGAGACAAGGCCAGGGAGTTTGTTTTTCAGAATGAGATGATCAGCCAGATGATTGATCACGGCTGGGTGTTGGGGAAGGCGGAAGGGTACAACCGTGAGTTGGCGCTTTATGAAGAGGATCTGCTTGGGTTTGTGAAGGAGACGCAGGGGAAGCAGTGGGAGAAGTATGAGAAATTGTATCCCAACGATCCTGAAGGTGTTTTTGCAAGGCGGGTGGCTGCGCAGCTGAATAAGGCGGATCCCAATGCGGCGCACAAGGAGATGCGGACCTTTGGGACGTTGGGGGCGCTGCGGCATGAGATTCGGGATCGGGGGACGCGGTTTCGGTTGTGTCAGTTTCGGCCGGAGCACGGGTTGAACCCGGAGACGCTTAAGCGGTATGAGCAGAACCGATTTCGGGTGGTGCCGGAGCTGGTTTACAGCCCGTGGGCAACGGACGCGCATCTGGCGGAGACCGGGGTGAAGGCCAAGGCGTGGCGCATTGATGTGGTGCTGTTTGTCAATGGGTTGCCGGTGGCTACCATGGAGTTGAAGTCCGAGTTCAAGCAGGCGGTGGAGAATGCCATCAGGCAGTACAAGGCCACGCGGTTGCCGGTGGACCCGGCGACCCGCAAGCCGGAGCCTCTGCTCACCTTTAAACGGGGGGCGCTGGTCCACTTTGCGGTGAGTCAGTACGATGTGTTTATGACCACGCGCCTTGCCGGGGATGAGACCTTCTTTCTGCCGTTTAACAAGGGGACGAAGGAGGGGGGCGCGGGAAATGATGTGCCCGAGGACGTGAACCGGTATGCCACGGAGTACCTGTGGAACGAGGTGCTGCTGCCCGATAACCTTCTCAATATTCTTGCCCGGTTCGTGCATCTTCAGATCGAGGAGAAGGAGGACTGGGAGGGGCGCAAAACCAAAAAAGAGACGATGATCTTTCCGCGGTATCACCAGTGGGACGTGGTGAATAAGCTCATTTCTGCGGCGAAGAGTGAGGGGCCTGGGCACAAGTATCTGATTCAGCACAGCGCGGGGTCGGGGAAATCCAACTCCATTGCCTGGACGGCCCATCAGCTCTCCTCGCTTTATGACGAGGCGGGCAACAAGCAGTTTGATTCGGTGATTATTGTCACGGACCGCACGGTGCTGGATGCTCAGCTTCAGGATACCATTTACCAGTTCGAGCATGTGGACGGGGTGGTGGGGCGCATCAACAACAAGGAGGGCAACGGGTCCAAGTCGGAGAAGCTGGCGGCTGCGTTGACCAACTCTCAACCGATTATCATTGTCACCATCCAGACCTTTCCCTTTGTGTTGAAGGCCATTGAAAACGACGTGAGTTTAAAAGAACGTCACTATGCGGTGATTGCCGATGAGGCGCACTCCTCCCAGACCGGGGCCACGGCGCGCCAGCTCAAAGAGGTGTTGATGATCGACGCCGAGGCGGACGATGACGGCGCGCTCTCGTCAGATGATATTCTGGATGCGGTGGTCGCCTCCCGCAGGGCCTCGTCCAACCTCAGCTATTTTGCCTATACCGCCACGCCCAAGACCAAGACCTTAGAGCTTTTTGGCCGTTTGCCGAATCCTTCGGAACCCTCATCCAAGACCAACATGCCGGTGGCGTATCATGTGTACAGCATGCGTCAGGCCATTGAAGAGGGGTTTATCCTCGATGTGTTGAAGAACTACACCAACTACAAGGTCGCCTACAACCTGGCCCTTGCCATTGAGAGCTCGGATCAGGAGGTGGAGAGCAAGAAAGCCAGGGTAAAGCTGGGACAGTGGGTGCGCCTCCACGATTACAATATTGCCCAAAAGGTGCAGGTGATTGCCGAGCACTTTAAAAACAACGTGATGGGGCTTCTGGGGGGCCAGGCCAAGGCCATGGTGGTGACCAGCTCCCGCAAAGAGGCGGTGCGGTACAAGCTCGGGTTTGACAAATACATCGCCGAGAAGGGATACAAAAATATCCGCGCCATGGTGGCGTTCTCTTCCGAGGTGGAGTTTAACGAGAACGATCCCAGCGTCGACGGGCTGTTGGGGGAAAAATTCACCGAGATGAATATGAATCCGAATTTAAAGGGGCGTGATATGCGCAAGGCCTTTGATTCCGATGATTATCAGGTGATGATCGTGGCCAACAAGTTCCAGACCGGCTTTGACCAGCCCAAGCTCTGCGCCATGTATGTGGACAAAAAGCTTGGGGGCGTGGAGTGCGTGCAGACCCTCTCCCGCATGAACCGGACCTATCCGGGCAAGGCCGACAGCGGCACCTTTGTCCTTGATTTTTTCAACGAACCCGAGGTGATCCTGGAATCCTTCCAAGCCTACTATGAGACGGCGGAGCTGGCGGATGTCTCCAATCCGGACCTGATTTTTGATCTCTTTGACAAGTTGCGCGAGGCCGGGATTTTCCTTTGGCACGAGGTGGAGCAGTTCTGCGAGGCTTTTTTGCAGAAGAGCAAGAGCAGCGCGGCCATCGCCAACATCTGCAAGCCTGCGGTGGAGCGCTGGAAGCATCGCTACACGTCGGCGGTTGGGGCGTATAAGAATGCCAAGGAGATGTTTGATCGCACCAAGAAAACCAAAGACCCCGTCCTCATCGCCAACGCGGAGACCAGTTTCAAAGAGTGCAAGAAAGAGAAAGATGCCCTTGAGATTTTTAAAAAAGATCTAAGCACCTTTGTCCGCTTCTACGAGTTCATGTCCCAGATTGTAGATTACGATGACAAGGATCTGGAGAAGCTCAGCCTCTACGCCCGCAACCTGCGCCCCATGCTGCGGGAGACCCTCCTTGATGATGATCAGATCGACCTCAACAGCGTGATGCTCACCCACTACCGGCTCTCGGAGATCAGGCGCCAGGACTTGAAGCTCCGGGAGGACTGCACCGAGTTTAAGCTGGAACCGGGCGAAGGTCTGGGCACGGCCAAGGCCAAGGACATCAAGGAAGAATTCATCTCCCAGATCATCACCCGCCTGAACGAACTCTTCATCACCGACGAGCTCACCACCAACGATATGGTGAGCTACGCCTACACCATTCGCGACAAGGTGAGGGAAAACGAGCTTGTGATGATGCAGATTGCCAACAACACCCCCGAACAGGCGATGCTTGGCGGCTTTCCCAAAGCCATTGACGATGCCGTGATGGACAGCGGCGAGGCCCATAAGAACCAGATGATGCAGCTGCTGTCGGACCCGGCGCGGGCGGCAGGGTTTGCGAGGGTGGTGTTTGATTTGTTGAATATGGGGGGCGTGCCTTCGGCGGTGAGGTGAGCTATATCTGAAGTTGATTTTTACCATCGTTTGTTAAGTGGAAAAAAGTCAAGGTGATACAACTCTATTTTCATAGTATTGTGTGGGATTTTGCGAGAATTCAATAAATAAAAAAGATAATATTTTTTTGGCATAGGTTGAAAATTATGGCTGTTGTAGATCAAAAGTATCGTCGATTGAGTCCAGATATTGAATTTCTTAGCGATGAGGCTGTGCTGGCGCAAGCTTGGAAGAAGTGCGACATTTATATTCGTATGCACAATTGGTATGCCGATATTTTGGAGTTAGAGCAAGCCTCCTTAATGGTGCCAATTTGGGTGAAGAAATGGTGTATAGAAGTTAAAAAAGGTGATGTTGAACCAAAAAGCGATATGCGTTTGGTCCAGGCACCGAAGAATGCTAAATGGAAATTCATAAAAGAAAAAAAATCTGCAAAATCATGGATCTATGCGCCAGCAAAATCTGAAGATGACATAAATGAGGATGAAGTTTGTGGACCACCGCTAAGGCCATTAGCTCATTTAGGGATTAGAGAGCAGTCGCTTGCTACTGCCGCAATGTTGTGTTTGGCGGATGCCGTTGAATCTATGCAAGGTAATACAGATCAATCAACCATTCAGGATGCCCAGGAGCAAGGCGTTTATAGTTATGGGAATCGGCTGTTTTGTGACTGGCTTCAACGTTCTGGTGGGAAACAGCAGGCACGTTATCGTTGGGGTAGTGCTGCTACATATAGTCAATTTTTCAAAGACTATGAGCGATTTTTATACAGGCCATCCCAAGTCTGCCAAGATGCTTTAGGTCAACTATTTGATGAGAAATTATATGTAATCAAATTAGATTTATCAAAATTTTACGATTGTATTGATCGTACCAAATTGATTAATAAACTGTCGAAAATTAGTGCTGATTATATCGAAAGTTTTGGTACTCACATCACGCGTAAGGATGAAAATTTAAAGGATAAATCGGAAGCGTTTTTTAAGCTTTTAAAGCAACTTATGTCATGGAAATGGAATAATGACGACAGTATAAATAATATTCAATTACCAGATGGGTTACCACAAGGCTTAGTGGCTGGTGGCTTTTTTGCCAACGCCTATATGTTTGAGTTTGATAAGGATATCGGTGGCCTTATAAAAAAAGATTTACCTGAAGGTGAAGACACATTCCGCTTATTAGATTATTGTCGGTATGTTGATGATATGAGGGTCGTGGTTGCTGCTAAAAAGAAATTTTCAGCATTAGAAGTAGGCGATAAGCTAACAAATCTATTTAAGGATAAACTGAAAGCGTATTGCAAGGGCTGTTCTAATAAACTAACTCTCAATGGAGAAAAAACGGAGGTTGTTCCTTGGGAAGATTATGCTGTTCAGGGAAGTACATCTCGTTTTATGAGGGACGTACAAGGACAAATAAGCCAAGCCCCAGACCCGACGACACTTGCAAATGCTACAGGAAATTTGGATCATCTGCTTTGGTTGGCTGATACGATTGAGGAAGGTAAGGATACAGACTCTAATTTACCTCTTGCAAATATCGCAAAACCTAAAATGGATGTCCGGGATGATACTATCCAGCGCTTTGCCGCCAACAGATTGAGGACCGTACTTCGTCTTCGACGAAGTATGGCTGATCCTGTTTTACGTATAAAAGATGGTGTTGCCCTGCAATCGGTAAGTGAGCAGCAATCTTTAGATCATGAAATTGAAACCATTGCGCGTAAATTGATCGCATGCTGGGCGAAGAACCCCGCTCTAACAGGTGTATTACGCTGTGGTATGGATTTGTTTCCATCTCCAGATTTGCTTATTCCTGTACTGCAAGCCTTAGAAGCTAAAATTTTTTATAAACAGCAAGACATTAACGAGAACGAAAAAATAGTAGCTTATTATATTCTTGCTGATCTGTTGAAAGCTGGTGCAATAGAAACAGGTTTTCATCGTGATGTAAGTTATCCTGAGCATTCAGATATTGCGGGCTATAGAAATGAGTTGAGACGGTTGGCCTTGGTTATAGTCGGGACAGAAAATATTCCTTGGTTTGTTTATCAACAGGCCTCTTTATATTTAGCGGTGATGCATTACCCTGTTGAAAAATCAAACGACCTTGCACTCCAGAATTATGACATATTGCATATGGCCCTGAAATACGAAAAACCTCATAGTAAGAACATTGAAAAACATTTATGCGCTGGTCTAATCGTCCTACAGTTAACAGGTAAAAAATCACATTTTGATACGTGGTTATGTGATTGGCTTAATCGTATGGAACCCAAAAAAGCCGTCAAGTTGGTCGATAAAATTGCGAGGGTTAACCCTCCAACCCTTATTAATGTATGTGCGAAATGGAAAAAAAATCCCAAAAAATCTTGGTATAAACATACTAAAAAGAAATTTTTTATTTCAAATAAGACAATTAAAAAGTCAAAGACTTTGTCAAGTTGGGGGACCCAAAGAATTTCTCTTGCAGCAATCACGAATCATCCTCAGAATCCCTTTGTACAAGAAAATGCGCTCATTAAGTTAGCCGAAGCTCTTCTTTCGAAGGGGGATGAAGTTGAGTTTGATAATCATTTATCATTGCATAGCTTGTTTATAGAATGTGAAGATTGGAATAGTATACAGAACCCAGAAAAAAAAATAGCTATAAGTTGGGAGAAAATATCCCAAGAGATGCCATGGTGCGAGACACCTGCTTGGTGCCAAGAGGATATGCAGTGGGCATATCATCTTGGAAGGTTGTTGAGGTCATCGATAATAGGCGAAGAGGATTTTACAACACGGTTTTATCCGATTCGTGAAATTGAACGCAACAGGTTCCGTGGTTTAAATGGGAGTTGGTATAAAAGGCGAATGGGTTTAATGCCCCTTGGCAGCGGTTTAGGAGAAGAAGAAACCCCGATTTCACCTTGGATGAATGAGTTGATAATGTGGTTGCTTCAATGGCCTGGGTTGGAAATAGGAGGAGCCGCATCAACTGATTTTGATAATGTTAAAAGTAAATCAGATTTGCTGGAACGAGTGAAAGAACGCAAGGATGTTTTAACAAAATATTTTGGTAAGCTATCAAATCTACCGGTATATTTATTGCCTGTGTGTAGCAAAAAAAATAGTGATTTAACAGCTTTTAAAGTTGGCATTGTACAAACTATTATGCCTTTAGCATCAGATTTCTGTTCGAAAGATCCCACCTTCTGGAGGCCTGAGTATCGTGCAAGGCACAGGGCACACCTGGCATCCATGTGTCGATTGGTGGTTCAACAGCTATCATCAAAAGCCGCTGCATCTGAAAAAATATATGGGTCAGAAGAGAAATTAGATTTGATTGTTTTTCCAGAATTAGCAATTCATCCTGATGATATGTGGTTATTGTCACGGTTATCAGACCAAACAGGCGCGACTATTTTTGCAGGCCAGACTTTTGTCAATCATGCTTATATGAATAAGCCTATCAATCGTGCTGTTTGGTTGTTGAGGCAGGAGAGTAAATCGGGGCGTCGTTTGATTCGAGCGTTTCAGGGTAAACAGCATGGTACATCTTGGGAAGTCAAAAATGGTATTGCAGGCCATAGGCCTTTCCAAGTTGTTGTTGAATTTAAAGGGTCCGATAATAAATCGGCAAATTTATCAGGTGTTATTTGTTACGACTCGACGGATATTGAAATAGCGGCAGATCTTAGAGAAGTAACAGATGGTCTTTTGATAGCGGCTTTAAATCCAGATATCCATACTTTTGATAGTATGGTGAAAGCTCTTCAATATCATATGTATCAACATATTATATTGGCAAATACAGGTGAGTTTGGTGGTTCAACAGCGCAAGCACCTTACAAAAAGGATTTTGTACGATTGATTTCCCATGTACATGGAAATAATCAGGCTGTGGTCAGTTTGTTTGATGTTGATCTTCTTGCATTTAAAAATCGTAAAAATCCTAAGGTTCCGATAGCGAGAAAGACGGCACCAGCGGGTTTCAATGGAAGGGCTTGAGGATTTTTATGATATAGCTCTATTTTCTTATCAATACAATGGTAGACTCAAAATGGACCTTCACCGTAGCCGCAGTGCAGGCTGCCAAGCCGTTTACCCATTGGCGCTATCCCTGAACTCCCCAATGATGGATTAACAAACCATGAGCAACTTTTTAACAGACGACACCAAAGCCATCCTCCTTCTGTGTGGGGTGTTTGGAAAAAATTGCTCTGAGAAACCTTTGACGCAGAAAGAGTACACCGCTCTGGTTCATTGGTTGATGACCATGAAGATGAGGCCGTGCAATTTGCTTCAATCCGAGAATGTGGCTGAAGCAGCCAAGGGCTCAAAGATTGCCTTGAATCGCCTTGAAACCTTTCTGGCAAGGGGTGTTCAGCTGGGATTTTCAGTCGAAGAGTGGCAACGAAAAGGCACTTGGGTCATGAGTCGAAGTGATGGCGATTATCCAGCACGTTACAAAAAGCACCTGAAAGACAACGTTGGCGTCACCTGTGTCAATGGACCACCTGATGGCCACTCTGGATGTTAAAAAATCGCAACTCACGGTTTGGCTCAACAGGGCGATGGAAGAGGGGCAGGTGACCAAGTTGGAACGACCTGTCAGGTATGTTGCTGTGGATAAGGCCAATAGAGAAGAGAGGCTCAATTCCAATTCCACAGGATGAATTGATCCTATCTCCTTCTGCGGACATCGTTCTTACGGCACAATGAACTGCCTTCCTCACATATAGTGTGTTTTTCTTTATTCCACCTTTGGTTTTCGATTACCCTTTTTTTGCCTACAAATGCTGCTGTATTGGTGCCCTGTTGTACTGCATTGTGTTCCGATATTGTGAATTGTTTTTAAAGCTTTAAAACCGATGTCGTCTTGAGCGGCGTGGAAAACCGAATTGCTATCTATATATCTCTATCTATGGATCAAGCCGGGGTGTGTGTGACGTGGCGGGGCGCTTTGTCGGGCTGCGAGGTCTCCTTGGGGAGGATGCAGGTTGTGGGTTGCTTTAGCAATGATGGGCACGCTGACGCTTTGCCCATCCTACAGGGTGATACACGCCGAACAGCAGCAATAACTTGAAAATACGTAGGATGGGCAAAGGTAGTGCCGTGCCCATCGGGCACGGCGCGAACCGGCCATTCCGGTGTGGCGATGCGGAAACATCTGTGGACGACGTGGCATGGCCTTTTGCGTTAAGCCAAATCGGCCTGGTTCTTAAAAAGACGTCATTACTCCTTGGAAAATCACCAGAATGGATATAACACTGGTGTAGCAAAAATTCGGATCCACTCAGGAGAACCCTTATGAGCAGATATTGCGGCGAAAAAACCCACGATGTCGAATCCATTCTGGACGCGGCTGAGCATTGGCGAAGGGCGTGCATTGAAAACGATGGGGCTGTGTTTATTGATGACACCCTTTGGTCTTTGGAGCACTTCCGTGCTCTGGATCAGTATTTTATCCAGAACCTTGATATGGGTGATGGGAGTTTCTATGAAAAGCTGGAATCCCAGCTTGAGCCCACGGTGCCCGAGGTCAAAAAACTGGCTGCGGAGATGTTTTGGGTGATGTTTCTCTGCCCGAGCAACATCACCCCCGAAAAGAAGCGTGAGGGAATTGGGATGATTTGGGGATGGTCGGGGACGGGCTTGCCTCAAGACATCTCCTGGCTGTCCGACCGGTATCTGGTGGGGGCAGGCAGCGCCGGGACCGCATACAATACCAATCGATGGCGCGAGTTTATCTATTTTATCCGGTTGATGTCGGGCTTGAAGGCCATGGGTCTTGACGAACGAAAGAGGCTTTTGGGGGATGTCCGGGCCATGACAACATGGCTGGAGACGCTGGAGGAAAACGAGTCCCGTCAATTTCGTCACATGTTCCTGTTTCTCCTTTTTCCCGATGCCTGTGAACGGGTGTTTGGAGGTACGCACCGGCGGAGCATCGTTGCGGCTTTCAGGGAACTCCGGCCAGCCCAAGTCAACAAGATTACGGTGAGTGACCTGGATGGGGAACTCCACGAAATCTGCAAGGAGCAGGAGGCCTCTTATGGAACAGAGGAACTCGATTTTTATTCGCCTCCGTTGCGGAACCTATGGTTCGAGTCTCCCCACAACTCCTGGCTTTTCAGCTGGAACTCCACCAAATGGCCTTGGGAGACCCTGGCCGCCGATCGCCGGGCTACCCATAACGGGGAAACCGTGACGCTGCGCTGGAATTGTGCCAACACCGGTATCCATGTGGGGGACAGGGTCTACCTGACCCGGAGCGGCGCGGAACCACGCGGGGTTATCGCCATCGGCAATGTGGTGACGGCGCCTTATCAAGCAGATCACTGGGATGAGCCCCAAGGCAGCGGGAACAAGCAGATCTGGTACGTGGATATTGCTTTTTCACGCATTCAGGATCCCGACCAAGGGGATCCCATGGTTTCTCAGGAAGAGTTGAAAAAGGCGGTGCCGGACGATCAGGCGTGGTCTCCGCTGGCTTCAGGTATCAAAATAAAACCCAAGGCTGCCGGAATGCTGGAGAAGCTCTGGCAAGACACAGTCGAAAAAGTATCGAAACCAGAGCAGCCCACTTTGCCTGCAATGCGCCCCCGAAACCTCATTTTTTACGGGCCTCCCGGCACGGGGAAAACCTACGAACTCAATCGGCTCAAAGAACGATATGCCACACAGAGTACGCCTATCCAGCGTGACGTATGGTTGATGCAGAAACTTGCTGATGTGCGATGGTTTGATGTGATCGCTGCGGCATTGTACAAGCTGGGGGGCAGGGCAAAGGTCGGTGACATTGCCACCCATGAGTTTGTAGGGCTCAAAGGGCGTGTTATGGAACGTACCAGCCATATCAAGCAGACCATTTGGGCCACGCTTCAGCAGCACACCCCGGAATCGTGCACGACCGTGCTGACCCGGAACCGGTGCGCACCCTTTGTGTTTGAAAAGAGCCGTGACTCGGTTTGGTCCTTTACGGATGGCTGGCAGGAAACGTGTGATGACATTCCCGCTTTGGCGGATTCCTGGGAGCGAGGGCCCGATGCGGGGACGCAGCAACAGAGATATGAATTCGTTACATTTCACCAGGCGTACAGTTATGAGGATTTCCTGGAAGGGATTCGGCCTGTTGACGCAGGCGAGGATGGTGACGGGTTTTCGTACAGGGTGGTTCCCGGGGTTTTTAAGCGGATCGTCAAGAAGGCCAAGGCAGATCCCAAGCAGAAGTACGCTATTTTTATTGATGAGATCAACCGGGGAAACATAGCCAAAATTTTCGGGGAGCTCATTACCCTGATGGAGGTTGATAAACGGGCGGAGTCCGACAGCGAAGGTCACCTGACCAAAGGGTTGGAGCTGACGCTTCCTTACTCCGGCGAAACATTCGGTGTGCCGGTGAACCTCGATATATACGGCACCATGAATACGGCGGACCGCTCTATTGCCCTCATCGACACTGCACTGCGGCGCAGGTTTCGTTTTAAAGAATTGATGCCGAATTCGGCGGTCATCAACGGACGTGCCGCGGATGGAACCATTGATGATGGTGACGGTGGGGTCATTGATCTTCGTAAGATGCTTGATGCCATGAACCTGAGGATCCGGTTCCTGCTCAACCGGGACATGACCCTGGGCCATGCTTATTTTTGCAATGTGAGGACGTTTGCTGATCTTAAAGAGGTGCTCCTGAACCAGGTTATCCCCTTGCTTCAAGAGTATTTCTATGAAGACTGGCGCAGTATTCAAAAGGTTTTTCACGATGTGGGGGAAGATGGGCAACATCACGACCCACAGATTGTCTGCCATCGGATTGTCAAACCAGAAGAGGCTTTTGGCTTTGACGTTGCAGGCCATGACGATCTCATCGAGTACCGTGTTGAGGATGAGGCCAACATCGCCCCGGATGCCATTCGAAAAATATATGAAGATGTCAATTGAGCATGGAAATCTTAAGCGTCATCGAACATGAGCGCATTCCGATCCGGGCTTCCCGTCGTGAGGGCGAGCATGTGCTTACGGAGGCCCATGCCGAAGCCCTTTCCCGCCTTGAAGCCCGGTTGCCTAAACGAACGTTTGCCTGGGGGCATCATGTCATCACGTTCGCTCAGCATTGCGGGGTGGTGTCGTTGGGAGATCTTTGCATCGAGATTCTCCCAAAAATCCATGGGCGGGAGGAGAGCCCGGGGGCCTGCAGGGCGGCATTGATTTATCTTTTGAAACGGGCACGGCGCCTCAGGACAACGCCAGTGGGTGAGGGGGCCATGGGCCGCCAAACCGAGGTGCTTCTTGACGTGTTCCTGATCTATTTTTGTGATCTTCTTCAGGCCCAATTGATTCAAGGCATGCTTCGGGGGTATGTGGAAAAAGAGGAGAACCTCCATGTTTTAAGGGGCAGGATCAAGCTCGACATGCAGTTCAAGCACAACCTGGCCCACGGGGAGCGTCTCTATTGCTGCTACGACGAAATGAGCATCGACACCCCCCACAATCAAATGATCAAATCGGTGTTGTGCCGGATGCGGACATTCGCATCGGGCGCAACAGCACGAAAGCGGATTGCACGGCTTCTTATGCAATTTGCCGATATCAAAGACATCCCGGCAGATCTCGCATTTTACGACAGCCTTGCCTTTGATCGCACGACGTGTCGGTTTAAAGAGATTTTTGGCCTGTGCCGCATGTTTTTGCAGGGCCTCCACCCGGATGTGGTGGCCGGTGATCTGCCGTGCCTGGCCCTTGTCTTTGATATGAACAGGCTGTTTGAAGCGTATGTCTCGGATATCATGCGTCAGAATGCAGGAAAAAGGGGGTTGCGGTTGCGTGAGCAGGGCCCCAAAAAATACATGGCGACTCGTTCAGACACCGGCAATGACATGTTTTTGATGAAACCCGACATGGTCTTTCTGGATGAGAGCACGCCCGTAGCCCTTGCCGATGCCAAATGGAAAATCCTGAACGAAAACGGGAGAAACCTTGGAATCACACAGGGCGACCTGTATCAGGTCAGTGCCTATGCTGCCCGGTATGGCATTGATAAGCTGGCCTTGGTTTATCCCCGTCAGGCGAAGTTGACATCACCCGTCGAATTTCGCCTCCAGGGGGATGTCCGTGTCACCATCCGCATTATCCCCATAGACGTGATACCCAGTGGAGATACTGACGTCTTTTTTCCGTAAGATCATGGCATAGGGGGCTTGAATAGCTTTGCTGTGGAGCCTTGGCCGTTCCCTTGAAAATGCAATGAGCCGTACCGGAGCGCCGCACTCCCGTGCGGCTTTTTTTGTGTCGTCGGTCATGCCGCACGGAGTGCGGCGCTCCAAAGAAGAAGGGGGGCTCCATGGGTTTGAAAAAATTGTATTTTATGGGTGTTGTGTGTAATCTATTAGATCATCACGTCTTGAAAAGCCCGGGTGAATCCAAGGGCGCCAGCCCCCACACAGGTGGGCAATTCTTTCCATGTAAGGTGATTTCCTAAAAAAGCGGTCTACCCAATGCCCTCAGGGCAACGGGCATGTTTTATACGTTCCTGTTCTCTGGCAAGGTGTGGCCCACAGGTTTGAGCATCATTTTACCGATTTTTAAAAGGGGCGGGGCCCCGAGGAGGTTCCATGAGAACTCCGGCATTAAGTGCATGGGTTGTGGTTGGCCTTTTTGGTGTGGCATCGGTTTTTCTTTCAGGGTGTAAATCAGGGGGTGAGCCCCAGGATCGGTTCAGTGCGGTGGATAAACTCAGCTTGGCAATTGATGCGGAAATTCCCGAAAAAGAGATTGTTTTGGTCATTGATCATTCGCGGTTGGCAGAGGAGAAGGGGGTGGAGATGCCGGCGTCCCAGGTGACCATCTACACAGATCCCGGGGTGAACACCCCTTTGCTAAAACACAACCCCCTTGTGGGGCTGGACCTTCCGTTTCGGATTCTCGTGTACAGTGAAGATATGCAGGGAGAGACGGCAAAAGCGGTGTATGCATCTGCCGATTTTATAAGGAAAAGGCATGGGCTTGATGCCTCGGTGAGTTTGGCTGCGTACACCGAGGCCCTGACGAAGCCATTGGCACATGTTCCGCCGGAGCTTGTGTCCGAGGTTGACGGTGAAGGCGTCACCCCGGGATATGGGATCCAATTCTTATCTTCCCCCTTTGGCTTCGAGGCGACCATTGAGCGCCTGCAGAAAAATGTGATGGCCGAAGGGGACACCAAATGGTTTACCGTTGTCGATTACAAAGAGGATGCAATGAGCCTGGGCGATGAGCTGCCCCGGATGAAGCTCCTGCTTTTCGGGGGTCCGGCTCCGGGTGGCATGGCCATGGCAAAATTTCCCAAGCTGGGCCTTGATGCTTTCTGCCAGAAGGTTCTGGTGTATGAGAATGGAAAAGAGGAGGTCCAGGTGGCGTACAACGACATCGTCCTTTTTGCCGAGTTGCATTACGGGAACAGCATCAAGCCCCATCACATGCTTAACGGAAGGCTTTCAGAGACATTTAAACGGGCACTTGAGTTGAACGAATAGGTGGGTTGGAAGTCGGTGTGGAATGGGACCGTGACCTGAAAAAGTCCGGATAAAAGAGCCGCAATGGAGCGCCGCACTCCTGTGCGGCTTTTTTTGTGTCGACATTTTGCTCCACGGGTGTGTGGCCATTCTATGGCGCAGGAGCGGTCTTCCGATTACCCAATTTTTGTCTACAAGCCTGGTGACGTGGCGTTTTGTTGTGCTGCGTAGTATGGATGTGTTGTGGACTCATTTTCAGGAGGTTGTGACCAATTCGCCTGCGGACGTGATTGGTGAGTGTATTGCTCTCCGTGAGTCAAGCATGGGAGGGGGCTTTGCCGGGCTGCGAGGTACCCTCGGTGATGATGCATGGTGTGGGTTCATTGGTTAAAGATGGGCACGCTGACGCTTTGCATCCTACGGGGTGACACACGGCGGGCGGCTCTGGATGCCCCTTGCGTTCCCGCCCCCGCCTGTTTTATTGTGTTCCCGTCTGTTTTTTTTTGATTTTCTCAATGGAGGTCCCCTGTGTCCAAGTCGATTCCCATGGCCATTGCGTATGATTTTGATGGAACCCTGTCTCCGGGGAACATGCAGGAGTATGATTTTATTCCGCGGTTGAAGGTGGCATCCCGGGATTTCTGGGCGGAGGTGGATGCATACGCCCGGGAGCACGATGCCGATCAGATTTTGGCGTACATGGGGTTGATGTTGAAAAAGGCCAAGCAGAACGAGGTGCCGGTGAGGCGGGAGGATTTCCATGCCTTCGGGGCGGGCATCGAGCTGTTTGAAGGGGTGGAGGGGTGGTTTGACCGAATCAACGCCTATGGGAGGGAGAAGGGGGTGAAGGTCAGCCACTACATTGTCTCGTCCGGGCTGCGGGAGATGATCCGGGGGACGGTGATCGCGGAGTGTTTTGACGCCATCTTTGCCTCGGGGTTTATGTACGACCACCACGGCATCGCCAGCTGGCCGGCCCTGGCGGTGAACTACACCACCAAGACCCAGTACCTCTACCGCATCAACAAGGGGAGCCTGGAGGTCTATGACCACTCGTTGATCAACAAGCGCGTCTCCCCGGAAGACCGGGACGTTCCGTTTTCCAACATGGTTTTTATCGGAGACGGGGAGACGGACATCCCGTGCATGCGGGTGGTGACGAGTATGGGCGGCCATGCCATCGCGGCCTATGCCCCGGGGAAACGGGGCGCCAGGAGCCGGGCGGCCAGCTTGCTGGCCGACGGGCGGGCCACCCTCATTGCCCCGGCGGATTATACGGAAGGCAGCCGCATGGACGGCAGCGTCAAGGCCATGATCGACAAGGTCGTGGGGAATGCGAGCCTTAAGGAGCTGGCACAAAAACAGGTATAGCGCACAGGTGTCGAGGAAGAGGCCAAAAGACCTGTGCGGCCTGTTTGGATCAGGGCAGGTAGAGCAGCTCCCGGTTCAAATCGTAGGTCCAGGGCGCACCGGCGTTTACCCATCCGTTTAGCTTTCGCTTGCCGTAGTCTGCATGGCCCGTCTCTTTTATCGTGTCCCCTTCGAATCCGTCCACAATGTTATAGACCTGGGTAAAGCCTTCTTTGGCAAGGATATTGACGGCCATGGCGCTGCGGCCGCCGGATCGGCAGAGGATGAACAGGCGGGTGTCCGGGGCGTAGTGTTTTTTGACCTGGGCAACGAAATCCGGGTTGGGGGCCATGGAGATGCGTTCCCGAATGGGCTCCATGACCATGACAGGGATGTTACGGGCCATGGTGGTGTGGCCGATGAGCATGTACTCCTCCTGGGTTCGGACATCCAGGATTGTCGTGGTTTTGGGGTTCGCCTGCCATTCGGCCCAGGCATCGGCGGCCGTGATGTAAAGCCCCAAGCTTGTCTGTTTCATCAAGGGAACCGCAGGTGAATCGGCAAGGGACGAGGTGATGGGGGCTACCATCATAAGAACGAAGGCGATGACATGGGCTAATCGTTGGCGCATGGGTACTCCTGTTGAGTTACGTATATCAAAGGGGCGGGCCTGCCCCGTAACGTTTTTACACGTTGGCTTCCTGTTAAAGGGACCCATTGTGGGGGATTGCGGCAGTGGTGTCAACCCGATATTCTTGACCATTTTGCTGTACAATAGCCGGCGACACCCGGAAGCCGAGGGCATGCTGTGGTTTTGACCGGTATCCTCTGTGCCGTCGTGTCGGGGAAACCCGCCGGCCCCCAAAGGTTCCGGGTGCTTTGGAACCTTTGAGAGCGCTTGAAATGGCTTTTTAGATTGTCATCAGCCCAGGCCTATTGTGCGCTGTACCACTCTTTGAGGCCTTCCATCCATTTGCGCGTCAGGGTTTTGTCCAGTTCGGGCCAGGTTTTGTCGCGTACGTAATCGGCCATGGCGCGTAGTTCATGCCTTGAAAATTCATTTACTGTAACGCCCGCCTCCGTCAGTTTCCGTCTGTATCCAATGTCCTCCTGCTCAGCGATGTCAAAACTGTTCTGGCCTTCGGCTGCGAAAGCCCTGGCTATCACCTCCTGATCCGGGGCACTGAACGACTTAAAGGCTTTCATGCTCATGATGTACTGGGAGCTTTGAACGTTGCAGTTCAGCTGGTAATAGGTGGTGATGACATCGCTGAAGCCTGAATAATTGAGGCTGGGCGGGCCCCCGGCCCAGCCGTCCACCACTCCGGCCTGAAGGGCTGCGTGTACGTCTGTATAGGGCAGGGCGGTGGTTCGAAAACCAAGGGCCTGTATCCCTGTTTTGATGGCCTCAAGGCCGGACACGCTGACGACGATGCCTTTGTCCGTTCCGAGGTTTGTCAGGTTTTGGGCTTCCCCGGTGGTTCCCACCCCGACGAACCCTTCAATGTAGTAGCCAAAAAATTTGACGTCTTTCTTTTTCAGGAGCTTTGCGACCTGAACGGGGATAAAGGCTTCCGGGGCGAACACGTGTTTCAGCTCCCTGTAGTCCGCGGCAATGTAGGGCAGGTCACCGGTTCCCAGGCGCGGGTCCGCCTGGTCTGGGATGCGGATGTGGGCGGCATCGATGGAGCCGCTGCTCACACCGTCATAGACCTGCTCCGGGCTGCCGAGCTGGCTCTCCGGAAAGATCGTGATGTTGATCCGGCCTTCGGTTCCTTTTTCAACAGCGTCCTTGATTCGCAAGGTTGCCGCATGCGCCGGGTGATTCTCGGGAAATTGTGTGGCCATGCGCAGGGTCACGGGTGTGGCTTTGTCCGGTGTCTCGGTATCATCTTTGCTGCATCCTGCGGAAAGGCCCAGGGCCACGAGGATCGCTGCGGCCGTGTTTAAAAACCTGTTCATGGGAGTGCTCCTTTAGGGGGTTCTTAAAAGAAAGACTGCAACTTCGTTTGAGGCGAAGGGATGGCACGCAGCTTAGAAACAGGTCGTGGAAGGTGTGGCGCAGACGGGGGAGGCTGCCGGGGCAAGCGTGACTGAAAGAAAACCCTATTTTATCCGGTTTGCGGTGATAAAATCAAGTTCGCGGACGTGGGGTGCAGGGTGTGCCTTTATCAAAAGAGCCTTGAATGACGCAGAAGAAAGCCCTGGAAGGATGGCATAAAAAAAGGCCCTCCGGCTGAAAAAGCCGGAGGGCCTAAAATATTTTTAAAAGTCTGCCGATTCCCGAAGGGGGACAGCCTTTAAAATATCTACTGTACGGTTACGTTGACAGCAGCGGGACCTTTCTGGCCCTGCTCAATGTCAAAGCTAACGCGGTCGCCTTCGTTGAGGGTCTTGAAACCGGAGGCGTTGATGCCTGAGTGATGTACGAATACATCGGGACCGTTTTCCTGCTCAATGAAACCAAAACCTTTAGACTCGTTAAACCATTTTACAATTCCATTTACCATGGTGACTTTTCCTTACTTAGTATATTTTTGTTTTTTCGATACTTCAGGTCTGCCACTTGTAGAAATGGAAATTCCTTTAGATAACGAAACACTAAAGCCTCCGGTGAGGCACTGAGGACGTATACTCTACGAATTATCTCAATTGGTCAAGCCTTATTTTTAGTTTTTTGAAAACCGAGTGGTCTGCGCACGTGCCCGAAGGGCCGAATACGAGGCGATTTCCCCTGTGTGGAGGCGGGTTAAAGACTTTGAATTTAAGTGGTTTTTTGTAATTGATGGGCTTGGGCGTGGCCTCTTGTGGGCCTGGGTGACATACCGAAGCCATCGCGGGCTCCGTGGGTGAAATACTGACTCAAATGGCTCATGGCATGGGTTGTTCTGGGCAGAAGATGTGTTAGGGAAAGGGAGGTACAGTGCTCGGTATCCGGAAGGGGGAGAGGGGCGGTCCGGATAAACCACAGGGAACGACGGGCATCCATATAAAAAAAAGGCCCTCCGACTTGAAAAGTCGAAGGGCCTTAAATATGTCTAAAAACCAATCTGCCCCGAAGGGTAAAGGGTCTTTAAAGCTCTACTGTACGGTTACATTGACAGCAGCGGGACCTTTCTGGCCCTGCTCAATGTCAAAGCTAACGCGGTCGCCTTCATTGAGGGTTTTGAAGCCGGTGGCGTTGATGCCTGAGTGATGTACGAATACATCGGGACCGTTTTCCTGCTCAATAAAACCAAAACCTTTAGATTCGTTAAACCATTTTACAATTCCATTAGCCATTGTGACGTTTCCTTACTTTGTATATTTTTGTTTTTTTGTTCGATACTTCAGGTTCTGCCACTTCTTGAAATGGATATTCCTTAAGATAACGAAACACTAAAGCCTCCGGTGAGGCACTGGAAACGTATACTCTACGAATTCGCTCGATTGGTCAAGGCTTTTTTTAGTTTTTTTAAATAATTGGCCGTCGTAGGCCCCAAAAGGGCCCAATGCAGGGCCATGTTCACGGCAGGGTCTCTGGCGGAACGGCTTGATTATGTAAGTTTTTTTTGCCTGGGCTGCCGTTTGTACCCGTCCGGGTACCTGGCCCCATCGTCATCCCAGGCATGACGCGGACTTTTTCGCCCCGGGGGCGTGTTCTACCAGCAGAAATGCACCTTCCGTCAGGGCTGACGGGCTTCTAACTCCTGTTATCGCTTTGCAATAACTTGTTGAATTGTCGCGAATACCAGTGGTACGGTTCAGTTGCCTGTTTCGATAGCGATAACAATATTAACGACACAAGTACGCATGTAAAGGAGAGAAGACGTGAAAACCAAGGTACCTGCTTTTCTGATGGCCATCGCCCTTGCAGCCTTGATAACCCTTTCGGTTCCCATCCATGCCACAGCCGAGGGGAAGCAGGCTGCTCCCGCACCGGAGATGGGGCCCGGCTTTGAACTGGGCAGCGGCATGGTCACCACCGCAGAGGTTGTAGGGATCGATTACGCCGATCGTGTGCTCATGCTTTTGGGGCCCGAGGGCAACGTGGTCTATTATGAGGTGAGCGATGAGGCACGCAACTTTGATCAGATCGATATCGGGGACCGGGTCCGGGTGGAGTACTACGGCTCAGTGGCCCTGTACCTGGGCGATCACGGCCTGAAGCCCGCCGCTAACACCGGCCGGGTGACCGGCAGGGCGGCAAAGGGGGAGAAGCCCGCAGGGATTATGGTGGAGACCGTGGATGTCTCGGCCAAGATCAAGGCCATCGACAGGGAAAAGCGTACCGTCACCCTGGAGTTGCCGGACGGGCATGTGATGACCACGCGTGTCGACACCTCGGTGAAGACCTTCGATACCCTTCAGGTGGGGCATTCAATCCATGCCCGGTACACCGAGGCCATCGCTGTCTCCGTAGAGAAATCGTGACCCCGTCGGCGCCTGCCATGGGGCGTTCTGAATAAAAGATGTTACCGATTCGCAACACTTTGGTGTGGTTCAGACTCATCCCTTGATTGTCTCTTGTATTCAGCATGTTATCATTTTGCGGTGGTTGGGGTGTGGCGTAATAACCCCATCCACTGCGATGAACATATGTCTCGCCTAAAAATATCGTTCATGTATAAACCCCCTGTTAAATCAAATGATTACTAAAAATACTCGACGTTTGGCACAACTCCTGAAATGCCGAATAGTTGGTTGTATTTAATTATCATCACGAAAAATAAGGGGTACTTATGATCATCGATTTTACGAAGGATGAGTATAAAACGAAACTGGTATCAGCTGATGAGGCCGTCAAGGTGGTTAACAGCGGAGACTGGGTAGAGTATGCCTTCGGGGTGAATGCTCCCAATGAACTTGACGCCGCCCTTGCCAGACGAAAGGATGAGCTGGTGGGGGTTAATATTCGATGTGACATCGGCGCCATGCCCCACCACACAAACGATGCCGACCCCACCGGGGACCATTTTTACTGGAACAGCTGGCACTGCGGCGGCCTGGATCGCACGTATTATAAAAAGGGACTGCTCTCTTACGTGCCCATGAAGTTCCATGAGAAACCCTTTATGGTTCGCAACAACTGCACGGGTGCCAAGGTGTGCATGTTTACGGCCAGTCCCATGGACAGGCACGGGTATTTCAGCTTCGGCTCCGGTGCGCCTGCCACCATGGCCGCCATTGAGATGGCGGATTACGTGCTTGTGGAGGTCAACGAAAACTGCCCCAGGGTCCTTGGCGGGAACCAGGAGTGTGTTCATCTCTCCCAGGTGACCCATGTGGTTGAGAGCTCAAACGTGGCCCTTCCGACCCTGCCTGCAGCAAACCCCTCCCCCGAAGAGCAGAAAATCGCCTCCTATATTATTGAGAAGCTCTACGACGGCTGCTGCCTGCAGCTCGGGATCGGCGGGATCCCCAACGCTGTGGGAGCCATGGTTGCCAAATCAGATCTGAAAGACCTGGGCGTGCATACCGAAATGTACGTGGATGCGTACCTTGAAATGACCACGGCCGGGAAAATTACAGGAAAATACAAAAACATCGACAAGTACAAGCAGGTCTTCTCCTTTGCCATGGGCACCCAGGACCTCTACGATTTCATCGACGACAACCCCGGCGTCATCTCCTATTCGGTGGATTACACCAACAGCCCGGTGGTGGTGGCCAAGATCGACGACTTTGTCTCCATCAACGCCTGCATCGAGGTGGACATCTTCGGCCAGGTCTGCTCCGAGAGTGTGGGCACCAAGCATATCAGCGGCACCGGCGGCCAGCTCGACTTTGTGGAAGGGGCCTACAAATCCAAAAACGGCCAGAGCTTCATCTGCATGACCTCCACCTTCAACACCCCCAAAGGCCCGGTCTCCCGTATCAAGCCCACCCTGACCCCCGGGGCCATCGTCACCTCACCGCGTACCGCCACCCATATGATCGTTACGGAATACGGCATCGCCCAGATGAAGGGCAAGAGCACCTGGGAGCGGGCCGAAGCCCTTATCGGCATTGCACACCCCGACTTCCGGGAAACCCTGATCAAGGATGCCGAAGCCATGGGGATCTGGAGGTCATCCAACAAGAAGGGCTCCACCAAAGTTGCCTGACAAGTGCGGCGAGTACTAATGATGTAAGGTCTTGCTTCGGAACAGATTGAACGAGGCGGGTTCGGCGGAAGAGATGGGTTCATCTCTTCCGCCTTTCTTTTGGTCAGGAGGCGATGGGATACTGCCCCAGCTCAACGGCAGATTCCAGCATGGCGATGACGTTTTCAGGCGGCACGTCGGACTGCATGTTGTGGACGGAGCCCAGGATGTAACCGCCGCCGGGGGCCAGGTCACCGATGCGTTTGGCCACTTCGTTGCGGACGTCCCGGACGCTGCCGTTGGGGAGGACCTCAAAGGTGTCGATACCGCCCCAGAAGGAGAGTTGCTTGCCGTAGCGCTTTTTCAGGTTGTCCGTCTCCATACCCGTGGCGGATACCTGGATGGGGTTGAGGATGTCGACCCCCACCTCAATGAGGTCGTCCAGGAGGGTGGTGACCGCCCCGCAGCTGTGGTAGTAGAGCTTGGCCTTGGTCATGCCCTTGATGTAGCCGAAGAGTTCGGCCTGGTAGGGCTTGATGAACTCCCGGTACATGGGCAGGGACATGAAGGGAGCGTTTTGCATGGCCAGGTCGTCGGCGCATTGAAACACGTCGATGAACTCACCGGCCTCTTCAAGGAAAAGGCGGGCGTTCTCCTTTCTCACATCGCAGACCTTGCGCATCAGGGCGTGGGCAAAATCCTTGCGGCTCATCATGTCCATGAAAAATTCGGGCATGCCCCGCAGGTACCAGCTCTGGTCAAAGAGGTTCCCGGCGTTGCCCATGCAGCCCACCACCGCATATTCCCCTTCATCGTGGAGTTTTTTTGCCTCTTCCCGGACCCCACTGAAATCAAAATCTTTGGTTGTGTCGGGCCAGGGGTAGGCTTCCAGGGCATCCAGGGTGGGGTTTTTCAGGTTGTATTCGTAGATGGTGGCGTACTCACCGTCCACTTTTCGCTTTACGCCCCACTGATCCGTAAAGATCTCACAGCCGTCTTCGGCGAACTCTCTGGGTTTGTTACTGCCCAGCACCGCGACATTGCGGGGCCGTACCTGGCGGAAATCCGCACCGAATTTTTGCAGGAAATACTCATCGACATAGGCGGTCTGCCACACCTTGGACATGACCTGGGTGGGGATCTCTTCTTTTCCGAGCTTTTTTTTAAACGCCTCATATCCGCTGAGCATCAAGGTGGTGTTGCGGCCTCCCAGGTCAATGGGGACCCGGTCCGGCTCTTCGTGGTTCAGGGCGGTGAGTGCGCGTTCTTTATGGTTCATGTCCAGCTCCTTTGTCCCACTTAAGTGGGATCGCATGCGTGAAGAGTTAACCCGTGGCGCTAACGATGGTGGCATACACTCCTTATCGTGTCAATATGATATGGGATCATTTCGCCACGATCCCATATAGTGAGATAAGCGGTTATTGGATGGGGAGCGCACGGAAGCAAAAGGGCATGTCAGACGTCCAGAAAGCGTGACACAAAATGGGGCGGGAAAACTTTGGGGAGAATACTCGAAACGTCGGGGCTGGAGCCGTGTGGGGGGGTATCGATGGCGCTACAAAAATGAAAGATGCGGGTTGATTTTCATGAAGATGGGCGCGATGGGGATCATGTATACGGGGGAAAGGGATGGCGTTTTTTTCATTGATGTTTTCCTCGCCGAGACGCCGGGAATTTATTTTTTCTATCACCTATCACCTATCACCTGTTTTTATTCTGCCATCCGGCCCGCCCCGTCTGATGTGGGAGCGTACGGGGCGGGCCGGCGGCAAGAATGTTGAAGGCTTTTCGGCAATGGCTTTGATTCGGAGCAGGCCTTAAGGCCCGGCTCCGGCAGCGTTGATGGAGGGATCAACGCCGCCGGAGCCAAGGGAGGCACTCAAGGGTGAGATATGAAATCAAAGGCGTCCTTATTTATCTCTGTAGATCTCCTCAAATTCATACCAGAGGGTGTCTCGGAACTCGGGGGCAGAGATGTCAATAAGGGCTTTGGCCCTCTGTTCCAGGGTTTTCCCTGTCAGGTGGGCGAGGCCGTGCTCGGTGACGATGTAGTCCACATCGTTTCGCGAGGTGGTGACGGCCTGGCCCGGAGCCAGGGTACTGACGATTCGTGACATGGTTCCTTTTTTCGCCGTGGCGGGCATGGCGATGATGCTGCGGCCGTTTTTCGACCGCCGGGCACCGCGGACAAAGTCCACCTGGCCGCCCGGTCCGGAAAATTGTCGGGCCCCCATGCTGTCCGCTGCCACCTGACCTAAGAGGTCCACGGCGATGGCGGAGTTGATGGAGACCATGTTGTCGTTTTTGGAGACGATAAAGGGATCGTTGACGTAATCCACGGGGTGCATCTCCACCATGGAGTTGTTGTCCAGCCACTGGTAGAAGGACTGGCTGCCCATGGCAAAGGTGATGATGATCTTACCCGGGTGCAGCTGCTTGCGACGGCAGGTGATGACGCCTTTCTCCACCAGGTTCATCACCCCGTCTGAGATCATCTCCGAGTGGATGCTTAAGTCTTTCTTTTCGTCCAGGAAGGTGAGGACAGCATCGGGGATGGCGCCGATGCCGAGCTGCAGGCAGTCTCCGTCTTCAATGAGCCCGGCCACATGGGAGCCGATGGCTTTTTCCACGTCCCCGATGCGGGGCAGGGGAAGCTCGATCATCTGCCGGTCGCTCTTGACGAAAAAATCGATGTCGGAGGCGTGGAGAAATGCGTTGCCGCCGATGGTGGGCATATGGGGGGAGACTTCCGCGATGACGATTTTTGCCGACAGGGCCGCTTCCAGGGTGTAATCCACGGAGATTCCGAGGCTCATGTTGCCCATTTTGTCCGGCTCGGACACGGTGATGAGGGCCACATCCACGGGCAGGTGCCCGTTTCTGAACAGAAGGGGGATTTCGCTGAAATAGCAGGCCGTAAAATCCGCCCGGCCTTCGGCAATGGCCTTGCGGGACCCGCCCCCTGCAAAGATGGAGTTGTGCCGGAAATTCTTCTCGTATTCCGGCAGGCAGTACGCGCTTTTGCCCATGGAGACCATGTGGACGATCTCGACATTTTCAAGTTCGTCGGCCCGATCCACCAGGGCGTCTAAAATGGGTTCGGGGGAGCCGCAGGCGTGGCCTGCCACCACCCGGTTTCCCGATTCAATTTTCTTTGCAGCCTCTTCAAGGGTGATCTGCCGGTTTTCGTAATGTGCGTTCCAGTTCATGTGCTCTCCTCATCCAACCACTGAGAGTGTGCTTCCGGCCAGGTCACGGCTCGGTTCTGATCGTATGTCGTCGATAAAGCGGCGGGCGTCGGTCTCGGAGCGGATCCTGAGAACGGGCAGGGGACAAAAGTCCCGGGTCTCCACACAGCAGGTGGGGCAGCCCGCCACAATGAGTACGGCCTCCAGGCGTTCCGCGTCCGGGGAGAGCAGGGTGACCAGGTCATGGAGTTCCCGTTCAATGGCCTTTACCTGCGCAACCCGGTCGTAGCGGGGGGCGCACCCCCCGCAGTACTTGAGACCGATACGCCTCGGCAGTGACTGGGGGCCGCTTGCGGCCCCCTCCTGCGATTTATTCATCGTCCTTTGTGATGCCGCACAGGCGCTTGGCCACTTTCTGCTTCTCTTTGAGGTTGACCTGACGGGAGATCATGATGCGCTGAGCCTGGGGTGAACCGGCTCCGTGCATGGACTCGGTGAGGTAGCCCACGGCGGCGGTGCCCAGGGTGAGGTTTTCGATGAGGCGCAGCATGCGCATGCGGTCTTCGGTGTCCACCTCGTCGTTGCCCTTGAAGTACTTTTTCACCCACTTGCCCACTTCAGGAGAGCGGTAATCGTCTTCGGAAGGCAGGGTCACCATGAGGCCCCCTGCGATGTCCTGGGCGAGCCTGGAGATCTCGTAGGGGAAACGGGTGACGTTCTGCTTGCAGACGTTGGCAAGGAGGGTGTTGACGAGGAAGGTGCCGGACTTTTCTTTGTGGCCTTCGGCCGCACAGGCCACGGAGCCGCAGAAGAGGGTCTCGTTTAAGTGGTTCATCTCGATGATCTTGTCTTTGACGTGGGAGGCCTTCTGGGCGCCGTTGAACTCGGCGATGGTCTGGGTGGCGCCGATGAGGACGTCGCCCACGCCCGCTTTACAGGCATAGCTCTGGCGGTGGTAGGAGGCGAACTGCTCCACGAGCTGACCTGCGAAATCCCACTCCTTGTACATGAAGAGACGGTCCCAGGGGACAAAGACGTCTTCGAAGACCACCAGGGCCTCGTGTCCGCCGTACAGGACGTTGCCTCGGTCGATGTTGCCGTTTTCAAGCTTTCGGGTGTCGCAGGACTGACGGCCCATGATGTAGGTGATCCCCTCGGCGTCGCTGGGCAGGGCAAAGCTGATGGCGTAGTCCTTGTCCTCTTCCCGCATGGAGATGGTGGGCATGATGATGATCTCATGGGAGTTCACCGCGCCGGTCTGGTGGGCCTTGGCGCCCCGGACCACGATGCCGTCTTCCCGTTCTTCCACCACATGGAGGAACATGTCGGGGTCTGGCTGCTTGTGGGGAGGCAGGCTGCGATCGCCCTTGGGGTCGGTCATGGCGCCGTCGCAGACCAGGTCGTTTTCCTGGACAAACTCAAGGTAGGCAAGGAAGCGCTTGTTGTACTCGGTGCCGTACTTGGCATCGATATCAAAGGTGGTCATGGACAGGGCGTTCATGGCGTCCATGCCCACGCAGCGCTGGAAGCAGCAGCCGGTGATGGAGCCCAGGAGGCGGCACATCTTGGTTTTTTTCACCAGGTCTTCGGTGCTCTGGTGGATATGGGTGAAACGGTTGATTTTTTTGCCGGTGATGTGGCTGGTGGCCGTCATCAGGTCTTCGTACTCGGGCTTGTGTGCGCAGTCATAGGTGGCGGCGACGGCATTCATGGAGGGGCGAATGATGGGATCGTCCACGACATTTTCTACTTTTTTGCCGAACTGGTAGACGTTCAGATTGAGTTCTCTCAAACTTGCTTCATATTCCGCTGCGGTTTTCATATCGCATACTCCTTGTTCTAACTTCATGGATGGAACGTCCCGACATCAGGGCGTTAACAAGAGATTGAATGGGGTGAAAGCCGGCCATCCAAAATGACTGTTGAGAGATATTCCAAGAAGCATGCCATGAAGTAATTTTTTGTGGGAAAATTACTGGTTATTTTTATATTGCTCGGAAAAACAAGGGGATACGGGTGTCGCTATCAATAATGAATCATCGACCTCGGGGTTGCGGGCTGTTTCCCGAAAGGCTGCCCAGCGATGCGCTGCGGCATCGCACACACAGGCCCACGAAGGGAAATCATATGCAAACAGCAGGTTGGATGGGAGATGCAGGGGTGCATTGTGATGCGCTGATGCATCAGAGGGGGCATGGCTTTTTCGTAAATGGGGATTGGCGTGTTTAGTGTATTGAATTTTATGGGTGAATTGCAGGTTGGAGGGGCCGCGGACATGGTGCATAAAATGCACCCTACGGGGTGTGGGGATGCGGGCGGGTTATGTGGATTGGGGGGACGTCGGGGCCGTAGGGTGCGTTCTACGCACCAAAACGAAAACCGCCAGTGCCCTGTGCCGATACGCGGCATGACAGCCGCCAGCGCTGCGGACTTTCTCGTGATGCGTAGTACCCTGAATTTTAATGGTAAATTGAAGGATTGCGGTGCCGCGTACATGGTGCATAAAATGCACCCTACGGGGTGTGGGGACGCGGGCAGGTTATGAAGGCTGGGGGGATGCCGGGGCCCGTAGGGTGCGTTCTACGCACCAAAACGAAAGCCGCCAGTGCCCTGAGCGGATATGCGGCATGACGGCCGCCTGCGCTGCGGATTTTCTCGTGGATGTGTAGCTCACTGAATTTTAAAGGTGAATTGGCGGGTGGCGGTGCCTCGGACATGGTGCATAAAATGCACCCTACGGGGTGTGGGGACGCGGGCAGGTTTATGTAGATTGGGGAGACGCCGGGGCCCGCAGGGTGCGTTCTACGCACCAAAATGAAAGCCGCCGGTGCCCTGAGCGGATACGCGGCATGACGGCTGCTGGTGCTGCGGATTTTTATGGGGGAGGTTTGACGGGTTAGGAAAAGCTGGGTGCGATACGCTTGTAAGGGGGCGTGTTACATACACAAAAAAACGAAAACCGGCTTGACAGGCCTTGAAGAATCTTCTTTCGTCCTATGTCCTATGTCCTATGTCCTATGTCCTATGTCCTATGTCCTATGTCCTATGTCCTTGCTTTATCACCGACACCCCCATGGCAAGGGTGGTGATGAGAAAGAGAGCCAGGGAAGCCAGGGTAACCATGAGGTGGGAGCCCGGGGGCTGTTCGCTCAATGTGGCGGCGGTACCGGCGCAGAAAAGGACCATGATCAGGGAGACGAGGGCGCACCCGGCGGCACCGCTTCTTTTTTCGGAGAGGGCCAGGGTAAAGGAGAGGAGCATGAGGGTGATCTTGATGAGGGACAGGCCGTGGAGGACAAAGATGCCGTGGCCCAGGTCCAGGGCCCAGGCCGCGGTGAGGGCGACCAGGGCAATTTTACGGGAGCGGGTGAGCTGGATGTGACGAAGGCTGTTCATGGGCAGATCCCTCCTTTTGCAAATCAGGCGGTGTAGCGTTTGAGGATGTAGGCGGCAATGGAGTCCACCAGCTCTTCGGAGAGGGTCTCTTTGCGGCCCGTCTCGATGAAGGGGGCAAGGTGTTTGGCCTCCACGAGCATGATGCCGTCCACAGCCTTTGTCCGGCTCGGGTACTGGGAGTGGGGCACGATGACGGGCACAGGCATTACCTCCTGGCTCCAGCCCTTGCGAATGACAATGTTCAGGAGATGGCAGACGCGCCAGGTGCTGGTGCAGAGGCTGTCCAGCAGCGCGGGGCCTGCGTGCAGGAGGTTTTCCTCGACCCGGAGTTCGCCCTCTTTGCGAACCCGTCCCATGACAAAGATGCCCCAGGGAGAGATGACAAGATGGTCGATGCGAAAGAGCTCCACGGTGAGGTTGTTGAAGACGTAGCAGTGATCGGAAAGCGTTTCGAGGTGGGCGATGGCGGCCTCTTCTTCGACCACAGCCTCTTTAAACCGGTCCTTTTTGAAAAGCATGGTCAGGGCAAGGGGGTTGGAGCGAAAGGAGACAAAACCGATGATGGCGGCGCAGACAACCGTGATGGCAACGATGGGGCCCAGCTCGGCCATGGGGTCATCGGAAAAGGCGATCATCATCCCGGCAAGGACCACGGTGACGGTTCCCATGAGAAAGAGGTGGCGGGTGACGGTTTGCTTGAGCCCGTCAACGGGACTTCCTTGAATGTAAGCCATGGCGTGAACTCCTTGTCGCTTGTGGGTGCCGGTTTGTGGCGTCGCTTCGCTCCGCGCCTGGTCGGGCACAAAGCGAAGCGACGTCCTTCGGTTAGGTGAAAGAGCGCGTTAGGCGACGTTGCCCAGGTGCTCTTCGACTTCTTTGCTGATCTTGTCCGGAGAGTCCCCGGGGAAGATGGGCTCTTCTTTGATGTAGGCTTTGCGTTTGTCTCCGCCCAGATAGATCAGGGCGCACATGACAATGGCAGCCCCCAGGCCCCAGGCAGCCCCGCGAGTGGCCACGATGGCGCCGGTGACACCTGCGATACCCAGGTCGTTGAAGGACCGGGACTTAAGGACACCGATACGGACGCTGACATAACCCTGGATGAGCATGGTGGAGGCCAGGCCGATGCCCAGGATGGGCTTCACCGCCGACACGATGGGGGCCAGAAAGTAGCCGGTCCAGGTTCCGAAACGGAAGGAGGCCGCGCCGCCGCTGATGGAGTCCATGGCTTCCGGTCCGTGCTTGTAGCGTTCGCACAGGACCACCTGCATGGCTGCCCAGAGGGGGCCGCACATGGAGATATCCGGGCCGATGACGCTCATGATGGTGTTACGGACGCCGAAGATGATGTGGGAGCGGTTGGGGTTGTAGTCGATGTCTTCATCGGGGCGGTATTTCTGGGCATCGTCTAAAAGGGCCTGGCTCTGGATGACGTCGCCGAAGATGACGAGGTAGGCACTGATTACCATGGGAATACTGGAGAGAAACATGTGGCCCGAGGGCAGGGGAATGTTTCCGAGGATGGTAAAATCCCTGAAGAGTGTCGTAAAATCAGGTGAGGTGATGATTTCGCCGGTGAAGGTGGGCCAGGAGAGCTCGCCGGTGAGGGGCCCGACAAACACGGCCAGGGCCAGGGTGGGCATCATGCCGAGGTTGGCAAGGTAGAAGAAAAACTTGTTTTTGGTCCGAAGGCTCTTGAAGTGCTCTGAAAACAGGAGATAGAAGGCAAGGCCCACGCAGATGACAACGGTCCAGGGGAAGTTGTCGAAGCTTTTCAGTCCGTTGCCGGGCTTAAAGACGATCATGACGGCGGCAAAACCGGCCCCCAGCACAATGCCGGACTGCATGGCGTTGGGGATGATGGCCACAAACTTCTTGGCCAGGCCTGAAGCCCCCAGGAACACACAGAAAACCCCGAACATCATCTCAAAGGCGATGAGGCACTGCATCCGTTCCACCCCTGGAGCAAAGGTCTCCACATAGGCGATGAGCAGGGGAATGGCCGGTGTGACCCATCCGGGGACCACCGGGTCGCCGAAGGTGACGTGGGCAAGGTAAAGGGTGCCGTTCATGATGACGATGGCCAGGGCCACCTCAAAGGACATCCCCAGCTTGCCGGTAAGAACAGGAATAATGGCCAGGCAGACAGTGCACATCAACAGTCCCTGAAGGTAATCCGGCCATTCGAAACGGTAGTGAATAAAGGGCAGCCTCAGCGTTAGGGGGCCCATGGCGATCCCTGATTGCTTGCCACCGTGCTCGCGGTATTTACTCATGCTTCATTCTCCTTCCAACATCGTACGTTCAGTGCTCTGGACAACGGCAAGGTATGTGTTCCCTGCAAACCACCGGGGCCGCCTGCTAAAACGGAGCGTTCAGGCGTGGACCCGACGAGGAATTCACCTGCCGTCGACCGATCATGACCGGCTTTCGATGGTGGTATTCCGCAAGGAGCATGCCAATCTGTCAGAATGACTTACTCCGGTGGTAAAAATGGCCGTGCACTGCCCGGCGGGCTCTTTGCGTGTCCAATGTTTACAGGGCTTACGGCCATCACGACGTTAGAAGGATGTTTGGCGGAGGACAGGAGCTGACGAAGCGGAGACTCGGTACACCGGCGATGCATGGCGGCATCACCGGTGGGCGGAATAAGGGGTGGTTGTTTCTGTAACATGCCTGAATACTTCTTTAAGCGGTGTGTAATGGCGAGGTGATGCCCAGGGGCATCACCGGAATGCATCCATGCATCGGGATCAGGCCCCTTCAGAGCGCAGCCCGTAGCGGGAGGCCTTGCGGACCACCGTGGACTGGTTGATTCCCAGGGCGTCTGCCGCCTTGCGGGTGGTGCCGTGGGTTTTCAGGGCCTCCTCTATTGCCCGGGCCTCCACCTCTTCCAGGATCTCCTTCAGGGGTTTGCCCGTGAGGCAGGGCAGGCTCCCTTTTCCGTCGGGGTGACGGATGGAGTCGGGGATGTCCGAGGCGCAGATCAGCTCTCCGGGGGTGATCACCACCAGGCGTTCGATGACGTTTTCCAGCTCGCGTACGTTCCCGGGCCATGCGTGGGTGGTGAGGATGTCCACGGCTTCGGGGTCGATCCGTTTTGCAAAGTCAAAGCGCTTGTTGTACTTGGCCAGGAAGTGGCGGATCATGGGAACGATGGCTTCGGACCGTTCCCGAAGCGGGGGGATGTGAATGGGAACCACGTTGAGCCGGAAGAAGAGGTCCTTGCGAAAACCCTTCTCCTGAACCATCTTTTCCAGGTCCCGGTTGGTTGCGGCGATGATGCGTACGTTGACGGTGATGGGCCGGGTGTCTCCGATACGGGTGATCTCTTTTTCCTGAATTACCCGCAGGAGCTTGCTCTGCAGGGGCAGGGACATCTCGCCGACCTCATCCATGAAGATGGAGCCGTTGTCGGCGGCCTCAAAGAGACCGGCCTTGCCTTTTCGGGAGGCCCCGGTAAAGGATCCGGGGGTGTAGCCGAAGAGTTCGGCTTCAAGGAGGGCTTCCGGGATGGAGGCGCAGTTGATCTTGATGAAGGGCTTGTCTTTGCGTTTGCCGTTGGCGTGGACCATCTCAGCCACCATCTCTTTGCCCACCCCGGATTCCCCCTGGATGAGCACCGTGGAGTCCACCTGGGCAATGCGCATGGCCAGGGCCTTGATCTCCAGCATTTTCTTGGACCGGACCACGTACTGGCCGTCCCCCTGCTCCTGGCGCAGGCTGTTGATCTCCACCTCGTAGTGGGAGCGCAAGGTCTGCATGGAGCAGAGCTCGTGCTGCAGGCGGTTGAGCTGGGTGACGTCGCGGACGTTGGTCACCACCCGCGCGATGGTTCCCTCCTTGTCCAGGACAGGGGTGCCGGTGACCATGATGGTCTTGCCGTTTTTGACCTCCTGGAACACGGACTCCGGCTGCTTGCTCTTCAGGACCTTTAAGGTCACCGATTCGCTGTAGTAGCCCTTTTTGACGAGTTCCGTCATGGCCTTGCCCATGATCTCGGACCGCTTGATGCCGGTGAGGCGCTCGTAGGCACGGTTGAGTCGGGTGACCTTGCCGTTGCCGTCGGTGACAAAGATGCCGTCGAAGGAGGACTCGATGATGGCCTGGAGCTCTTCGTTGGTGTCGCTGGAGTGCCTCAGCTCATTGCTCAGGGCTTCGATACCGGAGATATCCTGGAGAAGGGCCATGGCCCCCACCACGTTGCCGTCGTTGATGATGGGGGTTCGGTTGGCAAGGTAGGTTTTACCGGCGATGCGGATCTTTTTGGCGGCCTCGGTTTTTCCGGTTTCCACGATGTGGGTGAGCCGGGTTTCCGGGATGACCGAGGCGATGGGCGTTCCGATGACATCGTCCCGGGAGCGTCCCACCACCTGGGTGAAGGTTTGGTTGCACAGCACGATTCGGCTGCGGCTGTCGACCCCCACCACGGGGTTGTGGATGGAGTCCATAAGCACAATGATCTGTGCCGAGATGTTCTGCATGAGGTTCTGGAAAAATGATGCGCCAGCATCGCGTCGGGCCTCGGGGTGGGTCTGTTCCTTCATACAACCTCTCTCCACCTGCAACAAACCGGGATCTTTTCCAAGGGGCACGCCTTTTGGGCCGCATCAACGTTGATGGGGTACCCCTCATCGCACCAGGCTCGAAAAATGTCCGGGCTTGGTTCACCTGGATCATCTGGTCACACGGCGGCACACCGTCGTACTGCCTGTGATATTGGAAATCCATGGGATGCCATGGGTGTGTCTGGAAAACATGATGTGTTGTAACAGGCAAAAGATGACGGGATCAATCCTTTTCTGAGGGCAGGGAACAGGGGGCTGGCGGTCGCGGTTTCAGGTTTCTTTTTCGGATGTTTTCGGCTATCACTGTGGTCCTGCAGCGTTTTAGATAGAAAAAAAACACGTGTCCGAAGGGCCCGCATGGGTCGTGTTTCGAGATACTTTGCACAGGATGTATTATGCCTCGTATGAAACTTGCGTTGGAAAAAGAGTACCCGTTCACCTGCGAGATCCAGGTCCGGGTCGGTGACCTGAATTACGGTGGTCATGTGGGAAATTCAGAGATGGTGGGGATCCTCCATGACGCCCGGGTGGCGCTTTTTCGGGCCATGGGGGTCCATGAAGGGGACCTTGGGGACGGGAAGACCGGCATCGTCATGGATGACCTGATCGTGAATTTTCGGGCCGAGGCCTTCCTCGGCGACATCCTCACCGTCGGATGTGCCTTCGGTGAGGTCGGAGAGGCGGGGTTCCGGATCCACTACCACGTGACCGGCGCCGGAAAAACCGTGGCCGTGGCGGAGACAGGGCTCGTGGCCTTTAACTACGCGTCCCGGAGCATCGCGTTTTTACCCTCGGCATTTAAAGAGCGTGCCAGGGCCATGGGCAGCGGCGACTGACCCGGATATGTCATGGGAAAACGACCAGGCCAAACCAATAAGATATTATTGCAAATGGTTATTTGAGAATATGTAGATATTTCGTAACTATTCAGCTCAAAAAAACAGCCTCCGGCGGCAAGGTGTGCCACCTTGAAAGCAGGTTGCGGATGCGTTTTGCCCCTCGTTCCTCGGGGCAAATCACATCCGCCGTTAAAGTAATATTCATTCAAGGAGTCTTTTTAAGACCTGTTTGTTAAATTTTTTAAACGTTTAGCCCCCGGCAGGGCCGCCGGAGGCATAACCTGAATAGTTACGATATTTCAAGAATGCAAAATGTGATTTCCGTTTTCGGCTCGTTTTTCAGCCGAGCGCACCCATCTTTGCGCTATCAGAGCGTTGAGGCAGAACGCTGCATCCGCAGTTCTGATGCCTTGACTATGGGCGCACTCGACTCGTGAAATATCCGGGCTAACCGCCACTCCGGCTGCGCGTTACTCCCTGGTCATGCCCTCATGCATCATGCTGGTTTCCTTTGGTTGCTTTCCAGGGCTCACCACAAAAATGCGCCGTTCGTCGGAGATCTCTTTTCTGGCGAACCCCCGCAGCACCCCAACCCCCTTTTCAAAGGCTTTAAAATCCAGGTGGGACTCCGCCTTGAGGACGCCGATGCCATCGGGCACCATGAGAGCGGCCCCGGCCCCGGAGGCGTTTTGAAGGGAGCGGGCCAGCACCGCTGTCAGCTCCGGAATCCCCTTGTCGTTTCTGGCCTCCAGGAACCGGTTCCACACGGGGAGCCCGCAGGTCATGAGCCCGTGGATCAGTTTCGAAAAATCCTCCTCGGAAAGGGAACCCGTGTGGCGGGCATAGCTTGCGTTCAAGGCGATGCCCACGGACAGGGCGTGTCCATGGGGGAGCTTGTACCCTGAACAGGTCTCCAGCCAGTGGGCCACCCGGCAACCGAGGCTGGTGCCTTCGCTTGCCCCGTCGAGGATGGGGTCGGTTGAGGCCCGGACCCGGTCGAGGTGCAGGGTGGCGGTCTTATGGACGACCTTTTCCACGGTGGCCGGATCGTTCTGGCGCAGTTTCCGGGCCTTTCTCACCAGGTAGGAGAAAAAGTCCGGGTCGGCGGACAGGGCCATCTTGAACGCTTCGGCCATGCCGCTGATGTGATGCTCAAAGGGCAGGGTCTTGAGCAGGGAAAAATCGATGAACACCGCGTAGGGCGGAGCCGCGATGCCGGAGAAATTTTTAATCCCGCGTGTGTTCATGTACCGCATGGTCCCGACACCGGCAGCACATTGAGAGAGGGTGGAGGTGGGCACGTTGACTGTCTTGATGCCACCCCGGCACTGGGCAAGGGCTGCACCGGTCGCATCCAGAAAAGCGCCGCCCCCCACCACGAACACCAGGCTCTCCTGGCAGAGACCGTGAGCATGGGCGATGGTTGCGGTCTCTTCCACCATGCGCTGGCTGTTTTTCACGGCCTCTCCGCCACACATGATAAAGGGGGCGTGGCACAGCTCAAAAAAGGGATGCTCTTTTTGAAAATGGCGGATGATCTGCTTGATCAAATTGCGGTTGCGAGCCACCACACCCGAATCCACGAGGATGGCACATCGCACGGGGGCATCGTGCCCCATTTTTGTCAGGGTCCGGCGAATGGTCTGATTGGTGCCGGTAAACAGATTGTTCGTAAAACAAACGGGATAACTGTGGTGCGTATGAAATTCCTGGGTGTAGGTGGGAAAAACCTGAAAACGGTTGCGAGTCATCAAAACCTCCCTTGAAAGGGTTGTTGTGATTGTGTATCGGGAACAATAATCTGTGGTCGGAAAAAACGATGAGAATCAGGAATAACAGTGTTGTCGAAGGCTCACCATAGGTGTGGGCAACTCCTTGGAGCAAAAAATCACAAAAAACATAGCATATTCATTTCTTGATGACAATTTGTGAATGTGAATCCTTCAGGAGGATTGACAGCGACGGATTGCGGCCCTGCGATGCCGCGAAATGACTCCGCTTTTTCCGTAACACCCCGGCAATGCAGATGGATTTGCGGGATATGCGTTGACACCAAATGGCGGGTTACCCATAATGGTAAAAAAGATGCCGCGGCTGTTCTGGCGGATATGCACCATTCCTTTCTCTCGTTTTATCATTCCCATCGCTTTGCATTCCCTTCAACGCTTCGGTGATTTTCATCCCCAGTAAAAATCAGCGAGGACCCGCCATGCTGACAAAAGAGTATAAAGCCTTTTTGCGATCCATGAAGCAGGTGATCCCTCCGGAACGGATCACCACCGATCCCCTTTACACCCTGGCCTACGGCACGGACGCCAGTTTTTACCGCATGGTGCCGAAAATCGTGATCACCGTGGAAGAGGAGATGGAGGTGGTGAGGATCCTTCGGGAAGCCGGGGCCCGCAACGTGCCCGTCACCTTTCGCGCCGCCGGGACCAGCCTCTCGGGCCAGGCCGTCACCGACTCCATCCTCGTGAGGCTGGGGGCCACCTGGCAGGGGTGTGCTATTTTTGATAACGCAGGGAAAGTAAGGCTCCAGCCCGGGGTCATCGGCAGCTGGGCCAACAGCAGGCTGGCGCAGTTCGGCAAAAAGATCGGGCCGGACCCCGCCTCCATCGACACCGCCCAGATCGGGGGGATCGTCGCCAACAACGCCAGCGGCATGTGCTGCGGGGTTTCGGAGAACAGCTACAAAACCATCGCGGATATCCGGGCGGTGTTTTACGACGGCACGGTGCTTGACACGGAAGACGACGCCAGCCGCAGCCGGTTTAAAGAGGAGCACCCGGAGATGCTCAAAGGGATCTGCGACATGCGCGATGCGGTGAAGGCCAACCCGCCCCTTGCCGACAGGATCCGCCTCAAGTTCAAGATCAAAAACACCACGGGCTACAGCCTCAACGCCCTGGTGGATTTCGAGGACCCCTTCGAGATCATCAAGCACCTCCTGGTGGGATCGGAGGGGACCCTGGGGTTTATCTCGTCGGTGACGTACCACACGGTGGTGGAGCATCCCCACAAGGCCTCGGCCCTTCTCCTGTTTCCCGACATCGAGACCGCCTGCAGGGCAACGGTGGTTTTGAAACAGCAGCCCGTGGCCGCCGTGGAGCTGATGGACCGGGCGGCCCTTCGGTCTGTGGAGGACAAAGAGGGCATGCCCGAGGCCATCAAGGGCCTTGCCGAGGGCGTCACCGCCCTCTTGGTGGAGACCCGGGCCGAAACCCGGGAGACCCTTGCCGCCCAAGTGAGTGCCGTTACGGCCTCCCTGGCCGATCTCACCCAGGTGGTTCCCACGGTGTTTACCCCGGACCCGGAGGAGTTCACGCGCCTCTGGGCCATTCGCAAAGGGCTGTTTCCGGCTGTGGGGGCCGTGCGGGAGACCGGCACCACGGTGATCATCGAAGACGTGGCCTTTCCCATGGACACCCTGGCCTCGGCCACCCTGGAGCTGCAGGCCCTCTTTGAAAAATACCGGTACGACGAGGCGATCATCTTCGGGCACGCCCTGGAGGGCAACCTTCACTTTGTGTTCACCCAGGCCTTTGAAGAGCAGTCCGAGATCGATCGCTACCGGGATTTTATGGATGAGGTGGCCACCATGGTGGTGAGGACCTACGACGGCTCCCTCAAGGCGGAGCACGGCACCGGTCGCAACATGGCTCCGTACGTGGAGATGGAGTGGGGCAAGGAGGCCTATGGCCTCATGCGGGAGATCAAAAACCTGTTCGACCCGGAAGGCATCTTAAACCCCGGGGTGATTCTAAACGGAGACCCCCAGGCCCACATCAAGAACCTGAAACCCATGCCCGCAGCCGACGAGATCGTGGACAAATGCATCGAGTGCGGCTTCTGCGAGCCTGTCTGCCCCTCCAGGAACCTGACCTTTACCCCCCGGCATCGCATCACGGCCTGGCGGGAAGCAAAGCGCCTTGAAAACGATAAGGGTGCCCGGAAATGGAAGAGGGCGTATCACTACCCGGCCCTTGAGACCTGCGCGGCAGACGGCCTGTGTGCCCAGCGATGCCCGGTGGGGATTAACACCGGCAGCTTCACCAAAAAGCAGCGCGCCGAGACCACCGGAAAGATAGGAAACCGCACCGCCTCCCTTCTGGCCGATCATTACGGCGGAACGACCCGTACCGTGCGGGCAGGGCTCAAAGGGGCCCATATGGTTCACAAGCTTGCCGGGGACGGCATCATGGAGGCTGTGGCCATGCATGCCCACCGCCTCTCCCTGAACACTCTGCCCATGTGGAACCGGGCTCTTCCCGATGCGGCCAGAAAAATGAGAAAGCTGAACGGGAAATCCCTGAATCCCCTGAAGGTTGTCTACTTTCCTTCATGCATCAGTCGAAGCTTCGGGGCCGCCCTGCAGATGGAGGACAAAAGGCCCTTGGGGGACGTCACCCTCTCTGTCCTTGAAAAGGCAGGCTACGATGTCATCATCCCGGAAGGGATCAGCACCCTCTGCTGCGGACTCCCCTTTGCCAGCAAGGGCTATACCCGCCAGGCCGATAAAAAAGCCGCCGAGCTGGAAAAAGCCCTCATGGCCGCAAGCCGGGACGGCGAGTATCCCATCCTTGCGGATACCAGCCCCTGCCTGTACCACATGAAAGAGACCCTTTCCGAATCCCTTACCCTGTACGAGCCCGTGGCCTTTATCCTGGAGTTCTTGAAAAAACGTCTCATCTTTAACCGCAGCGACGACAGGATCGCCATCCATGCCACCTGCACTACCCTGAAACTGGGCCTTGAGGGCAAGCTCAAGGAGCTGGCCGAACTCTGCGCTGACCGGGTGGTTGTTCCGGAAAACATCAACTGCTGCGGCTTTGCCGGAGACCGGGGCTTCAGCGTCCCCGAGCTCAACGAGGCCGCATTGGACGGTCTCAAGGACCAGGTGGCCGGTTGCCGCGAGGGTTTCTCCACCAGCCGCACCTGTGAGATCGGCCTCTCCCTGCACGGCGGCATCAACTATTCATCCATCCTCTACCTTGTGGACCGGTGCACGGAGCGTATTGTGCAGACGAGGGAGATGTAGGGGAGGGCATAGGTGATAGGAGAATAGGCACGGCTCAGACAAAAAAAAAATGGACAAGTCAACCATAAATGCCTCAGAGCTTTAACCCGAGGAACGAGGTTTAAAGCTCTGAGGCAAGCAGCTTTTTAAGGTGGCTCACCTTGTCGCCGGAGGCAGCCAAGTTAAAGATGCTTCCGGCGGCCCTGCCGGGGGCCAAACGTTTGAAAAGTTTGACAAACAGCTGTGTAGCACGATGCCCTCACCATGCCTTGAATGAAAGGCGAATGTGATTTTCCCTGAGGAACGAAGGGGAAAGCGCATTTGCAAGCAGCTTTCGAGGTGGCACACCTCGCCGCCGGAGGCATTGCTTTTGTTTTTTCTGAGCCCCCTTGACCCTGTGATCCATCCGACTTTAGCCAAGAAGGCATCACTTTTGTATGTTTTTTCAGCCCGTGATATGGGTAGTTCCTGTATTACGGGCTGTTTTGCGTCTGAGGATTCCATGGAAAGGTTTGAACGGTATGGAAAACGTAAGAAAATACGGGAAGGCACCCTTTGAGGTGGCGGTTGTACATGGCGGGCCGGGCGGGGCAGGGGAGATGGCCCCGGTGGCCCGGGAGCTCTCAAGGGAGTGGGGCGTTCTGGAGCCGCTTCAGACGGCCCGGAGCCTGGAAGGACAGGTGGAGGAACTCTTTGCCGCCCTGTCGAACCATGCCCCCGGCCCGGTGGCCCTCATCGGGTTTTCCTGGGGGGCCTGGCTGAGCGTCATCCTGGCCTCACGGCACCCGGAGCTTGTCAGCCGGTTGATCCTGGTGGGGAGCGGGCCCTTCCGCGAAGCCGATGCCGCAGGCATTGACGCGGTGCGCATGGGGCGGCTGACCTCCGATGAACAGGCCGAGGTAAAGCGATTGATGCCGGATCTCAAGGATCCGTCGGAGCGTGTCCGCAACGAGGTGTTCAGCCGCTTCGGCCGGATCTTCTCCAGGGCCGATGCCTTTCATCCCATCCACGATGACACGGATGACATCTTCTGCTCCGCCGACATCTTCAACGCGGTGTGGCCCGAGGCCGCCGAGTGGCGCCGAAACGGCTCGCTGCTGTCTGCGGCCTCCGCCCTTGCCTGTCCGGTAACCGCCATCCACGGCGACTACGACCCCCATCCGGCCGAGGGCGTGCGGGTCCCCCTTGCAAAAGCCCTTGCCGATTTCAGGTTTGTCCTCCTGACGCACTGCGGCCACAAACCCTGGATGGAAATGGAGGCCAGGGCCCCCTTTTACGAATGCCTGAAAAGAAGCCTCCGGCGGCCCTGACGGGGACTAAGCGTCTAAAAAGTTCAACAAACAGGCCTTAAAAAAACAGGCTCCGACTCCATGTGAGATGCCGCCAGATTATGTGACGTGTGTCATCCACGGTTTGATTTTGCATATCGGCAAGGCGGAGCCCGCAGCAAATGCCATTGCGATTTGCCCTGAGGAACGAAGGGCGAAGCGCAATGGCAACCAGCTTTCGAGGTGGCACACCTCGCCGCCGGAGGCATGGTTTTGTTTTTTTTGTGTTTCACCCTTTCCTGATCACAAGAAGGCTGCTTAATTCAGCTTGAATTTTTTCATCAAGATGGCATCGCGTCGCCGCGTGGGCACCCATTTCTTGAGGAAGGGGAGCAGGGTGCTGTGGGTGCCGAGGCGGATGACGGGGGGGATGTTTTTTCGAAGGAGGAGGGCCGTGAGCTTTTCGGCGAATTGGTCCAGGGGCATGGCGCTCTCCTGGGAGATGCGGGTGCGCCGGACGATGGCATCCATGGACGGGGCGTAGTGGTTGAGGTTCCGCGTGGTTTCTTTGAGTTGTGCCTCGGCGTTGGCGGAAAAGCGGGAGGCGATGCCCCCGGGCTGCACGGTCACCACCTGGATGCCGAAGGGGGCCAGTTCCAGGCGCAGGGCGTCGCTCACGGTGTGAAAGGCGGCCTTGCTGGCGGCATAGGCACCGGAAAACGGGGTGGGCAGGATCCCGGAGACGCTTCCGATGTTGATGATATGTCCTGCGCCGCCCTCGATCATGGAGGGGACAACCGCCTGGATCATGGCCACCTGACCGAAGAGGTTGGCTTCGAACTGCCTTCTCAGCTCATCCACGGGAATTTCCGCCATGGGGCCCATGGCGCCGTATCCGGCGTTGTTGATCAGCATGTCCACGTGGGTTTCGCGGCTGAGGATGTGGTCCACGGCTGCGGTGACGGATGCCTGATCCGTCAGGTCCAGGGCCACGGGCTGGGCCCCCAAGGAGATCAGTTGGGCCAGGGCTTCGCGTTTGCGGGCCGTGGCGTAGACGGTCCATCCTGCCTTCAGGAAATTCTGGGCCAGGGCTTTGCCGATGCCCGATGAACATCCGGTGATGCATGCAATCCGTTTCATGTCACTGTGCCTCCCGGCTGGGAATGGGAAAAAGAAAGGGAAGGGGGTGCGGTTGTTTGTTCTTGATGGTAACAAAGTTCACGTATGGATACAATCATCTTGACACGGAGGGGGTGTCTTGATTAAAGCTGACGTTAACGTTATGCGCAGCATCCCGAGACAGGCACCCTTGCGGAAGGGGCATGCCCGGGGGTACCCAACGCCCCGCGCAACCGGCCGGAGCCCTTGCTGCATGTTCGTTTATTCCGAGTTTTCAACCCAGAGGAGAGGCATGATGGCACACCAACTTGCAGACCGACGTGACGTTGAATTTGTACTTCATGAGCAGCTGAACCTGAGTGATCTCAGCAACCACGAAACCTACGGAGAATTCAATAAAAAAACCATCGACCTGGTGATCTCCGAAGCGCGGAACCTGGCTTTAAAAGAGGTGCTCCCCACCAACGCCCCCGGTGATCAGTCCGGATGCACCCTTGAAAACGGCCACGTGCAGATCCCCGATGAGTTCAAGCGGGTCTGGGAGCTCTACCGGGACGGTGAATGGATCGCCACCAGTGAAGATCCCGGCTGGGGCGGGCAGGGCATGCCCCACGCCCTGTCCATGGCGTGTACCGAATACCTCTCCGGTGCCAACATGGCCATGTACATGTACGTGGCCCTGACCCACGGTGCCGCCAACCTCGTGGAGGCCTTCGGCTCCCAGGGGCAGAAGGAGAAGTACCTGCGCAAGATGTACTCCGGTGAGTGGACGGGCACCATGCTTCTTACCGAACCCGGTGCCGGTTCGGATGTGGGCGCCCTGACCACCACGGCCACCCCCAACGCCGACGGCACATACAGCATCAAGGGCAACAAGATTTTTATCTCCGGCGGCGAGCATGACATGGTGGAGAACATCGTCCATCCCGTACTGGCCCGCATTGAGGGCGCACCGGAAGGCACCAAGGGGATCAGCCTCTTTACGGTTCCCAAGTACCGGGTCGCCGATGACGGATCCGTGGGAGAGTTCAACGACGTGGTCTGCACCGGCATCGAGCACAAAATGGGTATCCACGGCAACTGCACCTGCTCCCTTGCCCTGGGGGAGAAGGGCGAGTGCGTGGGCGAGCTCCTCGGCGAGCCCAACAAGGGCATGCGGGCCATGTTCCAGATGATGAACGAAGCCCGTCTTTTCGTGGGCATCCAGGGTCTCAGCGTGGCCGGTGCGTCCTATGCCAACGCCCTGACCTACGCCAAAGAGCGGGTCCAGGGCCCCAACCTCATGACCATGATGGACAAAAACCCGCCCGCGGTACCCATCATCCAGCACCCGGACATTCGCCGCCAGCTCATCGCCATGAAGGCCAACGTGGAGGCCATGCGAAGCCTTCTCTTTTACATCGGCTACTGTTCCGACCTCAAAAAGGTGAGTGACTCCGAGGACGAGAAAGAGCGACTCCAGGGAATCATCGACGTGCTCATCCCCATCGGCAAGGGGTACGTGACGGACCGTTCCTACGATGTCTGTTCCCACGGCATGCAGGTTTACGGGGGATACGGGTTCATCGAAGAGTACCCCCAGGCCCAGCTCCTCAGGGACTGCCGCATCACCATGATCTATGAAGGCACCAACGGGATCCAGGCCATGGATCTTCTGGGGCGCAAGCTCGGCATGAAAAAGGGCAAGGCCGTCATGGATCTCATGGCCGAGATGCAGAAAACCATCGCCGGGGCCCGGGAGGTCGCGGCCCTTGCTCCCCTTGCCGACGAGCTTGAAAAAGCCGTGGGCAAACTCGGCGAGGTGGCCATGTACATGGGCAAGACCGCCATGAGCACGGAGGTGATGAACGCCTTTGCCAACGCCCATCCTTTCATGACCGTTACAGGGGATGTGGTCTTTGCCTGGATGCACCTCTGGCGGGCCCTTACCGCCACGGCGGGCCTTGAAAAAACAAAAAAACGGGACAAGGACTTCTACGGGGGCGTCCTGGCCTCGGCAGCCCACTACATCCAGACGGAACTGCCCGTGGCCCAGGGGCGCATGCGCGCCATCCTCAAGGGGTCGGATGCCGCCATGACCATCCCGGAGACGGCCTTTTTCGGGTAATGTGTCAGTGAACATGCCGTCTGTGGTTTGCTCTCCGGGCAAATCGCAGGCGGCTCAGCGTTGAGTGAAACGTCTTGTTCCTGGCTGCCTCCATGATTGACATCGCGGGTCTCCAGGTATAGATATCCATCCATGGTTCCGGCGTATTGGGGCTCTGGCAAAAAAACATGATTTTTTTGCCGGGGCCTTTGTTCTGTTTGTTGATTGTGGAGGCACGGATGTTTTTTCTGGGGGCGTATCTGGAAAGGGATGAGGGAACAGCCAGGGTGGTTGTGGTGGAAAAGGGATTTTACAGCGGAACCAAGCGTTACCGCATCGTCCACGCAGAGACCCTGCAGGAAAAAGACAGGGACGCCCTGACCCGAACCCTCCTTGATATGCGCCTGGATGAGCGCTGGACGGCGGTGAAAAAAGTGTTCAGCCAAAGCGGACGGCCCCCGAAGACAAAAAAAGAGCCCCCCTTGATTCTTCTTACCTCCCGGGACGACGTGGTGCAGATGGCCGAGGCCATGCGCAGGCGCTGTGCCTCGGTGGAGGTGCTCCTCAGCACCGAACCGGACCAGGTCGTGAAACAGCGTTTAAAATCCGATGCCTTTCATAACTGCCACGTGGTAACGCTTCCCATGATCCGAAAGGCCCTTGAGGCGGCCATGGAAAAAGGGAGCCTCAACGCCGATGAGCTCAAGGTCCATGGGGCCAGCCCCCTTTACCTCCTGGCCGAGGCTCTTTTGGAAGCACCCCATGGAGAAGCCGTTGTCTCCGGGGATAACGCCGCCTGGTTTTGCGCCCTGGGCGGCAGCATCTGGCACGGCGAGTCCATCCGTCGGGTCAAGCGGTATTAAAACCAGTCCCGTTTCACGCAAAGCCCCCCCCATTGCCTGCCCGACACCCCCACCCAGGGGGGACGCCATCATGGTTTCCTCCCTTTGAGCCCAGCTTGTTCCCGAGCCCATACCAGACCCTTGACAAGGGCACCCCATGTTCACCCACCACGGGTGACGTGTGTTTCATTCTCAACACCGATCCGTGACCTCTCACCTCCCTCGCAATTCTATTGAAAGACTTGATCAGTATAATTGATGACGCAGTTTTTATTTCTTTTCAAGTTTTGGGGTAAATAGCGGAGGGGCGAATTTTCACCTTTCTCAATATATTAGAATCATGACAAATAGAAGCGCGAAAACTGCTGATGAGTGGGGCTCTTGAAAAAAATAATTGACAATGCCCTTGCGTGAAGCGTAGTGTTTCATTGCTCATACGCAGTGGGCATGGAGTATTAATGAGTAATCGAACGTGTGACACATAACGGGGCAATTTTTTTGTGGTGGGCTTTCATGAGGCACACGTCCACAGGATTTCCTTGATGGGAAACCTCGTCTTCTCAGCAGGTATCAAGAGAGAACGCATTTCCAGGCAGCGCTGCCGGGAGATTTTTTATGGGACCGAAGCCACAGTCGAAACGACTGGGCCCGATATATCCATTGTTTTCTGTTAACCTGAGCCATGAGAAGGAACCGTTATGCGAAAGCGAGTCGAGGCAACCCTGGCTGTTTTTCTGATTCTGTCCTGTGTGGGGTTGCGCCTGGCGTACACTGCCCACCGGACATCTCCGGAAGAAAGCGTTGATCTCATTACCATTGATGCCCTTGCCCCGTTGGACTCCCAGGAACGTCCGGCCGTGCGATTTCCCCATGACCTGCACGTGGCGGCCACGGACGAGGGAGCAAGCTGCCTTGCATGCCATGATCCGGCCCCCGGGGACAGCCCCGGCATCTCCTTTGCCCTGAAAGATCGGCAGGGCCTTTCAGGCCTGGCTGTGCAGGATTTTTACCACGATCACTGCATCGGTTGCCATGCCGAGCGTGAGGCAACCGGAGAGCCCACCGGCCCCCAGGTCTGCAGCGGTTGTCACGTAAAACACGCCCCCAACCCGTCATCCATGTCACACGCCGTTGATTTTGATGCCCGTCTCCACGTGCGCCATACCGATGACGCCGCCCTTGACTGCCAAACGTGCCATGACGCCCTTGCGTCAAGTCAAGGCCGCGGCGATACGGCCCAGACTTCCCACACCCTGTGCATCACCTGCCACCTGGACATCGCCACCTCCGATGCTCCCCTTGACTGCACCGGGTGCCACGCAAAGCCCCTTTCATCTTCCGACTCTGGCGAGCTGCCTGCCATGGCCGCTTACGGCGGCGAGGTTGCCTTTGACCATGACCTCCATGAAGAGTCCGTCATCTCCTGCGATATCTGCCATCACAAAGAGCCCGACACCGGCTGTGCCGAGTGCCATACCCGGGACGGTTCGCCCGAGGGAGACGGAGTCACCCTGCAGACGGCCATTCACTCCCTTGATGCAGAGCGCAGCTGCATCGGCTGCCACGACACCATGGGGGCCGGGGTGGTGGACGACTGCACCGGGTGCCACGCACCTTTCGGCACAGAGCCCAGGTAGACCACGCCACACGCGCCTCACATTTTTATTCGAATTCATGTTCGGAGGAAACACCATGTATCAGTTTATTACCGGGCCGCTTCTCTGGCTCTCCTTCAGTGTTTTTTTTATCGGCTGCCTTGTGCATGTGGTTCTTTACGTAAAGAACCTGGACCAGGACCTGGACCGGGTCTCCTACAGCTCGAATATCGGCTGGGGGATCCGGGGCGCCTTTCGCTCCCTTTTTTTCTGGATGCTGCCCTTCGGCACCCGAAGCTGGCGGGTCAAGCCTGTTTACACCGTGATCTTCTATCTTTTTCACCTGTGTGCGGTGATCGCGCCCCTGTTCCTCTGCGCCCATGCCGTGATCCTGAAATTGCGCTGGGGCATTGCCGTGCCGACCCTTCCCGATGCGGTGGCGGACTGGATGACCGTGGGGGTCATGGTGGCCGCCCTGGCCATGGTGATCCGCCGGGTGGTCCTTCCCGAAGTGCGCCTTCTTACCACAAGCCGTGAGCTGGGGGCCCTTTTTATCGCCGTGGCTCCCTTTGCAACCGGCTACATCGCCTACCACCAGATTGGGGACAGCACCTTCTGGACCCTGGCCCATATCCTCTCAGGGGAGATGCTGCTGGTGGCCATCCCCTTTACCAAACTCTCCCATGTCGTGCTCTTCTTCTGCTCCCGCATTCAGATCGGCATGGATTTCGGCGTCAAGCGCGGAGGGATGAAGTCGGCGGGCATGCCTGTCTGAGCAAAGGTCAGAAAGCACCCCGGGAGACGATGATGCCCCTTGCGGGGCGTAAAGATTTGCATGGAACACGACCACAGAAGGAAAAGAGACAATGCCGGAAGGAACATTTTGCAACAGAAAACCCATTGATACCAAAGACGAACTCTCAGCGTTCATGACCGACAAGGGAGGCGCCCAGTACTACAAAGAGATGGCCTCCCTTGAGGTGGACGTCCCTGCCTTGAAGGCCGAGCTCAAACGGAGCCTCAAGTCCCGGCTGAAGACCTGGCTCAACACTTGCCAGGGATGCGGCCTCTGCGCCGACTCCTGCTTCTTCTATCTCGCCAACGACAAGGACCCCAAACAGGTCCCCTCCTACAAGATCCAGTCCACCCTGGGTGAGCTGGTGCATCGGAAAGGGAAGGTGGACACCGCCTTTATGATGCACTGCATGGACGTGGCCTGGGGCCAGTGCACCTGCTGCAACCGATGCGCCCTGTACTGCCCCATGGGCATCGACATGGGGGTGATGTTCAGCTACCTGCGCGGCCTGCTGTACTCCCAGGGATTTGTGCCCTGGGAGATGAAGATCGGCTCGGGCATGCACCGGGTGTACCGCGCCCAGATGGACATCACCACCGAGGACTGGGTGGACACCTGCGAGTGGATGGAGGAGGAGACCGAGGAGGAGTGGCCGGGTCTTTCGATCCCCATGGACCAGGAGAACGCGGACATCATTTACACGGTCAATGCCAGGGAGCCCAAGCACTACCCGGAAGACCTCGCCGACGCCGCCACCTTGTTTCACCTGGCCGGAGAGAGCTGGACCGTTCCCTCCGAAGGGTGGGAAGAGACCAGCCTTGCCATGTTTGCAGGAGACTGGGAGGCAGCCAAGCTGCAGGTCCAGTCCGTCTATTCGGCCATCGACCGGCTCAAGCCCAAGCGCATGGTGGTCACCGAGTGCGGGCACGCCTACCGGGCCACCGTCATCGAAGGGCCTTACTGGGCCGGGATCAAAGACGGAAAACCTCCGGTGGAGACCCTCCACTACGTGGAATGGGTGGCAGAGGCCCTTCGAACCGGTAAATTGAAAATTGATCCGGCCAAACGGATCAAGGAGCCGGTGACCTACCATGACTCCTGCAACTACATCCGCAACGCAGGCCTGGCCAGCGCCGCCCGGTACATCATGGCACAGATCGCAGAGGATTTCCGGGAAATGACGCCCACCCGGGAACACAACTTCTGCTGCGGTGGGGGAGGGGGCCTAAACGGCATCGGGCGCTACCGCCAGGAGCGAAACACCGGCATGAAGGTGAAGCGGGACCAGATCCTGGCCACCGGGGCCAAGCTGGTGATCACGCCCTGCCACAACTGCTGGGATGCCATCAGGGACCTTGAAGAGGTCTACAAGATCGGGATTCGGTGGTCGTTTCTCAAGCCGCTGCTCATCAAGATGGTGGTTGTCCCTGAGCACCTGACCCACGTGGAAGAGTAGGCGGGGGCATGGCTGGCCCGGGGGTGTTTGATTTGAGCACCCTTTGATTTTCCATGGAGCACACCGGGCTGAAACCGGCAGGCGAGATGTTCGCCCGCCGGTTTTTTTTGCTCATAACGATCAGCTGAAGTGATGAAAGGGTACGCAAAAGTCTAACTGAGCAATGTCTTCAATAAAATTTAACAGACCATAATGATCTATACTGATATGGTATAGTAAACGAAATACGAAAATTTTTAAGAGTGTAATATATTGTAATTTATGTGTAAAAAAATGGTGATCCCAGAGCATGCTCACGGTTTATCGTTAAAAAATATTTGACAATAAACCGTCTCATGGTAAAGTGCGTTTGCTCATACGCAGTGAGCTTGGAGTTATTATCTAGTAAAAAGTGTAACATATTAGCGGGCGTTATTACGCCTGCGGTGGGGGTAGTATTCCCCACGCCCTGACAGACTGCACCCTCTGCACCAAGGTGCCGGCTCTCATATGGCAGGAAAACAAAGAGACACTATTTCTAAATTTATTTTTAGGAATAATTGCGCGGTATTGTAATCGGCGTCGCAACGACCCGGTACGGATATAGCCATTGTTTTCTGTTAACTTGAGGGTTTGGTAAGGAGCAGTTATGCACAAACGAGTCGGGGCAAGCCTGGCATTTCTCCTTGTACTTTTGTTTTTCGGCCTGTGTCTTGCAAATACCGGGGACACCGGCGGACAAAGCCAAGGGGCGGATGTCATCTCCATGGACACCATCGTACCGTACGGTCAGCTTGACCGTCCCAAGGTACAATTCCCACACGACAAACATGTGCCCGTTGCCGACAAGGCCACGTGCCGTAAGTGCCACGAAGCGCGGCCCGACGGCGGGATCTCCCTGGCGTTTAAAGAGCGCAAGGGGCTCTCCGGTATGGAGGCCAGGGACTATTATCACGCCCAGTGCATCCAGTGCCATGCCGATGCCGCTGCGGAAAAACAGTCCACAGGTCCCCAGGTATGCGGCGGCTGCCACGTCAAAGGCGAGACCGCACCCCCTTCTTCCCACGACGTCCCTTTCGACGACACCCTGCACAGCATTCACTCCGAGACGGCAGCCCTGGATTGCCGGACCTGCCACGACCGGCTCCATGGGAACGATGCGGCGGGCGGCCCGGCCGTGTCGCAACGCAGCGTCTCCCACGACCTGTGCGTGAACTGCCATGTCTCCACCCTGGACTCCGGTGAACCCGGCGGTCCCGTCACCTGCACGGCCTGTCACAACGACCCGTCCGACACCTCCTCCATGCCGCGTGTTGCCACACATGGCGGTGAGGTGCTCTTTGACCACGACCTCCATGAGGGCGCTGACGTGTCGTGCGACGTCTGCCACCACAAAGAACCCGATACGGCCTGCGCCGAATGCCACACAGGTGCAAACGCCCCCGAGGGCGGCGGGGTTTCTCTGTACGCGGCCATGCACAACCGGAAAGCAGAGCAAAGCTGCATCGGGTGCCACGATGCCATGGGGGCAGGTGAGGTGGATGACTGCACCGGCTGCCATGCCCCGTTCAGCGGCGGTACCCCTTAAGCGTAAACGATTCGGACGGACACCACCCGGGTGTCACGATGACCCTGTCTGCCCGGGTCCCCGAGCTTTTTATCCCCGATGGCGGACCTGTCGGGGGAGAGCAGCGGGGCGCTGCATTCTCACCGGAATGAACAAATGAGGAAACACCATGTATCAATTTATCACCGGACCGCTGCTGTGGCTCTCCCTCAGCATCTTTTTCATCGGTTGCCTTGTCCATGTGGGCCTTTACATCAAAGATCTTGACGCCCGCCTGGACCGGGTGGCCTACAACACATGCATCGCCAGCGGGCTGAAAGGGGCCATTCGTTCCATTGTGCTCTGGCTGACGCCCTTCGGGACCCGCTGCTGGCGACAGAACCCTGTCCATACCCTGCTGTTCTACCTCTTTCACGTGGGGGCCGTGGCCGCTCCGCTGTTTGTCTCGGCCCACGGGATTCTCCTGAAGTACCGATGGGGCATCTCCCTGCCGTCCATGCCCGATGCGGTGGCCGATGTGCTCACCATCTGCGTCCTTGCAGGGGCCTGCGGTCTGCTCATCCGCCGCATGGTGCTCCCCGAGGTGCGTCAGCTGACAAGGCCCCGGGATATAGGGGTCCTTTTCATCTCCGTGGCTCCCTTTGCCACCGCGCTTATGGCCTATCACCAGATCGGTGATGTGACCTTCTGGACCCTTGCGCACATCCTCAGCGGGGAGTTGTTCCTCGTGGCCGTGCCCTTTACCAAGCTCTCCCATATCGTGCTTTTTTTCTGCTCGCGCATCCAGATCGGCATGGACTTCAGCATCAAGCGCGGCGGGCTGAAAGCCCCCGGGTTCCCCTGGTAAACACCCATTATTTTTTGACCACAGTGCGTAAGGAAACAAGACCATGAAGCAAGGAAAATTGTGCAACAGAATACCCGTCGGAACCAAGGCGCAGCTTCAGGAGATCCTGGGGGACAAAGGCGGCGCTGAGTATTACAAAGAGATGGAGAGCCTGGACGTGGACGTCCCCGCTTTAAAGGCCCTCTTGAAAAAAACCTTAAAGTCTCGGCTCAAGACCTGGCTGAACTCGTGCATGCGATGCGGACTCTGTGCCGACTCCTGTTTTCTTTATATCGCCAACGACAAAGACCCCGCCCAGGTGCCTTCCTACAAGATCCAGTCCACCCTGGGCGAGCTGGTTCGCCGGAAAGGGGAGGTGGACACCGAGTTCATGATGCACTGCATGGACGTGGCCTGGTCCCAGTGCACCTGCTGCAACCGGTGCGCCATGTACTGCCCCATGGGCATCGACATGGGGGTGATGTTCTCCTACCTGCGCGGCGTGCTCTTCTCCCAGGGGTTTGTTCCGTGGGAGATGAAGATCGGCTCGGGCATGCACCGGGTCTACCGGGCCCAGATGGATATCACCACCGAGGACTGGGTGGATACCTGTCAGTGGATGGAAGAGGAGACCGAGGAGGAGTGGCCGGGCCTTGAGATCCCCGTGGACAAGGAAAACGCCGACATCATCTACACGGTCAACGCCCGGGAGGCCAAGCACTACCCCGAAGACCTGGCCGATGCCGCCGTGCTCTTTCACCTGGCAGGCGAAAACTGGACCGTGCCCTCGGAAGGATGGGAAGAGACCAGTCTGGCCATGTTCGCAGGGGACTGGGAAGCTTCGACCATGCAGGTGAAATCCGTCTACTCTGCCATCGATCGCTTGAAGCCCAAGCGCATGGTGGTCACCGAGTGCGGCCACGCGTACCGGGCCACGGTGACCGAAGGGCCCTACTGGGCAGGGATCAAATCGGGCAAGGTCCCGGTGGACAGCCTGCACTATGTGGAGTGGGTGGCCGAAGCCCTGCGCACCGGAAAGCTCAAGATCGATCCGGCCAAACGCATCAAGGAACCCGTCACCTTCCAGGACTCCTGCAACTACATTAGAAACGCGGGTCTGGCCGACGACGCCCGGTACATCATGAGTCAGATCGCCGAGGATTTTCGTGAGATGACCCCCAACCGCGAGCACAACTACTGCTGCGGCGGGGGAGGGGGCATGAACGGCATCGGCAGGTACAGGGAGCAGAGAAACATCGGCCTGAAAGTCAAGCGAGACCAGATCCTTGAGACCGGGGCCAAACTGGTGATCTCTCCCTGCCACAACTGCTGGGATGCCATCCGGGACTTGGAAGAGGTCTATCACATCGGGATCCGCTGGTCCTTCCTGAAACCTCTTCTTATTCCCATGGTGGTGGTGCCGGACCATTTGAAGCACATTGAAGAGTAAAAACAGGTGTCTGGACTTCGGTTTTTTACCCTTTTTTGCATGGGGATCCGCCCCTCTATTAAGGAAAAAACACGCCCTGCGCGCTAATTGATTGAACTTTGAAAAAATAACTGCTTTAGTTAGTAGTTAGTTATGCGTTGCGTCCCCCGGCTGTGGGCACCACATCCGGGGGACGCAACGGCATGGCATCTAAAATCAGGAGCCAGGGACATGAAGCCAATGGCAGCGACAGCATCGGACGTGCCGGTCTGCGGGGGATCCTCCCTCCGATCCGCGATGCTGTGCCGGGCCAACGCCGCTGTTTTTTCGGTCTCCCCTTTTTTTAGCGGGCCCTTTCGCACCCCTGGGTCCCTGATCTTTCTGCACCACGACCCCTTTGCCTCTCTCTTCCCGTTTTCCCTGACCTCTTCCGGCGATACTCTCAACAGAGAGTTCGATGTTGACACCTCAGACAGGCAGGTTCCTTATGTTCAAAAACATTCTCTTTACCACCACTGCGTCCCCCATCTGCGACGAAGCCGCCCGGTTTGCCTATAACCTGGCAGAAAAGTACGACTCCGGGTTAAAGGTGTTCCATGTCTACGGGCTGCCCTCCCACGGGTTTACGGCCCATGTCAACGCATTTCGATCCGAAGGCGAGGAGGTCCCGGATGCGGATTACGAAACGCTCCTGGCCCGGGAGATCCAGGCCTCCCACAAGCACCTTGCGGACAGCTCCATGGACTCAGAGGTGGTGGTCAAACCCGGGATTCCCGCAACGGAAATTCTCCGGGTGGCAAGGGCATGGGGGAGTGACCTCATCGTCATGGGGACCCACACCCGGCTGGATTGCACCGGGGCGGCCCTGGCCTTTCGAAACATCGTGGGCAACACCATGCAGAAGGTGGCCAAGAGTGCCAGGGCACCGGTTCTTATTATCAACCGCTTCTGCCCCCTGCACCACTGGGATTTCAAGCACATCGTCTTCGGCACCGATCTTTCCCGCGCTTCCGATGCCGCCTTTGACTTTGCCGTGAAGATCGCCCGGGAATCTGGGGCCAGGCTTCACCTGTTCCACGCCCTTGATATACCCGGCACCCCGGAGGACCCCGCCGCCATGGATATTCGCCTGAAGGAGGCGCGGCAAGCCGTGAAAAGCCGCTTCCTGCCCCGGGCCGGGACCTTCACCGACCTGGACATTGAGGTGTGCGAAGGGGTCCCTTACGTGGAAATATTAAAGCTGACCCGCCGCTGCAACGGTGATCTCATCGTCATGGCCCACCACGGCAAAGCCTCGGGAGAGGATCCCGACATGGGAAGCACCGTGGAACAGGTGGTGATTCGGGCCTCCTGTCCGGTGGTGAGCGTCAACCACCACGACAAGGGGTAAACCGGCGAGCCGGGAATCACCGGCATGGTTCATATTTTGGTTTGTTATCGTCCGCCTTTGGGCTATGAATGAAGAAGGCCCTTTTTTTCGGGGCGGCCTGCTGCCGCCCGGCCGTTTCTGTCGTCTTGTGTTGTCCGAGCCCATTTGCGCCTTTCCTGATCAGCAGACCCACAACACGGAGGTATACCTGTGTCCCGTCCCAAAAACGCTATGGAGATATTTAAGCACCTGGAAAAATCCAACTGCCGGGAGTGCGGCGAAAAAAGCTGCCTGGCCTTTGCCGGTGCCGTGTTTACCGGCGCCAAGCCCATCGATGCCTGCCCCAGGGTGGACGACGCCACACGCGCCTTGTTTAAAGGCGGGGCCGGTGAGACGGGGGACAACGGGGACATCTACCTTTCCGCCCTCCAGCAGGAGATGAAAGAGTGCGACCTTGCCGAAGCGTCCCGCCGCATCGGGGGCACGGTGTCCGAAGAGACGCTGATTCTCAAGGTCCTGGGCAAGGATTTCGGGGTGGACCGCGAGGGGAAGTTTCACACGACCCTGCATGTGACCCCCTACCTTGGGGTTCCTTTTCTCAACCACGTGCTCCATGGCAAGGGGGTCCCGGCCAAAGGGGAGTGGGTCTCCTACCGGGACATCCCGGGGGGACGCGAGCAGTACAACCTGTTTCACCGCCGATGTGAAGAAAACCTCAAACGCCTTGCCGACGGCCACACCGGTCTCTTTGACGACCTGGTGCATCTGTTCAATGCCAGGGAAGTACCGCCCCAGTTCCAGTCGGACATCTCGGTGGTTCTCCACTTTTTTCCCACGGTTCCTTTCATGATCTGTTACTGCAACGATCAGGACGGCCTGGGGTCTTCGCTGAATGTTTTTTACGACCGCACCGCCATCGAAAACGTGGACGCCGAATCCCTGTTTTACCTGGGGGTGGGGTTCACCTACATGCTGGAGCGCCTGGCCCTTCGCCATGGATCGTGACAGGAAAAAGGCTGACGGATCAAGGGGCCTTTGATAGTTTATAAGGATGGGAGAGGTCGTTTCCTTCCGGTGGTCGAGGGGAAAGGGCCCCTTCCTGCAATGCAGCTGCATGGAGGTGAGCCATGACAGGAAAAGGAGAAAAAAGAGAGACGGGGAAAAACCTGAAAGCCCTTGGAAAAGCCCTGGGGGGGATGCTGTTTCTGATGTTGGTGCTTCAGGGAGTCGCCCTGGCGGAGTTTAAGGTCGATGAAGAAAAAGGCATTGTGACCGACACGGCCACAGGGCTCATGTGGCAACGTCAGACAGGCAACAACGGCGAAGCCCTGACCTGGGACGAAGCGGTGGCCTATTGCAAAAAGCTTGACCTTGCCGGGTTTGACGACTGGCGCCTTCCCCATTCCCTGGAACTCCAGAGCATTGTCCACCACCAGAGCTACAACCCCGTTGTCGATCCCCGGATTTTTCCGGACACAGCCTCTTCAGGATACTGGTCCGCCACAACCTACGATGCCAACCCCGGTTACGCCTGGCGCATTGATTTCTACTACGTCGGCTACGTCAACATCAGCAACAAAGCCAACCACTACTATGTTCGGGCCGTGCGCACCCTGCGGTAAAGCGCCTCCATGTCCCGGGCGTAATGAGCCATCACCACCTTGCGCTTGACCTTGAAGGTGGGGGTCAGTTCCCCTGCGTCTTCGGTGAGCCGTCGGTTGGAGACGTGGAATTTCTTGATCTGTTCGTGGGGCTCCAGGTGGTGGTTGGCCGCATCGATTTCGCCCTGGATGAGGTCCATGATCGAAGGGCGTTCAAGCATCTCCCGCACCACCTCCGTGCAGAGGCCGTCTGCGTAGGAGAGGGCGTATTGCTCGGCCTCGGGATCTTCGGCAGCCAACACCGAGAGCAGGGCGTCGAAATCGGGAATGACCAGGGCGGTGATGAACTTTTCGCCGCTGCCCACGGCCATGACCGAGTCGATGTAGGGAGAGAGGGCAAAAAGACTCTCCACCTTGGCCGAGGGCACGTTTTTTCCTGTGTCCAGGACAAGAAGCCCGTTTTTGCGATCCACGATGCGGATGTGCTCTCCAGCCACCTTTTCCACGATATCTCCGGTTCGGTAGAATCCGTCCTCGGTGAAGGCCGCCCGGGTGGCCTCTTCGTTGTTCCAGTAGCCCACAAAGAGATTGTCCCCTTTGACCTGCCACTCCCCGTCGTCCGCGATGCGCCCTGTAACGCCCGCGCAAGGGGCCCCCACCGATCCGGGTAAAATGGCCCCCGGGGTGTTTAAATTCACCGTGTTGCAGGTTTCGGTGGAGCCGTACCCTTCAAAGATACGCACCCCCATGGCCATGAAGGTCTTGCACAAATCAGCCGAAAGGCTCCCTGCCGCGGAAAAAGCGAAGCGGAATCGTCCGCCCAGGCGCTTGCGGACCTTTGAAAAGATCAGCCGGTCGAAGAGCCTGTATTTAAAAGAGAGAAGGGGCCCGGCCCCGGAGAGAAGGTCGGCGCCTTCGGACATGTCCACGAACCCCTTGGCGTCGGCCCGGGCATCCACCACGCGCCGCCCGGTCTCCATGGCCGCAAAAAAGAGGCGGCGTTTAAGGGAAGAGGCCGAAGCCTTTTCTTTCATGGCCATGTAGATGCGTTCGTAAATCCGCGGCACGGACATGAAAAGGGTGGGGCGGAACACCGAAAGGTCCGCCACCAGGTTTTTCGGGGAAGAGTAGGCGATGGGCAGGGCCGCGTGCATGGCGATGCCGTGGCCGCACTCGCGTTCGTAGGTGTGGGACAGCGGCAGAAAGGAGAGCAGGAGGTCCTGGTCCGTGAGGACGGGAATGGCGTTAAGGTCTCTTCTGCAGGCCGCGTTCACGGACGCGTGGGTGTGGACGGCCCCCTTGGGGTTGCCGGTGGTCCCCGAGGTGTAGACAATGGTCATGGGGTCCCCAAGGGCCACGGATCGCCACCTTGCCTCCCAGTTTGTCGGTGAGGATTCGTGGTAGGCCCGCCCGCGTTTTTTAAGGCCTTCAAGGGTAAGGGCCCCGGTTTTGTCCGGTGCCTCGTCCCCGGAAAGGAGAATGACTTGGGACAGGTCGGGCATCTGGCTCCGGGCGGCGCGGACCGTTTCCAGAAAAGAGGCGTCCTGCACAAACAACACCGTGCTGCCTGAGTCGTTGATGAGGTAGGCCAGCTCCCCGGCAGTGAGGCTGGGGTAGACACAGGTGGTGATGCCCCCGGCACAAAGGATGGCATAATCCGCCTGCATCCACTGGGGCGAGGTGGTTCCCATGATCCCCACACGGTCGCCCCCGGCAACGCCAAGGGCCATGAGTCCGCAACTGATCTCCCGAATGACGTCCCCGAGCTCACCGTAGGTAAGACAGGAGAGCTCCCCCGACCCGTGGCTTTTCCACCGCTGAGCGGTGCGGTGTCCGAATTGGGTGACGTTTCGGTGCAGGAGTTCGGGAAAGGTCTGCTCGGTGATGTACCATTTTTCATCGGATGTGCTGGTCATGGAATCTCCCGGGTGTGCAGTGGCGGGTCAAACGGCGGTTGACATCCTGGTCACTATGAAGGCGAATTGAATGGTTACAAATTCTGGCGATTGCGCGTATATTTTCATTGCATATCCGGGGGTGGGCGTCCAGATGTTTGCGCCCTCCGGTCTGTTTTTTCGGGTGATGCGAACCGGTTGTTCCTTCCTGAAGGGGCATGGCGCTCCTTTTCTCCGGGGAGATCAACGAGGACACCACGGGGTGTCCGTTTTATTTTAGGATGTCATGAACATGGATGATGAACTGATACGCCTCAGGCATGAGCTGCATCGTATACCCGAAGCGTCGGGGCAGGAGATAAAAACGGCGGCGCGGGTGGCCGAGTGGCTCGGCGGGTGCGATCACCACGGCATGGTGACGGATGTGGGGGGCCACGGCGTGGCGGTGTTTTTTGACGGGCCGGCCACAGGGGAGACCCTTCTCTTCCGGGCCGATCTTGACGGGGTGCCTGTGGCCGAGATGACAGGGAGTCCCTATGCCTCGACCCATAAAGGGCTTGCCCATGCCTGCGGCCACGACGGACACATGGCCATCCTCTGCGGCCTGGCCCGGACACTCTCCGAGGTTCCTCCGGCTCGGGGACGGGTGGTGCTTTTGTTCCAACCGGCCGAAGAGACCGGCGCAGGTGCCGACGCCGTGATTCAGGACCCGCGGTTCCAGGGGTTTATCCCGGACCGGGTCTTTTCCCTGCACAACCTGCCGGGCAAGCCCTTGGGCCAGGTGTGCGTGCCGGACAGGCTCTTTGCCTGCGCCTCCCTCGGCATGGATATCCACCTGTCCGGTACCCCGAGCCATGCGGCCTGGCCGGAGCATGGGCATTCTCCCATGCCCATCGTCCAGGCACTCCTTTCCGATGAAGAGCTATTGGGCCGGGAACAGGGGGGACCGTTTTTCATGACCACGGTCACCCATCTGCAGATGGGAAGCCCGGGCTTCGGGGTGAGTCCCGGGGAGGCGAGGATCCAGCTCACCCTGAGGGCGGAGGCCGACGCATACCTGGATTACCGGATGTCCCTGATCAAAAAAAAGATGGGAGAAAGGGCCGGGCTTTTGGGGCTGGGCTGCGAGGTCATGGTGACCAATGAATTTCCCGGCACGCCCGTGGACCCGGAGGTGGCGGCCGAGGTTGTCGAGGCGGCCAGCCGTGTCGGCCTCGACGTGGCATCCCTATCCGAGCCCATGCGGTGGAGTGAGGATTTTGGATGGTTCACCCACCGGTACCCGGGGGTGATGGTGGGGCTGGGGGCAGGCGAGGGCCCCCAGCTTCACAATGCAGACTACAACTTCCCCGATGCCCTCATTGAGCCGGGGGTCGTCCTGTTTTCCGCCATTGTCCGGCACTTTTTACGCAGCACACCCATGTAAGGCGTGTCAGGTGCTCCAGAGTGATGACCGGGAGTTGAAAACAGCCTGGAAGCGGAGGTGCTGGCCCTGGTCGCCGGCCGCCTCCGGGGTCTCTTCGGGCTTAAAACCCGGGTCGTCCCCTCTCTCCGGGTGGTGTATGGCCACCGCTCCCCGGGACGAGCAGGTGCACTCCGCCCCCTTGAACAGAAGGGAAAACGGGGCACGGACAAAGCAGGTGCGGTGCCTGCCTTCGGTCTGCCCGGACATGTCCTTGTCCAAGAGCGCGAATCCGCGAGACTTGCTTTCGCTGTTTGTCACGGAAAAATCCGTTTCCTCGCGCTCGATGTCATGGTTTGTTGAAAATGGATTGAGCATGGAATTCTCCTGGTCTTTAAGGTGAAAAACAGCGATTCGCAACCCATCCTGCACCCCTGAAACCCCATGGGTCTCAAGGAAAAAACCGATACGTTATCCGATCCGATTCAGGCCGGATCACACCCCAGGGTCCCTGTGCCGACAGGAAACGCACAGTGGGTGGTCCGATTGGTGGGCTGTTTTGTTGTCGGGGTTGTCGGGCCCTGGCCCGAACGCCTCCGGTCTGAGGGCTTGGTGAGGTTGGTTTTGTTTGAAAAACGCAAAGGGATGTCGAGGCGAGGGAGTGTCTGACCTTTTACGGATGATTGAATTATGTCATGGGACGGGATGAATATGAAGCGTTATTTTTATGAACATTGATATGAATATTGAGACGTTGCGACGGTGCGGCACCGCCGCGAATTGCCTCGGGACAGGCCCCCGGGCCATGGCGGCCCGGCATGTCAGGACGCGCGACCGAAGATGAGAAGGGCCGGGGTGATCTCGGAGGTGGGAAGGTCCCCTTTGATCCAGTCATCAAGGATCCCGGTGAGGGCTGAGAGCTCTTTGTACCCCTGGTTGAGAACCGATGCATGGGGGCCCTCCTTGAGCACCAGGGCGGGAAAGGCCTGGGCATTGTAATCCCGCGCCAGGTCAAAATCATTCTGGGCTTCGAGGCGGACGGACTCGCTTTGCGCAAGGCGCGTAAACTGATCCGGGGAGACACCTATCCCTGCGGCAAGCCCGCAGAGGACCCCGGCCTGCGTGATATCCTTCATTTCAAGGTAAAACGCGTGGTGCAGGGCGCGGTAGTAGGGCAGGGCAAGGGCTTCGTTCAGGCGCCTGACAGCCACAAAGGCCCGGCTGGCCGGTGCGGAATCGTAGAGAAATCCGGGAGCGTCCGCCAGCAGGTGCCCGTTGATGGTCTGGCCGGTGGTCCGGGTGACGCCCTGCCAGTTTTCCAGGAGTTTGGGCTTTAAGGCCTCGGTGATGGGAAAAGGATCCTCCACCCGGAGCCCCCCCATGATAAACCGAAAGGGAACCGTCGACTCGAAACGCTCCATGAGGGCATCAAGGACCGGTTCAAATCCGAAACACCAGGCACACATGGGGTCGCCCACATAAATGATCTCTTTGTCCGTCGTCCGGCTCACGCGTTACATCCTCCGGTTTTGTATCGTGGCAAGCTAAATAGCTGCCCTTGATTCATGATCGCAGGGGCCGTTATACCATACATCAATCCACTTACGCATCCCCCATACGGAGAATCACGGAAAACGCATCGATGAGGGCCCATGCCGCATCACCCCGGTGCAGCTCCAGGGTATCGTCCCCGGATCGGGTCATGAGGGCGCAGACCTCGGTGCCGTCTTTGAGGGTGAGGATCACCTCGGTGGTGCTCGCCCCCCTTATAATACGGGTGACCGTCCCTTCAAGGGTGTTGGCGCAGCTGGTGACGGGGGCCACGGGACCGGCGGCCACGAGGACCCAGGGGGCCTTGACCTCGGCGGTGAGAAGGGTTCCCGGACCCAGGGCAAGGCGTTCGGCGCTCTCGTTGGTGATGATGGCGGTGACCGGGTATCCCCCCAGGGTGTCCAGGGTGACCACGGTCTGGATGTCCCCGGGGATCATGCGGGACACTTTGCCGGTGAAGCTGTTGCGCGCACTTGTTTTGATCCTGCTTTCACGACGGGTGACATGCGCCACCACCCGTTTCATGTCTTTATCGGAAAAATCGAGCCAGGAGGCGGTGAGGCCCGCCGTGCTGTGGCCGAGCATCTTCTGGACCACAGGCAGGGGCAGGTTGCTACGCAACAGCTCCACGGCCCGGGACCGACGGATAACGTTGGGGCTTCCCATGCCCTTGGGCAGGCCGCAGGCCTCGGCCCGCTCATAAAACTTTCGCCTCACATGGCCGGCATCCACCGCAAAGGGATCGGCGGCTGAGGAGGGCAGGGCGGTACGGATTTCATCGGCCACATGGGGAGGTATCTGGACCTCCCTGAACCCGGCGGCCTCCGTTCCGATGCGGACGGTGTGCCCCTTAAAATCCACCTGGCGGGTCGAGGCGATACCCAGGATCTCCCCCAGGCGGGCACCGGTGTAACGAATGAGCAGGAAGATACAGAAAATTCTCTCCCGCGATCTGCGGATATCGGGCCGCCCGGCTGCCGTGAGCCAGTCCCGGAAGGCCGTTTCCAGCTCTGCCAGTTGAACAGGGTCAAGGTACCGGTCCTCTTCCGAGGGTGCGAGGATCGAGGAGGGGTTGGTGGATGCGTGTGCCTGTGTTTTCATGGATGGCATTATAGCGATAGATCCATTAAAATCAAAGGAAATCGGGTTGACACTACGGGAATGCGAATGCTACGTATGACATGAAAATTATAAAAACCGTGTCAGCTTCATCGGCATGCCCGTGACAACCCCACATTTCCATTAGGAGGTGACCATGTTTTTCGAAACCGCAGGGATCGACGTGGCCCCCTGGATTCCCCCCCTCGTGGCCTTCGCCGTCTCATTTGTCGCCTCCATGGCCGGACTCTCCGGCGCGTTTCTCCTTCTTCCCTTTCAAATGTCCGTGCTGGGCTATGTGCACCCCTCGGTGAGCGCCACCAACCAGCTCTTCAACATCGTGGCCATTCCTTCGGGGGTGTGGCGTTTCATCAAAGAGGGGCGCATGGTCTGGCCCCTGACCATGGTGGTGGTCATCGGCACCATGCCCGGGGTGATCATCGGGGCGGTGATCCGTGTGCTCTACCTGCCGGACCCACTTCACTTCAAGGTGTTTGTGGGGATGGTACTTCTGTACATCGGGTTCCGCATGATTCGGGAACTCCTGGGCCCAAAGAAAGACGTTGCTGAAGGGGCCAACGGGGAAGGGGACGACTTTACGACCACGGTTCTTTTCTGGAACCTTCGTGAAATGGCCTACACGTTCCGGGGCAGGACCCATCGGTTCTCGGTGCCGGGCATCTCCTTTATGAGTTTCATCGTGGGCATCATCGGTGGCATATACGGCATCGGCGGCGGGGCCATCATCGCACCGTTTTTTGTTTCGTTTTACGGGCTTCCCATCTACACCATCGCAGGTGCCACCCTCATGGGCACCTTTGTGACCTCCGTTACCGGGGTGCTTTTCTACCAGGGCATGGCCCCTTTTTTTCCCACCATGCACATCGCACCGGACTGGGGCCTGGGGCTTCTCTTCGGCCTGGGCGGTATCGCAGGGATCTACATGGGCGCCCGGTGCCAGAAGTTCATGCCTGAGCGGGGGCTTAAGTGGCTCCTCTGCCTGGTTCTTCTGGGCACCGCCGGAAAATACATTGCCGGGTTTGTCCTGCATCTCCTCGCGTAGATAAAGATTGACCGCCTTTGTAAACATCGTTACGGTGATCCAGGCCCGATATGGCCGATTCGACATAAAAACAGATGGATTCACCCCATACATGAAGGTGCCCCATGAATTCCCCATCTACGGCTGCCCCACCCGACGCGCCCCTGATTCTGGAGATCAAGGGCGCGTCACTGGATGACGGCCCGGGCATCAGGACGGTGGTTTTTATAAAAGGATGCCCCCTCTCCTGCACCTGGTGCCATAACCCCGAGAGCAAGGCCGTGGGCCAGGAGCTCTCCTTTGATGCAGGCAAATGCATCCGCTGCGGCGAGTGCCTCAGGGTGTGCGGGGAAGGCGCCGTTACACCGGGGCAGGGGCCGGATCGGTCGCTGTGCAGCCTCTGCCTTGCATGCACCGAGGTGTGCCCGGCAAAGGCCCTGGAGCCGGTGGGACGGGCCATGACCCCGGAGGAGGTGGTGGAAACGGTGGCCAGGGACCTCCCTTTTTTCGATGCCTCGGGCGGCGGGGTCACCCTTTCAGGGGGCGAGCCGACCCTCTTTCCCACGTTTTGCGGCGATCTCCTGAGGCAATTCAAGGCCCGCGGCATGCACACCCTCCTTGAGACCTGCGGCCACTTTTCCTGGTCGGCATTTGAATCCCACATCCTTGACCACACGGACACGGTCTACTGCGATATCAAACTCATGAGCCCTGAGGCCCACAGGCATCATTGCGGGGTGAGCAATTCAAATATTCTCTCCAACCTCGAAAAGCTTCTAACGCTGCACCGGTCTGGGGCCCTTGACGTTTTGCCGCGGGTCCCACTGGTTCCGGGAATCACGGCAACCGTGGAGAACATCACGGCCATCGCCGATCATCTCAACGCCCTGGACGCCCACACGGTTCAGGTGTTGCCCTACAACCCCCTCTGGCACGGAAAAATCAAAAAAATGGGGGGCCATGGGGCGGCACCCTCTGAATCCCTGGGCAGGTTCATGGACAACGGGGAGGTAAAGCACTGGCGCGGGTATTTTGAAGAGCGCGGGCTTACGACACTGTAATCTGTATTAAGGAAGGGATAACACGCAGGCCACCTGTAACAACCCACTTACTATAGAAGGAGACGATCATGGACTGGAAGGGCATCACGGTATATGTGACGGGCGGTTCAAGCGGTATCGGGCTGGAGACGGCCAGGCAGCTATTCGACAAGGGGGCCCGGGTGGCGCTTTTTGCCCGGGGGGAGCAGGCCTTGACCGCCGTGGCCGAGGCGTTCAGTGCACGATCGGATCAGCCCGAGGTGTTTTCTCTGCCCATGGATGTGTCCGACTGGGCGGATGTCCACCGCAAGATCGGTACGACCGTCACCACATTCGGGGCACCGGACGTGGTGGTGAACTGTGCCGGGGTGGGCATTGCCGACCATTTCGAGAACATCGACGCCGAGGCCTTTGACAAGGTACTGGCCATCAACGTCTCCGGGAGTCGCAATGTCGCCGCGGCCACCGTGCCCTGGTTGAAAAAGAACAAGGGGGCCCTTGTTCTCATCGCCTCATCCGCGGGGTTTATCCCGGTCTTCGGGTACTCGGCATACAGCACCTCAAAATTTGCCGTCATGGGATTTGCCGAGGTGCTGCGCTGCGAACTGACACGCTTCGGCGTCCAGGTCAGCCTTTTCTGCCCGTCGGAGGTGGATACTCCCATGCTGGAAAGGGAAAAGCCCACCATCCCCAAGGAGACCCGGGCCCTGAAAGACTTTGCCGGTGTCCTGCCTGTGGGTGTGGCCGCCGAAAAACTGATCAGGGGCATTGAAAAAGGGCGGTTCCTCATTGTCCCCGGTGTGCGCACCAAGCTCCTTTACTGGGTGCGTCGCCTCGTGCCGGGCCCCCTGTATCGCTTTGGGGCGGATTTCACCGCCATGGTGGGGGCCACCAGGGGGAGCTGACAGGGAACTGTCCCGGCAACAAAAAGGGGGGTTCCAGCCGGTCCCAGGAGGGCTCAACACGTCCCCGACAGGGGTGTTGGCGGGCGAAACCCATTTTCGATTATCAACCGTTTTAAAATGGTGGTACAATATCAGGTGATATTCCGGTCCCATAGTCCGCTGAGGCTGAAAGCATCGACAAATATGGCTTTCAGGTGTTGACATGCATGGGATGGTCCTGTAAAAGTTTCCTCGTTCTTCGGGCGAATAACTCAGTTGGAAGAGTGCAACCCTTACAAGGTTGAAGTCACAGGTTCGAGCCCTGTTTCGCCCACCACCCGGGTCGTTAACTCAGT
>NZ_FMUX01000037.1 GCF_900101345.1 Desulfoluna spongiiphila | reverse complement strand
AGTCGTGGTAGGAATACCGGTTGCCCAATACCCCCCACACAGATCCGGACGTGAAGTTTTCCCTCATCCGGCTCCTCGGTTGTACTCGCTTTCGCAGTCAGCAAAAATAAGAGCCTTACCACCAAACCCGCTGTTGTTTTGCCGGTTGATATTTCACCACCGGGTACTTCAGCTGGATCACGCTTAAAAGACTCTTCAACCTATCCCAAGTAAAACTCTTCCTTTGACTTCGCCTGTTCAGCCATTTGTACAGTGCTTTCACAACGCAACTGTACGGTACGTGCAGCGCTGACAGGTTACCCACCACACCAAAATAGTTGTAGTGGCCTTGTAGCTTCCGGTTGAGCTTGTTTATCAACAACGGTATTTTCATGTGTCGGTGTTTCTTGACATACTCTTTCAGGGCAGCTTTCACAATTTTGAGTTTCTTTCTTGAAGTACGCTTAAACAGCCGGGATTTCCCCTTCTTGTCCGTACTCCAGTAAAACTCAAACCCCAAAAACGTAAAACGATTCTTCAGCCCAGGAGCAAATCGACTAAAGCGCAAGATATTCGTCTTGTCTTCTGCCACTTGCAGGTTAAACTTACCGAGTCTTTTCGGTAACACGTTGTAAAACCGCACTGCATCGCGCTGATATTGAAAACCACAGACAAAATCATCTGCGTATCGACACAGCACTGCATCTCCCTGGCACCTAGGTTTCACCACTCTCTGAAACCAATCGTCAACGACATAGTGAAGATAAATATTTGCCAAAACGGGCGAAATACTGCCGCCTTGAGGCGTCCCCTCCTCTGGATACTGTATGCTCTGATCTTCTTCCAGTATGCCAGCCTTCAGCCATTTGTTTATCAGCCTTATGAAACGTTTGTCATCGACCCTATGCGCCACCATTTTCAGCAGTACGTCATGATCAAGATGATTAAAGAAACCCTTGATATCGGCCTCTACAACATATCCGAATCGTCCGAACTGCATCCTCACGGTCAAATCATCCACAGCATCTCTACCGCCACGGTTGGGACGGTATCCATAACTGAAAGGATAAAACGCTTGTTCATAGATCGCACTTAACAAAGCCGATACCGCTGTCTGCACCAGTTTGTCTTCAATCGCCGGTATTCCCAGCGGACGAGTCTTTCCTGGAGCCTTCGGGATGTGTTTCCTCCGGACCAACTTAGCCTTGTAACTCTCCCGTTTTAATCTGCCTATCAAATCATTCAGATTTGCATCTAAATTCTTCCCGTATTCTTCCACGGTGACTTTATCCACCCCCGGTGCTGACTTTCGATTCAACTTTCGAAAGCAATAGACCAGAAGAGGCTTGTCAAGACAGCGGGACAGATCCTTGAATCGATAGTCCGGTCTTCGTTTTGCCTTGTTTGCTATTCCCCGCAGGAAGGTTGGCTCATGGTTACCCCGATCTGCTTTGTCGGGCATCAGTTGCCTTTGCGGGCTACGTACTTCCGTCATTCCCTTCCCCTTGTAATTGGCTCTCCCAATCTCTGAGTACTATGAAATGATCCGACTCCCGCCCCGTCATCAGCGCTTTTCCTCTTCAAAGTACTCTACGCCTACCTGCTTTGCAGGAACTGAGGTGGGTCTCCCAAGTTCTTGAACGCATCTCTTTGTACATGCCACAGTCTGATGACTCCGGAGACCCTCCACATCCTCACCACGATACGGATGCTTCTGTATTGACTTCGGTGCGCGTTAAAGCCCTCGTCGATCTCGACTTTCATTTCGAAGCTGTACCAACTCTCAGGAGCTGCGAACTCCCTACGGCCTGCACAATTCTCTGTGTACGCTTCACCTGTCTTGTTCGCTTGACGTTCCAAGCTCCGCAACAGGCGCAACACTCGATACGGGTGGCGGGTTAGACCTTTCCCGGCAGGGACTTACACCCTGCAAGATGCGCCAAGCTTTGCTTGGCGCTCTAACGACGGATTTAACAAACAGGTTTTAATACCATATTTAAGTTTGCGCCAACACAAACACGGATGTGATTTGACCCGAGGAACGAGGGGCAAAGCGCATTCGTAACCCGCTTTCAAGGTGGCACACCTTGTGTGCCGGAGGCTTTTTTTGAGCTGAATAGTTGCAACAAAAGAAAAAGGCGACCCGACATGACATCGGGTCGCCTGAAACACGTGATACCCCACCCCAAACGGCGTGGGTCATCGGCTGATTCGAGGGTGCTTACTCGTCAAAGTCGCCTTCCGGCCCTTTGTCACCGCAGATCAAAGCGGCTTTGGCCCGGATCTTCTCTTCGGTCCACTCTGCTTTGTCCTCTTTGACCTCGGACTTGGGTCCGGGGTTGTAGGTGCCTGTTTCAAGGATGTCCTGAATACACAGGGCCCCAGTGCCACCGGCGTTGAAGACTTCGGTGAGCAGGGTGTAGGTAAACTCTTCCACGCGCTTGGTCATGCGCTCACGGACCTCCCGGGACTGGCCGAGGATCTTGTTCTCAAAGGGAAGGTTCAGCTTCTTGAAGTTGCTGCCCTTGATCCCCTTTTCATCGGCGTAGGCCTTCATCTCAACCCAGAGTTCCTCGGTGAGGCCCTCTCCCTTGATCTTGATCAGGTCCCCGTTTTCGTCCATCACCGCGTTGCCGAACTCATTGACCTCCATGCCCCAGGAGAGAAGCTGAAGGGCGGTGGCCACGTTGGCTTTGGTGGTGGTGGTCTTTTCGGCGATGGCTCGCAGGCGATCGGAGTCGTTGCCGCTGGTACCGTGCTGGGCACCGGAGACGCCGTAAGGAGCCAGGGCATTGTGGATCTCTTCGGTCAGCTCCACGTTGATGCCGGAGCCGCTGGCTTCGATCCCGTGGGTGGTGCCGTTGTTTAGGGCGATCCAGTCGGCGTGGATGTTGTGGGCGTTGAGCCCCTGGATCAGGAACAGCGCCTCCTCCGGAGAGGAGAGACCTTCGGTGCCCTTGATCTCCCCGACCTCGGTCTCAAGACCGGCCCACTCGGGGATGAAGGGGTTGATGGCAATGTTGGCCAGAAGGTTCTCGTCATCGGGCTGGTGGGAGGCATCGATGGCAATGGAGGTCACCCCTGCATCAAAGAAGGAGGGAATCTCCACCTTGCCCGCTTCCACATCGGCCTGGGTCTTGATGGCGTAGTGGTCGGTGTGGATGGCAACAGGGACGGTAACCCCCAGCTCGTTCATCACCGCATCCACCTGGCGGGCCATGTTCCAGAGGCTGGTGGGGCAATAGGCGTTGGCCCCGCCTTCGGACTTGGCGATCTCGATGATGATGGCGGCATCGGCGCGCTGGGCCGCGGCAAGAACGCCACGGATCACCAGGTGGCTGCGCCCGTTGGCCGCAATGGTCATGGCACCGCCCTTCTTTCGCATGGCACGGTCAATATACTTGCCACTGACCAGAAGGGCCCTGGAGTTGGGAAAAAGTTTTTCTACTGTGGGTGGACGACCGATTTTGAGTGCGCGATCAAAGTCAGACATGGTCTCTCTTTTTCTCCTTTATAGTAGGGACCGACGGGGCCCCGTTGTCGCGGTTGAAAAACATGTAAAAAGCCGATACTGCGACCCATTCAGACCTTGCCTTGCCATTTGAACTGTAAAGGCAGGCCACGCCCCGCCCGGAGCGAATGCAATCAGACAACCTGGCTTTTTACAAACCAAATATATTTTATTATTGTAAAGCAATTGTAAAGAAAAAAACAGCGGAAGCTCAACTCAGCACCTCGTGTTTTTTTCACGATTTCAAAGGAGTATCTCAGGAATAGCGCTTCTTGACTTTTGAGCGTACAATGGCATACATGATTTCGGGCGCGTGGATGTGCGGGCACAACCCGTCAGAGACCTGCCCACACCCCTTCAGCCCCTTTCATCCTCTACCCAGGGAGGCCCCATGGCAAGCGCCATCCGACGTCCGATCGTGTCTGTTCTCTCACTCCTCCTGGCAGGGATGTGCCTTCTCCTGGCCGCCCCCCTTAAAGCCGAGGTCCCGGCTCCAGCCGCCATGGAAAACGCCGACCGCAAAGTCGACCAGCTCTCACGACTCCTCGTCACCATAGAACAGGTGAAACGCGAGGTGGCAGAGGCCCAGAGTGCCCTGGCCAGCCCAGAAGCCCTGGGCAAAGAGGATCGCTACCGCGCCCGCATCACGCGGCTCACCGCCCGGCTCACCGCCCTGGAAGAGGGGTTTGAACAGCTTGCCACCGGCGTGGAAAAATCCGCAACGCCCCCGGGGGGAGCCGTCAGTTCTTTTGAGTGGAACACCGAACTCAAAGAGCTCCTTGCTCCCCTGATCATGGAGATCAAGGACATGACCTCCCGTCCCCGGGAGATCCAGGGGCTCCGAAGCACCCTGGAAGGATACGACGAAGAGCTCTCCCGGATTTCCAAAGCCATGGAGAATATCGCCGTCCTGCAGGCCAGCCCCGGCCTCTCCCCGGCCCTGGCCCTTCAGCTTGACACCCTGTCCTCCAAGTGGCAGCACCGCGAACAGGAGCTCACCTCCCTTAAAGGGCTGGCCGAACTGAAGCTGGAAGAAAAAGAGGCGAACAAGCGCACCCTGTCGGGCTCTTTCCAAGATGTCACCCGCCTCTTCTTCAAGAGCCGGGGCCGCAACCTCCTCATGGCCCTGGTGGTCCTCTTCGGAACCCTGTTTGCCATGGGCAAGCTGCGATCCGTCATTGAGACCCGAAGTCGCCTCTACGGAAAGGCCCAGACCGTCTACGCACGGATCTTTGACTTAAGCTACATGCTCGTCACCATCACCACCGCCCTTCTTTTGACCATGGGCTCCCTCTACCTGGTGAGTGACTGGGTCCTGCTCTCCATCCTGCTGATCCTTGTCTTCGGCCTGGTCTGGACCTCCAAGGAGGCCATCCCCAAGGTATGGGGACAGGTCCGCATGCTCCTCAACCTGGGGGCTGTCCGCGAAGGTGAGCGCCTGCTCTACCAGGGGGTCCCGTACAAGGTCACCAGCATCAACCTCTACTCGGAGCTGGAAAACCAGGCACTCCAGGGCGGCCTCCTGCGCCTGCCCCTGAAGGACCTCTTTGACCTGCGGTCCCGGCCCTGGCACCCCGACGAGCCCTGGTTCCCCACCCAGATCGGGGACTGGGTCCTGCTGGCAGACACCACCCACGCCGAGGTCACGGTGCAGAGCCCCGATGTGGTGGACCTTCGCCTTTTGGGCGGCGCCACCCGCCGGATCCCCCCGGCGGAATTCCTGGCCCTGTCCCCCACCAACCTCTCCCACGGTTTCCGCCTGGAGGCCCGATTCCGCCTGGACCCGTGCCACCGAAACGAGGCCGCCACCACCATCCCGTCGGCCCTTGAAAAAAGCCTCACAGACCGCTTTACCAAAACCCACTGGGCCCCCGAGGCCCTCACCGTGCAATACCGACGCACCCTCCCATCCTTCCTGGAGATCTCCGTCCTCGCCGACTTCCCCGGCCCCTGCGCCAAAGACCACCCCCTCATCGCCATGGCCCTGGAACAACACTGCCTGGAAACCGCAGCCGAGATGGCCTGGGATCTCCCCACCCACCGCATGGCCGTGCAGATGGTACAAGAAGGGAAAAGCCTGCCTCCGGCGGCCAGGGGATAACCAGGTTCGCGAATGCTCCCGGCCTTCGTCCCTCAGGCCGATCGCATTCCCTGACGGGCTTCGCCCGATGCAACTAGCGGCGGTTCTGCCGACAGGCTCCAAGGCCTTGGCGTGCCAGGATACGTTTCAAGATCAAACAAACCATGTAACTATTCAGTTGCCTCCGGCGGGTCGCTTTTTGAAAAAAGCTCCGCAAAAACTTTCCGATTGCATCGCCTTCTACCGCCCAGCCCCGTCAGGGCTGGGCGGCAGAAGGCGATGCATGTCCGTTGATCTTGAAGCCGTCGGCTCGTCGAATACTTTCGGGAAGGTCCACGTCGTTTGTAAGACCTGTTTATCAAACTTTTCAAAAGTTTGCCCCCCGGCAGGGCCGCCGGAGGCAAACATGAGCCGAATAGTTACCAAACCATAAGCATTTAAGTCGGGCGAAGCCCAAGTCGAAGCCCCTTGCGCTTTGTCCCGAGGAACGAGGGCCAAAGCGCAAGGGTAATAAGCTTTCGAGGTGGCTCACCTCGCCGCCGGAGGCAGGCTTTTACAGGCGATCTTGACCATAAGAGGCACGCTTTTGCTTTTTTACCCGATCATGATGTCTTCTTCGGCCCAGCGATGGGGGGGGGCGATGTCGCGGCTGAGGGCCACGGCGATGGCCATGGGGCCCAGGCGGCCGACGAACATGAGGAGGGTGACGCAGAAGCGCCCCAGGGTGGAGAGGGTGGGGGTGACGCCCATGGAGAGGCCCACGGTGCCGAAAGCGCTGACGCTCTCAAAGAGGAGTTCAAGGAACCGTCCCCGGCTCTGGGTATGGGCCAGGCTTCCCATCTCACTGGAGAGAAGCACCAGGGTGCCCAGGATCACCACGGCAAAGGACATCATCATGAGGTGGGTGGCTTTTTCAACGCTTTTGGCGGGGATGGTCCGGGAAAAGGCGGAGACGTGGGCGGCGCCTTTGAGGCGGCTCCGGCCCATGAGAAAAAGGGTGGCCGCGGTGGTGGTCTTCACCCCGCCGCCGCAGGAGCCCGGAGAGGCACCGATGAACATGAAGATCAGGGCCAGAAACAGGGTGCCGTTGGCCATGGCCCCGAAATCCAGGGTATTGAACCCGGCGGTGCGAAGGGTCACGGACTGGAAAAACGCGGCCAGAAATTTTTCATGCATCGGCAGGGAGGCCAGGGTGTTGCGCCATTCCAGAAGCAGGGTCATCAGGGTTCCGGCAAGGAGCAGAAAAGCCGAGGCGGTGACCACCAGGCGGGTATGCAGGCTGAGCCGCTCCCAGCGCCACGTTCCGGGACGCACCTTGCCCTGGAGTTCGGAGATCACCAGAAAGCCCAAGCCCCCTGCGATGATCAGAAACGAGATGGTGCCATTGACCAAAACATCTCCCCGAAAGCGGGTGAGGCTGTCGGGGTAGAGAGCAAAGCCCGCGTTGCAAAAAGCGCTGATGCTGTGAAACACGGAGAGCCACAGGGCGCGGGGCAGGGTTGGGGAGACGGGATAAAAACGGCAAAAAAGCAAAAAAGCCCCCAGGAGCTCAATGACCACGGTCACCCGGATCACCGCCCGCAGGATGTCCGCGGGGCTCTTTTTGCCGCTGTGGGTAAAGCTGTCCTGGATAATGAGGTTCCCGGCAAAGCCCACGCGGCCCCGGGCACCCAAAATCAACAGGGTGGAAATGGTCATGATGCCGAGGCCCCCCAGCTGGATCAGTGCCAGGAGCACGCCCTGGCCGAAGAGGGTCAGGGTTTCGGCCACGTCCAGCACCGAAAGACCGGTGACACAGCCCGCCGAGGTGGCGGTAAACAGGGCGTCCACAAAGGGCAGGGAGCCCGACCTGGACGAAGCGGGAAGCATCAGCAGCAAGGCGCCGAATGCGATCATGGCCATAAAGGATAAAACAAGGCGGCGTGCCGGCGACTGGGCTCGAATCGCCGCACGCCATGTGGGGGCAAGAGGTTTCATGCCACCTATGTAGCAGAGTGCGGAAATCATGGCAATTGGCGGCTGATCTCAAACCGTGGGAACCGGGCAGAGGGACGGCTCAGGATTTCTTCCCGCGCATGGGCGTTGCCATGGCCGGCCTTCGGCGGTCCCCTTCGGTATAGCGCCGATCCCGGGAGACCCTTTTTTGAGCCGCGCGCCGTTCTTCCGCAGAGCGACGGTCGATGGAGAGCTCCAGGACCTCCACCATGTCGGACACCAGGTGGATGGTCAGGGCCTTGAGCACCTTTTTGGGCAGCTCCGCCAGGTCTTTTTCGTTCTGGTGGGGCAGGATCACGGTTTTGACGCCCACCCGATGGGCGGCCAGCACCTTCTCCTTCACCCCGCCCACGGGCAGCACCTTGCCCCGTAAGGTGATCTCACCGGTCATGGCCAGGTTCTTCCGCACCACCCGGTTGATGAGCAGGGAGACCAGGGCCGTCATCATGGCCACCCCTGCAGACGGGCCGTCCTTGGGGATGGCGCCGGCGGGCACATGCACATGCAGGTCGATGCCCTTGAAGACCTCGTCGTCGATGCCCAGGCCGCGGCTGTTGCTCCTGACAAAGGAGAGGGCCGTGCTCACCGACTCCTTCATGACGCTGCCCATCTGGCCGGTGAGGTTGAGCCCCTTGTTGCCCTTCATGGCCGTCACCTCGATGTAGAGGATCTCCCCTCCGGCCGGGGTCCAGGCAAGGCCCATGACCACGCCGGGCACGCTGATGCGGTCGTTGACGTCGTGGCTGTATTTTTCAGGTCCCAGGAATTTGGGGACGGTGACCACGTTGACGGCCACCTTCTCGGCCTCCTCCTGGGCAATGAGGGTGGCGACTCCCCTGCAGACCCCGGCCACCTCCCGCTCCAGGTTCCGAAGGCCCGCCTCCCGGGTGTAGCCGGAAATGATCTTTTTCACCGCCCCCTTGGTCAGGGAAAAATTCCCCGAGGAAAGGCCATGGGCTCGTCGCTGCTTGGGAATGAGGTAGCGGTTTGCGATCTTGATCTTCTCATCGTCGGTGTAGCCGGGAAGCTCCAGCACCTCCATGCGATCAAGGAGGGCCGGCGGGACCGTGTGGAGCACGTTGGCCGTGGTAATGAACATCACATGGGAAAGATCGAAGGCCACGTCCAGATAGTGGTCGGTGAAGGTGTTGTTCTGTTCGGGGTCCAGCACCTCCAGAAGGGCCGATGAAGGGTCTCCCTGGAAACTGCTGCCGATCTTGTCCACCTCGTCCAGGACCACCACGGGGTTCCGGGACCCCACGCGACGGAGCCCCTGGATGATCCGGCCGGGCAGGGCCCCCACGTAGGTCCGCCGGTGCCCCCGTATCTCGGCCTCGTCCCTGATCCCTCCCACGGCGATGCGGATAAACTCCCGCCCCATGGCCCGGGCCACGGAGCGTCCCAGGGAGGTCTTGCCCGTGCCCGGAGGCCCTGCAAAACAGAGGATGGGCCCCTTGGAGGCCTGGGTGAGCTTTCGGACGGCCAGGTACTCAATGATGCGCTTCTTGGGCTTGGTGAGCCCGAAATGGTCGTCATCCAGCACCTTTTTCGCCCGGACGATATCGAGGTTGTCCGCGGTCTCTTTCTGCCACGGCAGGGAGGTTACCCACTCCAGGTAGGTGATGGCCACGGTGTATTCCGATGACGAGGGGTGCATGCGCGCCAGGCGCAGGAGCTCCCTTTCCGCCTCTTTCTTTGCCTCTTCGGGCATGTTCGCCGCCTCGATGCGGGCCCGGTACTCGGACACCTCGGCGGCGTTCTCCCCCTCTTCCCCCAGCTCTTCCTGCATGGCTTTGATCTGCTGGCGCAGGTAGAACTCCTTCTGCTTGTTGCTCATGTCCTCTTTGACCTGGGTCTGGATCCGCGAGCCGATCTCCAGAATTTCCAGCTGGTAGTTCACCAGCTCCGTGACTTTTTTCAAACGGTCCTTGACCCGGGCCAGCTCCAGCACCGCCTGTTTCTCCTCCAGGCTCACGTTGATGGTGGAGGTGATCATGTCCGCCAGGGTGCCGGGATCCGGGATGGAGCGGGCCATCTCCCCCAGCTCCTGGGGCAGGGACGGGGTGAGCTTGACCACCTTCTGGTACTGGGCCAGAAGGTTGGCCGCCATGGCCCCGGCCTCTTTTTCTGCCATGCCGGTATCGGGGATCAGCTCTACCCCTGCGCGGAGAAAGGGCTGCTCCTGCACGTAGGCGCGGGTGCCGAAGCGCCCCATGCCCTGGACCATCATCTGGATCTTGCCGTCCTCTTCCCGGGCCATCTTGAGGATCATGGCCACCGTGCCCACGCTGTGGAGCTCCGACGGCTCATGGCGCCCTTCGGGGCTCTCCTTCTTGGACAGGAGCAACCCGATGATCCGGTTGCCCTGCATGGCGTCCTCCACCAGGTCGGAGGCCGCCCCTTCCGTTGCCTGGAGGGGCAGCACCATCTTGGGAAACAGGGAGACATCATACACGGGAAGAATCGAGAGTTCGTCCGGAATCTCCTCAGGAGCCAGGGTCCCGCTGGAGAGTTCATTCATGGTCATGGTCGCCTCCGAAGTCAAACACAGGGGAAAACGCCCTGCGGATTGTGGGTACCACCCCGGGGAATCAAGCCTCCGCGGGGGAGGATTTTACATGGTGTATGGTGTGCATTGTCAGGAGGGTGTGCTATAACGCTCGAGAAGGAAGAGGAAGATAAAAACGCGTGATCCGTTTTTCTGGGAGTTGCCGGCAGAACTGCCGGGCCACGGCAACGCCGTCAGCGACCGTTGGGGGCATTATCCCCCGTTTTTCAGGTCATCTCGCCACGGGCACCGTTTTTAATAAATACCACGTTCCCCGGATTGATGTAAAGGAAAGATGGGCCCAACCCCTCGCAACATAAGCACAATCCCTTACGGCACCCGCCACCCTTCAGCCATCCTCTCGGCCCACTATTTCCTCTACTTCGGCATGATGGGAATCTTCCTGCCCTACTTCAACCTCTTCTGCCACAACATCGGCCTGTCCGGCTTTGAGATCGGGGCCTTAAACTCCATCCGCACCGTGGTCATGGTCCTTTTTGCCATCCTCTGGGGAGCCCTGGCCGACCGGCTGGCCCTGAGGCGACCCGTCTTCATCCTCACCGCCTTTCTCAGCGCCGTGGCCTTCGGGGGCTACCTCCTCACCGACGCCTTTCTCCCCATGCTGGCCGTCACCGTGATCTATGCCCTCTTCTTCGGCCCGGTCATCCCCTTTCTGGAAGCCTTCACCATGGAAGCCCTGAACCGTCCCGGGGCAGACCCGAACACCTACGGACGCATCCGGGCCTGGGGCTCCCTGAGCTTCATCGGGGTGGTGATGGCCATGGGTACCCTGATTGAAACCACCTCCACCCGTCTTGTGCCCCCCCTTATCCTGCTGGCCTCCCTTCTGCTGGCCCTCTGGTCCCTTGCGCTGCCCAGGGACCTCTCCCCCCGCCGCGGCAGCGGCCCCTCGGAGATCCGAAACCTGTGCAACCGACGGACCCTTGGCTTTCTGTTGGCCAACTTTCTCATGCTGGCCGGTCACGGCACCTACTACGGCTTCTTCTCCATTCACCTGGAGCAAACCGGATACGGCCCCGGGTTCATCGGACTGGCCTGGGCCCTGGCCACCCTGTCCGAGCTGGCCGTGATGATGGCCTCCTCCCGGATATTTAAGCACCTTGCCATTGAGCGAGCCCTCTGGCTCGCCTGCCTTCTGGCCTCCGTAAGATGGCTGATGCTCTTTGCCTTCACCTCCCCCGGGGCCATTCTCCTCTCCCAGCTCTTCCACGCCGCAACCTACGCCCTGTTCCACATCGCCTGCATCCTTTATACAGACCGGCTCTCCACCCCCGGCAACCGCACCGTGGCCCAGGTGGCCAACAACGGCGTCTCCTACGGCCTGGGCCTCATGGCAGGCTTTCTCATCAACGGCTGGCTCTACGACCGCTACGGGGTGCACCTCTTTCTCATGAGCGCCGGCATCTCTTTGGGCGCCTGTGCCTTGATCCTTACGGTCACCACCCGGCCCCCTCACCACCCCTGACCCCCGCATCTCCCGCGCAACGGTGCGGGAATGTCTACCTATCAGCCCCTTGCACCCCGGATATTTCCGCCCCTTTTACCCCACCATTACGGTATAGATTGGAGACAAACCTACACCCGCCACGCGCCGCCCAAAGGCACGGACAGGGAATAAAAACACGGCTTTCAAGCATTCAGAGACAGCCCTGAGGTACCATCACTCACAAAACGTGCGATGCGCCCCCTTTTTTACTCGAAAACTATACTGGTGGTAAAAAAAACATCGTTCCGATCCCCCTCCGGCAACTCGCCCTAAATGGGCACTATGACAGTAAGTATAAGCGAGCAGGGGCTATTGCTGACCACGGGTCAAAGAAAAAACAATAATTTCACTATTGAAATGGGGAAAATATTTTTTTATATCCGTTTTTTACCCAGATTTTCATACGAGTGGAAAATTATGGCAGACGTTATGGATTTTTTACTCACAAGGGGGATAAAACACCATGGAACATGACTCAGGCAAAGGGAAACAGGTTGTAAAGTCCATCGGCAAAGCCATGCAATTCTGGCGCAAACTGGAAGGCCATGACCAAAAGGACTTTTCTGAGGTGATCGGCACCTCTCGCTCGTATGTGGCCAAACTGGAAAACGGCCACGTGGGTGTCTCCATCAATCGCATCGCTGAAATCGCGGAAGCCCTGGGCATCTCGCCCTACACCCTGATGCGCGGCGTACCCGAAAAAGAGGAGCTCGAAGCCCTTCTGGACCTCTACACCGACGACGACCTGCGGGTCACCAAGTCGGAGATGGAGGACCTCTTTTGCGAGCGGCTCCGCAACCACCGGGTCCCCAGGGAGTATTACCTTCACCTGCTGGAACTCTTCCGCTCGGGTAGATACAACAAGGTCGCCTAGCACGGCATGCCCGCCCGGACACAGGGCGGCACCCGTCCGCACGCAACACCACTCGGCCCGGGACATCTGCCCCGGACCGTCTTCAAAGCGGCCACCCCGAACAGGTCAATGGGCTTCGACACGAGATAAAAGCACGCCAGGGTCGGGCCCATTCATACAGCACCTGACGTGATGCAAAAGGGTGGCAAGGCCGTGTTGACCTGCCCTCTCCCTTCATAGCTCCCCTACCACGACGGCTTTCGCCTGCCCCTGCAACGGCTCCAGGAGCCCACGCCCCGTATTTTCATAACCGTTGAATGGACCACAGAGGGCTCAGGAAAAAACCAAAGCGAGGCCTCCGGCGGCGAGGTGTGCCACCTCGAAAGCAGGTTGCGCATGCGCTTTCCCCTTCGTCCCTCAGGGAAAATCACATTCGCTATTACTTCAGATGAAACCGAATCTGTTTTTAAAACCTGCTTATTAAACTTTTTTACAAGTTTAGCCGCCGGAGGCATAAGAGCCGAACACGACTTTTTTTCTTATCCAAACGAATCAGTCTACGGCCCGACCGGCGGCAAAGCCCTGGTGCACAGCATCAAAGGCCAGGGCTATCCCCCTGGCATCTCCCACCACGGAACAGGCAATCCCCTTTGCCTCCAGCACCCCGGCAAAGGGGTTGACGGGAACGGCGCCTGAGGCCAGCACCACGGTGTCTGCAACAAGAATTTTGATCTCTTCCCCACACTGAACGCGCACCCCCTCGTCGGTGATGGCAAGGGCCCGGGCGCCTGTCCGCACGGTGACGCGGCTCCGCCCCATCTCCTGGAGCATTCCCCATCGCGTGCTCTTTCCGATATCCCGCCCCACGCGATCTCCCATCTCAATGAGGACCACCTCCTTGGACCCTCTGGAGGCCAGGGCCCTCAGGGTCTCCGGCGACTCCCCACCGTTGACCAGCAGGCACTTCACGGCCTCGGCAGAAAGGGTGCCCTTTTCGGCGAGGAAAAGGGCTGTTTCCACCCCCACGGCGCCTCCGCCGATGATCACCACCTTTTTACCGGTCCGGGCCGTGCCGGCCAGGACATCCCAGGCCTGCACCACATGGGGGCTGCCCACCCCGGGAATGGGGGGCGTCAGGGGCTCGGCCCCGGTGGCCAGGACAACATGGTCCGGGTTTTCCTTGGCAAGGATCGTCTCATCCACGGCGGTGTTCAAGACCAGACGGATGTCGGTGGCCGCCAGCTGGTTCCCAAGATCCGTGGCAAGGGACAGAAACTCCCGGCGCCCCGGAGGGGCCGCGGCCAGGTGAAGCTGCCCGCCCAGGCGCGGGCTTTTTTCATAGAGGGTCACCGCGTGCCCCTTTTCGTGGGCCGCAAGGGCCGCGCTCATCCCGGCAGCGCCACCGCCGATGACCATCACCCGGCGGGGCGTGGCCGCCTTGAGGGGGGCCGTTTCCCATTCGTGACCGGCCCTGGGGTTGCAGAGGCACTCCACGTGCTTGAGCTTGAACAGGTTGTCAAAGCATCCCTGGGCACAGGCGATGCAGTGAAGGATCTCCTGCTCCCGACCGGTGCGGGCCTTTTCAGGGAGATAAGGGTCGGCAATGAGGCTTCGGCCCATGGCCACCATGTCGCAACACCCCTCGTCGATGAGCTCACGGGCAACGGCCGGGTCGTTGATGCGATGACTGGCGATGACGGGCACCCGGACCTTCTCTTTGACATTGCGGGCAAGGTACCCGTACATGCCCCGGGGCACATTGGGGGTCAGCTGGGGAACCCGGGCCTCATGCCATCCCCCCTTGACGCACAGGGCATCTGCCCCCGCTTCCACCAGCCGCACCGCATAGGTCTCAAGTTCCTCCCTGGGGGTCCCTCCTTCCATGAAATCGTTGTTGTCCAGACGCACCATCACGGGAAAATCGGCACCCACCCGCCCGCGAATGGCCGCAACGATCTCAAGGCCCAGGCGCATGCGGTTTTCAAGGGAACCTCCGTAAGCATCGTCACGGGTATTGGTCAGGGGCGAGAGGAACTCGCTGAGAAGGTAGCCGGTTCCGGCCAGGATCTCCACCGCATTGAACCCCGCCTGCTTTACACGGGCCGCCGCGTCGGCAAAGGAGGTCACCACCCCGCGGATCCCCTTCAGGGTCAGGGCTTCGGGCTCCTCCCCCGTCATCCTGGAGGCAATGGCCGACGGGGCCACCGGGCTCTTTCCCCCCATGAGCAGGGAGTGGCTGTAGCGCCCCGCATGGTTGAGCTGCACGGCGGAGCAGGCCCCGTTGCCGTTGATGGCGGCGGCCAGCCGGGTGAGCCCGGGAAGGTGGGCATCCAGATGGGCCCCGATGTACATGGAGTTGCCGGAGCGTTCATCCACGGTGGCGTTGCCCACCACGATGAGCCCGGCCCCCCCCTTGGCCCGTTCGGCATAAAATGCCACAAGGCGATCGCTCACCAGAAAATCTTCGCACATGCCCAGGTGCATGGCGGGAAGGCAGATGCGGTTTTTCAGCTCCAGCCCGTTGATGCGGATCGGTTCGTATATCGGGTCTCTCATGGGTCCCCCTCTGCGTCGGGCGTTGTCTTCAGCGCCAAACAGGTCCTGTCGGTTCATGGAACACCGGGCCTTGCTTCGGCAAGGGGCCCGGTGCGGATATGGCCGCCCATTATTCGTATACGAACTATAAGTTTCCACAGCGGCCGGCCAGGGAAGAACCGCCCCGCTTCACAGCCGAAAAACCCCGTTGATTCCACCCTTTATGGGAACATCAAACAGAAATACACGGTTTTTCGGGAGCGGAAGGCGCGTCCATATGGTTTGCACACAAAGTATTTGGTTCCCATGGGACCTGTCAAGGGAAAAAACAAACCGCCCCTAACCCGGATATTTCACGCGTCGAGTGCACCCATATTCAAGGCATCAGAGCTGCAGATGCAGTGGTTTACCTCAAGGCTCTGATAACGCAGAAGATGGGTGCACTCGGCTCGCCCGAAGGGTGAGAAAATCGAACAGAAAACCGTGAATTACATGTAACTATTCAGCTCAAACAATCCTCCGGCGGCCCTGCCGGGGGCCAAACTTTTAAAACGTTTGACAAACAGGTCTTAAGCAAGCCTTTCCAGGCTCCGTCGAAATAATTTCCACTTTTCCACATTAGAAACGTTTTTTGCGGAGCTTTTTTTCAAAAAAGCGACCCGCCGGAGGCAAGCTGAATAGTTACAATTACATTTTGTATTTTTAAAACATCTAACTTTCTATCAATAAGCGCTTGTAATAATTTTTCATTATCGCATCCAGCCCGTTTTCTCATGAAATATCCGGGCTAAAGGCTCACGGGCAGGGAGCACTCCAGGCTCACGCGGGTTTCACTCACCCGGGCCCGCCACGCCTCAATCTCCACCCCCTTGGCCGCCACCTCCCTCAGGGCCTTGCCGTAGGCGGAATCGATATCGTCAGCCGGTGTAAAGCTCAGGGCATCCGGGCGTTGAATAAAAAAGAAGATCACGCTGCGCTCGCCCTTGGCCTTGAGATCGGCCAGGGTCAAAAGATGTTTTTTTCCCCTCTCCGTCACCGCATCGGGAAAGGCGGCCACCCCGTCCCGCACCAGGGTGCAGTTTTTCACCTCCACGTTGCAGGGGGGCGTGCCCTCTTTGTAAAGGACCATGTCCAGACGCGTCCCCTTGGCAACGGTGACCTCCCGGCGAAGGGCGTCGTAGCCCCGCAGCGCGGGCACGGCCCCTGCCTCGATGGCGCGGGAGACCAGGAGGTTGGGGAGCAGGGTGTTGATGCCCACCAGGCAGTCTCCGGCTTCCACCAGCTCCCAGGAGTAGGCGTGCTTTCGCTTAGGGTTGTCGTGGTAACTGAGCCAGACCCGGGAGCCGGGCTCGGCGCACCCCTTCATGGAGCCGGTGTTGTTGCAATGGGCGGTCACCAGGGTGCCGTCCTCCATGCGGACATCCACGAGAAAACGCTTGTAGCGTTTCACAAGGACCCCGGCAAACAACTCGGGAAGTTCAACGGACGCCATGACTTCCTTTTTTGACTCACCAAGCACTGACCGCCCCATAATCCTCCAATACTGTTGTAAAACAAGTTAAAATGCATTATGACTTATGCCTTAAAGAATCGGCCTTTACGGCATGACTACCTGTTCCCTGTACACGTCACTGGCCTGCGATTTTTACTGCTTCGGCTCACCTTCTCATCACCCCGGGCCGGCGTCAACACCCGAGGCCCCGGCCCGTGCAACTCCGACGGTTCCGAGCCGCCTCTTCCGGCAAGGAGAGCCCCATGCCCCTCTACAGCCTGAAAGAGCACAGCCCCTGTTGCCACACCTCTGCGGTCCATTTGGCAGGCTCGGTGGTGGCTGGGCACGTCACCCTGGCCGAAGAGACCTCCGTCTGGTTCAACACCGTCATCCGGGGAGACGGCGACGCCGTCACCATCGGCGCCCGCACCAACATCCAGGACCTCTCCATGCTCCACGTGGATCCGGGCCGCCCCCTTTCCATCGGAGAAGAGGTCACGGTGGGCCACCGGGCCATACTCCACGGCTGCACCATCGAATCGCGCTGCCTCATCGGCATGGGCGCGGTGGTGATGAACGGGGCCCGTGTGGGAACAGGCTCCATCATCGCCGCAGGATCCGTTGTCCTGGAAAATACGGTGATTCCCCCCTTCTCTCTGGTGGCGGGGATGCCGGGGACCGTCAAGAAAACCCTCTCCGAGGAGGTGCTGGAGGTGATCCGCGCTTCGGCTGAGATCTATGTGGAAAAATCCCGAATCTACGGCCAGCCCCACCTCTTCAAACCCATGGAGTAAGGCATGAAGCCCCTTTCCGCAGCCTTTGCAGGGTTTCAGCGCCACTGGGCACCGATCCCTGAAGCCATGAAGACGGATTTCAACACCCACGTGCGCCTCACCAACGCCCGCCGGCTCAACCTCATGTTTGCCACGGTGGTCGTGGCCACCACCGGGCTCTCCTCCTTTCGTGCCATCATGGCCCGAAGGTTAGGTCCCCCGGCCCACCACAGCCTCTTCCTTGCCATGGGGGCGGTGATCATCGCCACCTCCCTGACCCTGCTGCTGATCCACCGACGCATCGACCCCAAGAAAAAGGGATGGCACGCCCCTTTTTTGCTGGGAATGACCATCTGCAGCTTAGGGGGAGCTCTCTCGGTGGTGGCGGGCATCGAATATGCTTCCGTGGGGGGAATCACCCGGTTTTACCTCACCATCTTCGGCCTCTGCACCGCCCTGATCCTTCCCCCCGGCCCCCTGATCCTCTCCTTTGTCTGGACCTTTACCTGCCTGTTGGCCTCGGTGCGGATCACACAGGGCTCCCTGAGCCCTTTTCTCCTTGAAAACATGCACCTCATCGGCCTGTTCCTGCTGGGCGGCGTGATTTCAAGGACCGTGGCCACCACCTTTATCCGGGACTACCTCCTCTTCCAGGAGGTCAAGCACTCCAACCGGGAGCTCAGGAGGGAGATCCACGAGCGCGAAAAGATCATGCGGCGGCTCTCCCAATCGGAAAGGGAATTTAAAAACACCTTCAAGTACGCCCCGGACGCTTACATCCTCACCGACCCCACCGGCAAGGTCAGCCGGGTCAACCGGGCGGCCCTTGAACTCGTGGGCAGGACCACCAAGGGGGTCAAGCACAAACGCCCCCATGAATTCAAGGTCCTCAGGGGAAACAACCTGCTCCAGGTGGAGCGCATGCTGCGCGAGACCCTCATCTGCGGCCGGTCCGGGCCCTGCGAGCTCGAAAAGGTCATCCTGAAAGGGTACCGGGACATCCACCTGGAACTCCACGCCTCCATGCTCCACATCGAGGAGCGGGAGATGATCCTCATCATCGCCCGGGACATCACCCAGAGAAAAGAGGGGGAGGCCCTCCTGGAAGAGTCCCGCAAACGCTTAGAAGAGCGGGTCAGGGAACGCACCGAAGAGCTTGAGCACATCAACATCCGCCTCAAAGGGGAAATCAACGAGCGCATCGCCACCGAGGCGGCCCTGGCCAAGGCCGAAACCCACTACCGGCTCCTGGTGGAAAACATGAACGAAGGGCTGGCCATCTTCAACGCCGAGGGCCGATTCACCTACATCAACGACTGCCTCTGCGCCATGACGGGGTACAGCCGTGACACCCTCATGGGCCAGAAGGGCTCCTCCGTGATGTCCCCGGAACCCCCGCCCCTTGCAGGGGCCAAGCAGGACGGCCAGACCCGGGGAGACCGGACCTCCTACGAAGCCCGCCTTGCCACCGCCTCGGGCAACACCCTTCACATCCAGATCTCCCCGGAGCCCCTTGTGGACAAAGAGGGCACCAACCGGGGAAGCTTTGTGGTGATCACCAACATCACCGAACTCAAGGCGGCGGAGCGGCAGATCCGCACCCTCTCCCAGGAGCTCATCAAGGCCCAGGAAAACGAGCGCCAGCGCATCGCCCGGGACCTCCATGACAACGTGGCCCAGAACCTGGCCACCCTCAAAATCGGCTGGGACACCCTCCTGGACGGGCTTTCCGAGAAAAACCCGGTCCTTCAGGAAAAAACCCGGGCACTCTCACGGATCCTGCGCGACTCCATTGAGAGCATCCGAGGCCTGGCCTACAACCTGCAGCCCCCGGAGCTTGAGCAGCTGGGCCTCATCACCGCCATCAGGCGCTACTGCGAGGAGCAGACCACCCACTTCAACCTGCCCATTGACCTCGTCACCGCAGGGGTCCAGGAACTCAGGCTCTCCTTTGACACCCAGATCAACCTCTACCGCCTGGTCCAGGAGGCCCTCTCCAACGTTCGCAAGCACGCAGACGCCACCCGGGTCACCATTCGCCTCACCGCGTCCCACCCCTGCCTCATTTTAAAGGTGGAGGACAACGGCAGGGGCTTCCCCGTCAAAGAGCGCCTCACCGAGGCGGTCAACGAAAAACGGATGGGGGTCCGCAGCATGGAAGAGCGCGTCAGCCTCCTTAAAGGCAGCATGAAGCTCACCTCCTCGGTGGGAACGGGCACGCGCCTGCGCATTGAGGTCCCCGCCGAGCGCGAACCCCGGGACCGTCCATAACCCGGGGGCTCGACAGCTTTGCCCCGGCGGTGGTACACTTTTGTAAAATCACCTCACGCCCATGGGCAAAAAAGGACCCCGACATGAACAAGCTCCAGTTTAACGACGAACTCCTCCACTTTATCGGCGAGTCTCCCACCCCCTTCCATGCCGTGGCCTTGCTGGTAAGCCTCTTTGAAAAGGAGGGGTTCGAGCGTCTCCACGAAGCCCGGAGATGGAACCTTAAACCCGGGGGCCGCTACGTGGTCACCCGAAACGACTCGTCCCTCATCGCCTTCACCACAGGGCAAAGCCCCTTTTGCGACACAGGCCTCTCCATGGCCGGTGCCCATACGGACAGCCCCTGCCTGAAGGTAAAGCCCGTGCCCGATATGGAACACGTCGGCGGCACCCGCCTGGGGGTGGAGGTGTACGGAAGCCCCCTGCTCACCACCTGGTTTGACCGGGACCTCTCCCTGGCAGGCCGGGTGAGCACCACACGGGACGGAGAGAAGAGCCCCCGGGTGGAACACACCCTCATCGACCTGAAACGCCCGGTGGCGATCATTCCCAACCTGGCCATCCACCTGGACCGCGAAGCCAACAAGCAAAGGCGGGTCAACCCCCAGACGGAGCTCCCCCCCCTGACGGCCCTGCCCGGAGAGCTCCCGGCAGACCTTCGCTCCCTGCTGCAAAAGGAGCTGGCGGCCATGGAGATCGTCGTGGACAGCGGCTCCATTCTGGAGTACGAGCTCTCCCTCTACGACGCCCAGGCCCCGGCCTACCTCGGATGGAACCGGGAGCTTATCACCGGAGCCCGCATCGACAACCTCCTCTCCTGCTTCACCCTGGCCCACGCCCTGGTGGGAGCGGCAGAGGAGGCGCCGAGCCTTGTGGTGTTCAATGATCATGAAGAAGTGGGAAGCCACACCCCGGCCGGGGCGGGCGGAAACTTTCTGGTACAGGTCCTTGAGCGGCTGATCCCGGACCCGCAAGAGCGGGCCATGGCATCGGCCCGGTCCCTGATGGTCTCCTCGGACAACGCCCACGCCCTCCATCCGGCGCACCCGCAAAAATACGACCCCGGCCACAGCCCCCGCCTAAACCAGGGGCCGGTGATCAAATACAACGCCAGCCAGCGCTACGCCACCTCAAGCACCACCGCAGCTTATTTCAGGGAGATCTGCAGGCGAACCGGGGTCCCGGTGCAGGCCTTTGCCATGCGAAACGACATGCCCTGCGGCAGCACGATCGGCCCCTTGACGGCCGCAGCCACCGGCATTCCGACCCTGGACATCGGGGTCCCCATGCTGGCCATGCACTCCATCCGGGAAACCGCCGGGTGCGAAGACGCCTTTTACCTGTACCGGGCCATGACCGACTTTTTCCAGAGCAGAGCATAGGGGGAAGGGGTGCCTCCGGCGGCCCTGCCGGGGGCTAAACGTTTGCCTGACCGTATAACGACGGGTTTAATAAACAGGTTTTAAAAACAGATTCGGTTTAATCTAAATCAATAGCGAATGTGATTTTCCCTGAAGAACGAAGGGGAAAGCGCATTCGTAACCTGCTTTCGAGGTGGCACACCTCGCCGCCGGAGGCATCTTTTTGTTTTTTCTCTGTGTCCTCTGCGGTCCATTCAACGTTGACCATAGAAGACAGTTTTTCGGGGAGAAATCAGGTACAAAAGAGGAGATGAATCAGGAAAGAGTAGAGGTTCCGGAGAATTCACAGGCAGGCCCGCGCCCAGACAAAACAGTGCCACACGCGTGGGCGACGAAACCCTTGCGTGCTTTGGTTCAGGAGAGAGTTATGGCGTTTGGAAGACGCGGACCCGGCCTGTGAAACCGGATATGCACTGCAAAAACAGAGCATACTATATATGAATACGACGGCCATGGTGGCACCGCCCAAATGGGGCGAAACCGGCACATCATATGGGTGAAGTGAGGTCTTTTCAGGATTTTTACGCAAAAAAAAACCTAAAAAGAAGAGAAATGTGGCGTCCCCAAGGGGATTTGAACCCCTGTCGCCGGCGTGAAAGGCCGGTGTCCTGGACCAGGCTAGACGATGGGGACGCAAGAATTTCTTTTCTCTTTCAGGTTTGTGGCGGGAGTGACGAGACTCGAACTCGCGGCCTCCAGCGTGACAGGCTGGCGTTCTAACCAAACTGAACTACACCCCCGCAACCTAAAAAGGTTGTCAGGTGGTGCCCAGGGGCGGAATCGAACCACCGACACGGGGATTTTCAGTCCCCTGCTCTACCGACTGAGCTACCTGGGCTCACCAAACGAGAGAAGGTTTAAAGAAATTTGCCGGTGGTGTCAACCAAAAGCTGCGCTTTTTCTCCAAAAAAGTGACCACCACGGCAAAAATAGCGTAATTGCACCCGGTTATCCACAGCAACATTCCACCGCCATTGCGCCTCTCCTCCGCCAATGAAGGCCCTCTTGAGCATTTGGTACCCCGGCATAAACAGCTCCCGACCCGTACCCCTTCGTGCGGCTCCGCCCACCCACCACAGCCCTCCCTTATATGGACCTTGGATCGATGAAATCGACACCCTGAAAAAGGATGCCCTGACAGCCCCCTCTCCCCAACGCTTCGGTGATAAAATCCGGCCACCGGGTACCCGGACCGCAGGCCCCAAAAAAAACAGGGCTGTTTTTTCATTTTTGGGTTGACTCTGCAGGATGGATGGGGGTATAAACTCTCCCGTGCTGAGCGGGAATAACTCAGTGGTAGAGTGCAACCTTGCCAAGGTTGACGTCGCGAGTTCAAATCTCGTTTCCCGCTCCAACATGACGATACAGCCCCCGAATCCTGCGGATTCGGGGGCTTTTTTGTTTGTCCCCTGCTCTTTGTGCTCCCTGCCGCCCAAGCCCCTTTTCCAACGCCCCCCATCCTGTGATATAAAAGGCCTTTGGTACCGGCTGCGTACCGCACCCCCAAAGACCCCGCGCAGCCCCACAGCGTCAGATAAAAGACCCGCTATTTTTAAGGAGAAGACAATGGAAACCCAGGTATTCAAGGCCCAGGAAAAAGAGAGCAAAACCTTTGACGGCGGCCCGGCCCGAGGCGTTACCGGACGCATTCTCATCGGCCGGGAGACAGGGGCCGAAAACTTCTGCATGCGCCTTTTCGAACTGGCCCCCGAAGGCCACACCCCCAGCCACACCCATGACTGGGAACACGAGATCTTCTTCCACGAAGGCCAGGGCGAGATCCTGGCCAACGGCACCTGGACACCCGTTGCAAAAGGCTCCGTGGCCTTTGTCCCCGGCGGCGTCCCCCACCAGATCCGAAACACCGGCACCGCCCCATTGACCTTCGTCTGCCTCGTCCCCAAAGGCGCGCCGGAGCTCTAAAAAGCGACCTTCTATGGTTAAAGTCGCATGAACCACAGGGTCAAAGGCTCAGAAAAAACAAAAGCGATGCCTCCGGCGGCGAGGTGTGCCACCTCGAAAGCAGGTTGCGAATGCGCTTTCCCCTTCGTTCCTCAGGGAAAATCACATTCGCCTTTAAGGCAAAGTTCATTCAAAAAAATTAAACGCCTGTTTGTTAAACTTTTTGTAACACTGTTGTCCAAAATAGGATTTGACCGGAAGTAAACCGGTGAGAATTTGAAAAGATGCTCCTTATAAGGCATGGTTAAGTTTGCAAACAAAGACCTCGCCAAACAAGGAGCATATCAATGGTACGTCATTCCAGCCTTTTCAGTCAAATCG
>NZ_FMUX01000041.1 GCF_900101345.1 Desulfoluna spongiiphila | reverse complement strand
ACCAGGTCAACCGCAACGGTCATGGCATCGGCAGTCTTGTCGGCGATGACGGAAGACTCGGTGGGGCCTGCGAATACGTCGATGGCGCATTTTCCGGTACCGGAAAGGATGGCCTTGGCTTCGGCGACAAAGGCGTTGCCGGGACCGACGAGGATGTTTGCGGGCTTATCGGTGAAGAGGCCGTAAGCCATGGTGGCAATGGCCTGAACGCCGCCCATTTCGATGATCACATCGGCACCGGCAAGCTCCATGGCGTAGACAACGGCAGGAGCAATGCTCTCACCACGGGGAGGGGAGCAGGCGATGACGGTTTTGACGCCGGCAGCCTTGGCAGTGGCAACGCTCATGATGGCGGAGCAGGCATGGGCAAAACGGCCACCGGGAACGTAGCAACCGGCCACTTCCATGGGGATAACCTTCTGGCCGAGACGCACACCTTCGATGGTCTCTTTTTCGAACTCAACGATGCTCTCACGCTGAGCCTTGGCAAACCCTGATACCTGATCGTAGGCAAACTGAAGGTCTTTTTTGACCTGCTCGGGAACTTCGGCGATGAGCTTGGCTTTTTTCTCATCGGAAAGGATGAAATCACCTTCCCAGTTGTCGAATTTCTTGGCAAGCTCACGAACGGCTTCTTCGCCTCGGGTTTCGATGTCCTTGAGAATCCCTTCAACGATAACGCGTTTCTGGTCGCTCACTTCTTCAAAGCTGAGTTCTGCTTTTTTAATATACTCCATTGCAAAAATCTCCGTAAGTAGATCGCTTTCTATATTGTATGTCAGAAATTTCCCGTCGGTACGGAGTAAATTAGCCAGTCCAGATGAACATTGTCAATGATTTTATAAAATCTTTTTAAAAATTTCTTTAAACTTTCGTTAAAACATTTTGATCAGTCGCAAAGCGCCGAAAGAGTATCTGACATATATACAGGACGATACGCCCGACACGCGAAACGTTCCCTTCCCTGCATGGCGTTTGTCCGCAAACGAAACAGCGATCCATGTTCCATCCCCGGTCCGAGCCACGCCCCTTTGCCCGCATTTGTATCAGCGTTCCGGGAACATCATACCACAAGCCTTACCCACCACATATATTTAATGGTATAAGCAATCCATAATCCCACATTATGAGAGCTCTATCGAACTATCCCATATGATACAACAACAAGACCATAAAATCCTTTTCTCCACCCCTCGCACCCGATTTGCTCCGCATCTCCGGGTTCAGTCGGCACATTTTTTGAATGTGACATCAAAGCACCCCATGGTGAGAGCGGCCATCGGGTTTCGGGAAAAGGAACAACAGGCACTGCTGCCCAAAGGACGCAACGAAGCACAGCGCCTTTGCCCACGACGGAGAGGGTTGACGTTTGGGGCACCTGCCCCGCAGCTGGCTGATCCCACACAAGGGGCGCAGGCAAAAAAACCTAAGGAACCGGCCATGGCACAGGGGCATCGAAATTATTCGAAGATTTCGAAACACCCCTACCCAAGGGCATCGGTAACGGGCATTTGGCCCCGCCCTCCCCTTTATCAACCCGAAGGGATGGCCCATGTGCTTATATCTAACAGGAGACGCAGTTAAATCAAGGCGCTTTGAACACAACAAAAAAGAGATATTCAGTAAACATTCCAGGACTGAATTGACGTCGTCGAGCCACGCAACATCCCGCAAGATTTGCGTAAAATATTTTATAAAATATGTTTTAACACTTTGTTGATTTTTTTTTATAAAAGCTCTTGACGGGTAAATCAAAAAGACTCATAAGTGTAGTCAAAGACCCGAGGGAACATTTTCAACCCCCACCCATCGGTGTCGGATGTGACTATTAAAAAAAGCCAACACGCATAGATTTCAGGAGGTGTAGTATGGACGGCAAGTCTCTCATCTTAAAAGCACTCAACCACGAAGACGTACCCCGCACGCCCTGGGTACCCTACACAGGGGCCCAGATTGCAAACCTCAAAGGGTATGCTGCCGATGAAATTTTTAAAGACGTCGACAAGCTGGTCGAGTGCCTTCTGGAAGCCGAGGCACAGTATGCACCGGACGGCCTGCCCGTCATGTTCGACCTTCAGGTGGAAGCCGAAATCCTGGGATGCGACCTGAAATGGTACCCCAACACGCCACCCACGGTCTGCAGCCACCCCCTTGCAAGCGACTTCACTGTCCCCACGAAGCGCCTGACCAAAGAGGACGGCCGAATTCCCATCATCATGGAAGCCACCCGGCGCCTCAAGGAAGCCAAGCCCAACATCGCCCTTTACGGCCTGGTCTGCGGCCCCTTCACCCTGGCCTCCCACCTTCGCGGTACCAACATCTTCATGGACATGTACGACCAGCCCGAAAAGGTCAAAGAGCTGATCAATTATTGCGAAGAAGTGGTCAGCGAATACGCCGGCTTCCTCATCGATGCGGGATGCGATGTTGTCGGCGCGGTGGATCCCCTTGTCTCCCAGATCTCTCCGGCCTCCTTTGAGCAGTACCTGACCGAACCTTTTTCCGCCTTCTTCGCCAAGGTCCGTGAACGTCAGGTTCCCTCCTGCTTCTTCGTCTGCGGCGATGCCACCAAGAACATCCCGGCCATGTGCAAGACCCTTCCCGATGCGGTTGCCATCGACGAGAACGTGGACATCGTGGAGGCCAAAAAGGTCACCGATGAACACGGCATCCTCATCTCAGGCAACCTCCAGCTCACCATCACCATGCTCTTCGGCACCCAGCAGGACAACCAGCAGGCCGCCATCGACCTCATGGATGCCCTCGGCACCAAAGATTTTATCCTTGCCCCGGGCTGTGACATGCCCTTTGGCGTTCCCCCGGAGAACATCGTGGGCGTGGGCATGGCGGTGCACAACAAGGAGGCCGTGCGCAAGGCCCTTGCCACCTACGTCAAAAAAGACGACCTCCCCGAGATCGAGCTGCCCGACTACGACAGCCTGGACCACGTCCTCATTGAGGTCGTCACCATCGATTCCCAGACCTGCGCCGCCTGCGGGTACATGGTGGCCTCCGCCAGGGACGCTGCCGCCCCCTTCGGCGACAAGGTCAAGGTGGTTGAGCGATCCATCATGTACCCTGAAAACGTGGCTTTCATGAGCAAAATCGGACTGGCCAACGCACCGGCCATGCTCATCCACGGCGAGATCAAGCACATCTCCCTGATCCCCACCAGCGAGACCCTGACCGCTGAAATCAATGCCGCCATGAAGTAACTGAGTTGCGCCACGGGAGGCCACGCGGCCTCCCGTGGACGCCCCGGTTTTTCTTTGGTATGTAGACCACCGGATAAAAAGAGGACGGGGGCCGTCTCACCGGAAAGGTCGTCCCGTCCATCTGCCCCCTTGAAAACCCGGGCATTCTCCATCTCAATGTCCACTTTTACAGCGTGGCCGTTTCTGACCGAGAAGCCCCTCTCATGACCCGCGAGTCAGCAGGAATGTGCCCATGACCGTTACCATCACCGTTGCCCACGACCGGAATGAAACCAGCCTTGTGGTCCCCAAAGACAAACCCCTCGTCTCCGCCCTGCGGGAAGCCCGGCTCCTTGTGGCCCCTTGCGGTATCGGAAAATGCGGAAAATGCAAGATCCTCTGTGCCACGGACCCCACAGATGAAGAAAAAAGCCTTCTGACTCCCATGGAACTTGAGGCCGGTGTGCGCCTTGCCTGTTACACATGGCCCGCCGAGGGCATGCGCATCACGGTTGCAGACCGGCAGAACCTGAAGGTCCTGACCCGGTTCCGCACCGAAACCTACGAGCATGTACCCGTCCTTGAAAAAAAACCGTTTCAACTCGCCCCCCCGGCCATCCTCGATCAGTCTCCTGACCTGGACCGCCTCATGGCCGCTGCGGGTGCCCGGACCCACGCTCTGCCCCTGACCCAGCTGCAGGCACTGCCCGAGTTCCTGAGGCGCCATGACTTTTCCGGCCATGCCGTCCTTGACGGCAAGACCCTGGTGGGCTTCAGCGAAGAGGAGAGCCACCTGGGACTCATCGTGGACATCGGCACCACAACCGTTGCGGCCATGCTGGTGGATCTTGCCACGGGAAACACCGTGGGCGTCAGCGGCTCACACAACGCCCAGGCCCCCTTCGGTGCCGACGTCATGACACGTATCCAGTACAGCATGGAACACGGCACCGAGCCCCTCACCGCGGCCATCGTCGATCAGCTCAACACCCTGCTGGCCGGACTCCTCTCAGGAGCAGAGGCACGGGACGTCAGCCTCATCGCCCTGGCCGGAAACACCACCATGATGCACCTGCTGTGCGGAATTTCTCCTGAGTTCATCAGCAAGGCCCCCTTTATCCCCGCCACCTTGAGCGGCATGCAGATACCCGCCCGGGAGCTGGGCATCCTCTCCGACGGACGGGCCTTCCTGCTCCCGGGGGTCTCCGCCTACATCGGAGCCGACATCGTCGCCTCCCTTCTGGCCACCGGGGCCGTGGGCAAAGACGAGACCTTTCTTTTGGCCGACATCGGCACCAACGCCGAGACCGTTCTCTACTCTGGCGGCATCTGCTATGCCTGCTCGGCCGCCGCCGGCCCCTGCTTTGAAGGGGCCAACCTCAGCTGCGGCATGCCCGGGCAGCCCGGGGCCATCGACTCCGTCTTCAAAACCGACGACGGGTTCGGCACCACCGTCATCGACGAGCGCAAGGCCACTGGCCTCTGCGGTTCCGGTGTCATTGACGCCATCGCCCTGCTGCTGGACGAAGGCGCCCTGGACCCCACGGGGCGACTCCAGAGCCGGGGCTCCCTGGCCCATGCCATTTCCGGAGAGAAAAACGAGATCCGTTTTGGCCTCACCCCACGGGTTGACCTGACCCAAAAAGACATCCGTGAGGTCCAGCTGGCCAAAGCGGCCCTGCGGGCCGGCATTGAAATCCTCATGCAGGAGGCGGGCATCACCTGCCAGGAGATCGACACCCTCTACCTGGCCGGAGGATTCGGGTCTGCCATTCACCCGGAAAGCGCCACCCGCATCGGCATGATCCCCCACGGGCTCCTCACCAAAATCTCGGTGCTGGGCAACGCAGCCTCCTTCGGAACCCTGCGCTATGTCACCGAAGCCCAGGCCGTGGAGACAGCCGATGCCGTTCGCCGCCACACGCGGCATATCGAATTGTCGGCCCACAAGGCCTTCAGCATGGAATACATGAACCGCATGATGTTCGCAGAGGATTAACACCTCAACGGCAATGCCCATCCACATGTCGTTTATGATGTCCGTTTCTGTTTCGCGACTCGATGCCAGAGCCCTGAATCACCGAAGCATGCCATCACACAACCCCGGCAAGACCCCTTGTCGGGGTTGCTTTCCCTCTGCGCTCCCCCCAAAAAAACGGTCTTCACATGCTCCCGTCCCTTGACCGCACCTTTAGGATCCCCCCCCTATTCAATTCCACTGAGGCAAAAAAATTGTCTTAAATGTGTATGGCGCCATGCGCACAAAAGTAAAAGCAGAACGGCATCGCCCCGTATGGCACTGCGGAGCGACACCCAGCTATACATTTGAAAAGCCCGGAAATTTAGGGGGCTTTCTAAATCTTTGAAAAATTGCTAACCTGATCATTATCCAGGTGCCTCTTTATAGAAAAAAGGGTTACAGCCGAGCCAGGCGTTGCAGCGCACTTAGACCTGGATGCGGCAAGGACAGTAAACGCCGGTTACTCCCCTGTATGGGCCGACAGCGCCGGAAAACAATGCCTCTCACGGGAAAGGCCCATGGCCCGGAGAATGCCCGGACACCATGACAAAACAAATAAAGTTCCCCTGGTATGGATATTGCTCATTTATAAATTATCCAAGTAAGGAACCCGCCCGGCAAAAACCGACCCGCAGGGTCCCTGTGTGCATCGCCTTAAGATAAGGCTGTCACCACATGCATTCACGGATGGGCGGGGTCGATGGGCGCGATGGCCTGACCCGTGATCGTTTTTGGGGTGCCCGTGGTTGATGTCCACCATGGTACCGCCCGCAGAAACGGTCTTTCCGGGCAAAGGCAGGTTGCCCGTTCGAGTCCCTTCTTGGTTTTGGTGTGCGGGTGTGTGGCCCGCATGGGAAGGAAGTTGTCTTTGACAATCGCAAGGACAGGTGGCCCTCTTCCGGAAGTCCCGATTCAACGGTACACATCGGTTCATTGGTTCCGGGCAGTGAGCCCGGATGCCAGGCCTGGACCATGTGTCTGAAAAAATCGGGTTCCCCGGTGAGGGCAGTAATTAACCAGCAACGTTAGGAGTAAGTGATGTTCAGGAAATTATGTATCACCGCCATCGCAGTTTTCGCCATGGTCATGACCGTCCAGGGTGCATCAGCAAAACAGGTTATCCGAGTGGGGATGGGGGATGCTCCCGATTCGGACCAGGGCTACGGCGCCCGCTTCTTCAAGCAGGCAGTGGAATCCGAGTCCAATGGTGAAATTGAAGTGCAGCTGTTTCCTGGCGGACAGCTCGGCACGGAAACCGAAATGCTTCAAAACGTTCGTCGAGGAACCCTTGATCTCTGCTATGTCGGGATCGGAAACGCCGTTCCCTTTGTCAAGGAACTCGGCACCCTGACCATGCCTTACCTCATTGAAAACCACTACGATGCCATCAGGGCAACCACCGGATCCCTTGCATCCCACTGGAACGACCTGTGTACCCAAAAGGGTGGTTTCCGTATCATGCACTGGGGCTACTCCAACTTTCGTTACATCACCAACTCTGTCCGACCCGTAAAAAAACTTGCCGACATCAAAGGGATGAAAATCCGTATCCCCCAGAACAAAATCCTTATGGCCACCTACAAGGCCTGGGGCGCCAACCCCGTCCCCATGGCCTGGTCTGAAACCTTCACCGCCCTTCAGCAGGGCGTCGTGGACGGCCAGGACAACCCGTATATCGTAAACTACACCTCCAAGTTCCATGAAGTTCAGAGCTACCTGACGGAAGTTCACTACCAGTACTCGCTCCAGCCCATGATTGTGGGGGAACGCAACTGGAAAAAATGGGACGCAAAAACCAAGGACATCATCGCACGCGCAGCCCAGGAAACCCAGCAGTACTGGATCGCCTACCAGATCCTGGAAGCTGCCAATGCAAAAGAGGGCATGATCAAAGGCGGTGTTGAGGTCAGCACCCTTGAAGACGAGGCGCAGTGGAAAAAGCTGGCCGTTGAAAACGTATGGCCTGAGTATTACGACTTCATCGGTGGCAAGAAGAACCTGGACCTGGTCCTGAAGGCCCTGGGAAAATAAAAGTCGGATAAACCCGACGTGCGCTGAGGGGAAATACCCCTTGCGGTAAGCCCCTGCGGCACAAAAAACCAGAAAACCCCAAAAAGGGGAAGGAGCCCATCCTTCCCCTTTTTTTGTGGCCGATTCTTTGCCTTCTCCCGCAACGCCCCCTTTCCAGCCCCCCGCCCTCCTGCACAGAACAGATTTCGGCTTCCATCTCCCATGCCATCCCACCTGAGGGTTACTGCTGCACCGTCCCGACCAGCAAAAGAGACCACCCTGCCCCTTTTCTTCCATTGCCGGTCATGGATTGTCAGGATTCTGGCATGATTGTTGCTCATATAATACCTCAAACATGAAGAAAGCGGTGAGGCCGGATAATCAGACGTATCGCTTCGGTCACCCCGGTATCACAAGACAGCATAACACGCCGAAATATCATGGGTACCGAGGGTTGCACCCCAATTGAATCATCCCCAGTCAGGGTGCCGCCCAACCCGTGAGCCAAGGCTTCCGAAAGAAGGGATTCGATTTTGTAGTAAAAGTTCGAAATGCTTCAAAAGCTTTCTTGAAAACCGGCGGGGACGCCCTTTGGATGAACCGGAGCCAGCAATACACGAACAGACCGCCAGAGCTGCCGGTTGCTCGAAAGAGCCTGGACCCGACTGCCGACTTTAAAAAAATACGTTCATCAGCGCGTGGGATTCGTCGAACACGCCCCACAGAATCGACGCCCCACACATCACTTGAGGAGGTTGTTTTTAGATGCTGAAATCCAACAGATTCAGACTTGCGGACGATGAGATGCTTGACCAGATCCACGAAGCCACCGTTGAGGTCCTTGAGACCTGTGGTGTGGATTTTGAAGATGAAACCGCCCGCCAGATCATGAAAGACGGCGGATGCGAAGTGGACGGCTGGCGCATTAAAATTCCCCGCGCCATCCTTGAAAAGACCATTGAGCAGGCCCCAAGCTCATTCATGTTCCATGGCCGCAATGAAGACAAATCCTTCCTGGTGGGAGAAGGCCAGAGCCGACCCCACACCGACCCCAGCTTCGGGGCCGTCCGCATCCACGACATCGAGACCGGATACCGTGACTGCACCATGGACGACATGACCAAATTTTTCACCCTGATCCAGTCCAGCGACATCTGCGACATCGGCGGGGGCTGGCCCGTGGAACCCGCTGACATCCCCGAAAAAAAAGCCCACCTGCACGTCTTTCGTGAAATGGTGCGTCACACAGACAAACCCCTTCGAAGCTTTGTGGGAACCACCGAAGAGGTGCAGGAGTACTTCGAGCTCTATGAGATCGCCAAGGGTGAAAAAGGATACCTGGACACCCACACCTGCATGTTTGCCAGCATCAACCCGGTGAGCCCCCTCACCTACGCGGCGTTCCCCCTGCAGACCATGATCGAGCACGCCAAGAAAAAGCAGGCCATCTGTACCCTTACCTGTGCCATGAGCGGCATCTCCGCCCCCATGAGCATCATGGGCGCCGCGGTGATGCAAAACGCTGAAATGCTGGCCGGCAACGTCCTGCTCCAGCTGGTGAACCCCGGGACGCCCTACATCATGGGCCCCGCATCCTGCCGCCCCGACATGAAATCAGGACTTTATGCCAACGGCTCCCCCGAGGCCAACATGATCAACGGCCTCAGCATCCAGATGGCCGTGGAGCGGTACAAGATCCCCGTTCGCATCATGGCCGGCATCACCGACGCCAAGGTGGTGGATGCCCAGGCCGGCATGGAGACCATGCAGACCCTTATCCATGCCGTCATGGCAGGGGCCCACTGGATCCACGGCTGCTTCGGCTCCATGGACTCCCTGAACGCCACCTCCTTTGAAAAAATCATGCTCGGGGAAGAGGCCTTCTCCCGCGTCCTGAGGCTTCTGGAGGGCCTCAAAGACTGGGACAAGGACACCACCGTCTCCGAAATCGTCCACGCCGGCCCCAGGGGCACCTATTTCATGGAGCCCACCACCGTCATGAACTTCAGAAACACCTGGCGCCCAACGGTGTCCACCCAGGAGGCCTACCAGAACTGGGCGGACGCAGGATCCAAGGACTTCAGCACCATGGCCCGTGAGCGCTGGGAAAAAATGCTCGCCGACGCACCGGAGAGCCTGCTGGACGACGACAGGGAACAGGCCGTCAACGCCTTTGTGGAGGCCAAGCTAAACCAGGCGTAGACACAAATCCCAATGTTGAGCCGGGACAACGATCACGTCCCTTTACGAGCCCCCCCGGGGTGGCCACCCCGCCCCGGGAGGGCAAGGCGGTCCTGGATGCTGGGACCCCATGGGTCCACAGCATCCAGGGTCACGCCTTAAAAAAACCACATTGAGCAATAAAGTAAGGAATATTTGTGCGCACGGACAACAGAATTTTAAATACAATGTATCATTGCGTATAATGAATATTTCAAATAGCAATTAAAATGCAAAATATAACTATTTTTTATCGATATTTTACTTGACAGAAGAACAACGATTATTTTATAAAATTTTTCATAAAACAACACATCGACCACCCCCGAGATGGGGTGGCTACCCGAGTCACCCACGTGAAAAGGGATGTGGAACAGCCCTCCGGCCCACACCCTTTGCCTCCGCGACACCGGACAGTTCGCGGCACCATGGCGGGCAGCCCCAAGCATCTCGGCAGGAAACAGCCAGCGGCGACCATGCGACAGTGAAAGTGGTTCACTGCCGTAAAAAAACAGGCGGTTCGGACGCTGACTGTATCTACCCAACATTCTCTCTGGGAGGAGACAGGCGCATGAAAATCATCGACATCTACAGACGATGCCTCAACGGCGAGGAAATGAATGAAAACGACTACGATATCAATGTCGTTTTCCCTGCCATGATGCAGCTGGCTCAGAAATACAACATCAAGTACAACCCCGAGGACCCCGTCTCCTCTGATGACGACCTGGCTGATCGCGTCTTTGAAGCCGCCCTCGAATTCTTCGTCGATGCCGGCATGTACTGCCAGGACACCGGACGCGTGGTCAAGTTCACCAAAGAGGAAGTCCTCTATGCCATCAGTGAATCGGCCCGTCCCCGCTGCATCGGTGGCGAAAAAGAGAGCCGCAAGGAATGGCGCTGCCGCAAGCCCGACGAGAACTCCCGCCCCTGGTGCCACATCGGCTCCGGCATCTACACCAGCACCGATGAGCTCTTCCTCAAGCTGGTGGAAGGCTACGCCCGCATTGAGCGTGCGGACTCCATGGCCGTTCCCACCCTGATGAACGACCCCGAAAGCGACTCCGATGTGCCCTTTCACCCCTCGGAGGTGATGGCCTGCATCCACAACATGAAGATGGCCCGAAAGGCCACCGTCAACGCCGGGCGCCCCGGCTTCCCCGTCTTCAACGTGGTCCCCGCCTCCGGCGGCCCCGTCAGCACCCTGGCGGCCAGCCACCCCAACTGCGGCACCAGGACCTCCGACGGCTGGCTCTGCGCCTTCTACCCCGAGTTTAAGCTCAAAAAAGACACCCTGGACAAGATCTGCTACCTCCAGGAGATCGGCGGCAACATCGCAGGGGAGGCCAGCACCCTGTTGGGCGGCTACTGCGGCGGCCCCGAAGGGGTTGCCATCTGCGTCACCGCTTACGCCATGATGTCCTGCATGCTGGGCGCTCAGTACTTCCTGAACTTTCCCGTCACCTTGAAGGGCGCCATCTCCACCACACGCCAGCTTCTCTGGGGCCTGGGCCTCGGTTCCCAGGCTGTGTCACGCAACATCTACCTGGCCACTTACAACTCCGGATACTCCGCAGCCGGCGCCGGCACCAAAGAGTACTTCTATCAGTCTGCCGCCTACATCCTCACCGGTGTGACCTCCGGGGTCACCACCGGTACGCCCTTCCCCGCGGCCGGTGTAAAAATGGACGGCATGACGCCTTTGGAGGCCAAATTCCACACGGAGATGGCCGACGCGGCCTGCCAGCTCACCAGGGCCCAGGCAAGCCCCATCGTCGTCAAGCTCCTTGAAAAATACGAGCATACCCTGGACACCCCCGACCTGGGCATGACCTACCCCGAGCTCTTCGACCTGGACACCAACACGCCCAAGGACTTCTACCAGAAGATGTACGAAGAGGTGAAAGCAGATCTCGTTGAGATGGGTGTTCCCATCAAGTAGACGAAAGGCACCCAAAAGATCCGCAGGGTCCGCTGGCCCCACAAGGCCCGGCCCCTGCACACCAACGATATGCATCGGAGTGCCCCAACCCCATTCCGATCAGAACAAAAAAGACCCGACCAGGTAACATACAAAGGAGTACACCATGTCCCAGACCCATTTTGACAACCTTCGCGATGCCATCACCTCCCTCAACGCAGCCAGCGCTGCCGATATCGCCACCAAAGCCATTGCCGAGGGCGTAGAGCCCGTTGACCTTATCACCAACGGCATCCGTACAGGCCTTGATATCATGGGCGAGAAATTCAGCACCGGCGATTGCTTCCTGCCCGAACTCATGCTCGCAGGCCGCGCGGCAGACTCTGCCGTTGCCATCATCGAGCCCGCCATGCTCGCCTCAGGCAACGCCGACGAAAAACTGGGCAAGGTGGTCATCGCCACCGTCAAGGACGACCTCCACGACATCGGCAAAAACATCGTGGCCCTGATGCTCCGTTCCGCAGGCTTCGACGTCATCGACCTCGGTTGCGACAAGTCCAAGGAAGAGATCTTTGCCGCCGCCGAAGAGAACAACGCCGACATCGTGGGTCTTTCCACCCTCATGACCACCTGCATGGCCATCGTCCCCGAGTTCATTGAGCTTCTCAAAGCCAAAGGCGTACGCGACAAGTACAAGGTCCTCGTGGGCGGTGCCCCCCTGAACCCCCAGTTCGCAGCAGAGGCAGGGTGCGACGGCTACGCCGCCGATGCATCCAAATGCGTGGAGATGGCCAAAGAGCTCATGGGCATCGCGGCCTAAGCACAGCCCTGGTATGTCATCCACCCCACCGCAACTGCCCCCGGGCAATCCCGGACAGGGGGGACCATAACGGGTGTGCCCGGCCCCATGCCTGCGCCATAAAAAAAACCCGCCCCCTGCCCGGATCGCATCCGGGAGCTGGGGGCGGGTTTCCCTGTTTTCAAACACACCGAAAACAGGTATACAGTCCACCTGACATGCAACCAAAGGAGTCTTGCCATGAAAACCCCCATCATTGTCCTCACCGGCTTTTTAGGAAGCGGAAAAACCACCCTGATGCAGTACCTCCTCGACCAGTTTCCGGATAAAAAGGTGGCCGTGCTCGTCAACGACTTCGGTGAAGTCCCCGTGGATGCAGCCCTCCTCTCCGGCCACGGCATCCCCGACGACATGCTCTATGAGGTCAACGGCGGCTCCATCTTCTGCGCCTGCTTGAAAGACAACTTCGTCCTCGGCTTAAAGGCCCTGGCCGAATGCCGACCCGACCTGATCCTGGTGGAGGCCTCGGGCATGGCCGACCCCTCGGGCATCAGCCCCATGATCCGAAACGCAGGGCTCGGCGACGCCTGTGAACTGATGTGCACCCTCTGCGTGTTTGACGCCATCAAAAGCCTCAAACTCGCCCGGAACCTGGCCACCATCGAACGTCAGGTCTCAAATGCCCACTACATCCTGCTCAACAAAACCGACATCGCCGAAAAAGATGAGGTGGACGCCGCAACCGCCTATATCCGCGAAAAGAACAACCGGGCCATCATCTGCCCCACCAGCCACTGCCGGTTCAATGTGGAGCTCCTTAAAAAAGAGATGGAAAACCCCTTTGCCATGATGCCCAGCCTCAACACCTCGGACAATCGCCCCGACGCCTTTACGGTGGAGAGTGTCAACGGCCCGGTGGACGCCTTCCTTGAGGCCCTTAAACACGAAGAGGACCTCCTGCGCGTCAAGGGATGCCTTACGGAAAACGGCCGCCATTACTACATCTCCGACACCGGGGCCGACATCGAAAAAAGGGAAGAAAAAGAAAACTTCACCCCTGTGGTGATCATCACCATGCAGGACAAAGGCGAAACGGTCCGGCACCGACTCAAAGAAGCGGGATTCCTGGACGCGTGAACCGCAAAAAATGAAAAACAAGCCTCTGCGGCCCTGCCGGGGGCCAAACGTCTGCCTGATCTATAAAAAGCGGGGTTGCAACCGCTTTCAAGGTAGCACACCTTGCCGCCGGAGGCTTTCTTCCATACACGTTCACCATAGAAGGCATTCATTTTTTACACAGGAGAGATAACAATGAAGATGGCTGTGATTGCGTGTGAGGTGATGCGATATGAGCTTGAGATGCTATGTGCAGGCATGCAAGAGGCGCCGTCCCTTCATTTTCTGAGGCAGGGGCTCCACGACACGCCAAAGCTTTTAAGGAAAGAGGTCCAGGCCACCATCGCCAGGGTGGAAGAAGAGCACCCGGAGCTCACCCGCATCGTTTTGGGATACGGGCTGTGCGGCAAAGGGCTGGAAGGGGTAACGGCAGGACGCTGCGAGCTTGTCATTCCGAGGGTGCACGACTGCATTCCCCTGCTCATCGGATCCGTCTCCGCCCACCGGGAGGCCCACGGCCGGGAGTGCGGAACCTACTGGTTCTCCCCGGGCTGGCTCACCTGGTCGGTGATCCCCTACCTGGACAACCGCACCGTCCGCCTTGCCCACTATGTGGAAAAGTACGGCAAAGACCGGGCCGACCTCCTCATGCAGATGGAGGACGGGGTCCTTACCAACTACACCCGGGCCTGTCTCATCCAATGGCCTGGCCTGGGAGAGGCTTACCGGGAGCAGGCCGCAGAGGCCGCCCGGCGATCCAACCTGCCCCTCGAAACCATGGAAGGAGCCCCCGGTTATCTGGCGGAGCTCCTCTCCGGTTCCTGGGATGAGACCCGGTTTGTCCGCATCCCCACCGGACACACCGTGTGCCAGAGCATGGACGCCGAAGAGGTCATCGTCCCGGGTGAACCCGCCCAGGGATAAGGGCCCGGACACACAGATCCCGTGCCCGCCCCCCAAGACCCTGCGGGCCGTTTCTATGGTCGTTTTGCCTTGGGCAGGGCAAGGTAGAGATTTTCCACTTTTTTTCGTGCCCAGGGTGTCTTTCGAAGAAATTTCAGGCTGGATTTTACAGAGGGGTCGATGTTGAAACACCGGATGTCGATACGCTTTCCCAGGGCCTCCCAGCCATAATGGGCGACCAGTCCGGTCACGATCTGTTCCAGGGTCACCCCGTGCAGGGGATTGTTCACTTGCGGGTCACTCATAAACGGCAGTGCCTTCCTTCATCAGTATAAAAACATGCAGGCGGCAAGGCACATGCCCTCCCCGCCCCACAGGCTTTCAAAGGGTGGATTGATTATAAACCGGCGCACACCTGCCCGGCCTGTTCCCTTGTACACCCATTGGGGATCACTCCACAACGCTATCTTTGACCTAAGCCCCACCGTCTTTCCCCATAAAAAAAAGGCCGCCACCTTGTTCAGGGGTGCGGCCCTTTCTTTCATCGTGTCTGTTGCGGGTGCCTCCGCCTTCAAAGGAACCCCGCACGAGGACTGTCGCCGACGGCATGTGGGGGCACACCTCCAGCAACATGAAACCAGACTGAACAAGGCCGGAGGCGTTAGGATACCTCCGGCCTTGTTCAGAATGTAAGGAGAGAAGTCGGCAGCCCGTCAGGGTATCACCTGCAAAAGCAGGTTCAGCATGTCTCGTGCCAACGGTCCAGTCGCACTCAGGCTGCCTCGGTAATCAAGGATTACTCATATGTAAACCCGAAAGGTAATGTGGCGTACATCGCCCCACGGGGTGGAAAAAATATATGTAAACCCGAAGAAATCGCATCACAGGAAGTGCCGTCTCATCCCTGTAACATGGCGCTTCCTGTGTGCGTCGGGATTATGTCTTGCTCGTTCCCTGTGCCGTCCGGGAAGGTAGTCGGTGACACGGGAGGGTCTTGCTGAGAGGGAAAACACCGCATGCCATGATCCGGTGTTTTCCGAATCCCTTAGTACTTGGTCTGGTCGTACACTTCGAAGTCCCACTCCTGGTTGGGGTAGAACTTGCGAAGACGCCAGTCGCAGGCGCGTGCGTGGCCTTCCATGCCTTCCACTCGGGAAAGACGGGAAGCGGCACCGCTAACCAGGAGGTTGGCTTCGGGCTTAATCTCCTGGTAGGTCATGATCTTGAGAAACTTGTGGACGTTGAGGCCACCGGACATGTAACCGGCCTTCTTGGTGGGAAGGATGTGGTTGGTGCCGGAGCATTTGTCGCCCTGGGGTACGGT
>NZ_FMUX01000035.1 GCF_900101345.1 Desulfoluna spongiiphila | reverse complement strand
AAAAGTTTGGCCCCCGGCAGGGCCGCCGGAGGCATCTTTAACCGGACTGCCTCCGGCGGCGAGGTGTGCCACCTCGAAAGCAGATTGCGAATGCGTTTTGCCCTTCGTTCCTCGGGTCAAATCACATCCGCCTTTAAAAACTTTATTCAAAAAGAGCCATTAAGACCTGTTTGTTAAACTTTTTAAAAGTTTAGCTCCCGGCAGGGCCGCCGGAGGCATCTTTAACTTGGCTGCCTCCGGCGGCGAGGGTGGTAGCCACTTAGGCAAAACACCTCGAAAGCAGGTTACCAATGCGCTTCCCCCCTCGTTTCTCGGGGAAAATCACATTCGCTATTGATTCAGATTAAGCTGAATCTATTTTTGCAACCTGCTTATTACACTTTTTAAAAGGTCAGCCCCCGCCAGGGCCACCGGAGGCAAACCTCTAAAGGCATTAGCCCTTCACCAAATATAAGGAATCGGGCTTGCATTTTTCGTTACGTTGTTATAACAATGTTCACAGTAAATACTATCGATCCGAATGGCCGTAATCGTTCCCTTCCCCCCACAGCTTAAACGGATGCCACGGAGAACGCCATGAGCCCCGACCTCAGTCCACAGCCCGCCACCACGCACCGGTTACCAGGGTCCGCCCCGGTTTCGCAGCGTCTATCCATGGGGGCCCACGGACCAGGGGACGAACGCTTGCCCGCCGACCCGAGCCATTCGCCCTCCCGCATCGACCACGGATCCGCCACCTCCTGCAACCCCGGCACTGAGCGCTGCCCCTTCCCTGCCGTCCACCGTGACCGCCACGCAGCCTCCCCCACTTCCGAAGGGGCCCTTGCCCTGATCGGCACCCGACCCACCCATTTCAGACCTGGAGCAGCAGCACACTGAGACCTGGGAGGGGGCGAAGGCGCGCGCCCCCTCCCAGACACCTCAGCCCATCCCATTGTCATTCCACCTGAAACGTTGTAGGAAAGAGACTCTCTGCCAAGGGTCCCCCTTTCGTTACGGACCCCCGGGCCGGGATCGTCGGGCCATGCCCTCTTCTTCGGGGTTGTAAGGCTTAAAGGGAGTCCCCGGTGCCTTTCCCCTCCTTATCCCATGCGGCAGAAACACCACTTTGACAAAGGGAGTAGACCATGGAAGCCATCAGAAAATCAGCACGAGAAAAAATGAAGGGATACTGCCGGGTCTGCCCGGTGTGCAACGGCAAAGCCTGTGCCGGAGAGGTACCGGGCATGGGTGGCCTGGGCACCGGTTCGGCCTTCCACGCCAACCTGGAAGCCCTGGATTCGGTACGATTCAACATGAAGCTTGTCCACGGCGTCAAGGCCCCGACAACCGACACCGAACTCCTCGGCCTCTCCCTTGCCATGCCCCTTCTGGCCGCCCCCATCGGCGGGGTCTCCTTTAACATGGGCGGGGGCGATGTCTCCGAAGGGGCCTACATCGACGCCATCGTGGCCGGCTGCAAAGAAAAAGGGCTCATCGGCTGCACCGGCGACGGGGTGCCGGAGGTGATCCACGCCTCGGGCAATGACGCCATCAAAAAAGCCGGGGGCCACGGCATCCCCTTTATCAAGCCCTGGGAAGAAAAAGAGTTCTTCGACAAGCTGGAAAAGGCCGAAGCCACCGGGGCCACCGTGTTCGGGGTGGACATCGATGCCGCCGGCCTCGTCACCCTGGCCAAGATGGGCCGCCCGGTCACCCCCATGACCGTTTCCGACCTTGAAAAGGTGATGAAAGCCACCTCCATGAAGTTCATCCTCAAAGGGGTGATGACCGTCCACGACGCCCTCTGCGCCAAAGAGGCCGGGGCCGAGGCCATCGTGGTCTCCAACCACGGGGGCCGGGTGCTGGACTCCACCCCGGGCACCGCCGAGGTCCTCCCGGAAATCGCCGAGGCCGTGGGCGCTGAGATGACCGTCCTGGTGGACGGGGGCATCAGGAGCGGGGGCGACATCCTGAAGATGCTGGCCCTGGGGGCCCACGGGGTGATGATCGGCCGCCCCTTTGCCATCGCGGCCGTGGGCGGACTGCAGCAGGGGGTTGAGACCTACATCGAGACCCTTCGAACCCAGCTCATCCAGGCCATGGTCCTCACCGGCACCGATGACGTCAACCGGGTGGAATCGGGGATTCTTCGGTAAAAAGTGCAAAAAAACGCCTCCGGCGGCCCTGCCGGGGGCCAAACTTTTAAAAAGTTTGATAAACAGGTTTTAAACACAGATTCAGGTTAATCTGAATCAGAGGCGAATGTGATTTTCCCTGAGAAACGAAGGGGAAAGCGCATTCGCAACCTGCTTTCAAGGTGGCACACCTTGCCGCCGGAGGCTGTTTTTTTTAAGAGTGTGACATAAAGTTATGGCATTGAAATTTACCGGGCCTTCCGCCCACCGAGACGACTACAGGCGCGTGCTTCACGTCAGCCTGCCCCTGGTGGCGGGCATGGCTTCCACCACGGTGATGGAATTCACCGACCGCATTTTTGTGGGGAACCACTCGGTGGCCGAGGTGGCGGCCGCCACCCCTGCAGGCATCGCCTACTTTCTTCCCCTCTCCCTTTTTCTGGGCACCGTGGGGTACGTGAGCGTCTTTATCTCCCAATACCGGGGGGCCAAGGTGGAAGAGCGCATCGGCAGCTGCCTCTGGCAGGGGCTCTGGCTCAGCCTCATGGCCGCCTTTCTCATGCTCGGGTACTCCTTCTGCGCCCGGCCCCTTTTTGACCTGGCGGGCCATGGAGAGACCATCGCCGCCTTTGAACGGATCTACTTCCGCACCCTCTGCCTGGGGGCTTTTTTCAGCCTGGGAAGCTCGGCCCTCTCCGGCTACTTCTCCGGCATGGGGCGCACCCGGCCCGTCATGGTGGTGAACCTTATGGGCATGGCGGTGAACATCCCGCTGGACTATTGCCTGATAAACGGCATCGGTCCTTTCCCCGAAATGGGCATTTTCGGGGCGGCCCTTGCCACCGTCGCGGCCTCGGCCCTCATCTTTCTTCTCTTTGCAGGCCTTGTTATCAGCCGGGAGGGGGGCCAGGGGCTGGGCCTCACCCGCTGGCTGCCCGTGCCCGCCCTCATGAAAAAGATCCTTCACTACGGGCTCCCCGGGGGCCTCCACCTCTTTCTGGATATTTTTGCCTTTACCTTCTTTGTCTTTCTCGTGGGCCGCTTAGGGGAGACGGCCCTGGCCGCCACCAACATCGCCTTGTCCATCAACTCCCTGGCCTTCATGCCCCTGTACGCCTTTTCGAGCGGCACCAGCGTCCTGGTGGGCAACCATCTTGGTGGCGGTGAGCTCAAAAAGGCCGAATCGGTCACCTTTGCCTCCCTGCACCTGGCCCTGGTTTATGTACTGCCCCTGTGCGCCCTCTTTCTTTTTGCGCCCGAAACCCTCATCAACCTCTTTGCCCCGGCCGGCGGAACCCCCGAGGCCTTCGCCCCGGTGCGGGAAGCAGGGGTCATCTGCCTGCGGTTCGTGGTGGTCTACCTCTTCTTCGACACCGTGGGCTTTGTCGCCTCCGGGGCCCTGTCCGGTGCCGGGGACACCCGCTACATCATGTGGGCCACCCTCATCTGCGCCCTCACCCTCATGATCCTTCCCGCAGGCATCGGCGTCCTTGCCCTGGGCTTTGGCCTCACCTTTGCCTGGTGCTGCCCCACCGTCTACATCGCCGGCCTCTGCCTGGCCACCGTCGCCCGCTACATCAAAGGCCCCTGGCGCTCCATGCGGCTGGTTCATGAGGAGATGCCTCCGGCGGCCAGGGGATAGTCGTCAATTCTCATAAAAAAGGCAAACCCCCAACCAGTTGGAATATCGACCAACCATCCATCATCAAGCGCTTACCCATACCCCCTGAATAAAAGGCGAATGCGATTTTCCCCGAGGAACGAGGGGAGAATCGCATTCGCAACCTGCTTTCGAGGTGGCACACCTCGCCGCCGGAGGCATGCTTTTGTTTTTTTCCTGAAACGACCTCCTTGCGTCAGATCCCTTTCCAGACAATCCGATACAGCACTCCGGCGTGGTCGTCGGAGACAAGGAGGCTTCCGTCGTCCATGACCGCCAGGTCCACGGGACGGCCGAAGACCTGGTTCCCCTTGTGCCATCCCGAGGCAAAGGGCTCGTAGGAGATGGGGGTGTTGCCGGAAAGCCGGACCAGGGTGATGCGATACCCGATCTTTTCGGAGCGGTTCCAGGAGCCGTGCTCGCAGATAAAGATCTGGTTGCGATAGGATGGGGGAAACCTGTTCCCGGTATAAAACCGCATCCCCAACGAGGCCACGTGGGGCCCCAGGGGCTGGGCAGGTGGGGTGGGCAAAAGCCCTTCGGGCAGCTCACCGAACTCAGGGTCCGGGACATCCCTGCCGTGGCGGTAGGGAAACCCGAAGTGAAGCCCGGCTTCGGGGGCGTGGTTCAGCTCGTCCGGGGGCAGGTTGTCCCCCAGAAGATCCCGGCCGTTGTCCGTAAACCAGAGTTCTCCGGTGAGGGGGTGCCAGTCCAGGCCCACGGAATTTCGCACCCCGTGGGCAAAGGGACGCACCTCTTTGGTGTCAACGTTAAGGGTGGTGATGGCCCCAAAGGGTGTGCCCAGGGTCTCGCACACGTTGCAGGGGGCGCCCACGGGCACGTAGAGAAGGCCATCGGGCCCAAAGCGGATCACCTTCAGGCCGTGCCATGTTTTGTCCGGGTAACGGGCCACCACCTCGGGGGGCGGCGGGGCATCGAGGCGGTCCATGATCTTCGGGTAGCGAAGGATGCGGTGGATCTCACCCACAAAGAGGTCCCCGTGGCGGAAAGCCACCCCGTTGGGTCGGTGAAGGCCGGTGAGCAGCACCCGCACGGTCTCGGCCCGTCCGTCGCCGTCCCGGTCCCATACCAGGTACACCCGGTCCTTTCGGGTCCCAACGAACCACGCCCCGGAGGGCCCCGGGGCAAGGGCCCTGGCATAGGGCACCTGGTCTGTGAACACCGAAATGGAAAAGCCTTCCGGCAGGTCGATGGCAGGGGCCGCCCAGGACTGCGGGGCAAGGGTCAGAAGCACCCCAAGAGCCAACCCCCAGCCAAGGGAGCCCTTGAGCTTACGAAGACACCACGGGATAGCCCGCCTCTTTCCAGGCGTCCACCCCGCCTTTAAGCGCTTTGGCATTGGGAAACCCTCCGGAAATCAATGTGGCCGCAACACCTGCGGCACTGTGTTCGTCGGTTCAGGCGCAGTAAAACACAATCTCCGTGGCTCGCGGCAGCATGGGCAGCCGCTCCTGGAACTGGGACAGGGAAAGGGCCCCGTCCAGCTGCGCCTTTCTGAACATCTCGTCCGATTCATAGGCACAGACAAGCCACGCCTTCTTTGCACGCTGCCTGCCTCGCACCTCTTGTGCGGTCACGCGGGGCACATCGGTCATCATCCACCTCCAGGAAAAAAGGGCAAAGGAAGCCGGGCGCCATGGGAACCGCCCGACAGGAAAGACCACGAAACCCACCGGATGGCAGATCGCCACGACAACGAGAAAAGGAAGAAAAAATGGTAACTATTCAGCTTGCCTCCGGCGGGTCGCTTTTTTGAAAAAAACTCTGCAAAAAACTTTTCTGATGCGAAAAAATGGAAATTATTTCGGCGGAGCCTGGAAAGGCTTACTTGAGACCTGTTTGTCAAACTTTTTAAAAGTTTGGCCCCCGGCAGGGCCGCCGGAGGCTTGTTTGAGCTGAATAGTTACGAAAAAATGAGAGAAAAATAGGGAAAAGAGAAGCCGGCACAGGGCCTGACTGACAGTTTATCACACGCCAGTCAAAACACAACGATCCAAAGGAGTTGGGCCCAATACGCCCCTTACGGGACCCTGCAAGAAATAGATTATTTCTATTTGTCCATAAGGCAAGATCTATTCAAACGATTTGACATCACCCGCCCGATTCGTTTGTTCTTCACCCCACCGACACACCTGAATTTTATACATTCACCGGCCCTAAGGGCCACAGCACGGGAGCGTTCCATGCATCGATCCAAACGCGTCATGGTGGTATGCCACTGCATCCTCAACGCCAACGCCAAAATCCACCCCCTGGCTCGAACCGCAGGGGTTTACCAGGAGGTCATCGCCCCCTGCCTCGAAAACGGGACAGGCCTGGTACAGCTCCCCTGCCCCGAGCTCTCCTACCTCGGCATGAAGCGCTGGGGCATGACCAAGGAGCAGTACGATGTCCCGGCCTTCAGGGCCCACTGCCGCGCCCTCCTGGCACCGGTGATAGACCAGCTGAGGCTCCTTGCCGACGACGGCTGCACCATCGAAGGGGTGGTGGGCATGGACGGAAGCCCCAACTGCGGGGTCCGAAAAACCTGCACCGGGTACACAGGCGGCGAGATCGCAGGGAGCACCACCCTGACCGAACAGATGGCCAACCTTGCCATGGTCAACGGCATGGGGGTCTTCTTTGAAGAGCTGTCCGCCCTGATGGAAAAAAACGGCCTCTGCGCCCCCTTTGACGCAGTGGATGAAAGCGAAGAATAACAAAAGCGGGGAAAAACGCGCCTCCGGCGGCAAGGTACGCCACCTTGAAAGCCGGTTTGCGAATGCGCATCGGGTGTCGTCACTCTGGGCTGAAATGCGTCCGCATTCGCGTGAAGAACGTGGAAACGCACAGCCCTTCGCTAACGCATGAGCTGCTGATGCTTCCGTCTCAATACACGGGTTAACATTAATCGAAATAACTCCGGCGGCGAGGTGAGCACCTCGAAGGCGTATTGCCACGGGCGCAGCCCGTCAGCGCATGTGGAAGGGCGAAGCCCCGGAGCATATGCGAACCTGGGCTCCAAGGGCTCAGGCCTTGGCCGCCGGAGGCATAAGAATCTAAAGGAGAAAACAATGAAACGAACCATGGCTGTGATGCTTGCGGCACTTTTTTTCAGCGGCGTTGCCCTGGCATCCGACGGGTCTTTGGAAAAGGTCCGAGCACAAAAGGAGGTGGTGGTGGGATTTTGCGCCCAGTACCCGCCCTTCGAGTCCAAAAACCTTGCAACCGGAGAGTTTGAAGGGTTTGACGTGGACCTTGCAAGGGCCCTGGCCAAGGAGATGGGGGTTTCGGTGCGCTTTGTGGATGCAGAGTGGCAGGGGCTGCTGGGCGGCTTGGGCAAGGGAGATTTCGACATGCTCCTCACTTGCATGTCCCGTTCCGAGGCCCGTAGCGCCAACGCCAACTTCAGCGATGTCTACTACCGCCTGGCCGACGTCATCGTGGTAAAAAAAGACAACCCGGACATCAAGGGCCTTGAGAATCTTACAGGCAAGGTGGTGGGGGTCCAGGTGGGCTCCGGCAGCGAGCAGCTCGCAGACAGCATGAAAGACCGGTTCAAGACCATCAAGCGCTACAACTACAACCCCGAGGCCTTTTCCGACCTGAAGTTTGGCCGTATCGATGCGGTCTTGGTGGGCGCCACCTTTGCGATTCGACAAAGCAAGGTGGACCCGTCCTACAAGGTGGTGGGTGCCCCCCTGGCCGAAGCCGAGATCGTGGCGGTGATGAAAAAAGGAGCCGATGCCCTGACCGAGGAGGTCAACGCAGCCCTTGGGCGCCTCAATAAAAGTGGAGAATACCGGGCCATCCATGACCGCTGGCTGGCCATGTAGGGGCTCAACAAAAAAACACATGCAACTGCTCAGCCTATGCCTCCGGCGGCCCTGCCGGGGGCTAAACGTTTGCCTGATCTTATAACGACGGGTTTAACAAACAGGTTTTAAGTCCATATGTTAAGTTTACGCCGACGCAAATACGGATGTGGTTTGACCCGAGGAACGAAGGGCAAAGCGCATTCGTAGACCGCTTTCAAGGTGGCACACCTCGCCGCCGGAGGCATCGCTTTTGTATGTTTAATTTTTGTACCGCCCCTAAGCAAAGGAGAGAAGGAGATGGAGGGCTTTCAATTTGAGGTGCTGCAACAGGCCTGGCCGCTGCTGCTGGCAGGGCTCAAGGTGACCTTGGGCCTTTCGGCAGCCGCCTTCGCCCTGGCCCTTGCCGTGGGCATCGCGGTGGGGGTTCTTCGCTCGGAGAGCCCCCTGTTCAAAGCGATTCTCTCCCCGTATGTGGAGGCCTTTCGGGGCACGCCCCTGCTCATCCAGCTCTTTTTCATCTACTACGGCCTGCCTTCCGTGGGGGTGACCCTGTCCAGCACCACGGCCGGTATCCTGGGGCTGGGCCTCAACGGCGGGGCCTACATCTCGGAGATCATCCGGGGGGCCCTCTTCTCCGTCCCCTCCGGCCAGAAGGAGGCCGCCACCGCCCTGGGCCTTTCCCGCCTCCAGGCCCTGCACTGCGTGGTGCTTCCCCAGGCCATCCGGGTGGCAACGCCCCCCCTGGTCAATGCGTTTTCCGCCCTTCTCAAGGACTCCTCCCTGGTATCGGTCCTGGCCATCACCGAGCTCACCCGGGCCAGCCAGCTCATCTACACCCGCACCTTCAGGGCCTTTGAGGTCTACCTTGCCGTTGGCCTCGTCTACTTTGTCCTCATCTACGCCGTCTCCCGCCTCTCCCGCCGTCTGGAACAACAAAAGGCATTTCCCTCCACGGCCTAACATGTGCAGAGAAACGCCTTCTTATGGTTAAAGTGCATGGAAAAGTCTGCCTCCGGCGGCGAGGTGTGCCACCTCGAAAGCAGGTTGCGAATGCGCTTTCCCCTTCGTTCCTCAGGGAAAAGCACATTCGCTGTCGATTTTGATTGGTCTGAGTCTGTTTTTTAAAGCCTGTTTATTAAACCCGTCGTTATAAAGTCAGGCAAACGTTTAACCCCCGGCAGGGACGCCGGAGGCATTTGGCCCTTTATGACCTATGACCCATCCCCTGTTTACCTTAATTCACCTTGCTTTCCTGATCTTCTCAATGCTCGCATCCGGCCCCAAAAGCACCATCATATCGCTCTCCTTGAGGACAAACTCCGCGGTGGGGATCATGTGCATCTTCTCCGGCACGAACTCCTTGATGGCCACCACCTGGACCCCGAACCGGTTGATGAGGTTGAGCTCTTTCAGGCTCTTGCCGATGAAGGGGGCGGGCACGGCCATCTGCACGATGCCGTGGCCCTCGATAAAGGGAAGGTAATCCAGCATGTCCGGGGTGTGGAGTTTTTCGGCCATGGAGATGGCCAGGTCCTTTTCCGGGAAAAAGACCTCCCCCACCCCGATCTTGTGGAGGATCCGGGTATGGGGCTCGCTGATGGACTTGGCCATGAGGTTGGTGACCCCGAGCTCCTGGAGGTTCAGCACCGTTAAAATGGAGTTGCTCAGAATCGAGCCGATGCAGACCACCACCCGGTCCATCTCGGCAAGACCCAGGCCGGCAATGGCCTCCGGGTCCGTGGTGTCGGCCACCAGGGCCCGGCTCACATGTCCCTTGATCTTCTGGACCAGGTTCGCATCCGCGTCTATTGCAAGCACCTCATGGCCCTTCTCATACAGGTGACAGGCCAGGTACCAGCCGTAGCTTCCAATGCCGATGACCGCAAACTGTTTCATCCTCATGTTCTCCCTTGGTTGATACGCGCCGCACATCGGCGGCCCCTGCTTCGCTTATACCCTTCCTGCATCTATTTTTCCAGCACCCGGCCCTCCCCGGCCGGTTCGCACCCACCAAAGCAGCCCCGCACGCCCATTCGTGCGCCGTTTCTGTGTTCCTTTTCCGGACCTTAGTTATAAAAGCAATTTCCATGCCGCAATACAAAATACTCACCTCCCCTATCACGCTGATTTAACAGCAGAGACACAGGGTTCTTAAGAAATTATCTTGACAAAAATATTCCATTTCTCATAGTATTGAATGGGCATTCATTCATAATCAACCGGGGACAAAAAAGCCCCCCTAATTTCCAGGCGGATCGACCGGAACCGTATGAAATCAGACAAATATCATCTTATTATTGAAGCAGCCATCACCGTCTTTGCCAAGCAGGGTTACTACCAGACCACCGTGGCTCAGATCGCTCGGGAAGCAGGTGTCGCCGACGGCACCATCTACCTCTACTTCAAGAACAAAGAGGACATCCTTCTCCAGATCTTCTCCTTCCGGGCCAAACAGATTTTCGACCAGTTTTACGATGCCGTGGCCCATTGCGACCACTCCGAAGAGAAGCTTCGAAGCCTGATCCGGAACCAGCTCACCGCCTTTCAGGCCGACAAGGGGCTGGCCGTGGTCTTCCAGGCCGAATCCCGCCAGGTTCGCAAATCAGACGCCCTCACCGAGCAGATCAACCAGATCTCCAAGCAGTACCGCAACCTGGTGGGAGAGATCGTGGAGAAGGGCCAGGAGGAGGGGTGCATGCGCAAAGACCTCTACCTCGGCCTGGTGAAACGCTTCATCTTAGGGGCCGTGGAAGAGGTGATCAACACCTGGGTCCTGGCCGGCGGGCGCTACGACCTGGCCTCCATGGCCGACCCCCTGGTGGACCTGTACATGCGGGGCATCGGCAACCCCGAGACATAACAGATGCAGAGAACGGCGGGGCCATCTTGGCCGCGCCTTTAACAACATTAGGTTCTAAGGAGAGAAGGAAACATGGCTCAAGTCATTTCAGAGCGCAGGGACGTGGAGTTTGTCCTGCATGAACAGTTCGAGGTGGGCAACTTAAGCAAAAACGACAGGTTTGCCGAGTTCAACAAGAAAACCGTGGACATGATCGTCAACGAAGCGCGAAACCTGGCCGTCAAAGAGCTTCTCCCCATCAACAAGGAGGGGGATGAGCAAGGGTGTACCTTCGAGGCCGGCAAGGTCATCGTGCCCGACTCCTTCAAGCGTGTCTACGACCTCTTCAACGAAGGGGAGTGGCTGGCCATGACCGAAGACCCCGAGTGGGGCGGACAGGGCATGCCCCACGTGGTGGGCCAGGCCGCCGCCGAGTACTTCAACGGGGCCAACTACCCCTTCATGATGTACGGCAACCTCACCCACGGCGCCGGTAAGCTCGTGGAGTCCTTCGGCACCGACGAGCAGAAGGCCACCTACCTGAAAAAGCTCTACACCGGGGAGTGGGGGGGCACCATGCTCCTCACCGAGCCCTGCGCAGGCTCCGACGTGGGAGCCCTTGAGACCGTGGCCACGAAGAACGCCGACGGCACCTACGCCATCAGCGGCTCCAAGATCTTCATCTCCGGCGGGGAGCACGAGATGGTGGACAACATCATCCACCCGGTCCTGGCCAGAATCGAAGGGGCCCCCGCCGGCACCCGCGGCATCAGCCTCTTTCTCGTGCCCAAGTACCTCGTCAACGACGACGGCAGCTTAGGCGCCTTCAACGACGTGGTCTGCACCGGCATCGAGCACAAGATGGGCATCCACGGCAACTGCACCTGCTCCCTGACCCTGGGCGGCAAGGGCCAGTGCGTGGGCACCCTCATCGGGGAAGAGAACAAGGGCATGGCCCACATGTTCCTCATGATGAACGAAGCACGCCTCCACGTGGGCATGCAGGGCTTTGCCTGCGCCACCGCCGCGTACATGTACGCCCTGGACTACGCAAAGCAGCGGGTCCAGGGGGCCAACCTCACCAAGCCCAAGGACGGGGGCGTGCCCATCATCCAGCACCCCGACGTGCGGCGCCAGCTCCTCACCATGAAGGCGTACGTGGAAGCCATGCGAAGCACCATCTACTACATGGGGCTGTTGCGGGACTACACCCACGTCACCGAGGACGCCGAGGACAAGGCCAGGTACGAAGGCCTCATCGAGATCCTCACCCCGGTGGCCAAGGGCTATGTCACGGACAGGGCCTTTGAGATGTGCAGCCACGCCGTCCAGGTATACGGCGGCTACGGCTTCATCGAAGAGTACCCCGTGGCCCAGCTCCTGCGCGACTGCCGCATCACCATGATCTACGAAGGCACCAACGGCATCCAGGCCATGGACCTCATGGGCCGCAAGCTCGGCATGAAAAAGGGCAAGGTCTTCATGGACCTCATGGCTGAAATCAGCAAAACCGTGGCCGAGGCCAAAGAGTTCCCCGCACTGGCTCCCTTCGCCGCCAAGGTGGAAGGCTCCCTCATGAAGCTGGGCGAGCTGGCCATGCACATGGGCAAAACCGCCATGAGCGAGAAGGTCCTCAGCGCCTTTGCCTACGCCCACCCCTTCCTGGAGGTCACCGGCGACGTGGTGATGGCCTGGATGCTCCTCTGGCGCGGAACCGCCGCAGCCAAGGGCCTTGAAAAGGCCAAGAAGAAGGACATCCCCTTCTACGAAGGCCAGATCAAGAGCCTCGACTTCTTCACCGGATGCGTGCTCCCCGTCACCGAGGGCAAGATGGAGATGATCAAGGCCACCAACAGCGCCATTGTGGACATTGCCGAGGAGTCGTTCATCTGCTAACGACGCCTCTGGCCCGACACGCGGGGCTCCGGGCGTAAACGTGAAGGGGCGGCGGGGCCGCCGCCCCTTCACGGGCACCCGCCCCATGGGGGTAAGTATCGGGAAGGGCGGCAAAAGCCGCCCGCAAAAAAAATGAACAGCCCCTTCCTTTGGGAAACGCCCCGGGGCGCCGAGTTTTTCTTGCATTTCTTCCCCTGAAACGCCCCGCAGTCCCTCACCGATTGTCTCGATTTTTTGCACGACCAGGGAACATTTATCTCACTCTCCTACACCTTTTAAGGTGAAAGGTGGATGGACACAAAACCTTGGCATTTATAACAGTAATGGATGTAATTACCCAATAAAGCTTATGATCGAAAGGGTGAAAGCTTTTTTACTTGACGGAACCGCGTTTGTCATTTACATTTGAAGGGTTATTCATTTTAATTATGGAGTAAAATGGCACTATTACTATGTGCTGTTTGAGGATATTGTATCATTTCAACTAAGGGAGAGAGGGAAAGCTAAGTATGGAACATCTTATTTCACCTGCCCATTCAATGATTTTGGGATTTATCCCGGGATGGCTGATTTCGTTTCTCTATGTGGTTGTCGGTGTGGGAATCTTTGCTTACATCATCGCAAAACGTCTGGCCCCCCTCGTCAAGGCGGCACCTGACAACAGCCGGTTTTCTAACATTCCAGCACGACTCAAGAACGTCTTTGTCGTCTGGCTGGGACAGATCAAACAGCCCCGTTACATGTTTGCCGGCGTGCTCCACATCATGATCTTCTTCGGGTTCCTGACCCTGGCGCTTCGGACCTGCTCCCTTGTTGTCATCGGCATGTTCCCGGATTTTGCCCTTCCCGGTCTGGCAGCAGACCAGCCCCTCGGCGCCGTCTACAACGTACTCAAAGACTACGCGGCCACCATCGTCTTCTTCGCCTGTTTCGTCGCTGCCATCCGGCGCGGGGTGTTCAAGCCCGCCCGTTACGCGGTGCCTGAGAAATACGGCCACGACCACACCGCCGAAGCGGTCTTCGTCTGCTGTATCATCATGGGCCTGATGCTCACCGAGAGCCTCTTCGAAGCCGTGCTTGTGGCTGCCGGTCACGAAGCGTTCCTGGCGCCCCTGACCCTGGCCTGGGCCTTCTCCAAGATCTTCGCCGGAGCCCCCCATGGCCTCCTGCAGTTCCTTCATGTGCTGTCTTACTACTGCCATGACACCCTCTTCTTCTTCTTCCTCTGCTTCCTGCCCCTGGGGAAACACTTCCACGTCATCACCTCCCTGTTCAACGTGCTCTTCATGCGCGTTCAGCGCGGCAACATCAAGCCCGTGGTTTACGGCATCACCGCCGAGGGCCTGGACGACCTGGAATCCTTTGGTGTCAAGAAGATCGAAGACTTTACCTGGAAACACATGCTGGACTTCTACACCTGTGCCGACTGCGGACGCTGCTCCGATCAGTGCCCGGCCAACCTGGTGGGCCGTCCCCTCTCCCCGCGCTTTATCACCATCAAAGCCAGGGACTACATGTTCAAGAACTACCCCCTTCGCGGGGACCTGAAAAAGAGCGAGCCCCTGGTCGGCTCCATTTATACAGCAGACGAGATCTGGTCCTGTACCACCTGCGGTGCCTGTGAGCAGGAGTGCCCCCTGGGCATCGAGTACATCGACAAGATCGTCGACCTTCGCCGCGGCCTGGTGGATGAAGGCGAAGTTCCCCAGACCCTCCAGAAGCCCATGAAGGCCCTCGGCAAGCGTGGCAACCCCTGGGGCAAGGTGGAGAAAAAACGCGCGGACTGGACCAAGGACAAGGAGTTCGCCGAAGAGTGCAGTGTCAAGATCATGGACAACGGGGACACCACAGACACCCTCTACTTTGTGGACTCCATCACCAGCTACGACGACCGCATGGTCAACATCGCCAAATGCACCTCCAAGATCCTGGACGCCGCCGGTGAAGACTTCTTCATTATCGGCAAGCAGGAGAAGGACAGCGGCAACGAGGTGGTCCGTTTCGGTGAAGAGATGCTCTTCCAGCAGTTGAAAGAGCAGAACGTCGAGGCCATCAACGAGTCCGGGGCCAAGAAGATCATCGCCTCCGACCCCCACGCCTACAACGCCTTGAAAAACGACTACCCCGAGCTGGATCTTCCCGTGGAGCACATCTCCGAGGTCATCGTTAAAAAGGTCAAGGACGGCACCCTCAAGCTCAAGCCCATCGAAGACCCCACCAAGGTCTACACCTACCATGACCCCTGCTACCTCGGCCGTCACAACGGTATCTACGACGATCCCCGTGACGCCATGGCCGCCATCCCGGGTCTGAAAATGGTGGAGATGGAGAAAAACCGAGACCGATCCCTCTGCTGCAGCGGCGGCGGTCTCATGCTCTTCTACGAGCCCCATGAAGAAGAGCGCATGGCCGTGCTGAGGGTCCAGATGGCCCATGAAGCCGGTGCCAATGTCATCGTCTGTGCCTGCCCCTTCTGCATGGTGAACATGGAAGACGCCATCAAGGTGGCTGGTCTCGACGATCAGCTGGAAGCCATTGAGCTCACCGAGCTCATCGATCAGCACATGGAAAAGTAGTCAACCAAAATGGGGCCGCATGTGCGGCCCCATGTATATTCCTGTGAATCGTGTGCCTCTATCCGCCGCCGGGGCATGACAAGTCCCTGACGGCGCAACAGATAAGAGATTGTCAAGATTCGGGTGTATATTAACTTTTTGGGAGGAATAACATGGAAATCTTAGTATGTGTCAAAAGAGTTCCCGACTCGGCTGAAAACGAGATCGAAATGAACGCCGAAGGCAACGACATCGAGCGTGACGATCTGGTTTTCTCCGTGAACGAGTGGGACAACTACGCTGTCGAAGAAGCCATTCAGATTGTTGACAACGTCGGCGGCACCGTAACGGTTGTCACCGTTGGCGATGACGAGTCCGATGAGGTGCTCCGTCGTGAAATGGCCATGGGCGCTGCCAAAGGCATCCTCCTGACCGACGACGCCTTCGAAGGCTCCGATTGCAAAGGCGTTGCCACCATCCTCAAAGGCTGCGTGGACAAAGGCAGCTACGACCTCATCTTCACCGGCGCCCAGGCCGACGAAGGGGCCGGCGCTGTGGGCGGCATGCTCGCCGCCATGCTCGACTACCCCTATGCGTCCCTGGTCAACAAAATTGAGACCGGTGACGGCAAGCTCACCGTCGGTCGTGAGATCGAAGGTGGCAACCAGGAGATGAACGAAATCGAAATGCCTTGCGTTCTCTCCATCCAGACCGGTATCAACGAGCCCCGCTACGTGGGTATCCGTGGTATCCGTCAGGTCTCCGGTGTTGAAATCCCCGAGTTCAGCGCTGCCGATCTGGGCGTTGACGCCGCCGCCGTAGGCGAAGCCGGTGCCAAGGTCAAGAAGGCCGACTACTTCGTTCCCGAGTCCGGTGACGGCGCTGAAATGCTCGAAGGAAGCAACGACGAGATCATCGAAAAACTCATCGAAATGCTTAAGGCGAATGGAGGGCTGCAGTAATGGCACAGGTATTTGCATATTTGGTACACACCGATGGCGTTCTTGATGACTCTGCAATGGAACTGGTTGTGGCCGCAAAGGCCGTAGGCGATGACGTCACCGCCATCGTTACCGGATCCGGCATCGACGCCGTGGCCGACGAAGCCGCCAAGATTTTCCCGAAAGTCATCAAAATCGATGACGCCGCCCTGGCTTACCCCAACGCCGAAGTGGTACGTAAAGCCCTGCTCAACGTGATCCCCGCAGGGTCCATCGTGATCTTCGCCAACAACACCTTCGCCATGGACTGTGCCCCCGGCCTTTCCGTCAAGATGGATGCTGCCTACGTCTCCGACATCATCGGCCTCGAAGCCGACGGCACCATCCTCAAGACCGTACGCCAGGAGTTCGGCGGCGAAGTCAACACCCACGTGGACGTGGACGCTTCAAACGGCGCTGTCGTGGCCCTTCGCCCCGGCACCTTTGCAGCCGACGAGTCCAAGTCTGCTGGTGGCAGCGTAGAAGCTGCTGCAGCCGGCGACCTGTCTGCCAAGCGCAAGTTCATCGAAATCGTTGAGCCCGAAGCAGGCGACGTGGACATCACCAAAGCGGACCTGCTCGTCTCCATCGGCCGCGGCATCGAGGACGAAGACAACATCGAAATCGCCCACGAGCTGGCCGAGGCCCTCGGCGCAGGTGCCGAAGTCTCCTGCTCCCGTCCCATCGTCGACGCGAAGTGGCTCGAGCCCTCACGCCAGGTGGGTACCTCCGGTTGCACCGTCAAGCCCAAGGTTTACCTTGCCTGCGGCATCAGCGGTTCCTTCCAGCACCTGGGCGGCATCAAGGGTGGCTTCATGATCGCCATCAACAAGAGCGAAAACGCCCCCATCTTCCAGGTGGCGGACGTGGGTATCGTTGCCGACATCCTCGAGTTCCTCCCCGAACTCACCGAGGCGGTCAACGACCTCTAAGAGATCTGCGGGGCTTTGCCCCCGCTCTCTGACCTGAAAAGCGAAAGGGCGCATCGACTCAGTCGATGCGCCCTTTTTGTATTTGAGCCAGCAAGGCCCCTCTCTCCATGGGTCGAGGGGGGAAGACGGGGGGCATTGGATCGTTTGCAGAGGTAGAAAAGGTGTCATGCCCACCGTATGGTACATACCGGCGGCCATGGTCCTTCTCAATTCGACAGCGGAGACACGTTCGCCCTGGTGCATAAAATGCACCCTACGCATCGCGGATGGTTCCATGTTTGCCGGTGTGTGAGCCGCTTCCATGCATGGTCAAAATGGCTCACCTTGCCGCTGCAGTTATTCCCGTTAAACTCAAGCAAATCCCAAAAGGTCTTCATCGTGTTTTTGGGCCTCTCCTGCAAAGACGGTTGCCACATGCCACACATCACGCGAATGCCCCGATAACGCAGGTAGAATGTCTGCCTTCATGCATTCGCCATAGGGTTTCAAGGTGCCCCCACCTTGACGCCGGAGGCCTCGCTTTTGGTCTATTTTCCGCTCTTCTCTTTCCTCTTTTTCACATCCGCAAGCCAGGCGGCCTGCTCCTTCTGGTAGGTCTCTTCGCTCTGTTCGGGGAGATTCGGGTCCACGGTACGTTTGGGGTCACCGGGCCTGTTTTCAAGGGATCGGAACAGGGAGATGAGGCGATCCACCTTTCCGGGTGCCATCCCTTCAGCCACGGCTGCCTGGGGGTAAAACCCGGTGAGAAGGATCAGGGAGGGCAGCACCAGCAAGGCCCCGATGGTGGTGGCCGTCATGGTCACGGCCATGAGCAGGCCAAAGAGGACCACGGCCACGAAGTTGGAGGTGGCCAGCACGAGAAAGCCCACCACAAGGGCCAGGGAGGTGTAGCTGATGGCCCGTCCCGAGACGGCCAGGGTCCGCAGCAAAGACTCTTCCCGGGAGAGATTCCCCAGGGCGTGGTGCCGGTAAGCCAGGAGAAAGTGGATGGTGTCGTCCACCCCGATGCCGATGGTGATGGAGGCGATGATGCTGGTGAGCATGTCCAGGTGGACCCCGAACCAGCCCATGATCCCGAAGTTGATCATCACCGCCGCCCCCATGGGCACCATGGAGAGAAGGGCGGCGTGGACAGAACGGAACCGGACCAGCACAATGCCGAAGATCACGGCCAGGCTCAGCAGCAGGCTGGAGAGCTGGCCCTTTACAATGTAATCGGTGACCTTGACGTCGATCTTCGGAAACCCCGTGATGTGGGCGGTGATCCCTTCGGGCAGGCTGCCATCCAGCCAGTCCTCGATCTCCCCCATGATCCGCCCGGTGCGGGCCGTGCCCACCGAGGCGCCGTCCCCGCTGTACAGGCGGCACAGGAGGTTCATCACCTGCCAGTCGGGGTCCACATAGGCCTCGAACTCATCGGGCCGTCCGTCGTCGTTGTCGTCTTCCCCCCCGTAGATCTCAAAATAGTCCAGCACATCGCCCGCGGAGTCGGGCAGGCGGTAGAAGGCGGGATCGTCCCCGTTCATGGCCCGGTGCATCACCATGAGAAAGTCGGTGAGGGAGTCCGTCCGCCCGATGCACCAGTCCGCCCGGTCGCTGCGGGTCAGCTCACGGCGAATCGCTTCGACCCTCTTGAGAAAGGCAGGGTCCAGGACCCCGCCGGGGGTCCCGCTGTCGATCAACAGGTTGAAGCCGGAGCGGCCCTTGAATTTTTCCCCCACGGCCCGGGCGCTGACGCGGATCTCGTCGTTCTTCTTGAAGTAGAGGAGAAAGTCGGACTCCACCTCCAACCGGTACATGCCCACCACACAAAACCCCAGGATGAGGACGGTGCCCGCCACCACGGCCCGGGGATGACGGGTCACCAGCCAGGAGAAGAGATGGATGCAGCGGTCCACGGGGTGACGTCGCCGTTTGGGGGAGGGTGCCTTAGGAACCCGCCCCACCAGAACCAGGATGGCCGGAATGAGAGACGAGGCCAGGATCACGGAGAAGACCACGCCCACCGCCGAGAGAAGCCCCCACTCCCGCACCGCGGAAAGACGGCTCGTGGCAAGGGTGGCAAAGGCGATCATGGTGGTCATCCCGGCAAAGAGGACCGTCTGGCTGATGTGCTCCATGGCAAGGCAGAGCCCTTCGGAAAAGCCCTTCTCCTGCATCAGCCGGGAGTCTGCAAGAAACTGATTGTAGATGTGGATGGCATAGGAGCTCCCCACGGAGACCATAAGCGGTGGCAGGGAGATCCCCAGGGGGGTGATGGAGTAGCCGAGGCGTCCCATGAGCCCCATGATCCACACCGTGGAAAGGACCAGGGAACATAGCGGGAGAAGAAACCCCAGGGGCGACCGAAAATTGATAAAAAACGTCACCCCCATCACCAGCACCACCAGGGGCAAAAACCGCCTCAGGTCCTTTTGCATGTAGGAGTTGAACCGCACGTTGACCACCGGCGACCCCTGGGGCAGGATCTCAAGGTCGTCCCGGGACTCGCAGATGGCGATCACCTCCCGGGAGATGCGGTCCACCCGGGGCCGCTTGCTGAAGGTCACCACGATGCCGAAATCCGTGATCTCACCGTCCCCGTTTTCCGCATAGATCCCGTGGCGGAAGGCCGGGTTGGCCCGCATCCTGTCCAGCACCGCCGAAACCTCCGCCTCGCTGGCCGGCATGATCCGCTGTCCGTCGTCGTCTTCTTCCAGGAGCTTGCCCGTGAACAGATCGTCCCCCTCGGCACGGATATCCGACACACTCATGGGGGAGACCACCCGTTTGACCGGCACTTCGGCCATGAGGGCCAGGCTCTCGCCCACCGCCTGCCGAAGAGTCTCCAGGGCCTTGGCATCAAGAAGCGTGCCTTTCTCCAGCTTGCGCGCCACCAGCCGGCGGAACAGGGGCCAGGTGTCGAGCTCATTCAAAAGCGCCTCCCGGGACAGCGAAGGTTCTCCCGACAAGGCCGTTAACCGTGCCATGCCCGCGTCCATCTCCGTTGCCGGGTAGTCCTTATACGCCTCAAGGTCCTGCACCAGGGTCTCCACCCGACCGAAAAACTCGGGGGTCAGGGCCTTTCCTGAGACCTCGATGATAAAAAACCGGCTGTTGTCCCCGTAGATCTCCTTGGCCGTTTCGTTTTGAAGGTAGTCGGGGTCGTCCCGGGGCATGAAGGCATCCAGGGCGTTGTTAAAGGTCAGAAGCCCCAGGCCCGGGGCCAGGTAGGCCGTGATGATGGAAAGCACCCCCAGGATCATAAGGGGATGAGCAATGACAAATCGAATGTAGCGTCTCATAGATTTCACCTGTGTCAATAAAGAGCTGATACCGTTTCACACCCAGTATTTGTACGACAGGTAAAACAAAAGGACAAAAAAAAACGTCCCTCTCAGGATCAAACAAATGCCTCACCGACAAAAGCCCAACGAATGGCCTCCGGCGGCCCTGCCGGGGGCTAACCTTTTGCCTGATCTTATAACGACGGGTTTAATAAACAGGCTTTAAAAACAGGCCCAAGCCAATCTTAATCAAAGGCGGATGTGATTTTCCCTGAGGAACGAAGGGGAAAGCGCATTCGCAACCTGCTTTCGAGGTGGCACACCTCGCCGCCGGAGGCCATCCCCCTTTTATTTCTTCACCCGGGCGCGGGTAACGGCGTATTTTCCGAATTTTTCACGGATGGCATCCACGCTGTGCTCCACCTTTTCCCAGCCGTCGTCCCGGGCGTCTCGGCGGGCGACCTGGCCGAAGAGGTCCAGCTGGCTGGGGGCAGCGGATTCATCATGGGTGAACTGGGAGCAGCCGAGGCCCACGAGGCGGATGCGCTGGCCCTTCCACTCCCTGTCAAAGAGGGCCACGGCCTCCTCGTAGATGCGCCCGGAGAGGTGGGTGGGCTTGGAAAGGGTGGTTTGGCGGGTGATGCGCCGGAAATCGGCAAAGGTGAGCTTGATGGCCACGCGCCGGGCAAAAAGGCCCTTCCGGCGAAGCTGGGCGGCCACCTCGTCGGCCTGGGCCAAAAAACGGGCGTGGACAAAGGCCGGATCCGTGGTGTCTTTTTCTAGGGTGGTCTCGCAACTGATGCTCTTGGCCTCGTCGGCCTCGGCCGAGACCTGTGACGCATCCCGCCCCCAGGCCAAGGCGTAAAGGCGCTCCCCGGCCTGGCCCATTTTACCGGCCAGGGCCTGGGCGGGGTACGCCCTGACATCCCCCAGGGTCTTGATGCCCAGCTCGTCCAAGAGGGCCACGGTCCGCTTGCCCGCCCCCGGGACCTTTTTCACGGGCAGGCCCACCAGAAAGGCGTCCAGGGCCTCGGGGGCGACCACGTAAATCCCGTTGGGCTTGTTGATGTCCGAGGCGACCTTGGCCACGAATTTTATGGGGGCCACCCCCACACTGCAGGTCAGGCCCGTTTCCTCGGCCACCCGACGTCGAAGGGTTTGGGCGATGGTCTCGGGGGGGCCGAACAGGCCTTCGCACCCCGTGACATCCAGGTAGCCTTCATCGATGGAAACCTGCTCCACCAGAGGCGTGTAGTCCCGGCAGATGGCAAAGACCCGTGCCGAGATCTCTTTGTAGCGCCGCCGGTTGCCGGGAACCACCCGGGCATGGGGACAGAGCTTCAAGGCCTCGTAGAGGGGCATGGCCGAGTGCACCCCGTAGCGGCGGGCCTCATAGCTTGCCGTGGACACCACCGACCGGGCGGAGTGGCCCGAGACCACCACGGGCTGACCCCGGAGTTCGGGGTGGTCCAGCTGTTCCACAGCGGCAAAAAACGCGTCCATGTCGAGGTGAAGAATCATGTCCAATGGCCATAGATAAAGGGTAACGGTTCAGGTATGCCTCCGGCGGCAAGGTGTGCCACCTTGAAAGCAGGTTGCGGATGCGTTTTGCCCCTCGTTCCTCGGGACAAATCACATCCGCCTTTAAAGCAAAATTCATCAAAAAAAGTTTTTTTAAAACCTGTTTGTTAAACTTTTTAAAAGTTTAGCCCCCGGCAGGGCCGCCGGAGGCATAACCTGAATAGTTCAAAAAGCTTTGCAAAAACATGCCGGTCCCCCCTTTTTTGGCGATCAGCACCGTGGGGTGAGCACCAAAAGGAGATGTTTATTCGCGAAAGCTAAAACCACCGGCAAGCCAAGGCACCCGAATAAAAGGAAATGGCTCTCAAAGCCTGTTTGTCAAACGTTTCAAAAGTTTGGCCCCCCGAGGCGTGTTGAACTCAGGGTAGCATCGGCCCCCGCGCTTTTCAACATGGAGAGGGAACACAGGGGCATCGCCCTATGTTGATATATAATATATCAGATATCTTACACCATATCCAAAAAGGGAACCAAAATCCCGCCGGAGCATGCTCCCCTTTCCTGACAACCCAGACCACCACCTGAGCCGGTACGCGGCAATGTCAAACAGCCGACTCCCCTCCCTGGCCGAGCACCGGCCAAACCCTCTAAAATCAATGAGGATTCTCAGATTCCGACACCGCCCTCTTCAGGCCCTGTAAATTCAGATTCCGGGCAGCCTGAAATTTAGTCGCCAGAAATTACAAATTTGTTGCCTTCACCCCGGTTTTTCCCTATCACTGACCCAAGGCGGCATCTTGGGAAGGACGCACCTTCAGTCTGCCGCCCCCACCCGACGGCAGGGCCGACACCTGTCGCCGGTCCCCTTATCAAAAGGCAGATCCCTGGCCCGCCGGGGAGTCGATGCCATTTCAGAGCCTTTGGGAGACGGCATGAAACGCCTGAACGAGACGAGACTCTTCTTTGAAATCAGCAAAGCCCTTCACGAGCACCTCGACCTTAAAAACGCCCTTTACAATGTGTTGAACATCCTTGAAGAGGGGATGGATATGGAGCGGGGCACCATCACGCTCTTAAACCCGCGGCGCAACGAAATCAGCATCGAGGTGGCCCACGGCCTCTCCAAGAGCGCCATGCGCAAGGGAAAGTACAGGCCCGGCGAAGGGGTCACCGGCAGCGTCTTTGAAAAAGGCGAACCCGTTGCCATCCCCAAAATCAGCGAAGAGCCCCTCTTTCTGGACCGCACCGCATCCCGCAAGCACAACGGGGTGGAGTACTCTTTTTTCTGCGTGCCGGTCATCAAGGGCAAGCGGGTCATCGGCGCCTTGAGCGTGGACCGCCCCTTTGAGGCGAACTTTTCCCTGGTCGAAGGCACGGAGATCCTCTCGGTGGTGGCCACCATGATCGCCACCCACGTGATCAACCTGGAGAGGATCAACCGGGAAAAGGAAAAACTCAAAGAGGAGAACACCCGCCTGCGAACGGAACTTGAAAACAAGTACCGCTTCACCAACATCATCGGCAACTCCAACAAAATGCGGGAGGTCTACCAGATGATCTCCCAGGTGTGCAAGAGCAACGCCACGGTGCTGGTCAGGGGCCAGAGCGGAACGGGCAAGGAGCTGGTGGCCAACTCCATCCACTACAACTCCAACCGCGCCAAGCACCCCTTTATCAAGGTCAACTGCGCAGCCCTGCCGGAAAACCTCATCGAGAGCGAACTCTTCGGCCACGAAAAGGGGGCCTTTACCGGCGCCATCAACCAGAAGCATGGAAAGTTCGAACTGGCCCACAAGGGGACCCTCTTTTTAGACGAGATCGGCTCCATCAGCCTGGATGTTCAGGTGAAGCTTTTAAGGGCCCTGCAGGAGAAAGAGTTTGAACGGGTGGGGGGCCATCGCACCTTCAAAAGCGATGTCCGGATCATCACGGCCACCAACAAAAACCTGGAACAGGCCGTGGACGAGGGGAGCTTTCGAGGCGACCTCTACTACCGGCTCAACGTCTTCCCCATCTTCCTTCCCCCCTTAAAAGAGCGCAAAACCGACATCCTCCTTCTCGCCGACTACTTCGTTGAAAAATACGCCAAAGAAAACGAAAAAGAGATCCGGCGCATCTCCACCCCGGGCATCGACATGCTCATGAGCTACCACTGGCCGGGCAACGTCCGGGAGCTTGAGAACTGCATCGAACGGGCCGTGCTCCTCTGCAACGAAGGGGTGATCCACGGCTACCACCTCCCGCCGACCCTCCAGACGGGTACCGAGTCCGGCACCCTGCCGGCCAAGACCCTGGAGGAGGCCACGGCCAACCTGGAACGGGAGATGATCATCGATACCCTCAAAAACACCCGGGGCAACATCACGTCAGCCGCCCAGATGCTCGGCACCACCGTCAGGAAGTTCTCCTACAAAGCACAGAAATACGACATCCACTACAAGGATTACCGGTAAGAAGGGGCGGCAGGTAAGGTGAGCCACCTTAAAAAATGATTGCCGCAGTGCTTGGGCCCTCGTTCCTCGGGTCAAAGCGCTGCGGGATTTTTTATGGGGTATGTGTATGAATCTTCAGAGCCTGAAAAAGTGCTGCCTCCGGCGGCGAGGTGTGCCACCGCGAAAGCAGGTTGCGACTGCGCTTTCCCCTTCGTTCCTCAGGAAAAATCACAGTCGCCATTAATGCGACATTCATTCAAGAAGATGTTTTAACACCTGTTTATCAACCTTTTCAAAAGGTTGGCCCCCGGCAGGGCCGCCGGAGGCTATTGCCGCTGCATTCCGTGGCCCAGGAGACGCGGGGCAAGGCCTAAATCCTGGGAGACCCCGATGCGGACATCCGTTGCGGAGCCCCGTGCATCAAGGACAATCACGCACCAGCGGCTTTTCTTGTTGAACATAAGGATGGTGGACGGCTCGGTGACAAAGGCTGTCACCAGCACCCACTCCTTTTTCTTGAGTTCCGCCCTGAAAAAAATCTCCAGGGAGGTTTTAAGGACCCGGCCGGTGTAGACGATGAGCCCGGTCTTCTCCCCGCGGGTCTCCATCATCAGGGTGTGCTCGGCCACCTCGTAGAGTTCCCCGGGAACCGGAATGTCGCCGAACTGGGAGAGAAAGGGCCGAACCTCCAGGAACCTTTCTTCCTTCTGGACCTGTCGGGAGCGAAGGTAGGCCGCCCTTCTGTCCACCGGTTCAACCCGCGCCACACAGGAGGCCATCAGACACATCCCAACAAAAACGAAAAAAAACCGACATCGGATCCACCCGGGTTGTGCCATGACCTCTCCTACGCTGCGTCGTTACAGATCCACCATCATTGAAAAAACGTGAAGGCCGGGACGTGCGGCTCCGGAACCTTTCGCTCCGTGCCGGTTGACCATGGGGCCCTTTTGTTGCCGCCCGCCTGATGCGAGCTCCGTTTGCGAGGGACCCCACTACTCTTTTCGGACAATTGGCCCGTAAGCTTTACCGCTCCTTTGGGACACAGGCCAGTGGAAACATAGGTGTTCCCTCCCATGGCATGTTATCCGCCGAGCAAGGCAGCGGTTGATCTTTGCCCGGTTCCGGTCTACCTTTTGGATCAACCATCCACCTCAATTTCCCCGGAGCTCCCATGACCGATGTCACCCTCGACCCCCGACTGGAAAACGACTGCTTCACCCTGGGCACCCTAAACGGACTCTGCCTGCTTCTCATGAATAACAAAAAGGTCCCCTGGTTTATCCTTGTTCCCCCCACCGACAAAACCGAGCTCTACGAGCTGGAGGCCCCGCTCCAGGAAGCCATCCGCCAGGCGGTCTGCACCCTGTCCCGTCTCACCAAAGAGACCCTGGGCGCGGAAAAACTCAACGTGGCCGCCATCGGCAACGTCGTCTCCCAGCTCCACATCCACGTGGTGGGCCGCTTCGCCGCGGACTATTGCTGGCCCGCACCGGTCTGGGGCGCCCCCGGCGCCGAGCCCTACACCGACACCGAGGCCCAGGACCTCATCGCCACCCTCAACGCTGGCCTTGGCGACGCCTTTCTCTCGGTTCCTTGAAGGCCTTCTATAGTTAAGGCCGGGTTAGAGGGTTCAGAAAAAACAAAAGCGATGCCTTCTATGGTTAAAGTGGGCAGGGAAAACCTGCCTCCGGCGGCCAGGGGATGATCCCCTAAACCCCAGGTTGCGAAAGCCCTCCCCCTTCGTTCCTCAGGGTGAGGGCTTCCGCGAAGATTTCTGTTAAATTGAGCAAAACCTGTTTGTCAAACTTTTCAAACGTTTGGCCCCCGGCAGGGCCGCCGGAGGCGTCTTTAACCTGGCTGCCTCCGGCGGGTCGCTTTTTTGAAAAAAAGCTCCGCAAAAAACGTTTCTAATGTGAAAAAGTGGAAATTATTTCGGCGGAGCCTGGAAAGGCTTGCTTAAGACCTGTTTATCAAACTTTTTAAAAGTTTGGCCCCCGGCAGGGCCGCCGGAGGCACGCTCCACCCACGCGGTGCTGCCGGTCTCCCGGTTGGGGGAGAGGCGCAGGTGGTGGGTGATGCAGGAGAGGGTGTCGGTCTCGGTGTGGGTGACATAGATCAGGGTGGTTTTTCCGCTCATGCCCACCCGGTCGGCCAGATCCAGGACAAATCGGCTGTTGGCATCGTCCAGGCCCTGG
>NZ_FMUX01000044.1 GCF_900101345.1 Desulfoluna spongiiphila | reverse complement strand
GCCTACGCGCCCTTTACGCCCAATAATTCCGAATAACGCTTGCACCCCCCGTGTTACCGCGGCTGCTGGCACGGAGTTAGCCGGTGCTTCCTTCAGTGGTACCGTCAATTCCCTTATCTATTAAATAAGGAAGGTTTCTTCCCACTTGACAGAGCTTTACGACCCAAGAGCCTTCATCACTCACGCGGCGTTGCTGCGTCAGGGTTTCCCCCATTGCGCAAAATTCCTCACTGCTGCCTCCCGTAGGAGTCTGGACCGTGTGTCAGTTCCAGTGTGGCTGATCATCCTCTCAGACCAGCTAACCATCGAAGCCTTGGTAGGCCATTACCCCACCAACAAGCTAATGGTACGCGAACTCATCCCCAAACAAGAGCTTCCAAGGAGAGGCCCTCTTTGATAACCCAAACCGTGGTAAGGGTTATGTCATCCGGTATTAGCAGCCCTTTCGAACTGTTATCCCAAATTCAGGGGTAGATTATTCACGCGTTACTCACCCGTGCGCCACTTTACTCGTTTTCCGAAGAAAACTTTCTCGTTCGACTTGCATGTGTTAAGCACGCCGCCAGCGTTCATTCTGAGCCAGGATCAAACTCTCCAATTAAATCATCTAACAAAATGACCCAATAGGGTTTGATATTGACAGAGACTCACTCGTCTCTTTATTCGCTGCTTACTGATTTTCAAAGATCAAGTGCATTCGAAACTTCGCTTAGCGACCGCCGAAAGCCTGATGAAGATAGAATAGAAGGCTGACATTGTCAAGGCAAATCGCAAAAGAATCCCGAGCCCGTCAGCCCTGGAGATTTAGGATTGTGACCATTCTCCGAGACCGTCGAACCAAGGTTGAAGTCTTTTTAATAATAACCCCGGCGAGACGTGGGTGTCAACAGCTTTTTAGCACCTTTTTTCTGTCCCACCATTCCCTTTTGGATTCCAAACGGTTGCAGAACATCCTTATAATAACACAGTGTTCTTCTGCCCTTCAAATGCAACCTTCAGCTTATTTTCCGCGTACAGGTCCCCTGCGCAACCACCCCTTGATCATTCATGGGACTGTGGTATATTTAGCCTTTGCAAAACTAAATTCACATGTATTTATAAGGAGGTTCCGGTTCACCGGAATAGATTCAGATATGGGTACCGTTCGGGATAAATTTGATTTTGAGGTGGGACAACTTGTCAAAAGTCCGTGCATCACGTGCAAAACGCGAAACCGTTTTCCAGCTTGCTCCGATGGATGTGAAACCCTTGACCGAATCAGGGGAATTTTGGCCAAGGGTATATCGTCGAGCTACTCATCCTTTGATCCGACTCCGTCTTCATGAGCACAACAAATAACGACAAGGCTTCTCCATACCTGGTTCTTCGTTCAAGGCATTCCCTTCACTCTTGCTTGCTTGGATCGAAAAAATCAAATTGGATCACAGATACACACCGATGCTGCCTCGCCCCTGAAAACAATAATCATCTAACACCATGAAGCTTATGACACAACTTCGGTACAATCACACGCCCCAAAACTATACGCCGGGCACCCGTCAACCCCGTCCTGCCCCCTCTACCCGTGCATGTATCACCCTACGCGTTTAGGAAGCTCGAATAGCCCAACAATAAAGCCATTTCGTAATTCGCCCATGATATTTAAAACACTCGGGGCGAAGCGACTCCACCACTAATTCCTTTTGCGCAGTTCCTGCGCAACGACCGTCTTAACCCCAAGACGCCAATCCCCCTGCTGGATCCCGAACTCATCTTCGATCCTCGAACAGTCCAGAACCGAATACCGTGGCCGTTCTGCGGGCGTCGGATATTCTTCCGTCGAGATCGGAACAACTTCCCTGACCTTCGGATGGCTAAGGCGCCTTACTTCGCCAATGATATCCAAGGCAAATTCATGCCAGCTGGCCTGGGGGGCTCCGCAATAGTGGTAAATACCTTGAGCACTGGCCTCACCTGCCACAGTCTTCTGCATCATGGAAAGCAGCGCGTCTGCCAAATGAGCGGACCATGTCGGGCATCCAAGCTGATCACTGACAACCTGAATAATCTCTCGTTCAAAAGCAAGCCGTACCATGGTTTTTAAAAAATTCGGTCCGTGCTCCCCGAAAAGCCATGACGTGCGAATGACGGCGGCACCAGAGTGCCCTCCCAAAACCAACTGCTCCCCTTCGGCCTTGGTACGACCATACACGGACCGGGGACAAACAATTCCATCATGGGCATATGGATTGGAACCCTCGCCATCAAACACATAATCCGTGGAGACATGAAGCAGCGGCAAGCCTTTGGCACTGCACTGCTCGGCAACCAGACCGGCACCGTCCCGATTCACGCGCGACGCAGCCTCAGTATCGGTCTCAGCCTGATCCACCTTGGTATAGGCCGCAGCATTGATCACACCATCGACAGATACGCTGTCAAACACAGCGCAAAGCTGATCCTTAGAGCCAATATCACATTGTGCATGCCCTACCGCCTCAACACCAATCCCATATCGACCGGCACTGGCGATAAGGTCCTGCCCGAGCTGCCCTCCGGATCCAAGCAGCAAAAGTTTCACGAACCACCTCCCGGTGCTTCATACATCGGAAGCCGAAAGGGCTCAATGGCTGCAAGACAAGGATAAACCGTATCTTTTTCGGAAAGAACGGGGTTATCTACAGGCCACTCGATGCCTATCTGAGGGTCCGACCACAAAATGCCCCCTTCGTCTTCGGGCATATAATAATCGCTGCATTTGTAGGAGAATATCGCCTCTTCACTGAGGACGCAAAATCCGTGGGCGAACCCTTCGGGAATATAAAGTTGGCGTCCATGCTCTTCCGATAACTCAACCCCAACCCACTGCGCAAAGGTGGGCGAGCCGACCCGGATATCCACCGCAACATCATAAACCGCGCCTTTTAAAACATGAACCAGCTTGGCCTGAGGATGGGTCAACTGGAAATGCATTCCGCGAACGGTGCCATATCGGGACATAGAGCAGTTATCCTGAACGAAACGCGAGGTAATACCCAATTCGTTGTATCTTTCCTGATGCCAGGATTCAAAAAAATACCCCCTTTCATCCCCGAATCGTTTCGTTTCAACAATTTTGACGTCTTCTAAGGACGTTTTAATAATTCTCATGCTCCACGTACTCCATATTTAAGCATCGACATCAGATACTGCCCATAACCAGTCTTCAGCATGGGCTTCGCAAGCTGCTCTACCTGCCCAGCATCAATATATCCTTTTTCGAAAGAAATCTCTTCAATACAAGCAACTTTCAGGCCCTGGCGAGCTTCGATGGTTTCGATAAAACTCGAAGCCTGCATTAAGCTGGTATGGGTCCCGGTATCAAGCCACGCCGTTCCTCGAGACAACTTTTCAATATGCAGATCCCCAGATTCAAGATATGTACGATTTACATCCGTAATTTCCAGCTCTCCACGGGCAGATGGCTTCAACCCGGATGCAATCTCAACCACACGGTTATCGTAAAAATAGAGCCCTGTCACCGCCCAGTTCGATTTTGGTTTTTCGGGTTTTTCTTCAATACCCTCGACACGCCCTACCCCATCAAAATCCACAACACCGTAACGCTCCGGATCCGAAACCCAATACCCAAACACAGTGGCTCCGTTTTTACGTTCAACAGCTGCCTTAAGCTGACCCGTCAACCCCTGACCATAATAGATATTGTCCCCCAAAATAAGGGAAACATTGCTGTCTCCAATAAAGTTTCGTCCCAAGGTAAAAGCTTGTGCCAACCCTTCAGGCCTTGGCTGTTCAATATACGAAAACTCTACACCCCACTGACTACCATCCGCAAGAAGAGCTTGAAACCGTGGAAGATCCTGAGGAGTCGAAATAATCAAAATTTCCCTGATACCTGCCAGCATCAGTATGGACAAAGGATAATAAATCATGGGTTTGTCGTATACAGGAAGCAGCTGCTTGCTCACCACTTTTGTGATGGGGTAAAGACGTGTCCCCGAGCCTCCGGCCAGAATGATACCTTTCATCATGCACCTTCTCCCTGACGGCCGCCATAATTCGTGTTCAGCCACTCTCTGTAGGCACCGCTCCTCACATTATTCACCCAATCCATATTTGCCAGATACCAATCCACGGTCCCTTTTAACGCCTCTTCAAACGTAAACGCAGGCTCCCAGCCCAGCTCATTTTTGAGTTTCACGGCATCAATGGCATAGCGGAAGTCATGCCCCGGCCTGTCTTTTACGTATTTTATCAAATTTCGGCTCGATGAGCCCCCATTGCGCCCCAGTTTTTGATCCACCAGGTCACACAGGAGATGAACGATCTCGATATTTTTCCGTTCAGCGCCCCCCCCGACATTGTATGTCTCGCCATCTCTTCCATCGCAAAACACTTTCCAGATGGCACTGCAATGATCCTCCACATAGAGCCAGTCCCGGATATTATCGCCTTTTCCGTAAACCGGCAGAGATTTCTCTTCCATAATATTCAGGATCATCAAGGGGATCAGCTTCTCAGGAAACTGATAAGGCCCGTAGTTGTTGGAGCAATTCGTGATGACAGCAGGGAATCCATAGGTTCTGCTGTAGGCCTTCACCAAGTGATCGGATGAGGCTTTGGAAGCGGAGTAAGGACTTGATGGGTCATATGGCGTCGTCTCAGTAAATGCCCCGGTTTCTCCCAGGCTGCCATAAACCTCGTCCGTGGAGATATGGTGAAACCTGACAAACCCCGAATTCTTTTTCCAGTGGCGGTATGCCACATCCAAAAGATTGAACGTGCCTTTAATATTGGTGTCGATAAAAGCTTCAGGCCCCAAGATAGAACGATCCACATGGGATTCAGCCGCAAAATGTATCACACCAGTGAAAGCATATTTATCAAATAGACGTTCAAGAAGCCCCCTGTCCAAAATATCACCATGCACAAAGGTATAACCCTTATTATCTTCGCAATCTGAGAGACTCATAGGATTCCCAGCATAGGTCAAGGCATCCAGGTTCACGACACAACAATCCCGATCTTCATTAAGCAGGTATCGTATAAAATTCGATCCGATAAATCCGGATCCACCTGTCACAAGAATTTGATTCATCATCACTTACCTTGGTCATGTTGAAATTAAAAAAGCCACACCGATACCGATGTGGCTTTATATCAAATTAGAAAGCAGCTGTGTCAGGATTTTTTTTCAAATGTGGTATCCTCCACAACAATACGTTCTTTATTCATCTCAAATATTTTTTTGCTGATCCCCTTCACCTTCATAATATCTTCCGGAGCCTCAAAAGGACCCATAGTATCTCTGTACTCAACAATACGCTGAGAGTACTTTGGGCCAATTTTCTGAAGGGATGAAAGCTCTTTCACCGAGGCGGTATTAATATTGACGCTTGTATCAGTGGAGGGAAAGGCTGGGACTGAAAAGGCAAAAACCAGAGTAAAGACAGCTATAATAGCAACAACGGATCGTCTCATTTCGTTCTCCTTAAGTCGTGAAAATCATCCATGATTAACAAAAAAGAGTCCCCCAATAATCAACGAATATCAAACTACGTATAGCTTACGTTACCTTTACCACTCAACAATCTATTTTAAAAGCCTTTTTTTAGCCCGATCAGTTACACGCGGGTTTATATTCTGGAACAATCTCCATCAGCTTTTCGCGAATTTCATCACTTGATTGTTCGTCAGCAAGACCCTTCAGGGCACCGATATTTCCGTTTAACTTCACCAAATCATTTGCCTGCCCCTTTAACACCATAATTTTTCGATGTTCGGTGGGCACAATCCCTTCACCTTCAGTAATCAACTCCTCATAAAGCTTTTCACCGGGCCTGAGACCTATATATTGAATTTCAATATCCACATCCGGCTCAAGGCCAGAGAGACGAATGAAATCACGGGCCAACAAATCAATTTTAACAGATTCGCCCATATCAAGAATAAAAATTTCCCCCCCTCCCCCATGGCACCGGCTTGAAGAATCAGCTGGGCCGCCTCCGGGATGGTCATAAAAAACCGCGTAATCTCTTTGTCGGTCACTGTTATGGGACCGCCCTCTTCGATCTGTTTTTTAAAAAGAGGCAAGACACTTCCAGCACTCCCAACCACGTTACCAAACCGCACAGCCATAAACTTGGTCTGACAATCCCCCTCATGCATCTGGTTCAGAACCATCATCTCACCAATGCGCTTGGTTGTACCCATCACGTTAGTGGGCCGCACCGCCTTGTCCGTAGAAACCAGAACGAATCGTTTCACGTCATATTTGCGGGAAACCTCGACAACATTCTGAGTCCCGATAACATTATTCTTCACAGCCTTCCAAGCATGGCTTTCCATCATCGGCACATGTTTGTAGGCTGCAGCGTGAAAGACAATATCTGGCCTGTACTCTTCAAACACTTTGTCCAACTGGCCAAGATACTGAATATCTCCAAGAACCGGTACGATATTCAAATGGGGAAAAAAATGTTTGAGCTCCATATCAATGGCATAAAGTGGACTCTCAGCTCTCTCAAAGAGAATAACTGATGTAGGGTTAAACCTGCATATTTGCCGACACAATTCGGAACCAATGGACCCACCCGCTCCTGTCACAAGCACCGTGGATTTACAAATCATGGTGTTGATGATCTCAGAGTCCAGTTTAATATTATCCCGACCCAAAAGATCGTTGTAAGAAACCTCACGAATGGAATTCACCGAAACTTCGCCAGAAATGATCTCCCCTATACCTGGAATGGTTTTGTAAGGTAAGCCTGTCTCTTTGCATTCTGAAACGATCCGTCTCATCTGTTTTGACGTTGCGGAAGAAATGGCTATCAGAAGTTCTTCGGCATTGGACCTGAGTGCTATGTCACCTAAATCTTCTATCCCACCAAGAACCTGCTTTCCGTGTATATATTTTCCCTTTTTCACCGGATGATCGTCGACAAAACCAATAACCTGATATTCAAGCCCTGCATTAACTCTAATCTCACGTAAAATTTTCTCGCCGCTGTTACCAGCGCCAATGATCAAAAGCCTTGTTTTCAGTTTCCAGAACGATTCTTTGGATCCACAAAAAAACATGGGAAATACGAGACGTACCCATATTTGAAATCTCCCTTCGAAATAGACACGAACGAGAATGCGAAAACCCGAAATCAACAGAACTGTTAAAAACCAATCAATAATAAAAACAGAACGTGACAAGCCGCTAAAACGATTCAGATAGAGAAAAAAAAGAACGAGTAAGCCTGACGCAACAGTTGACGCCCTAAGAACATTGAACAGGTCCGTTATGCTTGTAAACCGCCACATCCCTCTATAAAGTCGAAACAAACAAAAAACTGGAATTTTGATAATCAACACAGCAATAACGGTCTCTTTAAAACGAGAAAGTATTGCTGGGGGAACATCAAAATCAAAACGGACATAGTAAGCTAAATAATATGCCAGACAGACTATGCACAGATCCGCACAGAAAACAATTGCAAGATTAGGAAGAGATTTGATATATTTTTTCATAAGTTATTTATCACTATATGATTCGTAAAAGGGAACTGTAATGAAAATACGACCAATATGGCAATACGTTCTGAATGATATCACTGCGGCTCTGCCTGGGAAACCTTCCCATAAGCTTCGTATCTAAAAAGTACAGACACGAGACTGAACACTAAAAAACATAGACTTAAGAATAATAAAACTAAAACCCACTTAGATCTGAACACAATGAGTACTATCCCAATAATCAATTGTATAGCCCCATAGCCAACAGATATTTTCCAATGTTCTATACCGCATTCATTAGCCAAAATCTGGTATAAATGGCGCCTGTGAGGTTTGCTTAGAGATTCTCCGTTCTTAATTCGAGCAAACATGGTTGTCAATTCATCGGCATAAAACGGAAACAGAAACCCCGCCAGGCAGATGAAGTCCAGAAGACTTCTGGACAAGAGGACAACCATACAAGCAAACACAAACCCCAAGAGAATACTTCCAACATCCCCCATAAAGACTTTTGCTTTAGGTATATTAAAGGGTAAAAAACCAGCACATGATAAAATCATGGAAATACACAAGGCAAGATAAACTGAATCACCACCGGTAATAGCCCCATAAACAGCCAAAAGCAAAAAACCGACAACACCAGTTATTCCAGCCATTCCATTGATCCCATCCATAAAGTTATAAAAATTTGATGAGCCCGCAATAAAAAGAGATAAAGGCAGAATTAGAAAATAGGTGGCTATATTGACTTGTCTTGATAAAAAAAGGCCAACCAGAAATAACACGCAGCAACCAAATTGAACAGATAATCTATGTTGAGGCGGAATCTCGTACCGGTCACCAAAAAGACTGACTATGGACACACACAAAAATGCCCCTAAGAAAAAGGCAGGGACGTTCATAATAATGGACGAAAGGACGACGGCTATTAGGAGGCCAACCCCACCTCCTTTCGGAACACTGATTGTATGAGAGCTTCTTGCGCTTGGAACATCAATGAGCCTTAATTTGTGACCATAATTAATTATGCACCATGCACCGATACATCCTGACACCAAGCTTAATACAGACACAAAAATTATTTGTTGCATATCAATCATCTATTCCCGCTGAGAAAAACAGATTCCAATGTATGAGGCGGCACAAACCCGGTCATTAACATTTGTGTATTATCAAAAACAAGGGAGTACGATAGTTTATCATAACAGGAATGAAGCCATTGTCGCCTATTCTTAAAAATCAGCGCAGCCAATTGGGTCAAACCCCAAACAAACCCCAAAGGAACTGTAATCTGTATCCGATCAGGCTGGTGTTGAGATCTCCTAAAAACGTTTATTATATCACAAAAACTGGAAGGATTTCTATCACATACATTAAACACAGTACACGCAGGGTTGGTACTTGCATCTTTACTGAGAAACTCATCCTGATTCAACCGATGCGAAATAAAGCTTGCCAGATTTTGCCTTGAAAGTACCGACATCTTCTGATTGCCGTCCCCAAATTTGACGTAAGCGAATTTTCCAGGCGCAAAAACTCTTCTTTCGAGGTTTAAACTCCACTCGCTGTCATACACAGGAGCTAAACGTAATATATCCACATGCTTCAATATTCCATCGCTAAATAGTTTTCTCAGGCGCCTTTCTGCATCAAGCTTGCTCCAGGCATAATCACTGGAAGGAAAACACTGATCGTTTTCTCTTATTGGATCTTGGGTACCATTTTCTCCATAAACAGAAATCGAAGATAAAAAAATAAACCGAACATCAGTGTTGACAGCTGATGCAGCTATAGCAAGAGTTTCTGTAGCGAAGCTGTTAACATGAAAGTATTCAGACGATTCGACGCTCCCTATTTTTTGATGTGCAATTCCAGCACAATGAATCACAACGTCAGGTCTATATTGATAGCACAGTGCCTTAATTGAGTCGACATCAGTGAAATCATAGCCAGAATCAGTTTGGCCTGCTCCGGTATGCCCCCTGTTATCAACACCAAAAACTTCAAACTGAGTGCATAAATGCGCCTTAAGGGCGGAACCAATAAACCCATTAGAACCTGTTAGAAGTATTTTTTTCACACATTTTCCCTTAACACAATTGAGGATACAAACCTTGGTGTTTTGACATGTTTTAACGAGAGCCCAGCTATCGAGGAGATATAGTCCACTTGTCCTTCATCTCCAACATTCCCATTGGACACCCCGCCAAACAATAAGAAATCACTACTGTCCAAAATAGCCTCTCAAAGAATAATTTTCTTCGAGAGTCCCCTGTGATTAGTAGATGTTGTTCAATTCTTGAAAAACAGGTCCCATTATTTTGCCTGCTGTCCAACTCACGTAAATGGGAGCATTAACTGTACTGACATAGGCTCA
>NZ_FMUX01000031.1 GCF_900101345.1 Desulfoluna spongiiphila | reverse complement strand
AACCTTGTATCTCACATTTTCCATGAGTCCCTCCATAGTGGGAGGGGGTCAATTTTAGATGTCGTTAGGGGGGCAGTTTTACATGTCGCCTGACAAAGGCAATGGGCTTCCGTGGAGGAACTACAGGCCGAGACGGATAAGGCCATCGCCCGCTATGCAGAGAATACGATCTGTCCGGCAACAGGAAAATCTATCCGCGAGAGCTGGCAGAATGAACTCTTGGCATTAAGGCCACTGCCAAAATTGCCCGAACCCTTCGACAAGGTGGTAACGCGAACAGTCCGGCCAGATTGTTGTGTGGTCTTCGAAAACCGGCAGTACACAGTTCCGTTCCAATATGTGAAAGATCAAGTGGAAATCCGAGGGTGTGCTGACCAAATCCAGCTCCTGGCAGATGGGAAAATCATCCAGGAATACCCCCGTCATACAGCCGAGCGAATTCTGATTGATGAACGATGCTACGAGGGTCCGGCAACAGATCGTGTGGTGCCACCTCCACCGTTAGGGGAAATGACCTGTCGCCTGAAAGAAATCATGGAAACGTCTGTTGAGACGCGTTCCATTGACTTTTATGCAGCCCTTTCGGAGGTGGCAAAATGAGCAAACCAAGAATCGAAGTAGATGCCATCCGAAATGCCCTTGTAGAACTGGGGTTGTTATTTTCTGCTGAGGCGCTGCCTGGGCTTCTCAGCGAGTCTGTAAAAAAAGAAATGCCATCCCACGAGTTGCTGGGTCGCCTTCTTGCCGTGAAACCGATCAAAGAGAAGAACGCAGGATCGGCAGGTCGCTGCGGCTGTCCGGCCTTCCTTCTGGCTATACGCTGGGAAATTTCGATTTTGTATTCCAGCCGAGCATCGAGAAGGCACGAATCGAAACCCTGGCCACAAGTGCATATATCCAACAGAGTGAAACGGTTTTGATCCAAGGGCCACCAGGAACAGGAAAAACACACCTCGCGGTTGCTCTTGGCATCAAAGCGATAGAACACGGGTTCTCAGTGGCGTTTTACACATTGGAAGATCTAATCCATGCCGCACGGCAGGATGTGGATCGTCAACCCAAACGAATGAAAGGTGTCAAATACCTGAAGTCATCCCTTTTGATTATCGATGAGATGGGCTTTCAACCCCTGTCCAGAGAGGATGCTGCACTCCTCTTTCGCGTTGTTAATTATCGCTACGGGCGCGGTAGCACGATTATTACGACAAACAAGGCCGTAAAGGATTGGCCGGAGATCCTCGCAGGCGACGAAGTAATGACCACTGCCGTTTTGGATCGCCTGTTGCATAAAAGTCACGTACTCCATGTGAATGGTCGTTCCTACCGCCTCAAGAACCTTGAAAAGATGCTGGCATAACCCCATCCGTCTATCCCTCCAAACTATTTTCATTCGATGAGGGATGAGCGGATGGGACAACCACGGTTTGAGAGTTATCGAACCGGATTACACCCGGGCATATTCGTAAAAACTCATGTCCCCTAACTTCGTGAAAAGTCGTGTCCCTTTACAGCTGTTCGAACAGGCATGTATCGGCAGAGTTCTATGATAAAGGCCCCAAAAACCGGTACGGTATATGGCGATCGGCGGCGATATGGGCGTGGCGTTAGGCCGGAGGTCCCCGCAACGCCAAACGGTGCGGGAGCCGGACGCCGCGTTTCACGAGGGCGGTGGAGGGGTTTGTAGGATTCGCCGTCCGCACCGAATCTCTATGGTTTTGGTGTGGCAATTACTGAATCGATGTATTTGCGCCGTGCATTGATTGTTATGAAGAAGAATGGAGAGGCTTAACATTAAACTCTCTCAGGCCGAGATAGACGTTTTGTGAGGAATCATGACTTTACTTTTTGGGTCTGGAATTGTATAGCCTATGGATACTTATTGGGCCTGTTTCTCCATGACGTAAAGCGGGAATGGAGAGCTGCCGCCTGATGTTTTCATTCGGACAATCGAGTCCCAGGGCTCATTAACAAGTGTTATATAAATCACGTATGAAAATAGAGGAGACGACAATGAAGAAGCTTCTGGTTCTGTTCTGCTCCGCCGGTGTTTTGTTGATGGCGGGATGCGGCAGCGACAAGGTGACCCCTGAAGACGTGGGGAAGAAGTACATGGAAAAACGATTTTCCGGTGCCGAAGCCAATTTGACCGAGCTCAACTATACCGTCGTTGATGCCGGGGATGACATGGCCACGGTGGAAATCGAGGGGAGCATTACCTACAAGGAACAGATTTTTCTCAAGAAAAAAGGCGGCAACTGGGTTGTGAGCGAGGAAGCTCCGGCGGCAGTTGAGGCGGTTGCCGTTGCTGAAGCTGCTGAGTCCGAGGAAGCAGTGGAAGCCCATGCGGATGTTGAGGTTGAAGAAGAGGCGGCGGTTGAGCACGTGACCGAGCCTGCTGAGGAATCCCATGACGCCCATGCAGACAGCCATGCTGTTGCTGAAGAGGCCGTTCACCACTGATTTTCATGGGATGCATGAGCGACTCGTTGCGCCATGCGTTTTAAGCTCGGGATATCCGTTGCCTGGTAAATGATGCCGTCTCTTTCTTTATAAGGAAGGGGCGGTTTTTTTATGGGCACTCCGTCCGTACAGGTGCCGGTTGGTTTGAAAATCTGCTTTGTGCCCATCGTTTATGGGGTGCCGGCGATGGGTGAGGCAGCCCGCTGTAAATACGGCGAAAAATAAATCCCTGCGCCTTGGCTTCAGTCCTTGATATCTTGACTGTGGACCATTGTCGTGGTATGTAATGCCATGCTTTTTTAGATGGTTATGTGTATCTCTCCCCGTTTTGTCCTCCTCTTGTTTTTTCTTACTGTTCGGTTTTTTCTCCATGGCTTTTCCAGGACGTTCCCCGGCCTTCTTTCTGCTTTTGGCACAGTGGCTTTTTGTCCCTGTCGTTTGGGTATGTATACATAAAGGTGTCCATGGGCCCTTCGCCATTGTGTTCCCTTGATACCCATTGAGCCGATGGTGTCGGCCTGTCGGCAAGGAATTGTGTTACGGAAATCGGGGCCCGAAGGTGAGAATCATGGGGGCGGAGCGCAGGGTGTTATCAGTCCATTTGATCAACATATTCAATGGGTCACGGGCGGTGGCGTTGCATGATGAGGGTGGGGGTGGTGTACGGGTAGGTAACCACGGGGCTTTGGCTGATTTTAAAATGCAACGGAACGCTGTTTTATTTCTTGACGCCTTCTTTTGGTATCTGATATATCAGATACAGAAGATCACGCATCATCGGTGATGCGCTGGTATGTATATTAAATTGGGATAAGTGACATGTCAGAGATTTTAGAAATCGTAAAAAACAGAGACCCTCATCAACCGGAATTCCACCAGGCCGTTACCGAAGTGGTGGAGTCCGTAATGCCCGTTCTTGAGCAGAACCCTCAGTACCGACAGCACAATGTCCTGGAGCGACTTGTGGAGCCGGAGCGTGTCATTATGTTTCGAGTCCCCTGGCTCGACGATGAAGGCAAGATTCAGGTGAACCGAGCCTTTCGTGTGCAGATGAACAGTGCCATCGGCCCGTACAAGGGCGGATGCCGTTTTCACCCCTCGGTCAACCTCAGTATTCTCAAATTCCTCGCCTTTGAGCAGGTCTTTAAGAACGCTCTGACAACCCTTCCCATGGGAGGCGGCAAAGCAGGGTCCGACTTCGATCCCAAAGGCAAGTCCGACAATGAAGTCATGCGCTTTTGCCAGAGCTTCATGGCGGAACTCTTCCGCCACATCGGCCCCAACACCGACGTGCCTGCCGGTGATGTGGGGGTAGGGGCCCGAGAGATCGGCTACCTTTTCGGTATGTACAAGAAACTCACCAACGAGTTTACCGGGGTGCTTACCGGAAAAGGCCTCAACTGGGGCGGCAGCCTGGTTCGTCCCGAAGCCACGGGGTACGGTGCTGTCTACTTCCTGGAAGAGATGCTCAAGACCCGCGGTGAGACCGTAGAAGGCAAGACCGTTGCGATTTCAGGCTACGGAAACGCCGGCACCTATGTCATCGAAAAGATCAACGAACTCGGCGGCAAGGTTGTGACCATTGCCGATGAGTACGGCTACGTTCACGATCCCGATGGCATCAAGGGTGAGAAGCTGAAATACATGGCCGACCTCTGGACCATTTATCGCCGTCCCGCCAAGGATTACGCCGACAAGTACGGCTGCGAGTGGGTGCCCGGTAAAAAGCCCTGGGAGGTTCCCTGCGATGTGGCCATGCCCACCGCCATGGAAAATGAACTCCAGCTTGAGCATGCCGAGACCCTCGTTGCCAACGGCTGCAAAAGCGTCGTGGAAGTGGCCAACATGCCCTGTACCCTGGAGGCCGCCCATCACTTCAAGGAGAACGGAATCCTCTTTGCCCCCGCCAAGGCAGCCAACGCAGGCGGTGTCGCCACCTCCGGCCTGGAGATGAGCCAGAACAGCATGCGTCTCTCCTGGGGCCGTGAAGAGGTTGACGCGCGACTCAAGGGGATCATGCAGAACATCCACAGTACCTGCCTGTCGGCAGCCGAGCAGTACGGCATGCCCGGGAACTATGTGGCCGGCGCCAACATTGCCGGTTTCATCAAGGTTGTGGACGCCATGATTGATCAGGGCGTGGTTTAGCCCGGATATTTCACTAGCCCGGAGGGTGAGAAAATCGAACAGATAATCGTGAATTATATTTCGTTTTTCTTATGAAATATCCGGGATAGGACAATACAGACGGGGGGCCGGTGCTTCGTACGACGAGTCGCGAGCAGCCGAAACGAGTCGGGAAAGGCCGGCATCCCCACCTGTCTTTAACATACATGTGTATCCATTTTTTTTGGAAGGAGTGGACCATTGATAGACTTAAAAAGCATCCCCACAACCAAGGAGGACCTCGATTCCTACGAGGTCAAAAACAACTTTCATTCCTGGTCTTACCAGCCCGAGAAGTCGCCCATGCGTGTTGTCTCCGCCAAGGGTGTTCGCTTCACCACCGAAGACGGTCGTGAGCGCCTTGACTTCAGCTCCTGCTTTGTGAGCCACAACATCGGCCACCAGGACCAGCGCGTCATCGATGCCATGTGCAAGCAGGCCAACGAGCTGACCTCCTTTGCTCCCAGCATGTCCACCAAGCCCCGCGCGGTGCTGGCCAAGATGCTGGCGGAAGTGACCCCGGGCGATCTGTCCAAGTCCTTTATTTCCCTGGGCGGCACCGAGGCCAACGAAGCGGCCATCAAGATTGCCCACCAGTTCACCGGGCGCCGCAAGATCATCGGCCGTTTCCGCAGCTACCACGGCGGAACCGCCACCTCCATGAGCCTCTCCCTGGGCGATTCCCGTGGCTGGCAGCAGGTCCTGGGCGGTGCGGATCTCGTTCGCGTGCCCCAGCCTTACTGCTACCGCTGCATGTTCGGCCAGACCTATCCCGGTTGTAAAATGGAGTGCGTCAAGTACGTGGACGAAGTGATCGAGCTTGAAGGCGGCGGCGACAAAGTGGCTGCCATCATCTTCGAGCCCATCACCGGCGCCAACGGCATCATCGTGCCCCCCGACGAGTACATGAAGGAGCTCCGCGCCGTCTGCGACAAGTGGGGCGTTCTCATGATCGCCGACGAAGTCATGACCGGTTTCGGTCGTACCGGTGAGTGGTTCGCCATGAACCACTGGGACGTTGTGCCCGATATCATGACCATGGCCAAGGGCCTCTCTTGCGGGTACCTCCCCATCGGTGCCACCGTGGTGCGTGAGCACATCGGCGAAGCCTTCAAGAACACCTTCTTCGGCCACGGCTGCACCTACGCAGGTCATGCCATGAGCTGCGCGGCCGCCGGTGCGGTGCTTCCCATTTACCAGGAAGACAACCTCATCGAGAACTCCCGCGTCATGGGCGCCTACCTCCTCGACAAGGCCATGGAGCTCAAAGATAAGCACCCCAGCGTGGGCGATGTCCGCGGCAAGGGCCTCTTTGTGGGTATCGAGCTGGTCAAGAACAAGGAGACCAAAGAGCCCATCATGGCCGTTGCGGACCGCGTTAAAAAGGGCCTCAACCCCAAGACCGCCGTTGGCGCCAAGCTCGGCGAATTGGGCATGATGGCCATGGCCGCCAACCCCAGCAACGTCATTGCCATGGCTCCTGCGCTCATCGTGACCAAAGATGAGATCGACGAAGGCATCGCCAAAATGGACGAAGCCCTCAAGGTTGCCGATACTTACTGCGAATAACAGCCTTTTCCGGCTCCACTGGGGGCCAGAAAGATCTGTCAATATAACAGAAGATCATTTCGCCGGGGCCGGGTTTCGTAAGACCCCGGCGGATTGAAACACGCTTTTCAAAAGGAGAGCAGTTACATGGAATTTACGAGAGTCAAGAACTTCATCAACGGTGAGTGGGTTGAAGACCCCAAAGCAACTTATATTCCCCTGCACAACCCCTCTACAGGTGAAGTGATCGGTGAAGTTCCCATGAGCAGCACCGAGGCCTCCATTGACGCAGTCAAGGCTGCGGATGCCGCTTTCCCCGCATGGAAGAACCTGTCCATCGGCAAGCGCGTAGGTTACCTTTTTGCTCTTCGTCAGGCCATGCTTGACCATCAGGAAGAGCTGGCCGTTGCCATTGCCACCGACCAGGCCAAGCACATCAGCGAAGCCCGCGGTGAGGTGATGCGCGTGGTGCAGATTTTCGAAGCCGCCTGCAGCATCCCCACCCTGATGCAGGGCGAGACCCTGGGCAACATTGCCAACGGCATCAACGGCCGTGTGACCAAAGAGCCCCTGGGTGTGTTCGGCGGTGTGGCTCCCTTTAACTTTCCCGCCCTTGTGTTCGGCTGGTTCATCCCTTACGCCATCGGCACCGGGAACACCTTTGTATACAAGCCCTCCAACGAGTCTCCGCTTTTCATGCAGATCATCGGCGACATCTTCAACGAAGTGGGTCTCCCCAAAGGCGTGGTCAACATCATCCACGGCGACCCCAATGTGGTTGAAGCCTGGTACGATCGTCCCGAAGTGGCCGGTGTCTGCCTCGTGGGCTCCTCCCCCACAGCCAAGGCCATCGCCCAGGGCTGCGGCAAAAACGGCAAGCGCTCCATGCTCCTGGGCGGCGCCAAGAACTTCCTCGTGGTCATGGAAGACGCCAACATGGATGTGTTCATCGAGAACTTCATCCACTCCGCTTACGGTTCAGCAGGTCAGCGCTGCCTGGCCGGCTCCATCATCGCCGTGGTCCCCGAAGTCTACGACGAGTGCATCGAGCGCATGGTGGAAGCCTCCAAGAAGGTCACCGTGGGCGATGCCATGGACCCCGATATCTACATGGGCCCCGTCATCACCAAGGCTGCCAAAGAGCGCATTGAAAAGTACATCGAGCTCGGCATCGAAGGCGGTTCCAACCTTGTACTGGACGGCCGCAGCCCCGAGCTGCCCGAAAAGAACAAGGATGGTTACTTCGTCGGTCCCACGATTTTCACCGATGTCACGCCCTGCCGCACCATCGCCAAGGAAGAGATCTTCGGTCCCGTGGTGTCCGTCATGAAGATCAACGATCTCAACGACGTGCTGGGTCTGATCAAGGAGCAGGAGTTCGGTAACGGTGCCTGCATCTTCACCCAGAACCAGTACTACACCGAAAAATTCATCGCCGATGCCAACGTCGGCATGGTGGGTGTGAACGTGGGTGTCTGTGCTCCCCACCCCTACCTGCCCTTCGGCGGTATCAAGGATTCTTTGGTCGGCACCAACAAGGTTCAGGGCAAAGACGGCATTGAGTTCTTTACCCAGAACAAAGTGGCCACCATTCGTGTGACTCCCCCCGAGGGCGTTGCCGAATGCGGCACCCGCGTAGACGGCGACAAGTCTGTTCGCAGCTGCGTAGCCCAGTAGGAGAAGCTGTTCCTGAAAAGGGTCGGGGGTGCTTGTGGAGTGGCGCCTTCGATCCTTTCAGGACCTGTTCGGGCACAAGGGGAGAAGTGCCGATCCCCGGACCCTTTAAAAAGGGTCTTAATTCCGGCTTAACCTGTGAAGACACACATCATACCGACAGGTGCACTATGGCGTATAAAAAAATTGTCGTGGCCGTTGATGTCAACGACGCAAGCTCTACCCTCATGGCGCAGTCCATTGAGCTTGCAGTGAAAGAGGGTGCGGAACTCGCCGTGTTCCATTGCCTACGCCAGTCTACGGTCGCGGAACTGGAAGACCGCATAGGAACCTTCACGGAGATGGACCAGGCCTCATCTCACCGGAGACGCATTGAACGAAAAGATGCCCAGGTGACGCACGCCGAAGCCTGGCTCCAGGGGCTGTGTATTCTGGCCAAAGGGAAGGGGATCAAGACGCGAACCCATGTGGCTGTGGGAAACCCCGGGGAAGACATCGTCGAGTACGCCGGCGACTGGGGGGCGGACCTGATCGTGTTGGGTCGGACAAACCGCGGCACCCTGGCCGATCTTCTCCTGGGAAGCGCCAGCAACCACGTGGTCCATCATGCGCAATGCTCCGTACTGCTTGTTCACACACAACAGACGAGCGGGTAACCCGACAGCGCCTGGTGACCTTCACGCCCAAAATAGATAACATCAAGAAACTATGAGGGGAATTTAAAGGTGGGGAACAATCCAGCTGTAAGAAACAAAATTGAAGTGAAGAACCTGACCAAGCGATTTGGCGATCTGCTGGTTCTTGACAAGATCAACTTTACCGTCGCTGAGGGGGAATTCCTCAGTATCGTCGGCCCGACCGGGTGCGGGAAAACCACGTTCCTGAACCTTCTGTCCACACTCATGCCTTCCTCTGACGGCAATATCTTCATCGACGGAGAGATTGCCGATCCCACCAAACACAACCTTGCCTTTGTTTTTCAAGAGCCCACGTGCCTTCCGTGGCGAACCGTTCGGGAGAACGTGGCCTTCGGCATGGAGGTAAAAAACGTCTCCGCGGCTGAAAAAGAGGAACGCCTTGACCGCATCATGGATATGGTTGGCTTGACTGACTGCGCCAGCCTCTATCCCAACCAGGTATCGGCCTCTATGATCCAGCGTATCGCTGTGGCCCGTGCCTTTTCCGTCGATCCTGACCTGCTTTTGATGGACGAACCCTACGGACAGCTCGACGTCAAGCTCCGCTACTATCTGGAAGACGAGCTTGTGTCGCTCCAGAACAAACTGAAAAGCACCGTTATTTTCGTAACCCATAACATTGAAGAGGCCGTCTACGTTGCCGACCGCATCCTGGTCCTGAGCAACAAGCCCACCAATGTTCGTGCCGAGGTGGAGGTGGACCTGCCCAGGCCCCGCAACCCCATGGACCCCAAATTTGTTGAGATCAGGGAGCACGTGACCGAACTCATCCGCTGGTGGTAACAGCCGCCTTTGGGGATACTTTTTTACGAAACGTTTTCAACCCGGATGGTTGAACGGGAAAAAAGCCGTTCAGACTGCAATCCCGGCTTTGCCCCTCACAGCCACCCGGCAGCACCACGGTCCACAGGCGAGGTTTATGCCGATGGGGCCGCTTAAAGCACCCGACCTTGGGACGATCGGGCGAGAAAAGACCCGATGGGCGTCGGGCACTTTAGCACCTGTTGGTGGACCCTCCCCTTTTGAGGTTTGCAGGAGGAGGGACGAGGTGTCACTCCGTGAAACATTAACTGTAGTTATGCGAAGGAGAGTGTAATGAGAAAGCTTAAATTAATCGGCATCGTGTGCCTGGTTCTTCTGTTTGCCGTCACGGGCGTCGGAACGGCCTTTGCCAAGAAGAAGCTTTTTAAATTAAAGACCTGCTGGCTTCCCGAACATGAAGCATTCATGGCCTGGTACATGGTGGAGAAGGGCTGGGACAGGGAAGAGGGTCTTGACATGGAACTCCAGTACTACGACTCAGGGATGGCGCAGCTGGAAGCCCTTCCTTCAAAATCCTGGCACCTGGGCGGTAACGGGGCCACCCCCCACGTCCTTGCAGGCCTTCGTTACGGAACCTATGTCGCCCAGATCGGCAACGACGAGTCCTTCACCAACTCTGTTCTCGTGCGCGGAAACAGCCCCATTTTAAAGACCAAAGGGTGGAACCCCAAGAACCCCGAAGTCTACGGCAGCCCCGAAACCATCAAGGGCATCACCATCCTTACCACCACGGTCTCTTCTCCCCACTACACCATGAGCTCCTGGCTCAAGGTCTTCGGTCTTAAAGACAAAGATGTCATCGTCAAGCACATGGACCAGGCCCAGGCCATGGCCGCCTTTGAAGCCGGTGTCGGCGACGCCGTCTGTCTCTGGGCTCCCAACATGTACATCGGCATGGATCGCGGCTGGAAGGTTGTCGGCAATATCCACACCTCCGGCACCAGCCTTCCCATCACCATGATGGTCGCCCGTGAGTTCGGCGACGAGCACCCCGAGATCGTGGCGAAATTCCTCCGCCAGTACTTCCGCGTCGTGAACCTCATGAAAGAGCACGGCCAGGGAGACTTCGACACCCCCACCAGCAAGCAGCTCCTCGCCGATTACCGTCGTTTCTTCGAGGAGTGGGTGGGAACCCCCCTGACCAAAGAGATGGCCATGATGGACATCAAGATGCACCCCGTGTTTACCCTGGAAGAGCAGCTTGAACTCTTTGCCAAGAAGGACGGCAAGATGAGCACCGTTGAGATCTGGATGCGCGACATCACCGATTTCTTCACCGCCCAGGGCAAATTCACCAAGGCCGAGCGCGACAAGGTCGTGAACAGCGACTACATCACCGACAAGTTCCTGAAGATGGTGGAGACCCCGATCCCTGCGTACAACTAAGGATTGCTTCCTCCTGACATAAGGGAACCTCCCCCTTTTCCTTTCGAGGCTTTCGGAAGGGAAAGGGGGATCGGATGCAAAAAAGTACACGATTACGACTCGGAGGTTCATGATCCATGAGTTATGAAGAGGTGAAGGTTACCAAAGAACCATTGATGGTGATCCTTCCAATCATCAGTATCATCTTCTTTTTCGGGGCCTGGCAGTCACTCCTCACCTTCGGGGTGGTTCCCAGCTCGCTGCTGGCATCACCCCTGCAGGTGCTCAAGCTGTTTATTGCCAAATGGACCCAGCTGAACCCGGACGGTGCGCTTCTCACGACCCACATGTGGACCAGTATCCAGGAGGCGTTTACCGGGTACATCCTGGCGCTGCTCGTTGGGATTCCCCTGGGTCTTGCCATGGGGTGGTTCCCCGTTGTGGAAGGCCTTGCCCGTCCCATTTTTGAATTGATCAGGCCCATTCCCCCCATTGCCTGGATTCCCCTGACCATCTTCTGGTTCGGCATCGGGATCCCCGGGAAAGTCTTTATTATCTGGATTGCCGGTATTGTCCCCTGCGTCATCAACTCCTACGTCGGGGTGAAGATGACCAACCCTGTGTTGATTCAAATGGCACGGACTTACGGTGCCTCCAGCTGGCAGATTTTTACAAAGATCTGCATCCCCTCAGCGCTTCCCATGGTGTTCGGTGCGCTTCAGATTGCCCTGGCTTACTGCTGGACCAACCTGGTGGGGGCGGAACTCCTGGCAGCCGATAACGGCCTGGGCTTCATGATCACCATGGGCCGCCGTCTTGCCATGCCGGACATGGTGCTCCTCGGGATGGCCATGGTGGGCCTGACCGGTGCTGTCATCGGCGTGGTGATCGATGCGGTTGAAAAGCGGCTTCTTGCAGGCATAAGGAGGTAGGACACGTGACATCTATTGCCAACGAAACCCAAGCAACGACCAGGGAGCGCAAACCCATCACGGTGAAGGCCGTCTTGATGAACAAGTGGTTCCTCTACGCCGTTTCCCTCACCTTTTTCTTCGGGCTCTGGGACTATGTGGCGTACAAGAAGATCCTGGGAAGTTCCCTGGCCCGTCCCCTGGAAGTGGTCAATTACATGGGGTACATGATCAACCACCGCCTGGCCGGCAACTCCCTGTGGGGCCATATCTGGGCCAGTACCCGGCGCATTCTCATCGGCTTTACCATTGCCTCTCTGATTGCTGTGCCCTTAGGGCTGATGATGGCCCTGAACAAATACGTCAACGCCATCGTCAAGCCGATTTTCGACCTGATGAAGCCCATGCCTCCCATTGCCTGGATCTCCATATCCATTCTCTGGTTCGGAATCGGCGAGCCTTCCAAGGTGTTTATCATCATCATCGGGACCTTTGTGCCCTGCCTTTTGAACTCCTACAACGGGGTGCGCCTGGTGGAGCCGGAACTCTACGATGTGGTCCGGGTCCTGGGCGGCAACAGGCGGGATGAGATCCTTCAGGTCTGCTTTCCCGCGGCCTTTCCCTCGATCTTTGCCGGACTTCAGATCTCGCTTAGTATTGCATGGACCTGCGTGCTGGCAGCCGAACTCGTCAGCGCCCGTTCGGGCCTGGGGTATGTGATCATCAAGGGCATGAACCTCGGCCGGCCGGCCATGGTTTTGGGGGGCATGGTGGCCATCGCCCTTGCCGCTTTGTTGACGTCTCAACTGGTGGGGTTGCTGGAAAAAGTGCTTTGCCCCTGGAAGCGTGAAATCGAGGGACTCTAATTCATTGGAGGATGGAAACAAGACAATGGCTGAAAACGGAAACACAAACGCGAAAATTTCCTGTCAGAATATCAGCAAAACCTTCATCCAGAAAGGGAGCCAGAAGGTCCATGTTCTTGAAGACATCAGCCTTGATGTGAAAGAGAACGAATTTGTGGTGATCCTGGGGCCGGGGCAATGCGGGAAGAGTACCCTGCTCAGGATCATGGCCGGTCTTGAGACCGCCACCACCGGAAGCGTGGTGATCAACGGCAAGGAGGTGGACGGGCCGGGGCAGGACAGGGGCCTCGTGTTCCAGAGCTACATGCTCTTTGCCTGGAAAACCGTCATGGGCAACGTGGAGATGGGCCCGAAGCTTCGCGGCGTCGGTAAAGAGGAGCGCCGGAAGGTGGCCCAGCACTACATCGACATGGTGGGGCTCCAGGGGTTTGAGAACAAGTATCCCCATCAGCTCTCCGGCGGGATGAAACAGCGCGCGGGCATCGCAAGGGCCTACGCCAACCAGCCCCAGGTGATGCTATTGGACGAACCCTTCGGCCAGCTCGATGCCCAGACCCGAATCTACATGGAGCAGGAGACCGTCCGGATCTGGGAGCAGGAGAAGCGGACCGTCATCTTTGTCACCAACAACATCGATGAGGCGCTGTTCCTGGGGGATCGGATCATCTGCATGGAAGGCAAGCTGCCCGGACGCATCCGTGAGGTGTATAACGTCAACCTGCCGCGGCCGAGGAAATTTACCGACCTGGAGTTCTTAAAGCTTCGCCATGAGATCACCGAAGCCTCTGAGTTGACATTGTAATCGGAAAGAGTGCTTCGCATATCGGCAGGCACTTCATCTTCCACGGCGAAGGTGGGGTCCTGCCGGGCGGGGTGGGCGGAAACGGGTGTTTTGATGTGTACGTTCGGAGAGCTCCCGCCCGGAGGTTTGTCTCTTTGAGAAGGCAGCGGTTTGCAGGGAGGGGATACAGAGGGTGTGTCCCATGCCTAAGGGGCCGGTTTGTTGTGAATTAACCTGTTTGGTGAGTGGTGTTCAATGGAGAATACTCTGCGCTGGATATTTTATAAAATATATAATATAAAACGTCTGAAAATATTAAACGCGATGCATGTGACGGTCTGACTGTTTTGGTGTTGGCTCGACCCCCTGCTCGCCTGCGGACGAAACGAAAAAGGAAGGACCATGCAGCTGTCAGGAAGACAGGGTGAAAGTGGGATAATTAACGTTCAGCCCTTGCGCGAACAGATTTACGCCTACCTTCGAGACGATATCAACAAAGGAAACCTGCTGCCCGGCCAGCTGGTGAACACCAGCGAGATCAGCCGAAGCATGGGGATCAGCAAGACCCCCCTGCGTGAGGCGCTGATTCAGCTGGAGTGCGACGGGTTTGTGACCATCCTGCCCCGCCGCGGGGTGATGGTCAACCGCCTGACCCTGTCGGATGTACGCGAGTCCTGGGAGATTTGCAGGGCCTTTGAATCCGAAATGATGAACCGGCTCTTTCATCGCATCGATGCCTCCTGCATCGAAAACATGGAGTCCATCAACAACGAGATGAAAGAGGCCATGGCCGAAAAGGACACGGATCGGTTTTACCACCTCAACATCACCTTCCACGATGCGTTTCTCTCCCTTTCGGACAACCACCAGATGCTGCGTATTTTAAAGCTCATCAAACAGAGGCTCTACGATTTTCTCTCCCGGTCCTGCATTCCGGAGTGGGAGACCGTCAACTGCGATGAGCACGAGCACCTCATCGAGTTGCTGCGATCCGGGAACCGGGAGTCGGCCACCGCGTTTTTAAGGGATATTCACTGGTCCTTTGAGAAGCAGGAAGACCATATCAGGCGGTTTTACAAGCAGGCCAGCAAGGAAGAGGTGGCTCTGGCGGGAGAGTGACGGATTCCCGCGTTGCGATCGTTTTAGAAAAGCTGCGTAGAATAAAAATTCCGGGTGTCAGGCCCGGGATGTGGCGTATATTTTTAGGCGGGTGGGAGCAGGGACTGCTTCATCCGTCTTCGTGGTTTGCAATCAGGTGGGAGTCTGCTGTGGTACCGAGCCGGAAGGGGGCAGGGGGCAGCATGTTTCGGTTATCCGGCCCCGACCGTTATGTACGAAGGATGTTTGACGCATGATGACCTTTCTTTTGACCGGTATCGTGGTGTTTCTTACCCACACACTTGAAGTGATCACCGGCTTTGGGTGTACCGTTCTCGCTTTTCCCTTTGTGACCTGGATCCTGGGTATTTACGAGGCCAAGATTCTGCTGGCCGTGTTGACCTGGATTCTGGGGGCCTATCTCGTCTCCACGAAGTTTCGCCACATCAACTGGCGTCAGTTTGGGATCATCGTGGGCCTTGTGGGCCTGGGCATGCCCGTGGGCATTTACCTGTTCAACCACTTTCCCAGCGATACCCTGAAGCTGCTTTTGGGGATCTTCATCGTCTGTACCTCCATCATGCAGCTCAAAAAAGAGTACGGCGGCATCCAGCTTCGTGTGACCATCCCCGAGTGGGTCTACTACATGCTCCTGGTGTTCGGAGGGATTCTCCACGGTGCCTTTGCCACGGGGGGGCCCTTCGTGGTGCTCTATGCCACGAGAAAGCTCCGGGACAAGGGGGAGTTCCGGGCGACCTTGAGCCTTCTGTGGGTCTCTGTGAATACCTTTCTCATTGCCACGGACGCCACCTTTGATCCCCTCCTCTCCAACATTGCCGCCGTGGCTACCCAGGGCGCGGCCATGGGGCAGAGCCTGCTCAATTTGGTCTGGTCCCTTCCGTTTCTGCTGGTGGGGATTCTCATCGGCGAGGTCGTGCATCACAGGGTCGATGCGGCCCTGTTCAGAAAGATCGTCTTCTGGGTGCTCCTGGCCACGGGCGTGTTTATTATCCTCGCCCATGTGCTTCATATCGGGTAGCTTTAAAACCCCGCTTTGCTGAATACACAAAAACCGGTCCCGGCATATATGCCGAGACCGGTTTTTTTGTTTGTACGGGAGGGGCTTACGCAGACATTTTTACGGTGGTTCACTCCGACCAAAGAGGCCTCCGGCGGGTCGCTTTTTTGAAAAAAAGCTCCGCAAAAAACGTTTCTAATGTGAAAAAGTGGAAATTATTTCGGCGGAGCCTTGAAGGGCTTGCTTAAGACCTGTTTGTCAAACTTTTTAAACGTTTGGCCCCCGGCAGGGCCGCCGGAGGCTTGTTTGAGCTGAATAGTTACAAACGGGTTTAACAAACAGGTCTTGAAAAATGATTGTTGAGTCATTTTTGATTTTTTAAGGCGGATGTGATTTTCCCCGAGGAACGAGGGGAAAATCGCATGCGCAACCTGGGGCCCAGGGGATCATCCCCTGGCCGCCGGAGGCAAGTTTTTTCTGTTACTTGAGAACCCTGACTTCCATGGACGCCAGGGCGATTCCGCCATGGGGGGATGCCTCGTAGAGGCGGATCATCTCGGCGGTAATGGGGCGGCCCAGCTCCATGGAGAGCTTATCGGCCAGGAGCTCTTTGTTCATGCCCGGATCCCGAACCGGGGTGATCCCGCCCTGCTTAAGGTGTTTGTCAATGACCGACTGATCACCCGCGGGCAGGTAGATGGTACCGGTGGAAATGTCCACGGCAAAGGCGATAACCCCGGGGATGATACCGAAGAGGAGCCCTGCGGCGTCCAGGAGAAACACGGCCGCATCAAGCTTGCCGCCCGATTGGCCCTTGCGCTCGGGGTAGAGGACGTAGCCGCAGGCCGATAGGTTCAGCACGGCGGCCAGAAGGGCGATGGTCGTTATGGTCTTGAGACGCTGTCGGGTGTTCATGATGACTCCTTACTGCGGCACCAGCACCGTGTTGTCGATGAGGCGTGTTTTGCCCAGCATCACGGCCAGGGCCATGAGGGTGGGGCCTGTGATGGTTGCTGTCTCGTCCAGGGTTTCGGGGTCGCACAGGGAGATGTAGTCGACGGAGATCGCGGGGCAGCCGGTCAGGTGGGCTTCGGCCATGGCGCGGATGGCTGACGTATCGGTCTCACCGCCTGCAACCATAGCCCGGGCCTTTGCAAGGGACTGGCTGAGGCGAAGGCCTTCCGTACGCTCTTCCTCGGAGAGATAGGCGTTGCGGGAGCTCATGGCCAGGCCGTCTGCCTCCCGCACAAGGGCTCCGCCGATGATCTCGATGTCCATGTTGAGGTCTTTGACCATGCGGCGGATAATGGCCAGCTGCTGGAAGTCTTTTTCACCGAAGACTGCCACGTGGGGCTTGATGATGTTGAAGAGCTTGGTGACCACGGTGGTGATCCCTTTAAAAAAGACGGGACGGGAGAGGCCGCAGAGGTGGTTGGGCAGTGTTTCGAGCTGGACGTAGGTTTCGTAGCCCTCCGGGTAAATCTGGTCGTTGGTGGGGGTGAACACCACATCCACGCCCACTTCCCTGGATTTTGCCAGGTCGCTTTCCATGGCCCGGGGATAGGCGTCCAGGTCTTCATTGGGGCCGAACTGGGCCGGATTGACGAAGATGCTGGTGACCAGGATATCCGCGTGTTTTTTTGCCTCCCGCATGAGGGAGAGGTGCCCGTCGTGGAGAAAGCCCATGGTGGGGACAAAGGCGATACGCTTGCCTTTTTGTCTCAGGCTGTCGCTTAAGCTCTGCATCTCGTGAATTGAACCGATAACGTCCATGTGGGTGGCCTCATTGTTGGTTGTTTTGCTTTATTAAAATGGCTTTCAGCGTCTGGTGCCGGGTGACCCTGTTGCCGAAGGGCGTTTTGGGTGGCAGCACCCGGGTGACGCCTGTTTTATCAGCATTGGGCTTAGTCCAGTCCCGGTGAAAAGTCAATCCATGGGGAGACCTTTCAAGTGGAATGTCGGGGAAATTCTCTGTAATTGAGCAGGGGAGGGGCATTGCAGCCCGGGTGCCTCTGTCCAGAGACTTGCATTGGTATTTGGTGTCTGATATATCAAATAGTGCCCCTTTGTAAGTCTTGGCATGCGTTTTAATCATCTGTGATCGGTACGAAGGAGGGTGTGGGTTGACACAAAACGGCAGGTTATCCATGGAAGAGTTTGACTCCCGGTTTAAGGTATTTTATGAGCTGATGCCCTGTAAAATCAGGGAGATCTTGTTGGTGTCGAGCCTATATGATGCGTGCATCATGGAAGAGGACGGGCGTCTTTCGGAGAAGATCGTCAACGAGTACAGGGGTCTCAACCTGAGCCGCCCCCCCCGCCTGACCTGGGTGTCCACGGCTGAAGAGGCCCTGGATATGCTGGAGAAACGCTCCTTTGACATGGTGGTGACCATGCTGCGTCTTGTGGACATGGATGCCTTCACCCTCGGGGAGGAGATCAAACGCAAGTGCCCGAGCATCCCCGTGGTGCTGCTGACCCACAGCCCCCTGCCCAGCCAGTTTGACCCGGTTCGGTCCAAGTCCCGGGGTGTGGACCGCATGTATGTGTGGACGGGAAACGCGGATATTCTCCTTGCCCTGATCAAAAGCGAGGAGGACCGGCTCAACGTCGCCCACGACACCCAAAAGGCTGGGGTCCGCCTCATTTTGATGGTGGAGGATTCCCCGTTGTATACCTCGGCCATCCTGCCCATTTTGTACAAAGAGGTGGTCACCCAGGTCCAGAACGTCATGGAGGAGGTGTTGAACCATGAGCACCGGCTCCTGACCATGCGGGCCCGCCCCAAGATCCTTGTGACCCAGAGTTATGAAGAGGCCATGGAGATCTATGAGGAGTACAAGGAGTACATCCTCGGAGTGATCTCCGATGCCAGCTTTCCCCGGGAAGGGGTGGTGTGCGATGACTCCGGCTACCGGGTGCTCTCCCATATCCAGGGGCAGCAGGCGGACATCCCCTTGATGATGGCCAGCACCGAGTCGTCGAACCGGAGCGTTGCCGATGTCCTGGGGATCTACTTCGTGGACAAGAACTCCCCTTCTCTATCCGGTGATTTCCACCACTATTTTGTGAACAAGCTGGGGTTCGGGGATTTTGTGTTCCGGGACAACGATGGTCGCGAGCTTGGGCGTGCTCCCAACTTCAGGGCCCTTGAAAAGATGCTGGCCGATATCTCGGATGAGTGCTTTTACCACCACTGGAAGAAGAACGATTTTTCCCGCTGGTTCTTCGCCCGTTCCGAGACCCTTCTGGCCAACCGGCTCCGACCGGCCACCGATGAGGATTTCAGGGGCAATATTGCCGACATGAAGGCCTTTATCCTTAAGAATATTCAGGAACGGCGCCGCAACCGCCAAAAGGGTGTGGTGGTCCAGTTCGATGCCGATGAGTTCGACCCGGAAACCGAATTTTTGAAGATCGGAAACGGCTCGTTGGGGGGGAAAGCCCGGGGCCTGGTCTTTGCCTCCACCCTGCTTCGCCACCACCCGGAGCTTCACGAAACCTTCGGGGAGGTGGAGATCACCCTTCCCCAGACCCTGGTGATCTCCACCGAAGGGTTTGACGCCTTTATGCGGGAGAACGACCTCAAGTGGGTTGCCAAAGCCGACCTTGCCGATGACGAGGTGATCGAGCTTTTCCAGAACGCCACCTTTCCCGGCTGGATCGACGAAGAGCTCCGGGCATTTTTAAAAGAGATCCGTCACCCCCTGGCCGTGCGTTCCTCGGCCCTGTTCGAAGACGCCCAGTTCATGGCCTATGCGGGCCTGTACCACACCTGCATGATCTCCAACGACAACGCGGAGCTGGAGGTGAGGCTGAACCAGCTGATCTCTGCGGTGAAGCTTGTCTACGCCTCCACCTATTTCCAGGGGCCCAAGAGTTTTGCGCGGCGGGTGGGGCATCGCACCGAAGAGGAGAAGATGGCGGTGATCATCCAGCAGGTCTCCGGACGCCGGTGGGGAGAGTACTATTACCCGGCCGTGTCGGGTGTGGCCCAGTCTTACAACTACTACCCCTTCGGGAAGATGGAGGCGGATGAGGGGATTGCCGCCATCGCCATGGGGCTTGGTCGCACGGTGGTGGAAGGGGAGCAGGCCCTGCGGTTTTCACCCAGGCGGCCCCATATCCTGCCGCAGTTTTCCCGGGTGGAGGAGATCCTGAAAAACGCCCAGCAGAGCCTGTATGCCCTGAAGGTGGGATCCAAAGCCCGGTGCTCCGTCATGACCCTCAACTCGGAGATTGAAAAGCTGGCGATCCGCGACCTGGACGGCAGCGGGCCGGTTTCCTACCTCTCCGGGACCTATGTCCGGGAGGAAAACACCATCCGGTACGGCCATCAGCACCGGGGGCCAAGGGTGTTGACATTCGATAAAATCCTTAAGTACAACATGTTTCCCCTCCCGGAACTCCTTGCAAAGGTCCTTGATATCGGGGCCCAGGGCATGGGGTCTTCGGTGGAGATCGAGTTTGCCGTGGAGCTTCCCCTTGCGCCCGGGGAGAAGGGGCGGTTTGTCCTGCTCCAGATTCGGCCCATGACCGACCGTGACGAGCTGGCCGATGTGGTCATCACCGACGAGGAGAAGGGGGCCGGGGTGAGTGTCTCCTCCCATGCCCTGGGAAATGTGAAGGGACAGCCCGTCACCCATATCCTCTACGTGAAACCCGACACCTTCGACCTGAAGCATACCCGGGAGATTGCCCGGGAGATCGGCCGCATGAACGTGGAGATGGCCAGGCGCCAGGAGAAGTACCTGCTTCTGGGGCCGGGGCGCTGGGGCTCTGCGGACCGCTGGCTCGGGATTCCCGTGACCTGGGAGGAGATCTCCGAGGTGTGCGGCATCATCGAGAGCAGCCACGCCGATCTCAAGGCCGACCCTTCCCAGGGGTCCCACTTTTTCCACAACATCACGGCCCTGGGCATTAACTATGTCTCCATTCTGGAGGAGCGGGGCGATTACTTTGACATGGAATGGCTCCTGAAACAGCCGGTGGCCGTGGACGGGGAGTATACGGCCCTTGCCAGCTTTGAGAACCCCTGCGTGATGAAGGTGGACGGGCGCCACGCCGTAAGCGTGCTGCTGCCACCGGAGTAGGGTCTTTTTTGCCTTAATTTGTCGGGCCCGTGTTGTTTGACGGTGAACATGTTTCTCTTTGGTGAAGGCGTTGACGGGCGCGACATTTGTGTGTACATTTCCGTTTTTTTACATGATGGGGGCACCTGATTTTTTAAGGAATTGGTGAGAAGGTGCCCCTTGTGCCTCAGGGTGTGGCAGGTTTTGCCCACGGGGCATGTGTGGTGTGAGTATATTTTAAAGGATACTTTGAAAAGGGTATTCCGGGCGCGGTGGTTTTGGCGCGACCGGAAACATGGCCCGGGTGCTGTTGAATTGACCAGACTGATTTTTTTAACATCCATCCGGATTTACTGACGGGACAGCCGGACGGGATGCCTTACCGGTATCCTTCTTCGGGACATTCCATGGGGTGCAGAAGACAATCCGTGCACGATGGAATGATGGGGACCGAAGGGGCAGTGATGCCACACCGGCCGTTCCGGGATATCGATGAAGGAGATGTGTGATGGAGAATCAGGAGAAACAAGGCATAAGCATCATTGCCAAGCCTTTGAGGGAACAGATTTACGAATACTTAAGGGATGAAATGTACCGTGGCAGCCTGCTGCCGGGATCCCTTGTGAACGTCAATGAGATCAGCCAGCGCCTGGGCATCAGCAAGACCCCCCTGCGGGATGCGTTGATCCAGCTTGAGTGCGACGGGTTCGTCTCCATTCTCCCCAGGCGGGGGGTGATGATCAACAAGCTCTCCCTGGAAGATGTCAAGAACGCCTGGGAAATCTGCCGGGCCCTGGAATCGGAAATGCTGATTCCCATCTTCGACAAGCTGACGGAATCCTGTCTCACCGAGATGGAGCGGTTGACCCGGGAGATGAAGCGGGCCTCGGAGCTCAAGGATACCTACAGCTTTTACCAGAACAACGTGGCCTTTCATAACGTCTTTCTCAATCTCTCCTCCAACGACCAGATGCGGCGTATCATCCAGCTGAACAAGCAGCGCCTCTACGATTTTCTCACCCGCAAGCACATCCCCCAGTGGGAAGAGGAACACTGCGAGGAGCACATGGCCTTCATTGACCTCATCCGGCGCGGAAACGCCGCCGAAGCCGCAGAGTACCTCAAGGTGACCCACTGGTCCCTGGAAGACCAGGAGACCTATATCCTGCAGTTTTACTTTAACGGGGAGACCCATGAGTAAGCGAGCCCATAAGGAATCCAGTCCCCCTGCGACCCTTGAATCCCTGGGGATCCGCGTCCTTGGCGGCGGCAAGGGCTGGGTGGCCCTGGACAAACCCTGCGGGGTCTCGGTCCATAACGACCCCGGCCGGGACCTTGTCTCCGTGGTGACCCGGACCCTGTCCACGGATTCCCCTCGTCTCCTGCAGGAGGAGGACTGCGGTCCCGTGTCTGTGCACGCCGTGCACCGCCTGGACAGCGACACCAGCGGCGTGGTTCTCTTTGGCTTTGGCAAAGAGGCGGCGCGCCATCTGACGCGTCAGTTCGAAGAGAAAGAGGTGACCAAGGAGTACCTTGCCCTGGTCCACGGCAGCCTGGAGCCCGAGACCGGTCAGTGGCAACAGCCCCTCGCCAAAGAGGCCGGTGGGCGCACCAACGCCGCGGGCAGCGGCAGGCGTCTGCCTTCGGCCACGGCTTTTTCCGTTGTTACCCGCTCCATGCGCTATACCCTGGTGCGGTGCAGCCCCCTCACAGGCCGTAAACACCAGATCCGCCGCCACGCCAAACTGGCCGGGCACCCCTTGACAGGGGACCGACGATACGGCTCCAAACGCGCCCTGGCCGTTCTGGAAGAGCGCTTCGGATACCGTCGCCTGGGCCTTCACGCCCGGGCCATTACCTTTTGTCCCCCGGGAGAGGACACGCAAACCACCATTGCCTCGGCAGTCTCTGTGCCGGAGACCATGGAGGCCCTCCTTCAGGGCGACATGGCCGCAGAGTGATTTCACCCCACGACCTCCAACTTGTCGGCTTTTAAAAAGCTGCCTCCGGCGGCAAGGTGAGCCACCTTGAAAACTGGTTACCGCTGCGCTTTAACCCTCGTTCCTCGGGTTAAGTCACAGCGGTATTCCTGTATGACCTGTCTATTTCTTTTTTTTATCTGAGCCCTAAGTGATCAGCCCAATCTACCTCAGACTGCCAGAGTGACTTTCACAGTAACTGAATAGTTACCCCGTTTTTTTAAAACCTGTTTGTTAAACTTTTTAAAAGTTTAGCCCCCGGCAGGGCCGCCGGAGGCACGCTTTTCGCTTTGTCCTTCCTTTACAGTTCCCCCCCGGAGCATTCGCGAACCCCGGGGTGTTGCATGGGGGCTGTCTGTGGTATAGTGCGCAATTCGGATCGGTACCCATGGATTCCGCCGGAAAAAGGGGCACCCCTTGAGCGTTTACGGGCGGGCAGACAAGTCACCATCAACACAGACGAAAGAGATCATGAGCCAGACCATTAATACATCAGTGGATATCGGAGGCGTACGCCTCGCCAACCCGGTGATGACCGCATCGGGAACCTTCGGGTACGCAATGGAGTTTGACGAGGTGCTCAACCTCAACCGGCTTGGGGGTGTCGTCATGAAGGGGCTCTCCCTGTACCCCTCCAAGGGCAACCCACCCCCCCGCATTGCGGAAACCTCCTGCGGCATGCTCAACGCCATCGGCCTTGAGAACGTGGGGATCCAGCGGTTTATCAAAGAGAAACTCCCCGTGATGAGGGCCTTTGACACCAAGGTGTTTATCAATATTTACGGCAAGACCGTGGAAGAGTATGCCGCCATTGCCGATACCGCAGAAGGGGTGGAGGGCATCCACGGCATCGAGATCAATATCTCCTGCCCCAACGTCAGCGCGGGCGGCCTGGCCTTCGGTGTGGATCCTGTGGCAGCCTCCAATGTGGTCAAGGCCGTCAAGGCAAAGACCACCCTGCCCGTCATGGTCAAACTCAGCCCCAATGTCACGGACATCACCGAGATTGCCAGGAGCGTGGAAGGGGAGGGGGCCGATTCGGTTTCCCTGATCAACACCCTCACCGGCATGGGCATTGACATTCACACCCGAAAGCCCCTGTTGGCTAACGTGGTGGGTGGGCTCTCCGGCCCTGCGGTGAAGCCCGTTGCCATCCGCATGGTGTACCAGGTGGCAAAGGCCGTGAAGATTCCGGTCATCGGCATGGGGGGCATCATGACCGCCGACGACGCCGTGGAGTTCCTCATTGCCGGGGCATCCGCCGTTCAGGTGGGCACAGCCAACTTTGTGTACCCCGACGCCGCCGAGAAGGTGGTGGACGGCATCGAGGCCTTTCTCAAAGAGAAGGGAATCAGCGATGTCAACGATCTCATCGGGAGCGTGGAAATCTAAGCCTCCGGCGGCAAGGTGTGCCACCTTGAAAGCTGATTACGGCTGTGCTTTGCCCCTCGTTCCTCGGGTCAAAGCACAGCCGTATTTCTCGTAAAAAATGGTCTTAAAGCCTGTTTGTTAAACCCGTCGCCCTAAGGTCAGGCAAAAAGTATAGCCCCGCCGGAGGCATAAGCTGAGCAGTGACCAGAAAAGATAGTTTTTGAAAGCCGCGTTTTTACGCGGCTTTTTTTATTGGGGCAGGTCGTCTTGCGAACACTCCGCAGGCAGTTCGGGGGGGCACCATACGCCTTTTGAGACGATCACGCGTCTTCCCCCTCTCCCCACCCAATCCCCGGATTCAGCGTCTATAGAACGGAGGATGGTGAATATCCTTGCTTTTGACACCTATCTTTGTTTAAAAAGACTGAACATAGTTAGGGTTTATGTCTGGTGTCTTTTCATTTGGCTTGTCGTTTGATCTTTAACCGACGTAAAACGATGGAAAGGGGGATTTATGAAACGCAGCATCTTTGTTCTTCTGTTCATGGCCGTCTTTTGCCTTCCCGGAGCGGGCCTTTGCGAGATTTCGGCGGATGATATCCTGGGGCAGTGGTACACCAAGGACAACGAGGCCGTCGTTGAGATCTACAAAGATGGCGAGACCTATGCGGGGAAAATTGTCTGGCTTGCAGAGTCTGTGGCCACCGATGAGAACGGAGCCCCGGTTCTTGATGCGAATAACCCCGATCCTGATAAAGCCCGGCAGCCCGTTCTCGGCATGACCCTGGCCCACGGGTTTTCCCATGTGGGGGGACGGGACTGGGAAAACGGTCATATTTACGATCCGGACAATGGAAAGACCTACAAGTGCCTCATGAAGTTGAAGAAGGGGGGCAAGAAGCTTAAAGTGCGGGGGTTTATCGGGGTGTCCCTTTTGGGGCGCAACGAATACTGGACGCGCAAAGGGCAATAAATCGTTTTTTATCGTGTTGCTGATACGCATTGCATCGGCCCGGGCTGCGGGCCGACGTCATACCGACCATCAAACTTAGAAGGAGGAAATATGTGTAAGCGAATCGTGATGATACTTCTGGCCCTCTGCCTTGCGACGGGCACAGCTTTTGCCGTGGATGCCAAGGATGTCACCTTCCCGGAGAAGGTCACTTTTGACGATGTGGACCTTGTCTTCAACGGCTCGGGTATCCGGGTCAAAAGTTTTGTAAAGCCCTATGTCGCTGCCCTTTTCCTCCAGGAGAAGAACTCCGACGGTGAGGCCGTGGTCAAGGCCGATGCCCCCATGGCCATCCGGCTCTACATCACCAGCAAGCTCATCACCTCCAAAAAAATGTCCAAGTCCACCCGCAAAGGCTTTAAGACCTCCACCAACGGCAACACCGCTCCAATCCAGGCGGAAATCGACCAGATGATGGAAGTGTTCAGCGAAAAGATCCACGTGGACGACGTCTACGACATGGTCTACGTCCCCGGCATCGGCACCAGCATCTACAAGCAGGGAGAAAAGAAGGCCACCATCAAAGGGTACGAGTTCAAAAAAGCCCTCTTCGGCATCTGGCTCGGCGCCAAGCCCACCACCGAAGCCCTCAAGGCCGGCATGCTGGGACAATCCAACGGATAGAGGTTCGCACATGCTCCGTCCCTTCGTTCCTCAGAGACGTCACATGTGCTGACGGGCTTCGCCCGTGAGTTATTCGAGCCTCTTTTTGTTGCCTGAACCGTGCTTAAAAAAAGGTAACCATTCAGCTTATGCCTCCGGCGGGCCTGCCGGGGGCTAAACTTTTAAAAAGTTTAATAAACAGGTTTTAGAAAACAGATTCAGGCCACTCCAAATTAAAGGCGAATGTGATTTTCCCCGAGGAACGAGGGGGAAAGCGCATTCGCAACCTGCTTTCAAGGTGGCACACCTTGCCGCCGGAGGCAGCTTTACGAAAAAAGAAAAGGTGGAACCGAAAATTCGGTCCCACCTTTTTTATTTCAGCTCAGTCTCCACACCGCCGAAGGCGGTACGTAGAAAGAAAATGCGGTCGCGATGCGACCGCGTTTTCTTTCTACAAGATAGCTTTCATGGCGGTCATGAAGCTGCGGAGCTCTTTGCCGATGACTTCCACGGGGTGGTTGCGGATGGCCTCGTTCACATCGATGAGGGCCATGTTATCCACGCCGTTGCCGTCGGCTGCAAGGCCTTTTCCGATGATGTCGGTTTCTACGCTCTTCATGAAGTCGGCCAGAAGGGGGACGCAGGCATTGGCGAAGAGGTAGCAGCCGTATTCCGCGGTATCTGAAATGACTTTATTCATTTCGTAGAGCTTTTTGCGGCTGATGAGGTTGGCGATGAGGGGGGTCTCGTGGAGAGACTCGTAGTAGGCGGACTCCTCTTTGATGCCTGCGGCCACCATGGTCTCGAAGGCCAGCTCGACGCCTGCCTTGACCATGGCCACCATGAGGATGCCGTTGTCGAAGAACTCCTGCTCGGAGATCTCCATGTCCCCTGCTACGGACTTTTCAAAGTTGGTCTGGCCGGTCTCTTCACGCCATCCCAGGAGCTTGGCGTCGCCGTCTGCCCAGTCGGCCATCATGCCTTCGGAGAAGGCACCGCCCATGATGTCGTCCATGTGCTTGTTGAAGAGGGGCCGCATGATGGTCTTGAGCTCTTCGGAGATGTCGAAACACTTGATTTTGGACGGGTTGTCCAGGCGGTCCATCATGTTGGTGATGCCGCCGTGCTTGAGGGCTTCGGTGACGGTCTCCCAGCCGTACTGGATGAGCTTGCTGGCGTAGCCGGCCTCCATGCCCTTTTCGATCATCTTGTCGTAGCAGAGGATGGAGCCGGTCTGGAGCATGCCGCAGAGGATGGTCTGCTCGCCCATGAGGTCGGATTTTACCTCGGCAATGAAGGAGGAGAGAAGAACGCCTGCGCGGTCTCCGCCGGTTCCGGCGGCGTAAGCTTTGGCGATCTCAAGGCCGTCGCCGTTGGGGTCGTTTTCTTTGTGGACGGCGATGAGGGTGGGGACGCCGAACCCGCGCTTGTACTCTTCACGTACCTCGGTTCCGGGGGATTTCGGGGCAACCATGACAACGGTTAAGTCCTCGCGGACCTGCATGCCCTCTTCAACGATGTTGAAGCCGTGGGAGTAGGCCAGGCAGGCGCCCTTTTTCATGAGGGGCATGACGGCCTTGACCACGTTGGTGTGCTGTTTGTCCGGGGTGAGGTTCAGGACGAGGTCGGCGGTGGGGAGCATCTCTTCGTAGGTGCCGACTGCAAAACCATTCTCTGTGGCATTCAGGTAGGACTGGCGCTTCTCGTCGATGGCTGCCTGGCGCAGGGTGTAAGATACGTCAAGGCCGCTGTCGCGCAGGTTCAGGCCCTGGTTGAGACCCTGGGCCCCACAGCCGACGACGACGATTTTTTTGCCTTTGAGCTTCTCCACGCCGTTGAACTCGGAGGAGTCCATGAAGCTGCATTGGCCAAGCTGTTCCAGTTGAAGGCGTAAGGGAAGGGTGTTGAAGTAGTTCATCTTTGGATGCTCCATATCATAAAAATAAAGATTAATGGGCCATATTGGCTTGCAGGGGCCGCCCGCGGGCAGCCCGGGTTTTTTACCTGTTTGGTAAGCTTTTCAAAAGCTTGGCCACCGGCTTGGCCGCCGGAGGCCTTTTTTTATATAAACCTATATCACATCACAGGATGTGACGGGGTTCGACTTGAAATATTCAAGCCGGTTGAGACCGTTGATGTAGGCCTTGGCGCTGGCCGTGATGATGTCCGGGTCGGCGCCGCGTCCCAGGGAGACGTAGTCGCCTTCCTGCATGCGGACGGTCACCTCGCCCTGGGCGTCGGTGCCCCCGGTGAGGGCGCCGATGGAGAAGCGCAGGAGTTCGGGCTCCCGTCCGGCAATTTTTGCGATGGTGTTGAAGACCGCGTCGATGGGGCCGTTGCCTTCAAAGGCTCCCTGCTTCACCTTGCCGTTGATGCCCAGGCGCACGCTGGCCATGGGGTAGACGGTGGTGCCGGAGGTGACATGGAGGTATTCCAGGGTGTACACCTCGTGGCTTCGCAGGACAACGTCCGTGACCAGGGCTTCCAGGTCTTCGTCCACGATCTCTTTTTTCCGGTCGGCCAGGGCTTTGAAGCTCTCGAAGACGGTGTTGAGCTCCTCTTCGGTGAGGTTGTAGCGCATCTCCTCCAGGCGGGAGCGCAGGGCAAAGCGTCCGGAGAGTTTTCCCAGCACCAGCTTGTTGGTGGTGAGCCCCACGGTTTCCGGCCTCATGATTTCATAGGTCATGGGGTTTTTGAGCATGCCGTCCTGATGGATGCCGGACTCGTGGGAGAAGGCGTTGGCGCCCACGATGGCCTTGTTGGGCTGCACCATGATGCCCGTGATGGAGCTGACCAGGCGGCCCGTGGCATGGATGCGCGTGGTGTCGATGCCCGTCTCCATGGGAAAGGTGCCGGGGCGGGTGTGCAGCGCCATGACCACCTCTTCCAGGGCCGTGTTTCCGGCCCGCTCGCCGATGCCGTTGATGGTCACCTCTGCCTGTCCGGCCCCTGCGGCGATGGCCGCCAGGGTGTTGGCCGTTGCCAGGCCAAGGTCGTTGTGGCAGTGGACGCTCAAGGTGGCGTTTTCCATGCCCGGGGTGTTGGCCATGACGTGGCGCACCAGCTCGCCGAATTCGCTGGGCACGGCGTAGCCCACGGTGTCGGGGAGGTTGACGGTGGTGGCCCCGGCTTCGATGACCGCTCCGAAGATGCGGCAGAGAAAGTCAGGGTCGGTGCGGGATCCGTCTTCGGCGGAAAATTCGACATTCTCGGTGTACTTCCGTGCGTGGCTGACGGCGGCCACAGCGCGCTCCACCACTTCGTCGCGACCCATGCGGAGCTTGTACTCCAGGTGGATGTCCGAGGTGGCGATGAAGGTGTGGATACGGGGTTTTTTCGCGTCTTTGATGGCTTCCCAGGCCCGGTCGATGTCCCCTTCAGAGGCCCGGCACAGGGCGGCCACTTCCGCGTGTTTCACGGTTTCCGAAATGCGGGAGACCGCATCGAAATCACCGGGGGAGGATGCGGGAAAGCCCGCTTCGATGACGTCCACGCCCAGAGCGTCCAGATGGGTGGCGATGCGCAGTTTTTCCGCGGTGTTCATGCTTGCGCCGGGTGACTGTTCGCCGTCTCGTAAGGTGGTGTCAAATATGGTGATGGTTCTGTTCATGGTTTTGTGCTCCGAAAATTGGGTCTGCAAGTTTGTCTTGTGGTTCTAACGATGTGTCGTTTGAATTCAGGCAAACCCAGTGAGCATGGACCGCAGGATGCCTGCGGCGTCTCCTGCGGTCATTGTCACCTCTTTCATGGTACGGGGCCTCCTGGTCCCCTGTGGATGGTCTGGCGGCCGTGGGGGCCGCCGTGCATGTATGAAAAACAAAAGCTTACAAAAGGGAAGCCTCCGGCGGCAAGGTGGGCCACCTTGAAAGCTGGTTACGAATGTGCTTTGCCCCTCGTTCCTCGGGCCAAATCACATCCGTATTTGTGTCGACGTAAACTTAAAATATGGTTTTAAAACCTGTTTGTTAAACCAGTCGTTATAAAATCAGGCAAAAGTTTAGCCTCCGGCAGGGCCGCCGGAGGCACAAGCTGATCAGTATGTTGCCAAAAGAGTCCGGCTATTTTTTCTTGGCCAGCTTGTACTGAAAACTGTCGGCCAGGGCTTCGAAGCTCGCTTCGATGATGTCTTCGGAGACGCCGATGGTGCTCCAGATGTCGTCGCCGTCGCGGGATTCGATGAGGACGCGGACCTTGGCTTCGGTGCCGCCCCGTCCGTCCATGACGCGGACCTTGAAGTCCACGAGGTGCATGGTCTCCAGCTCCTTGTAGAACCGGCTCAGGGCTTTGCGCAGGGCGTTGTCCAGGGCGCTGACCGGGCCGTGGCCTTCGGCCGCCGTGATCTCGCTTACGCCGCCCACGTTCACCTTGACGATGGCGTGGGAGGTGCAGGGCCGGTCCTTGTCCTTTTCGATGGTGACCCGGAAAGATTCCAGATCGAAGACCGGTTCGTACTGGAGAAGGAACTTGTCCATAAGGACTTTAAAGGAGCCGTCGGCCACCTCGTACTGGTAACCTTCCTGCTCCAGCATCTTGATTTCGTTTACGATGCGTTTGGAGTCAAACTCCGGGGCGTCCAGGTCGATGCCCATCTCCTTGGCCTTGTACTCGATGTTGCTCCGGCCCGCCTGGTCCGAGACCAGGACACGGCGTCTGTTGCCCACATCCTCCGGGTCGATGTGTTCATAGGAGAGGGGCTCTTTCATCACGGCGCTGACATGGACCCCGCCTTTGTGGGCAAAGGCGCTCTTGCCCACAAAGGGGCGGGAGGCCAGGGGGATCATGTTGGAGGTCTCACTCACAAAGCGTGACAGGGGTTTCAGCTTTTTCAGGTTCTCTGCTGAAACGCAGGGGCGCTTCAACTTCAGGTTGAGGATGGGAATGACCGAGGTCAGGTCCGTGTTGCCGCATCGCTCTCCGTATCCGTTGATGGTGCCCTGCACCATGATCGCTCCTGCCTGCACGGCGGCGATGGAGTTGGCCACGGCCACGCTGCAGTCGTTGTGGGCGTGGATGCCCATGCGGATATCCCTGCCAGTCTCGGCATCAAGGGCGGCTTTGACCGTCTCCAGGATCTCGGTCACTTCGTGGGGCAGGGTGCCTCCGTTGGTGTCGCACAGCACAATGATATCCGCGCCCCCGGAGAGGGCCGCCGACAGGGTTTTCACGGCGTACTCCGGGTTGGCCCTGTAGCCGTCGAAGAAGTGCTCGGCGTCGTAGAGGACCTCCCGCCCGTGGCCTTTGAGAAAGGCGACGCTCTCCTCGATCATGGCCAGGTTTTCCGAGAGGGTGTTGCCCATGATGTCCACCACGTGGAGATCCCAGGTTTTGCCGAAGATGGTGATGGCCGGGGATCCGCAGGCCACCAGGGCCTTTAAGTTGGCGTCTTCCTCTGCGGGGATCCCCTGCCGTCGGGTGGAGCCGAAGGCGGTGATGCGGGCGGTAACGAACTCCGTGGATCGTGCCAGCTCGAAAAACCGGTCGGCAGCCGGGTTGGAGCCGGGCCATCCGCCTTCGATGTAGTGGATGCCCATGTCGTCCAGGCGCTGGGCCACTTTTATTTTGTCCTCCGGCGAAAAGGAGATGTTCTCCCCCTGGGCGCCGTCGCGCAGGGTGGTGTCGAATATCAGGACCGGTTCCATGTCATTTTGCTCCGGGTGTCTTCTTGAAAAATATGAGCCCCATGGCGAAGGTGCGCACGCTTGGTGCCTTCTTTCCGTGCGCACAGGCCATGCGGCTGTCCCCGGCTTTTAGGGCCGGGGCTTCCCTTGTTGAGATCAGTTGCCGCGGTAAAGGGCAATACTGCCGGTGCGGACGATCTCCTTGATACCCATGGGGGTGACCAGCTCAATAAAGGCTTTGAGCTTGTCTTCCGTGGCCGTGGCCTGGATGGTGACGTGTTCCGGGCCCACATCCACGATCTTGTAGCGGAAGATGTCCACGATGTTGATGAGCTCGCCGCGGTTGTCCGCCTTGGCATGGACCTTGATAAGGGCCAGCTCCCGCTGGACGTAGTCCGATTCGGTGAGGTCGTGGACGGTGACCACGTTGATGAGTTTGTGCAGCTGTTTTTTGATCTGCTCCATGATGTTGGGATCTGCCGTGGTCACCATGGTGATGCGGGAGATCTCGGGCTCGTTGGTGGCTGCCACGTTGAGGCTCTCGATGTTGTAGCCGCGGCCGGAGAAGAGGCCGACAATCCGGGAGAGAACGCCGGGCTCGTTGTCCACCTGAATGGAGAGAATGTGTCGTTTGTCGCTCATGGGTCGATTTCCTTCGTATCTGTATGGGGGCCGAATCCCGGCCGCCCGTGACGGTTCAGGGTGCGATGGCGTTAAACGGCGGCCCTGCCCGCGGCAGGGCCGGTCCACGGATCAGACAAGGAGCATGTCGGTGATGGCCTTGCCCGCCGGGACCATGGGGTAGACGTTTTCTTCCCGGTCCACCATGAACTCCATGATGACAGCCCCTTCGGTTTCAAGGCCCTCTTTGAGGACGGCCTCCACCTCTTCGGGTTTGGTGGCCCTGAGCCCTTTGGCGCCGTAGGCTTCGGCAAGTTTGACGAAGTCAGGGTTGTGGTCCAGGGTGGTGGCGGAGTAGCATTTGTCGTAAAAAAGGTCCTGCCACTGGCGCACCATGCCCAGGTATCGGTTGTTGAGGATGATGACCTTGATGGGCAGTTTGTGCTCCACGGCCGTTGCCATCTCCTGCATGTTCATCTGGATGCTGCCGTCACCGGCCACGTCCACGACGAGTTTGTCCGGGCAGGCCATCTGGGCGCCGATGGCCGCAGGCAGGCCGAAGCCCATGGTGCCCAGGCCCCCGGAAGTGATGAACTGGTGGGGCCTGTTGAAGTGGTAGTACTGGGCGGCCCACATCTGGTTCTGCCCCACCTCGGTGGTGACAATGGCATCGCCCTTGGTCATCTTGAAGAAGGTGTCGATGACGTACTGGGGCTTGATGGTTTCCTGCTGGTCGTAGGCCAGGGGGGTGGTTTTTTTCCACGCCTCGATCTGGTTGTTCCACTCGGTGCGATCCGGTGTGTTTTCGGTCACCGCCTCTTTTTCCAGCAGCTCGTTGAGCTTTTCCAGGGCGATTTTGCAGTCGCCCACGATGGGCACGTCCACCTCGATGTTCTTGTGGATGCTGGTGGGGTCGATGTCGATCTGGATGATGGTGGCGTTGGGGGCGAAATCATCGGTTCGGCCCGTGACGCGGTCGTCAAATCGGACCCCTACGGCCAGCATCAGGTCGCACTGGCTGATGGCCATATTGGCACGGAAGGTGCCGTGCATCCCCGGCATACCCAGCCAGAGGGGATCGGTTCCGGGGAAGGCCCCCAGGCCCATGAGGGTACTGGTGACGGAGATGTTGGTGCTTTTTGCCAGCTGGGTCAGGGCCTCTGAGGCCCCTGAGAGCACCACGCCGCCGCCTGAAAAGATCAAGGGGCGCTTTGCGTTTTTGATGAGCCCGGCCACGCGGGAGAGCTGCTTGACGTTGGGCTTGTACGTGGGCTTGTAGGTCCGCATGGAGATGTCCTGGGGACCGTTGACCTTGGCCTTCATGGCCTGGATGTTTTTGGGGATGTCCACCAGGACAGGGCCGGGGCGACCGGACCGGGCCAGGAAGAAGGCTTCCCGTAAGATTCGCTCCAGGCTGTCGATGTCCTTGACCAGGTAGTTGTGCTTGGTGCAGGGACGGGTGATCCCCACGATATCCACCTCCTGGAAGGCGTCGTTGCCGATGAGCTGGGTGGGGACCTGGCCGGTGATGATCACCATGGGGATGGAGTCCATGTAGGCCGTGGCGATGCCGGTGACGGTGTTGGTGGCCCCGGGGCCCGAGGTGGCCAGGCAGACGCCGGTGCGGCCCGTGGCCCTGGCAAATCCGTCGGCTGCGTGCACCGCCCCCTGTTCGTGGCGTGCAAGGATATGTCTGATATCCGTCCTGGCAAGTTCGTCGTAGATATCGATGACCGCACCACCCGGGTATCCGAAGATGGTGTCAACCCCCTCTTCCTTCAACACTTTCATCAGGATTTCTGTTCCTGTGAGTTCCATTGCAGACATTCCTTGATCCTTTGCTTGTTTGACGACGGGGAAACGCCTTGTCCCGTCGCCGTTGTCATCGTCAAAATTCTTATAAAACTGAGTAAACGGCCGCCGAAGCGGCCGGTAAGTCCATGGTTACTTGACCACAGCCCCTTCGCTGGCCGAGGAGACCATGCGGGCGTAGCGGCTCATGTAGCCCCGGGTGATGCGGGGGGCAGGTGCCGTCCATTCGGCTTTGCGCTTTTCAATGGCCATCTCGGGGATCATCAGCTCGATGCTCTTGGTGGCGATGTTGATGCTGATGAGGTCCCCTTCACGGACGAGGCCGATGGGACCGCCCGATGCCGCTTCCGGGGAGACGTGGCCGATGGCCGCGCCGCGTGTGCCGCCGGAGAACCGGCCATCGGTGATAAGGGCCACGGATCCGTCTAAGCCCATGCCCGCGATGGCGGAGGTGGGGGTGAGCATTTCGCGCATGCCCGGACCGCCCTTGGGACCTTCGTTGCGGATGACCACCACGTCGCCTTTGGTGATCTTGCCGGCCATGATGGCTGCAGAAGCCTCTTCTTCGGATTCAAAGACCCGGGCCGGCCCTTTGTGCTGCATCATCTCGGGAAGGACGGCGGACTGCTTGACCACGCATCCGTCCGGGGCGATGTTGCCGAAGAGGACGGCAAGGCCTCCCTCTTCGTGGTAGGGGTTGTCCCAGGGGCGGATGACGTCGGGGTCCAGGACGCCCGCGTTTTTGATGTTTTCACCCACAGAGGCTCCGGTGACGGTGATGCACTCGGTGTCGAGGCGTCCCTGATCGGCCAGGATTTTCAAGATGGCCTGGATGCCGCCTGCGCGGTTCAAGTCTTCGATGTGGTCCTTGCCGCCGGGGGACAGGGAGCAGAGGTGCGGGGTGATCTTGCTCACCTCGTTGATGAGGGACAGGGGCACCTCAACGCCCGCTTCATGGGCGATGGCCTTTAAATGGAGCACGGTGTTGGTGGAGCAGCCCAGGGCCATATCCACGGCCAGGGCGTTGGCAAAGGCCTGTTCGGTGAGGATCTGGCTGGGGGTGATGTTCTTTTCCACGAGTTCCAGGATCTTCATGCCCGCCATTTTGGCCAGGCGCTCCCGGGCGGCCATGACCGCAGGGATGGTGCCGTTGCCGGGCAGGCCCATGCCGATGGCTTCGGTGAGGCAGTTCATGGAGTTGGCCGTGAACATGCCGGAGCAGGAGCCGCAGGTGGGGCAGGCAGAGTCCTCCATGGCGGTGAGCTCGTCTTCGGTCATTTTTCCGGAGAGAACCGCCCCCACGGATTCGAAGACGCTGATGAGGTCCACCTTTTCATTGGGGCGCTCGGGGTGGCGACCGGCCAGCATGGGGCCCCCGCTTATAAAGATGGAGGGGATGTCGAGGCGCGCGGCGGCCATGAGCATGCCGGGGACGATCTTGTCGCAGTTGGGGATCAGCACCAGGCCGTCCAGGGCGTGGGCCGTGGCCACCACCTCCACGGAGTCGGCGATGAGCTCCCGGCTTCCCAGGGAGTAGCTCATGCCGGTGTGGTTCATGGCGATGCCGTCGCAGACGCCGATGGTTCCGAATTCCACGGGCATGCCGCCTGCCATATAAATGCCTGCCTTGACCGCCTCGGTGATGCGATTCAGGTGGGTGTGGCCCGGAATGATGGTGTTGGCCGAGTTGGCGATGCCGATGATGGGGCGCTCAATTTCGGTGTCGGTGTAGCCCATTGCTTTGAAGAGGGAACGGTGCGGGGCTCTCTCCACGCCCTTTTTGACATTGTTGCTTTTCATGACGTGCTCCATAAAAAAAAGCCGTTATCAGCTTGGGCTGATAACGGCTTTTTTTTTGTGTGATATTTATTTTAAGCCATTACCAGTCGCCTTTATGTAGACGAATCCCAATCACGGGCACAATGCCCACTACAAGAATGAGAATCACAATAATAAGGTTGGTAATCGCTTTGGCGTCGTTCATGAGTCCGGGTTTCCTAAATAGATTCATTTGATCGTCACTTGATATCCTCTTCAGCCCCCTTTGTCAAGGGGTTCATCTCGGATGTGGAAAAAAGTCGGGGGTAATCTTTTATATATGTTAAGCGGACGGGCGATTTGGTTTAGGAAAGACGTGTTTCTCCGGGTAGAAATGTTTTTCTTGTGAAGATATAATAATTTGGAGTTATTGTGGATACGATGGCTTCTTGATGCAGGTTGGTCAGGGACGAGGTAAAAATCCCGCCCGGGGTTCACCATGGGCGTCGTTAAGGGCTTTTATCGTGGAAACAAAGGACAGGGGACCCGGAAGACGACACGGGCCCCTGGCAGGAGAGCTTACGACGCGGGCAGGGGGATGTGGTTGATGGCCGAGGCCATGTATCCCGCGCCGAAGCCGTTGTCGATGTTCACGGCGGCCACATTGGAGCTGCAGCTGCTCAGCATGCCGAACAGGGCGGTCATGCCGCCGAAGCTGACCCCGTAGCCGACACTGGTGGGCACGGCAATCACCGGGGCCTTCACCATACCGGCCACCACGCTGGGCAGGGCGCCTTCCATGCCGGCCACCACGATGATCACCGTGGCCTGTTCCATGGCCTCTCTGTGGCGCATGAGGCGGTGAATGCCTGCGACGCCCACGTCGAAGACCGACTGCACGTGGTTTCCCATGTAGCGGGCGGTGAGCAGGGCCTCCCGGGCCACGGGGATGTCTGAGGTGCCTGCGGAAAGCACCAGCACGGTGCCGTGGCCGGTGGGTTTCGGGTCCTCAGGGGCGCAGATGATCATGCGGGCGTCCGCTTCGTACCGGCAGGAGGGGAGGGCCTCAAGGACGCGTTTTGCCTTCTCTTCGTCCACGCGGGTGGTGAGGATGACGTTTTCCTGGGACATCATTTTTTCCATGATGCCGATGATCTGCTCGCTGGTTTTGCCCTCTCCGAAGATGACCTCGGGAAAGCCTTTGCGAAGGCTTCGGTGGTGGTCGATGTTGGCAAAGTCCAGGTCTTCGTTGACGAAGTGGGTGAGCTTGCCCGTGGCTTCCTCAATGGAGAGGTCGCCGCGCTGGAGGTTTTGTAAAATGCGTGTGAGTCGGTGTTTGTCCATGGGGGGTCCGTGATGGGTTGGGGTCAGTGCCTCGGGTGTGTCTCGGACCTGTTCTAATCGTTTTTTTCTATGAGGTCAATAACGTCCTCCCGCATCTCCATGAAGAGATCCACGAGCCGGGGGTCGAAGTGGGACCCGCTGCGGTGGCGGATTTCCCGGAAGGCTTTTTCCACGGGCCAGGGAGCCTTGTGGGGGCGTTCGGAGATCAGGGCGTCAAAGACATCGCAGATGGCAACAATACGGCCGATGAGGGGGATCTCGTCACCCTTGAGGCCCCGGTTGTACCCGGTGCCGTCCCATCGCTCGTGGTGGGTGAGGGCGATGGTTTGGGCGTCCTGCATCAGCGGAGACCGGCTCCCGGCAAGGAGGCGGGCACCGATGGTGGTATGCTCTTTCATCTGCACCCATTCGGCATCGGTGAGCTTTCCTTTTTTCATGAGGATTTCGTCTGAGATGCCTATTTTCCCTGCATCATGCAGGGTACTGGAGAGGGCCAGGCGTTCGGTCTCTTCATCGGAAAGCCCGGCCATCCTGCCGAGCATTTCGGCCAGGTGGCTGATGCGGAGTACGTTCTGGCCGGTGCCGCAGTCCCGGAACTTGGAGGCGAGGCTCAGGCGGTTGACGATCTCCACCTGGGTCTCTTTAAGCTCCCGGGTGCGCTGCCTGACCTTCTCTTCTAAAATGAGGTTTTTATTCTTGAGGCTCTCCTGGGTCACCTTGAGGGTGAGGTGGGTTTTGACCCTGGCTTTGACCTCGGAGATATCAAAGGGCTTGGTGATGTAATCCACGGCACCGATGGAAAGGCCTTTGCGTTTGTGGGCGGGGTCGTCCATGGCGGTGATGAAGATGATGGGGATATCCCGTGTGGCCGGGGCCTCCTTGAGCCGTCGGCAGACCTCGAAGCCGTCCATGCCCGGCATCAGGATATCCAGAAGGATCAGGTCCAGGTGATTGGTGTGGGAGTACTCAATGGCTTTTTCGCCGTCCAGGGCCACCCCGAGCCTGTAGTCTTCCCTGAGGGTCTGGACGAGGATGTCGATGTTGGCTTTGGTATCGTCAACGAGGAGGATTCTCCTGTTGGCATGCTCTGTCATGGGATCGGTCCTTGTGGCAGGCCCCAAGGGCCTTTTTTATTCGCTTGAGCGAAGGGGGCTTTTGCCCGTCGTGGATGAGGCAGGTGCGTGTTTGAGCTGCCGTGAGAGGGTGTCTGTAAGGGATGCCGCCCCCTCGAAGTCGTATGCGAGGATCGCCCTTTCCATGGCGGTGATCAGCCGGGAGAGTTCGTTGCCCGGGTTGGGGATACCGGCAAGGCTGCCTTTGATTTTATGAAAGCACCCTTCGGATGCCACGGGATCGAACTGGGCCAAATGAGCGGCCAGGTCCGGGAGCAGGGCCAGGGCTGTGTGGGTCGGGGTGGGGCGGCGGGTGAGTTCAATGGGCTGCCCGTCGTTTTTCGGGGACGTGTTTCCGATTTTGCCCACCGACTCCAGCACCACGGCAAGGGAGGACTCCACCAGCCGGACCCGTTCCAGGATGCGGTCTTTTTGTCCCTCCCTTATGGCTGTTTCAAGGGTTTTGGCGGCGAGCATCAGGTCCCCTGCGGAGATGTTGCCGGCCACCCCTTTGAGGGCATGGGCGCTGAGGGCGGCTCCCTCAAGATCGTCAGCGGCCATGAGTTTCCTGAATTCCGTGAAAAACGGTGTGTACTGGGTTTTAAACTCCTTAAGAATCCGGACGTAGGTATCCCAGGAACCCCCAAGCCGGTGGATCCCTTCATCCAGGTTTAGGCCGGGCAGGGTGAAGGGCAGCTCCTGGCTGGATGCGGTGCGGGGTGTGCGCTGGGCGTATCGGGACTCCATCTTCAGGGCTTCGGACAGGCGGGTGTTTTTCCGGATGGCTGAAAAGAGACGGGTGCGGTCGATGGGTTTGGAGATGTAGTCGTTCATGCCGGCGGCCAGGCACTTTTCCCGGTCTCCGTACATGGCGTGGGCGGTCATGGCGATGATGGGAAGGCTGATGCGTTTCAGGTCGTTGCGGATGGCCCGGGTCGCCTGGAAGCCGTCCATCTGGGGCATCTGGATGTCCATGAGCACCACGTCGTAACGTTGGGCCTTTACCTTTTCAACGGCTTCGGTACCGCATTCGGCCGTATCGATGAGGGCACCGGAGCCTTGAAGCATCTCGGTTGCCACCATCCTGTTGATGGGGTTGTCCTCCACCAGGAGAACGGAGAGGCCGGAGAATTCATCGCTGGGAGGTGGCTGCCGGGTGGCTGTGTTTTTCCGGGTGGACTCGTACCCGAAGATCTCCATGATGGAGTCAAAGAGGAGGGACTGCTTGATGGGCTTGAGCAGAAAGCTGTCCACCCCGATCTGCTTGGCCCGCTTGATCTCGAATTCGTTGCCCAGGGCACTGATCATGACAATGGGCGGGGCATCGGAGGCGTGGGTTTTTCTGATGTGTTGCGCCACCTCGATGCCGTCCATGCCGGGAAGCCTCACATCCAGGACCACCAGGTCGTAAGCCTGGCCGTGGTGGGCTCCCTGGCAGAGGCGGATGGCCTTTTCCCCGGATTCGGCCAGGTCCGTGCGGAAGCCGAAGGACTCCATGTACCGTTTGATGACCATGAGGGTGGAGGGGTTGTCGTCCACGATGAGGGCGCACATCTCGCGCATGGTGGGCGGAAGGGTGGGGGTGGCTGCAACGCTTTCGGGCACGGCCTTGAAGCGGGCGGTAAACGAAAAGAGGCTGCCCTTGCCCCGCTCGCTTTTCACCCAGATGTCGCCCCCCATGATGCGGACGATATTCCGGCAGATGGCAAGGCCCAGGCCTGTGCCTCCGTATTTGCGGGTGGTGGAGCCGTCGGCCTGGGCAAAGGCGTCGAAGATATCCCCGGTTGCGCTTTCAAGGAGGGCCGGATCGATGCCGATGCCGGTATCCCGGATTTCAAAAAGAAGGGTGGCCTGGGGACCGGCCATCTCTTTTAAGGATACCCGGATGCAGATCTCTCCGTGTTCGGTAAATTTAAAGGCGTTGCTGATGAGGTTGGAGAGGACCTGGCGCAGGCGCAGGGGGTCGGCGATGAGCTGCCGGGGGATCTTGGGATCGATGTCGATGATGAGCTCCAGCTGCTTGGCCATGTTCTTTTCAAGGAACATGTCGGCGCTCTCGTCGATGAGCTCATGCAGGGAAAATGGGATACTCTCAAAGGTGAGCTTGCCCGCATCGATCTTGGAAAAATCGAGGATATCGTTGATGAGCTCCAGCAGGGAGAGGGAGGAGGTGCGGATGATGCCCAGGTACTCAAGGCGTTTTTCCGTGTCCATGTTTTTTGTCAGGAGGTCCGACATTCCCACGATGGCGTTTAACGGGGTGCGGATCTCATGGCTCATGTTGGCCAGAAATTCGCTTTTGGCCCGGGTGGACTGGTCGGCCTCCTCCTTGGCCCGCGTCAGGCTTTCGTTGGCACGGATCAGCTCGGCCGTGCGTTCCTCCACCCGTTTTTCCAGTTCGTTTCGAGCTTTGGCAAGGGCCTCTTCGGCCCGTTTGCGGTCGGTGATGTCCCGGGCCACTCCCCGGAAACCGGTGGGCTCTCCGTGCTGGTTCCGGATGAGGGTGGCGGAGATGGAGAGGACGGCGGACTTGTTTTTGCCCACCATCTCGTAGTCGCTTATTTTCCCTGACCTGCCGGTTTTGAAGATGGTGCTGAAGACGTTGAAGAGCTCGGCGGCGGTTTTTTTGCTGGTGTACGCCTTGTAGTGAAGCCCCATGAGCTCCTGGCGGGTGTAACCGGAAATGTCGCACATGGAGTTGTTGAAGAAGATCAGCTTGCCGGCCAGGTTGACCTCAAAGAACCCCTCCTGGATGCTGTCCAGGATGGTCTGGTACGAGTTCCGGCTCTTGATGAGCTCCTCTTCGTAGGTTTTGCGCTTGGCGATCTCTTCCCGGAGCTTGCGGTTTGCAGCCACCATCTCGGCCGTCCGGTTTTCCACCTTCTCTTCCAGCTTGTCCCGGTACTCTTCCAGTTCGGCCTGGCTCGTGATCTGCCGGGTGATGTCACGTAAAAAGGTGAGGGTGGCCGGGCGACCGTTCCAGAGGATTCCCGAGGAGCGAAGGCGCACCACACCGAAGCTGTCGTCGGCCTTTATGGTGCGGAAGGTGTATTCGGAGAAGCCTTCCCCTGCGGCGTCTCCGGTGGTGAGCCGGTAGCTTTCAAGGACCCTTAAGGTGTCGTCATGGTGAATGAACTCGGCGATGGGGTGGCCGATGATCTCATGGGGCGGGCGCCCCAGGTGGGTTGCCACCTTGCTGTTGGCAAAGACGAAGCATTCGTCCTGAATCACCACGACTCCGTCGCTGGCGTTTTCAACCATGGTCTCGTTGACGGTCAGGGACTCTTTCGCCTTTTTCAGCTCTGCTGTAAGGCGCAGGATCGTCTCTTCCGGCGTTTCATGTCGCATCTGGTCTGGCAACGGTTAACCCTCCGGTAAACGCCCTGTACAGGTACCCGTATCAGAAGGGGGCGGGTCAGGCTCAGGTTGATTTCGGTGCTCCCGGACGTTTAAATTCGGTGAGCAATGTTTATTTCATGGTATCGTGTTTATCGTTATCGTACCTTTCCGCTAATTTCAATGTGTTTCAGGTATTTTTTGCGGTGCGTTCCCCTGGGGCGGACGGGGATGTTTGGCTGTTTTTGTCCGGGGCTGTCGGGGTCAGGTCCCTGTGCGGGCCAGGGACGAGGGATGGGTGGACTCGATGTAGCGTTTGACGCCCTTGACAATGCCGTCGCAGATTTTTTCCTGATAGGTGGCGCTTGCGAGCCGTTTGCACTCCCGTTTGTTGCTGATAAAGCCTGTTTCCACCAGGATGGCCGGCATGCGGGCCCCCAGGAGCACGTAGAAGGGGGCCTGCTTGACGCCCTTGTCCTTGATGTTTCCGTAGCTTCCCTTGAGTTTGGTTACCAGGGAGCTCTGGACGTATTGGGCCAGCCTGCTGGACTCGTTGATCTTGGCGTTTTTCATCAGGCTGTTCAAGATGGTGTGCAGGTCGCTGATGTTTTTTTCACTGGTGGCGTTCTCCCGGGCTGCCACATTGATGGAGGCCCGGTCCCTGGCCAGGTTGAGGAAATAGGTCTCCACCCCGTAGGCCTTCCTGTTCCGTGAGGCATTGGCGTGGATGGAGATGAACAGATCGGCCCGTTTCCGGTTGGCAAGGGTGGTGCGTTCATCCAGGCTCAGGTAGCGGTCGGTGCTTCGGGTGAGGATGACTTCGCATTTGAGCTCTTTGCGGAGTTTCACGGCGAGGCGCTTGGCAAGGGCCAGGACAACGTCTTTTTCGGCAACCCCCTTGTAGTACCCCGGAGCCCCGTGGTCCTTGCCCCCGTGCCCGGCATCGATGACGATGCGGCGGACCCCCAGGGCCAGCTGTCGCGCCAGGTCGTCGGGGGTGATGAGGTCGTTGACGGGTTTTTTCGGCGCCTGTTTTCTGGGGGCCGCGGCAGGGGCCTTGCCGCTCCAGATATCCACCACAATGCGGTTGGGACTCTTCAGGGAGAAGACCTTGTAATGGCTGAAGTTGACGGCATCCACCACCACGCGCACGGTTCCGGGTTTGTAAAGACCTGAGCGGACCTGCTTGACCCTGGGATCGTTGGGCAGGGTGATACTTGACTCCAGATTTTTTTCCGCATGGCCCTTGATGTCGATCCAGATGCGCTTGGGGCGCTTGTTCTTGGGATCGTGACGCAGCATGCCGTGGGTAAAGGCCAGGGCCCCTTTGGTGTCCAGTACGATGCGGGTGCGTGACGGAAGGGATCCGTAGCGGATGTGGGTCACGGCCCCCTTGGATGTTTTTCCGGTCACCGGTGCCGGGGGAACCACGCTTTTCGTTGCTTTTTTTGTCTCGGAGGATTTTACCGGGAGCGGCGGGGCCTTGGGTTTGGCCGGGGTGGCGGCGGGTTTGGGAAGGCGACGCAGAATCTTGGTCGCTTCATGGCTGTACCGGCTGGAACTGAAGGCCCGTGCCTGGGTCAGGAGGCTTCGGGCACGTTCGAGGTCGGAGCGCTTGCCGGAGTACTTTTCCAGTTCGATATAGAGTTTGCCTGCCTGGAACAGGCCCGCAGGGGCCCAGGGACCTTTGGTGTCCTTGCGCCAGGCGTTGAGGTATTTATCGGCACAGGTCTCCCATTTGTCCCGCCTGTTTTTCCAGGACGGGGTTTTAAGGAGCTTGCGGTGGTAGGACTCGGCCGCGTGGTATGCTTTTTTTGCCTCGTCTCTTTTGTCTGCAAGGGCCTCGGTCGCCGGCAGGGCGAAGAAAAGGGTCAGGAGCAGGAGACGGATCACCGCAACGGTCCACCGGTATCGGTGGCACCGTAAGGGGGCATCTGCTTGGTTGTGGATCTCTCTGGTCTGCTGCACCCGATCTCCCGCTTCAGCTCTTTGATTCCTCTTCGGACAGGGCTTTGAGTTCGTTCAGCAGGGCCAGGGCCTGCAAGGGGGTGGTGGCGTTGATGTCCACCGACTGGAGTTTCTCAAGGACCGGATTTTCCCTGGATGGGAAAAGGGCCAGCTGAACAAACCCGCTCTCTTTCTTCTTGGCTTTTCCGTTTTTTCTGGGGGGCTTTGCCTTTTTTTCGGGGAGGCCTTCCCCCAGACGTCGCCCCAGGTTTTTCTGGTCACCGTTTTCATCGCTTTCAATGACGGAGAGTACTTTTTTGGCCCGTTTGATGACTCTCTGGGGAACACCTGCCAGGCGTGCCACCTGGATACCGTAACTTCTGTTGGTTCCGCCTTCAACCAGTTTTCGTAAAAAAATGATGTTTTCGTTCCATTCCTTTACCGCGATGTTGAAGTTTTTTACCCGGGGCTTGAGCCCTTCGAGTTCCGTCAACTCGTGGTAATGGGTGGCAAACAGGGTTTTGACCCCGGCCCCGGAGAGGTCATGGAGATATTCGGCCACAGCCCAGGCGATGCTGAGGCCGTCGTAGGTGCTGGTGCCCCTGCCGATTTCATCCATGATGATCAGGCTGTTGGCGGTGGCGTTGTTGAGGATGTTGGCGGTCTCCTCCATCTCCACCATAAAGGTGCTCTGGCCCTGGGAGAGGTTGTCCAGGGCTCCCACGCGGGTGAAGATGCGGTCCGTGACGCTGATGACGGCCTTGGCCGCAGGGACAAAGGAGCCCAGCTGGGCCATGAGGGTGATGAGGGCCACCTGTCTCAGCACGGTTGATTTACCGGCCATGTTGGGGCCGGTAATGAGGATGACCTGGTTGTCCGTGTTGTCCAGGCGAATGGTGTTGGGGACATACCGCTCGGCGGTGATCATTTTTTCCACCACCGGGTGCCTGCCGTCCCGGATGTCGATGACCCCGTCGGTGGTCATGACGGGTCGGGTGTAGCCGTTGTGGTCCGCTATTTCGGCAAGGGACAGGAGCACGTCCACCCGGGCGATGAAGCGTGCGGCCGATGACAGTTCGGCGTTTTTCTGGGTGACGGCATCCCGCAGGGTGCAGAAAATCTGGTACTCCAGGGTGCTGCGCCTCTCTTCGGCATGGAGGACCTTGGTCTCGAACTCTTTGAGCTCTTCGGTGATGTAGCGCTCAGCGTTGACCAGGGTCTGCTTGCGGATGTAGCTGTCCGGCACCTGGGCGGACTGGGCCTTGGACACCTCGATGAAGTATCCGAAAACCTTGTTGTACTTGACCTTGAGGGAGGAAAGCCCGGTTTTTTCGCGCTCCGAGACTTCCAGTTCGGCGATCCAGCTCTTGCCGTCTGTGGTGAGGCGGATGAGCTCGTCGAGCTCTTCATGGTAGCCTTCCCGGATGATGCCGCCTTCCTGGAGGGTCAGGGGGGCGTCCTCGCGGACGGCCCGGTGGAGAAGCTCGGCAAGTTCGGCAAGGGAGGCTGCATCGCCTTCGTAACGGTAAAGGGCCGAGCCGAAATCCGTGAGCTGCTCCAGGAGCCGGGGCAGGGCCATGAGGGAATTTTTCAGGGCGGTTAAGTCCCTGGCGTTGCCCTGGTTCATGGCAATACGGCCGGCCAGGCGCTCCAGGTCAAAGACCCCGCTTAAGTCCTCACGGGCCAGGCTGCGGCGCGTCATGTGCTCTTTGGCCTCGGAGACGGCGTCAAGGCGGGCTTCGATGGCCTTGGGGTCGAGCAGGGGAGAGCGGATCCAGCCCTTGAGGAGGCGTCCTCCCATGGCGGTGACGGTTTTGTCGATGGTGCCCACGAGGGTCCCTTTGCGGGAGCCGTCCCTTAAGTTGGCAATGAGCTCCAGGTTCCGCAGGCTGGAGTCGTCCAGGCCGTAGGTCTCGATGCGGTCGAGGTGCTCGATTTTTCGGAGCTGGGTTTCGCTTACGTAGGAGAGAATGGCCCCTGCGGCTCCTACCCCGGCCTTGAGCCCCTCGCACCCGAAGCCCTCCAGGGAGCGGGTGTTGAACTGCTCGGTGAGGCGTTTTTTGGCGCCCCGGTGATCGAATTCCCGGTCTTCCAGGTAGGTGAAGGAGCTGTTTTGAAGGGCCTCTTTCAGGGGGGCCATGTCCCGGTCGACCCGCAGGGCTTCGGGGAGCAGGATCTCCGATGGTGACAGCTTCACCGACTCATCAAACAGGGCGGACAGATCGGCGGATTCGCAGAGGCGGAAGGTGCCGGTGGAGATGTCCAGACAGGCCAGCCCTGCGGCTCCGTTGCTTCTGTGGATGGAGAGGATAAAGTTGTTGCTCTTTTCATCCAGCAGGGCGGTATCAAGGATCATGCCGGGGGTAACGATGCGGGTGACGTCCCGTTTGACAAGGCCCTTGGCGGCTTTGGGGTCTTCCACCTGTTCGCAGACAGCCACCTTGAGCCCGGCACCGATGAGGCGGGCGATGTAGCTGTCTGCCGCCTTGGCAGGCACCCCGCACATGGGGATGGGGTTCTCGGACTTTTTGTCCCGTGAGGTGAGAGCGATCTCAAGGACCTTGGACGCTTTTTCCGCGTCTTCAAAGAACATCTCGAAAAAATCACCCATTCGGTAAAAAAGAATCGCGTCCGGGTGGCTGGACTTGATCTCGAGATACTGGGCCATCATGGGTGTGGGTTTGTTTTGCGTCATGGTTGTCTTGGGTGCCGCTTCCCGCGAAAGCAAACGCCGCGCTCAGTGGGCGCGGCGTACATGGCTTTGGGACGGATTATTACAGGGTATCGCAGACCGGGTCTGTGGGCGTCATGGTGCGTCAAATGCCTCTCCGGCCAGGTGGATTCCCGTGGGGTTCAGTTTAGTTCCGGGTGAAAAATCAGCTCTGCTGGGATTCGGAGTCCAGCGCCGGGGCCTCAGAAGGCTCTTCGGCTGCAATCTCTGCCTGGGGTTCGGGGGCTTCCACGGGGCGACGCTTCAGGAGATCCATCTCACCGCGGAGGGTGGAGATTTTTTCCTGCTGGGAGTCGATGACAGCGTTAAGCTCCTTGACCATCTTGCTGGAGCGGAAACGGGCCATGAGGCCTGTGGTGTATGCCAAAAGGAAACCAAAGAGAAAAAAACCGAGGAAATAGAGACCGTGGGCGATGGCCGGGGACTGGTAGGCCCACAGCTTGAGATCGACAGACAAGGCCTCTTTGTTGAGGAAAAAGACCCGGTTCTGATAGGCTACGACAAACAGTGCGACAAGTATCAAGAACATCAGAGCAAATTTAAGTTTTTTCATGGTTTTCTCCTGGTGTCGTGCCCGGTTTTTTTCCGTCGGCAGGGTTTTCGGGGCCTGCGTATGGGGCGCGGTCCGTCACAACATGACGAACGGGTTTGGCGAATCGGCAGGCAATTCGATAAAGATACTGTTGGATTCACATAATCTTTTTGATTGAAAAACTCAACCTTTTTTTATCCTGAAGTGCTTGGGTGACGGGCTTTTTCGGCCCGATTACCAGGGGCGTGGAGAGGGGCTCAGAGCCGAACCAGATCCAGGGCTCCCCAGAACCCGATGCGGGAACCCACCACAACCACAAGCCCTTCCACTCCGGGGATCGTCTTTCCGAAGTCCATGGCCTGGTCGATGGCCCCTTCGCCTGTGACCCTGTTTCCGATGGCGGTGGCCACCGCATCGGCCAGGGCGCCGGAAGGGGAGACCACGCACACCGCGTCGCTTTTCCCGAAACTCAGGGAGTGGCCCACGGTCCCGGAGGAGGTGCAGACGGCAAAGGGGGATTGCACATCCTTGAAAGACAGGCCCACCTTCATGGAGAAGGGGGAACTGCCGGCATGAAGGGCCACGGTAGTGTCCCCGGTGATGGCAATGAAGGTGTCTCCGCCGTTTTCAACGATCACCTCAGGGGAGTGGTGAAGAAGGGCCCTTGCCACCGACTCGGAGAGGGCGCCTGCCACGGCGGCCATGGGGCCGACGCCTGCCTTGTGCGATGCCTCGGCCATGGTGCGGACCATGGCAGGGGCCGGTCCGGTAACCGGAACGGGAGCCAGGGATGTGGCAAAGTCGGGGTGGGACTCGATCCATGTCTCCAGGGGGATGCGGGTATCGAGGATGGCCTGGACAGCTTCGCGGGTGAGGTCGCGGCAGGCGGAAACGGCAAGGTCGGTCTCTTTGACCGTGGCCCGAAAGGTGGTGAGGTTCTCCCGGGTGCAGAGGTTGCGGTAGGTGCGGTTTTGAAAAAGGGGGTTCTCGTGACTCATGGGCTCTCTATGGTGACGGGGTGAGGTGAATGACATGGGGGCGGAGCTCCTCCGGGCAGAGGCGCAGGAAGTAGGTGTCGGTCATGCCCGAGATAAAGTCCCGGACCACCATTTCTGCCGGAGTGGTGTCCAGGTAGGCCGGTGTCATGTTCCGGACAAAGCCCTCCATGATGAGCGACCCCTCCCGTTTTTTCCGCAGATCGCCTAAGCAGTTTTCAAAGACCAGGGCAAAGAGGTCGGAGAGGTTCCCGAGGTGGGCCTTGATGGCCGGGCTCCTGTAGATGCGCTTCAGGTTGAATGTTTTTAAGGCTTTTATGGCCTCTGCCACCTCGTCGGAATAGCGGATCTCATCTCCGGAGCTGTGGGTGATGACATCGGTGACCAGGCTGTAGACAATGGTGCCGTTGGTCTCGCCCAGGATCCGGGTGCATTCACGGGGCAGCTCTCCTCGTTTGATGACACCTAAACGGATGGCGTCTTCGATGTCCCGGCCGATGTAGCTGATGGTGTCCGCAAACTTGACCACGCAGCCTTCGAGGGTCAACGGGGACGGTGCAAAGCGCTTTCCCTCTCCCAGGCGCCGCATTTCGTCGTCTAAACAGGCGAAGGTCTTGGTCGGGTCGGGGGAGAGGGGGACGTCATGGCTCTCTCCGTTGTGGCAGAAGATTCCGTCCAGGGTCTGCAGGGTGAGGTTCCAGCCCTTTCCCTCCTTTTCAAGGGTGTCCAGGCACCGGACGCTCTGGATGTTGTGGCGAAACGGGCCGAGACCCGCCGCTTTGGAGAGGGCCGAGAGAATCTGTTCCCCCTGGTGGCCGAAGGGGGCGTGGCCGATGTCGTGGCCCAGGGCAATGGCTTCGATGAGGTCTTCGTTCAGGCCCAGGGCCCGGCCCACGGTCCGCGCGATGCGGGAGGCCAGCTGCACGTGGAGGACCCGGTGGGTGAGGTGGTCGTTTTGAATAAGGGAGAAGACCTGGGTTTTGTCGATGTAGCGGGTATATGCCTGGGAGTTGATGATCCGGTCCACATCCACGGCGTAGGCGGGGCGGTAGCCGGACGCTTCGGCGGGATCGTCCGTGCGGCGAAGGGCGTTGGTGGACCTGGCTGCAAAGGGGGACAGGGTCTCTTCCACCCGTTCTAAGCGGCGTCTGATTGTGGTGCCGGATGGGTTCATGGGATCGTGCAACCGTTGGTGTGAATGGGGCTGCAAGGCGGGCGTACCGGCCCGGGAGTTCCTCGGGCCGGTATGCTTCAATCTTACAGCTGCTTGACGATTTTTGTGATCACTGCGTCAAGGGCTTTGGTGAACTCGTTGGACTTGTTTTTCGTAAAGATGGGGGTGCCTGCATCCGAGGCTTCCACCACTTCGGGGTCGAAGGGGAGGGTGCCCAGGAAGGGGATGCCCATCTTGGTTGCTGTGGTCAGACCGCCGCCGCTCTTAAACAGGGAGATCTTGGTGTTGCAGCCGGGGCAGGAGAAGGGACCCATGTTTTCCACGAGGCCCACCACGTCGAGTTTCACGGTCTGGCAGAAGTTGATGGACTTGCGCACGTCTGCAAGGGCCACTTCCTGGGGCGTGGTGACCACGATGGCCTTGGCCTCGGGGATGGTCTGCACCACGGTGAGGGGCTCGTCGCCGGTTCCCGGAGGGGCATCGATGATGAGGAAATCAAGGTCTCCCCACTCCACCTGGCTGACAAACTGCTGGATCATGCCCGCCTTGGCGGGGCCTCTCCAGATCACGGCCTGATCGGCTTCGCGCATGAGGCACTGCATGGTGATGACCTTGAGGTTGGGTCCCTTCTGGGCCGGGATGAGCTTTCTCGCTTCGTTGATGTCGAGGAGCTCGCTGAGGCCCATGATCTGGGCAATGCTGGGACCGTGGAGGTCCACATCCATGAGACCTACCTTAAAGCCTTTGTCGGCGAGGCCCACGGCGAGGTTGGCGGAGATGGAGCTTTTGCCCACACCCCCTTTGCCGCTCATGACAAAGAGTTTGTTTTTGATCTTGGAAAGGGTGCCCTTGATCATCTGTTCCTGTTCCTGGGCGGCGTCGGATTTTCCGCCTTTGGCTTTTTTAGCCGCATCCACACTGTCGTGAATCATGGTGCTCAACGCTCCTTGTGATTTCAGTCTGCGGGCATTAAGTGGTGCTGGTGTTCGGCCCGCGGGTCATGAGGTCACCGGACAGGTCGTCCGGGTTTTCACACTCTCCACGAGCGACACATGACACGCACACGCCGTTTCGTGGGGACTGTAAAAACAGGTTTGCCTCCCCTGCCGTCCACCAGGGGAAGACTCAATATAATGCAAATCAGGATTTCTTCAAGGTATAATGGATGAGATAATTTTTTGCCTTACATATTTTGGTGCGACTAAACTGTTTTGTGGTTGGTGTCCCTGGTGATGGTGTGCCTTGAATTTGTGGTCGATCCCCTGTAAATCAAAGGCTAAGGGGAAGGACACCGACCATGGCGGGAACAAGGGGGGCAGGGACGGGTGTTTTTTTGCGATGCGGGCCGCTGAAGGCCCTTCTGACCAGTGACTGTTTTTCTTTTTCGCCTTCATGTGAAGGGTGCGGATTCAGATATGAATAAAATGAACATTGAACCGGAAGCGTTTGCAGCGCACACGATGGCACTGACGGTGTTGTCTCGCCTGAGGGCCCAGGGCTTCCAGGCCGTTGTGGCCGGCGGAGCCGTGCGGGACAGCCTTTTGGGGCGTCCGGTACGCGAACTCGATATCGCCACGAGTGCCTCGGCTCGGGAGGTTACGGCGCTTTTTGCCGGAGCCCGCGTGGAGGAGGTTGGGCGGAGTTTTCCTCTGGTCCTCGTAAACGGGGTGGAGGTGGCCACGTTCCGGGGGAAGACCCTGGAAGAGGACCTGCTGCGGCGGGACCTGACCTTCAACGCCATGGCCTGGTGCCCGGATACCCATGCCGTCATCGATCCCTGGGGGGGAGCAGCAGACCTTGAGGGCCGCATCGTTCGCTTTACCGGCGACCCAGCCGCACGGATCCAGGAGGATCCCTTAAGGCTCCTTCGGGCGGCGCGGTTTGTGGCCGAGCTTTCGGGGCGCATGGCCAACGAGAGTCTTGATGCCATGGCAGCCGCTGCAGCGGTCGTGGCCGAGGTGGCCCCGGAGCGGATCCATCATGAAATCATCAAGGCCATGGCCGGGGAGACGCCCTCCCTTTTTTTTGAGACCCTTCGGCAGGGCGGTCTGCTTCGTTATCTCTTTCCCGAGATGGAAAAGAGCGTGGGCCATGACGGCGGGTTTCATCACGATGAGACAGTGTGGGAACACATGATGCTGGCTACGGACGCCATTTCACCCAAGTTTCCCCTGCTGCGGCTTGCCATGGCCCTGCACGACGTGGCCAAACCCCAGTGCGTGGACATGGGAAAGAACGGCATTCGGTTCCTGGACCATGAAAAAAAAGGCGAACCCTTGGTGGACGTGTACCTTGAGCGTTTAGGGTTCAGCAACCAGCAGCGGGCCTTTGTGTCGAAAATCGTGCGTCACCACATGAGGCGCATCGATGCCGACACCACCCCCAAGGCTGTGCGCCGTATCCTGCGGGACCTCCATGACAGCGACCTTCCCTGGCGGGACTGGATGCGCGGGGTCATTGCCGACGGCAAGGCCAACAAAAAGAAGCAGGGCGGCTACAGCCTGGCCGAGATTCGCCTGATGGTGGACGCTGTGTATGCCGAGATCTCCCCAAAGAAACAGAGCGCCTTCTCCCTGGCTCACCTGGCCGTCAGCGGCACCGACCTCATCACCCAGGTAGGCATTCCCCAGGGCCCCGTGGTGGGAAGGGTCCTGAAGGCCCTCCTCGACAAGGTGATCGAATCCCCGGAGCTCAACGACAAAGAGACCCTGCTCAAAGAAGCGGCATTATTGGCCGGGAAGCAGGCATAGTCTTGGATGCCTAAAAAGAAGCCTCCGGCGGCCCTGCCGGGGGCTAAACTTTTAAAAAGTTTAATAAACAGGTTTTAATAAACAGATTCAGGCCAATCAAAATCAAAGGCGAATG
>NZ_FMUX01000034.1 GCF_900101345.1 Desulfoluna spongiiphila | reverse complement strand
TGGTGTCTTTGGCCACGGCGTCCTTGATGGTCTGAAGGGCCTTGGCGTGTTTTCCCTTGATGCAGATGACCCCGCGGGAAGCGCCCGTGGCGTCCAAGACGGCGTTCAACCCCTCAATCATGATATCGAGCTCATGCTCCATGATGTAGGGGTCGCTCATCAGAAGGGGCTCACAGGAGGCACCGTTCACAAGGACCGTGTCCACCGTTGCGTTGATCTTCACATGCGTCGGGAACCCGGCGCCCCCGGCGCCTACCACGCCAGCGTCTTTTACCTTCTCTACAATCTGATCTCTCATATGACATTCCATTGTGCGATAGTGCCTCCGGCGGGCCTGCCGGGGGCTAAACTTTTAAAAAGTTTAACAAACAGGTTTAAAAAACAGTGTCAGGCAACCTGAATCAAAGGCGGATATGGTTTTCCCCGGGAAACGAGGGTAAAAACGCATTCGCAACCTGCTTTCAAGGTGGCACACCTTGCCGCCGGAGGCATGTTCTTTTTAATACGCCGTTCGAAGCAACTGCCGGATATCCCTCAGGGAGGGTCGCCTCGGGTTGGTGGGCGTACAGGCGTCGTCCATGGCGTGGCGGGCCATGGTCTCAAGGGAGGTCTGGAAATCCCCCTCGTCAATGCCCAGGTCCCGGATCCGATTGGGGATGCCCATCTGGCTGTTGAGCCAGCGCACCGCCTCGATGAGGCTCTCGTTGCCCTGCTCCACGGTCTCGCAGGGGAGTTCAAGCTTCCGTGCAATGGTGCGATACCGGTCCCGGACGTCAAAGCTGTTGAAGCGGATGACGTACGGGAGCAAGACGGCGTTGGCCTTGCCGTGGGGGATGTGAAACAGGCCCCCTAAGGTGTGGGCGATGCTGTGCGCCACGCCCAGGCCGCTGTTGTTGAAAGCCATGCCCGCCATGCACGAAGCCAAAAGCATGTTCTGGCGCGCCTCCATGTCGTCGCCATTGCGATAGCAGCGCAGGAGGTAGCGGAAGACATACTTGATGGCATGCACCGCATACAGATCCGTGAAGGCGTTGGCCGGTGTGGAAACAAAGGCCTCCAGGGCGTGGGTGAGGACATCCATGCCCGTGGTGGCGGTGACCGACGGGGGCACCGACCGGGTAAACCGGGCGTCCAGCACGGCAATATCGGGGACGAGCAGGGGGTCGATGAGGGGAATCTTCATCTGCTGCTCGGTATCGGTGACCACGGTAACGGCAGTCACTTCAGAGCCGGTGCCGCTGGTGGTGGGAACCACGACCAGCTGGGGCTTGCCCTTGGCCGGGTCCGCCTTGTGGGCGAAGTACATGATCGCCTTGGCCGCGTCGATGGAGGAGCCACCGCCCAGGGCGATGATCAGGTCCGCGCCGTCGGCAAGGAGTTTCACCGTGCCTTCGCGCACGGTTTCAAGGGAGGGATCCGGCTCCACCTTGTCGTACACGCTGCTGGTGATGTTCGCGCGCTCCAGGCCGCTGATGATGCGGTCGGCAAAACCGATCTTCACCATAAAGGCATCGGTGACGATAAAGGCGTGCCTGCCCTCGAGTTTCTCAAGGGCATTGATGGCGTTCTCGCCGTAGCAGATCTGGGTGCGTCCGTTAAATTGAGTCAAGTCTGCGTCCTCCGGTTACTGCGATTCCCAGTCAGCGGGATAGGTGACATACATGAAACGGGCGGACTCGGGAACGCTGAAGGCGATGGAGGTGTTCTTGGGGATAAAAATGATGTCCCCTTTGTTGCCAACCACCTTGCGGCCGTCGATGACGATCTCCAGGGTGCCGTCGATGATGTAGTCCACCTCGTCGTATTTCAGTGTCCAGTCAAAGGAGGTGGTCTCCATCTCCATGATGCCGCAGCCGAGGCGGGGGCTCTCGTCCAGGGTCACGATGTCGGTAAGGAAGACCTTGTCCCCGGCTTTGCCCGTATCAAAGGGCTCGGGCTTGACAGAGTCGGTCTTCACGCAGAGCACACCGCTTTCCTTGTCCACGACTTTTTGAAAGGCCGGTGCCTTGGCGCCACCCATCTGCTCGGTGACAACTTTTCGGATCAGCTCTTCAAGGACTTTCTCGTTAATATCCATGGTTGGACTCCTTTTATCGGTGTGGTGTAAATAGTCAATCAGGTCGTGGGTGTCCCGGTACCTGGTTCATCGTTCAATGGTGTGGCCGCAGCCCCTTCTGAACGAAAAGCCACGAATCGGGACCGATCCGTCAGGTTGCTTTCCGGGCGGCCGGCGGCATGGGGCAATCCCCACACCACCGGTCACGAAACCCTATGCTTCCTGCTTTTTGGGGAGGATCAGCTCCACCTCGGCGTGGGGACGGGGAATCACGTGAACACTCACGAGCTCGCCCACACGATCGGCTGCGGCGGCACCGGCGTCGGTGGCTGCCTTGACGGCGCCTACATCCCCGCGAACCATAACGGTGACAAGACCGGAGCCAACCTGCTCACGCCCCACCAGCTCCACGTTGGCTGCTTTTACCATGGCGTCCGCTGCTTCGATGGCGCCCACAAGTCCTTTGGTTTCTACCATTCCCAATGCTTTCATTGTGCGTATCTCCTTGTTTTAAAAAAGTAGGTATCCTGCTTTTAAAAAATGTTGCGTTCTACCTTATTATATAGATCCGCTTGCAACATACCGCCGTTGGCTGTGCGTCGCCCGTGATGCCGTGCCTGATGTCAAGAGAGCAGCGACGGTGGTTTCAAGTTGATCACCTGGACACCGTCCGCTGCGAAAATGCCGCAGACGATGGTCACACTTAAAAAAATGGAATCATTCAACGTATGCCTCCGGCGGACCTGCCGGGGGCTAAACGTTTAAAAAGTTTAATAAACAGGCCATAGAAAAAGCCGTTTGAATAAATGACGTTTTAAGGGCGGATGTGATTTGACCCGAGGAACGAGGGGCAAAACGCATTCGCTGCCTGCTTTCAAGGTGGCTCACCTTGCCGCCGGAGGCATCCCTTTTGTATGTTATATTTTTGTTCCGTCCCTTACACGCGCTTAACGAGGGCACTCACCACCGAGGCGTCGGGGGACGGGATCACCACCGCCTCCACCAGGGACTTACCGAGGGCCTGTCTTGCAGCGGCAACGGACTCCTCCACCGAGGCGACATCCCCGGTGAGGACAAAATAGGACTTCCCGTTGATGCCCTGGCCCGTCACAATGCGGGCCAGTTCCACCTCGGAGCGCTTGACGGCTTCGTCGGCGGCAGCGATTCCCGCTGACGCGGTGCGGCACTCCACCACACCGATGGCGCCCCGGGCCCTCACCGCAGGGCCCCGTTTCAGGGCATCGAGCACCTGGGGCGAGACGCCTCCGATGGTGTAGCTACCCGCAAGGGCATAGCCTGCGTCCTGGGCAGCCGATACGGAGGTGGCCACGGACTCGCGGTCGCCTGCCACATGGATCATGTACCGCCCGGAGCAGATGGTGCCCGCCCTGAGAAGGGTTACCCCTGCGGCCTTGACCATGATGTCGGTAAGGACCGCACCGGCTGCGATGCTTCGACTTTCTATAATGCCCAGGGAATCCATGGCCCTACATCCCCTCCTGAACCTCGACCTCGTCGATGATACCGACGATGGTGGCATCCACGGGCGCATCAGAAATGGAGCCCGCGTTGCGAGCGGAACTGCCGGTGGTCACCAGGACCCGATCTCCGATGCCTGCGCCGATGAAATCAACGGCCACCAGAGAATCGAGTTCCTCGTTGGTGCAGGCGTCCAACCGCCTGACCACCATCAGTTTCATCCCGCTCAAGCCATCTTCTTTTCGTGTGGCCCACACATTGCCGATCACTTTGCCAACTATCATCCTGGTCGCCTCGTAAGGGTTTGGTTGTTATCCCCGGGTAAGGGTGATGCCTAAGTCCCGCGCGCTCTCCACAGCCAGGGGGGTCACCTGGGCGTCTGCCGGGAGCCGAAGCTCCGTTGCGCCCTGCTCCCCTGCCCCGGCCACATCGGCCTCGGTGACCAGGGGTTTCCTGATCCTGATGGTGTCTCGCTTTGTCGTATCCATGGGGGACAGGCCAAAGGAGGCAAGAGCCGCCTCCTGTCCCTCGAAGAGCCGCATGAGCCCTTCGGGGGCGGTATCGGCATACCGCTTGTATTCGTACTCCACCACCTCCACCGGCTGACCGGCCAGAAGGGCGGCCAGAACCTTTTCCATGAGCGGGCCGTCTGCCCTGCCCGCTGCCATGTCCGCCATGTGGCGGATGGAAAGATAGGGGACGATGCGCCGCAGGGTCTCCCCCGGGCCCGGGTCCTCATCCGGGTAGAGAAAGGTGTGCCCTTTGCCCAGCTGTTTTTCGGCGGCCCGGCATTTCGGGCAGGTCTTCTCGCCGATGATAAACACCCTGGGTGCCTCCGATTCCTCACCCACCTGCTTGAGGACTTCGGCGGCGATGGCTTTTACCAGTGCTTCAACATCCATGGTCACTCTCCTGTTCGCCCGTGAGCACGGAGCTCAGGGCAATGCCCATGGGGGTCACGAGAAAGGGGTTGGCCGGCTTGTGGACCGGGATGCCGAGCTCTTTTTCGAACACGGTCTCCATGCCGGTAAGGCAGCAGGTGCCGCCCACGAGGTAGACGGCTTTTATGTTCCGTCCCACGATGTGCCCTTTCACGATGGTGGCCATCTTCTGAATCACGGGCCGAACCGCGGCAAAGATCTCCTTGTGCCGCGTGTTGTCCCTTTTGATCTCCTCGGCCTCTTCGAAGCTCACCTTGTATGCTCCGGAAAGAACCAGGGAGAGATGGGTTCCACCCGTGGCTTCGTCGGCCACGTAGACCACCTTGCCCTTCTCCAGGATGGAGAGGCCGGTGGTCCCGCCGCCGATATCGACGATGACACCGTCTTGAACCCCCAGAACGGCGTTGGCCGCCGTGGGCTCGTCCAGCAGGTTGGTCACTTCCATCCCCGCGCCTTCCACCACGTAGCCGTGGGTCTTGCAGTCCGACTCGCCGGTTCCCGGAGGCACGGCGATGGCCGCCTTCTCCAGTTCCCGTCCGAGGCGTTCCTCAAGCTGCGCCTTGAGGCGCTTCACAACCGTCATGGCGCCCAGATAGTCCACCACCAGGCCGTCTTTGATCACCTGGGCGAACTCCATGGCACAGGCCACGGGCTCTTTTCGGCTGTTCATCACCACCAGCACGATAAAGGCGGTCCCAAGGTCCACCCCCACGAGGAGTTCCTCGGTGGGAGAGACCTCCCGCGTGGTGTCAAGGCACGTTTCAAGATCGGCAATGGTCCGATCTACGGATGAAAAGTCCACGGCTACGCCTCCTGGGTTACGCCCACAATCTTGCCTCGGGCGTTTTTGCCCAGGCCGCAGCTGTTGGCTTCGTCAAAGTCGATGTGCATGGCCAGGCTGAAATCCCTGTTCACCCGCACGATGACATCTTTGAATACCGCCGGGCGGGAGCCGTCCATATGGACGTCCACCTTCTGGTTGTCGGACACACCGAAGCGGGCCGCATCGGCCGGGGACATATGGATGTGGCGGGCGGCAACGATCACCCCCTCTTCCAGTCCTGCCAGGCCGCTGCCTGAGGTAAGCACGACACCCGGGGAGCCGGCCACATCACCGGACTGGCGCACCGGGGCTTTGATCCCCAGGATCCGCGCGTCGGTGAGGGAGAGTTCCACCTGGCTCTTGGGCCGGGCGGGCCCTAAGACCGCCACGTTGTCGATGACGCCGCTGGGCCCGATAAGGCGGACACGCTCCTTGCAGAGGTACTGGCCCGGCTGGGAGAGCTCCTTGACATGGGTCAGGGGGGCGCCGAAAAGCTCTTTGATGTCCTCTTCACACAGATGGACATGGCGACCGGAGAGTTCCACGGGAATTGCTGCATCGCAGGATGCGGCCTTTTCCGTTGTCGTCTCCACCATCTGGGCCATGACCTTCTTGATAACGTCTTCTACGATTGTCTGCTCCATCAGTTCTCCTACTTGTACATGCCGCCCTTGTCCTTGAGCATCATGATGTAAATGGCGCTGCTCATGCGGTTCAGGGCCTGGACAATGTCGGGCTTGCCGAGCTCAAAGGGCTCTTTCAGGGCGCTTACGGCCGACACTTCCAATTCCCGAACCCGGGCTCGCAGGCGGTTGAGCCTCAAAATCATCTCCCCCATGTCGTACGTGGGGAGCAGGTGACCCACCCCGTAGTATTTTTTGGGGTTATGGGAGTGGGCCCGGAGCTCCGCGTCGGTAAGCCCCAGGATAGGCTTTTCCGGAACGGGGGTGTCCAGGACATCGCGGCGCATGATGTCGCGGGTCCACTCAAGGATCTCGGAGAGATCCGCCACCAATGCCTTTTTACCGGCATCGTGGGCTTTGGCCTGCAGCAGGAGGATCTCCCCCTGACAGGTGTCGAGGCGGCCCCTGAACACAATGCGCGGATGGTCCTTGGGGACCAGCCGGTTGCCCGTGAGCTGGGTCATGTGCTCGGGCTTTGTGTCATACAGGCCGCCGTCCATGGCCGACACGTATGCCGGTCCGGTTTTCCCTTCCGCCTCAGTCTTCTTCGGGGCGGCCTCGGGCTCCGAGGCGCATGACGCGTCATCCCCCCTGACGACCTTAACCCCCTTCTCGTTGAGAAGCTGGGATGCGGAGGGGGTCAGGATCTGACCCTCCTCCAGCTTGAAAGTCTCAGGAACGTCCTTTCTGAAGGTTTCCCTCAGATAGGTTTCCGATATGACTTTCATGGCTTATTATCCTTCAATCTTGGGGAGAATCAGCTCCACTTCGCCGTGGGGACGGGGAATCACGTGGACGCTGACGAGCTCACCCACACGGTCGGCGGCTGCGGCACCGGCGTCGGTGGCGGCCTTGACGGCGCCCACGTCACCTCGAACCATCACAGTCACAAGACCCGCACCCACCTGGCTGCGGCCGATGAGGGTCACGTTGGCTGCCTTTACCATGGCATCTGCTGCTTCTACTGCGCCTACAAGACCTCGGGTTTCGATCATTCCAAGTGCATTCTGTGAACTCATGATTCTTTTCTCCTAAAAAAAACGTGTCTGTAAATAGTCGTCGCCTTGACCCGCCCTTTCACTATTCGAGACGGGTCAGGGTGCAACATCGTATGTATAAGAGACCCCCGAACCCGGCGGCCTCCCTTGGTAAGTCTTAAACCGTGCCGCTCATCTTCTTGAGCTGTTCCATGATCATGTTGGTCACCGCCTGCACATCCACGTTCTCGGTGGAAGGCTTACAGGTGGTTGCAGCCGCATCGTCCAGGCCGTAGGCCATGCGACGGATGTTGAAGAGCTGCTGGGGACCCACGTTCTCGGAGGTGGCGCTGCCGCCCACGGTCCCACACCCGAGGGTGAAGGAAGGTGCCATGTTGGTGGAGATGCCCACGGCGCCCTGGGTGGTGGGGGTGTTCACCAGGAAACGGGAGACGGGCTTTTTAAGGGCAAACTCTCGGATCACGGTCTCGTTGGTGGAGTGGATGCCCATGGAATGACCCAGGCCGCCGTTCATCAGGAGCTTGTAGCAGAGCTCGCAGGCTTCCTGCCAGTCGTTGACCACGTAGAAACCGAGCAGGGCCGTGAGCTTCTCCTTGGAGAAGGGGAATTTGGGGCCCACGCCGGGCTCGTCACAGAGCAGCATGGTGGTGCCGGCGGGCACATCAATGCCGGCGACCTTTGCAATGTCGGCTGCACAGCGGCCTACAACGGCGGGGTTCATGGAGCCGTTGGGGCGTTCCATGACGCGCTTGACCTTGGCCAGCTTCTCCCCTTCCAGGAAGTAGCCGCCCTGGGCGATGACGCTGGCCTTGACCTTGTCTGCGATGCAGGCTTCGGTAACGATGGCCTGCTCGGAGGCGCACACGGTGCCGTTGTCAAAGGTCTTGGAAGCAAAAATCTTCCGGACCGCCACATCCACATCGGCGCTGCGCTCGATGAAGGCAGGCACGTTGCCGGAGCCCACGCCCAGGGCGGGGGTGCCGGAGCTGTAAGCCGCCTTGACCATGGCGTTGCCGCCGGTGGCCAGGATCATGTCGGAGATCTTCATCAGCTCATCGGTGCCCTGGAGGGTGGGAACGCTGATGACGCCCACGAGGTCCTCGGGGAGATCCATGGCCTTGAGGACGCCGCGGATCATGTTGACGGTGGCCGTGATGCACTTCACCGCCGTGGGGTGGGGAGAGAACACGATGCCGTTGGCGCTCTTAAGGGAGATGATGGCCTTGTAAAGCGTGGTGCTCGTGGGGTTGGTGGAGGGAATCAGGCCCGCAATCACGCCCATGGGGGCAGCGATTTCAACGATCTTCTTCTCGGTGTCCTCGTTGATGATCCCCACGGTCTTGGTGCCGCGGTAGTAGCTGACCAGTTTCTCAGAGGCAAGGATGTTCTTCTGCTTCTTGTCCTGCCACTTGCCGAAACCGGTCTCCTCGCTGGCCATCTTGCCCAGCTCTTCGGCCATCTCAGCGCCCACTTTGGCAATGGCCTCCACAAGGGCGTCCACGCGTTCCTGTCCGGCCTGTTCAAGAACAGGCTGGGCTGCGCGTGCCGCACGAACCAGGGCTCGGGTCTCCTGGATTGAGAGCAAATCCTTATCTACCATCTTACGTCCTCTCTTCTTAGGTCTCTAATGTCTTCATGTATTGAATAAACGCCTCAAGAAGATCTTTCTTCTTGGCATACTTGATCTCACCCCTCGGGATGGAAAAGGTGGGGATCTGCCGGGCGAGGCGCCGCAGTTTGGTTACTTTCAGTTTTTTCAGGTCTGCCATGTCAAAGGTCAGGGCATCCCCGACTCCGCCCTCATCTTCAGGGCTGGGACTGTCGGTGAGGTCGGTTGCCGCCGCATCGGGCAGTGCCACAGGCTCCGGTGCCCTTTCGGGTTCCGGCTCCGGTTCAACCTCGGGTTCAAGGATGATCTCCGGCTCGTCGGCCCTTTGGGCCTTGCGCTCGGGGACACACTTGGGCCGCTTGCCCTCTTCGATGAGAATGCCGTCCAGGCCTTCTGCGGTGCGGGCAATCACGGTAATGGAACAAACCTCTCCGAGGCGCGCGGCCGCTGTACTGCCGGCATCCACCGATGCCTTGACAGCCGATACGTCACCGGTCATCAGGATGGAGACAAGGCCGCCTCCCACGGCCTGGGAACCGAGGATGGTGACCTCGGCGGTCTTCACCGCCACGTCACCGGCCTCTATGGCGGGGACAAGACCGACGGTCTCGATGATCCCCAATGCCATGCCGTTTGTTTTCATAACGCCAAGTGCTTTCATGCCTTACCCCCCTCTACTCTACGACATAGGTGGCAAAAAAGACCCTGGCCTTGTCGGGAGAGCCCCACACGACCTTGGCGCCGGAGGGGACAAAGAACACATCCCCGGCCTTGGCGGTGAAGGTCCGATTGTCGATGCTCACGGTCAGGGTCCCTTCGATGACATAGTCGATCTCTTCGTACCCTTCCATGACCCACTCGAAGCGGGAGGCATCGATCTCAAGGAATCCGGCACCCACATGGGCCCCGTCGTCGTCGCCGACAACCTCGCGGAAGCTGGCCTTGGCCTCAGGTGTTCCGGTGTCAAGGACATCCATGGTGACGGATTTGCCGCGAACGAGCTTGACGCCGCCGCCGGTCTCCGCGCTGTAGGGCTCAGCCGGGGCATCATCGGTGATGATGCCTTTCAACAGGCCCTTGTTCATCATGGATTTGAGTGCCACATAGATGGTGTCACTGCTGATCTCACCCTCACCTGCCGGTGTGTCGCACCCGCCTTCGGGGGTGCACGCAGGGGCCTCGGCCTTGCAGGCAATGCACTCGGCCTCGGTTTTCCCTTCGCACAACGTCAGCTTGGCTGCTTTTGCGGCGTCTTTTGCCGCCGGGGTCACGATCATCCCCGGTTCGACGCAAAGGGTGTTTTCCCCCTGCTTCACCAGCTTTTCGATATCATCCGCACAAATCAATTTTTTCATGTGTTTTTCAACCCTTTCATGTATTTGCGCATGTTCCTGTTACCAACCCCTGTAAAATATGCATGCATCGGGCCGTGCTTAATGCCTCACCACGGTCACCGGAAAATCTGAGTTCTTAATCCACGTTTCAAGTCGGTCCAGGTCCTCGTCACTCAAACTCGGATCCCCGTCGATGGGGTAGTCCCAGCCCAACTGGTTGTATTTGTTGACCCCCATTTTGTGGTAGGGCAACAGATCGATCCCTTTGAAATTCTTGTAATCGCGGTAGGGGGTCAAAAATTCAATGAGGGCGGAAATTTCCTTCTCACTGTCGTTGACGCCCTTTAACAGGGGCAACCTGACCTTCACATTGAATCTGTTCTGGAGCAGGTTTCTCAGGTTCTTCAAAATCAACTCGTTGCGAGCCCCTGTCAGCTCATAATGACGGTCTGAATTCATGTGCTTGATGTCAAAGAGGAACAGATCGGTAAATTCAGCGACCTTCATCACCTCGACGGGCTTTGCGTACCCGCATGTTTCAATGGCGGTGTTGATGCCCCGCTGCTTGCACACCATCAGCACGTTGGCCGCGGCTTCCGGTTGCATCAGCGCCTCACCGCCCCCTAAGGTCACGCCCCCGCCGGACATCTCGTAAAAGGAGCGGTCCTCTTCGATGACGTCCAGAAGTTCCGAAATGGTTTTCATCTCACCCACAACGGACAAGGCCGAAGGGGTGCACGCATTTTCACATCTGCGGCACCCGATGCAGACACTGCCGGTGACAAACTCATGCAAGCCGGTGTCGGGGGACATCCTGTGGACCCCGACAGGGCACACGGAGACGCAGTTCCCGCAGTTCACACACTGGCTCGGCTTGTACATCACCTGGTACTGACGCTTTTGACTTTCGGGATTCGAACACCACTTGCACCGCAACGGGCACCCCTTGAAAAACACCAGGGTTCTGACACCCGGGCCATCATACATGTTGTATTTCTGTATGTTGAAAATCCGTGCTTTTCGTTCAATCATGGTGCCCCCTGCGCTGCTCATAGTGCTCAAATCCCTACTTATTCTATACCTGGTACTGCAACATCAGATCATGCCTGACTAAATTTCAGTCAGCATGGTCCGGCTGATGATCTCGTCCTGAACGTCCTTGCAAAGCTCGACAAAGAAGGCGCTGTAACCGGCGACGCGGACAACCAGGTCACGGTACTTTTCAGGGTGCTTCTGAGCATCGAGCATCGTCTCGTTGTTAAGGTAGTTGAACTGCATCTCACCGTTGCCCATCATGCTTGCCGTACGGATCAGGGTGATGATGCCTGCTTCACCTTCGGGCGTGTCCAACAGGCCGCTCATCAGCTTGAAGTTATGAACCATGCCGATGTTCATGCTGTCGGTGGGCATCTTGGATACAGACTTGATGATCGCTGTGGGACCTTTGCAGTCGGCGCCCTGGGTGGGGCTGATACCGTCGGAGAGGGGCATCCACGCATCACGTCCGTTGGCAGACGCGCCAAGGAGCTGACCGAAGGGGGTGTTATTGGAGATGGAGAGGGTGCCGTGGCTCAGTACAGAGTAGAGAGTCTTGCACTTGCGGTGCTCACGCTCGGTGTAGTTGATGAGGTCGTTGACGATAAGGTCAACATAATCATCATCGTTACCGTACTTGGGAGCTGCAAGGCAATCCGCCTTCACCTGGTCGTATCCCTTGAACTCAGCCTTCAGGGCTTCGTTAAGCTGGGCCAGGGTGTACTTCTTGTCATCGAAGACCAGCTTCTTGATGGCAGCCATGGAGTCGGCATGGGTGGCAAGGCCACTCCAAACAGCACCGGGGCCGAAGTTGTACATGGCACCGCCGGCGGAAACGTCCTTGCCGGACTCCATGCAACCTTCGTACATCATGGACATGAGGGGCTTGGGAGCCAGCTCACGGTGGATGCGCTGGGAGATAACGGTACCCACGCTGGTCCATTTGGTGACGTGCTTGATCATCTCCTTGACGGCGGCATCGAACTGCTCATAGGTCTTGTACTGCTCGAGTGGGCCGTAGTCCGGGCAAACCTGCTTCTCATACCAGAGGGGCACACCGTGGTTGAGCACCATCTCGATACAGATGGGCCACTGGGTGTAAGCGGTGGAGGTCCACTGGTAAAGACGGCCGGACTTCTGGGGCTCAACACAACCCATGAGGCAATAGTCACGGGAGTCTTCGATGGAGCAACCCTTGGCCAGCATCATCTTGATGTGGGCGTCGTCAAAGTGAATGGCGGGAAAGCCCATGCCGGCACGGATGACGTCAATGATCTTCTTCAGGTACTTCTGGGGAGACTGGTTGTGAACACGGGTGGCCAGTGAAGGCTGGTACACCTTGACGTGTCGAACAGCGTCCATGAGGAGGTAGGTGAGGTCGTTGGTGGCGTCGAGGCCGTCACGGGTCACACCACCCACACACATGTTGACGAAGGGCTGGTAGCCGGCAAAGAACTTGGAGGCGTCTTCGCTGGTGAGCCACATCATCTCGGAGCACTTCACGAGCATACAACCGGAGAGGTCGAAGGCCTGGTAATCGGTCATGCGACCGGCTTCAATGTCCGCCTTGTAGAAGGGGTACATGTACTGGTCCACTCGGCCGATGGACATACCGGTCTGGTTCTCTTCCACAACGAGAAGGGACTCAACGGTCCAGACAGCCTGAAGGGCTTCCCAGTAGGTCTCGGGCTTGTGGGCGGGGACGCGGGCGTTGACCGCAGAGATCTTCTCAAGCTCGGCCTTGCGCTGGGGGTTCGTCTCCTTGGCTGCCAGCTCGCATGCATAATCGGAGAGACGCTTGGCGTAGATCATCACGCCTTCGGCGGTGTCGATGAGGGACTTGTAGAAGTAGATCTTGTCCATGTCATCGGGGTTCAGGTAGTCGAGCTCGTCAAGTTTCTCCTGGGATTCCTTGACGATGTCGAGCATGCCCTTTTTCATCAGGATCACGTCGTAGCCGGGGTTGGAGTCCCCCCCGCCGTTGACGGCGTGGTAGGAGCAGTCGGTGACATAGGACTCACCGGAAATCTCCCACATGCCCGCTTCGCGGTACTGCTGCTCGCAATACTCGTCCACGGACTGGCCTTCCCAGAAGGGGAAAATCTCATCACGCATGATCTTCTTGTCTTCATCGGAGATGAAGAAGGGGTCCTGGGCACGGGTGGCAATCGTGTCGATTTCATCCTTGACCCAGCGCCAGGCGATATCCGGGGAGAAGGCGCCCGCACGGGGAGCGCCGCAGGGAGACCCGACGATGAGCTCATCGTCCTGGATCACCAGAGGGGCGGTCTCGCAGCAGTGCTTGAAGCACTTGCCGCGGAGAATTGCCTTGGGAAGCCCGGGGTTTTCCTTGGCAATTTTGGTGATGGCACGCGCACGGTGGGTGGTGATGGTGGGAACGTGCGTGAGGAATTTTTCCTTAAGGCGTACGTGGCGTTCTGTGGGCCCGTCGGGAATCCCGGCGCCATGGGGTGCCGCACCGGCCTGGCCGGCAGGAACTGTGTTGGTAATTTCCGAAGAGATGCCTTCAAACATCTTTTTCAGCGACGCACGCTCTTCAGGGGTCAGATTCTTAGTAGCTTCTGCAAGCTTACTTGAAAATTCACGAAGATCCAAAGTATACCTCCCTTATAACTGATCCTCTTCCAATCGCATCTATTTGGAGCCACCAATGGTTTTGATGGCCTCATCCAGTAGCCGCTGGAAGGTCTGCATATTCACTAAATTGTCCTCTGCCCCTTGTGCAACGGTGCCCGGGGAGGGGTGCTCATCTTGAGGGATATCTGTACAGGTCTCATCCATGCGCCTGACCCCGTAGCCCACTTTGCGGGTGTAGATCAGGTTCAGGGGCGACACGTTGTCTGACGTGATCCCGACCCCCGCCGACCCGCTGCCCAGGGTCATGGAGGGAACCAGGTTTGTTGTCGCCCCCAGGCCGCCGAATGTCGCGGGTGTGTTCACCAGCAACCGGCCAACGGGCTTTTTCAGTGCAAACTGGCAGATGACGTCTTCATCGTTTGAATGAATGACGAGGGTGTGCCCGTTTCTTTCGGTGACCAACAGCTCGATGCATTTTTCACAGGCATGCATCCAGTCGTCTTCCACGTAGTACGCCAGGACAGGACACAGCATCTCCTTGGCGTAAGGGTCGGTGTCGGAGACGTATTTTCGTTCTGCAATCAGGACGGTGACATTGTCCGGTACATCAAACCCTGCCCGTAAGGCCAGGGTTCTGGCGGAGACCCCGACCATCCCGGGGTTGAGTTTTCCGTTGGGGCAGAAAAAAAGCGCCGCAAAGACCTGGGACTCTTCTTCGCTCATGAAGTAGGCCCCGTTTGCCACCAGCTCGCGCTTCACGCCCTGTGCGATGCAGCTGTCCACGACAATGGACTGCTCGGCAGAGGGCACGATGCCGTTGTCAAAGGTCTTGCTGGCAATGATGTCGGCAACCGCCTGGGGAATGTCGGCGGTGCGCTCAATAAAAGCAGGACCGTTTCCCGTGCCACCGTAGATCACCGGCTTGCCGGCCTTGTAAGCCGCCTTGAGCATGCCGGGCACCCCGGTATTCATGATAAGGGACGTGCCCTTATGCATCATCAGCTCCCGGGTTCCGGCAGGTGTCACCGTTCCCAGGTAGGTCAGGCAGCCTTCGGGCAGGCCCTTTGCCTCTGCAACCTCAATAAGAATGTCAAGGAGCTTGCCGATGGTTTTCCGCGCCCTGGGGTGGGGCGAAAAGATAACGGCGTTGCCGGATTTGATGGCAATGAGTGCTGTGTAAATGGTTGTTGAGACCGGACTGGTGGCTGGACTCAACGCCACGACGACGCCCACGGGAACCCCGATGTCCATCATGCGGTTTGCAGGGTCTTCGCTGATTACGCCAACACAGCGCATGTCCTTTAAGTGCCTGCGGGCGTACCCGCACACAAATCTGTTCTTGACGGCTTTGTCCTGCCATGAGCCGTAGTCTGTTTCTTCATGGGACAACACGGCAAATGCGTCTGCCTGCGCCTGGGCGGCGTCCGCCACGCACTCGACGATTTCGTCCAGCTTTTCCTGGGAAAAGGTGGCCAACCGCTTCTGTGCCTGAAAGGCATTCTCTGCAAGAATTCGTGCTTCCTGGATGGAGAGTAAATCATTGTCGATGATTGTCATGTTGTCTCTCCCATCTCCTTTGCTTCATTATCGTCTTTCGTACGTTCCCCTCTGCCGATTCCCCGATAAAAAATCAGGGCAGCAGCTTGTCGAGGGCATACTGGCTGGTGATCTTGGCCAGTGCGGGGTGAGGCGTGGGGATCACGCAGGAGCTGTGGGGATCGACCCCCATCTCCTTGACGGCAGATTCGCCGGCTTCAACAGCGGCCTTGACGGCACCCACATCCCCGGAAACCAGAATGGAGATGTAACCCGATGCGGTGTTTTCATAGCCGAGCAGATCGACATCGGCGGCCTTGACCATGGCGTCTGCCGCCTCAAGCGCAAACACAATGCCAAAGGTTTCCACCATGCCGAGGGCCCTTGACCGGGGAAGGTCTTCTGCGGATTCGATCTGGGAATCCACGTCATGGACAGAGACGATATCCCCGACAGCGCTGATGGGACGCGGCATGACGTTGTGCGCCGTCAGTGGCCCGATCTCTTTTGCCGCTGCCGCACCGGCTTCCACGGATGCTTTCACAGCGGCCACGTCGCCCTTAACAAAAATGGTCACAAGGGTGGAGCCGATGTTCTCGTATGAGATCAGTTCCACATTGGCGGCCTTGAGCATTTGATCGGCGCCGTAGATAGCCGGAACCATGCCCGTGGTTTCGATGAGTCCTAACGCCTCTTCTCCGTAATAACGCATTAAAATCCCTTCCCTGATTGGTCCTTAATTTTAACGATTCAGCCCTATGCTGGCAGTACCTTAACCCTTCCCCCATAGGGGAAAGTCAATGGTTTTTTAGTTCAAAACGCAAATTGGTCCGGCCAGTTCGAACAAACCCCAAGCAAGCCCACCAACCTACTGTTTTTTAACTAAAATCAAAGCGGTGCTCCATCCCCAAACCAGATAAAAATACATCGTATTTTTCGTAAACTAAGTTTATCCACATCTAAAAAGCTGCTCGGAGGTGAATACGGATAAAACCCTGCGAGACGGGCAAAGGGTGTGCCGTGCCGGAATGGTATGACAGACGGGCACCCTTCGCGCTTTGAACACCATGGAGGCCTCTTCGTGGTGCTCTCCGGTGGTGGCGACCACGAAAGCGTGGGCCCTAAACGCAAAAAGGGCCCTGCCCCCATGGTGTGGGGAGCAGGGCCCTTTCGGACCGGCTGAACAAAAACCGCTTACATCATCGGGCCGTTAGGGGGCCCGACAGAGCAGCATCAATCCGTGATGTAATGGTTGATGGTGTCCGCGCCTTCCTGATGGGCGCGATAGTAGACCCTCAGTTCGTTGTTGGCATCCATGTCGTAGCGGGTCTCTTCGAGGAGGCCGTTGGCCTCGGCCGTCATGATCGCGGAGATCAAATCGGTCTTGTTAAACGCTTTAAAGTGGCTGTACTCACCCTTCAAAGCGGCCATGACATCATCGGCACACGCCTCATCGACAGTGGTAAAGTATTTTAAAACAGCGTAGTTAAGTGGCTTCATATTAGTTGTCCTCCTTTTTGGCAAACAGATCCAGGGGGTTCAGTGCGATGGTAAAGATACCGATAACCATCACGACCGCAGCAGCCCAGGCAATGGGCGGAATGGACCAGCCTTCAAGGCCGAAGGTGATGCCGAGGACGATCCAGCAGCAGAAGGGTCCCCAGAAGGAGAAGGTTCCGTTGCAGGACATTCCGAGAGCCGCACCGCACATGCTGTTCCCTTTGTACCAGAACATGAAGGCGCCGTAAGCAGCGAGACCTGCGCAAATAAACCAGACAATGGAAGAACCGTCGGTGAAGGACTGGGCCACAAGGCCGAAGGTGTTCACGTCGCCGGACATCATACCGAACACAGGCACCAGGATGATAAGGTTGGAAAGACCGGAGGTCACCTGACGGATGGTAATGCCTACTTCAGAGTCGATCATGGAGGTGCCGTAACCGCAGACACACCCTTCAAAACCCCAGCCAAGGGCGGCAAGAAAACCAAAGCAGACCCCCATGAACATGCCTTCGGGGGCGTCGCCGCCGAGGGTCGGGTAGGCAATCATAAAGCTGGCACCAAAACAGATGGCAATACCGAGCATCATGCGTGCGTTAAGCTCCTGCTTGAACCACACCCTGGCCAGGATGGCACCGATGGCGGGGCACAAGGCGCTGATGGGCACAACAATGGACCCTGCCTTCTGAAGGCCGATAACATACGCGGTACTGGCAAGGGGGCCGCCGATGAGGGCGCCCACAACCATGACAAGGCCGGGCTTGGTCTTAAGGCATCGAAAAAAATCGCCGATCTTGCCTCTCACCCCGGCAATCAGCAAGGCCCAGGCGGCGCTGCAGGTATCGGTGGTTGCTGCCCCGAGGGCACCGAGCAAAAACGTAATGGCAAAAGCTGACAGCCCCGTTGTGTTGGCGCCGTACCAGTCTGCCCACACGCCCTTTGACATCCCCAATGTCATAAAAGCGGTGTAAAAACCATAACAAAGACCAGAGAACAAAGCGATGAGAATGCCTTTTCTCTTAAAGTCGGCAGCAAGCTTTTTTTTCGCTGCCATTGCGACCAAGTTATCTGAACCTGATACTTCAAACATGAATAAATTTCCCTCCCAGATTAACCCTTAAACAGAATTTTTTAAAAAAACCCCAGTTCACGATTTCGCAACACTACCGTAGGTGCTTAACCGTTACAGATTTTGGATTTGGGGAGGACTATACACTTTGCCCCTAAGGGGAATGTCAATGCAATTTTTCCAGCCGAGGAACATATCCGATCAAAAAAATAGAAATCATAACCTGGAATCCGGAAGGGGCTATTCGTCTAAAAGGCATATACATTACCCCACCTTAAAGGGTAGTAAATTTCCTGATTTTCTTTATCTTTACCATACATTCCAGGTTGGTGTTTACGTAAAAATGTAAACTTTGCCACACAGAGATCATTGTTCTGTAATGCATAAAATAGTTCACATATTATTTTATAAAAAAATTAAAACGCACAATGATATTACAAATTAATCATACGTTATCACCACAAACATGTATATACGTTCGGTTTATTCATTCCACAGGCATCCGTCTTCGGTGTGTCCGATCAATGCCCTGACAACTGCCACAGGGACAATGTTCGCCTGAAGAAAGGCCGCAACCACAGGCTGCCTGATGGGGGAATCTGTTTTTTGTTGACCATTTCCGATTTTTGTGAACTACATGTTTTAAGCAATCAAACAACTAATGCATACAGATTACCGGCACGCGACGAACTTTTCTTATAGCCCCTGGCCGGCATATTTTTTAGTAGAGATTTATCGAATCCTGAATCTGGCCCCCACGGGTTGAACCACATGACGATCACGGTGAAAACGCGACGATGGCATCGCTGATTCGGCCCTGACGTTTCGCAGAACTGTGTCGGCCCACCTAAGGATCCAGGTACATGATTCGCAACAACCCTGAACGTTGCGTTACCCAGCCAAAAGGATCGTTCATGAATTACAAAGACAGATATTCCATAGGCGAGGTCAGCCAGATCTGCAATGTGTCCAAAAAGGCACTTCGGCACTATGACAAAATCGGACTCATCAAATCCGAAAGATCCTGCAACAACAACTACCGATACTATTCCAACGAATCCTTATTGGCCGTACCCGTTATCAAGTATTACAAGCAGATGGGCTTCAAACTCGATGAAATGAAAGATTTCATCGAAGGAACCGTGGACGCACGCGGCAGGATATATACATCCATCAAACGCTCCTTCAATGCAAAGATCGATGAGCTGAAAAAGGCCCAGGAGGAGATCCGAAGGCAGTACGAGTCTGTCAAGGACTGGCATGACCTGATCCTTGAAGCCGAGATGGTCATCGACAACAACATCCAGGAAGTCGCCGTCAAATATGTGGAGGCCTCGGACTATCTGTTTCACGATCAGATTTTCACCAACAACATCGAGGCATCCATCATCAACATCGAGTTCACCAACTACGTGGAGAAGGTAAACAACGAAATCACCGGTCCGGTGCTGATCAATTTTTCATCATTTGAAGACAGGCTCCAGAACAAGCACCAACCTGTGCGGATCATGCAGAAGACGTTGAGGGAGTGCAAGGAGCACGAGAAAATGACCTTCGGAGGGCAGATGATGATCACCTGTTACCACATAGGGTCCCATAAAACCATCAACGAGACCTATGAAAAAATCTGCACATGGGCCCGAAGGCACCGGTACGTGCTGGGGAAAAAATCATACGAACGGTATGTGACGGATTACTGGACCACGAGAAAGAGTTCCAAATTCGTGACAGAGGTCATGATCAACGTCTCACGAAATTAACGGGAAACCCCGAGTCCAGAAAACTCGCTTCAAAAAAAGAACCGCCAAAACGATGAAAGCGAAATGCCGCAGCGCTTTAACCCTTATCCCCCGGGTTAAATCACTGCGGCATTTTTCGTGGCATTGTGTCTTAACGGTTTGGGCCGGGCCTTCAGATCTTGAAGGTCGCCACCACCTGTTTCAGGGTCAGGGCCATGGAAGAGAGCTCTTCGGCGCTTCCGTGAACCTGGCTGCTGCTCTCTGAGATATCGGTGGCGTTGGTGTTCACCTCGGTGATCTCCTGGGTGATCTCGGTAATGACCACGGAACTCTGGGCCACCATGCCGTTGACCTCCTGGATGCCCTGGGACGCCTGGGAGATGTTGGCGGCAATCTCCCGCGTGGCAACGGACTGCTCTTCCACGGCGGTGGCGATGGTGCCCACGATATCGTTGACCTCGGAGATCACGTGGGTGACCTGCTCAATGTCTGCCACGCTCTCCCCGGTGATGTTCTGGATGCCGTCCACCCGCGCCTTGATATCCCGGGTGGCGTCGGCGGTCTGGTTGGCCAGGGCCTTGATCTCCCCGGCCACCACGGCAAACCCTTTGCCGGCCTCCCCTGCCCTGGCCGCCTCGATGGTGGCGTTCAACGCAAGCAAGTTGGTCTGTTCGGAGATTTCGCTGATGGCTTCGGTGACGCTGCCGATGGCCGAGGCGGCCTCACCCAGGCGAGCCATTTTCGTCGACGCGTCGCCGGCTTGTCGCACGGCTTTCTCCGAGATGCTTCGCGCCGTCTCGGATTGTTTCGCCACTTCGCCGATGGTGGCGGTCATCTCCTCGGCGGCGGTGGCCACCATGTCGCTGTTGGAGGAGGTCTGCTCCATGGAGGCGGCCACTCCGTTGATGTTGGTGGTCATCTCCTCGGCGGCACTGGACACGGAGGTGGCCCGCTCGGATGTGTTGTCAGCCCGGGTAGAAAGATCTCCTGCCACGGTCAATAATGCCCCTGACGCTCCTTCCATGGCACCGGCCTGACCGGCCAGGTCCCCCACGATGCGCTGGAGTTTTTCTATAAAGTTATTGAACCAGGAGGAGAGCTGCCCGATTTCGTCCTGGGTGTTAACGGGCAGGCGAAGGGTGAGATCGCCTTCGCCTTCGGCGATATCGCGAAGGCCATGCACCACACCGTTGATGGGTTTGACGACAAGGACAATGGCGATGAACCACACCACGGCCACCAGCAAGAGGAAACCGGTCAGGCCGATGACGATGCTCGTGTTCCTGAGATGGACAGCCCCTTCCATCACCTTGTCAAAGGGGATAACAATTCCGATGGCCCAGGGGGTATCGGTCTTTCCCACGGTGATGGGGGCCAGCACCTGAAAGGTTGCCTGTCCGCCTTTGACCGCCTCACGCTCCAGGGCATAGATCTCTCCATTTTTCAAAGCACGCAGAAACGGGGCCTGGTCCTTGCCGGTGATGATCTCCTCCACGTTTTTCCCCACCATCTCTTTGACGGGGTGCGCCACGGTGTATCCCCCGGAAGAGACGAGGTATCCGTATCCCGTGCCAAAGGGTTTCACCTTTTCCATCATCTTACCGAAGGTATCCAGGGCGATGTCCACAGCCACGATCCCTAAAAACCTGCCGTCCACCATGATGGGGGCCACCACCGTGGCCATAAGGACATCTTTGCCGCCCACCGGATAGACATAGGGTTCGGTGATGATCTCTTTCCCTGTTTTTTTGGGATCCTGGTACCAGGCCTCGGTGTCGAAATTCACCAGGGGTTCCACCTCAATGGACCCGGTGCCGCGGTTCCAGTAGGGTACGAACCGGCCCGTGTCGTCATGGCCCGCCACGCCGATGAACTCAGCGTCCCGTCCATCCAGGGCGTTGGGCTCCCAGCAGGTGTCGATGGCAATGAAGTCGGGGTTCTGGCGGAGCATGTTCTTGAGCATGGCATTGATCTGGTCCCGATCCGGGGCGGTCTCTCCCATTTTGATGCCCTCAAGGGCGTGGGCCACGGTTCGAACCACGTCCATGGCCCGGTCCAGTTCCGATTTTATCATCTGGCCGTGGTTGGAGGCGATCTCAAGGGTTTTCTCCTCCGCCTCGGTGCGGGCCATCTTCGAGGCATTGTACGTAATGTAGGAAATACTCACAGAGTAGGAAAGTAGAACCACCCCACAAATACTCAGCAGCATTTTGCCGCGCAGACCCATTTTGCCAAACATCATTATTCTCCTTTAATATACTCAAACCACATTGCTATGCCTGACGCGTTTCAAACACCAGGGTCTTTATCACCGCGGGCACCACCGTGCCCCCGGCAAGGGAACGACCGATGTCGATGTAATCCCCCTCCCCCACCTCCAGTTGATCCACACAGATCACCTGAACGGACGGGTTCATGGCCCTGAGGCTCTGACCAAGCACTTTTCCGCTGTCCTGTTCCAGCACAACGATAACAGGCAACCCGGCACGTACTGCCTGTGCCAAGCCGCCCAGAATCCCCTTTGCAAGCAACTGCACCGTGGGATAGCTGAGGTATGTCCGCCCCTGTATTCCCACGGCTATCTGTTCCGGGGCCTCGCCTTCATAATGATGGGTGACGCTTTGCCGAACCGCCTCGGCGATCTCTTCCGCCCGCTCCGGGATCCCATCGGCAAAAGGAATCACCACCGGGACGTTCTTCAAGGGCAGGCAGCTGTCATCCGCCACAATGGTGCTTCCGCTCACGTCCACGGTTCGGGCACCGGCCCCGATCACCGTGGCCCGGATGGTCTCCACGGGCCGAATCAACTCGACCCCTGCGGCATCAAACACCCGGCGCACCTGACGGCCGAGCATGGGACCGATGTCCCCGTACCGGGCAATCTCGGCAAGGGTGTCGCACGGGGAAGAGGTGTAGGCGGAATCCGCCACGCCCCCTGAAATCATCACACAGTCCACCTCGTAATCGAGCCGCAACGCATCGGTCATGAGAAGGGCCGCATCCAGCCCTTTGGGCCGCGGGTCTTTAAGGGCGGCTGCCACCACCTCGGCCATGCGGCGGCAGATGATCTCGATGGTCATGGGATCTGCCGGACCACCGGGCCTTGCGCAGAGCCCCAGGTCGTCCAAAACTTTTGCCATGGGCTCAGTGACCTGGAGAATCCGTTTTTCCGTGGCGTCCACCCGCATCAACCGACCGCCCACATTGATGCAGCAGCTGTCGATGGCTTTTCCGTTCCGGTAAATTCCGATGTTGGCCGTGCCACCGCCGATGTCGATGTTGGCCACGGTCTTGAATCGGGTGCGGGAGTAATCCGAGGCACCGGAGCCGCGCCCTGCGATGACCGACTCCAGGTTTCCCCCTGCCGTGGCCACCACAAAATCCCCGGCGTACCCGGCCAGTTGGCCGGAAATCCGTCGGGCGTTCTCCTTTTTGGCTGTCTCACCGGTGATGATCACCGCCCCGGTGTCAATGGCCGAAGGCGACACCCCGGCCCGGGAAAACTCCTCTTCCACCAGCCGAAACACCTGCTCCGTATCCACCAGGTTCCTGTCGGTAATGGGGGTGAAATGGATGGCGCTTCGGTAGACCACCTCTTTGTCGGTGATCTCCATGCGGGGCACCAGGGTGCCGGGGGCCGTGTTCTTCACCGTCAGGCGGCTGATGACGCACTGGGTGGTGGTGGTGCCGATGTCGATGCCGACGCTGGTCACCACCTCGGCGGCATCGGACACATCCGCGCCGCTCAGGTGGGCCGCATACAAAGACGCTACTTTGGGGCTCTCGGACATAAAGAGAACTGCTGCCTCCGGCGGATCGCTTTTTTTAAGCGCCGCAAAAACCGTTTCGATTGCCCCACGGCTGAAACCTCGCTTCTCGGTTTCAACCGTGGGGCATTCAGTTAGAGCCGGGACAAAAACAGAACATACAAAAGTGATGCCTCCGGCGTCAAGGTGAGCCACCTTGAAAGCGGTTTGCCGCTGCGCTTTGCCCCTCGTCCCTCGGGGTAAAGTGCAGGGGCATTCTTTGTACCTTTATTTTGTATCTGGGCCCTTACCATTCGGGGCTATGCCCATTTTTTACGAGCGACCCCGAAGCATTCGCAAACCGACAGCCTTAGTTTTTCATGGCTTCGGACAGGGCCACACCGCTGGCTTTTTGGGCAAGCATCTGCTTGACAACCGATGCCATGTGGGCGCCGGCCTCTGCAGGGGGGGTGCCCCCCCTGTGGATATTGGAGACAATGGTCCGATCGGCTTCCACGGTTTTCTCACCGGGCTTGTAGACCATGTAGGCACTCATGGACTCGGCGGTGATCAGCCCGGGACGCTCCCCGATGAGCTCCACAACGATGTCGCAGTCCAGCAGAGCCCCCACCTCGTCCATGACCCCAACGCGGCCGTACTTGATAAAAAAGGGCGTCCCCGCAGAGATGCCTTCGGCCTTGAGCCCCTGGAGAAGGGCGGGAACCGTGTCGGCAATGTTGGCTTCGATGGCTGCAGAGCTCAACCCATCCACCACGATGACCTGGACCCGGCACCCCTTTTCACAGCGATCGAGGATGGTCTGTCTGGCCTCGTCGCTCAACCTTTTGCCAAGCTCGGGCTTCATGAGAAACTCGTCTTTGTCCCTGACAACAGTCTGCACGCCGAACAGGCCGTTGTCCGCAAGGCATGCATCGGAGACATCCAGAAAGACGGCGTCCACGGCAGCGGCATGGTCGGCCTGGAAGTGGAGAAAGGAGTGGGTCTTCTGGCGCGCGCCGCACCGTCCCATGAGGATACGGGCCGGCGTGGTTTGTCGCATGGCTTCAAGGGCGGCCATGTTATGGGGATTGTCCACCTTCACCTCGTCAAGGGGAGGCAGGGTGACGGGCGCTTCGTCATGGCCCGAAAATCCGTCGGCGGCAGGGGCCTGGGATGTGGCAAGGGCGCCCTCGTCCACCAGCTTTTTGAGAATGCTTTCGATCAGTGCTTTTTCGTTCATGGGTCCTGCTCTCCTTATTTATCGAAAATGGACGGATCGCCTGCGGCCTCGGTGAGGCAACCCTCTTCCATGATGCCCCGGCGCTCCAGCCATGATTCAAACTCGGGGGCCGGTCTCAGGCCCAGGATCTCGCGCGTGGCCGCGTCATCATGGTAGCTGGTGTCCTGGTAGTTGAGCATGCAGTCGTCCCCGCCGGAGACGCCCATGAAGAAGTTGGAACCGGCCATGGCGCACAGCATGGTACCGATCTCCTGATCGTCCTGGTCCGCTTTCATGTGGTTGGTGTAACAGGGGGCAATGCCCATGGGGATGCCGTGCATCTTGCCCATGAAGAGGTCTTCCAGGTCCGCACGGATCACCTCTTTGCCGGTGTAGATGGTCTCGGGCCCGATGAATCCGGAGACGTTGTTGAGCATGAAGGGGTTGTATCGTCTGGCCATGCCGTAGCAGCGGGCCTCCAGGGTCATGACATCCACTCCGTGGTGGCAGTCCAGGGAGATTTCAGCCCCCTGCCCTGTTTCAAAATACATGACGTTGGGACCGGTGGAGGTACCGAGGTGAAGGGTCATGTCCCGGGCTTCGTCCAGCATGGCAACGGTGATGCCGAAGGCTTCGTTGGCGGTCTGGGACCCCGCGATGCTCTGGAACATGAGGTCCACGGGCACCTTTTGTTCAAGGGCCTGCATCTGGGTGGTGACGTGGGCAAGGACCACGCACTGGGTGGGGACGTCGTAGGCGTCCCTGAAATCGGTGATGGCACCCATGACGCGCTTGACGTTTTCGACATTGTCCTCCACGGGGTTGACGCCGAAACAGGCATCGCCGCAACCGAAGGAGAGGCCCTCTTTCAGGGAGGAGAGGATCCCTTCGATGCTGTCCGTGGGGTGGTTGGGCTGGTTTCGGTAGGAGACGGTACCGGGAAGGCCGATGGTGGTGTTGCAGTGGGCAGAGACTTTGATCTTTTTGGCGGCGTAGACCAGGTCCATGGTGGACATGAGTTTGGCGGCGGCGGCGATCATCTCGCTTGTGAGGCCCCGGCTGATGTTGAGCAGGTCCCCCTGGCGGCGGGTTTTGAGAATGGTCTCCCGCAGCTCGGCCACGGTCCAGTTCTTCACCTTTTCATAGATGGTGGTGTTGAGCCCGTCGTAGATGGTCCGGGTCACCTCGTCCGCCTCGTAGGGGATAACCGGGTTTTCATAGATATCCTTGAGCTGAAGGTTGGCCAGGCAAAGCTTGGCGGCCACGCGCTCGGTGGCCGACTCGGCCGCGATTCCGGCCAGGGCGTCGCCGGATTTCTCGTTGTTGGCTTTTGCCAGCACATCACGGACCGATGAAAACGCGAACACCTTGTCACCGATCTGGCTTCGTAAATTCACGTGCACTCCTCCTTAACTGATTGACAGGCCCATCCCCGTTGACGTGCCCTTTCCGGTTACACCGGGTGTTTTCCAACAAGTCCTTTTATGCTAAGGTCCTTGGTAATGCCGAAGGTCCTGCCTGTGACCGCTGACCTTCGGCACGTTCCCAAAGCGCATGAGCCGGGTTGAGCCCCGGCCCATGCGTTTTTCTTTTTTTAAGCGCCTGCTAAAACGCCTTAAGCGCGCCGTTTTCTTCAAGGAAACCCGCTACCTTGCCGGTCTTTTCAAGGGCCGAAGGCTTGGGCGCGAGGCGTGTGTCGAGCTCCGCACGGGTGGAGACAAACCCGGGGGATTTTTTGTACAGCACGGGCTGAATCATCCAGTTGCCGGGCAGGGAATCGCCCATCTGCTCCACAAGTCCCTTCTGGTACCCCATTTTTTCAAGGCGGGTGATCCAGAGACGGTTCTCGGCGCGATCCAGCATGGGCAGGTCGTTGGAGCTGTCGCCCCCGATGAGGTAGGGACGTTCTTTGGTGACGTACTTGATGATGTTGGCCACCTTGCCGAAGTACCCGGTGATGGGATAGACGACCTGGGTGGTCAGCTCGTAGTTGGAGAGCTCGGCGCGATCCAGGGCGGCGTATTTTGCGTTGTTCCGTACCAGGAGCTGGTCTTTGTACAGCTTGCCGTCGCGCTTGTCTTTAAGAAGCACGTTGACGCCGATGACGTGATCCGGGGCAATGGCGATGCCTTTGCCGTACTTTGCTTCAAGGAGCTTGTTGAGGTTTTCCCGGACCATCCAGCGAACGGTCCAGATGTTGGAGGCGGAGCAGACGTAGACCTCGTACCCGTTTTTCAACAGGGTCCCGTAAAGGTCCACCATTTCAGGGTAGAAAAAGGGCATGCGATAGCCGTTGATCTTGGTCTCTTTGAGATCGGCTGCACCGGAATCCTGCATGGCCACGTTGTTGCCGAAGGCTTTCTCGCTGTAGGGGAGGATCTGATCGGGGGTCATCCCCGCAAGGATCTGGACCACCCAGGCGTAGCTGTTGGCGTACGGGGTCTTCTCGCCTTTCTGGTGCTTGGTGGCGGAGAGGAAATCTTCGTAGAACTCGGGAAGGCTGCCCACGGTATCAAGGGCGACGGTCTTGTCTCCCAGAACAAAGGAGGGCGTGATATCCCGGGAAATGCCATCAAGGGTGAGCTGTCCGGCCTCAACCATGGCAGCGAAGGTGGCCTCGCCGATGTCCCGGCAGATGGTGGTGTTGTCAAAATCAAAAACCGCTTTTTTGCCCTGGAAGGCCCCTTCTGCGATGAGGGTTTCCAATTTTGCCTTGACCGCAGGGTTCCAGTGGCCTTCGTCAAGGGTAACCACAGGCTTTGCAGGGGCCGTTTTCACATCGGCCTTTACGCCGCAACCGGTGAGCAGTGAACCGCACACGAACAGTGTCCCCACCATCCATGCCATTCCTTTTTTAAACATCATACGTCGAACTCCTTATACGATTGAATATTACAGCAGGCACGCGTCCGCCTAATACGGCGCATGCACATCAGATTCAGCATTCGTGGTCTTTCAGAGTCTTGGTATTTCCGTGAACCTGAGCCCCGATGCCAACGCGGGCATCGGGGCTCAGGTTCACGGGGGGAGGCGTATGCGTCCCCCCGTGATGCGGACCGGTTCAGGGAAGAGACCGGCCCGACAGCCTTACATCAGCTGGGCTTTCAAATCGTCGCTGGGGGACGGAATCACCACGTGGTTGTAAACGGGACCGGAATCCCCCACGCCTTCCACACCGGCAGCCACGGAGGCCTTCACCGAGCCCACGTCACCGGTCATGGTGACAAAGGACTTGCCGGCAAGGCCCGCTGCAAACCGGATCTCGATGAGATCCACCTGACCGGCCTTGGCCGCGGCGTCGGCGGCCACGATGCAGGCGGCCACGGTGTAGGTCTCGATCACACCCAGGGCGTTGATGCGAGGAACGATGGTGGCCCCGGAGAGGGCGGGAAGCACCATGGGGTGGACGCTGGGAAGCACGAACCAGTCAATGACAAGGTCTCCTCCCAGCTCACGGCCTGCGGCCACGGAGCTTTTGACGGAGCCGGTATCCCCGGCCACCATCACCAGGTACCGTCCGGGACAGGTGGGCCGAGCCATCACCAGGTCCACGGTGGCGGCCTTACTCATTTCGTCAGCGGTCTCAATGCCCAGGGCGATGCTGTTCAGCTCAACAACACCGATGGTTCTGTAATTCATACGTTTACCTCATTGTTCGCCACACCCCGAAAGCTCGGAGGTGACGTGTCGTTTTTTTGCTGCGGATGTTTAGCGGTGCGCACGGCGCACCCTACCCTCTTGAAATCCTCACCACGCCGCCTTCAACAGAAGTGACCACGCCGTCGATGCTGGCATGGATGCGCGCCCCGAGGGCCCCTTCGGGGATCTCACCGATGAGGTCGCCCTTGGCCACGCGGTCGCCTTCCTTAACCAGACACTGCGCCGGGGCGCCGATGTGCTGGGCAAGGGGGATGGCCACACGCTCGGGCACGAAACGCTCTTCGGGCATGCCGGGGTGGGTGTCGTACTTGAGCACATCCAGGCGCTGCATGAGCCGCTTGGTGGGCACGTAGCGCACGTCGCGCATGGGGTTGTTCACGGGCTCTTCCCCGGTGGCGGGCCAGCGAACCCCCTCTTTCATCAGCTCTTTTTTGATGAGCATGTTCACCTCACGGGGAGAGATCCCCATGGGACAGGCGAACTTCTCGCAGATGCCGCACTCGCAGCAGAGGAGCGCCTCCATGCGGGCCCGTGGGTCCTGAACCAGGGCCGACAGGGAGCGCATGAGCTTGTGGGGATTGATGGAGTGACCCAGAAGGTTCCTGGGGCAGAGCTCGGTGCAGTGGGTGCACTGGCAGCAGACCGT
>NZ_FMUX01000033.1 GCF_900101345.1 Desulfoluna spongiiphila | reverse complement strand
CCGACTACTATCACCAGGGTCTTTTGGGCTGGGTGGAAGGGGACCACGTGGTGGAGATCAACATCCTGGGGTCCGGGGAAGCGAACACCTTCCTGCGCGGCGGCCCGCTGGACCCGCTCACGGCCGTGGCCGCCGATGCCGTCCACGCCCGGATGGTAAAAGAAGCCCTGGCCTTTACCCAGCGCTCCCAGAATCTGCTCTTTGAAGGCAGGACCCTGGACTTTTTCGACATCTTTAAAGCCCCTTCCAACGTGAAGGGCACAAACTAAAAACGATGCCTCCGGCGGCGAGGTGTGCCACCTCGAAAGCAGGTTGCGAATGCGCTTTCCCCTTCGTTCCTCAGGGAAAATCACATTCGCTATTGATTCAGATTAAACTGAATCTGTTTTTTAAACTTTTTAAAAGTTTAGCCCCCGGCAGGGCCGCCGGAGGCCATCTGCGCCCTCCGGTAAGAGCCCCGCACTTTTTTTCTACGCAAATCCCATGGTTTGAGCTACTATGGCAATAACCATGGGCCACCCCGACAATCCGACCCCATGGCCCCATTCAACCGCCGAACGGGCGCCCAGAAATGAGTATCTTAAACACGCGCCCCGACAAAACACGCCAGCCAGACACCTTAAATATAAAACGCTCCCATCACCCTTCGGGGCTCCTCCCCGAACAGACAAGGATATGCCATGAACCGTTCCGACAGAATGCTTCGCTCCCTGGTCTATTCACCCGTCGACAACCGGGAAGGGTACGACACCCATATTCCCATGATGAGCCGCATCGTGGGCGGAGCCGTCCGCTCGATGTTTCAGTACAAGAACATCCTGAAAGAGATCTCGTCCATGCCCGGAACCTCCTGGGCCCAGTGGTCCCACGACGCCCTGGAGGCAGGCATCACCCGCCCCATCCGCACCCACGCCCAGGTCGCCTCCATGCGGGGGGACAACCCCGACACCTTTGTCTACTCCGATGAGCTGGTGGAGCGCCTCTACGCCTCCATGCTCCGGGACCTCACCGGAGAGTTCATGGACAGGGCCGGCCATTTTTCCGAAGAGAAGGCCCAACAGGTAATGGTCACCAGCGCCCTGAGGAGGCGGTTCAGCCAGCAGGTGGAGAACTTCCGCTACCTGGAGCTCTCCTACGGCTCCTTCGGCCTCTCGGCCTTGAAGGCGTTGCGGGAACTCCTCACCACCCTGGTCATGGCCGTCACCGAGGAGCGGACCGACGACCCCCTGCCCTACGCCGAAGGGGAGACCCTCCCCTTTGAAACCTACCTGGCCATCGCCCGCAAACGCCTGGAGAACCTGTTCAACCACAACGCCTTTTACATCAAAGACTTTTCCGAACGCACCACTGGCGGCATCATCGGGGTCTCCCCCTACGAGGAGGTCAAAGGCTCCCGCCTGGGCCCCTGCACCCTCCGGAGGTACCTCTCTCCTGCGGGGGCCAAGACCCCCGACCGCATCCTCTACCTTGCCAGCCCCTTAATCAACAAACCGGACATCTTTGACCTGGCCCAGGGAAAATCCGTGGTGGAGGCCCTTCTGGCCCGGGGCTTCCGCATCTACCTCAACGACCCCGGAGAGCCCGGGGAAAAGTCCGACGGGCTGGACCTCGACTTCTACGGGAAAACGGTCCACGACCACAACATTGAGCTGATAAAAAAGGAGAATCCGGGGGAAGAGATCTGTGTGATGGGATACTGCATGGGGGGAACGCTGCTGCTTCCCTGGCTGGCCCGAAGGGCCGAAGAGAAAAAAGCGTTGGGGCAGCCCATGGACATCGTGAAAATCGCCCTCATGGCCTCGCCCATCCGCTTCAACGACGGCATGAGCGGCCAGGGTCCCATGCGGGACGTCATCCGCCACGATTACGACCCGGCCCTTATTGCAGAGATGTACGGCGGGGTGGGGGTGCCCCCCCAGATCATTGATGCGGGCATGAACGAAATCCAGCCCGGGGTCAGGTACTTTGTGAGGCGGGGGTTTTACCAGCGGGCGGGAAAAGCCGAAGAGCTTCTGGAAGCGGCCCCCTTCTTTTACTGGCTCACCCACGGCACCCGGTTCGGCACACGCTCCCACCTCACCTGGATCGGTGATCTCTTCATGGGCAGTGCCATTGAAAAGGGGGAGTACCCCCTCTCCTCCAGCGTCCCGGAGCTTCACGGACAGCCGGTCTCCATGAAGGCCCTCTCCCACATGGGGGTGGCCCTTTTTGACTACCGGGGGAAACGGGACCCCATTTCACCCCCCGGTGCCTGCGTGGCCAGCGAGCTCTGGGGAACGGAGAAAAGGCGAACCGAAACAAAGGGGGGGGCTGAACCGAACCATTGAGAAAAACGCAGGCCACATCTTCGTGGTCAGCCGCCGGCTCCTCTCAGAGTTCATTGAGAGCGTGGACGCCTTTTTCCACGGGGGGTAAGGCCCCCCGGAAAAGCCTCTCAGAGGGCGGCTCCTGTCTCCCGGATGAAAATCTTGTGGTCCACCAGGGAGAGGGATTCGATGGCCCCTTTGATGAAGCGCTGCTCACCGAAAATATTGATCAGCTTGAGCTCCCCTTCGTCCGTGGGAACGGCCACGTCCACCGATTCCATAATCAGTTTCGGCTCGCCGTCGGTAATAATATAGGCACTGGCTTCACACATGGGCTACCTCCGTTTACGCTATCAAAAATGCCGGTCTCGCATTCTCATATGGGAACCGCCGGATGGGCGGTTCCCTGCGAGGGCATCAGTTCAACAGGGTTTTCAACCCTGATTCAATCAATTCATCCACAAGGTGAGGCAAGGGGGCCTTGTGCACCCCCACCACCTCCACGTTGTCCTGGGACAGGGGGAGCAGCACCTTTCTGGCCGCACAGCCGGAGATAGCCTCGGCCATGACCGGGGTCACCTCCCCCATGAGGGCATGGGCCATGACAATCCCCAGGGGACCCGTGGCCACATCGCAATTCTGCACGCTTCGGACGATGGCGTTCTCACCGGAGGCCCCCCGGTTTGCTCCCGCCTTGAGCATCTGCGCCGTGGCTACGGCGTTGGTACCCAACGCAATGATCTCCACCTTTTCGGCGAACAGATCCTTGATTCGTCTGATGATGGCGCTTCCGATGCCGCCCCCCTGGCCGTCAATGACGCAAATTCTCAACATGGCGAATTCTCATTTGTCTGGCGGTCGATAAAAAATGCCGTCGCAACCCGTGACAGCCCAAAGCCCTAACCCCCTTCGTTGCATACCCATTGGTATCAAACCCGCCTCCCTCCCGTCAATGCCGTCGCGTAAAAATCGCACGCCCGAAACCGGTGACACAGCGTCCCTGAAAAAGGGACTTTGGGGTACCCCGCCCAGGCGGAGGTGCCCTCCTCGCCATGGCCGCCCTTTTGCGGTGAGGCCCGATGCAGGGGAAACCGGTCCCGTTTTTTCCTTTCAAGAGGAATCAAGAGTTGAAAAAAAATTGATATTCCGGCAAAAATGAGGATTCAAATGAAGGACGAGCTCAACAAGGTCTCCTTTTTCAAGGCACCGCCTGCAGAGGAAAGATCACGGGTTCTACGTGGTTCGAAACGCCCTTTTGCAGCCGAAGCGCCCTCGCCTGACAACCCCATCGTGCCGGATTCCACGGGGAGGAAAAGGGTCCTTGTCCTTGCGTCACCCACTATCGGTTCGGTTCCGGCGGCCGTGACACATTCCAAACAGCGTGCTGTTCTATGTCTTATATCGATGCGTTACAACTCACACGGGACCCCTTCGCCGACTACGTGGACGAGGCCTCGTTTTTTCCTTATACAAAGCTCACCGAAACCGTCGCCTTTGTGCGCCGTCTGGTGGAGGCCCCCCACAACGTGGTCCTCATCAGCGCCGACCCGGGCGGGGGAAAAACCCTTCTGGTCAAGCAGGTCCTGGCTGTGGACGAGGAGAACTGGCGTGTCTGTACCCTCCAGCTTCCCACCGGGGGCGAGCCTTTGCGGGCCTACACCATGGTGCGGGAGGGCCTGCCCGTGGTCATGGTGGACGATGCCCACGGCCTGGAGCCCGACGCCCTGGCCGCCCTCATCAAACTGACCACGGACGAAGGGGAGCCGCGCCAGTTCAAGCAGGTGATTCTGACGGGGCTGCCCCACACGGCCGCCCTTCTGGACACCCTGCGCCACCTGGTCCCCGGCCACGAGGGCATCCGGGAGGTGCCCCTGCCCCCCATGACCCTGGCGGAAATGAAGACCTACCTGGCAGGACGCCTGCGGTCCGCGGGCCATACCGGAGAGCTGCCCCTCACCGACGGCCAGGTGATGCGGATCCACGTCAACTCCGGGGGATTCCCCGGGCCGGCCAACGCCGAAGCCGCCAAGGAATTGGCCCAGGAACATGCCGGAGGGCCCTCCACGCCGCCGCCCAGAAAAGGGCTGCTGGGGCGATTTTTCAAGCGATAAGCATGCGCAGCCGCATCGGAACAAACGGACATCGGGTGCGTGTGATCTATAACGATTGATGCGACAGCATGATACGGGTTTAATGATTCGCCGGATGCCTTGTACGTATTTAGTCCTTAATGCTTCGCTCCCTTACCATCCAGACGGGGCCGCCCGGACAGGGGCTGGCCCACCACCGGAGACGCCATGGAGATCCTTGACCTGTCTGCCCCTTTGGACACCGACACCGCCTGGGCCCCCTGGTGGGCCCGCACCCGTGTCAAACGGCAGGGCCACCGCTTCGGCGCCCTGTCCGTCTTTCTTCTCACCCGCCTTACCCCCCGCTTCCTTCGCCGCCGCCTCGGCTGGGCCAACGACACCCTCACCCTCTCCTCCCACGGTACCACCCACCTGGACGCCCCCTGGCACTACGCCCCGGATGCCGGAGGCAAGCGGGCCATGACCATCGACGAGATCCCCCTGTCCTGGTGCGTTGCCCCGGGTGTCTGCCTCGACATGAGCCACAAAAAGGACGGTGAGGCCATCACCGAAGCCGACATCACGGCCTGGGAAGAGGCCCAGGGGATCCCCATCACCGCCGGGACCATCGTCCTCATCCGCACCGGCATGGACCGGCTCCTGGGGAACCCCGCCTACTTCACCTCCGGGCCCTGGGTGACCCGGGAGGCCACGGCCCTGCTCACCGGCCGCGGGGTCAAGGTCACGGGCATCGACGCCTGGGGCTGGGACGGGCCCCTGTCCCACATGGCACGCCGCGCCAGAAGCGGCCAAGGGGAGTTCTGGGAGTCCCACTACCAGGGAGCCGATACCCCGTACTGCCACCTGGAGAGGCTGGCGGGTCTCCACCGTCTGCCGGCCGAAGGGTTCACCGTCTGCTGCTTCCCCTTAAAGGTCAAGGGGGGCTCTGCCGGACCGACCCGTGCGGTGGCCCTCATGCCCGCAGAGGGCGAAGGGGCCCTCCCATGACCACTGCCCGGGAGCCCTTTCACCGCCTGTTCCGTTTCCGCAGCGCGTCCCAGGTCCTGCTCGCTGCCGCCCTTCTCATGCTCCTTTGGCCGCACGGGGCCCGGGCCACGGCCCTGGATGTGACCCGCCTTAAAGCCGGCATCTCCCCGGGCCCGTCCCTGCTCTGGTATGCCGACGCCGAAGGGACCCTCACCGTCACCGAGGCGGCTCGGGGCCAGACCCCCTTTGCCCCTTTGGAGACCCTGAAATACTCCTTCGGGTTCATGGAGTACCCCCTCTGGGGCCGCCTGACCCTTGCCAACCGGGGCACGGCCCCCGTCACGTCGGTCGTCGCCATCAACTACCCGCCCCTGGATGAGGTGATCTTCTACCACCCGGGCCCTGCAGGGTTCCGCAAGCAGGTGAGCGGAGACACCCACCCCTTTGCCGAGCGGCCCCTGGCCCATCCGGCCATCGCCTTTCCCGTCACCCTCCCCCCGGGAGAGACCACCGTCTTTCTGCGCATCACCACCCGAGGGGCCATGACCCTTCCCGTAACGGTCTGGAGCGCCGACGCCTTTGCCCGGGCGAGCCTGGCAGGGATGCCCCTGGCGTGGCTCTTTTACGGCATCATGCTGGCCATGGCCCTTCACAACCTCTTTGCCTTTCTGGCCACCCGCCAGCGCACCCGGCTCTACCTTCTCCTGTTCACCCTCGCCATGACCCTGCACTCCATGGTCCACGCCGGCCACGCCTTCCAGTTCCTCTGGCCGGAGTCCCCGGAATGGGCCAATGTGGCCAACCCCCTGCTGCTTTCTGCCGCCACCTTTTTTGCCCTGCTCTTCTCCCGGGGCTTTCTGGGGACCCGCGCCCTCTGCCCGGACCTGGATCGCCTGGTCAAGGGAGGGCTGCTCCTCTGCCTCGGCCTTACGGCCTGTGCCCCGATCATGGACTACCACATCATCAGCCAGTGGGTCACCGTTGCGGGCATCACCACCATCGTCGTGATGCTGACAGGGGGACTGGTGATGTACCGCAAAGGGGTGCGCACCGCACGGTTTTACCTGGTGGCCTGGGTCTTTTTCCTTGCCGGGTGCGCCCTCTCTTTGGGGGGCCTTTACGGGGTGGTCCCCTTGACCCCCGTCTCCCGCTGGGGGGTGGAGATGGGCTACGGCCTCCTGATCCTGCTGCTCACGCTGGGCATGCGCGACAAGCTCCGCAACCTGGAGGCCGAGCACAACGAGGCGGTCAAGGCCCTTCAGGAATCCGAGGAGACCTATCGCAGCCTGGTGGACAACGCCAACGACGGCATCGTGGTGGAGGTGGACGGTGAGATATCCTATGCCAACGCGGCCATCATGACCATGTGCGGTTACGAGGGAGAGGCCTTCTACGCCCTGCCCGTCAGCGACTTTTTTATCGACACGGACAAGGGGCGGGACGTCCCCGGCCAGTACGAAGCCCGGATCCGGCACCGGCAGGGGGCCGGCATCGACGTCATCATCTCCGAGACCGCCATCGCCATGGGCGGTCGCCGGGCCACCCTTGCCATCGTCACGGACATCACCCGGCACAAACAGGCGGAGGAGAAGATCAGCCAGCAGAACGAAGAGCTCACCGCCCACCGCAACCGCCTGGAAGAGTTGGTGGCCGAACGCACCGCCCAGCTGGAAAAGGCCATCGGCAGCTCCGAGCTGGCCGTGGAGGAGGCCAAAGAGGCGGCCATCACCAAGAGCACCTTCCTGGCCAACATGAGCCACGAAATCCGCACCCCCATGAACGCCATCATCGGCATGAGCGACCTGGTGATGCGCACCGACCTCACCCCCCGCCAGCGCGAGTACCTGGGCATCATCCGCTCCTCTTCGCGCTCCCTGCTCCAGATCATCAACGACATTTTGGATTTTTCCAAAATGGACGCGGGCAAGCTCCGCTTTGAAGAGATCCCCTTCCGCCTGGCCGAGGTGGTGGAGGCCGTCACCGACCTGTTCATCGAGAGCTGCGTGCGAAAAGAAATCGAGCTGGTGGTGGACATCGACCCGGAGGTCCCCGACGAACTCCTCGGGGACCCCTTGCGCTTTCGCCAGGTTTTGGCCAACCTCCTGTCCAACGCCTTTAAGTTCACCGAGACCGGTGAAATTGCCATCACCGCCACCTGCGTCCGGCGGGACGAGCAGCACGTGGAACTCTTTGTCGCCGTGCGGGACACGGGCATCGGCGTGGACCCCAATCGATCGGACCGCCTCTTCGAGGTGTTCAGCCAGGCCGACGGTTCCACCACCCGCAAGTACGGCGGCACCGGCCTGGGCCTAGCCATCTGCCGCAACATCGTGGAACGCATGGGAGGGGCCATCTGGGTGGAACAGGTCCACGGCGGGGGGAGCCGGTTCTGCTTCACCGCCCGCACCCGGTTCATGGACCGCGACATGCCCCCGGCCCTCATCCCCGATGAAATGCGCCGGGGGGCCGTGCTCCTGGTCGAGGACAACGCTGCCACGCGAACCGTCCTTACCCGGACCCTGACGGGCTTCGGCTTCACCGTGGTGGAGGCCAGAAGCGGGGAAGAGGCCTTAAAGCACTTTCGAAAGGGGAGTTACCCCCCCTTAAGCCTTGCCGTCATCGACCTGCAGCTCCCCGGCATCAACGGCATCGACACGGCAACGGACCTCAGCAGAAGCGGCGGGGCGGGCAGCCCGAGGGTGATCCTCACCGGCCCCTTCGGGCGGGAAGAGGAGGTGGTGCGTGCCCGCCGCAGCGGCTTTGCCCATTTCCTCATCAAGCCCGTGAAACCCTCGGCCCTGTTCGACGCCGTCATGGAGATCTTCGGAGCCCCCCGGGCCGTGGCCAAACCCAAGACGCCCTCGGCCACCTTGAGCGACTTAAGGGGCCTGTCCGTGCTGCTGGTGGAAGACAACCCCGTCAACCAGATGGTGGCAAGGGAGCTCCTCAAAGGGTGGGGCATTGCCGTAACAACGGCAACAAACGGGCTGGAAGCGGTAAAGCACGTGGAGACCCACGCCTTTGACCTGGTGCTCATGGACCTTCAAATGCCCATCATGGACGGCCTGGAGGCCACGGCCATGATCCGGGACAACCTGGCCATGCCCGAGCTGCCCATCATCGCCATGACCGCCCACGCCATGCAGGGAGACAAGGAGCGCTGCCTCCACGCCGGCATGGACGACTACGTCTCCAAACCCATCCACCGGGAGCGCCTCTTTGAGGTGATCGCCCGCCACACCGTGGGCGGAACCTTCCCCGACGAGGCCGAGGCCCCCCACGCCGGGGGATGCGTCCTCGATTTCGACGCGGGGGTGGAGCGCCTGGGCTCCGTGACCCTCTACGACCGGGTACTCCTGAGGTTCCGGTCCGAATACCAAGGCTTTCCCGGTAAACTGACCGCTCTCCTTGCCGCCTCGGACCTTGCCGCCGTGCGCATGGAGGCCCATGCCCTCAAAGGGGTGGCGGCCAACATCGCTGCAGATATCCTCTCAGCCGAGGCCGCGGCCATGGAGGAGACCGCGGCCCGGGAGGACCTTTCAAGCGTCCGGGAGCTGGGGCCAGCCCTCACCAAGGCCCTCTCCCATGTCCTGTCCGCCATCGAGACCCTGGGCCGCCCCCCTTCCCCCACCGACGAAAAAGCCCCACCCTCCGAAGGCGATCACGACAAGATGGTGGCCCGCCTCCGGGCCGATCTGGCCGAAGCCGACCCCGTGGGCTCTTCGGAGACCGTCGACGAACTGATCCGATTCCTGCAGGGGGAGAAAGAGACCGAAGCCCTGACCGCCATGCGGGAGATCGCAGACCTCATCGACGCCTACGACTTTGACGGGGCCGAAACCCGCCTTGCCCTGCTCACCGGATGATGGCCCTTTCCATCTCCGGCGGATTTGTGGTAGAAAACGAAGCCCCCATGGGGGGCTTAGGCCATGCAGGCCACCTTCTTATCCGCAACAGCAAAAAGACGACCATCAGCATGACGAACCCAACACGTATGACCCGGCAGGGGTTCCCCTTTGCCTTTGACCCCTCCGCCTGCGAGACCTGCGGGGGACGCTGCTGCAACGGCGAGTCCGGCAACATCTGGGTCACCAGAGACGAAAGCCGGGCCTTAGCCGATGCCCTGGGCCTGACCCTGGACGCCTTTACCCAGGGCTACCTGAAAAAAGTGGGATACCGCACCTCCATCGGGGAGCGGCGGGAAGGGGAAAACTACGCCTGCCTTCTCTATGATAGGGAAAAAGGGGGGTGTACGGCCTACGGGGCCAGGCCGGTCCAGTGCCGCACCTTTCCCTTCTGGGACTACTTTCGGGAGAGGCCGGAGGAAGCGGCGGCAGAATGCCCGGGCGTTATCCTTGACGAAAACGGCCCGGACCAGGGGTAACAACGAGGAAAAGGGGTATGGCGGCACAAGGGCCGATCAGGCAAGGGAGATGGTAAGGGGCACCACATGAAGGGCTCGAGAGATCTCCCGGGTCCGGCCGATGCGCCAGTCTTCGCACTGTGCGGCATCGCCTAAAGCGGCGTCGATCTTTGTAACCAGCCCCTTGAGATTGATCAGGGGGTGCCGGGTAAAGACCTCGGGCAACCCGTAGGTCAGGCTGCACACAAGACACTTGCCCGGCCTCTGGGTGAGATGCAGTTCAAACTCAAGGGTCTTGTCTCCATGGCCGGCATAAACCAGGGAGATATCGTAGGCCCCGTCTTCGGCATCTCCGTAGAGTGCTTCAAAAAACTGGTCGGATAGATCAGCCGGAAATAACTCAGCGAGAAGGTCGTCAGTAAACAGAGGCCGAAATGTGTCCGTGGTCATGGGTGGGTGCTCCTTGGTCATGTTTGGTTTGCGTTACAGGTGATCCCGGGGAGTTACCCTTAGGATCCCACATGATTTTTGAAGGAAAGAAACCATATACCATGGAAAAGCCGGCGGTCAAACAAAAAGCGCCGCCGCCTCCCCCCACCCCCCGGCACCGGGAGCCCCGAAAATACGACAACGACGTGTGACAAAACAATCAGGAGTGTTACGATGCTTACCGCATACAAACAAGACGCGGCCCAACGGCAAGAGATGGGAATTCCCCCGAAACCCCTCACCGAAGCCCAGGTGACAACCCTCTGCGAGCTCCTTGCGGCACCGCCCGCAGGCCAGGAGGAAGAGCTCCTGGCCCTTCTCACCCACCGCGTGCCCCCCGGGGTGGACCCGGCGGCACAGGTGAAGGCGGGATTTCTCGCGGGCCTTGCCAAAGGGGAGGAAAAAAGCCCCCTCATCACCCCCGTTGAAGCCGTGGGCCTTTTGGGCACCATGGGAGGCGGCTACAACACCGGCGCCCTCTTTGAGCTCCTCTCCCACCCCGAGCTGGGCACCCCGGCCCAGGAGGCCCTTGCCCGCCTCATCATCGTCCCGGATGTCTTTGACCAGGTGGTGGAGCACGCCAAAAGCCTGCCCACCGCCGAAGCCGTCCTCTCCGCCTGGGCCGACGGCCTCTGGTTCACCGAGAAAAAAGCCCTGCCCGAGGCGCTGACCGTCACCGTCTTCAAAGTGGACGGGGAGTGCAACACCGACGACTTCTCCCCGGCCGGAGAAGCCTGGAGCCGCCCGGATATCCCCTTGCACGCCCTGTCCATGCTCACCAGCCGGGATGAACATGCCCTTACCACCATCGAAGAGCTCAAGGCCAAAGGCCACCCCGTGGCCTTTGTGGGAGACGTGGTGGGCACCGGCTCCTCCCGAAAATCCGCCACCAACTCCCTTTTGTGGCACATCGGCGACGAGATCCCCTTTGTCCCCAACAAGCGCGCAGGCGGCGTGGTCCTGGGCGGCAAAATCGCCCCCATCTTCTTCAACACCTTGGAAGACGCCGGCGCCCTGCCCATCGAGTGCGACGTGGCAGCCCTTGCCACGGGCCAGGTGGTCACCGTCCGTCCCTACGAGGGCACCGTCACCGATGAGAGCGGCGCGGTCCTCTCCCGGTTTGCCCTCAAAACCGAGGTCCTCTTTGACGAGGTACGCGCCGGGGGACGTATTCCCCTCATCATCGGCCGCAATTTAACGGCCATGGCCCGAAAGGCCAAGGGGCTTGAGGCGAGCCCCCTCTTCCGCGCCACCCCCGTGGCAGCCGACACGGGCAAGGGATTCACCCTGGCCCAGAAAATCGTGGGCCGCGCCTGCGGCCTGGACGGGGTCCGCCCCGGCACCTACTGCGAGCCCAAGATGACCACCGTGGGCTCCCAGGACACCACCGGCCCCATGACCCGGGACGAGCTCACCGAGCTGGCCTGCCTCTCCTTTGCCTCGGACCTGGTGATGCAGTCCTTCTGCCACACCGCCGCCTACCCCCGGCCCGTGGACATCGCCATGCACGACTCCCTCCCCGGCTTCATGACCAGCCGCGGGGGCGTGGCCTTAAAGCCCGGCGACGGGGTGATCCACTCCTTTTTAAACCGCATGATCCTGCCCGACACCGTGGGCACCGGCGGCGACTCCCACACCCGCTTTCCCATGGGCCTGAGCTTTCCGGCCGGTTCCGGCCTGGTGGCCTTTGCCGCCGCCATGGGCCGCATGCCCCTGGACATGCCCGAATCCATCCTGGTTCGCTTCACAGGCACCCCCAAACCCGGCATCACCCTGCGGGACATCGTCAACGCCATTCCCCTTGCCGCCATTGAAAAGGGCCTTCTCACCGTGGCCAAGGAGGGCAAGAAGAACGTCTTTTCCGGCCGCATCCTGGAAATGGAAGGGCTGGATCACCTCTCCGTGGACGAGGCCTTCGAGCTCACCGACGCCTCGGCCGAACGCTCGGCGGCGGCCGCCACCATCCGCCTCTCCGAGGCCCAGGTGACCCGCTACCTGCGCTCCAACGTGGCCCTGTTAAAAACCATGGTAAAAGACGGCTACGCAGCCAAGGCCACCCTTGAGGCGCGCATCGAGGCCATGGAGGCCTGGCTCAAGGCCCCCGAACTCCTCACCGCCGATGGCGACGCCGAGTACGCCGAGGTCATCGAGATCGACCTTGCCACCCTCACCGAGCCCATCCTCGCCTGCCCCAACGACCCCGACGACGTCAAGCGCCTCTCCGAGGTCACCGGCACCCCCATCGACGAGGTGTTCATCGGCTCCTGCATGACCCACATCGGCCACTTCAGGGCCGCCGCTGCCCTTCTGGAAGGAAGCGGCGAAGTCCCCGTGCGCCTCTGGATGACCCCGCCCACCATGATGGACCAGGCCCAGCTCCGCCGCGAAGGGCTCTACAACCCCCTGTGCCGGGCCGGCGCCCGCATGGAGATCCCCGGCTGCTCCCTGTGCATGGGCAACCAGGCCCGCGTGGCTCCGAACACCACCGTGCTCTCCACCTCCACGCGCAACTTCCCCAACCGCATCGGCGACGGGGCCAACGTCTTCTTAGGCTCCGCCGAGCTGGCCGCCGTCACCGCCCGCCTGGGCAAACTCCCCGATGCGGCCACCTACTTTAAGGAGATGACTGCCCTTGAGGGACGGGAGAACGAAATCTACCGCTTCATCGATCTCTCCCAGGAAAAAGAATAAGAATAAGCCTCCGGCGGCCAGGGGCTAAAGCCCCTGGACCCCAGGGTCGCACATGCTCCGGGGCTCCGCCCCGTCACATGTGCTGACGGGCTGCGCCCGTAAAAAAAACGCAAAGAGCCCTTTTCCGTGTCATGGAAAAGGGCTCTTTTTTTTCTCGCCGAACTTTTCGCTGCCCTTCGGGACGCGACGCGTAGGGAGCGGCTTCCGCACCGTCTCACGCCCCCAAACACCGCCAGCTCGTCGGGTGCACTCTGTGCACCATGCTGGAAAACCGAAGGCTTTCGCCCTTACCCAGGCATCCGCGTTATGGCAAGTGCCTGCAGCACACCCGACCGTGCCCCACAGAGGGCATGGGGTGGGGCGGGATGGTAGGTGCAAAAGGGGATGACGGTCCGCCGCTTTTTGTACCCAAAGGTGTACCGGGCGTTGGAACCGCAAGGGCGAGGGGATCTTTAGAAACAAAAAAGGCCCCAACAATACAAATTGTTGGGGCCCTTATAATCAAATGTGGCGGAGAAAGAGAGATTCGAACTCTCGATGGGCGTTAACCCATACGCCCTTAGCAGGGGCGCGCCTTCAGCCACTCGGCCATTTCTCCGCAGCTTCATTTGGCGGAGGAGGTAGGATTCGAACCCACGGAGCTTTGACACTCAACGGTTTTCAAGACCGCCGCCTTCGACCACTCGGCCACTCCTCCACTCAAATTCACTCGGACTAATTACCATTAGATCTGGCAGAGGTCAACAGCTTTGTTGGACTATTTCCCCCTTGGGGAAAAAGGTGCTGAAAAAGCCCCTCGACGAGATGATCCCTTCTCTGTGTTGACATCGAAGGATTTTCGCTTATTATTATGAATTGATGAACCCAAGGGGGCACTTTCCGTGGTCCCGATGGGTTTTTGCCTTGCGCCGCGGCTGAGTGTCGGGGAATCCCCCCGCAGATGAAAAAGCCCGGCGTTTTTTCTGGGGTCTGCCCGGCATGCACAGGGAGCCCCTTACCTTACTATAAAGAGTCTGTCCCTTCCGCCTTTCGATAAAAAGCCGGGCGGAACAACCATTCGGAGATAAATCATGGAGCAAAAGTACATCGTTGACAAGGACCTTGATGCAGGCACCCTGACCTTAAAGGAAATGGCCGAGACCGATGTGGGCAAGTTCAGCGTCCTGCACAAAGAGAGCTTTGCCTTGGAGGCCGTGGAAGCCGCCCTGCCCGGAGGCCCCGATGCGCTCATTGCCATGTTCCGCAGCCACGACTTTTTTCCCCCGGCCTTCTCCGCAGCCACCCTGGCCGAGGGCATCCTCTCCATGTTCGGAGACGATGAAAAAACAAGCCTTAAAATCGCCTTCTGCGACAACGACGCCCTGGAGAGCCACCAGGAAGAGGCCCAGGAAACCCTCGTCACCGACGAAAAAGAGCTGGTGGAGATCGACAAGCTCTTAGACGACACCGACGAAACCCCCGATCCCGAACCCGGGGCCGAAGCCTGATCCATGGCAGCAAGAAAGAGGGCCGGGGCACCCGCGGCCCTTTTTTTATGGGCACGCCCGGAGGCGCCCCGCGCCTTGACTTGCGGGGGAAAACTATTTATTACATAATGTTCTTTTAAAATGGGGCTTTTGGCATGGTGCACGCACCGACAGCAGCCGGAAGCTTTTTTGCCGGCTTCCCGCACCCATGGCCATGCCGGCTCCCGTTTCGACATGTGAAGGCTGCCCCGGGCAGCCTGCCCACGGCAGGACGACCCACCCATGGCGACCTCATCCAGACAAGGTGCGTCCACACGGTGTTTTTTTTAGCACGCCTTTTGCGTTGGGATTGCCCCGGCCCTTTTGGCTGTGCCAGGCCGTCATGAACCCTAACGTAAAGCAGATCCGATGAAGCAGACAATCAAGACGTTGATCGAAAACGCCGCCCGTGCGGCGTATGAAAAGGGGGCCCTGCCCTCCGATACCTTTCCCACCGTCTCCGTGGAGGAGCCCAAGGTGGAAAGCCAGGGTGATTTTTCCACCAACATCGCCATGGTCATGGCCAAGGCCCAGAAGATGGCCCCCCGCAAGATCGCCGAGGCCATCATGGCCGAAATTCCCCTTGCCGACAGCCCCGTGGACAAGGTGGAAATTGCCGGGCCCGGCTTTATCAACCTCTTCCTGGGCAAGGGCGCCTGGCTTGATGCCGTGAGCCGGGTGGAGGACAAGGGCGATGCCTACGGCGCCTCCACCGCAGGGGCCGGTACCAGGGTCATGGTGGAATTTGTCAGCGCCAACCCCACGGGCCCCCTTCATGTGGGCCACGGGCGCGGAGCGGCCGTGGGCGACAGCACGGCCCGCATCCTTGCCTTTGCAGGCTATGAGGTGGATAAAGAGTACTACATCAACGACTCCGGGCGCCAGATCCGCACCCTGGGGCTCTCCCTCTTCCTGCGCTACAAGGGGCTCTGCGGCCAAGCCGTGGACTTTCCCCAGGACTGCTACCAGGGCGCCTACATCATCGAGATGGCCGAAGCCGTAAAGGCCGACAAGGGCGAAACCCTCCTTGCCCTGCCCGAAGACGAGGCCGTGCTCCTCTGCGCCCGCCACGCGGCAGGCCTTATCCTTGCCGGCATCAAAAGCGACCTTGAGGCCTTCGGGGTCCCCTTCGACTGCTGGTTCAGCGAGCAGAGCCTCTACGACAACGGCCTGGTCCCCGAGACCATCGAGACCCTCAAAAAACAAGGCACCCTCTACGAAAACGACGGGGCCCTCTGGTTCAAGACCACGGACTACGGGGACGAAAAAGACCGCGTGGTGGTCCGAAGCAACGGGCAGACCACCTATTTTGCCTCGGACATCGCCTACCACATGAACAAGTTCGATCGCGGCTACAAGCGCCTCATCGACGTCTGGGGAGCCGACCACCACGGTTACATCCCCCGCATCAACGCCTCCATCACCGCCACGGGCCACGACAAGGACGACTTCTCCGTCATCCTCGTCCAGCTGGTGAACCTGCTGCGCGGGGGCGAACCCGTTGCCATGAGCACCCGCTCCGGTGAGTTCGTCACCTTAAAGGACGTGGTGGACGAGGTGGGGGCCGATGCCGCCCGGTTCATCTTCCTCTCCCGCCACTACGACAGCCCCCTGGATTTTGACCTGGAGCTGGCCAAGAAGAAGACCAACGACAACCCGGTGTTCTACGTGCAGTATGTCCACGCCCGCATCACCAGCATCCTTGAAAAGGCCAAGGCCGAAAGGGGCCTCACGGTGTCTGCCGCCCCCATGGAGACCCTGACCCAGCCCGAGGAGATCACCCTCATGAAGGCGATGCTCCGCTTTCCCGAGGTGGTGGAGACCGCGGCCAAGCTCATGGAGCCCCACCGCATCTCCTACTACCTCATGGACCTGGCCTCGGCCTTCCACAGCTACTACAACAAGCACAAGGTGCTCACCGACGATACCACCCTGTCGGCGGCCCGCCTGAGGCTGGTGGCCTCGGTCCGCCAGGTGATCAAAACCGGGCTGGCCCTTCTGGGCGTGTCCGCACCGGAAAAAATGTAACGAGACGTTAAAAGCCCCGGCAAGCCGCCGGGGCTTTTCTGGACAACAAAACCCCTGAGGGAACCATGGCAAACGCGGCAAAGGCAAAACCCAAGGACCGCCCCCCCTTTATCACCCTGAGCAGCCGGGAGACCCTGGGCTGGAGTGCGGCCCTTTTTCTCCTGTTCGGCTGGCTCTTTTTCTTAGGGGTGCTGGTGGGCCGCGGCAGCATTGAGGTGGAGCTCATTCCCACGGCGGTCGAGCGTGAACTGGCCGTGGTTCCAGATAAACAGGCGGTCCCCCTGCCCGAAAAAGAGGCCCGGGCCACCGAGGCGGTACCCCACGATGTGGAACTCTCCTTTTACACCGAGGTCAAGCAGAGCGAAGAGGCCATCACCAAATCCAGCCGCATGACCAAGGCAGAGGTTCCGGTCATCGCCCCCGGACAGCCGGGCTCACAGCCCGTTGCCCGGGCCCCTGAAAAGCCCAGGGCATCGGTCCAGGCCCCACCGGCAACCCCGGTGACGCTCCCTGCCCCCGTGGCGGCGCCCACCATGGCACCGCCCACCTCCGGGTACACCATCCAGGTGGCGGCCCACATCAAGGAGACCGCCGCCGATGCCGAGGCCAGGACCCTTCGCAAGCAGGGTTTCCCCGCCTACTTCATGGCGGCAAAAAACAGCAAGGGCCAAACCTGGTACCGGGTGCGCGTGGGGCACTTTGCAAAGCGCGACGAGGCGGCCAAAGAGCTCACGCGCCTTGCCCGACTCAAAGGAAAAGCCTATGTCGTCAAGCTGTAAAAACAGCCGTGCGGCAACACCGATATGACGAGCCCGTGAATAAGGGGGCAGCCCCCTTTTTCGTATGGGATGGACAAAGGAATCCGAAGATGAAGATCACAAAAGAAGAGGTCCTCTACGTGGCCAACCTGGCCCGACTCAACGTGGACGACGGGGACGTGGAGAAGCTGGCCGCAGAGATCGGGGATATTCTCTCCTATGTGGACACCCTGGAGAAAGTCGACACCGACGGCGTGGAGCCCACCACCCACGCCATCGACCTCACCAACGCCTTCAGGGAGGATGTGGTTCACCCCCACCCCGGCGCCAGCGCAACCCTTGCCAACGCGCCGGACAAGGAAGATGAGATGTTTGTGGTTCCCAAGGTGGTGGGGTAGATGAAAGGAGAGGCAATGTCACTGCAAGAGATGACCCTGACCGAAGCCCATGGGCTTCTTCGAGATAAAAAGGCAAGCGCCCGGGAACTCACCGAGGCGGTGCTCTCCCGCATCGAGGCCGTGGACGGCAAGGTGGGCGCCTACATCACCGTGGACAAAGAGGGCGCCTTAAAACAGGCCGATGCCGCCGACGCCCGACTGGCCAAAGGAGAGGCACACCCCTTAACCGGCCTGCCCGTGGGCCTTAAAGACCTGCTCTGCACCGAAGGGGTGAAGACCACCTGCGCCTCCAAGATGCTCAAAGAGTTTGTCCCCACCTACGATGCCACGGTGGTCACCCGCCTCAAAGAGGCCGGTGCGGTCTTCCCCGGCAAGCTCAACATGGACGAGTTTGCCATGGGCTCCACCTCCGAGCACTCGGCCCTTCAAGACACCCGCAACCCCTGGGACCTCACCCGCTTTCCCGGCGGCTCCAGCGGGGGCTCTGCCGCGGCCGTTGCCGCCGACCTCTGCCTGGCCGCCTTGGGCAGCGACACCGGGGGCTCCATCCGGCAGCCGGCGTCCCACTGCGGCATCGTGGGCATGAAGCCCACCTACGGACGGGTCTCCCGCTACGGCCTCGTGGCCTTTGCCTCCTCCCTGGACCAAATCGGCCCCATGACCAAAACCGTGGAAGACAGCGCCCTGATGATGGAAGCCATCTGCGGCCACGACCCGAAGGACTCCACCTCCGTGCCCAAGGAGGTCCCCGCCTTCCGCCAGCTCATGAAGGAGGGGGAAGACAAGGGACTGGCCGGCATGACCGTGGGCATCCCCGCTGAATACTGGCAGGCCGAGGGCGTGGACCCGGAGGTGATGGCTGCCGTCACCAAGGGCAAAGAGGTCCTGGAGTCTTTGGGCGCCCGGTGCGTTCCCGTCTCCCTTCCCCACACCGAGTACGCCGTGGCCGCCTACTACGTCATCGCCCCGTCCGAGGCGAGCTCCAACCTCGCCCGCTACGACGGAATCCGATACGGCATGAGCGAGCGTGGCGGCGAAGACCTGCTCTCCATCTACAAGACCACCCGGTCCGAAGGCTTCGGGGACGAGGTGAAGCGCCGCATCATCATCGGCACCTACGCCCTCTCCTCGGGCTACTACGACGCCTACTACAAGAAAGCCTCCCAGGTGCGCACCCTCATCCTGGAGGATTTCAAAACCGCCTTTTCCGCCTGCGATTTTATCATCTCTCCGGCGGCGCCCACCCCGGCCGGAAAAATCGGCGAGGCCGAAGGGGACCCCTTGTCCATGTACCTCTCGGACATCTTCACCCTCTCGGCCAACCTCGCCGGCATCCCCGGCATGAGCGTCCCCTGCGGGTTCACCGGCGACGGGCTTCCCGTGGGCCTGCAGCTCCTGGGGCGCCACTTTGACGAGGCCACCCTCTTGAAGGCCGCCTGGCACTTTGAGCGGGCGGCAGGCCTGTCCGGCAAGCGCCCGGCCCTTTAACCCCCTCGGGGGCTGCCGGGTGTGTTCCCAAAACGCACCCGGTGCCCCCTTTGCCTTCGGGAGGTACCCATGACCGTTGTCCCGCTACCCGAACGACTCAAAAAGGCCCTGGTCTGGGCCGCGGAAGAGAGACAGGACCACCCGGACAAGGGGCGCCTCGCCCTGGTGGACGAGGCCGGCATGCGATTTAACCTCTCCCCTGCCGAGTCGGAGGCCCTCGCCCGGCTCCTGGCCATGGCCCCCCGAACGTAACCGACACAAAAAAAAGGGCCCAGCCTGTCCGGCGGCCCTTTCTTTGACGATCAAACGGCGAAAGCGCCCGCCCCCCTGGCGTAGAGCGCCACGCCCCTGGAGTCCCCATGAGCAAGGTTCGCATCCTCCCCGACATTCTCTCCAACAAAATTGCCGCCGGTGAGGTGGTGGAACGGCCCGCCTCGGTGGTCAAGGAACTGGTGGAAAACGCCCTGGACGCCAAGAGCCGGTCCATCGCCATCGATGTGGAAAAGGGCGGCCGGCGCCTCATCCGCGTGGCCGACGACGGGTGTGGCATGGCCGCCGACGACGCCATGCTCGCCATTGAACGCTATGCCACCAGCAAGATCTACACCGATGAGGACCTCTTCAACATCTCCACCCTGGGCTTCCGCGGTGAGGCCCTGCCCAGCATCGCCTCGGTCTCCAGGTTTTCCCTCACCTCCCGCACCGAGGACCAGGATGTGGGCTGCACCGTGGAGATGGAAGGGGGCAAGGTGACCAAGGTCTCTGAAACAGGGGCCCCCAAAGGGACCCTCATCTCCGTGTCCCACCTCTTCTTCAACACCCCGGCCCGACGAAAATTCCTAAAAGGAGAAGGCACGGAGATGGGCCACATCGCCGACACGGTCTCGGCCATTGCCCTGGCCTGGCCCACCGTGCGCTTTCGCCTCACCCACAACGGCAAGCCCGTCCGCAGCTGGCCGGCCACAGAAGACCTGCGCCAGCGGGTGGAAGAGGTGCTCGGCCGGGACGTGCGGGGCCACCTGGCCGAGGTCTCCCTCACCCGGGGCGAACTCACCGTCAGCGGCTTTGTCTCCTCCCCGGAGGTGACCCGCAGCACCACCCAGAAGATTTTTCTCTATGTGAACGGGCGGCCGGTCAAGGACCGGGTCATCTTAAACTCCCTGCTCTCGGGTTACCGGCCCCGCCTCATGAAGGGGCGTTTTCCCATGGGCATGCTCTCCATCACCCTGCCCTGCGACTGGGTGGACGTCAACGTGCACCCGGCCAAAAACGAGGTGCGCTTCAGGGACGCCTCCTCCGTGGGGCTGGCCGTGGAAGACGGGGTCAAAGAGGCCCTGGCCCAGGCCGAGACCGCCTCCCGGCACTTCGGGGCCGCACGGCCTGCCGCCTCCTTTGCCCCGGCGGCTTCCGCACCCGCCCCCCACCGGGATGACCTTGACGCCCGCGTGGCCGAACCCACGGCCCTGTTTGCCGACGAGCCTGCCTTTACGGCTCCTTCTTCCCCCCTGCCTCCCCAGGCATGGCAGGAGGCGGACGCCCAGGAGCTCTACGCCCCGGTTATGCCCCTTGCCCCCGTCGAGGACGCGTGTGATGCCCTGGAGGACGAGCCCGCCTCCCCTGAGGATGCCCCTCCGGTTTCCGCCGAGGCCCCTCCCGGACAGTTCTCGCGCCTTCGCATCATCGGGCAGTACGCCGACACCTACATCCTCTGCGATGCCGGTGACGGCCTCATCCTCATCGACCAGCACGCCGCCCATGAGCGGGTGGTCTTCGAGCAGCTCAAGGGGCAGGGATCTGTCCTGTCCCAGCGCCTGCTTGTGCCGGAAACCGTGGAGCTGGGCTTTCGGGAGGCCGATGCCGTCTCCGGCATCTTGGAGGAACTCGGACGGTTCGGCCTGGAGGTGGAACCCTTTGGGGGCACCACCTTTGTGGTCAAATCCGTGCCCGCCATGCTCGCTGCCGACGGCATGGCCCGACTGGTCAGCGAGATTGCCGAAAAAATGGTCCGCATGGGCCAACGGGACACCCTGGAACGCTGCCTGGACGAGTGCCTGATCCTCATGGCCTGCCACGGGGCCATCCGGGCGGGCCAGGCCCTCTCCACCAAAGAGGTCCACCGCCTCCTCACCGAACTCGACGCCTGCAAGGATCCCTCCTTTTGCCCCCACGGGCGCCCCACCTGGATCCGCTGGAGCACCGGCAGCCTGGAGCGGGCCTTCAAGCGGTAAGGGCTCGGCTGAAAATAATTATACCGCCTGAAGTGTTGGCCGTTTGAGCGGTGGCGGGAAGCCATCGAGCGGTAAGGCATTCATGGCATACACGCAAATACGTGTATATTTTATTTTTTGCCATAGCCCTACCCCGCAGTACGGACACAAAAAAGGGGCCTGCACCGCCACTCTCTCGACGCGGTACAGGCCCCTTTTGGGTTCGCATGTTTTTATGGTGTCACGTGCTACAGCCGCATGACGCTTTTTGCAGCACACCCTCGGTCACTCTCTTCGAGTTCAAAGGAGACCCTCTCCCCCTCCGACAGGGTTCTAAACCCCGGCATGTCTATGGAGCTATGGTGAACAAATACATCGGATCCGTCTTCCCGTTCAATGAACCCGTACCCCTTCTTGTCGCTGAACCATTTTACTGTTCCTTCTGCCAAAACACCTTCCTCCTTGTTATGGTTGACTCACGACGCCTTGGCCAGAACCCCAAAGGCGCTTTTTTTATCTATCCCGCCTGCCGAAAAGGTACCAAGGGACCCATGCAAGAAGCGGTCAGCCATGATATCGGCAAGGGGAATGTGTATGCGGTGTCGGTGGTTGGAAGTGGTTGATGGACACTATCGTGAAAAGAGGCGCTGGGCGACAGCAACCCGTGATGTTCAGCATGAAGGCTGATGGCCGGGTGTCGTGAACGTTTGCTCCGAAATCGCATGCTGCGGGCACGGCATAGGGTGCTTTGACACAAGCTGGGCCCTACTCTTCTTTCGGGAAATCAGAAACTGAAAATAATGATGGGTATCGTGTGCGAATCCGGGTATTCCTTTTTACGCTACTTTTATGTGTCTTTAACATGAGTTACCGATACGAATCAAGCAAAAAATCTCAGAAAGTCAACAGGGCATAGCAAAGGGCGATATAACACCACAGCATATTGACTATAAATATCTCAAGTTTACCATATGTTGTGGTTTTTCAGGGTTTGCGAAATGACCATTCTATTTCGCGAAAAAATGAGGAAAAAGAGGATCCGGGGGAGTGGGGACGCTGTGGGATCCTTTGGGGAGTCCGCCCCCGGCCGAAACCGGCCGGGGGCGTTGCAAACCGGGCTTATCCGGCGGCAATGATCTCTTCAAGGGCCCCTTCGATCTGGGAGCGAATGACGCCCAGCCGGGCCTCGCTCAGGGCTTCAAAACGCAGCACCAGGGCGGGCTGGGTGTTGGAGGCCCGCACCAACCCCCAGCCGTCGTCAAAGAGCACCCGGGCCCCGTCCACATCAATGACGGTGTGGGAGGCAACAAACCGCTCCTTGAGTTTGCCGGCGATGGAAAATTTGAGTTCATCGGCACACTCACGCCGGATCTCCGGGGTGGTAAAGGTCTTGGGCAGATCGGCCAGAAGAGAAGACAAGGGCTTGCCTTCCTCGGCCACGATCTCCAAAAGGCGCAGGGTGGCGTAGAGGGCGTCGTCGTAGCCGAAGTAGCGATCGGCAAAAAAGATGTGGCCGCTCATCTCACCGGCCAGCTCGGCCTTGGTCTCCTTCATCTTCTGCTTGATCAGGGAGTGACCGGTTTTCCACATGATGGCGTTGCCCCCGTGGGCGCGGATGTCGTCGTACATCACCTGAGAGCATTTGACTTCGGAGATAAAGGTGGCACCGGGCTTTCTTGAGAGGATCTCCCGGGCAAAGAGCACCATGAGCTGGTCCCCGTAGATAATGGCCCCTGTCTCGTCCACCACCCCGATGCGATCGCCGTCGCCGTCGTAGCCGATGCCAAGGTCCAGCTTTTTCTCCCGTACCAGGGCCACGAGGTCGGTCAGGTTGGAAAGCACCGTGGGGTCGGCCTCATGGTTGGGGAAGGTGCCGTCCATCTCGCAGTAGAGGGGGTGCACCTCAAGGTCGAACAGGTCCAGCAGGGGCAGGGCGATGGGTCCGGCCGATCCGTTGCCGGCATCGATGCCCACCTTCAAGGGGCGGGAGATGGAGATCCGCTCCTTCAGGTTGGCCAGGTAGGGGGTAAGGATGTCGATGGCGGTTCGGCGCCCCGCCCCTTGGGCAAAATCTCCGGCGTCGATGAGGTCCCGAAGGGCCAGGATCTCCCGGCCATGGATGGAGTCGGTGCCGCAGCAAAGCTTGAAGCCGTTGTACTCCGGGGGGTTGTGGCTGGCCGTCACCATCACCCCGCCCTCAAGGCCCAGGTGGTGAATGGAAAAGTAGAGAAGGGGCGTGGCGCAGTACCCCAGCTCCGTGACGTCGCATCCCGTTGCCAGAAGCCCTTGAATCACCTGCTCGGTGTACAGGTCGGAGGTGGTTCGGCAATCCTTGCCCACGGCGACGCTGGTCTTGCCCTTCGCCTTGAGATAGGTGCCCACGGCCTTGCCGATGAGGCAGGCGTCCTGTTCGTTGAAATCCTCGCCAGCCACACCACGGATATCATATTCTCTGAAAATAGTCGGGTTCATGATCACTCCTCGAACACTGGTTGTGCGTTGGTAATGTAAGTCGGGTCAATGGGCGCGCCGGATCACCAGCCGACGACCAGGGCGGCAACGCCCACAACGAGGCAATACGGGGCAAAGACATGGAGCTTTCCCCGTCCCACGATATACACAAGAAAACGAAGGGCAAGGTACCCCGTGACGGCGGACACCGCCGTTCCGGAGGCAACCACCCACCAAGGGGGCAGAGAAGCCGAGCCGATATCCAAAATCGCCAGCACGCTTGCCCCGACAATGGCGGGGATCGAAAGCAAAAACGAAAAGCGGGCGGCCCGCTCCCGGCTTCCCCCCATAAAAAGGGCCAGGGCGATGGTGGAGCCGGACCGCGACAGGCCGGGCATCACCGCCATGCCCTGGATCAGCCCGATGAGAAGGGCTTTGGGCAGGGTAATCTTCCGGTCCTGCCCCTGGGGAATAAGGGCCGTGGCGGAAAGCAGGAGCGAGGTGAAACAGAGCATGCACCCCACCAGGACCAGGGACGAAAAGATGGACTGGGAATACCCCTTGATGATGATCCCCAGAACCGCCGTGGGCAGGCTACCGGCCAGGATCAGCCCCACCATGGACAGTTCGGAGCGCTCCTCAGGACTCATGGTGGCCACTTTTCCCCTGCAGGAAACGGCGGCCAGAATCGCCTGGCCAAGGGCCGCGATATCCCGGCGAAAAAAGAGACACACCGCCCCCAGGGTGCCCACATGCAGGCAGATATCGAAAAAGAGCTCCGGCTCCTCAAGCCCGAAAAAACGCTGAAAGAGAACGAGGTGCCCGGAGCTGCTCACCGGAAGAAACTCGGTAAGCCCCTGAATAAAACCCAGAAAAAGCGAATGAAAAAGTCCCAAAGCCCTGCCTTTTGCTGTGCCCCCCCGCAACCGAACCAAGGGAGCGATTGAAAAAATAGTGGGACCCCAAAACGCACTTCAGGGTCCGGTTTGCTATGATAAAAAACGGGTGCCCACGCCTTTTAAAAACGCGCGACCACCTCACCGGTGGTGTCGGTGCTGTAGCCCCCTAAGGCCAGAACACGCGTTTTGAATCGTTGGGAACGAATGGTGGCCAGAAGGGCTGTCACCATGGGGGTATCGAGGTAGTCGTTGTCGATGAGCAGGTCATACTGTTCAGTGACCACGGGGATAAAATCGAGGTCCAGGGCCCGGGCAGCGGCGTAGATACCGAGGCCGGCATCGGCGGTTCCGGAGAGAACGGCCACGGCCACAGACATGTGTGTATACTCATCCCGGGTATAGCCGTCAATCAATTTATCGTCGATTCCCAGGGCCTTAAGACGGTAATCCAGGAGAATCCGGGTGCCTGATCCCCCCTGGCGGTTGACAAAACGGACCCCGTCCCGGGTCAGGTCCTCCATGCCGGTGATCCCCCTGGGGTTGCCCTTGGCCACCATGAGGCCCTGCTCCCGGGTGACCAGGTTCACCAGGGTGAGGCTGCGATCCGGCAGGTAGGTCTCCACATAGGAGCGGTTGTAGCTGCCGTCGGAAGGGTCCAGCAGGTGGATGCCCGCAAGGTGGCAGGTCCGTCGCTTCAAGGCCATGAGGCCCCCCATGCTCCCCACATGGCTGGAGGAGAGGCGCACTGTTCCGGCATCCCGCCTAATCTCATCGGCCATGAGGTCCAGGGTGTTGTCGTGGCTCCCCACGGCCACCAGGGTGCGGCCCACGGCCGAGGCGGGGCGCAGCAGCTCACAGCTCACCTCGGGCCCGGCCGCCAGCCCCTCCACCTGGGGAGGGATGCGGATGATGCCGTCGGCCTCCGTAATGCTGGTGAGGGTCCCGGCCCCCCCTGCGATGGGGGTGGCGATAATCCGGTCCCCCACCTGCCCGAGCTTCACGCGGAGGAACTCCTCCACCCCCAGTTTGGAAGCCACCTTCCGGGAGGGGGTGACGGCCAGGGTGGCTTTGGGCTCAAAGGAGCGCCCGGCAAGGGAGGCCAGCAAGGGTGAGAGGCACTGCTCAAAGGCGACAATGGCCGACACCGGGTACCCCGGCATGCCGAACACCGGCACTCCTTTCACCTCCCCTGCCAGCACGGGCTTGCCCGGCATGATGGTGACCCCATGGAACAACAGGGTCCCCAGGCCGCTCACCACGGTGCGGGCGTAGTCCGCTGAGCCCGCCGACGAGCCCCCGATGATCAAGATGGCGTCAACCCCCTCCTCGGCCGCCTTGGCCACGCAGGCGGAGATGGCCGCAGGGTCGTCTTCGATGATGGGGTGGGTCTCGGCGATGCCGCCGTCCCGCTCGACCATGGCGGCCAGCATGTGGGAGTTGGACTCAAAGATACGCCCCGGCTCGAGTTGGGCCGTCCCCTCTCCGGTGAGGGCCACCAGCTCCGAGCCCGTGGGGATAATCAGCACTTTGGGGGTCTCGTACACGGCCACCTCAAACATGCCCGCGGTGATCAGGGCCCCCACGCAATAGGGGGTGATCAGGTGCCCGGTGGGGAAGAGAAGCTCTGTTGCCACGATGTCCTCCCCCATCTTCCGGACCGACTGAAACGGGTAGGCCGGGCTCTCGATCTCCACCTCGGTGTCGGAGACAGGGTTCACCGCCTCGATCATGATCACCGCATCGCACCCCTCCGGGAGGCGATGCCCCGTGTTGACGGGAAAGGCGGTCTCGCCCACCACCAGGGTCCGCGGGCGCCCTTCCGAAGCGCCGTAGGTGGTCTCGGCCAGCACGGCGATGCCGTCCATGGCGGCGGCGTGGTACCCCGGGGAGGAGGCCCTTGCAAACACCGGCTCGGCCAGCACCCTGCCGGCCGCCCGGGCCGAGGGGACCATGGCCTTCGGCAGCCGCCGGGAGCCGAAGTGGCGGGTAATCCGTTGTTGCGCCTCTTCAAGGGAGATCATGTCAAGGTAGACGTTTCTGTCCATACGGGTAAGCCTTTTTATTCCAAAATGATTAAGGTAAGGGCTCGTGCAAACAACACACACATCACGGCAGCAGGTGAACCGTGACGCGGCTGTCGCGGTACAGCCCTTCGGTGTCGCGCTCGATGCGGACCAGCCCGTCGGCGTGGACCATGGTGTGGATCAGCCCGGATTTACCGGGAAGGGGTTCGGCGCGGTAGCCCTCCCCGTCGGGGACAAGGCGGGTGCGGACAAAATCGGTGCGGCCCTGGGCCGAGGCGATGTTTCGGGTCAGGCGAGCCGACACAAAGGGCCTGGCCTTTTCCGCCGAACCGGACGCCGCCAGCAGGAACGGCCGCACCACCACCTCAAAGACCACCATGGCCGAGGCCACGTGGCCGGGCAACCCCCACACCGGTTTTCCGGCAATGCGGGCGAGGATCGTGGGTTTTCCGGGGCTGATGGCGATGCCGTGGACCAGCACCTCGCTCTCGTCGGCCCCTTCCATGGCCGCCAGGGTCCGGTCCCGCATGCCCACGGAGCTTCCCCCGGAGATGAGGACCATGTCGCAGGAGGCAAGGGCCTCGTTCAGCAGGGGCTCCAGATCCCCCTCCCCGTCACCGGCGATGCCCAAGGCTCGTGGCTCGCCCCCGGCCTCTGTCACCATGGCCGAGAGGGTGTGGGTGTTGATATCGCGGATTTCGCCCCGCGTCGGGGTCGTGTCCACGGAAACCACCTCGTCCCCGGTGGAGACGATGCCCACCCGGGGCTTTTTGCGAACGGCCACCGTTGCACGGCCCGCGGCGGCAAGCAAACCGGCCTCCGCCGCCCCGATGCGGGTGCCGGCGGCCAAAATCGGCCGCCCCTGTTCAAAATCTTCACCCCGGGTGATCACATGATGGCCCGGGGCCACGCTCCGGTACACCTCGATGGTGGCCCCGTCCACCTGATCGGTGTGCTCAACCATCACCACGGCGTCGGCCCCGTCAGGGAGCATCCCCCCCGTGGAGATGGCCGCCGCCTCGCCCTGCTTCAGGGCAAAGGCGGGCTCGTCGCCCATGGCCACGGTGCCGGCCAGGCGAAGCCAGGCCGGGGACCCGTCCGAGGCCCCGAAGGTGTCGGCCCCTTTCACGGCGTACCCGTCCATGGTGGCCCGGTCAAAACCGGGAATGTCCACATCCGATGCCACCTCCCCGGCCAGTGTGCGGCCCAGGGCGTCGCCAAGGGGGACCTCTTCGGCCTCTGTCACGGGAAAACGGCCGACAAGGGCGGTGACGGCATGAAGGTCTGAAACGTTAAAAAATCCTGTCATGAAGCGGTGGTTCCATCGTTCGTTTGGGTGGGCGGTAGGGATGCGTGGCCCGGGATTTCCGGCACGTTTTCTCCGGAGCTGGGCCTGAGTGACGCGGACATCGTTTCATTACGTGATACCATACCCCTTACCGGAGTTCAAATCAGAGATTGTAACAGATCAAAAGGCCTTGCTATGGTTAAAAAAATTGGGTAAGGGAATGGCCTTGGTACCGACGAATCCCCCTTACCCCAACCCTACAATGGAGGGTGTTTGTGAAACGGACTCTTATCCTTTTGTGTCTCCTTCTCATGCCCGTCTCTGCCCTGTCCGCCGATGGGAAGAGCACGGTGCCCACGGCCGCGGCCCTTATCCAACACGTGGCGACCCGCATCGGTGCCGACGGCTTTTCGGCCCGATTTTTCCAGGAGTCCCCCTTAAAGGCCATCGGCATTGTGGAGACCGCCGAAGGACAGGTCTGGTTCCGGAAGCCCGACAAGGTGCGCTGGGAGTATGAAACCCCGGATCGCCTCCACTATGTCACCGACGGCGAAACCCTCTGGATCCACAGCGTCGATGACGCCCAGGTGTGGACCGGATCCGCCCAGGCCTTCTTCGGCAAAAGCGGCGGCGCCCGGTTCCTGGCCGACGTCGCCACCGTCACCGAGCGGTTTACCCCCGGCACCCCGACCCGGACAAAGGGGGCCTTCCACCTCGACCTCACCCCGATAAAACCCGAGGATCCCCTGGACCGGGTGAGCCTCTCCATCGATGCCGCAACCTATGATATCACACGGGTCGTCTCCACGGCCAGGACAGGGGAGGAGACCACCCTCACCTTCAGCCGCTTTGAACGAACCCTGCCGGCCTTGTCCCGCTTTACCTTCGACATCCCCGAAGGGGCCATGGTCTCGCCCCTTCAATAAGCCATCGTCACGCGTCATACACGTTCTTTCGCCCCGAAAACCGGGGGACGGCGCCTGTCGCCGGGCAACAACGCTTAAGGAGTATCGAAAAAGCATATGGAAGCAACCAAGCAAAAAATCCGAGCCCTTCTCAAAAAGAAAAAGGCCATTCTCCTGGCCCACAACTACGTGCTGCCGGAGGTCCAGGATGTGGCGGACCTCTGCGGAGACTCCCTGGAACTGAGCATCAAGGCCGCCGCCACCGACGCCGAGGTCATCGTCTTCTGCGGCGTTCACTTCATGGCCGAGACCGCCTCGATCCTCTCCCCGGACAAAACCGTGCTCCTGCCCGTCAAAGAGGCCGGGTGCCCCATGGCCGACATGGTCACCCCCGAGGCCCTGGCTGCCCGCAAGGCCGAGCTCCCCGGCGTGCCCGTGGTCACCTACGTCAACTCCTCGGCAGCGGTGAAGGCCCTCTCTGATGTCTGCTGCACCAGCGCCAACGTGGTCAAGGTGGTGGCAAGCTTAAAGGAGAAAGAGGTCCTCATGACCCCGGACCGCAACCTTGCGCAATACGCCGCCTCCAAAACCGACAAGACCGTCCACCTCTGGGAAGGGTACTGTCCTTTTCACAACACCCTCACGGCCAAAACCGCCCTGGCCGTCAAGGCCAAGCACCCCGGCGCCGTCTTCATGGCCCACCCCGAGTGCCCCCCGGAGGTCCTTGAGGTGGCCGACGTGGTGACCTCCACCTCGGGCATGCTCACCTATGCCAAGGAATCCCCCGCCACCACCTTTATCGTGGGCACCGAGGTGGGCATCCTCTACCCCCTGTCCCAGCAGAACCCGGAGAAGACCTTTATCCCGGCCTCTTTGGAGATGACCTGCGCCGACATGAAGCGCATCCGCTTAGACGACATCGTCGCCTGCCTTGAGACCCTCTCGGGGGTGGTCAAGGTCCCTGAAGAGATCCGCGTCCCGGCCCTTTCCGCCGTGGAAAAAATGATTGCCATGAAGTAACCCAAGGGCCGGAGGCGCTCCCTCCGGCCTTTGTCACGCCCCCCACCCGGGGGGATCATTCGCCCACAAACCACCCCCGCCACACGAAACCCACCCCGCAGCACCCTCCATCCACCATGATTCCTTGCCAAGGGGTAGGGTTTCTGTTGTAATGTATACGAAGTAATTAGGGCAACGGGTCCCGTGTGCCCCTGCCCTTGCGACACACACCGCATAACGCCGTACGCTGCGCGAATGCGGACGTATTTCAGCCCGGAGCAACGAAACCCGAATCGCATTCGCAAACCCCGCCTTGCAGGTGGCTCACCCCGCCCGAGGCGCCCCACAAACGAAGGAGAGAGACCATGGCATTGTTTACGGTGGACCAGGCGTTGTGTAACGGAGACGGCATCTGCGCGGCAGAGTGCCCCATGATGATCATCCAGATGAAGGAGGGCACCCCCACCCCGGCCAAAGGGGCGGAGAAGATGTGCATCAACTGCGGCCACTGCGTGGCGGTCTGCCCCAAGGGGGCCCTCTCCCTTGCCGGCCTCCCTCCGGAAAACTGCCTTTCCGTGCAAAAGGAGCTCAACGCCTCCCCGGCCCAGGCCGAGCAGTTCTTAAGGAGCCGTCGCTCCATCCGAAACTACAAGAAAACCCCGGTGGAAAAAGGCATCATAGAAGAGGCGATCCGCGTGGCGAGCCATGCCCCGTCCGGCCACAACTTCCAGCCGGTACGCTGGCAGGTGATCTACGACACAGACAAGGTCAAAGAGCTCTGCGGCCACGTCATCGACTGGATGAAGTGGATGATCAAAGAGCAGCCCGACACGGCCAAAAAACTCCACCTGGACCTCGTGGTGGCCGGATGGGACTTCGGCATGGACACCATCAACCGAAACGCCCCCCACCTCATCCTCGTCAACGCCGACAAGCGCAACCCCACGGGCCAGGCCGCCTGCACCATCGCCATGAGCTACTTGGAGCTCATGCTCCCCTCCCTGGGACTGGGGGGCTGCTGGAACGGGTTCTTCAATGCCGCGGCCATCTTCTGGCCCCCCCTGCAGAAGGCCCTGAACCTTGGGGAGACCACCGGCAACTACGGCGCCATGATGGTGGGCCACCCGAAATTCGCCTACCACCGCATGCCCCCCCGCAACACCCCCGAGGTGGCGTGGGTGTAGCCAAAACAGCAAAAAAAACGCGCCTCCGGCGGCAAGGTGTGCCACCTTGAAAGCTGGTTGCGGATGCGCTTTGCCCCTCGTCCCTCGGGTCAAATCACATCCGCCTTTAAAACAAAATGTATTCAAAAAGGATTTTTAAGGCCTGTTTGTTAAACCTGTTTTTATAAAATCAGGCGTAACTATTCAGCTTGCCTCCGGCGGGTCGCTTTTTTGAATAAAAGCTCCGCAAAAAACGTTTCTAATGTGAAAAAGTGGAAATTATTTCGGCGGAGCCTGGAAAGGCTTGCTTAAGACCTGTTTGTCAAACGTTTTAAAAGTTTGGCCCCCGGCAGGGCCGCCGGAGGCATCGTTTTTATATGTTTTATTTTGTGCCGACCCTTACCCAAACGTTAAGGACAAGACCATGCATGAACTGCCGGTAATGAACGGCATCTTAAGGGTGGTGATGAAACACGCGGCCCTGAACCGGGTCACCAAGGTGGCGGCCATCCAGCTGCAGGTGGGAAAGCTCAGCGACCTGGAGGAAAAATGGATGCA
>NZ_FMUX01000028.1 GCF_900101345.1 Desulfoluna spongiiphila | reverse complement strand
ACACTGTCATGGAGTCTATGTCCTGCGGGACGCCATGCGTAGCGTTTAATATTGGCGGTATCCCTGATATGATAGATCATGTCAGCAATGGATACCTTGCTAAAGCTTTTGATATAAATGATCTCTCCCATGGCATCGAGTGGACGCTAAATTCAAATTTTGATGATCGTCTGTCCACAAGCGCTAGATCCAAAGTACTTCAACATTATGATATCAACATTGTAAGCAAAACATATTCGAGACTTTATAAAGAACTACTTCATAACAATTAAAACCAGACTCTATATTTGATATGGCTATCAGAAATCAAACGCTGCTTAACCCATTTTTTTCGATAATCACCGCATCCTACAATGCTGAAAAGTCAATAAACCGAACGCTTTTATCAATAAGAAAGCAAAAATTCAAAAACTTTGAACATATTATAATTGATGGGGATTCGACTGATCAAACCTTATCCATTATTAGGCACTATTCAGATAAATATAACTTAAGATATATTTCAGAAAAGGACAGGGGAATCAGCGATGCCATGAACAAAGGAATAAAATTATCTAAAGGACAATATATCATTTTTATTCACGCCGACGATGAGCTGGCAGATGAAAACACCCTAAATAGAGTCTTCTCTGATATTTCTTCGACAAAAAGCAGTGTTTACGCTTATTCAATTTTATTTAAACACAAAACAGGCATGAAAATAGCTCACCCCATATGCATTCCCTATTGGTACAAACTTCGCAATACAATTCCACACCAGGGCGCATTTGTCCACAGAGATACGTTTTATAAGTTTGGGTTCTTTGATACATCGTTCTCTATTTCAATGGACTATAAATTCTTTTACACAATACTATTGTCAGGTGAGCCTGTTCAATACAGCAGAAGCATTGTGTCAATTATGGGATCGCAAGGCATAAGCTCTGCCCCTTCATTATATCAGGATAGAATAAAACAAGAATTTGAGATCCAAAACTCGCTTGAGAATTCATTGCTGTGGAAAATACTACAAAAGCTATTTCAAAAACTATACTATATTTATAAAATTAATATAATTCTACATTTAAAAAAAGGTGAAATTTATTGATGAAAATTTTTTCACCAATGGCCTATGGTAATGGCGCCTATATCCTTCATAAGACATTAGAAAAACACCTTAAAGGTTATGGGGTCAGAGAATATTCACCTTACTTAACGTTATTTCCAATTTTACTCAAGACAATTTCCATACCCCATGATATTGACTTGATACACACAACACCTGATTATGCCCCTTTTTTTTTAAAAAAAAACAAGCCGCTATTGATTACATTTCACGGGTATTCTCTGGGAAGAGATTGCAGGGAATACAATTCAATATTGCAAAACATACACTACGCAACAGCCCTCAAGCTATTTACAAATTTGGCCGTCCAAAAATCAACACACATCACAGCCGTAAGTAAACATACGGCCTCAATAGTTGAAAACCAGCACAACCCTACTGATAAAATCAGAGTCATATATAATGGCGTTGATGAACAATTTTTCAGACCACTTTCCAAACATAAAAAAAAACGTAACGTCAAGGTTCTTTTTGCAGGAAACCTGAAACGACAAAAAGGAGCACACTGGCTACCTGAAATATGCAAAAAAGCAGGTACTGAACTTGAGTTTTATGCAACCACAGGCTTAATGAATCTTCCCCAGAAGTTACAAAACATTAAGTCAGTTGGTGTTGTTAACCATCAGGATATGCCGAACTTATACAACGACATGGATATCCTTCTTATGCCAACCGTTCGTGAAGGTTTTGGTTTGGTAGTTGCTGAAGCGATGGCCTGCGGGTTGCCCGTTGTTGCAACGAACTGTACGGCATTGCCAGAGCTGATTGATCATGGAAAAGGAGGATATTTGTGCAAAATAGGGGATACCAGTGACTTTGCTGAAAAAATTAATATTCTTGCCAAATCCCCAAGTTTAAGACACATAATGGGAGAGTATAATCGCAGTAAAATAGAGTCACATTTCACACTAAAACGAATGGTTGCTGAATATCATACACTTTTTGAAGAAATTCATTCTTAGCCCTGCACGACCACCAACCCTACAAACAATTCATTTCCCGTTTGTGTAATTCTTCAATATATTGTGCAATTTTTCTGGACGTATCATTTTTAATATCAATGTACTCATTTTGGTTTCTGGTTACAGAATGAACATTCCCCACAAACTCATGTATTAAAGCAACGTCGTAATTTGATAAAATGGCATTTTTTCCAAGGCCATCTGAACGCTCAGTAGAAGAACGCAGAACAATACAAGGAATGTCAAAATATGAACACTCTTCCTGAATACTTCCTCCGTCAGTCATGACACAACCGGCATTGATCATCAATTTCAAAAAATTGTTATACGGTTGCAGTTCAACACACGATACATTCTTAGTATGAGATAATTTATCCAATAGCCCAAACTTTTTTAGTTGGATCCGTGTGGGGTCATGAAGAACAAATACAACATGCATGGTGTCAGACGTCTGTTTCACAACGTCACATAACAGTTTCATCCGTTGCTGGTTATAAATGTTCTCCGCCCTGTGGATAGTCACAAGAACAAATTTTTCATGCTGCACCCCTAAAGGAATTGAATCATACGAAATCTGCTTGATTATTTTCAAGGCCGCATCTTTACCTGAATTTCCTTCAACAAGCAGTGACTTTGATCGATACCCCATTGAACACAAAGCCTGGAACGCTTTCCGGGAGGGCGCAATCAGATAATCTGACATTTTCATCGATATCAGCCTTATGATTTCTTCTGGAAACGGATTGAATACATCATAACTGCGAAGACCCGATTCAACATGAACAACCTTCAGGCCACAACGCTTTGCATACAAGAGGGATAACAACGTCGAGAGGGTGTCTCCGTGCACAACACAGACCCCCCCCTTGTCCTGAAAAACGTGGTTGCGTATTTTTTTCCCGCACATTACTAATTTCAAAATATCTTTAGTGAACCATACGAATGCATCCCAAATTTTATCAATATTGTCCCTTCTTTCATTCAAAACAACATCCGGGCCCCTTAATTTAAACAATCGTATCAACTCAGCAGTCGTTCGTGAATGTTGGCTGGTATCTATTAACCGGTGCTCTACCTGTCTTTTCAGGATTTCCTCGATAACAGGAGCCAGTTTGATAAGTTGTGCCTTGGTCCCAATGAAAAAATGTATCATCACATAACCACGTTGTATTGAGTCTATTGTGTGTTGGTGCCTAAACTAATCCTTATGGACACGTTCATATCTCAATTGGCAAATCTGCTCGGATATTATTCCCATCATGAATATGATCACGCCTGACATAAATAAAACGGCACTCATATTAGTAAATCGTCCCTGTAACAAGTAGGTATAGGCATAATTCAACAGCCCCAAAACAAGCATAAACCCGCTTACGGGCAAAAAAACCCTCAAAGGCGAATATAAGGTACATAATTTAATAATAATCATTAAAAATCTGGTCCCGTCCTTGACGAGATTGATCCCGCTTTTACCATTTTGGCGCGACCTGACCGCTATGGGAACATACTTGACACTGTAACCGCTTCGCAATACCGCCAAAGTTAGGGTCGTTGGGTATGAATAGGTATTTGGAAACAGGTGGAGTTGCTCCAGTGCAACGTCTCTTTTCACTGCACGAAAGCCAGAAGTCAAATCCTGAACTTTGAATTTAGCCACATACGATGCAAAGGCATTGTATACAAGGTTTCCCAGCGCCCTTTGAGTGGTCGCCTGACCTGAAAAGGAGCGAGCCCCAACGGCCATATCGTATTCACCAACTAAAGAAACCAATTTATCAATATCGGCCGGGTCATGTTGACCGTCTGAATCCATGGTTACGAAGATATCACCCGTTGCGAGGCGCATCGCTGTTTTCACTGCGGCTCCGTTGCCTATATTGTACGGATGCTCCACGAGAATAACATCATACCCGGTGCACAGCTCAGATGTTTTATCTGTTGACCCGTCATTGACAACAACAACCTCATAATCTGGATAGCTCTCGATCAAGTCGTCCAGTAGGTACGGGAGGTTGGGTGCTTCATTGTACACAGGCAAAATGACACTCACACGTTTCATTCTTTGCAAACCTTTCCTTCAGTTCTCCGCATGTTGACTGCTCATATTCGTTCATTTAAAAAGGGTGATGTAACAGACAAAAAAATGAGTTCTTCATGGTATCCTCCAAAGATGGGTTCCGGTAAACATGTGCAATATTCTTCATATCTGGCAGCTCACGGATCAGCTTCCTAATTTCAGCGACTGAATATTTGCTCTCAATCATTTCAACCGTTCTTAAAATACCCCATTCATCTCCAGAGAGAGCATAGGCATGTAAAAGATAGGCATCTAGAAGCAACTGATCTGCATCAATCCTTGAAAGATAGTTGATGGCCAACGCATCCCGGCCGGATCCCAAATGCATGTTTCCCATCAACGCATAAGGATACGTCAAATCACCGCCCAGCTCTATATAGTTAATTAACGTGTCTCTTGCAGATCCAAAATCTTCGTCGTTTATATAATAAATAGACGCCATACGATAAAACTTCTTGCGTTCAGGGATACCGACCCTCATCGGATCGATTCGGTCCAACCACCCCTTCATTTCGTCTAAATTTCCCATCCTGAAATAAACCGTCGCAAGAAGCAGGGCGTCCGATTCAAGCCCTATGAGATCGTACGCTTTTTTAAGATATGGAATGGCCCTCTCATAATCACCAAACTCCCCATAGGCCCCGCCAATATTTCGTATCGAAACATACTCTTGCTTTCCTTTCGTTGAGTCATTCAAGGTGAGGGCCTTCATATTCAGTAAAACACGTGTTTTAAGACCGTCAATCGTTTTAGCGGAATAGGTGGTGGAAAGATTTTGGTAAACCCTTGCCAAGTCTTCTCCACGTGGCACTGCAGACGCCCATAAGGAAAAGGGCGTAGCCCAATCTTTATTGCGTAAATACGTCGACATGCCAAGATGAATGATGATAAAGCAGGTGGCCGTCACAGCCACCCCACGAATCAACGGCGTAAAACGAGGTGAAGAAATAACCTTAACAATCCCCAGACAAGGGGGCACAAACAGAAAAAACGATGGAATATAATTCCTATGCTCATAAACCATTTCCAGAGGCAGAACCGTAGATTCGACAAGGTGGTTGATCAAAAAAAACAAGACGGCAAACCCCTGTAAACGGTACCCTTTGTATATTGCAGCACATGCTCCCATAACCAGACCACCTATACAAAAAATACTCAACAATGTTGAGGCAGGAGATATCAAGGATGTTGAAACGGAAAATGAGTGGGCTATGGAGTAGAGGCCTGAACTCGGGACAAACAATTGGTACAAGTAAAAAAGGAGGACTCGGGGCTGAGTCAACAATCGTTGTCCCTTTGTAAAATCTCGAAACTCATACCCGGAATAGACCGAAGACCACTCGAACGCTGCGTCTAAGAAAGCCAGCGCAACGACACAAAAAGCACCTACCCAAAGAATTCCGATGGTCTTGGATAAAAAATGATCTTTAAAAGGATTTCCATAGACAAACAGCACAAGAAGAATACTGAGCCCAACCAATACGCCATTTTGTTTACTCGCAATGGAGAGTAACGAAAAAAAGACAACCAGCAAGGGCCTGAAAACTGAAATACCATTTGATTTGTAAAACCCCAAAAACAAATAAAATGCCGCCAGATAAAACAGTGCACACAAAGAATTCATCCGCTGCACGACATATGTCACTGATTGGATCTGGATTGGATGAAGTGACCAGATGAACGCAGCCAGCATGGAAACAGCGTACACCTGGCCCGGATCATATTGCCCATCAATTTGCAGTAGCCTGGCTATAACGTAATAAAGCAGTATGCCGTTTAAAAAATGGATGATAAAATTAACCACATGATAACCGAACGGATTGTCCTGACCAGCGTACCAATTCAGCGCAAAAGAAAGATAACTGATTGACCGACCGTTTAACATGGAAATGGGAGATAGCTTCCCACCGATGGCGTTGAGGCATGATTCGGGGGATAGTTCCCTTATATGTACCGATTTACGTTCAAGAATGTTCTGTTGATCATCGAAATGCCATGAGGCGTGAAAAGAGTTTGAATACGATGCCAACAATCCAATAAGAAGAACACACGAAAAAAAAATTGTTTGTTGTCTCGTCAACTCAGACTCCTAACACAAAATTAAAATTCCTGAAATACCAAGCCGAACCGTTGCTACATCAGAAGCAAATGTTTTACGGCCCGCAGCCTACTTTAAAATATATCCTTTACAGCGAAGCACCGGGAAGCAATGAGCAACAAAAGTACCACGTAAGAAATACCGTAACCCCATGCCGTAAACACAGACATACCCACTATATCTAGATGATGAACGTATTGATACGAAAAATCAAACTTGGAGAAATTGGGGATAAGGGCATACAAGGCCTTTAATATATAAGCACCATCTCTTGCTGGATACAACCGCACGATCTGGTACGAAATGCTACCGATAATATAAAAACACAGGGTAAACATACCACTGACGATGGGAGAACTCACGGCTGAGAACAACACCGCACAACTTAAAATCATCATAATTTGCAACAGAATTGAGCCGAAAACAACAAGTATCCAACATGATACATCAACATGATTAAATTTCAAAAAAATCACAACGACGACAAACATGACTGTTTCAATCAGTACCAAGGCCATGAGCAACCCAAGGAACTTTCCGAGGATAAACTCAGATCTCGAAATCGGTTTTGACAAAATATTAAAAATGGTCTTTTTTTCAATCTCCCGATAAACGAGGGTAATCCCGACGAATATGGATATCATCACGCCAGTAAATTCCATGGAAAAAAAAGAAAAATCCATGATGACTACGCGAGATTCTCCGATGGAAAGGCGTCCCAGTATGCTGGAAAAAAAAATAATGAAAATTGAGAACAGAAAAAAAACATAGTATATTTTATCCCGTACAACCTCTTTGTAGGTATTGACCCCGATATGAAACACACTCTGCGTATTCATGATACTTCACCTCATTACATATCCCTGCTGCCTATGGCCCACTCTTCCAAGGGTGGAATCACCTTATCGATGTTATCGATGGTCCCCCCCTGGTGTATCACCCACTCAATTTTATCATGCAGTTTTTGCTTGGAATCGACAAATTCACGAACCACAGAATCATCCTGACCATTTGCCTCCCCCAGCACATACTCAACAGACCAACTACACTTTGCCGCAACAAAATCCAAGCTAATGGATTTCATTAGTTTTCCTTCACTGAGCAACACGACCGAGTCGCATAATTTTTCCACATCGTCGAGAATGTGCGATGAGAAAATGATTGTCTTGCCGTCTGTTCTCAAACTGTCAATAAGCTTTCTAATATCTCGTCGGCCTGATGGATCTAACCCTGACATGGGCTCATCCAGAATCACGAGTTTGGGGTCATTGATCAATGCCTGGGCGAAACCGAACCGTTGGAGCATCCCTTTCGAATAACTATTCAGTCGCTGGTGATGAACTCTCCCAGCCAGCCCCACCTTTACCAAGGCTTTGGTAATATCCGGTTCCGACACATCAAGATTCGGAAAAAGAGAGGCATAGAATCGTAGAGACTCGTGTGCTGTCAAGTGGCTGTAAAAATATGGATTTTCCGGAAGAAACCCTATACGTTCTCGCGGAACCGTCCCCATAATCTGTCCAAAAACGACCTGGCCTCTGTCTGGGTTTACCAGCCCGGTTATCAATTTGAACAAGGTTGTTTTCCCGGCACCATTATGACCAATGATCCCTATGACCTGACCATCATCAATACGTAACGAAATATCAGATAAAATGGTCTTATCCTTTGACCAAAAGTGACCCTTGCATCGTTTTGAGACCTGCTCCAAGGCCAGAATCATTCTTTATCTCCAAAACTGATCGCGCTTTACACACAAAAATAAGCTAAAGTCATTCGAATCCAATGGCCTCAAGAAACCCTGACCCATTTGGATTGACAATAAGCCTCATAAACTCCCTATGCCTATTTACGTCTATTTTATTTTGTAACGAACGCTGCTTTTCCCTAAGACGATGCAGGACATACGGATCATCAAACTCCTTCAAGTAGCGCTCAACAACGGCCAGACCTGCAAACTCATTGTCACTAAGCGTATAAAGCGAAGCGGCGAATACTGGCAAAAAAGTGGGTGTATCAGGAAATTTTGAAGCAGCATCAATATACCTCGCGGCCAAAAACGCATCATCCTGCCCAAAATAAGCGTTAATTCCTAAGTAAAAGAGGATATACCAGTACCTGGGGTTACCCTTGGAAACATGGATTTCGCCTTTCTGCAAAACCTCATGAGTATACTGAAAATCACCTGTTAATTTGGGAACCAAGGTGCCGGCCAATTCATAGGCCCCCTCAAAGGAAGGTGACAACGTTGTTATAGCGTCCACATATGCGGTCAGATACCAGGTGCCCGACTCATTCTTGATGGACTCTCCCAGGCGAAACAACAGATCCAGCCAAAGACAGTCGGCCATAAGGCTCTCATTTCCAAGGGATATCAACGACAAGTACGGCAGGGAAAGATCCACAAGGTGATAGTCCTCACTTCGTTTTGGGCTCGGCTCAAGGCGTGAGTTCAGTACACCAAAGCCACACACACAAAGCACACAAACAACAATACTAAACCTATGCACCGTCTTACTCATACCGCTCATATGACATGGCCCGTCCAAATAGTCACCTTAAATGGAAAAATCATCCTGCTTGCTTCATAATAAAACACCAAAAGGCAGACTGAAATAGCCCGCCTTTTGGTATGTCTAAATCATGAGGTCAGCAATTGTGCCAGTTAAGCGATGAGTTTGATTTTCACCTTATCGTTACGGACTGCAACCTTAGATTTAAAGTGGCTAACACATATCAAGGCAAATATCCTTGCATATGGATTTATTAGTAATTGTTCTTTGTTGATGTCTTACGAACGGCGGTTCGGTTTGTAATTACCCAAACGTTATCGTCTCCAGTCGTCGAGTCATCAAGGTTTCCCACTGCAGTGGCACGATATCCACCTGTAGCTGTAACAGCTGCGGCATAAGTAAAATAAACCTGAGCATCCTTCGGCCTGAAACCGATGGCATCAAACCCTGCAGCCGGGCTGTCCCAAGTACGCTTTGAAGATTCGGCGGCGGCAGGGGATGAAGGGTTTGAGGTACAGGGAACATACTCATCATATTCAGCAAAGTAAGCTTCCTGGGCCACACCGATGGCCGACAGGTTTATCTTCGCCTCGGACTCTTTGGACTTGAGCTGGTACGTACGGAAGTTGGGAATTGCGACTGCGGCCAGAATACCGATAATCGCAACGACAATCATCAATTCGATGAGGGTAAAGCCTTTGTTGTTCTTCATCATTTGTCATTTCCTCCTGAGTTTTAGGTAAATAGCACCTCGAAGTAAGGTACAATTATCATTCTTTCAACAAGGGGGAGGGAACAAACCAGGCTCACTTGAAAGCCGTAGTACCGTTTGTTGTTAGAGCCCCCATAACTTTTTTATAGTTATGATGCATAATATATACCAAACCAAACTATTTTCTCAAAAGATCAATATTCCAAGTCACCTGAGAACAAACTCTGTTGTTGTTCTGCAATTAAAACGCTACCCCCCCCTGACGATATGAGGCATCCACACTGACAAAAAACGTCACATTACAAAATATTCAGCTTGTCACACCTGTACCTGAACGATCGAAAGGAAAGCCCCAGCAGTTCCGCCGCCTTGCTTTTGTTGCCCTTGGTGTATTCCAGTGCCTTTTCCATATAAGCCTTTTCGATGGCTTCCAGGATGTCGGGGAGGTCGACTCCTGTGGCCACGTCGTCGAGGTCGAAGCGGCGCCTTGGTACGCCTTCGATCCAGCGCCTTCGCTTGGAAGACATGGAGAGGCTTTCGGGAAGAATGATGTTGGTGGCGGAGAGGGCCACGCTGCGCTCAATGAGATTCTCAAGTTCCCTCACGTTACCCGGAAAATCGTAATTTTTCAACAAATCAATGGCATAAGATGAGATTTTGGTAATGTCTTTGCCCATCTCTTCGGCGTACTTTTCAAGGAAAAACTGGGCCAGGGGTTTGAGGTCGGCTTTGCGCTCACGCAGCGAAGGGACGCGGATCTCGATGACATTGAGGCGGTAGAAGAGGTCCTTTCGGAAGCGCTTTTCCATGACTTCTTCTTCTAAATTCTTGTTGGTGGCACAGATAATACGGGTATCGACACTCACCTCGCGGGTACCGCCCACGGGCTTGATTTTGCGCTCCTGGACCACCCGCAGGAGCTTTACCTGCAGGGCCACGGAGAGCTCTCCGATCTCATCGAGAAAGACGGTGCCGCCTTCGGCCTCTTCAAAGAGGCCTTTTTTATCATGGGTGGCGCCGGTGAAGGAGCCCTTGAGGTGACCGAAGAGCTCGCTCTCCATGAGGGTCTCGGGGATGCCGCCGCAGTTGACCGCTACAAAGGGTTTGTCCTTGCGACCGCTCAAGGTGTGGATGGAACGGGCAATGAGCTCTTTGCCTGTGCCGCTTTCGCCGGTGATCAGCACATTCGTCCGGGTGCCGGCCACCTGCTCCACCAGGGTATAGATACGCCGCATGGGGCCACTGCTTCCGATCATGGTCCCGAAATGCAAAACCTCCTGGGTCTCTTCGGAGAGTTTCTCCTTTTCTGCGGCAAGGCTCTGCAGCTCCAGGGCCCTTTTAAGGGTGTCCTTGAGCTCTTCGTTGTCAAAGGGCTTGGGAACATAATCGTATGCGCCCTCGTTCATGGCCTCCACAGCTGTTTCCGTTGTGGCATAGGCGGAAATAAGGACCACGGCGGTCTCTTGTTTAATCTCCTTGGCTGCCCGCAGGACATCAAGTCCCGTCAGGTCCCCCAGCCGGATATCCGTGAGGATCAGATCAAAGGGCGTTTTCCTGATCTTTTTGACCGCGTCTTTGCCGCAATCCGAAAGGGTGACTCCGTACCCCTCCCTGGTCAGCATCAGTTCAAGGAATTCGCGCATTCCGAGGTCATCATCCACAACAAGAATTTGAGGCTTTTTAGGCATGTATTGATTCCGTCAGTTTACGGCCTGCTCCACCTCGACGAAGCCTGGAACAGGCCCGCCATGGGTGTTTTATTACAAAGTCAGACAAACTAAAATTATGCAAAATTCGGCTTTAAATCACCCTCGACGATCCCGCCTGGGCAAAGGGCAGACAAACAGATTTTTACCGTAGCTATGCATCTGGCATCCGGCAGGTCAATTCATAAAAAGCACCACAAAGACGTTTCGGTTCCCGCAGGCTCTCCTCCACGCCCGGCGGGCGTGGAGGAGAGCCTGCGGTGAAAGGAACATATCCGCAGCTTTTTTATTAAACGTTTGCCCCCAGCAGGACCGCCGGAGGCAAACGGGACCGCTACCTGTCTGTATCGATCGTATCGAGCTTTATGCCCAAGGGAAGGGAATCTGTGTTGCTTGCATTCGGGGAGGGCCAAAGGGATAATGACAATTTTTGTCACCCCATGACATAATGCGGCAGGTCTTTTCAACGAACAAAGGCATGGGTCAACAGAAACGCTGTCTTAACTGCCAACCCTTGCCGAGAAAATCACACACTCATTTTTCGTTTACTGTAAACCACTTACCACTCACCCGATAAAAACAGATTTACCATCCACGATGGTCCGCACGGCCCGTCCCTTCATGGTCCATCCCTCAAAGGGGGTGTTGGCGCTTTTAGATTGCAATTGGGATGCCACAACGGTCCATTCGGCTTCTTCATCAATGAGGGTCAGGTCGGCAGGGCGTCCCTTGATCAGGGAGTTGTCGAGGCCCAGGATCTGTGCCGGCCGTTTGGACATGCGGGTCACCAGGTCCTCAAGGGTCAGGACGCCTTCCCTTACGAGCTGCAGGCTCAACGGGAGGGATGTCTCCAGACCGATGATGCCGTTCATGGCCCGGTTGAACTCCAGGTCTTTCTCCAGGATGGAATGGGGGGCGTGATCGGTGGCGATGACATCCAGGGTACCGTCTGCAAGGGCTTCCCGGACAGCCTGGCGGTCCTGCTCCGTTCGCAAGGGGGGATTCATCTTGGCGTTGGTGTCGTACCCCGTCACCGCCTCATCCGTAAGGGTAAAGTAATGGGGCGCGGTTTCAGCCGTGACGGAAATCCCGCGCTTTTTGGCCTCACGAATGGCCTCAATGGACTCATGGGTGCTCACATGGGCCACGTGGAGGTGGGCGCCGGTGAGTTCTGCCAGACTGATGTCCCGGATGACCATCATGGATTCTGAGATATTGGGGATACCGGCAAGGCCCATACGGGTGGCGGTGAGCCCCTCGTTCATGCAGCCCCCCGCCACAAGGGAGAGCTCTTCGCAGTGAGAGATGACAAGCATCCCAAAGCCCTTGGCGTACTCCATGGCCCGACGCATGATCTGACCGTCTTCCACGGGGCGGCCGTCATCGCTTACGGCAACGGCACCGGCCTGCTTCAGCTCGCCGAATTCACACAGGGAGCCTCCGGAAAGCCCGCCGGTAATGGCCGCCACAGGATAGACCCTGGCGTATCCGGCCGCTTTGGCCTGCTTCACAATAAAGGAGGTGATCTCAGGGGTGTCGTTCACCGGCTTGGTGTTGGGCATGGCACACACCGCGGTAAAGCCGCCGGCAGCGGCTGAACGGGCACCGGTTTCGATGGTCTCTTTGTACTCTTCCCCGGGTTCCCTCAGGTGCACATGGACGTCAATGAGCCCCGGCACCACCAGGAGTCCCTTGGCGTCGATCACTTCGGCATCTTCGGGGATGCTCTTTTCGCCGCAGGGAACCAGCTCATCAATGCATCCGTCCTTGATCCAGACATCAAAAGACCCCACCGCATTGCCGGGGTCCACCACCCTGCCATCTTTAATCACTGTCAGCATCACGGCCTCCTGCCAGAAGATAAAATAGTGCCATACGCGCGGCCACGCCATTGGTCACCTGATCGAGAATCACGGACCAGGGTCCGTCGGCGATGTCACTGGTGAGTTCCACCCCACGGTTCATGGGGCCCGGGTGCATCACGATGGCCCCCTCATTGGCGCGCATGAGCCGCTCCCGGGTCAGCCCGAAATTTTTGGAGTACTCCCTCACCGATGAAAACAGGAAATTCTCCTGACGCTCTTTTTGAATCCGGAGCATCATCACCACATCGGCCCCTTCCACGGCTTCGTCCACCGAAGACGCCACCTCACAGCCCAGCTGCTCCACACCGAAGGGGAGCATGGTAAAAGGCCCTGCAACCACCACGGAGGCTCCCATCTTGGTGAGCCCGTTGATGTTGGAACGAGCCACCCGGCTGTGGGCGATGTCGCCGATGATGGCCACCCGTTTTCCGGCAATGGTGCCGAGTTTTTCACGGATGGTGAGCATGTCGAGGAGGGCCTGAGTGGGGTGGGCGTGCATGCCGTCTCCCCCGTTGATCACCGACGCGTTGACGCGTTGGGCCATCATGTGGGGGGCTCCGGCAGAAGAGTGGCGCATCACAATGATATCCGGATTCATCGCCTCAAGGGTGAGGGCCGTGTCGGCCAGGGTCTCCCCCTTGACAAGACTGCTTGAGCTCGCCGCCATGGAAATGCTGTCGGCGCTCATGCGCTTGGCGGCAATGTCAAAGGAGGTCTTGGTGCGTGTACTGGGCTCGTGGAAAAAAAGAATAATGGTCTTCCCGCGCAAGGTGGGGACTTTTTTCACAGGACGCCGGGAAACCTCCCGCATCCTCTCCGCCGTGTCGAGGATCAACCCGATCTCCTCGGCAGAAAGGGACTCAATATCCAGAATATCCTTGTTCTTTAATTTCATGGCACCTCAATCTGGAATTTTTGGATGGAATGATCTTTAAAACAAGCCTCCGGCGGCCCTGCCGGGGGCCAAACTTTTAAAAAGTTTGATAAACAGGTATTAAAGCAGGATTCAGACGTCTCTACCGTTGTTGGCAAATCATCCGTTCTCTACTTGGCCACAGACAACGTTGCAATAAGTGCATCGAATGAGCCCCGCTTCCCCAGGCAATTCGCCTTTAGCCTATCACCTTCTTTTACCTGAGAATATCCCCCATGCGGCGCCACCTCACCGAATGATCCCGTCCGTTCCAGGAGAAATAGATCATAAAGGCTTTGCCTTTCACGGCCTTCAAAGGAACAAAGCCCCAGAAGCGGCTGTCATGGCTGTTGTCGCGGTTATCCCCCATGACAAAAAGGGACTCTTTGGGAACGGTGACGGGACCGAAGTTGTCCCGCTGGGTAAGCTGACCCGGCAGCACGCGCCGGTCGGTGTGGATCGTGTAATCCCTCTCCACCCGCTTCCCGTTCACGTAGAGTTTCTTGGCCCTCATCTCCACCACGTCTCCTTCAACGCCCACCACCCGCTTGATAAAGTCCTTCTTGGGATCTTCCGGGTAGATGAAGACCACGATATCATCACGCTTCGGGTCCTTGACGGGAACGATGGTCTTCTGGATAAAGGGAAGCTTTACCCCGTAGATAAACTTGTTCACCAGGATATGGTCGCCGATCTGAAGGGTATTGAGCATGGAACCCGACGGGATTTTAAATGCCTGGACCACAAAGGTCCGGATAAAAAGCGCCAGGATAAGGGCGATGACAATCGCCTCGATGTTCTCGCGAAGGGGGCCTTTGGCCGGGGAGGAGTCAGCAGGGGGTCTCTTTTTCGATGCCAATGTGAATTCGCCTTTTACTTTCAGCCCTGCAGAGCCGGGTCACCCAGTGGCGCATCAGGCAGAGAGCCGAGTGCACGCCAGACGTATAGGGCAACCGGAATGACCGGCACAGGCCGTTTCATCGGAATAGTATAAACGCCGGAAATAGGAACAGGTAACCACGTGTCCGTGGTTCATGCGGGTAAATTGAAAGGCTCGCGTGGAACACGGGTCGCCAGGAACTGCGTGCACCACCAGCCGGCATTCTCATGTCGGAACTGAACCATTTTACGTCATAGATGATGCCGTCACAATGACCGTGATCATATACCGGTCACCTGGCATCGGCAATACAAAAATAGGCGGCCCGCCCACAGCATCCCCGCCATGGGAAATTTAAGGATGCTGCGGGGTAACTATTCAGCTTATGCCTCCGGCGGCCCTGCCAGGGGCTAAACTTTTGAAAAGTTTAACAAACAGGTTTTAAGGCCATATTTTAAGTTTACGCCGACACAAATACGGATGTGATTTGACCCGAGGAACGAGGGACAAAGCGCATTCGTAACCAGCTTTCAAGGTGGCGCACCTTGCCGCCGGAGGCTGTATTTTGAGCTGAATAGTTACGCTGAGGGTAACGACAAAGCGGATGAAGCCCGCCCTACTCCACAGGCAAAAGCTCCTGGGGAACACCCAGCAGGAACTCGCCGCGCTGGATCCACCCTTTGAGGGTCTCGGCCACGGCGCGGGCTTTGACCATGCTGGAGAGGGGCACCGTGGAGATCGTCTCTCCGTTCACGGTGATGCTGCCGCTCTTAAGCTCCTTGTAACTGACCTGGCCCAGGCTGCGGGACACCCCGTTGGGGTAATCGTCGCTGTAATCCACCACCTGGGTGAAGATCTCCTCGTCACGCACAGCGGTGTACTGAGCCATCTCCTCGTTCAGGATGGGGATGGGGATCCCCAGCCCCACGGAAAGGGAGCAGCCGTATCCCCGCATGCTCACCCCGCGGAGCCACTCCGGGGACATTTTTTTAAGGTCCCCCATGGTCCAGAGGGTCCCGGCGGGCGAAAGGGGCACATCGTTTTCACCACGGGGGTTTCCGGGGCGATGCTGGGTCCCCGGTCCGGCCACGTAGCCCTGGGCGCCGCCCAGGAAAATACGGGTCCCGAACCCGATGGTTTTGTACAAGGGATCGTTCAGCAGCGGGGAGAGTTCCCCGGCCGAACAGTAGTTGGCGTTGCCCATCTTGGGCTTCAGGGTCCCCATGTAGGTATAGATCGTCTTGTCCGAGGGGTTTACCGCACAGTTGTAGTTCTGGTATGCGTTCCTCGGGTTGCAGAGCACGGCCGACGGGAGCTCTTCAAGGGTCATCTCCTTTTCGACATGGAGATTGGGGTAGCAGGCGGTGCCGTAGCTGTCCGCACGGATGTAAACCGTCTTTCCCGCCACCAGGTCTTCAATGACGTGACCGCCGCCGTAGCGAAACTCCCCGGGATACACCTTGTTCAAGGGATCGTCGTCACAGACCGCCGTGGCCCCCAGGTAGCAGTCCACCGCCGCAACGCCGGAGTAGGCCGGCACGTTGTTGAACCAGGTGGCCGTGGTGCGCACCGAGGGCGTAGACTGGCCGATGTTGAGAAACGCTCCGGACGAACACATGGGCGCAAAGGTTCCGGTGGTCACCACATCCACCTGCCGGGCAGCCTCTACCGGGCCTTTCTCGTCCACAATGCCGATCATCTCCTCGGCCGTGACCACCACCACTTCACCGGATTTAATCCTGGCGTTGATCTCTTCGTAACTTTTTTCAACCTTGTATGATTTGCCCACCTGATTTCAGCTCCAAATTGATGGTTCGTGTTGCCCGATCTTTACGGGTATAACGCAGGGGAAGCTTGAAAAGACGCCCCGGCGTCACCCATGGCAGCGATTGCGGTCATCCGCAACATCCGTTGGGGCCTGAGCCTGCCCCATCACTGTGCCTGCCCAAGCTCCCGCTTCACCTGGGCCAGTTTCGATGTGATGTTGTTCTTGATCCAGTGGCCGTCCAGCCACTCGATGGGGTTGACAAACACATTGCCCACGATCATCCCGAAGTGAAGATGATCGCCGCCCACCAGCCCCGTGACGCCGGTTCGGCCGACCACGTCGCCCCTTCGCAGCAGGTCGCCTTCTTTGACGCGCACCGAGCTCATGTGGGAGTAGCTGGATAAAAGCCCAAAGCCGTGGTCGATGACAACGGTCCTGCCGTAGATCCCCACCTCCTGGACAAACACCACCCTGCCCGCGTTGGCCGCAGGCACCTCGGCATGCTTGATGGAGGCAAAATCCATCCCGAGGTGGTACTTCTGGTCCACCCGCTTACCTTTGTAATAGTAGCTTCGGTGATCGGCAAAGGTGGCCGGGGTGGCAGAGCCCGGAAGCTGCTTGAAGGATCCCTTCCAGCGCATCTTGGCCTCGGTTTTCATGCCGTTTGAAAGAATGGTCCGGTTGTTGTCATCCCGCATCTTGCTGTTGATCACCAGGTATTTTTCAAGGTTTGTGGGCGGGGTTGCCCCAAACGCATCCACGCTCATGGCCGGGATCTTTGCGTTCAAAAAGCCGTCGCTGATGTTGATGCGATCGTTTTTGAACTGCTTGCCGATGATGTAGTGGTAAAACCCGGCCTTGGTCCGGTTTCCGGCCGCATCTTCGGCCTCCACCAGGATTTCGGTTCCCTTCTTCTGGAGATGGGTCAGGGCAAAAAAAGCCACGTAGACATTGTCATGGCCTTCAAAGTACCCGGCGTGGCCGGGGAAAAAGTTGTCCCCCACGCGGACCCCGCTCGTGGAAACCTTTTCAGACACCCGGTAAGCCACCACCCCGGTCCCGCCCTGGGCCACGTTGTGGCTCCGCGTAAGGATATCGACCATGGGGGGCTGGGTATCGATGGTGATCTCTTTTTCAATGTAAGCGGTGTTTCCCTTCAGAAGGTTGCGAAGGGAGTGGTCGGTGGCGCGGATGCGAAGCAGGGCCTTGCCGTCGGTGAGCCCGAGCTTGCCGGGGTCTGCATCCACGTCAATGGCATCGGAGAAGGTGCTCCCCTTACCGGGAAACCCGTCGCTGGGCCAGGTTTTGCTGTAAATCACCTTGTCGACGCCACCACGGGACAGCGCGATCCACACCTCCCGCAACCCACTGGTCTCGTCGGTCACGGTTCCCGTGATCCGGGCCCGGCTCCCCAGGGTCTCAAGGGACAGGTCCAAATCCACGTCAGGTGGGGTTCCCTCCAGGCGGCTGATACCGAACCAACCGGCCACCACAAGGGTTACAAGGAAAAGCAGGACCACCAGCCGCCCTTTTTTGCTTTCTTTTTTTTGTCTCAAACTACATCTCCAGACACCCGCACCAAAAATAGAACAATGAGGGGCAATGATAGAAAACCTGAACTAAAAATTCGTCCAGAATGCGTTCACGCAAGGCCACGACGCCTGCACCGGACTTGATACTAAAACGCCCGATACCCTTGGCAATCATGGACACTATGGCATATCAACACTATCAGATACCAGCAAACCCCATGGTTATCAAGGGCTCTTTTGGCTCCTTGACTTTTGATGGGTTTCCGGGATACATCCCTTAGACCGGGTGGGTACAGCAAATTCCGTACCTAAACAAAAAAATCATTCGTAAAAAGTCACAACCAAAGCGCCTCGCAAAATGGGGTATTATTTGGTACAGGTAGTCGGCAACATTTTTATTCAGTGATGCGGACACGCGATAAGGCGCCCACGACTTTTTCCGAGGCAGCCATAAAACAACCCCGAGACCTTTTTAAGGAGTTTTGTATGCCAGACCCCATTCACTCGCTACGTACCGGCCCCGACGCTCCCCCCTTCCTGATTGCCGGACCCTGCGTTATCGAAAGCCGGGACATCTGCATGCGGATCGCCGACTTTCTCCGGCGACTGACCGTTAAAGAAGGGGTTCCCTATATTTTCAAAGCATCCTACGACAAAGCCAACCGCACCAGCATCGACTCGTTCCGAGGGCCCGGCCCCCAGGAAGGGTTGCGCATCTTAGAAGAGATAAAACGCGAATTCGACATCCCCGTCATTTCGGACATCCATGCGCCGGCACAGGCCGCCGAGGCCGCCGAGGTCCTAGACATCATCCAGATCCCTGCCCTGCTCTGCCGGCAGACCGACCTCATCGTGGCCGCCGCGGAAACAGGCAAGCCCGTCAACATCAAAAAGGGACAGTTCCTTGCCCCCTGGGACATGGAAAACATCGTGGAAAAAGCGCGCTCCGCAGGAAATGCCCGCATCCTTCTCACCGAGCGCGGCACCGCCTTCGGGTACAACAACCTCGTGGTGGACATGCGAAGCTTAGGGATCATGAAAGAGACCGGATGCCCGGTCATCTTCGATGCCACCCATTCGGTGCAGCTTCCCGGGGGCCAGGGCACCAAATCCGGCGGAGACCGCAGGCAGGCACCGCCCCTGGCCCAGGCCGCCATTGCCGCCGGGGCCGACGGCCTCTTCATGGAGACCCACTTTGATCCGGACAACGCCCTGTGCGACGGCCCCAACTCCGTCACCTTTGAGATGATGGAAACGCTGCTTCCCAAGATCGTGGCCATAAAAGCCATTATAAATGACGGAGGCACGGCATGACCCATACAGAGAAACTCGCCTCCATCGACCTGCTCATCATGGACGTGGACGGCGTCCTCACCCAGGGCGAGGTGATCTATCAGGACGACGGCAGCCAGATCAAATGCTTCAACGTCAAAGACGGCCTCGGCTTAAGGCTCCTCATGGACGCAGGGGTTCAAACGGCCATCGTCACCGGGCGGTCCGCAGGGGCCCTTGAGGCCCGTGTTCAAAACCTGGGCATTCCGTTTCTCTTCCACGGAGTCTCGGACAAGGCCGCCGCCCTTGAAAAGGTGGTGGAACAATCGGGGGTCCCGGCAGAACGCATGGCCTTTATCGGTGATGACCTTCCCGACCTGCCCATCATGAAACGGGTCGGGCTCTCCGTTGCCGTTGCCGATGCGGTCCAGGAGGTCAAGGAACGCGCCGCCCTGACCACCACCCACCCCGGCGGCAAGGGCGCCGTCCGGGAGACCTGCGAGGCAATCCTCAAAGCCAAAGGGCTTTGGGAGGAGGCCATCGAAAGATTCCTTGCATGAAAGGCGGGAACACCATATCCACCAAAAAGGTGATCAGGCGGGTGCTCATCGCCATCATGGCGGCCACCGCCCTGTCCACCGGGGTCATTCTGGTCACCCATCGCAGCGGCGAGGTGCCTGTCACCGGACCTGCCACCAACGAAAAGGCGACCCTGACCCTGGACAAGATGCGACACACCTCGTCCCGCCAGGGCGTGGATGAGTGGAGCGTCGAGGCGGAAACAGTCAACCTCTACAACACGGAAAACCGAGCCGTGTTCCTGATGCTCACCGCCCGGTATTTCGAAAAATCAGGCGCCGTCACCACCCTGACCGCCGACAAGGGCGTCCTCGACACCGAAACCCGCAACATGGAGGTGTCCGGCAATGTGGTGGTCACGCGGGGGGGAATAACCATCACCAGTGATGCCCTCACATACACCAAAGAGTCCCAGGTCATCATCTCCACGACCCCGGTGGTCATTACCGACAGCATCTCGCGGCTCACAGGGGATGCCATGTTCCTTGACCTTGCCGGCGGCAGGATGACACTGGACGGAAACGTTAACGGTACGCTCCTTGAAGAGAGCAAAGGAAAATTTGATGAAACACGCTCCCCTTAAATACATCTGGTGCCTCCTGCTGGCCCTTGCCTTCCTGCCCGGCGCAGCAATGGCCCAGGAGGGAGAAGTCGGCATCAATGCCGATCACCTCACCTCCGACAGCCAGGGTCGCTACGCCCTCTTCTCCGGCAATGTCCGCATCACCCGCGACGGTGCCGTCCTCAAGGCCGACACCGTCCAGCTCCACTACGAAGACGGCAAAAAAAAGGGGGACACCACCAAAGGGCTGTCCCTCATCGAAGCCGAGGGAAACGTCACCATGGACTTTGAAGAGAAACACGCCACTGCCGACAAAGCCCTGTACGACCTCCGCAAGGAAGAGGTCACCCTCACCGGCGGCCCGCCCAAGGTGGTGAGCGGCGAAAGCACCCTCACGGGAAAAACCATTGTCATTAACAGGCTTACCGGAGCCATCAAAGTTGACAGCGGCAAGAGCACCCGCGTCAAGGTGCGGCTCGTCCCGGGCGAAAAGGGATTCTCCTTTACCCCGGAAAAAAAGGACAAGTAGAGCTGAGGCCTTGGGAATAGGTGCTTCCGGCAACCATTACCCAACATGCCAAGTGCTTTTTCAAACCCCCTGTGGTATGGTAAGGGACGTTCCGGACAAGCTGAACCGACAAAGAGATCGGGCCGCCCTTGAGATCGGCGACGAATGCATTATATTCTGATGTACGGGTCCGAACACGAAGACGCTTACGAAGAGGGAAGATCGGGATTTTATGACTGAGCTTGTGTTGAACAGCCTTGTAAAGACATACGGTGGACGCGACGTCGTAGGTGGGGTCTCCATCCATGTGGAGAGCAACCGGGTCACCGGCCTTCTGGGCCCCAACGGCGCCGGAAAAACCACCACGTTTTACATGGCCGCAGGTATTGTACGCCCTGACGCAGGCTCCGTGTTCATTGACAACCAGGAGATCACCACCTACCCCGTCTACAAACGGGCTCGGTGCGGGATCGGCTACCTCCCCCAGGAGTCTTCCATCTTCAAATCCCTGTCCGTCAGGGACAACGTCATGGCGATTCTGGAGCTCCTCGACATCTCCAAACAGGAGCAGGAAGAGCGTCTCGAAACGCTGCTGAACGAGCTCCGCATCAGCCACCTGGCAGACCGAAAGGCCGCCGTCCTCTCCGGCGGAGAGCGCAGGCGACTTGAAATCACCCGCGTCCTGGCCATCAAACCGGCCTTTATCCTCCTGGATGAGCCCTTTGCAGGGGTTGACCCCATTGCGGTCATCGACATCCAGAACATCATCGCCATGCTCAAAGAGCGCGGCATCGGGATATTGATTTCAGATCACAACGTCCGGGAAACGCTGGGGGTATGCGACAACGCATACATCATGAGCGATGGAAAAGTCATTGAGTCCGGCTCCCCCGAAGAGATTGCATCAAGTGACATCGCCCGGCGGATTTACCTGGGCGAAGGTTTTACCCTATAGATGACCACCGGCCCTTGAAACGCATAAGGGCCGTGTTTCCTATTTCGATGGATTGAACCGTCCCGACAGACGGCTTCAGTCGGCGTATCAATGGCGATGCGACCGGCAACCCAAACTTGTGTGAACCGTAATGGAAACCGTGAAGTTGTAGTTATGGCAATGGAACTCAGGCAACAGCTGCGCCTCTCCCAACAACTGGTGATGACCCCCCAGCTTCAGCAGGCCATCAAACTCCTGCAACTCTCCCGTCTTGAGCTGGTCGATGCCATCTCACAGGAGCTGGAAGAAAACCCGGCCCTTGAAGAGATTCAGGAGACGGCACAACGGGAAGCGGGTACCCACGAGGACGAGAAGCCGGTACAGGAAGACAATTCAACTTCCGAAGTGAAAATCGACGAGAAGATTGGAAGTGACATTGACTGGGACAACTACCTGGGAGAATACAACTCCACAGGCAAGGCCCAGTATGAATCCGAGCAGAAAGAGGCGCCGAAATACGAAGCCTTTGTCTCCCAGAAGAAGTCGCTGGACGACCACCTCCTCTGGCAGCTTCTGATGACCTGCCCGGACAATGACACCGAGGAGATCGGCTGCCTCATCATCGGAAACCTGAGCAGTGACGGCTACCTCACCGCCTCCGTCGAAGAGATCTCGGAAGAGTGCGGCCATTCGGCAGAGCTCGTGGAAGATGTCCTCGAAGAGCTCCAGACCTTTGACCCTCCGGGCATCTGTGCCCGGAATTTAGGGGAGTGCCTCTTGATCCAGGCCCGCCATTTCGGCGTGGAGACCCGGATCATGAAAGAGATCGTCACCCATCACATCAAGGAGCTGGAGAACAAAAACTACAAGGCCATCAGCAAAGCGCTGAAAGTGAGCCTGCCCAGCATCATCTCCACGGTGAACATCATCAAGGAGTTCGAGTCCAAGCCGGGCCGCCCCTTCAGCACCGAAGAGCCCCACTACATCACACCGGACATCTACGTCTACAAGGAGGAGGGTGAGTTCATCATCGCCTTGAACGATGACGGCATGCCCCGGCTCCGCGTCAACCCCTACTACCGTCAGGCCCTCTCCAAGGGTCAGGACATCCCCAGCGACACCCGGGACTACCTCCAGGACAAAATGCGCTCTGCGGCCTGGCTCATCAAGAGCATCCACCAGCGCCAGAAAACCATCTACAGCGTCATGGAGAGCATCTTAAAGTTTCAGGCCGAGTTCTTTGAAAAGGGAATCGCCCACTTAAAGCCCATGGTCCTGCGGGACGTGGCCCAGGATATCGGCATGCACGAATCCACCATCAGCCGGGTCACCACCAACAAGTACGCATTTACCCCCCAGGGTATCTTCGAGCTGAAATACTTTTTCAACAGCTCCATCAACCGCGTCCATGGCGCGGCCATTGCATCGGCCAGTGTCCAGGACAAAATCAAGCAGATCATTGACGGAGAGGACACCAAAAAGCCCTTCAGCGATGAGAAAATCGCTCAAATCCTAAAAAAGGAGGCCAATGTAGACATCGCTAGACGAACGGTAGCCAAATACCGTGAGGCAATGAAAATATTGCCGTCAAGCAAACGAAAACAATATTAGGAGGTCATTTATGCAAGTATCTGTAACATTCAAGAACATTGACCCTTCCGATGCACTTAAAGCATACGCCGCAAAAAAGCTGGAACGTATCGACAAACTGCTTGATGCCCCTTCCGAAGCCAACGTCGTTTTTTCCGTTGAAAAGATACGGCATATTACCGAAATAAACGTCTCAAGCGGCCGCACCACTGTCCACGCCACCGAAACAAGCGAAGGTATGTACGCCGCCATCGACCTTGCCGTGGACAAAATCAAGCAGCAGCTTTCCAAAAACAAAAAGAAAATACAGGACCGCAAAAGCGGCAACCCGGGGATTCGCCCCACCCTGGCCGAAGAGATCAACGAGGCCCCTGTTGACGTGGATGAGTTTGACGACTTCTCCGAGTTTGATGCCGATGACGACCGTCGGCTGGCCTGAGCCACCGGCCTGACCGTCATCGCATGACGATGTGCTCGTAAAAATACCCCTCACAGACGACCCGCATCCCCCTCCTCGGAGCGATGCAGGGCTCCTGAGCGGCAGCCGAGAATGCGTTTCGATTTCGCTTGTTTGACCTTTTACGAGCCCATCCGAGGACAGGGCAACCCGCCCACATAAACCAAGACCACCGGAGGTCTGATCAAGATGAAATCCATTTGACAACCCCGGTGATGTCGGCTACAAAAACTCCGGTTAAAAGGTGCCTGCCCGGTGCAGGCACCTTTTTTCATGGGCAAAAACTGATGCGGGATGCCTGAAGCCCTCGGCTCCGACGTACGCATCAGGTCTTGAAAGATGGGCCATCCACTGATATGAAAGTAGAGGTCCCAAACCTGTCGGCTCCCGTCGCACGCAATGCCCTGCAAAGGACGGCCGAACCATACGGCCTGACAGACACACCGCCGGACAGGCCAACAGAGACTCTCTGGGTGAATCATTATGAAAATCCTCGATGTACTGCAGCTGGAAACGATCATCCCCGAACTCACGTCACGGGACAAAAAAGGAATCCTGGAAGAACTCGCCGCCCCCATTGCGGACCTCACCGGCCTCCATCATCCGGATTTGGTGCGGGTTCTCCTTGAACGGGAACAGCTCGGAAGCACCGGCATCGGAGACGGCATCGGCATTCCCCACGGAAAAATCGCCGGCCTGGACCGCATGGTGGTGGGATTCGGCATGAGCCGCCAGGGCGTGGACTTTGACTCCCTGGATGGTCGCCCCGCCCATATCTTTTTTGTCCTTGTTACCCCCGAGCAGTCCACCGGCCAACACTTAAAGCTCCTGGCCCGACTCTCCAAAATGCTGAAGAGCGATCTCTTCCGGAAAAAACTGATGACCGCCGCGTCCCGGGACGAGATCCACGCCATCATCCGAAACGAAGACAACGAAAACGGATGATACGCACCGACCATCACCCGGCCGGATACGGGTTTCAGCCCCTTGAGAGGCAAACTCCTTGACGATTTCAACGAACACCGACACCCTGAACCGATCCGCCCATTTAAGGATTCGCAACCACCATGCGGCCTTGCCGGCTACAGCCCCGGGCTGCAAAGGGAGTTCCCCCCATGAACATCTTCAACATATTCATCATCACAGGCCAGGCAGGTTCCGGTAAGAGTACCGCCCTGGCCGCTTTTGAGGATGCCGGATACTATTGCGTGGACAACCTCCCCGTGACTCTGCTGCCCAAGTTCATGGAAATCCCCATTGCCAAGGAGACCCACTACAGAGGCATTGCCTTCGGCATGGACCTTCGAGAGCGCACCTTTCTCAAGTCCTACCGCAGCGTCTTCGATGAACTGAAGCAGGCCGGTCACAAGCTCAAGGTGATATTTCTGGAGGCCGATGTCACCACCCTTACGCGGCGCTTCTCCCAGACACGTCGCACCCACCCCCTGGCCGTGGGAGACAAAGGGGTCATGGACGCCATCAACCAGGAACGGGAAGAGCTCCTGGCCCTGCGAAACGAAGATGCCGCCCGGATCATCAATACCTCCAGCCTCACCGTCCATGAGCTTAAAAAGGTCATCTCGGAATTGGCGGCCGACTCCCATCACAGGACGCCGCTCAAAATCTCCGTGGTCTCCTTCGGGTTCAAGTACGGGGTGCCCCAGGACGCAGACCTCATGGTGGATGTCCGGTTCCTCGAAAACCCGTACTTTATCCCGGAGCTGAAACCCCACAGCGGACTCGCCCCGGATGTCCGGGATTTTGTCCTGAACGGAGAAGGCACCCGGACCTTTCTGCTGAAATACACCGATCTCCTGGACTTTCTCATTCCCATGTACCAGAAAGAGGGCAAGCACTACCTCACCCTGGGCGTGGGATGCACCGGCGGGCGGCACCGAAGCGTGGCCGTCGCCACAGAAATCCACAACCACTTGAAGCGTCGCTATTCCGATATCCGACTCCTGCACCGGGACATCGGTCGGGAGGAATAAACGCCGGCAGGTGTGCCCTGCCCGCAAAAAAATGATACACTCGAAAGCGTTACAGCCCGGAAACGCCTCGCACCCCGCCCCTTGCCGGGGCACAACCGAAGGGCGGCATGAGCCATGCCCCTGTCGTGTTGCGAGGCCATCATACAAGATGCCCCACATGAGGTTTATATATGATTGGCATACTGGTCGTTACCCACGGCAACCTCGGTGACATTCTCATCGAGACCGCCGAATTTATACAAAAAGAGCCCCTTGAGCAGGTCAAGCCCGTCTCCATCAACATCACCAAAAGTGTCGATGACCTGCATAACAAAGTGGCCAAGGCCATCAAAGAGGTCAACTCCGGCGACGGGGTGCTGATCCTCACCGACATGTTCGGCGGCACGCCCTCCAACCTCTCTCTCTCCTTTCTGGAAGAAGACCAGGTGGAGGTGATCTCCGGGGTGAACCTTCCCCTGCTGATCTCTGCGGTGGGGCGACAGAAAAAAGGAGCCCTGGCCTCCACGGCCAAGCTCCTGGAAAACACCGGCAAACGCAGCATCTCCCTTGCCAGCAGCATCTTAAACGGCGCCAAGCGCTGATGTTTCCCCTTTGACAGGGCAATGAACGATCGCCATCGGGGCGACCGCGATATAAGCAGCCAGGGGCCGGAGCAACCACGCTCTTCGGCCCCGTACAACGTTTAAAGACCCGCCCGAAGATTGCCTTTGGATGGCCTGCACCTTCTGCAGCCCCGGACATCGGACGCCTCTTTGCAAACGTCACCAACAATTTTATCACCATCACATCTCCAACTGGTCCTGACACCCAACGTTGGACGGAGGAAGACCCATGAGCATCAAAATCGGTATCAACGGATTCGGACGTATCGGTCGTATGGTTTTCAGAGCAGCCCTCAACAACCCCGCAATCGACGTGGTTGCCATCAACGACCTCACCGACATCAAAACCATCGCCCACCTTCTGACCTATGATTCCGTACACGGGCGTTTTGACGGAGAGGTAAAAGCCGCGGACAACGGCATCATCGTCAACGGAAAAACCATCCGGGTCACTGCCGAAAAAGATCCCGCGAACCTCCCCTGGAAAGAGCTTGATGTGGCCATCGCCCTGGAGTGCACCGGTATCTTCCGCGACCGCGAAGGCGCCTCCAAGCACCTGGCCGCCGGCGCCAAAAAAGTGATCATCTCCGCCCCCGCCAGCGACCCCGACACCACCATCGTCATGGGCGTGAACGATGACACTTACGATGCGGCCGCCCACCACATCGTCTCCAACGCCTCCTGCACCACCAACTGCCTGGCCCCCGTGGCCAAGGTGCTCCACGAGACCTTCGGCATCAAAGAGGGCCTCATGACCACCATCCACGCCTACACCGGCGACCAGCGCATCCTTGACGCACCCCACAAGGACCTGAGGCGTGCCCGTGCCGCCGGTTGCTCCATGGTTCCCACCACCACCGGTGCCGCCAAGGCCGTTGCCCTGGTCCTGCCCGAGCTCAAAGGCAAGCTCAACGGCATGTCCATCCGCGTCCCCACCCCCAACGTCTCCCTGGTGGACCTCGTGGTCAACCTTGAAAAGCCCGCCACCAAAGACGAGATCAACGCCGCCCTCAAAAAGGCCGCCGACGGCGAGCTCAAAGGGGTCCTTGATTACTGCGACGCCCCCCTTGTCTCCATCGACTTCAACGGGGCCCCCGCCTCTTCCAGTGTGGACGCACCTTCCACCGACGTCATCGACGGCATGGTGAAGGTCCTCTCCTGGTACGACAACGAGGCAGGCTACTCCCACCGCATGGTGGACCTGGCAGCCATGATCGCATCCAAACTGTAATCCCCTGTCTCGGACCGGCCTTTTGGCCGGTCCGACATCAAAGGAGCCCCCTATGGCAACCCGTACCCCTCTCATCGCCGGCAACTGGAAGCTTCACAAGGATTGCGCCGAATCCGTTGCCTTTGCACATGAGCTGAAAAGCGCCATCGGTGCCGACACCGACGTGGACGTGATGGTGGCCCCCACCTTCACCGCCCTTTACCCCGTCTGCGAGGCCCTTAAAGGCAGCCCCATTGCCGTGGCCGCCCAGGACATGTTCTGGGAGTCCAAAGGCGCCTGGACCGGTGAAATCTCTGCCGAGATGATCCGATCCTGCGGCTGCACCCATGTCATCATCGGCCACTCGGAACGCCGCCAGTACTTTGGCGAAACCGACGAGACCGTCAACGCCAAGCTCAAATCGGCCCTTGAAGCCGGCCTGGTCCCTGTGGTCTGCATCGGTGAAACCGATGAGGAGCGAAAACAGGGAAAAACCTTCGAGGTCCTTGACACCCAGGTCAAAATGGGATTAAAGGGGTTGTCCGCCGAGGAGCTGGCCTCCGTTGTCCTCGCCTACGAGCCCGTCTGGGCCATCGGCACCGGCAACACGGCAACGCCTGATATGGTTCAGGAAGTGCACGCCTTCTTACGGAAAAGCGTGGCCGACAGTCTCCAGAAAGAACTTGCCAACGCCATGAGAATCCTATATGGTGGCAGCGTCAAATCGGGCAACATTGCTGAATTAATGGCCCTTGAAGATGTGGATGGCGCCCTCGTTGGAGGAGCCAGCCTTGACACCGAATCCTTCAGCGGGATTGTTCGATACAAACGATGATAAACGGATGGCGAACCCATGCTTTTTGTTAAAATAATTCATATTCTGGTCTGCGTCGGCCTGATCCTCATTGTCCTTCTCCAGACCGGAAAAGGCGCCGACATGGGCGCATCCTTCGGTGGCGGAAGCAGCCAGACGCTTTTTGGCCCCTCCGGCGGTGCCACCTTCATGAGCAAGGCCACCACAGCCATTGCGGTCATCTTCATGATCACATCGCTCTTTCTGGCGTATGACTCAGGCACCCAAGAAAGCGGCACGGTAATCACCGCGCCCCCGGCTGCCGAGCAGAGCGCACCCGTGGATACAAAAAGCGAATAATCGCACGATTTGCCGAAGTGGTGGAATTGGTAGACGCGCACGGTTGAGGGCCGTGTGGGGCAACCCGTGGGAGTTCAAGTCTCCCCTTCGGCACCATATATAAAAAACCCCGTCTTGTGTACACAAGACGGGGTTTTTTATTGCCCTGTCAACACCCCTTCCAAACGGCGCTGCCCCCTTTTAAGGGAACACTTCACTGAAAATACACCTGAAACAAAACCCCTTCCTCACACCACGCCACCGCCCCCACGAAAAAAGCCGAGAACCCTGCAAAAAGGGCTTGATCAACCCGAAAACCGATGTTATAACGCTCTCACATTTGCCGAAGTGGTGGAATTGGTAGACGCGCACGGTTGAGGGCCGTGTGGGGCAACCCGTGGGAGTTCAAGTCTCCCCTTCGGCACCATTTGACTTCAACCCCCTTGCTGGAAACGGCAAGGGGGTTTTTGTTTTGGCGCAGCGCCCCCAGCCCCTCGGGCCCCCTGCGCACAAGAGCTGATCCCCTCCCTTGATGCACGGAATTCATGAGCCCCGCCCAGGCAACCCCCTCAACGCCTCATACCCGCCTCCCATGCCCCGGAGCCTTCCTTTGGCCACGTGAGCCCCCGTGCCTTAAAACACACCATGGATGGACAACGCCTTCGGGTTCGCTGCGTCACAGCCCTCCACACACCGCTGCAACCAGCCTGGCCGAACACACCTTTCCTGCCCCCGCAAAACCCGCCGCCCCGCAATGTTTCCGTCATTTTGAACCCTTACCTGACCCCGCACAAAAAAGCGCCAAAAAGCCCCGAAAAAGGCTTGATCAACCCGAAAGCCGATGCTATAACGCTCTCACATTTGCCGAAGTGGTGGAATTGGTAGACGCGCACGGTTGAGGGCCGTGTGGGGCAACCCGTGGGAGTTCAAGTCTCCCCTTCGGCACCATTTGACTTCAACCCCCTTGCCGGAACCGGCAAGGGGGTTTTTGTTTTGGGACGCAGCCCTCCGTAAAACACCCTCTGCCAATCAACATCACCAAACCGGGGTGTAGCAATGAGGCAGATGATGTGCCCCACGAGATCCAGAACGCCGGAAACCTGTTCTCGGCCCCCCTGCCCCGCATGTACCAAGACCGCTATGGATCCCCTGTTTTAGCCGCAACGCCCTTCTTTCAAGCACGCAAGCTTCCATGCGCCACTTACACCCCGGCATTATCCATGTCATCTGAGGGCGTTACCCCACCCGTCAAAAAAAGGGGATAGAAAAACCCGAAAAAGGCTTGATCACCCCGCAGGCCGGTGCTATAACGCTCTCACATTTGCCGAAGTGGTGGAATTGGTAGACGCGCACGGTTGAGGGCCGTGTGGGGCAACCCGTGGGAGTTCAAGTCTCCCCTTCGGCACCATTTAAAAGCAAGAGCCGTCGGATATACATCCGGCGGCTTTTTTGTTTTGTCCGCACCCCCAGCCTGTGATAAAAATCTTCCAGCCGGAAATTGCCACCAGAAACCCGTAACCTTGAATCGGGAGCCCAATGCCCCGATACCGTCCGTGATTGCAATGACCACACACCCACGAATCAATTGCAGGGCCTGCCGCCACTTCTTTGTCACCTGGGACAACCGCCACCCCTACGGATGCCGTAAAATGGGATTTAAGGGGCCCATGCTCCCATCTGTGACCGTCTTGAAAAGCTCAGGCAAACCTTGCCTCCACTTTCAGCGCAAGACCCCAAAAGCACAAAAATCTTCCAAAACCGACATCATCGCCTGAGCCCTTCTCCCAATGATGCCTTGACAGCATTCCACGCCATACCTTAAAGTTAACTTTAACTACCAAATCAAACAGACGACTCACATCAAAGGAATGCCTCCCATGTTCACGATTCATGTGGTGGACGGCTTCATAGAGACCCTGTACCTTGCCGTGTACAAGGAGAAGGTGCTGCTCATTGATTCCGGCTGCCGAAGCGACGTGCCCCGCATTGAGCAGGTCATGAAACGTCGCCTGAAACGCCCCATGAGCCAGCTTAAACTGACCGTGGCCTCCCACACCCACCCGGACCACGCAGGTGGTGCCCATACCCTCCGCAGCCGCCATGCCGTGCCCGTGGCCGCCCCCGAGGAGATCAACCGCTGGTATGCCGGTTTTTCAGGGGGAATCCAGCACAAAATAGACACCCTCCTGGGCTATGTGGTGGCAAAGGCCATGAACTACCCCTTTGAATGGATCTGGTACAAAAAACAGCTCACCGTCGATCACCCCCTCAAGGACGGAGACCGGCTCCCCGGCTTTGAAGACTGGCAGGTCATCGCCACCCCGGGCCACACCGCCCATGACGTGGTGCTCTACCACGCCCAGAGCAGAACCCTCTACGCGGCCGACGTCATCTTGAAGGTCGGAAACAGCTTCCGTCCCCCCTTCCCCGTCTCCATGAGACCCGAAATGCGCCGCAGCATCGATAAACTCCGGAACCTGGAAGTGGACCACCTTCTCATGGCCCACGGCGGCGTCATAAAAACCGATGATTTTCCGGCAATCCTCGACATCATGCTCAAAGAGATCGACAAAGGGGTGCCCCCGGGCCTGAAGCGATTGAAAAAACTGGAAGGGTTCTCTCCGGTGGTGAGACAATACAACAAAAACAAGTAAAAGCGTGCCTCCGGCGGCAAGGTGAGCCACCTTGAAAGCTGGTTGCCGCAGCGCTTTACCCCTCGTTCCTCGGGTTAAAGCACAGCGGCATTCATGGTGAATTTGTACACTTGTTGCCGGAGCCTCCGAGAAAGCGCTCCCAGGCGGAGCCTGGGAACGAACAGGGGTATAATCCCGCACCGTATTCTGAATGATAATATGGACCTCTCCTGCAGAGAAGGTTGCCGAATGTCACCCGCCACGTGAATGCCACGAAAACGGTCAGACAACGAAGGTATCCATGCATTCGCCATAGGGTTTCAAGGTGCCCCCCACCTTGCCGCCGGAGGCATCGTTTATTGGTTTGTAGACAAAAAAAGGCCGAATACCCATGCGGGCGTTCGGCCTTTTTGTTTGTTACCTTTTTACGATAGCCCTTATCAGAGGGTCAGGGAGCTCTCCTCACCGAACAGCAGGTCGCAGAGGAGGCGGACCCCGAAGCCTGTCCCGCCGGGGCGGATACAGGGGCTGTCCTTCTGGGTAAAGGCGGGCCCGGCGATGTCGATGTGGGCCCAGCGGGTCTTGCCCACAAACTCCGAGAGGAAGAGGGCTGCGGTGGACGCTCCCCCCCATCGATGCCCAGCCACGTTGGCGATATCGGCCACATCGCTCTTTAAATGCGCTTTATAGTCCTCAGGCATGGGCAGGGGCCAGCACCGCTCATGCACGCGTTCTGAAGAGCGCGTAATGGCTTTGGACAGCTTGTCGTCAACGGTGAACACCCCGGCCATGTCCTGGCCCAGAGCCACCATGCAGGCACCGGTGAGGGTAGCCAGGTCGATCATGAGGTCAGGCTTGTAGGTCTTGTTGGCCCACGCCAGGGAATCGGCCAGGATCAGCCGCCCCTCGGCGTCGGTGTTGCCCACCTCAATGGTCTTGCCCGAGACGCTCTTCAATACGTCCCCGACGCGCAGGGCCCTGCCCGAGGGCATGTTCTCCACCAGGGGCATGATTCCAACCACGCGCACATCGGGCTGAAGCTGGCCCACGTTGTACAGGGTTCCGGCAACGGCTGCGGCTCCGGCCATATCACTTTTCATGCCCTTGAGGCCGTCTGCGGGTTTGAGGTTCAGTCCGCCGGAGTCGTAGGTCACGCCCTTGCCCACAAGGACAACCGTCTTTGTAGCGCCCTCGGGGTGGTAATCGGCAACCACCATGCGAGCCGGGCTGTCGCTTCCCATGGCAACCCCCAGAAGCGCCCCGAATTTCATCTGAGCGAGCTCTTTGTGGTCTTTGACCTCCACGGAAACCCCGACCTCTTCCAGACGTTTTTCGACCATCCCTGCAAACTTTTCCGGCACCTTGTCCATGGGGGGTGTAGAGACCCAGTCACGGGCAAGAAGGGAACCGGAAACCACCGCAACGGCTTTATCAGCCACGGGGCGCAGGCGGTTCACCTCATTACGGGCGATGAGCACCTCAATGGCAGACAGGGGCTTGACCTTGCGCTCCTTTTTCCCCCGGTAGCGATGAAACAGGTGGTTTGCCATGAGGGCCCCCTCGATAACGGCGGTCACCTGGCGCTCTCGATCGATCTTGAGGGTTTCGATGTCGGGCATCACGATGGCCACCTTGGGCTGGCCCAGCTCCAGGGCACGCCTCACACCCTTTGCCGCCATGCGGCGCAGGTCGTCTTCTTCCACCTGCTTGACCTTGCCGAGCCCCAGAAAAATCAGGCGCTCGGCCTTGATGCCACCCGTGGAATACCGCACGAGGGCGTCATCGGCCTTGCCTTCAAACTCGGGCAGGGAGAGGGCGTCATCCACCAGGGCCGCCAGCCTGGCCTCGGCGGTGATGGATTTTTTCTCGCACACCGGGACCACAATGTTGGTAAATCGCCGCCGGGACAGATCGGCACTTTTCAGTATGATCATAGAGTTCTCCAATCGATGGTGTGTTTGTCAGGTACAGCAGGAACGTGCCGAAGGGCAATGGCGTTCAGATCACATCGTATTCGTATGGACGGAGCGGACCATGCAAAGGTGCCCTGAGCCGCCGTCAAGGACCATGGAGTGGGTAATGATTCCCGAGGCGTCGTTCTCCACCCCGGCAAGGAAGGTGCCACCGGAAATCCCGGTGGCGACGAAGCAGGCCTTCTCACTGTCCACCAGGTCCGTGGTGGTGAGGAGCTTGTCGATGTCGGTGCCGTAATTGATGACGGTGTTCCGCTCCTCTTCGGTCTTGGGATCCAGGCGACCGAAAATGGCGCCGCCAAGGGCCACCACCGCGCAGGCGGAGATGACGCCTTCGGGGGTTCCGCCGGTGCCAAGCATCATGTCCACCCCGGAACCCGGGGTCACGGCCATGAGAGAGCCGGCCACGTCACCGTCGGTGTGCAGCTGGACCCTGGCCCCCTTGGCGCGAATGCGCTGAATCAGCTCCACATGGCGGGGCTTGTCGAGGACGAATATCACCAAATCCCGAACGTCCTTGCCCAGGGCTTTTGCCGTGTTGTCCAGGTTGTCCTCCACAGGGGCGTCGATGTCCACGACCTGGGCTGCCTCCTTGGGAACCACCAGTTTTTTCATGTAAAAGCTGGGCCCTGGGTCGTACATGGAACCGCGGGGTGCCGCACCAAGGACGGCAATGGCGTTGGGGCGCCCAAGGGCCATGAGGTTGGTGCCTTCCACGGGATCCACGGCGATGTCCACGGCAAGGCCACGGCCGTTGCCCACCTCTTCGCCGGTGTACAGCATGGGGGCTTCGTCTTTTTCTCCCTCTCCGATGACCACGCGACCGGAAAGATCGATGGTCGAAAAGGCCTGGCGCATGGCGGCAACTGCCGCGCCGTCTCCGGCCTTCTTGCGTCCGGTGCCCACCCATTTGGCCGCTTCGATGGCTGCGGCCTCCGTTACCTTCATCAAATCAAATGCGATATTCATGCGTTATTTCTCTTGGTTTCACTTCCGATGCGTGACTCCCCGCGCACCCCGGGATAATCCGGACTCCGGACCGTATTTGTGGACATCGCAGCACGCGGCATCCGGCTGCAAGCCCCTGCCCGCAACCGGCCTGCAAAGGAAACGCCCTTTGCACCCGTCCGCATGCTACATGGTTGAATCAAAAAAGGATAGTCTATACCACAACCGACCTTTGTCAGGCCACCATATTCATGACATGGGCAAGGGTCATGGCACCGATCAGGGAAACCGCGGCGGACCAGACCATCAGGCGGCACGCGCTCTCCACCGTTGCGGGGACGTACGGGTTGTTCTTGTACCCCTCACAAATATAGGCCTTGTCCACCACCTTGCCAAAGTAGACGGAAGGCCCTCCCATGGTGACCTCCAGGGCTTCGGCAAAGGAAGCCTCCGGGTACCCGGCGTTGGGGCTTAAATGGTTTCGGCCGTCTCTCCAGGCAGAACGCAGGATCTCCTTCCAGCGACGCGCAAGCCCGTAGTTGGCCATGGCAACGCAAAACACGGAGAGCCTTGCAGGGATAAAATTAGCCACATCGTCCACCCGGGCCGACGCCTTGCCGAAGGCCATGTATTTCTCGTTTCTGTATCCCACCATGGAATCCAGGGTATTGACCATCTTGTAGGCCATGGCAAAGGGAGCCCCGCCGACGGCTGCAAAGAAAAGGGGAGAGATCACCCCGTCCACAAGGTTTTCAGCCACGGTCTCCACGGCCGCCTTGAGCACCCCGCGCTCATCAAGCTCCGAGGTATCCCGCCCCACGATCATCCCCACCTTGACCCGCGCCGCTTCGATGCCTCCCATGCGCAGGGCGTCGGACACGGCCAGGGCAGCCTTTTTCAAGGATCGGGTGGAGATGGCAAACCAGATCATGAGTATCTCCACCACACGGGCCAGGTCCCCATGGATAAAGGACGCAAGGGCCATGATCGCTGTGGCAACTGCCCAGGCCACGGCCACCATGCAGAGGGTAAACAGCCCGCCGGAGACCACCGTGGGGATCTTCAGGCGCCTGAACGGTTCTTCGGATTTGCTGATAAGGTTTCCCATCCAGCAGATGGGATGCGGGATAAAGGCGGGATCCCCCACAAGGAGATCCAGAAGAAAGGCTGCAGGCAGGATGTACCACTCGGAAATGGGAAACATGAATCGTCCTTTTAGATAGTGCTGTCCTTATGAGACGGGATGCATGGCATACGCACCACGCCCCTTCCTGATTAGTGAAAGACCCTTGCAATGTCAAGAAAGGAGAAGAGGTTTCACCTCGATTTCAGCCTTGAAGTCAAAGAAAAAAAAGGCGATGATATATCTTTTTCATTTCTAAATATATTGACCCCCGCAATTTGGGAGCACACACGCATGGAACAACTGAAAGCTTTCGGTGACCTGATCCTTGATGTCTGGAAAAACGGTCTCTTCGGTATCGATATCGGACGCATCCTGGTGGCAATGGTCATCTTCATGGCCTTTCTCCTTCTTCGGAAGACCATCTCCAAGTCCATTTTAAACCGCCTGAAACGGTTGACTTCCAGGACCAACACCGAACTTGACGACAAGATCCTCACGGCCCTTGAGCCCCCTTTGAACCTGCTGCCCGTCATCCTCGGCCTCTTTTTCGCCAGGCAATACCTCGGTTTTGAAGGCACGGCCGCCATTCTCCTGGACAAGCTGATCCGCTCGCTGATGGCCTTCACCATCTTCTGGAGCTTCTTCAATATCATCCTGCCCATTTCCCACCTGTTCAAAAAGCTGGAGGCGATCTTCGACCGCTCCCTCCTGGACTGGTTTTTTAACGCCACCCGCGCGGCCCTGGCCCTCATCGGTGCCGCCACCATCCTGGAGATCTGGGGCATCCGGGTCGGCCCTATCATCGCCGGCCTCGGTCTCTTCGGCGTGGCCGTGGCCCTTGGAGCACAGGACCTCTTCAAAAACCTCATCTCCGGCATCCTGATCCTTGCCGAGCGGCGTTTTAAAATCGGAGACTGGATTCAGGTCAGCGGCGTGGTGGAAGGCACCGTGGAACAGATCGGGTTCCGATCCACCCGAATCCGCAGGTTCGACAAGGCCCCGGTCTTTGTCCCCAACACCCTGCTCTCCGACAACACCGTCACCAACTTCACCTCCATGACCTTCCGCCGCATCTCCTGGCTTGTGGGCCTTGAATACCGCACCACGGTGAGCCAGCTCCGGGCCATCCGGGAACGCATCGAAGCCTGGATCACCGAACATGAAGGTTTTGTGAACCCGCCGTCGGCGCCCCTGTTCGTACGCATCGACAACTTCTCGGACTCTTCCATCGATATAAAAATCTACTGCTTTACCCGCACAACGGTCTGGGGGGAGTGGCTGGAACGAAAAGAGGAGCTGATCTGCGCCATCAAAGAGATCGTGGAAGAGGAAGGATCCGGTTTTGCCTTCCCGAGCCAGTCCCTCTACGTGGAGACCATGCCGTGGGAAGAGCGCCCCATGGAGGCACAAGGCAATGCCCCCGAGCAAATCCTGACCCAGGCGAGCACGGGCAGCGATTGATGTCAGGCACGCCCGCACGGTTTTACGATGCGGGCAGATCAACACCCGGCACACCGTGAGGTGACAATGCATCGGGTGCACTCCGTGCAGCACCCGTTCAACCAACAAGGCGACTGTCATAAAATGCAAGGTGCCCCGGTCAACCGGGGCACCTTTTTTTGTTTTACACGCCAGATTACTTCACATGCTTTTTCAACAGCCCGAGGAGCCTGTCGTTGGTCTCTTTGTCTTTGAGGGAGAACCGGACGAACTCGCCTTCGATGCCGATGAAGTTGGTGCAGTCACGGATCAGCACGGCCTCTTCGGCCAGGGCGGCCCAGAGACCGGCAGCGGTGTTCTCGCCGGTGAGCTCACAGATGACAAAGTATGTCTCCGCGCCGTAGGGGATAATCCCGTCCATGGCGTTTAAGGCAGCCACGAAGCGATCTTTCTCTCCCTTGACGTAGGCCCGGGTCTTTTCGAGGAAGGTGTCGATGGCCTTTCCGCCGGAAAGGATAAAGCCCACGGCCGCCTGGGCCATGGCGTTGACGCACCAGGGGAGCACGTATTTGGAAAACTCGGCGATGATGGCTTCAGGGGCCATGAGAAAGCCCACGCGCAAGCCAGGGATACGGAACACCTTGCTCATGGAGTTCAAGGTCACCACGTTGTCCAGGCCGTATCGGGCCACGCTCTGTCCGTAGGCGTCACAGGCAAAGGGAAGGTAAGACTCGTCGATGACAAACCGGATATCGGGCCGGGACTCGGCCATGGTCTTGATGGCTTCTGGGGCCACCAGGGTGCCGGTGGGGTTGTTGGGGTTGCAGAGAAACACCGTGTCGTAGCCGTCAGCGGCTTCGGCGATGTCCTGGGGGGCCATGGAAAAGGCGTCCTCTTTCCGGGTGAGGAGAAAATCCGCATCGGCACCGTACATCTCGCAGGCATCCCGGTAGTCCGCATAGGTGGGGCCCACGATGAGGGCCCGTTTGGTATCAAGGGCCCTGGGGATGGCATAGATGAACTCGGTGGTGCCGTTACCGGCCAGGATGGATGAAGACGAAATACCGTACTTTGCAGCAAGCAGCTCCTTGATGTGCCCGGCGTCCACCTCCGGCAGGCTAACGATGGTGGAGAGCTTGGATGCCAGGTGCTCCATGAGCCCTTCAGGCGGCCCCAAAGGGTTCAGGTTGCTGCTCATATCGGTAATATCAGACGGGGTCACCCCCAGATCCTTCGCCAGCTTGTAGATGTTGCCTCCATGACCGATTATCATAACCCGAACTCCTTATTTTTCATGGATTTTCGTTCTTTTAAGTATACACCGAATGGCCCGCGGGCACACCCTGTTAAAGTCAAAAATCAAAAGCGATGCCTTCTATGGTCAAAGTGGGCAGGGAAAACCTGCCTCCGGCGGCCAGGGGATGATCCCCTGGACCCCAGGTTGCGAATGCGCTTTGCCCCTCGTTCCTCGGGTCAAATCACATCCGCCTTTCAAACAACGTCGGCCTTGATCATCGTTTGGGCCATCGTCGTATTTGAAACACCCATTGGAGCGCCGCACTCCTGTGCGGCACGGGTAACGACGGCCTAAAAAGCCGCACCTGAGTGCGGCGTTCCATAATGAAACCGGTTAAATATGCCTTCGGCGACCCTGCCGGGGGCCAAACTTTTGAAAAATTTGACAAGCAGGTTTAAAAAAAGATGTATTTCAATCTGAATCAAAGGCGAATGTGATTTTCCCTGAGGAACGAAGGGGAAAGCGCATTCGCAACCTGCTTTCAAGGTGGCACACCTTGCCGCCGGAGGCATTTTTTATCTCTTAAAGCGCCGCAGCGGCCGCCACAAAGAGAAACCCTTCGGTAATCTCCGTCATGGCTCCCAGCATGTCGCCGGTGATGCCCCCCATCTTTTTTTTGTACCAGGCAAGGAGTACGGCGGTGATGCCCGTATAGACCAGAAGCACCATCACGCCCCGGCCGCCTGTGCACAGGACCAGCAGCACAGGAGCAATCATGAACCGAAGGCGGGTTGCCAGGGGCACGTCCCCGAAGAGGTCGTGGGCGGTGCCCTCTTTACGGCCGTAGGGCAACAGGCCGATGCCGAAAATCTGGCTGCCCCGGGCAAGGGCGGGGATGGCGATGAGCAGAAGGGCCCGGCTCCAGCCGGGTGCGCTCATGGAGGCAAGGCCGGCCCATTTCATGGCAAGGATAGCGATCATGGCAAGGACCCCCATGGCGCCGCTGCGGCTGTCCTTCATGATCTCAAGGGCCCGCTCCTTCGGGCGGTGGCTGAACAGGCCGTCTGCCGTGTCCCCCAACCCGTCCAGGTGAAACCCGCCGGTTAAGACCATCAGCAGCACCGTGTCCAGGATCCCCACCACCATGGGGGGCCAGATGTTGGAAAGAACGGCATCCACAAAGGCGAGGATGCCTCCCAGGATCAGCCCCACCACGGGAAACATGGCCACCTGGCCCACGGGGCGAAACACATTGCCGGCCCCCACGGGAAGAATGGTGGAAAACTGCAAGGCCGATTTCAAGTCCAGCACACACTCTTTCATGTTCATTTTCACCCCTTCACCGTCATGGGAATACCCGACACCGTAAAGACCACCTTGTGGGCCCTGGCGGCGAGGCGCTGGTTGGCAGCCCCCTGGATATCCCGGAACTGCCGCGAGAGGGTGTTGTCCGGGACGATGCCCATGCCCACCTCGTTGGAGACGGTCACCACAGGCACCTTTGAGGCGGCAGCCGCCTCGGCAAAATCGTCCACAAACGCCAGAATCTCCTCTTCGCTCTGCTCGGCCATAAAGAGGTTGGTCACCCAGAGGGTGATGCAGTCCACGAGGATGACTCCGGCTTTGTCCTGCTCCTCTTCAAGGACCCTGACGATGTCGTAGGGCTCTTCAATGGTGTACCAGGAGTCGTCCCGCTGGGACTGGTGATCGGTGACCCGTCGCTCCATTTCGGTATCCATGGGCTGGAGGGTAGCCACGTAGAGGCGGTTATCCGCAGCAAGGGATTCGGCAAGTTTCTGGGCGTGGGAGCTTTTTCCGCTCCGGCATCCGCCGGTGACAAAGGTAAAGGAGCCCATGTTATGCCTCTCCTTTCGCCATGGCGTTGATGGGATCCATGGCCAGGTGGGTTCGTGTGTGTTCGGCAAGCCTGCCGTAAGCTTCCAGGCGGGCATCAAGGCCCCCTGCGGTTTTGGAAGGGGCCACGGCAATGCCGATCTCCGCGAGCCAGGAGTCCACAATGGCCGGGGTGTCGAAGATCCCGTGCATGTAGGTCCCCATCACCGTTCCGGACGGGGCCCTGCAGCCGTCGTTGTCCCCTGCGGGCAGGCTGTTGCGCTCCAGAACCTCCACCAGGGACTCCCCGCCGTGGCGGGAGGTGGTGCCCATGTGGATCTCGTAGCCGCTGCCCTCGATGCCTTTGTAGGTAAACCGGCTGAGGGTGGTGGTCTTGGGCGCTTTCATCACCGTGGCAACAGGCAGGAGCCCCAGGCCATCTTCGGTACCGGCCGCACCCTCCACGCCCTGGGGATCCTCGATCTTCTCCCCAAGGATCTGGTAACCGCCGCAGATACCTGCCACGTGGCCCCCTTTTCGGGAAAAATCCTTGATACGGGCATCCCAGCCCGTCTCCTTGAGCCAGGCCAGATCCTTTCTGGTGTTTTTGGAACCGGGGATGATGAGAAAGGCAAACTCCGAAAGGTCGCAGGGACGATCCAGGTAGCAGAGCTCGATCTCATCACGCTGCATCAGGGGCTCAAAGTCGGTAAAATTGGAGATAAAGGGGAGACGGATCACGGCCCCTGCGGGTTTGGTGCCCGTCAGGGAAGAGCGCCCCTGGGGCTGCTCGATAACCACCGAGTCTTCGGAACCGATATGAAAATCCCGATACCAGGGGAGCACCCCGAGAACGGGTTTCCCGCACTTGTCTTCGATCCAGTCGCACCCGTCCTGAAACAGGGAGATGTCGCCCCGAAACCGGTTGATGACCACCCCTTTCACCCGCTCGGCGTAATGGTCCGGCAGGCAGGCCAGGGTTCCCACCACCTGCCCGAACACCCCGCCCCGGTGGATGTCGGCCACAAGGATCACGTCGGCGTCGGCGTAGTCGGCCATGCGAAAGTTCACGATGTCCCCGGCCATGAGGTTCACCTCGGCACAGGAGCCGGCCCCTTCCATGATCACCAGGTCGTTCTCGGCCCGGAGGCGATCCAGGGCCTCGGCGGCGATATTGAAATATCGTTCCTTTTTCTTGTGGTAGGCGGCGGCGGATTCGTCCCCGTCCACCTTGCCCATGAGCACCACCTGGGACCCGGTCTCCCCGGTGGGCTTCAAAAGCACCGGGTTCATCAGCACCGAGGGAACCACACCGGCGGCCTCGGCCTGGATGATCTGCGCACGGCCCATCTCCAGACCCTCGGGGGTCACCCCGGAGTTGTTGGACATATTCTGGGCCTTGTAGGGCGCCACCTTGAGCCCCTGCTCGGCAAAATGCCGGCAGAGCCCGGTGGTCACCACGCTCTTGCCCACGTCCGACCCCGTGCCGAACACGGCAATACAACGAGCCGGCTTCTTTTTATCCGCTTTATTCATAAAAAAAGATGCCTCCGGCGGGTCGCTTTTTGAAAAAAGCTCCGCAAAAACGTTCCGATAGAAAGCCCCTGTCTCCCCTGCTCCTGGCGGGGAAGACGGGGCCTTGCTGAATTGTGACAATGCAGGCTTATCATAGGGAACGGCCTTGATCATCATTTAGGCTATCAGGGTGCTCACATCACTATTAGGACTGACGACTTCCGCTCTGCATCCGAAAATGCCACATTCCCCCACGGGCGAAGCCCGTCAGCAAATGTGACGTTCCTGAGAAACGAAGGTTCGGAGCATTTGCGAACCTGGGGCCAGGGGGCTGTAGCCCCTGCTATTTTTCGATGCCGACACGGGCTTTGACGCCCTGGTCGGCAAAGTAATGCTTCACGGGCTCGATCTGAGACACCAGGTCGGCCCGGGCCATCACCTCGTCTGCGGCGTAGCGCCCGGTGATGATGAGCTCGGTGCCGTCGGGCTTCATCTCCATGAGACCCAGCATCTCCTCCAAAGTGATCAGGCCGTACTTCACGGCGAGGTTTCCCTCTTCGATAACCACCACGTCATGGGACCCGGTGGAAAGGGCCTCTTTCACGAGGTTGTATCCCTCCCGGGCCCTGGCTTTCTCCTTGTCCGAAGGCTTTCCCTTGACCCAGCCCCCGGCGCCGAACTGACGCACGGTAATCAGGTCACTGAACCGCTCCAGGGCCTTGATCTCGGAATAATCCCCCTGCTTCATAAACTGGGCGATGAGCACCTTGAAACCGGCCCCGGCGGCCCGGACACTTAAGCCGATGGACGCCGTGGTTTTGCCCTTGCCTTTGCCTGTGTAGACCTGAATGTACCCTTTTTCCATGGTTCGCCTCATGGGTTCCTGTCATTTACGATGTAACTATTCAGCTCAGAGAAAAAAAACAAAAACATGCCTTCTATGGTTAAAGTGGGCAGGGAAAACCTGCCTCCGGCGGCCAGGGGATGATCCCCTGGACCCCAGGTTGCGAAAGCCCTCCCCCTTCGTTCCTCAGGGTGAGGGCTTCCGCGAAAGTTTCTGTTAAATTGAGCAAAACCTGTTTATCAAACTTTTCAAAAGTTTGGTCCCCGGCAGGAACGCCGGAGGCTTTTTTGCAAGCTGAATAGTTACCATGTGATTTAAGATTTCAAATCATACTTCTTACCGTACCCCCGGGGGGTAAACATAAAATCAAGGTACCCCTCGGAGGCGCTGTTGCCGATAAAAACGGTGGTGAGCATGTCCACATCGGCTTCGTGCAGGTCTTTCAGGGGCACGATGGTTACGTCCTGGGCGTCACGCATGGCGCTCTTGACGATGCCCACAGGGGTGTCCCCGCTGCGGTGTTTCAGGGCGATCTCCTGGGCCTTGTTCAGCTGCCAGTTGCGCTTCTTGCTCTTGGGGTTGAAGATCACCATGACAAAATCGGCCTCGGCCACGGCGTTGAGGCGCTTTTCAATGAGCTCCCAGGGGGTGAGAAGGTCGCTCAGGCTCACGCAGGCAAAGTCGTGGGTCAGAGGAGCGCCCAACAGGGACCCGCCCGAGGAGAGAGCCGGGATGCCGGGGACCACTTCCACGGTGAGGCTGCCCTCTTCCGGAGCGCCGCAGCCGGGTCGACGGGCCGAGACCCCTTTCTCCTTGATGATCTCAAGGGCCAGGCCCGCCATGGCATAGATGCCGGGGTCCCCGCTGGAGACAAGGGCCACCTTTTTGCCGGTGAGGGCCGTCTCCACGGCGGCCTTGACTCGGTCCACCTCTTTTTTCATGGTGGTGGCGATGACCTCTTTGCCGTCGATGAACCCTTTGATGAGGTCCACGTAGACGGTGTACCCGGCGATGACGTCTGCGCCCTTGATCACGTCCACACAGCGCATGGACATGTGATCCACGCTGCCGGGTCCGATGCCTATGATGTAGAGGACGCCATTGCCAGCGCCGCCGTCACATTTTTCCCCTTCACCTTGGGCACAACAAGGGGCCCCATGTTTGCACTCTGAATCGCTGCTGCTTCGCATACACTCACCGTTCCTACGTGTTTTAAAGCGGCCGCCGAGGGTGTCACCACCCCTTCGGTGCCGCTGAGTTGGTCCTTGGTATAAAATGAGAGGGGCACCCCGAGTCGCTCGGCGGCCTTGAGTATCCCCTCTTCATCGGCTTTTACATCAATGGAAGCCACGGCCTTCAGGCACAGATGGGATAAATTCCCCGCCTCAAACGCCTTTCCCATGACCTCCAGGATCTCTTCCACATCGGTGCCCCGGTTGCACCCCACCCCAACGGTGACGCGCCGGGGCCGGATCACCAGGGCCCCCTCTTTTGCCGGGGCCGAAGAGCAGTCCACCACCACATCGGCAGCAGCCCGTTCACCGGCAGGGGCATAGGAATCCGCCATATCGGCATAGATCCCCATGGGGTCCCAGAGCAGGGGTTTTCTTTTTTCCAAAAGGGCCATGTTCACGGTTTTTATGGCTGACGGGTTTTCCACCACCAGCCCCCGTTCGGACACCACGCCGTCCACCGAAGGGATGCCGTGGGTGTCGGTGGCCGTGGTGATCACCGGCACCGCGCCCACAGCCGCTGCCGCCTCTTCCGCCAATCGGTTCGCCCCGCCGATGTGGCCGGAGACCAGGCTCACGGCAAAGCGCCCCGCCTCGTCCATGACCACCACCGCCGGGTCCTGGGCCTTGCTCTTCAAAAGGGGCGCGATCATCCGCACCACGATGCCCGCGGCCATGATGAACACATGGCCGTCCGCCCCGTGGAACCCGCCTGCGATCCCTTCCCGAAGGGACGGCACAATGCGTGCCTTGGGAAACCCGGATACCCAGGGTTTGTCCGGCAGGCACAGATCACCGCCCAGGGCTGCACAGAGCCTCTGGCCCTGGTGCGCGCCCCGTTCGGTTACGGCCCAGATTTTCAGTGTTCGTCTGTTCATCTTTTCCTCCGTGCAGGCCAGGAACGTATTCTTCACATTTAAGCCCGACGATGGGTGATACCCACGCTTTTATTTTGGTGCATGGAATGCACCCGACACATCACGGGCGAAGCCCGTAAGCGAATGTGATCGGCCTGAGGAACGAAGGCCGGGAGCATTCGCAACCTGGGGTGCAGGGGATTTATCCCCTGCCCGCCGGAGGCATGCTCTTTACGCTTTTTCCACCCCGTCCCGGTATTCGTGGGTGAAGGTGGCATCGTAGAGTTTGGATTTGGCGGCGTTGTGGTCACCCACGCCTTTGCCCACGATGATAAGGGCGGTTTTTCGGATGCCTTCGTTTTTCATGGTCTCGGGCAGTTTGCCGATGGTGGTGTAGATAATCCTCTCATCGGGCTGGCTCACGCGGTAGGCCACGGCGCAGGTGGACTCTTCGCCGTAGTGTGCGCTCAGCTGTTTGGAGACTTTTTCCGCCAGGGCGCTGGAGAGGTAGATGGCCATGGAGGCGCCGTGGGAGGCCAGGGCGTCCAGGGTTTCTCCTTCGGGCACGGGAGTGCGGCCTTCGGCGCGGGTAAGGATCAGGGTCTGGGTCACCTCGGGGAGGGTGTACTCCATCTTCATGGCGGCTGCGGCCCCGAAGGCTGCGGTGACGCCGGGGATGACGGTGTAGGGCACGCCCAGCTTGTCCAGGTCGCGCATCTGCTCGTCGATGGCGCCGTACAGAGAGGGATCGCCGGTGTGAAGACGCACCACTTTTTTGCCGGCACGATGGCCTTCGGCCATTTTCTCCACCATCCCGTCCAGGTCCATGGAGGCGCTGCTCAGGCACTCACAGCCCTCACGGGTCCAGACCAGGAGCTCTTCCGGGACGAGGGAACCGGCAAAGATCACGAGGTCGGCCTCTTCGAGGCTTCGCTTGCCCTTGACGGTAATGAGTTCGGGATCTCCGGGGCCGGCCCCGGTAAATGTGATGGGGTATCTTACGTCTGTCATCAACCTTCTCCTCGTATTCCGGTGACGATAAAGACCGGATTGGTTCCTTTAAGCATCATGTCCCAGGCCACGGTGGTGGAAACGCTGGCGGTGAGGTGAAACACCTCCACGCCGAACCCTTCGTCTTCAAGGGTAGTCACGGCGGTGCCGAGGCTCTGGAGAAGCACGGTGTTGACCACCATGCGTGCGTTATCTCCCATGCGGTCGGAAGCCATGCGGATGATGGCGTCAAGGTCTTTGCCGCCCCCTCCGATGAAGACCACGTCCGGGTCGGGAAGATCTCGTGCGGCATCGGGAAGGGCTCCTTCCGTCACCGTCATGTTCAGCGCGCCGAAGCGCCGGATATTGGCCTGGATGTCGGCCACGCGTTCGGGTTTTTGCTCCACGGCGCAGACCTTATTCACAAACCGGGAGGCTTCAATGGAGACCGAGCCGCTGCCCGCCCCCAGGTCCCAGAGCACCTGATGGCTTTTGAGGCCCAGCTTGGCAAGGGTCACGGCCCGTACTTCGGGTTTGGTGATCATGCCGCGCTGGTGGGCAAAGGACTCACTGGGCATGCCCAGGCCGATGGGAAGGGGGGGCTCCGCAAGGGCAGCCCCTAAGATCACCATCATGTTGGGTCCGGTAAAGGATCTGCCTGCCGTGAGCTCCAGGGTGGACTCGGTGTGTTTCTCTTCCGGGGTGCCCATGGCCTCAAAGACATGGCAGGCGCGGGCCGTCACCCCCTGTTCCAGGAGCCAGGCGGCCACGGTATCGGGGCTGTTTTTCGGATCGGTGAACAGCGCGGTTTTTTCATGGGACAAGAGGGCCTTCAGGGTCTCTGCTGTGGCCCCGCGTCCGTGGAGGCTCACCACCCCTGCGTCGTGCCAGGAGAGCCCGAGCCGTGAAAAGGCCCCGGCAACGGCCGAAACGTTGGGGATCACCCGGACGGCTTTAGAACCGAACCGTTTGGTCACCAGCGATCCGATGCCGTAGTACAAGGGGTCACCGGAGGCGAGGATCACCACCTTGCGGCCTTCCGCCACCTTGCCTTCCAGGCGGTCCAGAACCACAGACATCTTGCCTTCGATGACCATTTTTTCTGCGGATGTATCGGGAAAGGCACCCAGGTGCCGCTTTCCCCCCACGATCACGTCGGCGTCTGAAAGGATTGCCAAAGACGACGGGGAAAGGTCCTTCTCCGACAGGCCGAAGCCCATGACTGTGATGGTTTGGTTCATACCGGCTCCTTACGGCTGTCACTTGCCACGTTTCCATCAAAATCGAAGATAAGGCATCGGGTCTTGATGCCCTCCCCGGCAAACCGGGCCGCAGAGGCGGCTGCCAGCTCGCCCACACGATCGATCACCTCGGGGCAGGGCCCGGCAAGGTAGGTAAAGGCCTCCCGGGCGGTGTTGGAGTGGGCCACTTTGTCCACCAGTTCGGCGTCGTCCACCATCTCTTCCACCAGATCGGCCAGGAATCGAAGGTTCAGGTCGGACTTGGCCGCGTGGGTATGGGGAATGCCCGCGGCCATTTTCACGGCCTTGCCGAAAAAGACGGCCAGGATGACATCCATAACCTGCGCCCCTGCCGTCTCCATGGAGCTTTTGAAAAAATCACCGATCTGCACAAAACAGGTCTCGGAAAACTCAGGGAACACCCCCATGGCGAAACGCTCGCTGCGGCGCCCGGTGGTGCAGACCACACTGTGGGCTCCCATGGCCTTGGCCACTTTGATGGACGAACGCACCGTGGCTTCGTAGGCTTCGTGGGACAGGGGTCGCTCAATGCCCGTGGTGCCAAGGATGGAGATTCCCCCTTCAATACCGAGACGGCTGTTCAGGGTTTTTTCAGCCATCACCTCCCCTTCGGGGACAAAAATCTCGATGACCAAAGGATCCAGGTCACCGGTCTCGGCCCTCAGGGTATCCACGACCCCGCGAATCATCTTCACCGGGCCAGGGTTGATGGCCGCTTCCCCCACCGGGACCTCCAGGCCGGGACGGGTGACCCGGCCCACCCCCTGGCCCCCTATAAGGACAAAGGACTCCCCTCCTGCATCGTCCCGCCACACCCGTGCACCGATGATGGCGTTTCGGGTGATGTCCGGGTCGTCGCCGCCGTCTTTCATGACGGTACACACCGCTGTTTCCCCTTCCATGCTGCAGGAGACCAGGGGAATGTCCACATGCCCCTCGCTTAGAAAGGGAATGCGAACCTTATCCGGGCAACCTCCGGTAAAAAGAAGGCTCAGCGCCCCCTTCACGGCCGCTGCCGCCGCCGTGCCCGTGGTAAACCCGCTTCGTAATGTTCGTTTTTTTGCCATATCAGAAAACCTTACAGGTCTGTATTACGGAACAAGGCAATAGTAGAGCACCCCTGCCGCCATCAGCGAGAAAATCCTCAGGAACTGGCCGATAAGAAGAATCTGGGTCCCCATGACCGGGGAGAAGATGCCTGCGTACCGGGGCAGCTGATGCCTGACGGCCCGAATGGGAAAGGCGATGATGTTGCCGATGAGAAGGGCCAGAGCCGTCTGTTTGACGGTGAGAACCCCTGCATCAAGCAAAGCGCCTGCCGCGGCAAACCCGGAGGAGAACTCGGCGGTAAAGCCCAGCACCACCACGGAGAGGGATTCCACGGGCATGATCCTGGAGACGGCAAGGTGTGCCAGGGCCTCATTCATGAAGTCGAAAAAGCCCAGGCGATGCACGAAAAAGACCGCAACGTAGATGGGAATCACCCAGGTGATGATGGTGGACACCCGTTTGGGAAAGCGTTTTCGGATGCCCTCCGTCACGGCCTGCCAGCCTTTGGCCGAAGGCTCTTTGCCCTCCACCTCTGCACCCCCTTCCTTTTCGCCGTCCAGTGTCACATGGCCCAGGGCCAGGAGAAACACGCTGCGAAGGAGAAGGGCCGTAAAGGTAAGGCCGAAGTAAACCAGGCCAGCCTTGCCCACCAGGGGAATCACAATAAAAAAGGTGGTGGGCAGGTGGAGAAAATAGGCCGGGAACTGGTTGAGGAAATTGGCCATGAAGAGCTGCCTGCGGCTGATGCTGCCATCTTTGTAAAAGCCGTAGAGCATGGAGTTCGACGCCACCCCCGACACAAAGGCCGTGGTAAACGCCGCGCTGCAGCGATCACCCAGGCCGGCGAAGCGGAAGAGCGGCCCCGCCACTTTGGCGAGGTAGCGCGTCCAACCGGTGGACTCGATAATCTGACCGGCGATGAGCCCCAGGGAAATAAAGCAGATAAGGCGCAGCAAGGGCTTGCAGACGCGGGTCACCACCACGTGGGGGGTAACCCCGTCCATCCAGAAATGACCTGCTGCGATCATGGCTGCCGTTACGCCCAGGGAGACCGCCAGCGTCTTACCGCTGCCTTTTCCCTTGCGATTTCCGGCCATTTCAGTTTGCCAGTCCGTTCTTCTGCTTGGCAATGATCAGGGTCCAGTAATCGGGCTTGACCTCCCTGAGGTCCCCGACATTCCAGATGATCTCTTCGCCTTCCCGACCGCACTTTTTGATGGCGCAGCTGTGCTCCATCAGGCCACTGTCGGACAGGGCGTCGGCGATGTCGTCGACGTTTTTGTAGGCCTTAAGGAGAACCACGTTCTCAGAGGTCGCGGCGACCCTGCGGACGTGCTCGCCGCCATAGGCTCCGGAGGTGATGACAAGGGATTCTTCGGCTTCCACAAGGGGGGTGTTGATGCGGGCTGCGGCGGCCTGGAAGGAGGTGATCCCGGGGATGGTTACCACGGGGCACTCCGCATGATCGGCTTTCATGTACTGGAGGATGTATCCGAAGGTGGAGTACGTCAGGGGGTCGCCCAGGGTGAGGAATGCGGCGTTTTTGCCGGTGTTCAGGACCTCTGCGATACGGTCGGCATTCTCTTTCCACGCCTTGGTGGTCACGCCCTGCTCACTGGTCATGGGGAAGGGGAGGATCTCCACCGTGACATTTTCCGGAAGGTGGGGCCTGGCGATCTCCACTGCCAGGCTGAAGCTGTTTTTCGATGAGGATGCCGTAAAGATGACATCCACGTCTTGCATTGCCTTGACGGCTTTCATGGTGATGAGGTCGGGCTCTCCCGGACCTACGCCAATGCCAAAAAGCGTGCCTCTGTTCTCAGACATAACAAACTACCTCGGTATCCGCTTGCTGTTCAAGCGGTCGATTGGGGCCGATTTTCCACAAGAACCCTGGAAAACCGACTGTTTTAAAGCGGCACCGTGCCGCATCTCTCATCATAGCAGGGTTGACGGTTGACAGAAACGCCCCTTTCAGCGCTGCACGCAGCATCCAACTCCTCCTGTCCGCTTTGATGAAAGCGTCTATCACACAATCGGCGTCGTCGCATCCGCACATGCCGATGAAAATCCATGATCGTCCCGCCCGGCGCGGCGGGACGTTTTCATTTCACCTGGTTGGGGCATGACCGAAGTGATCGACACAGATATTTTGCGTCTATTCAACACCATGTGGCCTCCGGAGACTCTGCCGGGGGCCACGGGTTGGCCTATCTGGCGGCTGCCATGATGGCCAGTGCATTCACTGCCGCGGCGGCCACGTTGGAGCCGCCTTTGCGTCCTATGTTCGTGATGAACGGGACGCCCGGGGTTTCCAGGAGCTCGGCCTTGGACTCGGCCGCGTTCACAAACCCCACGGGAAAGCCCACGATGAGGGCGGGCTTGATGCGCCCTTCCCGCACCAGCTCCAGCAGACGAAGCAGGGCTGTGGGGGCGTTACCCACGGCGTAGATGGCCCCGTCAAGCTGATCTGCCACGGCGTCCACGGCCGCTTTGGACCGGGTGATGCCATTGGTTTTGGCGGTGGCTGCCACCACAGGGTCGGCCACAAGGCAGGTCACGCTTCCCCCGAAGGAGCCCACCTCCATTTTACGGATCCCGGAAAGGGCCATGTTGGTGTCGGTAAAGATGGGTTTTCCCCCGCGAATGGCGGCAATGCCGCTTTCGATGGCTTCGGGGTGAAACCGAAGGCTGTCGACGTACTCAAAATCGGCGCTGGTGTGGATCACGCGGCGGGCGATGGGCCACTCCGCATCGGAGAACCCGTGGTCGCCCGCTTCTTCTCCAATCATCTTGAAGCTCAGGTCTTCAATTTCCTGGGGTTTCATCGTTTCGTTGACTCCTTATACGCGTTGCAGCGGGCCACGAACGCCTCCCCCACCCCGGCAGAGCTTCCGAAGTGAAGGTGGACGTAACTGCCCAGTGTGTTGCCCTTGACATACCCCTCATCGGGAAGGGTGCGATCGATACGTGGGGTCACCCGGTAGATCCGGTCTTCCGGCGGCTCCCCCACGGGTTTGGAATAGTGAAACTCATGGCCGCGAACGGTGGTGCCGGAGGGGCCGAGGAGGGAGGATTCTTTGAGGGTAATCTCCCGGTACCCCAGGGCGCAGCGTTTCTCCTGCATGCGGGTCTCTAAGGGAAGACAGCCGGTCATCTCCCAGCGGGTCCCGTCAAAATCGGTGATGGCCTCGGAGAGGTACATGAGCCCGCCGCACTCGCCGTAGACAGGCATGCCGGAATCGGCTGCGGCTTTGACGGCCCTTCGCATGGCGGTGTTTCCGCTCAGGGCCTCGGCAAAGAGCTCGGGATAACCTCCGCCAAAATAGAGGCCGCAGACTCCTTCGGGGAGGGATTCATCCTCGGTCGGGGAAAAATAGGCCAGGGTGGCCCCGGCCTTTTCAAGGGTCTCCAGGTTGTCCGGGTAGTAGAAACAGAAGGCACTGTCCATGGCCACGCCGATTTTAACGCTTTGCGTTTTTTCGCGAGTCTGCCCCTCGGGTTCCCGGCGGAACAGGTGAAGTTCACCGGCCCGTTCAAGGAGCAGGTCCAGATTGATATGGGCCTCCACGGTGTCGGCCAGGTGATCCGTCTCGGTGCCGGAGAGGATGTGTTCTTCATCGGTGACAAGGCCTAAATGGCGCTCGGGGATCCTCAAGGCTTCGTCCCGGGGAATCCCGCCCAGGCAGGGCAGGTCGCTGTGCACCGAAAGGGCCTCGGTGAGGTAATTGAGATGGCTCTTGCTGCCGATGTTGTTAAAGACCACGCCAAGGAAATTGAGCTCGGGGTCGAAGTTCTCAAACCCGGTGACCAGGGCGGCTGCGCTTCGGGCCATGCTGGCGGCGTTGACCACCAGGATCACGGGAAGCCCGATCCATTTGGCCATCTGGGCCGATGAACCGGCCTCGTCGGTGCCGGAAAAGCCGTCAAAAAGCCCCATGACCCCTTCCACCACGGCCAGGTCCGCCTGGTCCATGGAGCGGGAAAAGGCCTCTCGGCAATACTCCCGGCTGAGCATCCAGCCGTCCAGATTCCGGGAAGGGCGCCCCGTAACCCGCCGATGGTGGCCGGGATCGATGTAATCCGGGCCCACCTTAAAGGGTGCCACCTCAAATCCGCGCCGTTTCAGCGCCGCCATGATCCCCAGGGAGAGGGTGGTCTTGCCGCTGCCGCTGGAGGTGCCGCCGATGAGAAACCCCGTCTTGCTGTGAGTCGCCTTACTGCCCATGCACTGTCAGTCCTTCTGTGGTCGGTTCAAAGAGGGTGGGGTAAAGAATCTGCCCGATGCGCCGTGCGCCCTTCAAAAGCGCGGGCGTGGGCCGGGAGACCAGGGCTTCGTCCACAAAATGGATCTCGCCCTCGCGCACGGCCCGGATCAAGGAAAAGCCCGGTTCGTTTTTGATCTCCTCACGGGTGACGCGGTTCATGCGTCCCTGCTGGACCAGGTAGATATCGATGGTCGGCCCCTTGGCAAGGAGGCGCTCCTTGCCGTAGATGGCGATGTTGCTGCCCTTGGAGGGCACGGCGTCTTCGGCAACGTTTATGCCCCCGGCTAGTTCCAGGGCCCAGGCCGCCATGGACCCCTTGGAAAAGGTGCGGAGCTTGCCGTGCATGGCCTCAAAAAACACCGTCCGCTTTGCGGCCAGCCCTTGGGTGAGGTCCCTGATGCGGCGCGTCTCGTTTTCAAATGTCGACACCAGGGACCGGGCCTCGTCTTCATGGCCGCTGAGCAGGCCCAGGGCCACCCAGTAGTCCATCATCTCGTCCACGGTTCCGGGTTGAAGGGAGATCACGGTGATTCCCCTTGCTTTGAGGCTTGCCACCAGCCTGCCGTATCCCCGCTCGATCATGGGACGAATCAGCACCAGATCTGGCCGGGCGGCAAGGAACCGCTCTGTGCCGTCGTGGTAGGAAAACCGGGGAAGATCTTCTGCCCCGTCGCTTTTGGACGCGCCGATGAGGACGTCACCGGCCCCCATGGCCAGCAGGTTGTCGGTGTGGGCGCTGTACAGGGAGATGATTCGTGAAAAGGGCGCATCAAAGGTCACCACTTGCCCTGCGGCGTCGGTGATCTGCGCGGCACCCGCCACAGCGCCTGATCCGCCCAGCAGGCAAAGGCAAAAAAGAGTCAGGAGGCATCGTTTAATCATGGAACCCTCCGGCGTTGAAGAGCACCTGACGGCTCCGGGTGGTCTCGTCTTCCATGACGCGCGCCCTCACCCCGAACACCTCCCGAAGGATCTCCGGCGTCAGGGTCTCTTCCACGGAGCCCGACACGGCCACGCGGCCCTCTTTTAAAAAGAGGAAACGGTCACAGAAGAGCGCGGCGGTGTTGATGTCCTGAAAGACCCCCACGGCGCATCTGTTTTCCCGTTTTACCTTCTCGCGCACCACGGAAAGAAGGCTCAAGGTGTGTTTCATGTCCAGGTTGCTGGTGGCCTCATCCAGGATCAGCACCGGGGTGTCCTGGGCCAGGGCCCGGGCAAACAGGGTCCTTTGGCGCTCTCCCCCGCTCACCTCGGTGACGGGACGGTCGGCCAGGTGGTGGATATCGGCCACGGCCATGGCCTCTTCGGCCAGCCTGAAATCGTTTTCCGACGGGGAGCCGAACCGGTCGATGTGGGGGTGCCTGCCCATCATCACCACGTCCCTTACGGAAAAAGCAAAACGTACGTCGTGGCTCTGGGACACCACCGCCACCTGCCGGGCCACCTTGCGGGCCGACAGCTTTCGCACAGGGGCCCCGAAAAGAGAGGTTGTCCCCGCGTCGGGGTCCAGTTGCCCGGCCAGGATCTCAACCAGGGTGCTCTTCCCCACCCCGTTGGGTCCCAGGATGGCGTGGAACATGCCTCTCTCGAAGCAGGCGTCGATGCCTTTAAGCACCTCGCGCCTGCCGCGCATAAATGAAATACCTTCCATGCGGAGTACGCTGTCAGCCATCTTATGCGCCTCCTCCCATGCGGCTCTTCCGAAAGATCACGCAGAACACCGGCCCCCCGATGAGGGCCGTCAGCACCCCGATGGGCACTTCGTAGGGCAGCACCGCCCGGGTGACGGTGTCGGCAAAAAGAAGGAGAACGGCCCCGATGACAAGGGTGGCCGGCAAGAGCTTGCGCGCATCGGGCCCGGTGACGAACCGCACCATGTGCGGCACCAGCAGGCCCACAAAACCGATGATACCGGAGACCGCAACGCAAACAGCCGCCACAAGAGAGGCGGCCACCAGAAGGATAAAAACCGTCTTTGAGGTATCCACCCCGAGGCTGCGGGCGCTCTTTTCCCCCAAGGCCAGAAGGTTGAGGTCCCGGGCGTAAAACAGAAACAGGAGAAACCCGGCAGCGGCCACGCCGGAGAGAACCGCGGCATCCCGCCAGGTGGCGGCAGCAAAGCTGCCCATGAGCCAGAAGATGATGACGGAGACCTGCTCGTCGGCCAGGTACTTCATGAAGCTTAAGCCCGCCGAGAGGATGGCCGACACCATGATGCCCGAAAGGATAAGGTTGGACGAATCGATGCCGCAGCGCAGCAGGCGTCCGGATGGGGAGGCCATGGCGATGACGATAAAAAGGGTGAGGATGGCGCCCCCAAAGGCAAACAGAGGGACAGAAAGGAGGGTCTTGCCCATGCCGAAAAGAAGGGCCACGGCCGCGCCGAAGGCAGCCCCTGAGGAGACGCCCAGGGTGTAGGGATCGGCCAGGGGATTGAGCAGGATGTTCTGGTAGACGGCACCGGCCACGGCAAGGCCCGCCCCGGCGGCGGCGGCCGTTAAAATACGCGGAAGCCTCACTTCCCACACCATCACGCGGGCCGTTTCAGCGGCCGTGGTCTGCCCTTCGGTGCCGGTGACCCCGTGCCAGAGGGCACTGAGCACCTCCCCGAAGGAGAACTCCACAAAGCCCATGCGGGCCGAGAGAAGCACCGCCCCGAAAAGCAGCGCGCACAGACACAACAACCCTCCCGGGCCTTTCACCAAGGCAAGGGACGGTCGCGATTTACTCATCGGCTCTGTGGCGATGGTCATGGGGGCCTTCCATCAACGTTCGGGTAAAATCCAAAAAGTTGGTCCCCGGCAGCACCGCCGGAGACCATAGTAAACCATACTCTATTTAGTGGCCTTTATGAACCGTCACCGCATCCACGGCATGCTTGGCGTAGATCTTGGCCCACTCGGGGTTCTCGCCCAGGCCTTTGAGTTCGCAGGTCACCTTGACGCCCATCTTCTCCATGACGGTCTTCCAGGCGTCGTCTTCGTCACCGGCCATGTCGTTTCTGGCATGGTCGCCGGCAACCACCATAAAGGGCTTCATGAACACCTTTTTGGCTTTCATGTGCTTCAAAGCGAAGGTCACTTCATCAAGGCTGGGATACCCTTCGACGGTGCCGACGAGGGTCGTGACCTCGGGGTACATGGCGTTCATGGCCTTCTGGAATTCGATGTACGCGCTGCTGGGGAACACCTCATTGCCGTGGCCCATGTAGACCAGGACGGCACCCATTTTTTGGGCTTTTTTCACATCCCCGGCAAGGGTCTCAGCGGCTTTTTCGATGTCTGCGTGGTACTCGGGATGCACCCCGGCTTTGCCAAGGGCAGGACGGCCCAGGGTCATGAAAGAGAAGGGCTTCCACTTGGCGCGAAGGGTATCGATACCCGCCACGGCGTCCACATAGGCTTTGAGATCGAGGTACTCTTCCCCGGCATACACATGGGTGGTCTGCACGACCACGCGCTTTTTGCCCTCTTCCTGAAGGGCGCCGAAGGTGGCCAGGGGTCCTTTGACCTCATACAGCCACTCGGGAACGCTGCGGTTGGCTTTTTTCCAGGCGGCGTCGCCTGCGCGCTCATGCCAGATGCCCCGGATGATATTGGAGGTAAAGGCGTGCTTGATCTCTGCCTTGGGGAACTCTTTTCTCATCTCTTTGTCGATGGTGAGAATGGCTTCAAGGGCTTCAGGGTAGCTGGTGCCGAAGCTTGCGATAACCACCGCATCCACCGCCTTTTTCTGGGTGGCGGCGGTGGCCGGATTTACGCCCAGCAGGGACAGCAATGAAACAATCAAAATCAGAAGGGTCGTTTTTTTCATCGTTTTACAATCTCCGTACGTAACAGGTGTATTAATTGATTATGACATCTCGGGAGTTCAACCGATCGACCAGATGGGAACGCTGCCTCCTTTCAAGGCGAGCCGTCCCTTCTCGTACCCTGCCATGCGGCAGTGTATCGAGGTAAACCCTTTGGATATCATTCGCCACCATGCCCAATGGATGTCCCCCTCTCCGTCCAGGGGAGAGACCACGGCCACCTTGTCCACATCAAATGCAACATGGCCGCCCTTAAGCAGGTCATCCGGGGCAACGCCTTCGGGGAGCTGCCCCTGCACACACAGGATCATGCCTTTTTTCATCATCGGCTCCTTCGTAAACAGATCATTTAATTGAAGGACCGGAGTTCGGCGGATTACCTACCCAGCCCCTTCCGGCCCGACCATCTCCGAAAAAGGGCTGTTCCCTGTTTTACTTCGCCCTTTTCATCACGCCGATCCCCCTGTTCTCCGCAGGAGCGCTTTTTATGCAGCGAACCGCACAAAAAGCAACGCGTCTTATGCCGGGCAGGTCTTCTGACTCCCGGGCCTTCCGCACGGCGCACCTTCCCGCCCTGGTTGCCGCCGGCCTGAAAAGGAGGGCCGTCAGCGGGCAGTGGCTTTTTGGTGAGGGGTACCTCCCTCACCCGTGCCGTACGGTTCCCGGTTACAGCGGCGGGACCGTTCCCGATTTTCACGGGATTCCCTTCCTGCGTGTATACAAGACCCCGTTACGGGGACCCGGTCACGTACTCAGCCGAAAATCCGCCGCCATGGACAGGACGAATTATCGGGTTTTAAAACAAAAAAATCCCCATGCCTGCAATCGTATGCAAGCATGGGGATTCCGTATTCAATCCTCATAGTCGGGCGCACCCTTTACCACGGCAGCGCGCCACTTCTATATGATCCTTTCCCCGTGTTCCGGCAGCCTTGTTTCTTCAGGCCACCCCTCTCACCACGGTGGAGATAAGACGAAACCATCTGACAACGGGACATCATATAGCGCATGGCAGGTCTTCTGACTTCCGGATCATCCGTTTCTTCGCGCCTTCCCCTCGTTGTTTGAGCCGATGACTCCTGGCGTATCAAGAAAGTGGCGTTGTTGCGAAGAACGTCCCCGGTTACAGCGGCGGGCCCGTCTCCGATTCTCACGGAGTTCCCTATTAAGCATTAGCTGCACCAAGCATAGGATGTGATCCTAAGCCACACTTTTCCGGTTGTCAAGGCAATCTAAAGCCTGCGCCCCATTCCCTGCCCGGCGGGCATCCCTTTAAAAATCCGCACCATGACACCGGACAGGGAACATACGGGCGCATCCGCTGCGAGAGCAGGTTATTCAGCCAACCCGTCGGCACGTTTGACAGCCCGGATGCCGGAAAACTTGAAGACAAACAGGGCCAGTAAAACCACGGCGGTTCCGACACCAACCACGGTGGATGTTCCGATGGCAAGGCCAAATCCGATCTTGGCCTGGAGGATAAAGGTGACCACCACGGCGGTCATAAAGGTCGCCGGCAGGCAGGCGATCCAGTAATTTTTCATCTCCCGGGCAAGGAACACGGCGGCCGACCAGAGCACCAGGGTAGCCAGGGCCTGGTTGGAGAACCCGAAATATCGCCAGATGATGCCGAAGTTCTGCTTGGAGATAATAAAGCCCAGGACAAACAGAGGCACCGCGATCATCAGGCGCTTGGCCGTCTGGGACTGGCTGACCTTAAAGGATTCGGCCAGGATCAGTCGGGTGCTTCGGAAGGCGGTGTCCCCGCTGGTGATGGGCAGCACGATGACCCCGATGACCGCCAGGAAGCCGCCCACGGGCCCCAGGAGGGCGTTGGAAACTTCAGAGACAACGGCTGAGGGAGTCCCCGCCGCGATCACGGCGTTAAGGGCTTCCGGAGACTTGTAGAAGGAGAGTCCCACGGTGGCCCAGATCAGGGCGATTATCCCTTCAAGGATCATGGCGCCGTAGAACACAGCGCGGCCGTCTTTTTCGTTTTTGACGCACCGGGCCATAAGGGGGGACTGGGTGGAGTGGAACCCGCTGATGGCACCGCAGGAGAGGGTGATGAAAAGCAGGGGCCAGATGGGCTTGTTGGCAGGATGCGCACTGGTGGTCACATCCAGGTTGGGCAGGATCTCATAGCCGCCAAGCATCAGGGCAACCACGGTGGCCACGGTGGTGATGAGCAGAAGTGCGCCCAAAAGGGGGTAGATCTTCCCGATGACCTTGTCGATGGGAAGAATGGTGGCAAGGAAATAGTAGCCGAAAATAGCAAAGATAAAAATCTGGGTATTCACACCGGTGAGCCCGGTGAGGAGCTTGGCAGGTGCCAGCACAAAAATAACACCCACCAGCATGAGAAGCACGACGGAAAAAACGCGCATGGCCTGTCGGGCAGGCATGCCGAGAAAATCCCCCACCACCTCGGGGATGCTGCCCCCGCGGTTTCGAATGGAGAGCATGCCGGAGAAGTAGTCGTGGACGGCTCCGGCGAAAATACAGCCGATGACGATCCAGACCAGAGCCACCGGGCCGTAGAGGGCCCCCAGGATGGGGCCGAAGATGGGCCCGATTCCCGCGATATCCAGAACCTGAATAAACAGCACCTTCCATTTGGGAAGGGGCATGTAGTCCACCCCGTCCTCAAGCTCGTAGGCGGGGGTCCTTCGGGAACTGTCCGGCCCGAATGTTTTTTCCACAAAGGTACCGTAGGTAAAGTACCCGAGAATCAGTGCAGCAACGCACGCAAAAAAAATCAGCATAGTAAAATAACCTCCATGACAAAACGCATTGATCGCCCCCTTGGGCGGTTCCTCTTTTACACACCGGTTTTATCGGAAAATGGGGGCCACGGGCCATGCCTCAAAAGAGTCATGTCGTTTTTCAAGGATGGAATGCACCAGCAATGGGCTGAAACGCCAGGGCAGCCCCGAAAACACCGGGGCCACCTGATAAAGTGGGGGTCAGGGACGCACGGAAGGGTGCTTTCTGGGGATGGAAAAAGAGACCTCTGTACCCCGGCCCTGGACACTTTCGATGGCCATGCGGCAGGAGGGGCCATAGATTCGTTGAAGCCGGTGGATGGTGTTACGCACCCCGATGCCTTCACCGGCCGCGGCCAGCTCCTCGGGGTTGTAAAGGCGGGACACCGTCTCGTCGGACATCCCCACGCCGTCATCGGTCACCCGCACGGTAAGCAGCGTGGCGTCGCAATCGATGGACACGGTAACGGTGCCCCCCGTCTCCTGGGGCGTAATCCCGTGCTTGACGGCATTTTCCACCACAGGCTGGATCACCAGGGCGGGAATGGGCCAGTTGTCGCACCCCTCCCCCACGTGGAGCCGGTACGACACCCGATCGCCGAAGCGGGCCTGCTCGATGGCCAGGTAGGCCTCCACCTGCTCCAGCTCTTCCCGCACGGTGATATACCCCTTGCTCTGGTCAAGGTTCCTGCGCATGTAGTTGGACAGGTCCAGGATCAGCTCCCGGGCCCGGTCGGGCCGGGTCCGGCAGAAGCTTGCGATGGTGTTCAGGGAGTTAAAGAGAAAATGTGGATTGATCTGGGCCTGGAGCCGCCTGATCTCCGCATAGGCCAGCATGCGGGCCTGGATCTGGATATCTTCGAGTTCCAGCTGGGTGGAAAAGAGCACGGCAAGCCCCCGGGCGGTCTGAAAATGGACCTTATCCAGGGGCTTTTCCCGGGTTCCGTAAAACTTCAGGGTCCCCACAATGTCCGCCCCCTTTTTCAAAGGAACGATGATGCCGTGATGAAACGGGCAGCCGTGGTGCGGGCAGGCGATCTCCCGCCGTGTGTGCCGGAACAGGGGCAACCCGTCGTCCAGCACCATGCCGGTGGCGGCGGTGCGTATGGGTTCCCCGGCGATGTGGTGGTCTGCCCCCGCCCCCATGTGGGCCAGTACATGGGTGGTGTCGGTGATGGCCACCGCCGCCACATCCACCTGCCGAAAGATGATCTCGGCCGTCTTTTTGGCAGAGCCCGCCCCCAGACCCGCCCGGAGGTACCCCACGGTAAGGTTGGCGATCTCCAGGATCTGCTGCACCTGACGGGACTCCCGCCGCTCACGCTCCCGAAAGAGCCCTTTGATCAATTCCACAAAAAAGGCGGCCCCCACGGAGTTCACCAGGATCATGGGCACGGCGATGAGTTGAACCAGGGCCACCGCCTCCGGAAAAGGCTTGGCAAACAGCAGCACCAGCCCCATGTGCATGGACTCTCCGGCCACCCCGAGCCCGAAGGCCACCTTCCAGTTCATCACCCGCGAGCCGTACCACCCGGCCAAAAGCCCTGCGGTTACCCCTTCCAGAAGGGTCGCCGTGGCGCACGGCGCCGAGGAAAATCCCCCGATGTCGATGAGGAACCGATGCCCTCCCGCGATGATCCCGGCCCCTACCCCCACCCAGGGCCCGCCAAAGAGCCCGCCGGTCACCACGGCCATGGCCCGCAGGTTGGCGAAGGCGTCGTGTACCGGATCGAACCCGTAATTGCCCAGGATGGCAAACAGGCCGAAAAAGCAGGTCAGTACGGCCTTCTCCACCCAGGGATGTTTCCCGAGGAAGGTCTTGCCCGCAGCCCCCATGTTCAGGATAAGAAAGGCCGCGGCCACGGTCAGGCCCAGGTGCTCGATAAGGGAAATCAAAAGATGGGTGATGGATACGTCCACGATGCAAGGCACTCCGATTGTTCTGGTTCCATGGTTCCACACAGGGGGAGAAAAAATCCCCCTTCTCTCCCGTGCACGGTAAACCGTCCGGGCCCAGGCGGCCAGGCATTCATCGGGGATGGTCGATTTTCGAGGATGCGGGGGCTTTTCGGCAGGCTGGGATGCAGGAAACTCAGAGGCCCAGGTTCTCTTTCAGGCCCTTGACCCGGTTTCGGCTCACCACCACTTCGCTGGCTGCGGAATCGTCCATTACGAGGAGGTACTTGCCGTTGTACCAGCTTGTGACCTCCCGAATGTGCTTCAGGTGCACAAGGCTCGCCCGATGGACGCGGTAAAAGGGGTAGCCTGCCACCAGCTCTTCAAGGCGGTCCAGGGTGGAAGCGCCGTGGGAGATGTAGTCGCCGCCGTGGGTAAAGACACGCACCCGTTTTTCTTCCGCCCTGCAGAAAAGCACCTCATCGGGATCCAAAAGGAGAAGTCGCCCCTGGCTCTCCACCGAAAGACGAACCACATGGGGCTGCCTGGGCCCCAGGGCTTCAAGGAGCCTTGTGACCTCATCGTTCGAGGCCCCGGACTCCGCCTCCAGGCGCTCCCGGGCACGCCCGACCCCTTTGGCCACGCGTTTCAGGGAAAAGGGTTTCAGGATGTAGTCCACAGCCTGCTCCTCGAAGGCTTTCACCGCATACTGATCGTAGGCTGTGCAGAAGATAAACAAAGGAGCCTTGTGCAGGTCGCTGCAGGCCTCAATGACGTGAAACCCCGTGTGGCCCGGCATGTTGATGTCCAAAAAGACCAGGTCGGGCTTCAAGGAACCGATCTTTTCCACCGCCTCTTTGGCGGAGTTGGCCGATCCCACCACCACCACATCCGGCAACCCGGATAAGAGAAAAGCCAGCTCGTCCACAGCAGGCTGCTCATCGTCCACCACCAGACATCGAATCTCCATACACCCCTCCCCTGTCATCCCCCTTGAGATACCGTCCCTGCACCTATATACACACCCCAAAGGCAACACGTCAAACAGAGCCCGCACCCGGATCCCCACAAAAAAGCGGGCAATCGCCAGGCGACTCCCCGCTTCCTGATGCAGGACACACCGCGCGCAAGACAGGCTCCCTTCAGACGTCTTCCAGCCCCCTGTTCATGCGCCCCTGGCCGTACCCTTCCAGGTCAGCGGCCACATGGAGATAGCCTGCCCGCCTCACCCCGGACACCACCTGCGCCATCATCGACTCGGTAAAAAGCCGTGCCAGGTCCTCCCGGGAGAACTCAATCCGTGCCACGTCCCCGTGGTGCCTCACCCGAAACTGCTGAAACCCCAGATCATCCAGGGTCGCCTCGGCGGCCTCCACCATGGCCAGCGCTTCCCGCGTAATGGGCTCACCGTAGGGAATGCGGGTTGCCAGGCAGCTCATGGCCGGCTTGCGGGCCACGGACAGCCCCAGTTCCTCGGCCAACTCCCGGATCTCTGCCTTAAACAGGCCCGCATCCACCATGGGCGCACCGATACCGAGTTCTTCGGCGGCCTTCAGGCCGGGGCGGTAGTCCCCTAAATCATCGCAATTCACCCCATGCACTACATTGCTCACCCCAAGGGCTCTCACCTCATTACTCATTCGCATGAACATACGACGTTTACAGAAATAACAACGCCTGGGCGTATTCTCAAGAAAGTCCTTATCCTCCATCATGCCGGGATCATAAAGGATATGCCGAACCCCCAACGTCGCGGCGCAGGCTTTGGCTGCTTCGATTTCCCGTCGTGCATGGACAGGGGAGACCGATGTCACCGCCACAACGTTCTCTCCGAGGGTATCTACAGCAGCCTTCAAAAGAAGGGTACTGTCCACCCCCCCTGAAAACGCTACCGCGAGAGAATCATAGAGTTTCAAGCGAGTTAAAAGAGATTCATACTTCAATGCACTGGATTTCACGGGCGTCCCGACTCCACCAAAATGGTTTACAATTGTTTACAATTTTTATATACATGAGCGTTAACAAGTAGAAAATAACCAGTTGGCATCATATTATAAATAATTGAGATTTTCAAAGGTGATCACATGGCAAAGGAAACCGTAAAAAGCTCAACCGATGCGTCCAAGGAGGGCGCTGCCAAGGAGGAGTCTCCAAAGAAGAAGAACACAGCAACGGCAGAAAAGACCACCACCAAGAAAGCTCCCAAGTCTAAAAAAGCCGTTAAAAAAGCAGCTGCTACCAAGAAGAAAAAAGAAGAAAAAGCGTTGAAGGCTGAAACCTCAACCGCCAAAAAGACCACCGCAAAAAGCACTGAAAAAAAAGACGGTGCCGCTGAGACAAAGAAGACCGTCGCCAAAAAGGCACCGGCAAAAAAAGATGATGCCAAGGCCAAGGCCGCTGCACAAAAAAAAGCCGATGAGGAGGCGAAGAAAAAAGCCGAAGAGAAAGCCCGCCTGAAAGCTGAGGAAGAGGCAAAGAAAAAGGCCAAAGAGGAAGCCCGCATCAAAGCCGAGGAAGAGGC
>NZ_FMUX01000047.1 GCF_900101345.1 Desulfoluna spongiiphila | reverse complement strand
CGGTGGTGGCCGTTTAGAGTGTCACGTTTTGCATCTGCAGCTGACTAACCCCATGTCCTGAAATTAATCGCGCAAAATTGTTCAGCAACCCCTACATAGAAACTTTGGCGGGGTATTCACAATGTTAAGCCCTTGTAACTTACGGAATTAATATATGAAACAATGCAAACAAATCGACAAAAGTGGAGAGCGTTGTAATAATATTGCTGTCTCTGGAAGTGACTACTGTGAAGAGCATAAACAAAGCACGGATGCGTCACTTCCATTAGCTATCGGAGGCGCTCTGTTAGGTAATATCATTGCCCCAGGTATTGGCGGTGCTCTTGTTGGGGGACTCATTGGAGCATTCCTTGGAACAAAGTCTAACAAAAAAGGGGCTTCCAATGAATGATATCACCACAATAGCTGTAGTAGTGTGTGCAATCCTTTTAGTTGGCTACTTTGCCTGTATTTTGGTAGGTGAAAAGAGTAAACCAGACTTAATGGAGGCTATTAGTCTCATTTTAACCAGTAGTGGCATGGTTTCAGCTATTAAATTGGGTTATATTGCAATTTTCCAAACAAACCTTTTTGTTGGGCCGTTAGAAGACCAAAGGATCCCCATAATAGTCGGAGCTTTTGCTATCATGTGGGTTTCTGTAAATTTTACTTGGAAAATATTTTCAAATCATTTGAATTACCATCTATCTATAGCCGAAAAAGCTTAACAATTGCTTGCACGCCGACCGGGTGCAAGTGCTGCTTTTTCGGTCTATTTCGCTTCGCGTTATTTTTTATATATCAAACTCTTTCGTGCTTCTGCACCCGTCGGGTGAAGCATGCGTTGTGCAACACAATAGATATAATGAGAAAACAAACTTACAATTACCAAAGGTGATTAGTCGATGTTAATTGATAATATTATAGCTCAAATGGATGAAGGTGGCCCAAGAAGCTATTATTCTTTTGAAACCTTTATTCTAAACCTTTTAAAGTTTCATTTAGAATCACAAGAAAAAGAATTAAATATAGTTGAAAATTTTAGAGACGGAATTGGGGATGCTATTGCACCAGATGGTTTTGATGACTTTGAAGGCAATACATTAATTGAGATAAAATTCAGTATCGACAAAATGCCGGCAAGGCATCTTCTGGCTAAATTTCTTCATGGTAGATCAACTCAGAATTTCGAAAAAGATTTCGATAGACTTCTTATTGTTCACGCAAAACCAGTTTCTACTAAGTGGAAAGAACGTTTTGAAAAAGAATTATCAATGACTGACTGCTCAGTCCCAATAATTCTTTTCGGACCAGAAGAAATAAATAAAATCGTTTCAAAGCATAGAAGTAAAACAAATGAGATCGTCAATAACCTGTTTTCATTGAGAATTAAAACGGCTGTTGCAAAGCAAAAGATAGATTGGAAAAAAGAACGAGAGAGTAGAATAGAACTTATAAAGGATCATTATCGAGGTGGTCAATTTTCGTTGTTTCTTGGTGCAGGGGTATCAAGTTCTGCAGGCTTGCCTGATTGGACCACATTATTAAATTCTCTATTTGTTAGTTATTTGACAGATGAGTTCAATAATGAAGTATCCATTTCCGAAAAAGATATTGAAGATATTGTTAATAGACTAAATAAAATAGATGCATCTTCAGCCTTAATGGCAGCCAGATACTTAAGAAAAGGGTTATCTAAAGAGAGAGGTGAAGTAAATGAATTCACAAAAGTTATTTCAGAAAATCTTTACAAACTTCGAAATACTGCATTTTCGTTTAATTCCCTCTTGATAAAGTCAATTGTTAACTTGTGCGCACCTAAAAGAACCGGTGCTAAGATTAAAGCTGTTGTTACATATAATTTCGATGATTTAGTTGAAAGGCAGTTGGAAAAGCAATCAATTCAGTATCAAAGCATATACACAGATAGTGAATCGTACGGTCCTGATGAACTCCCGGTATATCATGTGCATGGATTTTTACCAGAAAACCCAAAAAAATATGCTTCGTTAGATAAAAGCACCTTGGTTTTTTCTGAAGAAGGGTATCACCATATATATTCTAATGCATATCACTGGTCAAATCTTGTCCAACTTAATAATCTAAGAGAAAACCATTGTCTTATGATTGGTTTATCTATGACTGATCCAAACTTAAGACGACTCTTGGATATATCGGGAAGGCATACAGAAAAAACAAAGCATTTTGCTTTCATGAAACGGCTATCTAAACAGGAATTTTGTTTCGAACAAGATGAATCGCCAGCTGTCAACAATATTGTTGGAGCAGAAAAGTTTCTTGAAAGGCACCACAACCTTAATGAAGAAATAATGAGGGAACTTGGAGTGTCTGTAATATGGTATGAATCATATGATGACATCCCACAAATATTAAGTTCAATTAAAGACTACTAAGCCTTCATATATCAACAAGTTGCACGACAATAAGATTAACTCGGACGCCACAAAGCTGCTCCGCTCGTTCCTCGCTACGCAGCTTTGTGGCGCCGGTTATTTAAGCGTTAGAGCGCCAAGCAAAGCTTGGCGCATCTTGCAGGGTGTAAGTCCCTGCCGGGAAAGGTCTAACCCGCCACCCGTATCGAGTGTTGCGCCT
>NZ_FMUX01000030.1 GCF_900101345.1 Desulfoluna spongiiphila | reverse complement strand
CCGGATATTTCTCGGAGGCTTTTTGCTTGGGCTATTTGGCAAAAAAGCATGGAAACAAAATGATCCCAGCACTTGAAGCCCTTCGAGTTTCTTTCTGCGTCGTGCTCGGAGACTAAACGGGCAAACTGGTTACGGTCAAAAAAACCTACGATTTGACTGAAAAGGCTGGAATGACGTACCATTGATATGCTCCTTGTTTGGCGAGGTCTTTGTTTGCAAACTTAACCATGCCTTATAGGGAGCATCTTTTCAAATTCTCACCGGTTTACTTCCGGTCAAATCCTATTTTGGACAACAGTGTGTCTGAAACAAAAAACCCCGCACGCTGAGCGTACAGGGTCTTTTATTTTTGGGATGTGTCTGGCGGCACATGGAACCGGCAACGTTTTATCCGGTTGGCGCTATTTCTCCATGCGCGGCGGTTTGTAGCTGCAGAGGGGCTCTTCGGTGAGGTAGCTGCCTGTGGCTTCGAAGGCCCTGGCCCGGCATCCGCCGCAGACCCGTTTGTACTCGCAGGGGCCGCATTTTCCTTCAAGGAGGTCGTAGTCCCGGAGCTCTTTAAAAACCTTGGAGTTTTGCCAGATCTCGCCGAAGGGCTGCTCCTTGACGTTGCCGCAGTCGGTGTGGAGGAACCCGCATGGCTGCACCGTGCCGGTGTGGGAGACAAAGCAGAAGCCGATGCCGCCCAGGCAGCCGCGTGTCACCGCGTCCAGGCCGTGGGTTTCGAAGGTGACTTTTTTGCCGTCCTCTTTGGCCCGCTGGCGAAGGATCCGGTAGTAGTGGGGGGCGCAGGTGGCCTTGAGCTGGAGGGAGGTTTTTTCACGCTGGTCGTAGAACCAGTTGAGGGTTTCCTCGTACTCTTTGGCGTTGATCTCGCTGTCGGCGATGTATTTTCCCCTGCCCGTGGGCACCAGGAGGAAGATGTGGTGGGCCACGGCGCCGATCTCCTCGGCCTTGGCCAGGATGTCCGGGATCTGGGAGAGGTTCTCTTTGGTGATGGTGGTGTTGATCTGGAACTCCAGGCCGGCTGCCTTGGCGTGTTCCACCGCCTGCATGACGCTGTCGTAGGCGCCGTCCACGCCGCGGAATCCGTCATGAAACGCTTTGGTGGCGCCGTCCAGGCTCAGGCTGATGCGCACGATGCCCGACTCCACCATCTTTTTGGCGTTCTCCGCAGTGACCAGGGTGCCGTTGGGGGCCATGGTCATGCGCATGCCGAGTTTGTTGCCGTAAGCGGCGATCTCAAAGATGTCCTCGCGCAGGAGGGGCTCGCCGCCGGTCAGGATGATGATGGGCTTGCTCACCTCGGCGATCTGGTCCAGAAGCCTGAAGGCGGCTTCGGTATCCAGCTCTCCGGGGTAGGGGCCGTTCTCGGCTGCGGCACGGCAGTGCACGCAGCTCAGGTTGCAGCGCCGGGTCGTCTCCCAGGCCACCAGCCTCAACTCCGCCTCTTTTTTTCCGTGCCCGCCGCCGTGGCCGTGAGGGCCTCCGTGCTTCATATGCTCATGCATCTTCGTCGTGTCCATGTCGTATCGTGCCTCCGGCGGGTCGCTTTTTGAAAAAAGCTCCGCAAAAACATTCCGGTTGCAACAACGAAGTCTCCCCGCCTTTCGGCAGGGAGACTTCGCTGTTGCGAAGTAAGCAAGTCTGATGCGCGCAGTGTACCGGCATAGGGAAACAGCCGGCATCGCGCACGCTTAAGGCCTGTTTGTCAAACTTTTCAAAAGTTTGGCCCCCGGCAGGGCCGCCGGAGGCATTTTTTCATGCTTCTATTTCCCGCCAAGCTCCCGGGCGGCTTCCAGGGCGTGGTAGGTGAGGATGATGTCCGCGCCTGCCCGTTTGATGGAGGTCAGGGTCTCCATCATCACCTTGGTGCCGTCGATCCAGCCGAGCTGGTCCGCGGCCTTGATCATGGCGTATTCGCCGCTGACGTTGTAGGCAGCCATGGGCAGGTCCACTTCGTCCCGGACCTTGGAGATGACGTCCAGATAGGAGAGGGCCGGTTTCACCATGATGATGTCCGCGCCTTCCTGGACGTCCATGGTGGCCTCCCGGATGCCTTCCAGGACGTTGGCCGGGTCCATCTGGTAGGTGCGCCGGTCCCCGAAGGTGGGGGCGGAGTGGGCGGCGGCCCGGAAGGGACCGTAGTAGGCGGAGCAGTATTTTACGGCGTAGCTCATGATGGGGATCTCGTCCAAGTCCTCCTGGTCGAGGGCTTCGCGGATTTCACCCACCCGGCCGTCCATCATGTCCGAGGGGGCCACCATGTCGGCGCCGGCCTTGGCATGGGAGACGGCGATACGGGCCAGGAGATCGAGGCTCATGTCGTTGTCGATCTTTCCTTTTTCCACCACGCCGCAGTGGCCGTGGTCCGTATACTGGCAGAGGCAGACGTCGGTGATGACGGTGAGATCGGGGACTTTGTTCTTCACTTCGCGCACCGCCTTCTGCACGATGCCGTTTTTGGCATAGGCAGAGGTTCCGAGGGGGTCTTTCTTGTCGGGGATGCCGAAGAGCATCACCGCAGGAATCCCAAGGTCACGGGCTTCCTTGGCCACCTTGACGATGTTGTCCACGGAGTACTGGTAGTGTCCCGGCATGGACTCAATGGGATTTTTGACGCCTTTTCCGCCGATGGCAAAAAGGGGCAGGATCAGATCGTTGACGGAGAGGGAGGTTTCGCGGATCATGCGGCGCAGGCTGGATGACGCTCTCAGGCGTCGTCCTCGGTATTGGGGAAACAGCATCGGGTACTCCTTACGGGAAGGCGAGGGCCGGTGATCCGGCTGTCAAAGGGCGCGACGGCTCACGGGGTGAGGCGGGCGCGCCCTTGCCGTCGTCTTCGGCATGGGGGCGGCCGGGGTGGCGCGGCATGGTGTGTGCCGCGCCAGTGACCGGGCCCATAGGGTTATTCGGTCAAGCCGATCTCTTCATCGGTTAAGTAGCATTCGGGATCCGGGGCCCAGACATCGCCGGTGGCGGCTTCGGCGCGAACGCGGAAGTTGCCGGCGCAGATATCGAGCCATTTGCACTTGGCGCACCTTCCGGTGACGTGCTTTTTCTTCTCTTTGAGCTTGAGGAGAAGGTCGTCCTCGGGCTTGGTCCAGATTTCAGAGAAGGGGCGCTGGCGTACGTTGCCGAAGCTGTGGTGACGCCAGAACTGGTCGGCGTAAACGGAGCCGTCCCAGCTGACGCAGCCGATGCCGTGGCCGGAGCTGTTGCCTTCGTTCATCTGGAGGAGTTCCAGCACTTCCTCGGCGCGTTTGGGGTCCTCTTCGAGCATGCGCAGGTAGATGTGGGGGCCGTCGGCGTGGTTGTCCACGGTGAGGACCTCCTTGGGCTTGCCCGCGTCGTGGAGGCGCTTGGCCTCGGTGGCGATGAGGTCCACGGCCTTTCTGGTCTCTTCGTGGGAGAGCACCTCGTCACCGATCTTGACGCCTCGCCCGGCGTACACCAGGTGGTAGAAGCAGATGCGGGGGATGTCCATCTCTTCGAGGAGTTTGAATACCGCCGGGATATCCCGGACGTTCATGCGGTTCATGGTAAAGCGAAGGCCCACCTTGATGCCCGCTTCCTGGCAGTTCCGGATGCCTTCCAGGCTGGCCTGGAACGCGCCTTTTTCTCCGCGGAAGTGGTCATGGGTCTCTTCCATGCCGTCCATGCTGATGCCCACGTAGGAGAGGCCGATGCGCTTCAGGTTCTGGGCCACTTCCTTTGTGATGAGGGTGCCGTTGGTGGAGATGACGGCGCGCATCCCCTTGGAGACGGCGTACTCGGCCAGCTCCGGCATGTCCTTGCGCATGAGGGGCTCACCGCCGGAAAAGAGGATGACCGGGGCCCCGAAGGCCGCCAGGTCGTCGATGAGGGCCTTGCCCTCCTCGGTGGTCATTTCGTTGTCTTCGCCGGTCGCCTTGGCCTGGGCGTAACAGTGGATGCATTTGAGGTTGCATGCCCGGGTGCAGTTCCAGACCACCACAGGCTTTTTGTCTTTAGAGAACTGAAGCAGGTGGGAAGGAAGGCTCCCGGAATGGCGTCCGTAGCGCAGGGCGTCTGAGGGTTCCACGGTTCCGCAGTAGAGTTTGGATATTCCGATCATCTACGTATACTCTCCGGTTGTGACAGCAAAGGCCCTCAAACAGGGGCCTTTGTTGGTATCTCGTTTGAATGGTGTCGAATCCCAGGGCGAAACGAGGGCTGCCGGCAGGGATTCGTTATGTCTTTGTGTTGTCGGGAAGGCGGATGGCGCCGTCTTTTCCCACAAGCTCCTCTTTGATGAGGTCGTCCAGGAAGAGTTCGGGCGTCAACAGGGCCTCCCGTGTGATGAAAAAGTGGGTCTTCCCGGTTTTTTCCCGGATAAGGGAGAGACCGAGTTCGAAATCTCCGGTGATTTTGGCGAACAATTCGTCGCCGGTGGCCCCGGCCGTCAGGATCTGGTCCATGAGGAAATCCACCGCCTCTTCATCAAACAGGACATGCATACCAAACTTCGAGAAAAAATTCACCTCAAGTTTTTTAACCTCTTCATAATGTGAATGAATTCTCTCAATGGCGCTTCCCGTGGAGATTCCGCTTGCGATACAGAGCCTTGACGCCAGCTCCGTACGCCAGGGCGTGATGGGCAGGAGGTGTCCGATGGTCAGCTGTTGCCAGTGGTTGGCGATGTACCCGGACAGGTCCTCGGCTTCCAGCTCTTCCAGGTGTCGGAACCGCGCGTTCCACTCGTCTGCCATGGCAGGGTCCGAAAGGGACCGGAGGGTATTGTCGGGATCCAGTGCCGCTTCGATGGTGGCGGGAAACTCTTTCAGGCCCATGGAGGGCAGTCGGGTCTCAAAGGGAAGCAGTACATCTTCCACCGCGCTCACAAGGCCTCGGGCCCCGGTGTTTTCGAGGTGGGCACGCCGTGCGATCTCCCGGAGGATCTCATCGTCGAACCGGATGGTGATGCCGTAGGACGAAAAGTCCAGCTTTTTGCTGAGGATCACCGGGTTGTTGGGGTTTTTAAGGATCTCGAAGAGGTCGTCTTCGGAGAGGGACTCCAGGGTGGTGCGCACGGGAAGGCGTCCCACAAACTCGGACTCAAAACCATACTCCACGAGGTCTTCGGTGCGGAGCTCGCGGAAGATGGCGTCGGTATCGGCGTTGTCATGGAGGGTTGCGCCAAAGCCGATGCTTTTTTTTCGGTTTCGTTTTTCGATGATCTCGGACAGGCCGTTGAAGGCACCGCTCATGATAAAAAGGATGTTGCCCGTGTTGATGACCTGTTTTTCAAGGGCCCCGGTCTTCTGGTAGCGCTCCATCTCCTTGAGCATGGAGACCGGGTCATGGGGGACCTTGAGCTCCACATCGGTCTCTTCCATGGGCTTGAGGAGGGCCCGCTGGACACCGGTGCGGGAGATGTCGGCTCCCATGAGGTTGGGGGAAGAGGCGATTTTGTCCACCTCATCAATATAAACGATGCCGTATTCGGCCCGTTCGATGCTGTCGTCGGCTTCTCGCACCAGGTCGCGGATCAGGTCCTCGACGTTGCCGCCCACGTAACCGGCCTCCGTGAACTTGGTGGCGTCTCCCTTGACAAAGGGGACCCCGATCTTGTCGGCAATGAGCTTGATCATGTAGGTCTTGCCCACGCCGGTGGGGCCGATCATCAGGACGTTGTTTTTGATGCCCCCCACAATGCCCGCGGATTTGCGCCCCTCGTCTTCCAGGTGGCGTATCCGGTTAAAGTGGGTGCATATCTTGGTTGCCAGAACGGCTTTGGCCCTCTCCTGACGGATGATAAACTGGTCCAGGTAGGCAACCAGCTCTTCGGGCTTCATGTTGAAGTCGAGTTGAAAACCCGTCTTCTCGGCTCTGACGCTCTTGTCTTCGGTTTTGTCCCGCTCGGGTTTCGAGAAGGGAGAGACGATCTTTACGTTTCCGCCAAACTTTTGATTGAGGAAATTACCGATCTCCTTTTCGAGTTCCTTGGGGTCGGGTATGTTTTCATTATAATGGCTCATGGTCTAATCAATATAAACACGGGGTGATGAATTGCAAGGGGCGGCGCGGCTTTAACGCCTGCGGGCGTTGAGAAAAGGCTTTTGATCCACTGTAAAAACAAGTGGAAGGGAACCGGCTCGCTTCCCCGGTGCTGCAACGAGCCTCCGGGGGGGATACCGCCATGCAAAAGGCAGCGGCAGGGGTGGTGCTGCAAGGACAGGTGTGTTAGATACCCTCGTTGAATGTGTCGTGATAATCAAATGAGTCGGCGGTGACATGATGGGGTGAAGCTCTATGCAGAGCAGGGGGTTTACCGGCATCGCGGGATGTGCGCTTTAAAGGGGGCTAGGGTGGCTTTTTGGCGCAATTCAACCGTTTTGGCATAAAGATAAACAGCTCGCGTGCCGATATGAGTGAACATGTGTACGTGTGCTCTGCGTGATAAACTCTCCCATGAGAGAGAAAAGGGGGTTGCATTGAACCGGGACTCTGACCGAACGGTTCTTGTTGTACATGGCGATGAACACACCCTGGCCCGTGCCCGGAGGCTCCTTGAAGCCGAAGGGATCGCCTCAGAGGAGCAGGTACGGGGGCATGACGCTCCCGAAGATCCTGTGCGCTATGAAGAGTTGTTCAAGACAAGCCGGGACGGCATCTTGTTCACGGATTTGAACGGACGCATCGAAGACGCCAACCCTGCGTTTCTTGAAATGGTCGGGTACCCCCTTGGGGAGGTGTGCGATCGCTTCGAGCAGCAGATGACCCCCGAAAAGTGGCGCCTTCTGGAGTCACGCATCGTGACGCCGGCCCTTCTTGCCCAGGGGGAGTCCGGGGAGTACGAAAAGGAGTTTATCCGCAAAGGGGGCAGCCGGGTACCCACCCAGGTCCGCAGCTGGCTGTTGAGGAACAACCGGGGGGAGCCCTTTCGAAAGCTGACCCTTGTCCGGGACACCTCGGCCCGCAAATCCATGGAAGAGCAGCTCCGCCAGGCCCAGAAGATGGAAGCCTTAGGGACCCTTGCCGGGGGCATCGCCCATGACTTCAACAACGTCCTTGCCGCCATCCTGGGGTACATCGAGCTGGCCCGTTTCGACGTGGACGAATCCAACCCGGCCCGCAAAAGCATCGACCAGATCTACAAAGCCTCCCAGCGCGCCCGCAACCTGGTGGGCCATATCCTCTCTTTCAGTCGGCAGACCGTCCATGAGAAGAAGCCGGTCTTTATGCAGCAGATCATCGGTGAGTCCCTGGAGCTCCTCCGCGCGAGCCTTCCCAGCACCATCGAGATCAAGCAGTCCATGACCTCCAAGGTGTATCCCATCGACGCCGACTCCACCCAGATTCATCAGATCCTCATGAACCTGTGCACCAACGCGGCCCATGCCATGGCCGAGGGAGGGACCCTGTCTATCCTGCTGGACGTGGTGACCTTGAACGAGGTGGACGTCCACGAGTTCATCGAGCTCGAACCCGGGGCCTACATGAAACTTTCGGTGGGGGACACCGGGTGCGGCATGAACCTTGATGTGAAAAAACGCATCTTCGATCCTTATTTCACCACCAAGGGCAAGGGCCAGGGTACCGGCATGGGGCTCTCCGTGGTCCACGGGATTTTAAAAGTCCATGGCGGGGCGGTTCGCGTGGAGAGCGAGGAAGGGGAGGGCAGTGTGTTCCACCTCTATTTTCCTGTCTCCGAAGGGCGGGCCGGTGAGGAACCCGCGGTTGTGGTGGGGCTTGCCCGTGGCCGCGAGCGGATTCTTTTCGTGGACGATGAGCCCGACCTGACCGAAATGGTGGGGTCCATGCTGGAGCGCCTGGGCTACACGGTGACGGCCGTCACGGACAGCCGGGAGGCCCTGGATCTTTTTTCCGCATCCCCCGAAGCCTTTGACCTGGTGGTCACGGACCTGACCATGCCCAAGATGACGGGCGTCGCCCTGGCACGCAAGGTCAAGGACCTGCGACCCGAGGTGCCGGTGATTATCTGTACCGGCTACAGCGACAGTGTCTCTGCAGGTGAGGTCTCGGATGCGGGCATCGATTTTCTGTTGATGAAGCCCCTTGAAATAAGGGAGCTTTCCGCATCCATCCGCAATGCCCTTGCCGGCAGGGGGACCGATGAAGAGATGTCATTACATTAAGGGCCTTGTCTGTTTGCTAGGCTTTTTGCTGGTTTCGCACAGCGCCGTTGCCGCGAGTTTTGATTTTCGCAGCGTGCGCTGGGGCATGAACCGGTTCGAGGTGATGGCATCGGAAAAGATCGCCCCCAAGAAGATGGCACGCAATGAACTTCTCTATCGGGTCTCTTTGTTCAAGCGGCCCGCCCACCTGATGTATCGACTCTACGACGACCGCCTTGTGGGGATGCGGTATGTGCTCCCTGTCAAGGCATCGGACTCCCTGGATAAACTGGAGAAACTGGTCTCCCTGCGATACGGCACCGCCCGCAGGGAGACGGGGGCTGTGGGGGCACTGAGGGTCTGGAACCGCCCGGATCGTACCGTTCGCCTCTTTTTTGCCAAAAAAGGGCAGGCCGTTATTGATGTGGTTTCCAAGGGGGCTGCCACCATCTCATCCATAGAGTTGACACGCCTTCGCAGGTCTACCAGTGAGGCTGTGGTAAGTACTCTGTAACGGGAATGGTATTGACACCTTGTAAGGAAATTAGTAGTGCACAAAGGATAACAATGTTAATTTCATACGGTTGGTATCCTGTATGTGTACATTTTGTTTGGCACAGCTGAACGATGATTTTCACCACCAAAGGAAAGAAGGAGTGCAAGGAATGATGAGAATGGTTCTAAGGGGCATGTTGGTTGCTTCGATTCTCTGCCTGTTCGCAGGCAATGTATCTGCAGAGCAGTTGAGAGTCATCGGAAATCGAAGCGTTCCCGTCGCTTCTCTTGAACAGCGGGAGATTCGGGATATCTACCTTGGCAAGAAGAAGGTATGGGAAAACGGCATGAGGGTTCAGTTTGTTGTCCTGGGCAAAGGCGCCACCCGGGATGCGTTTTTAAATAAGTACCTTAAAAAAAATCACAACACCTTTAATCGGTACTGGAAAAAGAAGGTGTTTACCGGAGGGGGGCAGGCACCCAAGAGCTTTGGAAAAGAAAGGGACCTTGTGGAATACGTGGAGAAGACCAAAGGAGCCATCGGTTTTGTCTCTTCCGCAGCCGCAACGGACCAGGTGAAGATCTTAAGCGAAATGTCCATCTAAATTGTTTTTGAATAAATTTCACATACATTTACCGATGCGGAGGCTAACAACAATGATGAAAAGAACGGCCATTTTGTTTAGTTTTATTCTGGTTTTCCTTTCGGCACAGTCTGCCGGGGCCTTTGAGCTGGGCTCAGAAGGGCAGGTGACCATTCACGGGTTCATTACCCAGGGGTATCTTCTCTCCTCGGACAACAAATTTTTCGGGGATACCGATAACGGCGGCACGTATCACTTTAACGAGCGGGGCATCAACTTCACCTCAGACGTAAGCGACCGCCTTCGTCTGGGCATCCAGTTCTTCTCCCGGGACTTCGGTTCCCTGGGGGAAAACGAAGTGACCATCGACTGGGCCTATGCCGACTACTCCTTCACCGAGTGGGCCAACTTCAAAGCCGGTAAGCTCAAGATGCCCCAGGGCCTCTACAACACCAGCCGCGACGTGGATATGCTTCGCACCTCGGTCCTGCTTCCCCAGAGCGTGTACAACGAAGGGTGGCGAGACTCCATCAACGCCCTGAACGGTTTTGAATATTACGGCTATGCACCGGCCGGCAAGGTCGGGAGCTTTGAGTACCATCTTATGGGCGGCGTCAACCAGTTTGACGACGACGGCCCCGAGATGAGGCTTCTGGAAGACCAGTTCCCCATTTACCTCGGGGTGGACGTCTCCAACAACGAGGTGGACCGCACCTATGTGGGCAGCGTGCTCTGGGAGACGCCCCTGGACGGGCTCTCCTTTGGGGTGAGCGGCTGGGAGATGAACTTTAATGCCGATATCACCAGTAATCCTGATGGCAGTGTGACATCACCTCCTGCACCGACATTAAAACCTTCTGAGATCGAAGTAACCCAGACCGGCTGGACCACCTCCCTTCAGTACGCTGTGGGGGACTTTGTTTTTTCCACCGAGTACAACCGCATCAACTATGAAATGGTTGCTCCTGGGTATATTCCCGAAGATTCGGCTGCCGCAGATTTTGACAGTGAGGGCTACTACGGCATGATCACCTACCGATTCACCGACTGGTTCGAGCTCGGCACTTACTATTCCGAGTACTACGCCAACCGGGACGACAAGGATGGTGAAAAATCCGCTCAAAAGTGGGCCCTCTCCGATGGTTTGTTGGGTGGCTACCCCCCCCGGCCAGGAGCACCGCGCCTACCTTAAAGATCTCGCCCTTTCCCTTCGCTTCGACATCACCGAAAACTGGATCTTCAAGGTGGAAGGCCACAAGATGCGCGGGGGTGCCATCATGCTGAACTCCGACGGCAACACGGCCTTCTATTCGTCAAGTTTCGGTGTGAATGGCCAGATCGAGGGCCCCAGTTACACCAAGGACTGGGAACTCTACACAGCCAAAGTCTCCTACAGCTTCTGATGCCCAAGGGCCTCAAGGTTGTTTAAACGAGGTGCCGGCATCGGTCATGGGTATGGCGGTGTCGGCACTTTCAGTCTGGGGGGAAGGCCCTGGCCCGGATCGTTTCCGGGTGAGGCCTTCCTTTTGACGACCAGCTTTAGTCTTACCGGAAAATGCAACGGCCATAGCGCTGTACGATGCTCTCCTTCCAGGCCGCTGACATAAAACCGACTTGTTGCGAATGTTACTGCCAATGACCTTTTCGGGGGGTGTAATGACCAGACGAAGATTTCAATGGATCGTATGTGTTCTTGCCGTGTTTTTTGTAATGCCATGGCCTGCGGCGGCCAAGAAAGTCGATGACGTGGAGACGGCCTCCCGGCTGATCCAGGCCTTTGGCGGCAAAGCGCAGCCGGAGCTCATGACAAACGCCCTGCGCAGCGTGAGCAAGACCCAGCTCAGTCGCTACAAACGGGCGGTGACCCTGGAAAAGCCTCTGGACGTGCGCGTTCTGGGAGACCGCTACGTGTCGGCGGCCTTTTTTACCCGCGTGAAAAAAGCGGGCAGCGCCCGTGCCAAGGCCGAACCGGCCATCTATATCCTGTTGTTTCACAAGAAAACCGAAGGGGGGCTGGACCATAAGATGCAGCACCTCATGATCCTGGGAAAAGCCGGAGACATCTCCGCATACGAGACCATGGCCGATGCGGAGCTCGCGACGCGTTTTCGCAAAGCCGGGGCGGATGTGAAGGTTGCGGCTGCGCCCAAGCCAAAGAGCACCAAGCCCAAGCCTGCGGCGGTGCTCTCCGGAAGCAGTATCGGTCAAGGGGTTGTGGGCGAGTCCTTTATCGACGACTCCATTACCCGGGACAGCGAGCTGCTGCAGCTTCTCTCCGGGTACGCACGCAAGGAAGACATCCCCAAGGTCATGCCTGTCATGAAGACCGGCGCCGGATCCCCGGAGCTGCAGTTGCGGGTTGCAGAGCTTGAAGCCCGGGTGAAAGCCCTGGAAAGTTTGCTCACAAACATCACCCGCAAGGGCGGCAACATCTATTTCAACGGGGTCAACCTTTATGTGACCAACGGCACGGGAAAAGCCGACAAAGTCAACGGCAAAGGCAACGTGGTGATCGGCTACGGATCCACCGGCACAGGCTCCCACAACCTTGTGGTGGGGGCTGCCAACCATTATGAGGGGGTCGGCAACGTGGTGTCCGGGCGTGGTAACTCCGTGAGCGGTGACTGCGGTGCCGTGCTGGGCGGAGAGAAAAACAAAGCTTCCGGTGATTTTTCCGTTATTGCCGGGGGAAAAGGGAACACGGCACCGGGTTCCTACGCCTCCATTCTGGGGGGCACGAAAAATACCGCTAAGGGAGAATACACCAGCATCAACGGCCAGCGAGGACGGACCAAAGGTGGTAAGAATCCTCATTTTACAAGTGAAAAGACCAGCGAGTAAGGTGGAGAAAGACCATGGCGAGAGCAATCAGACCCGTTGTAATGTTTCTTTTGACGGCAGTATGGACGGCGACTGCCCTGGCGGACGTGAAAGCCTTTGACGAATTGGAGAGGCGGCAGGGATCCGTTGGGAGTTACAAGGCCCTGGTCATTGGTATCGATACCTACGCCGATCCGGGCATCGAGGGCTCGCCTGCTGCCGTTGAAGGGGCCCGGCATGTGGCTGACGCCCTGAAGGGACGGGCGGGCTTTGACGTGAAGCTCCTCATCAACGAGGCTGCCGGTCGGGCTGCGGTGATGCGGGAATTCAGGGGGCTGGCCCGCGGCATGGGGATCAACGACAGCGTGTTGGTCTATTTTTCAGGCTCGTCCCATACGGACAAGGCCGCGCGCAAAGCGTGGTGGCTTCCCAGCGATGCCAGGCCCGATGACCCCGCCACCTGGATTGCAGACGATGAGATCCAGGAAGCGGTGAACGTCATGAAGGCAAGGGATGTACTGATCCTCTCGGATGCGGCCCTGGGGGATACGATGTTCGGTGCCACACACCGCCTGGCCAGCCGCCGGGACGGCGAGTACTACGTGGAGCTGTTCAACAAACGCAGCCGCTGGGCCATGATATCCGGCAACGTGCATCCCGTGGCAGGGGAAGGCGGGGTGAGTGTCTTTGCCCGGGGCGTGGCCTCGGCCCTTTCATCAAAGGGGCCGTGCCTTACCACCATGGAGATGTTCAGCGGCATGAAAAAAGAGCTGCGGAAGTCCGGAACCATGCCTCCCCGGTGCCGGTCCCTTCGCAATACGGGCGATCAGGGCGGGGAATTTGTCTTTCTGCTTTCTGCTCCGGCCCCGGCCCCTGTGGTGGTTAAGGCGCCGCGCATCAAGCCAAAGGCGGCACCGGTTGCCGTGGTCAAGCTGGTGCCTCCCAAGCCAAAGCCCACGCGCAAGCCCGTGGACGGCAGGCTGAAGGTCTCTTCCAACATCACAGGCGCAGAGCTTTACATCAACGGGAAGAAGCAGGGCATCACCCCCGTGGGCAACATTGCCCTCAAGGAGGGCACCCATGAGGTCCGCTTGAGCAAAGAGGGGTATCTGGCCTGGAACGGCACCATAGACATCGAGAGGGGCAAAGAGCGCAGCCTTAGCGCCACCCTGGAAAAAGAGCCCCCGCAAAAGGGCAAGCTGTTTGTCAAGGTCAAGCCCGGGAATGCGTCGATTCGCCTGGACGGGGCGGCCTTTAAAAGCGGAGGCACTGTGGAGGCAGGGACCCACACCGTCAAGGTGAGTGCACCGCTTTTTAAATCCGGTAAGGCAAAGGTGGTGGTGTCCTCGGGCAAGGATGCCTGGGTGGAAGTGTTTCTTACGCCGCGAGACTCGTTCAAGGGGGAGTGGGGGCATTATGTCTACATCAAGCCGGGCACGTTTACCATGGGGAGCCCGGATACCGAGTCCAGACGCAAAGAGGACGAATCAGCCCACTCCGTGACCCTTACCTGGGGCTTTTTCATGCAGGACAAGGAGGTCACCGTGGCCCAATGGCAGGCCTTTGTGGATGACTCCGGGTACAAAAGCGAGGCGGAGACAGCAGGGGGGGCCTATGCCTTGGAAGACTATGTCTGGACCCAGAGCCGGGAGTATTCCTGGAAGAATCCGGGATTTTCCCAAAGCGGCGATCACCCGGTGACGGGAATCACCAGCGCCGATATCCAGGCATTTTTAAAGTGGGTGAACAAACAGTCAAAGTACACTTATCGGCTGCCCACGGAAGCGGAGTGGGAGTATGCGGCCCGGGCCGGAGAGTCCGCGGCCTTTTCCACTGGGGCCTGTCTCGGCTCGGCCGATGCCAATGTGGACGCCAACGCCAGCTGGGGAGAATGCCCGGCAGGGGCCGCCTCCAACGGGACCCTTCCCGTGGGGACCTTCACGCCCAATGCCTGGGGCCTTTATGACATGCACGGAAACGTGGCGGAATGGTGCCGGGACTGGTACGGACGCTACCCCCAGAAGTCGGTGAAAAACCCCACGGGGGCGGCCTCCGGGACGAACCGTGTGGTGCGCGGCGGAGGCTGGGCCACCTATGCCTACAACGCCCGGTGCGCCAAGCGCGAAGCCGTGAACCCGTCTCGCGGGTGCAGCGAAGTGGGCATGCGCCTTGTGGTTGAGATTCCGAAATAGACCCCGCTGGGCTAGGGCGTTACGGTTCGGGGACTTCGGGGTGTTTGCCGGGGCCCATGGGCCGGTAGCCCGGCGCACCGCCTGTGGCGCCGTGATTTTTCTGGGGGTGGCGGGATCTCCCGGCAGAGGATAGGCATGAATACCACGGGGTTTCTGCATTCGGGCCGAGTGAAAAAGGGTGGCGTATTTGATGAATACAGTTTATAGATGAGCTGTTGATGGCATCCTGGCCTTAAAACGTTGCTGTTCGCCTGCCGTTGGCGGCGAAGGGCTGTTTGTGAGGCGCTCTTTTTTTACGCGCATACCGGGGTGTTGTCACGTACCATCGCCTTGATGGATCGCAAGCCCGCCGTGAGGAATCGCGGGGGCGTCCCTGCAACTGCACGGGAGCAAGGCGTCGGTACGAAGCAGGTAATCGACAGTCAGATACCGGTTGAACCAGATCCCCCCGCCAGGGGGCATGTCGGAGAGTATGATGAGCGACAAGGGTGATATGGGCATTCCTGAAGAGGAGAGCTTTGAGGCGTTGCTGGACGCGTATGGCGACGGATTGGGTGAAGAGCTGAAAAGCGGTGATAAAGTGGATGCAACGGTGATCTCCATCGGAGAGAGCAGCGTCTACGTCAACACCGGAACGAAAAGCGACGGCGTGGTGGACCGCATGGAACTCACCGACGACGAAGGCGAACTCACCGTGGGCGTGGGCGACAGCGTGACCCTGTATGTGGTCAGCGCCACCGAAAGCGAAGTGGTCCTCTCCAGGCAGATGTCCGGGGCCGGGACCATGGAGATGCTCTTCGACGCTTTTTCCAGCAAGACGCCGGTGGAAGGGAAGGTCAACGAACAGATCAAGGGCGGCTTTTCCGTTTCCCTTTTGGGCAAGCGGGCCTTTTGTCCCGTGAGCCAGATCGACATCTCTTTTGTTGAAAAGGGCGAGGAATTTATCGGCAAGAGCTTTCCTTTCCTGGTGACACGCATCGAAGGCGAGGGGAAAAACATTGTCATCTCCAGGCGCAAGCTTCTGGAGGCGGAGCTCGAAGAGGTTCGGGCCGCATTCCTTGAAGGCCTGTCCGAGGGCGACACCCTGGAGGCCAAGGTCATCAAGCTGATGCCCTACGGCGCGTTCATGGAGCTTCATGCCGGTGTGGAGGGGATGGCCCACATCTCCGAACTCTCCTGGAGCCGCGTGCAGTCCTGTGAGGAAGCCGTGAGCGTGGGAGACACGATCCCCGTAAAAGTCCTGAAGGTCGATACCGTGGAGGGCAAAAATGCCCCGCGCATTGCCCTGTCCGTCAAGCAGGCATCCCAGGATCCCTGGGAGCTGGTGGGGGATACCATGCGCGTGGGTGAGCAGTTCAGCGGCAAAGTCGTTCGACTCGCTCCCTTCGGCGCCTTTGTGGAAGTGGCCCCCGGCACCGAAGGCCTGGTCCATGTCAGCGAGATGAGCTACACCAAGCGGATTTTAAAGCCCGAAGACGCTGTGACCCAGGGTGAGACCGTTCAGGTGGTGGTCAAGGCCATCGACCTGGAGAAAAAACGTCTCTCCCTCTCCATGCGAGATGCCCACGGTGATCCCTGGCAGGGCGTTGCCTTGAAATACCCCGTGGGGTCCAAGGTGGCTGGAACCGTGGAAAAGAAAGAGAGCTACGGGATCTTCGTCAAGCTTGAGCCCGGGGTGACCGGCCTGCTGCCGAAGTCCAAACTGGCCGAGGCCGCAGATGCCGCAGCCCTGAGTTCGGCCAAGCCAGGGACCGAAGTCACACTCCTTGTGGACGCCGTAGACGAAGAAAAACGCCGCATTACCCTGGTTTCCACAGAAGCTGCCGACGGTGCTTCCAACTGGAAGGGTTACACCGAAAAGCCAAAAGGCAAATCTGAAGCGGCCATGGGCACCATGGGCGAGCTGCTGATGGCTGCCATGAAGAAAAAGAAGTAGCGATGGCCAGTCCGCGGGCGTGATATAAGAAAGAATTTAAAAAATCGGGCGATGGGAGAGGGAGGAATCTCTGCCATCGCCTGTTTTTTTTAGACCTTGTTTAAGACTTCCCGGATGCCTCGGCAACATCGAAATTTTTTTGGGGCCCGAACACGGTGCACAGAGTGCACCCTACGGGCTGTCGGCTTTTTAGGTTGGTGTCATTAATCCCGGTGGTATTGGGCGTGCTGCGACACCGGTCGGACAAGCCCGCACCCCGGGGAAACCGAAGTGTCGGGTGCACTCCGTGCACCAAGGCGAAAGCGTGTCATTCCCCGGATGCCTCGGCAAAGTCGAGCTTTTTGGGGGGGGGGCGAACTTACTTTTTTTTTCTGGAGGGTCTATGGATCAGTCGTTTATGCAGCTTATTCGTGACAGGCGAAGTGCGCGGGCCTTTGAAACCCGCCCCGTGGAAAGGGAGAAACTCTCCCTGATCGTGGAGGCGGCCCTGAGAAGCCCCTCGTCACGAAGCCTCAACCCCTGGCAGTTTGTGGTGGTCCAGGATGGCAAAACCCTTGAAGCCCTCTCCTCCGTCAAACCCCACGGGGGCGGGTTCCTCGCCAAAGCCCCCCTGGCCATTGCCGTTGTGGCCGACCCCGAACGCTGCGATGTCTGGGTGGAAGACACCGCCATCGCCGCTACCTACATCCAACTTGCCGCAGAGTCCCTGGGGCTGAAAAGCTGCTGGTGCCAGATCCGTCTGAGGGACGACGGCAAAGGGGGCATGGCTGCCCACCGTGTTCGCGAGATCCTCGCCATTCCCGAGGCCCTTGAAGTGGCCTCCGTCATCGGCATCGGTTACCCCGCCGAAGAGAAACAAGGCCATCTGCAAAGCGAACTGGACTACGGCAAGGTCCACGACGAAGGGTTTTAGATTCGCAAATGCTCCGAGCCCTCGTTCCTCGGGCTCGTTACATTTGCTGACGGGCTGCGCCCGTGTTGACACCCTCATTCTGCCATGGCAGTTCCACTGTTACATGCTCCATTGAACATGGAGCGCCGCACTCCAGTGCGGCTTTTTGGTAGGGTGTCGCTGTTCATGTCGCACGGAGTGCGGCGCTCCAAGGCGGCGGGGTTCGGAGGGACAGTCGGTGCTTGTGTCTGGGTGTCCGGTTGCTTCCTTCAATCTGTGTGCTTTGGTTTTTTTTTTTTCTCTGCCATGGCGGTTCCACTGTTACATGCTCCATTGAACATGGAGCGCCGCACTCCAGTGCGGCTTTTGGGGAGGGTGTCGCTGTTCATGCCGCACGGAGTGCGGCGCTCCAAGGCGGCGGGGGTTCGGAGGGACAGTCGGTGCTTGTGTCTGGGTGTCCGGTGGCTTCCTTCAATCTGTTTCCATTGCGTATGGTTTGCCCTCTGCCATGGATGTTCCAGCGTTGCATGCTCCATTGAACATGGAGCGCCGCACTCCAGTGCGGCTTTTGGAGAGGGTGTCGCTGTTCATGCCGCACGGAGTGCGGCGCTCCAAGGCAACGGCCGTTTCATCCACGGGCGAAGCCCGTCAGCACATGTGATCGACCTGAGGAACGAAGGTCGGGAGCATGTGCGACCCCTCTGCCCGTCGGAGGCATGTTTTTTCCCCTTAGCCCTTGGCCCCTCTTACCCTTTCGTCATGGAAATCACTTGCGTGACGAGCTTTTCGATGCCTATGGCGATATCGGCGATGCCCGGGCCGCGCATGTAGGCGGGGGTAGTGACCAGCATGTTGGCTTCGTCGATGCAGATGCCGTCCACGGGCTGGGCTTGATGGGCAGCGCCGAAGGATTTCAGGTTATCGATGGTGGCGGCATCGTCGCCGATGGTGACCTTGGGATCGTGGGCGGAGAGGGCTTTGGCAAGGATCACGGGTGCGATGCAGATGGCCCCGATGGGTTTTCCGGCGGTGTAAAAGGCGCGGATGAGCATGGTGACGTCGTGGCGTACCTCAAAGTCAGGGCCCTTTTCGGCATAGGTGCTGAGGTTTTTGACGGGGCCGGCCCCTCCGGGGATGATCAGGGCATCTAGGTTTTCGACGTTGACATCGGTGATGGGGCGGATGTGCCCCCGGGCGATGCGTCCTGCTTCGGCCAGGACCTGTCGGGTTTCCCTTGTGGTTTCTCCCTTGGGGTGGTTGACGGTCTCGGTCTGCGTCATGTCGGGGGCCATGCACACAGCCTTGGCCCCGGCCTTGTCGATGAACAGGAGTGAGAGGACGGATTCATGGATTTCAGAGCCGTCCATGTTGCCGCAACCTGAAAGAAGAACGCCTATTTTTTTCATCGCTACCTCCAGTGGCTGTTCGGGGATTAAGGGCTTTTGGTGCCCTGACCGGTGACAACCTGGTTGAAATGCGTGGTCCACATGGTTATTGTATCGCTTCCGGTGATTGCTTGAAGCGTGACCGGCGGCAAGGTGTGCCACTTTGAAAGCAGGTTACCGCCGGGATTTGTCCCTCGTCCCTCGGGGCAACTCCCGGCAGCGATGTGACGAACCACTGTTATGATGATTTGTTTCTATTAATGCTATCGTAATGACGCTTCGCCCTGGGGGGAGAAGATTTCTGTGATAGCCTGCCCGCTTTTAAATCTGGCGTAATCCGCTAGGATGCGCCCGTGGTCGAAGACAATGGGGTCGGGCAGGTTGTTCAGGTCAAAGATCCTGGCTTCGGCGGCGTCGTCACCCCCAACCGGGGTGCTTGAGGCCGTGGCAAGAAAGACCACGGAGACGGTATGGTGCCGCGGGTCCCGTGCGGGGTCCGAGTAGGTATGAAACTGGCGGACAAGGGTTACGTCAAGGCCTGTCTCCTCCTGGGCCTCGCGTCTGGCGGCGTGTTCCACGGACTCCCCGTAGTCCACGAAGCCCCCCGGCAGGGCCCAGCCGTATGGCGGGTTTTTTCGTCTGATGAGAACAATGCCCCCCTTTGTTTCGATAAGGGCGTCCACGGTGAGGAAGGGATTTCTGGGATGTTCTGTCATGGTGTGTCGTTGCCTCGGGTGAAGAATGTTCTCGTTTGATTCCGGGCGATTGCTGGAAAGGCGTTATGCTGTGCGTCTGGCCGTAAGTTCATATAAGAACAGCCGCCGTGCCCTGTCAACCGTAAATCAATGGATGGGGGCATGCTGAAGAGTGACAACTCGATATGGGGAAACACACCATGAAGGGCGTGTCTGTCGTTTTTGATCTCTTCCACCACTCGGGGATGATGAAAGCGAATAGTAACGATTCAGCGTATGCCGGCGGCTGAGCCTTTGCCTGATCTTATACAGACGGGTCTAACAAACAGGTTTTTATAGTTCGTTTTGAATCCCGTTTGGGCCTTGGCTATCGTTTAGGTCGCGACCTTTAAAAAAAACTGAGAAAGATCGACCGAAACGGAGCGCCGCACTCCAGTGCGGCTTTTTCGTCTGGTAAATACGCCGATGGACCAAACGATAATTAAGGTCGACGTTTGTTTGAAAGGCGGATGTGCTTTGACCCGAGGAACGAGGGGTAAAGCGCATTCGCAACCTGCTTTCAAGGTGGCACACCTTGCCGCCGGAGGCTGCTTTTCCATCGGTTTCAACCATGGGAGGCAAGGTATGACTCTGAAAATAAATACATCACATGATAGACGATTAAGATAAGAGAGGCGACATGGCTGGAATAGATGACAGATGGGCGGCGCAGGTGGTGAAGGGTGCCGGGAGCCTGGGCGTTGAATTGGACCCTGGGGCAACGGGCCTTCTTGCGACCTATGCCGGAGAGCTTCTGGCCTGGAACCGGAAGTGCAACCTGACGGCCATCACCGACCCCATGGAGGTGGCGGAAAAGCACATGGTGGACGCCCTGGCCGTTGTGCCGTACATACCGCAGGGGGCAAGGCTTCTGGACATCGGGTCCGGGGGCGGGTTTCCCGGGATACCTGCCCGGATCATGGATGCCTCCCTTTCGGTGACCCTGGTGGATGCGGTTCGGAAGAAGGTCAGTTTTTTAAAACACGTGGCGCGGACCCTCAAGCTCAGCGGTGTGGAGGCGATCCATGCCCGGGCCGAAGAGCTCAGCGGGGAAGAGGGACGGGGGGAGAGCTACGATGTGGTGACCTCGCGGGCTTTTTCCGCCATGGACATCTTTGTGCCCATGGCCCTTCCTTTTTTAAAGCCCGGGGGGCGGATCATTGCCATGAAGGGCAAGGGCTTTGAAGAGGACCTTGAAAAGCTCAAGGCGTGCGAAGCCGACTTTGCTGCCCGGGGTATTTCCCTTTCAACCGAGATGATTCGCTACGAGCTTCCGTTTTCGGGATCCCGTCGGGCCCTGTTTATCATCACCGTGGCTTGAGTGGGTGAGGCCTCGCCCTTTAAAACCGGGGCAATCCCATTGACATTGGAAGGGACTATGCCATAAAGTTGGTGGTTATTTTGATGTGACAGCCTCGAAAGTGGTTTCCGAGGCCTTGTTTGCTGCATGTTTCCGTGCAGGGGACCCCGCAGGCCCGCGGGTGAGGGGGCGGTACCAAAGGGGGAAGCCGGGCGTCCGGTGACTTTTTTTGCCTTTCGCCTTTTGCTTTTTTGGGACTGATCGGGGTGAGATGCATGGTGCGACTAATTTCATGAAGACCAAAGTATATCTTGGTGCGACTAAGAAGTTCCACACGCTGGAGGAGATAATGGATTACAAGAAAACGCTGAACCTGCCACAGACACGGTTCGCCATGAAGGCCAACCTGCCGACCAAAGAGCCTCAGCAGCTCAAGGCGTGGGAGGAGAGCGGACTCTATGCAAAGATCAGGGAAGAGTCCAAGGGTCGTGAACAGTTTATTCTGCATGACGGCCCTCCGTATGCCAACGGCAACCTTCATATCGGACACGCCCTGAACAAAATCCTCAAGGATATTATTATCCGCTCCAAGCAGATGGATGGTTTTGATGTCCCTTACGTGCCCGGCTGGGATTGCCACGGCCTTCCCATCGAGCACAACGTGGACAAGAAACTGGGATCCAAGAAAAAGGAGATGTCCAAAGCGGACATCCGCCGGAAGTGCCGGGAGTATGCCGGCAACTTCGTGAACATCCAGCGCGAAGAGTTCAAGCGGTTCGGTGTCATGGGCGAGTGGGAAGATCCCTACCTCACCATGAACTACCCCTTTGAAGCGCGCATCGCCAAGGAGTGCGGTGAGTTTGCCGCCAACGGCGACATGTTCATCGGCAAAAAGCCCATCTACTGGTGCTGCAGCTGCCAGACCGCCCTGGCCGAGGCCGAGATCGAGTACGCCGACCACACCTCACCGTCCATTTTCGTGAAGTTTCCCCTCAAAGGGGACGCCGCGGAGATTGATGCGTCCCTTGCCGGGAAGAATGTCTCCTTCGTCATCTGGACCACCACTCCCTGGACGATTCCCGCCAACCTTGCGGTGTGCCTGAACGGTGAGTTCACGTACGCCTTCGTCGAAACAGACGGCGAGGTGATGGTGGTGGCAAAGGACCTTCTGGAAGGGCTCATGACCTCCTTCGGCAAAGAGTCTTATACCGTCCTTTTTGAAACCGAAGGTGCAACCTTGGAAAACAAGGTGTGCCGTCACCCCTTCATCGATCGGGATTCCCTGATTATCCTGGGGGACCACGTCACCCTTGAAGCAGGTACCGGCTGCGTTCATACCGCCCCCGGCCACGGCGCCGACGACTACATCACCGGCCTCAAGTACGGCCTGGAGCCCTACTCACCCGTGGGCAACAACGGTTGCTACACCGAGGAGGTAGGGGAAGAGTTCGAAGGTAAATTCATCTTCAAGGCAAACGCCGAGCTCATCGAAAAGATGGACGCCTGCGGAGCCCTGGTGAAACACAACGAGATGAGTCACTCCTATCCCCACTGCTGGCGCTGCAAAAAGCCTGTTATTTTCAGGGCCACGCCCCAGTGGTTCCTCTCCATGGACAATACGGGCCTGCGCGAAAAGGCCCTGGCTGAGATCGACAAGGTGGAGTGGATCCCCTCCTGGGGCCGCGAGCGTATCCACGGGATGATCGCCAACCGTCCGGACTGGTGTCTTTCCCGTCAGCGCTCCTGGGGTGTTCCCATCCCTGTGTTCTACTGCGAAAAGTGCGGCGAGGTGCATGCCGATCAGGCTTCCGTGGACAAGATTTACGACCTGTTTAAAGAGCATGGCGCGGACATCTGGTTCGAAAAAGAGGCGGCGGACCTGCTCCCCGAAGGCACGGTGTGCGGCAAGTGCGGCCACGGCACCTTCACCAAGGACACCAACATCCTGGACGTCTGGTTTGACTCCGGTGTGACCCATTCCGCTGTATTGAACGACCGTGACGGGCTGAAGCGCCCTGCGGATCTCTACCTTGAAGGTTCCGATCAGCACCGCGGATGGTTCCACAGCTCTCTACTTACCAGCGTGGGCAAGACCGGCAAAGCCCCTTACAAGGCCGTTCTCACCCACGGGTTTGTGGTGGACGCCAAGGGCCACAAGATGTCCAAGTCCGTGGGCAACGTGGTGGCGCCCAAAGAGGTGATCAACAAGTACGGCGCGGAAGTGCTGCGCTTGTGGGTGGCGTCCACGGATTACCGGGACGACGTGCGCATCTCCGACAACATCCTCAAGCAGCTCAGCGACGCCTACCGAAAGATCAGGAACTCCTGCCGCTACATGCTGGGGAACCTGGATGGCTTCAACCCGGACACCGATCGGGTGGCGTACGAGGACCTGCGGGACATCGACCGGTTTACCCTGGCTCGTCTGGCAACCCTTATCGAGCGGGTGACCAAGGCCTACGAGACCTATGAGTTCCACACCATCTACCACAGCCTCAACAACTTCTGTACGGTGGATCTCTCCAGCTTCTACTTTGACATCGTTCGCGATGCTCTTTACGTGGAAGGCACGGATTCCGCTGTAAGGCGAGGCATCCAGACGGTGCTCTTCGATCTTGTGGACGCCATCGTCCGCATGATGGCCCCGATCCTCTGCTTCACCGCCGAGGAGATCTGGGGGCACATGCCCGATTTCGAAGGCAAGAAAGAGAGCGTGCACCTCATGGCAGGTGCCGAGCCCAAGGCCCACTGGAAAAACGATGCGATCATCGAGCGCTGGGAGCGCCTGGTGACCCTGCGCGACGAGATGAACAAAGCCCTTGAAAAAGCCCGAAGCGAAAAGCTCATCGGCCAGAACCTCGACGCCGCCATCACCGTGACGGCAAAAGGCGAGACCTTGGCGTTCCTCGAGAGCTTCTCTTCCGAGCTGAAGCAGGTGCTCATCGTCTCCGACCTCACCCTCGCAGAAGGAGACGCCCCGGAAGGCGCCTTTGTCAGCGATGAGGTGGAGGGCCTTGCCGTGCAGGTCGCCTCAGCCTCAGGCGACAAGTGCGAGCGCTGCTGGACCTGGAGCCCCTCCGTGGGCGAAGACGGCGAGCGGCCCACCCTGTGCAGCCGCTGCCGCGGGATCCTTGACCGCACCGCCTAAACCGTATAAAAGCTGAATAGAAAGGGCCGGTGGCATGCAAGCGTGCCCCGGCCCTTTTTTTGGTTACTGCGCATGGCGGCGTTGCGGAAGGGTGTACGAAAAAATAAAAGCATAAAAAGCATGCCTCCGGCGGGCAGGGGATAAATCCCCTGCACCCCAGGGTCGCAAATGTTCCGTCCCTTCGTTCCTCAGGGGCGTCACATTTGCTGGAGATGGCACGCCACTTACATTGAAGGGGTGAGGGTAATTCTTGCCTGTGGGTGGCTGATCTTTCTCGAATTAATCCGGACCCGGCAGGATGCCCGTAACGCGTAGGGTGCATTCCATGCACCAGAGGCGACGCCCTGGTCACACCGAACGGGTGGGAATGATTCAGGCCGGTGGTTGGGCATGGTGCACGGAGTGCACCCTACGGGCCGAAGTATCTCGACGTATTTCTTGATTCCCATCTGTGGGTGTCTGATCCTTCGCGGATTAACCCGGACCCGGCAGGATACCCGCAACGCGTAGGGTGCATTTCATGCACCAGAGGCGACGCCCTGGTCACGCCGAATGGGTGGGAATGATTCAGGCCGGTGGTTGGGCATGGTGCACGGAGTGCACCCTACGGGCCGAAGTACTTCGACATATTTCTTGATGCCCGTTTGGGAGTGGCTGATCCTTTCCGGGTCAACCCGGTCCCGGTGGGATGCCCGCAACGCGTAGGGTGCATTCTATGCACCAGAGACGACCCTGTGAGCATGCGCGATTTTGATGCATAGGGTCGGACAACCTGCGGCGCCACCCACGGGCGTAGCCCGTCAGGGAGTGGGAAGGGCCTGAGGGACGAAGGCACGGAGCATTCCCGATTCTGGGGCTCAGGGGATTTATCCCCTGGCCGCCGTAGGCTGGCTTTTCCATGCACTTTGACCATAGAAGGCACGATTTTAATTACTGAAAGGATAATTGGATGACATGGTTTAAGCAGAAGTGGCCCCGCCTTATCCTGGTGGCCGGTTTGGTTGTGATCCTGGATCAGCTCTCCAAGCAGCTGGTGTTGAATACCATGCCCGTGGGTAGCGGGTTTCCTCTGATTGAAGGTTTTTTTGATATTGTCCATGTGAGGAACCCGGGCGGGGCCTTTGGGTTTCTCTCCGGCCAGAGTGAGTCGGTGCGGGAGTTTTTCTTTCTTTTTGTCACCGGCGTGGCCACGATTTTTATTCTCTGGGTATACAACACGGTTCCCGAGACCCACCGGATCCTGTCGGCGGGTCTTGCCATGGTGTTCGGCGGGGCCGTGGGGAATCTTATCGACCGGCTGCGGTTCGGCAACGTGGTGGATTTCATCGACTGGTACATCGGCGACCTGCACTGGCCTGCCTTTAACCTTGCCGACAGCGCCATCTGCGTCGGTGTGGGGATTCTCATTGTTCATATCCTTTTCAATCGCATGCCTGAGGAGAATTGATGCATCCGGTACTCTTTAAAATCGGTCCGGTGGTGGTTCACACCTATGGGTTGATGATGGCTCTGGCATTTCTTGCGGCCATGGTGATTTCCAAACGCGAGGCCAGGGTGTTCGGCGAAGATCCCGACAAAATCGCCGATTTGATTTTTTATATTCTGCTTTGGGGGGTCATCGGCGCCCGTTTGTTTTATGTGGCCGTGAATCTCTCCTGGTTTGTTTCCCATCCCCTTGATGTGGTGAAGGTGTGGGAAGGGGGCCTTGTCTTTTACGGCGGGTTCATCGGCGGCCTGGGCGCGGCGTTTTACTGTGTGCGCAAGCGCCAGATACCTTTCTGGAAGAGCATCGACATCCTGACCCCGGCCCTTCCCTTCGGCCATTTTTTAGGGCGCATCGGGTGTTTCAATGCCGGGTGCTGTTACGGAAAGGTGTGCGATCTTCCCTGGGCCGTGACCTTTACCAACCCCGATTCCCTGGCGCCCCTGCATACCCCTTTGCACCCCACTCAGCTTTACGAGTCCCTGGCGAACCTTGCTCTTTTCGGGGTGATCATGGCGGTGCGGAAGAAGAAACGATTTGAGGGGCAGCTTTTCTGGGGATACGTGGTGGCCTACGGTGTGATTCGGTTTCTCCTGGAGTTTGCCAGGGGAGATGAAAGGGGGTCGTATCTGTTGGGGCTGTCCCCGGCTCAGCAGGTGGGTGTTCTCTTATGTGTTTCCGGCGCGGTGATGCTTTTTATCCTGTCTAAACGAGCGCACCGGGAGGTGGTTCGTGGCTGAATTGGCGCACAATACCCTTCAAAAGAGTCTGGCCAAAGCGTCGGACTCGCCGGTCTGGCTGATTTACGGGGAGGAGTTCCTTGTGGATCGGTCCCTGAAGGCCCTGGTGGGAACCTTGCTTCCCGGTGGCCTGGGAGACTCCAGCTGCGAGGTGGTGGAAGGGGACGCAGAACTCCGGGACGCCCTGGAACAGGTGTCCACCTTTTCCCTTTTTTCAAGCGGTAAGGTGGTTGTGGTTCGGGATTCTCACATCTTTTATGCAAAAAAAGGGGAGAACAAAGAGCTTGCCAAGATCACCAAAGCCTACGATGACGGCAAAATGCAGCTTGCGGCCCGGCGCCTTGCCCAGCTTCTTTCCAAGCTGAAGCTCCAGTTCAAGCATCTCTCTATGCCCAAGGGGCTGGACAAGCTGAAAGCCCTTGCCGAAGACGGGCAGGTGCCGCCGTGGACGGGTGAGGTGGCGGCCTGGGCCGAGGCAAACAAGATCGTCGTTCCCGAGCCCATGGACGACCAGAGCATGGTGGAACGCGCCATCCGTGCCGGGCTTCCCGCAGGACACCACCTGGTGCTCACCACGGATCAGGCGGATAAACGAAAAAGCCTCTTCAAGGCGTTTAAAGAGTGCGGCAGCGTCGTGGACTGCTCCGCCCCCAAAGGAGAGCGCAAAGCCGACAAGGACCAGCAGGCCAAGATCATCGACGAGACCGTGAAGGCGGTCCTGTCCCGGTACGGGAAAAAGATGGACCCCCGGGCCGTTCGGTACCTTGTGGAGATGGTGGGTTTTGACTTGAGGGTCCTTGTGGGAGATGTGGAGAAACTCTGCTCGTTTGTGGGGGACAATCCCACCATCAGTTATGATGACGCCCGCCGCATCACAAAAAAGACCAAGCAGGATCCCATCTATGAACTCACCGGTGCCATCTCCGAGCGCAACGGCCGGATGGCCCTTTCCTGCGTGCGTAACCTCCTTGCCAACGAGACCCATCCGCTCCAGGTACTGGCCGCCCTTGTGAACCAGGTGCGTCGCCTTCTTCTGGCCAGATCTTTTCTGGAGAGCCGGGAGGGCCGCTCCCTTGGAGGGCTCAGGGACTACAACCAGTTTCGGGCAGGCGGTATCAATGCCGTGAAAGCAGCCGATGAGATCATGGCCGGCAGGGTGGAGGCGTGGCAGGCGTCGTTGGCCCTGTCCAAAAAGAAGACCGATCTGCTTCTCAACCGCGGTGGGAGCCCGTATCCCCTGTTTCTGCTCCTGCAGAACGCGGCCCGGTTTTCCATGGCCGAACTCACCTCTATCCACTCGCTCCTGGCCGACTGCGACCGCACCATGAAAAGCAGCCCCGAAGACCCCACCGTTCTCCTTGACCGTATTATCCTGCGGATTTGTACCCGGGAGACGTAATTCGGGGGGCATTTAAAAACATGCCTCCGGCGGCCAGGGGATTATTAGCCAAAGTGGCTTTGCCACCCCTGGACCCCAGGCTCGCAAATGCTCCGTCCCTTCGTTCCTCAGGGACGTCACATTTGCTGACGGGCGGGTAATGTGGGATAATTCGTTACTGAGTAGGGTGTGCTTGTGCACCTTGGCCTTTGCAAGCCGACACCGCTTGCCGTTCAAACAAGGGGGCGATCCTGCCACCAACCTTTTATTTGTAGTAACTATTCAGCTTATGCCTCCGGCGGCCCTGTCAGGGGCTAAACATTTAATCCTCCTTCGCCCAAGGGCTACGGCGCGACAAGAATGTTTAACAAACAGGCCTTAAGAATTGTCGACCTTGATCATCGTTAAGGCCACCTTCGCGTTTATCGTACCACCCGCATCATGAAGCCCGGCAGTATCCTATAACTAACATGGGTTCCCGCCTTCGCGGGAAAGACGGTACCGAGTGTGATGTCCTTCGCACCTCCTCGTCTTCCCCGGCTGCCCGGGAAAAGGGGTCGGTTGTACCGTTTTGCTGTCCGGCACTTGCCACCTTTCGTATCGTCAAGTGACCGGGGACCCATGCCCGGAATTACATGTTCCGTCTGTAGTATGGCGACCAAAGGTAATTCGCGGTTTTTATGGTACTGGCCGAAACGATGACTAAGGCCGAATTGTCCTTGAGTAAATGTCATTTTAAAGGCAGATGTGATTTGGCCCGAGGAATCTGCCTACGCCCGTGTCAATGAGTCTCCATTCGACCAACGTCAATGGGCTACGGCGCGACAAGCGATCCGTCTTCGCCTGCGGCTACGCCGTTACATGGGGGGGCGCATCCGCAACCTGCTTTCAAGGTGGCACACCTTGCCGCCAGAGGCTGCTTTTTAGGAGCTGGATAGTTGCCATTTGTTTGCTGTTTCGGTTTATCTGCCGGGTGCGCAAGAGCACCCTGTCATTTTATAGATCAATCGCTGCAAGCTCGTTTAAATAAATCCTGACATGATCTTCAGAAAAAAGAGCGAACACCACCTGCTCGATACCCGGGTACCGACCCAGCGCTTCAACTGTTTCTCGCAGGGCAATGGCGCAGGCCTTCTCCACGGGGTATCGGTACACGCCGCAGCTGATGGCCGGAAAGGCGATGGAGGAGAGCCCGTGTTCGGCGGTTAGCGTGAAACTGTTTCGGTAGCAGGAGGCAAGGAGAATGGGATCGTTTTCTTTGCTGCTGTAGACGGGGCCCACGGTGTGGATGACGTGACGGGCGGTGAGGTTGTATCCCTTTGTGATTTTCGCCTCCCCTGTGGGGCAGCCCCCAAGGGTTTTGCATTCGGCAAGGAGTTCCGGTCCGGCGGCCCTGTGGATGGCGCCGTCCACACCCCCGCCTCCGAGAAGGGAGTTGTTGGCGGCATTGATAATGGCATCCACATCAAGGGTGGTGATATCTGCTTGCCTGATAGCGATTTTTTGCGTAACATTTTTCATGGAAGTGCCTCGATTGGATAGGGTTCATGGAGATTTTCAAGTGTAGGCCATCCCTGTCCTGAAAGGCAAGGGTAGGAATTCGAATGGGATTGTCCCCGGGAGGTTCCTTCCGGCACCCAGGAGTGTATCAGCTGCCGGGACTTCCGAGGCTTTCGAAAGGGGATGCCATGACCGTAATTACCGTATCCAGGCAGGTGGGGAGCCACGGCGGTACCATCGCCGCAAGGCTTGCCGAGGAGAAGGGCTACCAACTCTTCAACAAGGAACGATTTCACCGAGAAGCCGAAGGCTTTGACGGACATTTTTCCCGAGAGGTGGAGGCCCTGACCAATGAGAGTCCTCCAAAGCTGTTTGAAAAGCTTTTTCACAACCACTGCGTGTACGGCAACATCATCGCCGCCATGGTCTATGAAGCGGCCGCCGCTGATCATGTGGTGGTGGTGGGCAGGGGAGGGCAGTTTATCCTTGAGGGGCTCAAGTGTGTCCTCAATGTGCGCGTGGTCTCGCCCGTTGAAGAGCGAATCCGCAACTACGCCGGGTTTAAGGGCATCGAGATCGGCATGGCCGGTGACATCATCAAGGCGTCCGACCGGGAACGCAGCTCCTTTATCAAGTACCTCCACAACCGCAATATTGCCGAAACAGATGTGTATGATTTGACGATCAATACCCGGGTGGTATCCCAGGACATGGCGGTCAGGCTTATTCACGATACGGCAGAAGAAGTGAACCGCCTCCATCCGGTGACCCCCGAGATCAAGCTGGAGTTCCGCCAGATGGCCATCTGCAAGCGTGCCGAGTTGATGCTGATGATGGAGATGGGCGAGTCCAACGCGGTGAAGGTGTCTCCGTGCGAGAGCGGCAAAGTGATGCTCACCGGGTACCTTCCCACGGAAGGAGAGAGGGTCTCTGCGGAAAACATTGTCCGCAGCGTCAAGGGGATCCATAAGGTGGACAACCGCATCGTGGTGTCCCAGTTTCCGGTGCGTCCCTGGTATTGATGGTTCATATAGATGGAGCGTGTTGGCGCATCGTTCCGTGGGATTTTAATGCCGAGAGCGGATTGTAACTGCTCGGCGCCAAAAGCTGCCTCCGGCGGCAAGGTGTGCCATCTTGAAAGCCGCTTGCGAATGCGTTTTTCCCCTTGTTCCTCGGGGTAAAGCGCATTCGCCTATCAAACCGAGCTCATTCGCGGAACCTATTTAAGCCCTGTTTGTTAAATTTTGTGACGTTTCGTGCTATGCAGGGCCACCGGGGGCATCCGCTGAATCGTGACAACGGATTTTTTTTCTCCATTGCAGGCGCCGTCACAGGGTCTGAGTGAGGGAGATTCTGCAACGCAGGGCTACATTTTTTTTCCATTTTCACATATAGAAGATGCTGCAGCAGGCAAGCATGTTTCAGACCGGGCGTCAGTGCGATGAGCCGGCCCCTTGCTTTTTAAGGCATCCACCCCTCTGATTCGGGCCCGTTTAACGGGCCCTGTGCACGTGTGCCGTCAGGGATACGATTCAATACAGGAAGAGATATTGAAAAAAGAACTGGTTATTACGATTGACGGGCCGTCAGGGGCCGGCAAGACAACGGTGAGCAAGACGCTGGCAGCCAGGATCGGCTACCGATACATTGATACCGGGGCCCTTTATCGCGGTATTGCCCTTGAGACACAGGAGCGGGGCATTGCCGCCGATGATGAGGAGGCCATGGAAGCGGCGTGCCGGACCATTGATCTGCGGTTCAAGATCGAAAACGGTGACCTTCGGCTCTACTCCGGCACGCGGGATATTTCAGAGCTGATCCGGACCCCCGAGATCTCCATGCGTGCTTCGGCTGTGTCGGCCCTTGCGCCGGTACGTGCCTTTCTGACGGTTCTCCAGAGGCGCCTCGGGGAAGAACGCTCGGTTGTATTTGAAGGGCGGGACATGGGAACCGTTGTGTTTCCTGAAGCGGACGTAAAGTTTTTTCTCGATGCCGACACCGAGATCCGCGCAGAGCGGCGCTACCTTGAACTGAAGGCCAAGGGGCAGGATTTGGATTTCGAGGATGTAAAAAAAGATCTCATCACGCGGGACGCCAATGACAGCAGCCGAAAGCTCGCTCCGCTGCGGCCCGCAGAGGATGCGATCCATGTGGACGCCAGCCGCATCGGCATCGACGAAGTGGTGGAAATGATGGCCAAGGTCGTGGCTGAGATAAGAGCATAATTTTTCGTTGAATTTTTTTTGGCCAGTTGATATGTTAACCCGGATTACGCTCTCATTTATAACCGGTGGGGGCGTAAAATACATTGTTTAGGGGGTTAATATTAATGACAGTTAGTACAAACGAAACCAAGGGTATTAGGGAAGTGAAAACAGATCTTTTTGGTGATGCAATCGACGGTAATCTTACATCAGACGGGGAAGAGAGCTACGAGGATTTTCTCAAACTTTATGAGGAAAGCTTCAAATCTTTTTCCGAAGGCGAACTTGCAATTGGTAAGATCATTGCCGTAGACAAAGATTACGTTCTGGTCGATGTCGGATACAAATCCGAAGGTCTCATTTCCATCCACGAATTCAAAAATGAAAACGGTGAAGTCAACGTTGCCATTGGAGATGAAGTGGAGGTCATGGTCGAGCTTTGGGACGAAGAGGAAGAGCGTGTAGTCCTCTCTAAAGACAAAGCGGCCAAGATCAAGGTATGGGAAAAGATCAAAGAGATCTACGACGCAGAAGGCACCGTGGAAGGCGTTATCGCCAGCCGCGTCAAAGGTGGCTTCTCTGTCGATGTTGGACTCCAGGCTTTCCTTCCCGGATCACAGGCCGACCTGCGACCCATCCGTAATCTGGATGAGATGGTGGGCAAGTCCTATACCTTCAAGGTTCTCAAGTACAACAGAAAACGCAGCAACATCGTCCTCTCCCGCAGGGTTATCCTTGAGGAAGAGCGTGAAAAGACCCGTTCCAAAACCCTCGAGACCATCGAGGAAGGAAAGGTCATGGACGGCGTTGTCAAGAACATCACCGAGTACGGTGTCTTCGTGGACCTCGGCGGCGTGGACGGTCTCCTCCACATCACCGATATCTCCTGGGGCCGTGTCAAGCATCCTTCCGAGCTCTTCTCCGTTGGTGACAACATCACCGTGAAGATTCTCTCCTTCGATCTTGAGAAGGAGCGTGTCTCTCTGGGTATGAAGCAGCTTTCCGAGGATCCCTGGGCATCTGCCGCAGCGAAGTACCCCGTGGGCTCCAAAGTGGGCGGTCGCGTGGTCAGCCTCACCGATTACGGTGTCTTCGTTGAACTCGAAGAGGGCATCGAAGGTCTGGTTCACGTATCTGAAATGTCCTGGACCCGTAAGATCCGTCACCCTTCCAAGATCATCTCCGTGGGCGAAGAGATCGAGGCCATTGTCCTCGACATCAAGCCCGACAACCGTCGTATCTCTCTGGGTATGAAGCAGGTTGCGGAGAACCCCTGGGAGGTCATCAGCGACAAGTATCCCGTGGGTACCATCATCGAAGGCAAGATCAAGAACATCACCGATTTTGGTTTGTTCATCGGGATCGACGACGAGATCGACGGTCTGGTCCACATTTCCGATATCTCTTGGACCAAGCGCATCAAGCATCCTTCCGAAGTATACAAGAAGGGCGACGTGGTGCAGGCGGTTGTTCTGGATATCGACAAGCAGAGCGAGCGTTTCTCCCTCGGCATCAAGCAGATCCAGGAAGATCCCTGGAAGAGCGTTGGCGAGCGTTACGCAGTGGGCACCGAGATCAACGGTACCGTGACCAATGTGACCGATTTCGGCGTGTTTGTTGAGCTGGAAGAGGGCATCGAAGGCCTGGTTCACGTTTCCGAGATCAGCAAAGAGAAGATCAAGACTCCCGTTGGTACCTACAACGTGGGCGATTCTCTCGTTGCCAAGGTGATGAATATCAACAGTGACGAGCGTCGTATCGGTCTCTCCATCAAGCGTCTCGAGATGGAAGACGACAAGGCGATTCTGAGCGAATACATCAGCAACTCCAAGAAGCCTACCTCCGATTTCGGTGAGATCCTCCGTGAAAACCTGGCGGATCAGCTGAAAGGTGACGAGGAAGGCGGCGATGACGCTGCTGAGTAGGCATACCCTACGGTTTGCCTGCAGGCTTTCCCAGGAGGGCCTGGTTAGAGTGTAAAGAATGCCCCGGTCATGACGTGAGTCTTTCCGGGGCATTTTTTTTATCCGGTACAACGTCCAATGGCCGAGGCTTGCGGAGACCTATGTTTTGGTACGATGCGCTTGCGCACCGCCGGGTAACCGGAGAGTAAGGGCAGGCTCAGGGGGTTGGTGTGTGGGTCGGTCTTGGTCATCGTTTGGGTCAACAGATTGTTATTGATGACTCCGCCCCAAAAGGCCGACAGCCCGTAGGGTGCACTCTGTGCACCAGCCCGGGGGCACCCAAGGCTTTGATTTTGGTACACGGAGTGCGCCCTACGAATCGGCTCTTTGCAGGCCTCGGCTCAAGCGATGATCAAGGCCTGTTGTCGATGATTTTGCCTTTTTTACAGGCCGACGCTCTCAGAAACCTATGTCTTGGTGGGATGCACTTGCACACTGCTGAGTAACCGAGGCCAAGAGCAGGGTCCTGATATTGGCGTATGTATCGTTCTTTGTGAGTTATCATCGCCCTTAAATCTTGTTTTTATGACAAAAGGTGAAACTATGTTTTCAAGGCGTCATCCGATTTTGTTTTTTATCCTGATGTTGACGGGGATGTTTTCCGCCACAGTTGTTGTGATCAGCGTGGGTGTGATGGTCTCTTTGTCTCCTGAGGTCCCTGTTTTGGAGGATGGTGTGGGGGTGGTGGAGATCACAGGCGTCATCGCCGATTCCCAGCAAATCCTTGATGATTTGAAGTATTTCCGCGATACGGACGAGGTAAAGGCCATTGTGCTGCGCGTCAACTCCCCAGGCGGCGGGGTGGGCCCCTCCCAGGAGATCTACCGATCCCTGATGAAAACCCGTGAGGTCAAACCGGTCATCACCTCCATGGGTGGCGTGGCCGCCTCAGGAGGCTATTACGCCGCCGCCGCCACAAACGGCATCGTGGCGAATTCCGGCACGATCACCGGGAGCATAGGGGTCATTATGGGGTACACCAATTTCCGCCAAATTTTGGACAAAATCGGCCTTGAGCCCGTGGTTTTCAAAAGCGGTGATATGAAAGATGCCGGCTCCCCCACCCGAGAGATGACCGAAAAAGAGCGCGCCTACCTCCAGCAGCTCGTCACCTCCCTCCACGGTCAGTTCGTACGGGACGTGGCTACCGCCAGGGGTCTTGAGGTCCCGGATGTAGCCAAACTCGCTGATGGTCGTATCTATACCGGTGAAGAGGCCAAGTCTTTAGGGCTTGTGGATCGCCTCGGCAACCTCGAAGATGCCCAGGAATGGGCAGCAGAACTCGGAGGGCTGGAAGGAATACCCGAGCTCATCTACCCGCCCCGGGAAAAAGCGAACATGATGGACTATATCATGGACAGCGCCGCAGTGCGGATCTCTTCAGCGCTGCATCCGCCGGAGATGGGAGCATCGTTTTTGTATAAGTTGGGGAATTAAACAGATAATAGATTATAGAAGATACATCGGAGGTGGTTGTGGTTCGTTATGGTTTACCCGTGAATTATCAGTGGCAGGTGGGAACAGGTGCGTGAATGGGGGGACGCGTCATAGGACATTTGCCATCGGCCCCGTAGGGTGCATTTTATGCACCATCATGGATAAGTGGCGGTTTTAAATTGTCTCCACAAAGCCTTGATTTCATAGATGGCACCCTCACAGGTCTTTTGGGGTCTTAAACAAACATCGAAACATCTCCCGCACCCTCACGGATGATTTCAGGCTCGTCATCCAGAAGCGAAATAACACTTGAGGCCACCTCCGGCACATCCCCCCCATCAATAACAATATCCACCAAGTGCCCGAAGGTATCATCAATCATCCAGGCATTGTTCATGATTTCTTCGCCCGGGAGTCCCGCCGACGTAGAGAGAATCGGGTTGCCAAGTTTTTTGATGATCTCAATACAGATGGTGTTGTCCGGAACCCGGATCCCGGCAGTCTTTCGTTTGGTGAGCATCATCTTCGGAACCAATTTGGTCCCTTCTAAAATAAACGTATAGGGCCCCGGCAGCAGCTTTTTCAGATTCCGGTACGCGTAGTTTGATACCTTTGCGTAATCGCTGATGTCCTTTAAGTCCGAACAGATAAAGCTGAAAGGCTTGCTTTTATCCCGTTGCTTCAGAAGGTAGACTTTCTCAATGGCCTTTTTGTTCATGATATCACAGCCGATACCGTAGTGGGTGTCGGTGGGGTAGGCGATGAGCCCTCCGCTTTTCAGGCACTCCACGACGCGTGAGATATTTCTGGGTTGGGGATTATCCGGGTTGATGGTAAGGATCATGATGGTAGCTGCCTTTATGGAAAATGAATCACAAAATCAAAAATATGCCGCTTATTGTTTGAACAACAAGATAGGTTTAAGGGAAGTGCCGGCTGATGTCAAAACAATAAATTTGCGTGATGGGGACGGAAGGTAAGTAAGATAGGTGACAGGCTATGGGCAATGGGTTATAAGGGGATGGCGTCGTTTGAGTAGCATTCGGCAAGGAGCCGTAAGTAGCGAATAGTCTTGGAGGTGATTCGCTACCACCTAATTTCTTGAAATCATACAAAACAAATCGATTTTTGGCTTTGAACAAAGGGTAAGGCTGTCGCTTTTCAACATTAAACTAAAACGACGAACACAGAGCAGAGCCAGGCTTTTTATTGCCCATGCATAACTATTGACATAGGGCCTCCCGAGAAGTAATGTCATGACGTTTTTAACTTAACCCGAATATTTCACGAGTGGAGTATATTCAAGGCACAAGAGCTGCTGCTATATTTGTTTACCTTAGTTTTCTGTTAACACAGAAGATGGATGCACTTGGTCCGCCCGAAGGGTTAGAAAACGGGCATAGAACTGAAAATGACAGTTTCCATTTTTTGAACAACTGATTTTTATCGATGCAACACTCTGCAATAAAATTAAATATTTATTTGCAGTGAGGTTCTTCATGAAATTACCGGGCTAAAGCAGGCAAAGGTTTCAGCCGATGTTTGTAAGGCTTAATACCAGTTTTATACATTCGGCCATTGTAAATGGAGAGGCGGAGCTATGTACTTTGTGCTACCTTTTCTGCTTCTGCGAAAAAATAAAATTAATCCCAAATGGAACCCAAGATGACCACAGAAATTAATCACGGAAATCAGCCCATACCACCTTTTCAATCAATGCCATATCCCGACGATGAAATTGATCTGAGAGAGGTGTTCGCAACCCTTTGGAAACGCAAAAAGTTCATTGGGCTCGGTGTGCTTTTGTTTGTAGTGGCAGCTGGTGTGATTGCATTTTTAAAACCAGATGTATATAGGGTAAAAGCTCTTGTAAGCCCGGGGATTGTAGCTCGTAAGCCGGGCGGCAACGTAACCTTTACCAATAGCCTGGAAAGCGTCAAGGGGCAGATTGATGCGGGTGCTTACAGCATGCAACTGTCCGAGACCCTTATTGAACAGTTCCCTGCTCTGCGGTACGCATCAAAAGCCCTTCACTCCTCCATTCCAAAGCACTCGAGTACGCTTCTAATCTCCTATGATACGTCCAATCAAAATTTTGGTAAAGCAGTGCTAAGTAATCTGATCGGTCAATTAGAAAAAGAGGATTCGAATATTATCAAGCCTTTTGTCGAAGGTCTTCAAGCCGGTATTGATTCGGATAAAAAGGCTCTTTCAGAACATGAAAAGACCTTGGCTCTTTTAGCGTTCCATTTAAAGGAACAATATAAGGCAAAGAAAAATGTGCAGCAGCAAATAGATGCTGCCATTGAATCCACCAACGCATATCAGTCTCGCGGTGTAAAAAGTTTGGCTTCAGAAGAAATGACTGCGGAAAGCCTTCATAAAGCTCTTTTGTATAACAATATGGTAATCCAAAACAGACAGGTGGTCTATTCGGTTTTGAAAAAAGAGCTAAGCGAGATTAATGTTCAAATTGCTTCACTTGAGAAAAAACAACAGGCGACTTCTGTTTTAACCGGGGAATTACAAATGAGTGTTGAAGAAAGCGCGCGAACCATTAAACATATCATCCCCTTTCAGGAGCTCATTCCGGTGATGACAGAAGAGGGCCGGGTTGGTCCTAATCGGCGATTAATTGTTATGATGAGTTTTGTCTGTAGTTTGTTTTTCATGATATTTGCGACGTTGATTATTGAATATATAAAAACATGTGAAAAGTAATTTTCTTAACGATTAATCGTGATAGCGATAGCGCGTTTCTATAATGAATTGTCATGATACGAGATTTTTAAATTTTGAATCATACATATTTTAGCCTTTCCTTGTTGTTGAGTATACAGAAAAATTAGGTAAACAAGGAGTATGCGATTTGCTGAATAGATCAATGACGCAATGTATATAATTTACTATAATTTACAGGACGTAAAATAAATGAAAATTACCGTTATCGGAACCGGCTATGTTGGGCTCGTAACCGGTGCATGCTTTTCAGAGATGGGAAATAATGTCACCTGTGTTGATGTTGATAGAAAAAAATTAGAAGATTTAAAGAATGGAATTCTACCAATATATGAACCCGGCTTGGATGGTATTGTGATTGATAATTATAACAACGGTTTTTTACATTTTTCTGATTCCTTGAAAAAAACGATAAAAGATGCTTCCATTGTATTTATCGCCGTTGGGACCCCCCCCGAAAGAGGATGGATCTGCTGATCTTCAACATGTTCTTACCGTTGCATCTGATATCGGTAAATCAATAGAAAATTATACCGTTATCGTGAATAAATCGACGGTTCCAGTGGGAACGGCTGAGCGTGTTACGGATGCGATTACCAAAGAGTTGAAAAAAAGAGGTGTAGATGTCGAATTTGATGTTGTCAGCAATCCTGAGTTTTTAAAAGAGGGTGATGCGGTCAATGATTTCATGAAACCTGACAGAATTATACTTGGCATTGAGTCTGCCAAGGCTGAAGTCTATATGAAGGAGCTTTACAGTCCATTTAACCGAAACCATGATAAAGTTCATGTGATGGGGGTCAAGGACGCGGAGATGACTAAATACGCCGCCAACTCGATGCTTGCGACGAAAATTTCCTTTATGAATGAAATTGCGGGAATTTGTGAACAACTCGGTGTTGATGTTGAGAATGTAAGGAAAGGGATAGGTTCGGATACACGAATCGGGTATTCATTTATTTATCCGGGTTGCGGTTATGGCGGGTCCTGTTTTCCCAAGGATGTCAAGGCGCTTATCCGAACAAGTCGCGAGAGTGGTTTTGAACCGTTACTTCTTGATGCCGTCGAGGAGAGGAATGCCTCTCAGAAAAATGTATTGTTCCAGAAGATAACCGACACATATGGTTCTGACCTCACGGGGAGATGTTTTGGTATCTGGGGCCTTGCTTTTAAACCAGGTACAGATGACATGAGGGAGGCAACCTCCGTTGTGGTGATAAACAGTTTGGTAAAAGCGGGGGCTACAGTCAAAGCCTATGACCCTCAAGCGATGACCGAATCTCTCGAATGTTTTGATAAGGGGCTCTTTGATGACAAAAACCTTATTCTTGCTCAGAGTCAGTATGATGCAGTTGTTGGTGCGGATGCTCTTGTTTTGATTACAGAGTGGAAGCAGTTCAGACAACCTGACTATAAAATGTTGCATGAGCGTATGAATGGACATACCATCTTTGATGGCAGAAATCAGTACAATCCTGAGTTTGTAAGGGGCGCAGGTTTTGAGTATTTTGGTATTGGGAGATAATCAAACGATGACCGATTTAAACGTAAATAAATGCTTGATTACAGGTGCTGCCGGTTTTATCGGATTCAGCCTTTCAAAGAGACTTCTCGAAGAGGGCATCGAGGTTGTTGGGCTCGATAATCTAAATGATTACTATGATGTAAGTTTAAAAGAGTCCCGTCTCCAGTTATTATCTGAATATGATCTTTTCACCTTCGTAAAAGCTGATATGGCGGATAGAGAATCCACTGCTGCTCTTTTTGAAGAGCATGGTTTCGATGCAGTCGTGAACCTTGCAGCTCAGGCGGGGGTTAGGTATTCTCTTGAAAATCCCCATGCGTATGTGGATTCAAATCTTACGGGTTTTGTCAATATCCTTGAAGGATGCAGGCACACTAAAGTTAAACATCTGTTATATGCCTCATCGAGCTCAGTCTACGGTGCCAATACTAATATGCCGTTTTCGGTTCATCATAATGTAGACCATCCGGTCTCCCTTTATGCTGCGACAAAAAAATCCAATGAGCTACTGGCGCATTCTTACAGTCATCTATTTGGCCTTCCCTGTACAGGGCTGCGTTTCTTTACCGTTTATGGGCCGTGGGGACGACCTGATATGGCTTATCACATTTTTGTTAAGGCCATTCTTGCTGGAAAACCAATAAATGTTTTCAACCATGGGAACATGAGAAGGGATTTTACATATATTGATGATATTGTGGAAAGCGTTTTTAGGATCTTGAAAAGAGTGCCCACAGCTAATCAGGACTGGAGTGGTAAAAATACAGACCCAGGGACATCTTATGCTCCGTTTAAGGTTTATAATATCGGTAATAATTCTTCTGTGATGTTAAACGATTTTATTTCTGAGGTCGAAGAATCCTTGGGGAAAACAGCCAAACGGAATCTACTGCCCATGCAAAAGGGCGATGTGGCCGAGACGTATGCGGATGTTGATGATTTAATAAATGACATTTGCTTCAAGCCATCAACTTCGATTAAAGATGGTGTTAGAAATTTTGTGAATTGGTATAAAGCTTATTATAGTAGTTAATTATTATAATTTCTATAAAGGTGGAGCTGAGTGATTAAAGATAGCACATTGATTATTGATGAAAGTGTGTTATGCGGTGTTGAGGAAATGATTTTTTCTGCTCTCACTATATGAATGTCGCGCTGTTAAAACCCAATAAGTTCGATTTGGAATAGCATATGAAAAAAGCCATTATTACAGGTATCACAGGCCAAGATGGATCTTACCTTGCGGAACTTTTGCTTAGCAAAGGGTATGAAGTTCACGGGATCAAACGTCGAGCTTCGCTTTTCAACACCGATAGAATTGATCATCTTTATCAGGATCCCCACGAAAAAAATCGCAATTTCTTTCTCCATCATGGTGATATGACCGATTCAACGAATCTGATTCGGATCATTCAACAAGTACAACCTGACGAAATATACAACCTCGCAGCTCAAAGCCATGTTGCAGTATCTTTTGAATCCCCCGAATATACATCTGATACAGATGCCCTTGGAACTCTCCGGATTCTTGAAGGAATTCGCTTGTTGGGGTTGGAAAAAAAGACCAAATTCTATCAGGCATCCACCTCTGAATTGTTTGGCAAGGTACAGGAAACGCCTCAAACGGAAAAAACACCGTTCTACCCGCGGAGCCCCTACGCAGTAGCTAAAATGTATGCTTATTGGATAACCGTCAATTACCGAGAGGCTTATGGCTTGTACGCATGCAATGGGATCTTATTCAATCATGAATCTCCATTGCGGGGCGAAACATTTGTTACTCGTAAGATAACACGAGCCATATCACGTATTAAATTAGGCACCCAGAATTGTTTGTATCTGGGTAATCTTGATGCTAAACGCGATTGGGGCCACGCTAAAGATTATGTTGAGATGCAGTGGTTGATGCTTCAGCAGGATGAACCGGATGACTTCGTGATCGCCACGGGGGTTCAGTATTCGGTTCGAGATTTTGTTAATGTCGCTGCAAACGAATTGGGAATTGAAATCCAATGGAAAGGGACTGGTGTCGAAGAGAAAGGCTACGACGCCAAGACTGGAAAGCAGATTGTCGCCGTAGATCCCGCATATTTCAGGCCTACTGAAGTTGAAACATTGTTGGGTGATCCGTCCAAAGCAAAGCAAACACTTGGCTGGGTTCCGAAGATTACGTTTGATGAGCTTATATCAGAAATGGTTGCAGCTGATTTAGAATTCGCCAAGCGAGACCTTCTTTGCAAGAAAAATGGCTTTGAGGTTATTGAAAGACATGAATAAAGGTTCGAAAATATATGTTGCTGGCCATCGTGGGTTAGTGGGCTCGGCTATCGTCGGGTGTCTTGAGCGTGATGGATTTAATAACATTGTCACTCGTACACACGCCGAGTTGGACCTCACACGTCAGGACCAAGTAGAGGCCTTTTTTGTGCAGGCTCGTCCCGAATATGTCTTTCTTTCTGCCGCGAAAGTTGGCGGCATTATGGCTAACAGCACATACCCAGCAGAGTTTATTTATCAAAACCTTATAATTGCTGCTAATGTGATCCACTCCAGTTATAAAACTGGTGTTAAAAAGCTCCTAAACCTTGGGTCGTCCTGTATTTACCCTAAGCTTGCATTCCAGCCGCTCAAGGAAGAATATCTTTTGACCGGTGAACTTGAGCCCACCAACGAGGCATATGCCTTGGCTAAGATCTCGGCAATTAAACTTTGTCGGTATTATAATCAGCAGTATGGAACCAATTTTATATCAGTTATGCCCACCAATCTCTATGGGCCTGGTGATAATTTTAATCTGGAGACATCCCATGTGTTGCCAGCACTGATTCGTAAGATGCATTTGGGCAAGTGTTTGCAGATGGGAGATTTGGATGCTCTGCGGGCAGATCTTGACAGACGACCCATCGAAGGGATTGATGGATCTGTGCCTGAAAAGCAGATTCTCTCGATTCTCAATAAATATGGGATAAGTGTTGAACACAATGATGAGAGATCTGATTTGCATTCGGTCATGAACTCTACGTCTTCAGTGGTGGTCTCACTCTGGGGTACAGGCTCTCCCTTCAGGGAATTTCTACATGCAAACGATTTGGCCGATGCCTGCGTATATTTAATGCAAAAATATAATGCAAATGAACTTGGGGAATTTGTAAACATCGGTACCGGCGTTGACCTTATGATCAAAGAACTTGCTGCCATGGTTGTTGATGTCGTTGGATACAAGGGTAAGGTTTCTTGGGATCAAACCAAACCTGATGGTACACCACAGAAACTTCTCGATTTGACAAAGTTGCAAAGTGTAGGTTGGAAGTCGTCAATATCGTTGAAAGATGGCTTAGAGAATAGTTACAAATCTTATGTTAATTAAATTGTTTTTTTGGCGATGTGAAAATTATTAATTTGGTGAGAAGGTGCGTATGAAAGTTGTCATATTAGCGGGTGGATTTGGTACAAGATTGAGTGAGGAAACGCATTTAAAACCGAAGCCCATGGTGGAGATCGGCGGTAAGCCAATTCTCTGGCATATCATGAAAATGTACTCAAGCTATGGATATAATGATTTTGTGATTTGCTTGGGCTATATGGGCTATGCGATTAAAGAGTATTTTGCTAACTATTATCTTCATCAAAGCAATGTGACGTTTGATTTTAGAAATGGCAATGATCATGTCATACACTCTAATTCGGCCGAACCCTGGCGCGTAACTCTCGTTGACACAGGTTTGAATACTATGACAGGTGGAAGAGTAAAACGGATTCAGGAATATATTCGTGATGAACCTTTTATGCTGACCTATGGTGATGGTGTTGCAAGTATTGCGATAGATAAACTAGTTGAATTTCATAAGCAGCAAGGAAAGCTGGCCACTGTCACAGCTGTTCAACCCTCTGGACGTTTTGGCGCTTTGATTGTAGATGAAGTTAATGAAAAAGTTAATTCGTTTCAAGAGAAACCAAAAGGTGATGGATCTTGGATTAATGGAGGCTTTTTCGTATTAGAACCAGATATATTTAAATATATTGAGGATGACAGTACGAGTATGGAGCGTGAACCCCTGCAAGATCTCGTAAAAGATGGCAAATTGGTTGCATTTAAACATTCTGGTTTTTGGAAACCGATGGATACCCTTCGTGATAAAACGGAATTAGAACAGTTGTGGGGTTCAGGAAACGCACCTTGGAAAATATGGTCATAAGGATGAACATGCGGGAATCATTTGCGGGATTTTATAATAAAAGACGTGTGTTTGTTACTGGGCATACAGGGTTTAAGGGGGCTTGGCTTTGTCTGTGGCTTAAAATGCTGGGCGCTGAGGTATGTGGATATTCTTTTGATATTCCGACCAACCCTAGTTGCTTCTCACTTGCTAACGTTGCTGACGGCATTGTCTCAATTAATGGTGATATAAGAAATTATGAGTTGCTCGAAAAGAGCATTCAGGATTTTAAGCCTGATATCGTCATTCATATGGCGGCCCAATCTCTTGTGCGGAGATCTTTTGAAAATCCTGTCGATACCTTTTCGACAAATGTTATGGGGACGGTGCATTTGCTTGATGTGGTACGAACGATAGAAAGCGTTCGTGCCGTTGTTAATGTTACAAGTGATAAATGTTACGAGAATCAGGAATGGCTTTGGGGCTATCGTGAAAATGATCCCATGGGTGGTTATGACCCCTATTCCAGTTCAAAAGGTTGCTCTGAATTGGTTTCATCCGCGTACTTAAGATCCTTTTTTAATCCTGGTCATTATGAGCAGCATCGAGTTGCATTAGCTTCTGCAAGGGCAGGAAATGTTATCGGTGGTGGAGATTTTGCTGAGGACCGTCTTATTCCAGATGTGTTTCGTGCCTTTTCCAACGGAGATTCAGTACATATCCGTTCTCCCCATGCTATACGACCTTGGCAGCACGTCTTGGAACCTCTGGCTGGGTATCTATTGTTGGCCCAACGTCTTTATATAGAGGGACCTCGTTTCATTGGGGGGTGGAATTTTGGGCCCCATGATGAATCTGTCTTGGAAGTAGGGCAGGTCGTTAAGCAATTTGCGGGCTGCTGGGGTGATGATGTCCAGTGGACGATGGATGATGGCAATCATCCTCATGAGGCAGCACTTTTGAAATTGGACTGTTCCAAAGCACGTACCTTGCTTGGGTGGACGCCTTGTTTAAATGTTAACCAGGCTTTGGAGTGGTCTGCCATATGGTATAAGACATTCCGTGATCATTCTGATGAATTGCAGGTATTGTCTCTGGATCAGATCAGACAGTACGAAGGTTTGATGATATGATTTTTATCGAATTGGGGTTGGCTGGGGCTTATATCATTCAACCTGAGCCTCATGGGGATAAGCGTGGTAAGTTTGCCCGACTTGTCTGCATGGATGAGTTGAAAAAGATAGGGCACTCTAAAGAGATTACACAGGTGAATTATTCTCTGACGCGGAAAAAGGGCACTGTACGTGGTATGCATTTTCAGTATGCTCCGGCAAAAGAGATTAAGATGGTTAAGTGTAGTCGCGGTGCTGTTTTTGATGTCATTGTCGATTTGAGGAAAGATTCACCCACACTGTTGCAGTGGCATGGTACGGTTCTATCGGCCCAGAACATGAAGATGATGTATGTTCCGGAAGGTTTTGCCCATGGTTTTCAGACATTAGAGGATGATTGCGAGCTGCTTTATTTTCATACGGAATACTATAGCCCGGAGCATGAAGGCGCTTTCCGCTATGATGATCCCCTGATGGGTATTGACTGGCCTGAAGAGATAACGGAAATATCCCAGAGGGATAACCTTCACCCATTACTGCAAGAAGGTTTTAGGGGGATTTTGTAATGAATTGTAGATATTGTAATGCTTCATTGGAACATACCTTTATCGATTTGGTCAATGCACCTGCATCCAATTCTTTTTTGTCAAAAAAACAGCTCAACGAACCGGAAAATTTTTACCCACTGAAACTGTTTGTATGTCATGAGTGTCACTTGGTCCAGATCGATGAATATAAAAAGTTTGATGAGATATTTAACCAAGACTATGCATATTTTTCATCTTTTTCCAAAAGTTGGTTAACCCATGCTAAATTATACGTAGAGATGATAACATCCAGGCTTGAACTGGGAATGGATGCTTTTGTCGTAGAAATAGCATCAAATGATGGATATCTACTTCAATATTTTATGGAAAAAGGTGTTTCCTGCCTTGGGGTTGAACCATCAAAAAATACAGCTGCAGTTGCCCGAGCAAAAGGCATAGAATCCATCACTGAATTTTTTGGTGTTGAACTGGCGACAAAGTTGGTGGCTGGAGGGAAAAAACCAGATCTGATATTGGGCAACAATGTTCTGGCTCATGTTCCAGATATAAATGATTTTGTCGAGGGAATGAAGATACTTTTGGGAGAAAATGGGACCATCACCATGGAATTCCCCCACCTAATGCAACTGGTAAAAAACAATCAGTTTGATACTATTTATCATGAGCATTTTTCCTATCTAGCATTTCATACAGTTCAACAGATTTTTAATTCACATGATCTGACGATTTTTGATGTTGAGGAAATCTCAACTCATGGTGGTTCTCTGCGTATTTATGCCAGACATACTGGTGACGGTTCAAAGATAATCATGCCTTCAGTCGTAGATCTTGAGTCCAAAGAAATTGCTGTGGGGATGTCTAAATTGTCATTCTATACCCGGTTTCAGCAGAAAGCTGAACGGATTAAATATGCTTTGCTGGAATTCTTGATTCAGCAGAAGCGGGCAGGGTTCGCGGTTGTTGCTTATGGAGCCGCCGCTAAGGGTAATACTCTCCTTAATTATTGCGGCATAAAAAATGACCTGATCAGTTTTGTAGTGGATGCCTCACCGCACAAACAGGGGAAATATCTTCCAGGAAGTCGTGTCCCCGTTGTAACAGAGGATTCGATAAAAACCGAACGCCCTGATTACGTCTTGATCTTGCCTTGGAATATCAGGGATGAGATTAGTGATCAGCTTCGCTATATTCGGGATTGGGGCGGCAAGTTTGTGACGGCTGTGCCGGAACTCAGATGCTGGTAGGGATTTAACCTCTTCATTATAACAGTTTTGGGTAAAAACAATGAAAATCCTGGTGACCGGGGCAACGGGTTTTATAGGTAGATATGTTATAAATGAGTTGAAGAACTATGATTGCGAGATAGTTGCAACTGCACGAAGAACGGAAAATCTTCCAGAACATCTTATTGATAATGGGATATCCTACATCCCTTGCGATATTTCCGAGGACCGAACCGATTTTTTTAATTATCTGTCCAAGCCGGATATACTCATTCATTTGGCATGGGATGGGTTGCCTAACTACAAAGGTTTGTTTCATTATGAGACAAATCTCCCTGTGCACTATAATTTTTTAAAAAAAATGATTCAGGGCGGTTTGAGACATCTTGTAGTTGCCGGGACTTGTTTTGAATATGGTATGCAAAGTGGGTGTTTGTCTGAAACTCTGTCAACAGAGCCGGCAAATCCCTATGGTCTCGCCAAGGATGTGTTGCGGAAATTTTTGGAACAGCTTGCTTGTGAGCACCCTTTTGTTTTTCAGTGGGTAAGGCTTTTTTATATGTACGGGGAAGGCCAGAGTAAGACTTCACTGCTCTCTCAACTCGATAAAGCCATAGATAATGGGGATGAAGTATTTAATATGTCCGGAGGTGAGCAGATCAGGGATTATCTTCCGGTTGAGAAGGTTGCCAGGATCATCGTGAAAATATCGCTTCAAAATAAGATAAACGGTATAGTCAATTGCTGCAGTGGGAAACCTGTAACGATAAGAAAGCTTGTTGAAGATCACGTTAGAAATACAGGGGAAAAAATTAATTTAAATCTGGGGTATTATCCCTATCCGGATTATGAGCCATTTGCATTTTGGGGTGATAATTCTAAGTTAAGGACTGTTTCATGAATGTATGTTGTCCCCTTTGTGGATCATTTCTACTCGTAGAAGTATATAATTTAAGTGGAATGCCTGTTTTTCAAAATAAAGTTTACGGAAATCCTGATGATGCAAGATCATCTGTGTCTGGAGATGTACTGCTTTGCAATTGTCGGAATTGCGGCTTTATTTGGAATGCTTCATTTGATGATACTAAGATGGAGTACGATGAAAATTATCAAAATGAGCAAGCTAATTCTTCTTCTTTTAGATTACATTTAGATGAAGTTTTTTTAGTCTTAAAAAAAAATGGAGTTAGCTCGTCACGTGTAGTTGAGGTTGGGTGCGGTAAAGGTTTCTTCCTCGATCGATTAAGGCGTGAGAATATTAATGCCACTGGGTTTGACCCCGCGTATGAGGGTAATCATCCATGGGTTATTAAAGACTATTTTTCTGCGAAGTATCAATCGATTAATGCTGGGTTCATTGTTTTGCGTCATACATTGGAACATATATCTCACCCTTTAGCATTTTTGAGGGATATTGCCTTTTCCAACAATCATCAAGGCCTAATTTATATAGAAGTACCTGATATCGATTGGATTATAAATAAAAATGCCTTTTGGGATATTTTTTATGAGCATTGTAACTATTTTTCGATGAAGTCCTTATGTTCGATGTTTGCTAACGTTATAGATTCAGGGCGTTTATTTGGAGGACAATATCTATACATAGTAGCAGATTTGAGCAGTTTTAAAAGCGATGGGATCTGTTCTGATTCAAATGAGTTATTCCTGACTGAACATGGATTTCTTGAAGGTATAAATAGGTACAAAAAGTTTGTCAAACAACATGCGCCTGTTCTTGTTTGGGGTGCTGGTGCAAAAGGATCTACTTTTTGTAATATTGTTGACCCTGAATGTGAATTAATTGCAGGCGTAATTGATGTAAATAAAAAAAAACAAAACAGGTTCATCTCTGGAACTGGTCATAAGATTTTTTCGCCTGACGAGATTATCAGAATGAGGGTCGAAAATATTTTGATAATGAATGAAAATTATCTGGATGAGATTAAGAAAATGACAAGAAAAAATGATGTAAAACTATATACATTGGGAGTGCTTTAAATGAACTCAATTTCAAAATTCGAGGCTGAAAGAAAAAAAAGAATTCATGAGCGAGTGAATAACAGTGAATTGCAGCAAACTTCAAAGGCTTTTTTGAACGAAACCTTGAAAGCAGAATATTCTTATGGATTTTCGTGGATGGGACGTCCTATCATTCAATATCCTCAGGATATTATGGCCCTGCAGGAAATTATATGGCAGGTGAAACCTGATCTGATTATTGAAACAGGTATCGCCCATGGTGGATCACTGATATTTTCAGCGTCCATGTTGGAACTGTTGGGTGGTGATGGCGAGGTGTTGGGCCTTGATATCGACATCCGGGAACACAACCGGTTGGAGATCGAGAAGCATCCCATGTCCAAGCGCATCACCATGCTCGAGGGATCATCAATTGATGAAGAGATTGTCCGGCAGGTTGTAGAATTTGCCAGAGGGAAAAAAAAGGTGTTGGTCTGCTTAGATTCCATGCATTCCCACGAGCATGTGGCCAAAGAACTTGAGTTATATTCACCCTTGGTTAACCAGGGCAGTTATCTTGTAGTTTTTGATACAATTATTGAGGATATGCCGGTGGGTTCATTTCCTGATCGCCCTTGGGACAAGGGCAATAATCCCAAGACTGCGGTATGGGAGTTTCTGAAGCACAACGATCGATTTGTCATTGACGAGGAAATACAAAATAAACTTTTGATTACGGTAGCACCGGACGGCTATCTGAAGTGTATTAAGTGAGCAATGGCATAAAACCGAGGGCCATGCCCCCTATCTCACTCATAAAACGCAATATTATTGCCAATTTTGCAGGCAGCATCTGGATGGCCCTCATGTCGCTTGTTTTTATACCCTTGTATATTCATTTTACGGGGATAGAGGCTTACGGACTCGTTGGATTTTATGCTACCTTGCAAGGTGTGTTTGCTTTACTTGATATGGGTTTGAGTTCCACCTTGAATCGTGAGATGGCAGGCCTTTCCGCCGAGGTTGGGCGTGAACAGGAAATGCGCAATATGGTGCGCACCTTGGAGTTTATCTACTGGGGGGTAGCAGTTGCAATCGTCGTCGTTATCGTTTTGTTGTCCGGGTATATTTCACAGCACTGGGTGACGGCTGAACATTTGTCTCCAGAGACGGTGCGGGAGGCGGTCATTCTCATGGGGATCGCTACCGGGCTGCAGTGGCCGGTCAGTTTTTATTCTGGGGGCCTAATGGGGTTGCAAGGCCAGGTCCTGCTCAACGTTGTCAATATCATTATGGCGACGTTGCGAGGCGTCGGGGCCGTATTGATACTTTGGCTGGTGTCCCCCACTATTGGAGCATTTTTCTCCTGGCAGATTGTGGTCAGCGGGACGACAACTTTGCTGCTGGCAGGTGCTTTATGGTACAGCATGCCTAAGAGTCGCGGTAAGGCTTGCTTTCAAGCCAGTGTTTTGCGGCGCATTTGGCGATTTGCCGTGGGTATGTTTGGTATAAGTCTGCTCGCAACCTTGCTGACCCAGATGGATAAGATTATCTTGAGTCGCATGTTGCCACTGGAGATGTTTGGCTATTACACTTTGTCGGGAGTGGTGGCTTTGAGTCTTTTTCGCCTTATTGGACCCATCTTCAATGGTGTTTATCCCCGGTTAACCCAGCTTGTTACCCTTAATGATCAGTTCGCTATAAAGGAACTCTACCATCGAAGTTGCCAAGTAATGTCGTTGATGATTTTGCCGGCAGCCTTTGTTCTGGCCTTTTTTTCACGGGAGCTTCTCTTGCTGTGGACGCAGAATGTTGTAACGGCAGAACGAGCGTATCTGTTGGTGAGTTTGTTGGTGACAGGAACTGCCTTGAATGGGTTGATGAATATTCCCTATGCACTGCAACTTGCTCACGGATGGACTAAATTAGCCTTTTACGTCAATCTAGTTTCAGTAATTATCTTGTTTCCGCTGATTTTTTTCATGACCAAACATTATGGTGCTGTTGGTGGGGCAAGTGTCTGGGTGATCCTAAACAGTGGCTACGTGTTGATTACCATTCAGTTGATGCATCGACGGCTGTTGCCGGATGAAAAAATGTACTGGTATGGTCGGGATGTTGGGCTGCCACTATTGTGTGCTGTCGTGACGGCGGGTTGTGGCCGGATCTTGATGCCTGACTCGTTGTCGCAGCTCGGCGTAGTGTTTTATATCGCTGTGGTTTCTCTGCTGACCTTCGGGTTTGCAGCATGGGTTACCCCGGAAACCAGAAGATGGATAGTGCAACGACTCTCGTATAGGACTGTGAAATGTGTGTGACTCACCAAGGTACATAAATAAGGCTCTTTCACGATTTGAGTGGGTAGAATGTCCTTCCAAAACGCTTGTGGAGTGAAAAACTCTCCGCCCCATGCTACGTCAGCCCCCCTTGCTGTCAAGGCCAAGCCGGGATACGCCGGTGCTGCGCAGCCTTGACTGCTGCAGGTGTCTGCCGTCTTTGGTGGCTAAGAGTTTATGCCTCCGTATGCCTGCCATGGCAGGCCTGGTGCAACCAAAACGTACCGAAGCTATATGGACTATCCGAGATTTACCCACTCGAAATGGAAAGGAGCCATAAATAAAAAGGAAGGGTGAATGTCAAAAGAAATTTTAGCGCCTAAGTTGTCTGTGGTTGTGCCAACAAGGGAGCGATCCGATACACTTTTTTATACCATTAAAACTTTAGTGGACCAGGACTATCAGTTTTGTGAATTTATAATAAGTGATAACGATAGCAACGATAATACAAAAGAAGTTGTTGAATCTTTTTCAGATTCTCGGATTCGCTACATTAATACAGGCAGGCGTGTCAGTATGTCTGAAAATTGGGAGTTTGCATTAGGTCATGTGAAAGGTGATTTTGTAACTTATATCGGCGATGACGATGGCTTTGTTTCTGGCGCTTTAGCAAAAGCGATGGGTATTATAGTCGAGTTTCGCACAAATGCATTGGTTTGGCATAAAATAGACTATTGTTGGCCCGATCATATTGATGAAAACTCAAGGAATTTGTTTTGGTTTGGAACAGAAGACAGCGCTCTTAAAAAGGTAAGGGCTCTTAGCACTCTTAAAAAGGTGATTCGTTTTCAAGAGATGTATACCAAATTACCCTGTCTTTATAATGGGATAGTCCGGAAAAGCTTCGTGGATAAGATAAAAAAGTTGTCAGTAAATGGAGTGTTCTTTAACGCTATTTCTCCCGATATTTTTTCGGGAATTGCTCTTAGTTCTATTATAGGTAACTATCTCTATACGAATTATTCTTTTTCAGTCAACGGGGCGTCTCGGCACAGCAATGGGACATCGTTTGTGAGATCAGTGGACAAAGAGGCAGGTACCCCTTTTGCAAAATTTATGTCGGAAAACTTAATAGAGTATGATCCCCGTCTGAAGATGGCGCCTTGTCCATCGGTGTGTGTCATGGGTGAATATCTTTTGGCTAAGAAATATATTCATTTGCTGAAATTTTCTGAACCCTCATGGAAAAAATATGTGAAAATATTGGTTAGAAATGCGAAGTGTTCTTATGCCTCTGATGAGATTCTGCGTTCAGCTGCTCATACAGTGTCGGCGGTGGGAGGGCGAACGCGAATTCCTGATCGAGCTGCCGCATCAATAACTATTTCTAAAAGATTGGGATTTCAGTTAGGATCTTGGCAGTTTAAGGCCCCTAATGACATGGTGAATAATATATATGATGCATGCAGGTTGGCAGGTTCGATGCAATCTGAAGTAATTCAAAAGGATAGCCAAAACCCCGTTCAAAGGTTTGTTGTTAACATTCGTAATTTTTTACTGTACGAGTTGAAGAAACTATATCGATCCTACTAGGAGTGTTGAAAATGAAAAGAAAGTTTCTCAAGGCCTATTTTTTTTTGGCAACACAGGTTGGGATCGATTTGAGGCTTACTCTTCTTTTTTGCCGAGGGTTACCTAAATATGTACTTAATTTTGTCAGATTTCGATCAGAATATACGGGGCCTCTGGAAGTTGTCCCATGTCTGCATGATTGGTATGAAGAAGGTGGGGGGACCAAGAACGAGTATTTTTGGCAGGATTTGTTGGTGGCCAAGAAGATCTTCGATGCCAACCCCATCAGGCATGTCGATATTGGCTCCCGTGTTGATGGTTTTGTGGCTCATGTAGCCAGTTTTCGAAAACTTGAAGTTTTTGATGTCAGGCCGATTACGACTCAAATACCGGGGATAACATTCAGACAGGTCGATTTTATGATGCCAGTGGAAGGAGTCACGGGGTATTGCGATTCCCTTTCATGTCTACATGCCTTGGAGCACTTTGGGTTGGGGCGCTATGGGGACCCGATCAATCCTAAAGGATTTGAACTCGGTCTTGAAAATATGGCGGGTTTGCTTCAAGTAGAGGGTATTTTTTACCTTTCCCTTCCCATCGGGCAGGAACGTGTGGAGTTCAATGCCAACCGTGTTTTTGATCCGCGCGTTATAATAAGCTTGGCCTTACAGAATTCACTTAAGCTGATTGGGTTGAGTGTGATCAGGGGAGGTGATCAGGTTGATGAAGTGTCATTTGATGAAGTTTGTCTTGCTGATTTGGCTTGTCAGCGTTACGCATTGGGAATTTTTACTTTTGTTAAATTATGCTGAATCAATAAATGGTTAATATTCATATGCATTATAAAAATGCTAATGAAGAAAACCGTCAGGCCTGGTTTCAGAAAATCCTTTCAGATTTGTTTTATGGCGGATGATTCTTGATGCGGGGGCCGGGAAATTGTCCAATCGGAACCACTGCAATCACCGGTCATATGTTTCTCAAGATTTTTGGCAGTACGGAGGTGTGGGATACGGAAAGAGCATGAAAATGGGGCAGTGGAATACCATTCAAATTGACTTGGTTTGGGATATTACCCATATCCAGGAACCGAACGACTCTTATGATGGCATTCTATGTAGCGAAGAGTTTGATTATGTACCTGACACCACCCTGGCATTTGATGAATTTACGGCTTGCTCAAACCGGGTGGAAAGCTAATTTTTACAGCGCTATTTGCTTCAATAACACATTTTGGGTCACTACTGTCCAAAATAGCCTCTCAAAGAATAATTTTCTTCGAGAGGCCCCTGTGATTAGTAGATGTTGTTCAATTCTTGAAAAACAGGTCCCATTATTTTGCCTGCTGTCCAACTCACGTAAATGGGAGCATTAACTGTACTGA
>NZ_FMUX01000027.1 GCF_900101345.1 Desulfoluna spongiiphila | reverse complement strand
CCTGTCACCGTGGGGATACAGCTTGTGTTGTTGCTGAAAATACCAACACCTTTGTTGCCGATAACCTTATTACCAGTGATACTTGGTGAGCAGCTATCCCTTAAAAATATCCCGCAATTCCCATTATCGCTAATGACATTGTCGGATATGTCAGGTGAACCTGAGTTGATACGTATTCCAAAATTTTTGCTGCCGCTGATCACCGAATTTCGTATCGATGGGGACGAATTTTCCATACAAACTGAATAATTACAGGAAGATCCACTCAACATACCCGCATTTTTCACTATGCAATGGTTCAGAACAGATGTCTCATCGGCCGTTGTATTGTTAAAGAATATACCTTGCCAATTTGTCCCATCATTTGAGCAAAAGACCACCTGATCATCGGATGTACCCACAGCAACAAGCCCACCAGGAGCACCTGAACTGCCACCAACTGACAACCCAGAATTTGAATTGAACTTTACCTCCACACCGGGATTCACCATCAACGTCGTAACCCCATCATCCCCATCCGTCCCCTGAACCCGAATACTCGACGTCACCACATACGGACTCCCCGCAAGGGTCCACGTGGTATCCTTTGTGATGTCCCCACTGACCTGGGTTGCCGCTGACACGGAGGATGCCGTCATGACAAGAAAAACCATGGTCAGAACAAATCGACATAACAAGCCCGTCATACCGGTTTGTTTTTCAGATACTGAAAACTTATGGAATCCAACAGACTCAGGGCATGTGGTTCTGTAACTGGGCATCTCCATCATCACTCCTCTTACGGGAATCGTTTCCATGGTCGGTCTCATCTCTGCGGCACCTGATATGTATAATATTGCCTGATCATTGGTGATCGGTTGTTATGCTGTCTTCATGTGCAAACCCGGGGCATGTCCGGCATCCGCCCCCCGCAACTGTTTTCACGCTGGGATTTTTCATCACGGCAACCTCATCGGTAAACCGTCTGTATCGGTCCAGCCCCCCGTCAAGAAAGAACATATTGGTAATCCCTTCGGACAGGAGGGTCTTTTCGAGTTTTTCATAACCTTTGCCATCTTTGGTGGTGATGAGAACAGCAAAGGGCGCGACGCTGTTTCGTGTGAGAATGGCTTTCACCAACTCAGAGGCCCCGTCTTTTGCGTCTGAACAGGCGACCTGCACCATCCCTGGCATGAGGGTGAGCGACTCGGGCACGGGGTCTGGTGAGGCGTCCACCACAAGATGGTTGGTTGAGGTTTGTTTTAAAAAGCACTCTTGGGGAGAGATACGATTCGCCTGTTTCGCTTCATACAGATTGCCGGAAAGCTTACCTCCCGACCGGTTCCAGGCATTGAGGCCACCGCTCAGTATCTGGAGCTGAAACCCTTCGGAGTTGAGTTCTCCTGCCAAGGATTCCAAGTACTCACTGCGATAGCCCTCGTTGACCAGCACAACGGGTTTGCCCTTTAAAAACGACCTGGCTTTGATGAAGTGAAGCGGTACATGGATGGAGCCGGGGATGCGGTACGACTCGAATTGTTTCTTTTCCCGCACATCCACAAGAAGAGCCTGCTTTGACTCCTTCAACAGCTTTCTGCATTTATGAACGGAAATGTAATAACCGTTATCGATAAACGCAAAAGTTGAAACCGGCTTTCCAAACAAAACCAGGGCAAGCACCACAACGAAACATGCCAATCGTTTTTCCGTGTCTTTTTTGTGCATTTTTCTCATCCACCTACATTCGAACCCGACAGGTCGGGTCGCCGATCAGGTTGTACAGCAATATCTCGTCGCCCTCTCCCGCGTGCCAAGAAAGGGTTGCCACATGATGGCCTGCTGTATTTTCCGCCAGCATCCCTGTAAACATGTTGCGTTGAACATTGACCAACAGTACGCCTGCCGTTTGCGGCATGTCAGATGCCGCACCAAGAAGGGCTTCTCCAAATCGAATATTGGTTTCAGGCGCCATGATGCCTGAAGCGGCAATGACACAAGACGGTCCACCGTCTGCCTGAAGAAAGGCTTCGGCAAGGGAGGGGCCTTTATCGATATCAAGATTGAATTGACCGGAATCGCAACTCAGCAGAAAAAGTGGACCTGAAGGAGACGGAGCTCGTAAGGATAAAACGTCTTCCACGGTCAGGCCACTTGCGTTGGTTTCTTGAGGGTCGGACACCGGTCGGCTTCCGGAAACAATACTTCGGTATGAACCGTGGGCTGCAATAACCGAGAAAATCGGTAAGCGTTTGATCAACGTCAGAAAGGTTTCGGGTGCCTTTTCTTTAGAAGACCCCGGCCCCACAAGGCGAATGTCAAGATTCAGCTCTCTGTGTTGCTGAAGCTGTGCCACGGTGTTTCCTGCAATGGTGAAAAATTGATCGGAAGCTGCCCAAACGACGACCTCACGCCCGCTTTCACCCAGCCCTGCTCTTTCATAACGCAAGCTCTTTGCGGCAAGTTGTTCGAGTTGATTGGCATTCCGGGCCGGAAGCCTGCCCACGGGGACGTCGGGCACACCATCGCCATCCAGGTCTCCGTAGAGGGCATCGGAGACAAAAACACCAAAACTGTTTTCCAGGCGATTGGACGGGATGTCCCAGGGCGCCTTTGAATTCGGATCAGGTGAACAATCACCGGCAACAAGAATGCAAGAGAGGCCATGGGTAAAACTGCCTATCCATGCCGATATGTCCGAAGGATTTGGTTGCTCTGTCCAGGCGTTCACCACGACCTTGTAGCCTTGGTTTTCCCGCTGTCTGATCCATGGCTGCAACCCATCGGTCAGCCCTGTACGGGTAGCAACCAGAACCGTTCCTTTGCTTTCCTGCACGAACTGGGAATAAGCATCGTGGTGAAACCGAAGCAGTAAAACAACGGCAACGGTGGTAAAACACAGGCTGAAGGAGGCAATAACACCCCTTTTCCGCCACGCTACAATCAAAAAGAGGCAAAAAGAGATAATGAACAGAAAAACGGTCACAGTCTGAAAAGCCCGGAGGCCTGGAATGATCCATGGGGCAGCATCGCTTCCCCGAAGCATCTCGGTGAAAAACCGATGAAAGGAGAGCATCATGCCGTAGGCGGGAAAAAGATAGGGCCTGGCGGTCTTGATGTGCCAGAGACGCTGCAGAATGATAAACACGATAAATTCGCAAAGAAGGCTGTACAACGCTGCGGGGTGAACCATGGAGTTCAGGGCATCGGAATAAACGGCCCAGGGAAGGGATGTGGGCGATCCGTAGCAGCACCCGTTGACGATGCACCCGACCCGGCAAAGCATATGGGCGAGGACCAGCCCCGGCACAAAGCTTCCAACATTATCCCATACGGTTCGCTTTGCAAGCCGCAACACGAGGGCGGCACCGAGCAGCCCTGCAAGGGGTCCCCCCAGCCATGTTCCTGTGGATTCCCAGAAAGCGATGACGAGGATGGGGTCTTCAACGAAAATCCAAGGATAATAGATCAAGAGATAAAGAGCCCTGGCACCAAGGAGCCCGCCATAAAGGCCACCGGTAGCGGCAACCACGGCAACGGGAAACGGGCACCCGTTCTTCACCATGTTGCGAACGCCGAGTGCTCCACCTGCGAGCAGCCCGACAATTCCCCAAAACCAGTAATTCATCATGAAATCCATCACACCCATATCCAACACACGTGTATGCCGTTTACTCCGAAGCCCTCCGGCTTCCATGCCGAAACAAAAGTTCGAAACGATTTTACTTAAAGCTTATTCATGGCCAAATGACTCACATTATCCCATTCAATGATCACGTTTATGGCTGTATGCACAGCCATGGCCCACCAGATACTCCGGGTCATGGCGGTAACGACGCCGAAAAGAAGGCCCAAAAGAAAAACACCCGGCAGAAAAAATGAGGAAACAGTAAACGCCGCCCCCAGGTTCATATGAAACATCGTATACAACACCGCTTGAATGGTGATTGCTGCCGGAGCCCCCAAAAAAAACTCACAATCTTTCAGAAGAACACCCCGGTAGCAGAACTCCTCCGTTGCCCCTGTCATCAATGCCTTCAGAAGACAGGCCACAAAAAGGCCAAACGACAAAAAAGAGACGTTCACGTCAGAAGAGCAAACCGTCCACACAGCCCATCCCCAGAAAAGAGAAGCTGTAAATACGAAAAACCCGATATGAAGCCGGCCGGTGATACCTTTCGGGGCAAAGAAAAAACGGATCGATCTGCCCTGAATGGACCTTACAGCCATAAGGGGAGAAAGAACGGAAAGCACCAAGACAACATGAGAGTAAAAAAGATACCCATATGCCGAGAGGTATTCCGCAGATCCAAGGGGCCATGAAACCAACCCCGAATACCTGAACAGAGAGAAAAACCAAAACCCTGAAACCATGGCCGCCAAATCGGCGCTGAAGCCCCCATCTTCCCTCTTGTAGCCTGCTGCGGCCCAAAAGATCATGATCAGGCACAGCACACATGCTGCGGCCAGGTCCTTCCCTGCAGCCCCTGGCCTTGTCAGCAGATGGACCACCGGCAACACCAAACAGATGGCCCCAAACATCCCTGCATACAACCTGCAGCGACTTGTTCTTGACTGGAAAACGCCACCAACCATACCACTCGTCACATTATCACTCCTGCAGCTTGCCCGGCTTTCTTCTTACGACCACAACGTACCAGACGAAAAGAGAGACAAAACCGGGCAACAGGGGAAGCAATGCAAAAAGCAACGAACTGGGCCCTGACGGCCTCTTACCGGACCCGTCCCGATACATCGGTTCGGCTCCACAGCCGATTAACTTGGTTTTTGCCGATCGGGACTCGGACCAACCTGTTTCGTTCCGGTGTTCCGACTTGTCGCGATACTTGACCCTGTAGGTATACGTTGTCTTCTTGGAAAGACCGGTATCCACATAGCTCGGACTTGATTGCCATCCGCTGCTGCTACCGCCGGAATGTCCGGATGTCTCTTCAAAGTAATACTCGACGCCGGACGGATCCGTGGCAGTTTTTGCCGTCATGAAAATGCGGTCTTTCTTTTTGTTTGCAGAGGGTGCAGAGGCGAAGCCCGCCGGATTCGGAGACGGGGGCTCAAGGTCGTAGGCCTCGGTCACGACAGAGTATGCCTCCGACCATTCGGTTTCATTGCGATTGGCCGATTTATCACGGACCTTGACCCGATAGGTGTACATCGTATCTGCGTCAAGCCCTGTGTCGGTATAGACAGGGCTTCGCTGCCACCCGCTGTCGCTGCCGCCCGCATTGCCCCCCGTCTCTTCGAAATAATATTGAACCCCGCTTTCATCATTTGCCGTCAAAGCAGTCATGGTGATGGCATGCTTTCCGGCCTCAGAAGGTTCGGAGGCGAATCCGGCCGGATTCGGGGTGGGAGTTTCGCGGTCACTGGGGAGGACTTCAGCGCGGTACTCTTCGATATTGGAGACACCATCCTGGTCCGCATCCCTGTGAGCATCGTCGGCAAGGGGATTCATGCCTTTCTTTATTTCCCAGCCGTCGGGCATGTTGTCGCCGTCTCCGTCGATGAATCCCGTCAGAGCGATGGAATCAAACCTGCCGGTACCCAGACCCGAGGGGTCCCCATCATTGCGGTATTTCCAGCGGAAGGTGTGTATTCCGGATGGCACGTCGTGCGGGCCGAACAGGGCATAAGCATTCGAACCTGACCAGCTGCCCTTCAGGGCATCATCGATCAAAAACTCCAGAAAACCATTCGACGCATCGGAATCCGTCATATGCATGAAAGAGACCGCCCCTTTGTCGCAATACCTTATGACATCGGCAAAGGCATTTTCCCCGACAGACAGGGATGGCGATTCTGCGGCAAAGCTTCCCTGGTCCGCGGCCCCTGCTCCCACGGACCATTCCAGATCTCCGCCCAAATGCCATACAAGGTTGCCCGATGAAAAACTGCCTGTTTCAAATCCTTCGGTCACCATTTCGACCTGCGGGTATGACGTCGGGTCATCGGCTGCGCTACCGGCAGAAAACTCCAGAAGGTTATCGTAGCCGTCCCCGTCTTCATCTTCCGCACCATCATCCCAATTCGGGTTCAGTGAATGTTCTTCTTCCCATCGATCGGGCATCAAGTCCCCGTCGGAGTCCTTGCTCATGGGAAATCGTATGTCGTCTATCCATACGCAGTTTTCTCCCGCCCCGCCCTCGGCATCACGTGCATATTCCCAACGGAATGTGTGCATCCCATAAGGCACCGGAAACTCACATGACCTTTCATAGGGAGATATGCCAGACCATTCACCGAGGAGCTGGTCATCCATGTAGAGGGTCAGTGTGTCATGGTCCGTTTCCGTACTGAGGGCATACCCAAAGCTGATCACGCCTTTTTCGCACAGCATTTTGACACGGAGCCCTGCGCGGTCACCGTCACCAATATGCGGTGACCGCGCGATAAACAGACTGTTTTCATCCCCACTTATGTTTGAACTGGTATCATCCACAACAGCCCACCTGGCATCACCTTGAGCTGACCAGGAGAACAAAACCAAATCACCGGTTTCAAAATTTTCAACGGAAGGTATGCTGTACGCGTTTGAAGGATCGCTTCCCCCAAAAAATTCATCGACATTGTTAACACTGTCATTGTCTTTGTCGAGAAGCGCATCCTCGGCGTTGAATGGGTCCAGGTTGTTTGCCGTTTCCCATGCATCTGTCATGGAGTCATTGTCGTCATCCATATCGGCATTGTCACCGACACCGTCGCCATCAAAGTCGGTTGACTCTTCGGGATCATCGGGAAACAGGTCAAGGTGATCAGGGACCCCGTCCCCGTCACTGTCCCTGTTGACGGTAATAAGAAATGGATTATAAATATGTCGCGTGGTGTTCTCGTCTTTGACGATTGCGTAGAGGTAAAATTCCCCTGAAAGGCCGCTGACATCCCAATCGGATATTCGAATCTCTTCATCCCTGCCGGACGTGATGACCGTTCCGTCTTCACCCTCACCATCGGTATCGAAATAGATGGCCGTCAGAGCATCGCTGTCCGGATCGAAGGTACGCCACTTCAACTCAAGAATGTCTCCTGAATCAACGGTCGAGTCAGCCGAAGGACTTACCCACTCAAACGACGGAGGCGTGTTTATGCCTGCTGATCGGACGAAAAATGGCGACGCATCTGTCCATCCGCCAGAAAGACCGTTCTCATCCTGGGCAGCGGCGCGCACATAATACCGTGTGTTGTCTGATAACTCGTCAGCGACTTTCCACTCTGTCCCTTGAGAAACCCCATCTGAAACGAGCGTTTCCATGGCTTCATCTGAAAATATCTCGAACTGATATGTAACCGCATCAGCTTCGGGGTCCGTTGAAGGGTGCGCCGAGAAAGTCGGCCGTGTTTTTCTTACCCATGCCTGTCCGCCAGGATTTTTCAAAACAGGGACATCAGGCGCACCATTATATAGAGAAACAAAAAAACGGCTTAAAGCCCACCGGCTCTCAAACTCACCGTCGACTGCTTTGCAACGCCAGTAGTAAAGGCTGTCATCTTTCAGGCCGTCCACGTGCCACTTTGCGGCATCACTTCCGGGAATGACCGGCTGCGAGGTAATTTTATCCGGAGAGTCAAAGGTGTCCACGCAATCGACTTCAAAATGGTACACCACCGTATCGCTCTCGCCGGTATCCCTAACAGAAAGGGTCACCTCTTCGGCCGCCAGTTCGGTTCCGGCTTCAGGCAACAACCCGGCGGGGTGTTTCGGAACAGCTCCTGAGAGGTCTACGGTAAACGATGACGCCGTGGTTTCAGTCACAAGACCATGGGCATCTTCTGCGACAGCGTTCCAGTAATAGGTTTCCCCATCTTCCAGGGAATTGGTACCTCCAGGCACTGTCCAGGATGTTGCCCCAAGTGCTCCCAGCGGGACACTTCCTGAGAAAGCAATCTGATCCGTCATCCCTGCATCGGAATAGACATCGAATTTACAGAAGAGAAGATCCCGGTCCTTATCCTTGGGATTGGTAATTTCAAGAGCAGGATTGAGTGAATTGACCTTGCCACCGTCGGCAGGAGCCGAAAGAAAGAAGGCATCCGGTGCATCGTTTTCCGTATTTACAAAAAAACGCCCATGATTCCAGAGGCTGTACCCGGCACCGTTTGTTGCACGTACCCGGACGTTGTATTCATGGTTGTCCATAAGATCTGCGTCGGGTGCCCAAACAGTCTGCCCATCCCCCTCATCCACAACACCTGAAACCGCAACAAGCTCATTGAAACCCTGGTCGGAATATATCTCAAATTCATAGGTCGTCTTTTTGCCGTCAAACGGGATGCTGTTCTTAAGGGTAAAGACAGGACGGCAGGACGTCACCTCCTCCCCTTCGCAGGGAGAAAGTATCATGGGAACCCCGGGAACGTTGTCTACGCTCGTTGGATCAGCCCCCAGCAGGAACTCATCCAAGTCTGAAATTCCGTCGCCGTCTGAATCTCCGAGACCATCCCGGTCAAGGTTACCAAAATATGTCATCTCCCAGAGATCTGCCATCTGGTCCCCGTCCGTGTCATCTTTGGTACGGATGACGAGGGTGCAGCTCTTGGAAGCTGTCAATTCACCATCTGAAGCGATGAAGGTAAGCCCGTAGCTGCCTGCCTGTCCTACGGCAGGGGTCCATTCAAAGGAGCCTTCTCCATCACCTCGATCCGTAAACACAGCCCCCACGGGGAGGTTCTTTCCAGTTAAGGTCGGTATGGTTCCATTGGGGTCAGACGACTGCACAACAAACGAGAGATTCGTCATCTCGACGCCTGTCCTGTCAGAAACAAATTGAATAACAGGCGGCTTGGGTGTTCCGTTTATCTCGTCAAAATACAAGGTATACGTGCCGGTTGTGTTCACATCAAAAATATTCAGAGAATAGACCCATTTCTTTTCGGCGTCTTTTTCTTTGCTGAACCAGACGTTTTCTTCCCGTATCTGTTTGCCATCTGACCTGACGGCTCGCTTCATCTGCTTCGTGCCGTTGAAAGGATCGTTGAAACGGGCATAGACAAAGCCAGCCGTCAATGGAATATGGACAGCCCCATTGGACTGAAAAGAAGATGTCTCAGACTGATCGGTCACAACCGTGTCCGTACCATCGGACTCAAAAACGGTCATGTTACTTGCTGCCTCATCAACGGCGAGGAAGTCACAGACGGCATCCCGCCCCGGAAGGTCGGCAATCACATCGCGCACGAGGAAATGCGTATTTACAGACTCGATCAGCGACGTCATTTCGCCACCAAGCTCATCGGAATGAGAAAAATCGGCAGTAAACTCCGTAAACCGACCGGACAGGCTGCAGGTCATGATCCAACGGGCGATTTTGGATGTGCTGGAAGGAATATCCCCAAAATCAGCGAGCAAGGTGGGTTCCTTGGGTTTATTGTCCACCTCGCATCCTTCAATAACAAAGCCGACCAACAATCCCTGCTCGTTTTCCACAATTTTGGGCTGTGCCGATTCGATTTTCAGTTTCCGGGCCGTCCCTTTGCCGGTGTTTTTAACTCGGACACCAAGGGTAAAGGGCTCAATACCCTCAACCTCATCCGTCAAGGGATCATCGCCTATAACGTTTTTGGTTAAAAAGTAGTCCAGCACGAGGTCAGGCATGGGCTTAACGAAAATATAGTCGGGATTAACCTCCGTCTTATTCTCCTCACCGCCGAGGGTATAGGTAAGGGTGGCACCGACATAGTACAATTTGCCCGCCTCGAGCCCGTTGGATGCCCCGGGTGAAGGAATGATCAGCCAATGGATATCAGCTGATGACGCAGGCTTTACGACTCCGGAGCCGGAGATATTCTCGATGTTGTCCTTGGTATCCACTCGGATAAAAAAAGAGGCGTCCTTGTCATCCGGATCAGAACTCGCCAGAACTGCCGTGCCCTCTTCATCTATAAATCGAACGGTTATCGCTACATCCTCTAAGGCAATGCTTGTCAAGCCGTTGTTGATTCTCATGTGGGCATCAAAAGCCTGCCGTTCAAGGGTGACTTCCTGCCTGATTTCGATCTTCACCTCTGCGCACAGGGTTTCCGCAGACCATGCCACCCCTGAAGCAAAACACAGAGAGTTTAATAAGAGAAAACCCACCAGCCATTTCATCATCCAACAGTATCGATAACCCATGCTGTCTCCTGACCGATCTTTGCATCCGTCATTGGCAATACAATTCCGTTATTATTCCTCAACAGCGTTTCACTTCAACCAAAACGCACTGTGCAGAACCCGTCTATAGCCCCTTAAGATGAACGACAGACGTGCACGTCCGCTCCCACGAAATCATGATGCGCTCCAAATCGCGATTGTCAAAGCCAGAGCGAAAACCCATCCGGATTGGTTAAAAAGCGCAAGGCACGATTCAATCAGCGGGCATGCTCGTTTAATTGTGGATTGACGATATATGCATCAGTGATTCATTTTGACTTTTAAATTGCTGTCCGAAATATCAAATCGTTCGAAGCTCCCCGGGCTTTCCCCGTGTTTTCCGTAAACCCTCATGGCAATGTAATCCGACCGTTCCGTCAAAAATTTCCCCCGTTGAGGATCAGCAATCTGCCAGGACCGACCATCGTAAAATTGGGCCCAATTATGGTACTCAGAGGGGCCCACAACACGGTCCCCCTCTGCAACATACCCGGCGACGCAACGTGCTGGAATGTTGACTGCTCGGCACAGGGCAACGAAAAGATCCATGTACTCCGTACAATCTCCGGTCCGTTTTTGTAGCGCATACAGCGCGCCCCTCTCATTCTTGAGATATCCAGAATAGTGGAGGTTATCGACAATCCATCGGTGAATTTTCTCTGCGGTTTCCCGGCTGTTATTCCCTTTCAGCTCTTCCGCTTTTTCGATCAGCAACGGATGGCCCGATTCTATGTACTTTGTCGCAGCCGTGTAGTCATCATGATCGGAACCAAGGGATTCCTTTACCGGCTGTTCACGCAGCACCAGCTTTGCTTTGACACGAATGATTTCGTCTGAGAAGGGGGTTATTGCGGGAATCCGGAAAGTAAGAATCTGGTTACCGTCATCATCGGAAAATCTCTCAAAAGAATGCGATGCGGTAAGTTCCGTGCACACCTGATTGGATGTCTCTGCAACAGGAGAATAAATCCTCAACACAGCATCATGAATGGTTCTGTTTGTCGTGTTGCGAACGCTCCACGAATATTTAAGCAGTTTCTCCACATCAACAGATGCCTGGTCCTGGGAATCTTTCATGCGAAAACACAACGACAAAGCCACAGCACATACCAGAATAACAGAAATAATAAATTTTGATTTCATCAAGCATCCGCCACAGCCGGCGTAGAACTCAGCCCGGAGTTAAAATTCTATATTTAGATATACTACAAAGAAGCATGACAAGCTTGACGCTCGCCTGTCGAAAAAATTTTACTTAGAAGAGCACGCACCAAAAACGTCTTTACTTTTGCGACCAGCAATATAGCGAAACACTAACAGTAGTGTTTAATACACAGCTTATTATTAACTTTCAAGAAAAATAATCAGTTTTAAAAAAAACCAAGCGCATGAATTATCGTGATTAAAACGCCCCATACAAAAAGCCATTCATCCTGACAGCCCATGATTGATTGGGTTCAGGCAAAGACATGTCACATCAAATTAAGGGGGAAGCCAGCCAGACACAGAGGAAAATGCGAAGCCGACTAAGTTAGACAAGACAGAACTGTGTCGCCGCAAAGCAACAAGAATACGACTGACTCGCATTTCACCACCCAACAAACAGCTCTGACTTGTTGCTTGGAGAATAGTTGTTGCCGATTTTTTGGAATATTGAGAAGAGATGAAATTTGCGGGAATAATATTTTTATCTTTTACCGTTTCTTGACAAGAAACCATTGAATGGTCTATTCGAAATACTTAGAGAAAAAAGCTATATTCAGTGTGGTTCCAATATTATTTTAAGCCCATATCTCGCAGATATACTTCTGGTGAGGCACATTGCCATAACGATCAGCGATTAATGTACACGGCAACCCCGGTATTTCAAATAAAAGTTACCTGTAAACAAAGGATACGGTTGAGACATGGACACTGTGGATCTGGAAACGACTCAGGAGGCATGTGACTTAATACTTACCGACGGCGTGTACGACTTTCATGTCCTGGCGAGTGATGGAACAGCCGACCCAGGAGCCGAAACCATCCGGTATTCAACGGTACGTGAGGCGGAAGAGCTTATCGAAACGTCCATAAGCTGCACAGGGGACACCCACGACCTGCAGAGTTTTGTCGCGAAACATCATCACGGATCGGCCTGGACCTCTTCGGACATAATGCTTCGCAAAAAGGCTGCCGAACTGGTCGTAACACGCGACATTGCCGTTGAATTAAGAGCTGTGACAGACACGGCACATGGGATGTCCGCCAACCATACTCCGACAGAGGCGATCGCAAAAAACTTCAGCATGGGAAGTTTGCTCCCCGACTTCGGGAGTTCGACCATTACGTATAAAATCGTCGAGGACCAGCCCGACGATTACATCCCCGGTGTGATGTTGAAAGTCACCCTCACCGATGACCGGTACAAAGAGCTGATCTCGGCAAACGACGGCAGGGTGGTCATTGAAAACGTCAAGGGGCGAACCAGCGGGTTTGAGCTTGACGGGCCCGGACTGTTCGGCGCCACCCTCGATAATACCTTTGCCTATGTTGCCATGGGGAACACCCCCACCGGCTCGGAAGAAGAGTCTCCCGGCAAGGCAACAAGGGTTCACCACCGCCGAAGTATCAAAAACAGGCAAAGCATGCGCTACATTGCTCAGATTAATGAGCATAAGGTCTCAGAAGGGGAAACACTCTCCTCCATTGCCAAAGACAACAACACGACATTCCGGGATCTCGCATTTTTCAACTGGGGAACCCACGACAGGGAAAAGGTCCTGGCGCGCATGACCCACGACGTGGGCTGCAAAACAAAATCGCCTGACGGCCGGGACCTTCGCTTCACGGGCGACGAATCCCCGGGGATTGTCTTCGTCCCCACGCCCCTTGCCATCTCCGATCTTCCCACCAACACAGAGCACACCATCCGGGTCAAAAAAACCGGATTCGACCTGACCTACCTGTACAAAATCGACCTCGACGACCCGGAAGTCAAAAACGACACCGTCACCTTGACCAGCGATGACGATACCTGGAAATACACCCTGCCCATGAGTGACCTCCAGGAGGCCGAAGAAAACTGGGTCCGGCTCGTGTTTCCATGTCCTCCGAAGAAGAAAAAATACACTCTCACCCACAACTCGGGAGACACCAAGGACGCTGTCGTTATCTTTGATAGCCTGCCCGAGGACCAGTTGCGTTATGACGTTACAAAAGCCTTGGAGCCAGGGGCGTTCACCTGACTAAAGGATGCGTTCCGGGCAGCAACAGGCTCGACAAAGCCTTCAACACAACCAGCACGGAGTATGCATTCCACTTCCAGGCCCCACCGACTATTCGGCCGTGGAAAAATGGAACGGCATCGCGTCCATCGATAAATGGGTCGGGGACATCCCGAGAATCATTGATGCACGATAACCCGTCCCCCTGTCGTTCAGCCAAACGCAAAACAAAGCACTGCCGCCAGGTTAAAAACCACATGGATGATCAGGTACACCACCAGATAAGCGAAAAACACGCCGGGAGTGGCGTCCCCGGTATTTGAGCGCTCTGTTGCAATACCCCAGGTGAACCAGCCTATGGATACGGCGTGGAGTCCAGGCACGAGGGCATAGAGCCAGTGGGAATGAAGACTGAGTTGAGCCGTCAGCGAAATGGTAAGAACAAGTGGTGCGAAAATGATCAGAAGGATCAGGAAGGATTCCATGGTTGCTCACCGCCCCTTTCTTGAGCATGAAGACATCCATACGTGTAATCAGCAGCTAAACATCACCGGATCCGCATCAATACAATACGTTGCATGCGCATAGCCCGGATATTTCATTAAAAAAACGCACCTATGCAGCTTGCAGTTGCCTCCGGCGGCCCTGCCGGGGGTCAAACGTTTGAAAAGTCCAACAAACAGGATTCACGAATTATTCCTATTTATTGGAGTTTCTTAGTCTATCGGCTGATTCAGCCCCCACCAATCCAGACCAACTGGTTATCACTGATGGTTACTGTAAATTAATCAAGAGATATCACAGAGTCAAACCGAAATTCACTGTTCTCTGTTCGATTTTCTCACCCTTCGGATAGAGGCTCGACTTCATCCGCACAAGTAAACCTTTGGTTTGTACTAAGGAGGTTAAAATGAGAATACTCATGGCGACGGTGCTCACCGTTCTCTTATGTTTTGAATGGGCCGCAGCCCAAAGCGAAGAACGGGCCGATACCACCTTCAACCTGGGGTCTGGCTGGGTGCTGGAACTGGACCCGAACGATCAGCCCTACCCGGACTACCTGGCCGATCCGCGACGGCCACAAATGCAGTTGGGCGTATCCGTTACAGACAGCGACATTCCGGAAACCTCATCCGGCCGCATCATGTGTGATCTGGGGACACGCTACACACTGTTCAAAGTCAGCCCCACAAAGGAAGGCAAAAACGAATTTGCCCTGGACGTCGAAGGCTGCCTCTTCACCCAGTTCGATCCGGGCAACAACCTGGACAACATTGGCTGGGACGGTCGTTACGGGATCTTTGGTGTCTGGGACTGGAGCGATAAGGTGGTGGCAAGGGTGGGTTACCGTCACATTTCAGCCCATTTAGGTGACGAATATATCGAGGAAACCGGTCGGCAGCGCATCGGCTACACCCGCGATGACCTGGCCTTCGGCATGGGCATTTACCTGAATCAGGAGCTCTTTATCTATGTCGAACCCAGCTGGGCCTGGTCCCTGGGCAATGACGACCGTCAGAAGCGATGGGCGGCCGAAGGCGGTCTCCAGTATCAGGGACCGCACGACCTGTGGAACAACTCCACGGCCTTTTATGCTGCCGCCCATGTGCGGGCCTTCGACGAAACCAGCTGGGAGCCCGGGGTAAGCTTGCAGGCCGGTTTTCACGTGACAAGGGATCAGAACAGCTCGAATCTGCGGATAGGCCTGGATGCTTATACCGGAAGGGCCATTTTAGGCGAGTTCGCCCTGGATTACGACGAATCCTACCTGACGTTGGGTATCTTTTTTGATTTTTATTAGATGCCAGACACCTACCCGACCATGGGTTTTCATGACCGTTACGCATCTTCGACTGTGCACAAGCACACCCCCATACCCGCGTCATCCCGTAGGAGGGGCAAAGGCAAACCGCCACCCCTACGAGCGACAAAAGCCTTGGCGCCGTGCCCATCTGGTGTAACGAGGAATTCCCACCGATGATTACTTCATGGGTGCGGGAGCCGCACCTCTACCCCGCCTTCTTCCCCAAAAACACCGCATGGCGATACCCGCCCTTGCCCGGACGCTCGCAGGTGGCTTTAAAGCCACCCCTGGTCATGCGTTTTAAAAAGGCCTCATCAAAGGTTTCGCCCCACACCGCAAAGGTGCCTCCGGGCTTCAAGGCCTTGCAGGCGTTGGCGATGGCCCTGGAGCCGTAAAAGGGATCGTTGGTTTTGTCGGTTTTGGGATGGGGGCCACGGTAGAGGTCGATGATGATGGCATCAAAGGGCTTTTCACCTGTTCCGCATGCGGTTCCGGCAATAAGGGCCGCCACGTCCCCCACGGAAACAGTCACCCGCGGATCGGAGACGGCACCGCCGGTAAGCGGTGCCAGGGGGCCACGGCACCACTCGACAATACGGGGGTTAAGCTCGGCCACCACCACCTCGGCGGTTTCGGGAAGGGCGTCCAGGACCGCCCGGAGGGTGCAGCCCATGCCCAGGCCGCCCACAAGGACACGGGGGGCCCCATGGTGTTCGAGCCCTTTGCATCCCATGGTCCCCAGGGCCATCTCCGATCGCTGGGCCATGCTGTTCATGAGCACCTGGGAGCCCAGGGTGATGAGAAAATCCTTTGCTCCGCGCTGGCGAAGCTCCAGGGTTTCGTTGCCGTCGGTAAAACGATCTAAAGTCTTCCAGGGTAAAGCCATGGGGTTCCTTAATAATAAAGTACATAGAATGCCGGTGCGCTTTAACCCGAGGGGCGTGGTTTAAAGCTGATTCCGGTGGCCCTGCCGGAGCCTAAACATCATATTCAATTCTTAAAAAACTGCCTCCGGCGGCAAGGTGTGCCACCTTGAAAGCAGGTTGCCACTGCGCTTTGCCACTGGAGCGCCGCACTCCTGTGCGGCACGGGTAACGACGGACTAAAAAGCCGCACCGGAGTGCGGCGCTCCGTTGCGGTCGATTTTTCTCATTTTTTTTGACGGTCGCGCCCAAACGTCATTCAAGAAAAACTATGAAGGCCTGCAACGACCTTATAAAATCGGGCAAACGTTTAACCCCATGCAGGGCCACCGGAGGCATAAGCGACATAGTTACAAAAATGCCCATCATCGTGTTTCCAGATGAATGAAATCAGCCTCTCCTGCAAAAACGGTTGTCACATGTCACACATCACGCGAATGCCCTGAGAACGATTGAATAATGGCTACCACCACGCATTCGCCATAGGGTTTCAAGGTGCCCCCACCTTGCCGCCGGAGGCATCACTTTTATCTGTTTTACTTTTGTCCCGTCGCTGCCGCCAGGCGCCCGCAACAGTCCGAAGGCACAGAGGTCATACCCCCTGTCTCCTTGGAAACCGAAAAAGCCTCCATGGAAAAAAGCACCCTCTCCGAGGCATTTTTTCCTTTTGTCCCCTCGACATCAACACGGTCCACCCTGGGTTGAAGCCCATGGCCGTTTGCAATCTGGATGGCAAGGCCGGGTCGGGCGTTCAGTTCCAGGATCATGGGGCCTTTGAGGCGGTCCAGGACGATGTCCACCCCGAGGTAGCCCAGCCCGGTGATCTCGTAACACCGTGCGGCAAGGTCGAGAAAATCCCGCCAATGGGGCACAGACAGGGTGGAAAGCTCTTTTCCCGTGTCCGGGTGGTGGGTCACCTGACGACTGAACTGTACGGCTTTCAGCGCCTCACCGGTGCCCACATCAATGCCGACCCCCACGGCGCCCTGGTGGAGGTTGGCCTTCCCTTCGGAGGCTGCGGTGGAGAGCCTTGTCATGGCCATCACCGGGTAGCCCTTGTAAACGATCACTCGGATGTCCGGCACCCCCTGGTAGGAGAAGCCCTCAAAGGCATCGGAAAAATCCACCATCTCTTCGATCATGGCCACATCGCTGTGTCCGCCGAGGCTGAAGAGGCCGCTCAATGTGTTGGAGGCATGGCGCTTGATCTCCCCGATGGTCACGCGGTCCCCGCCGGGTTTCAGGTAGTCCTGCCCGTGGCGTCCACTGATCACAAGGATCCCTTTTCCCCCGCTGCCCCGGGAGGGCTTGATAACAAAGGGCGGGCAGGTATCCAGAAAAGAGTCGAGCTCCCGGACGTTGCCCTGGGTTTTGACCACCCCCAGAAGCCGAGGTGCCGAGATGCCCGCCTTTTGGAGGAGCACCTTGGTTTTAAGCTTGTCATCGACGCTGGGGTAAAGTTCCCGCCGGTTGTTCCGGGCGATGAGCACCACGTTGCGCCGGTTCATGCCCACGACACCCGCTTTTTTCAATTTGAAGGGTGAGGCGAACATGGTCATTCCCCCCCTGCCAGCGGCTCAAATCGCCTCAGCTCGGTCAACCGGTAACCGGAATAGCTCCCGATCATGATGATCGCGGCAAGCACCACCAGCAACAGTTCAGGAAAGGAGTAGGTCAGATGGCCCACGACCCTGTTGCGCATGACAAGATAGACCATGGATGCAGAAAAGAGGCTGCCACCGCCTTGAATAAGGACATCTTTGGGCCCCTCCTCCTCCCAGAGAACGGACATGCGCTCGATGGTCCATGCGATGATGATCATGGGGAAAAAGGTCACCATCAGCCCCGCCTCGATCCCCATCCTGATGCTGACGACGCTCACCGCCACATAGATGAGAATGACAAAGACAAGGACCGCTGAAATCCTGGGCACAAGGAGCAGGTTCAGGCTGGTGAGGTAATACCGGAGGATCAGCCCGATGCCCACAATGATGACAAAAAGAGAGAGCCCCGCCAGCAGGTTGACCTGGAGAAAGACCAGGGCGATGAGAATGGGCATAAAGGTCCCCGAGGTCTCGATCCCCACAAGGTTTCGAAGGATGACGATAATAAGCGCGCCGATGGGGATAAGAAGCAGGAGCTTGAAGGTGTTCTGCTGGGCAATGGGGAGGCTGTAAATAGAAAAATCGATGAGCACATGGCCGGTGTATTTGCCATGCTGCACGGCAGCCTTCTGGGCGGCGATCTCATCGGCGATAACAGAAAACGTGATCTCTCCACCGCTTCCCCCGACGATCTCAAGGATGGATTCTCCGTTTTGCTGCCATGCCAGAAAGGCGTCCCTGTTTTCGAGCTCTGCCGTTCGCGGGTTGAACAGTTTGAACCCGGAGCCGTCCTCTACTTCGATATAGCTTTTCAGCTTTTGTTTGCGCTTTGCCTCATCAAGGTTGAGCCCCTTCAGCGTGCGGGCTTTGACACCGGCCCGGGCCATCAGCCCACAGGCAAGGGGAACACGGCCCCCGTATGCGTCGGCGTCGGCAAGGAGCAGTGAGGCGTTATTGTTCATGGGGTCATTAAGGGCCTTTAAAATCGCCCTGGCCACCACCTCACCGGAAGTATTATCGCCCTGGGCGGCAGAAACGATGCCATCGGCTGCCAGCTCATGCGGCCCATTGAACACAGGTGCCTCAGGGTATTTGATCTTCCCATGGGCCGCTGCTTCATCGCCGCTGCGACGGTAGGTCGTGGACCTCAAAAACATTTTCTGGGGGCCATGCTTGTCCTCCCCCTTCCAGACTGCCCTGCCCCTTTTTTTCGAAACCACATACCCCGGTGTGACTGATTTTTTCTCCAGCACAACCATGGTGTCGCTTCGGTCGGGCCGGTTCACCGAAACCTCCACCGGCCCACCGTCGGCCACAAAGGAAATCGTCGCCTCAACGGTCCAGGCCCTCTCTTTATCACCCGGGAAAAAAGGGAACCCCAGTTTCACATGTTTGTATACGGCTGCCCCCACCCCCACAACAATCAGCACAACAACAATGGCAATGATCTGAATCTGCTGTTTCATTTTAATTCTCACTCATGGGGCTGGTTACATTCTTGCGGTTCACATCCACAACAAACTCACCCTGAAGATAGTTTCGGCCGATAAGAACCTGATATGAAAAATCCGACCGATTCGTCAGGGAGAACTCGTGGTCAAAGGCAACCCCGCCCATCATGGTTTTTATCACGACAACGGGACGTTTGAGGGACTCACCCGCGTGGCTGATGATGTTGACGCGACGAAGCAGGGGGCATTGCATGGAGACTTTTTCACCGCTGCGCCTGTCGGCCACCACAAAGCGCACCCATTTTTCGCCGTCACGCTCAAAGGGTTCGATCTCCGTCGCATCTATAGAAGAGGTGGTGGCCCCGGTGTCGATCCGTGCCGGCATCGTCACCCCGGACGGAACCAGGGTAACCGGCTCCACTTCACCGACGACCCGAAGGCCGGAGAGGGAATCGGCGGCAGTGTCCGCATGAGGAGCCACAACAGGCTTTGTCGGCACGGACTTTTTTACCGCAGACTTCTTCACCACGGGGTTTTCAACGGGTTTTTTCACCGGCTTCACCTCGGGGGCAACCTCAGGCTCAGCCCCGGGTTTGGGCTCCGGGCTCACAACGGGCTCGACCACGGGCTTCATCACAGGTACCGCAGGTGGCCTGGCCGTCGTGCATGAATAGAAAAATACCGGCATGCATAGAATGAGAAACACGCTTCGCCACGAAAAGGGCATTCGATCCATCTTAATCCTCATAACCTTCGTAAAACCATGTCCTGTACAGATGCCCCCCACAATGATCCATCCGGAATGACGTAACCTTTCAAGGAACGATAATACACTGTTGTTCAGAGCCCACCACACCGCGGTCTCACGTCTAATTAAGCGGCTACACACCGAAATCAGCACTGACCTAAATGCCCCCGGCTGTCATTATTGTCAAGGAACAATTGACAAATCCCGCCCCCACAACCTCCTCTGAAAGGGAGACACCCCCCGCCAAACCCCATTGAAAGCCCACTCCCCCCCTTCCCGCGGCACACGTGCCAAAAGCCATAACAGCCCTGCTTTTTCCCGTACCAGGTTGCCCCATACCTTCGGCAGACTCCCGAAGGCTCAGGCCACAAGTAAGCCCTGGGCTTTCGCCCCGCTTTCATGGCCAGTCCATGCCTCATCCCCGGCCCCACCGAATCACTCCCAACAATACTCCCCCACCTTCCGCATAAAAACCATAGCATGTAAAAGTTACCAATGTTCCTTCTTGACACCAATCCGATATTATCATGATTCTAAACGGCTTTACGGTGGGCTCCTATGCCCCGGAGCGCATACATATGGTGTAAAGGCACAAGGGACCAGGCACGTTGATAGAAAAACAAGGAACCCGCGGTATGCTTTTAAAACTGCAGAAACAGATACAGTATTACGCCGAAACCATCTCAACGGTGACGGGGCTTGACGTGGATGTTGTGGACACCGACCTGATTCGCATTGCAGGAACGGGAAGGTGCGCCAAAGGAATCGGCGAAAGCATCAAAAACGCGGGCAACCTGCTCAAGACCACCCTCAAAGGGAGCAAGCCCCTTTTTATTGTCAATCCCAGGGAGAGCGAGATCTGCAAAGGCTGCCAGACCAAGGCCGACTGCCATGAACTCCTGTCTGTCTGCGCTCCCATTTCCGACGGCAAAACCACCTTCGGAGCCATCGACCTCATCTGTTTTTCCCAGGAAGCCCGGGAGCGGGTCCTGAGCCAGCGGGCCATCTACTTAAATTTTCTTTCCCTTCTTGCCATCAGCATCGCGGCCCGCGTCAATGAGCGCCAAGAGTTTGAAGACATCAGCGACCTGCTGGACATCATGAGCCAGGTTGTGAACACCAACAACAAGGGCACCCTGATCTACGACGCCAAGGGAAGCATCGTCTATCATAACGAACGGGCAAAGGAAATCCTGCACAAGACCCTGCCTTCGCAATTTGAGAATTTTTCCATTACCCCCACGGGCTGCACCTTCTCCGACCTGAACGAATACACCGTGGAACAGGAGAACAGGCAACAGCTCATCGTGGGCAAGTACGTGGAGCCCAAGTCCGCCGCCAGCCGGTTTTCCAAGGTCTTTGTCTTTGACACCATCCAGTCGGTCATATCCCACAGCCCCCAGGGATCCGCCCCCAGCTTCGACAGCAGCCTGGACAACATCATCGGTCAATCCCCGCTCCTGCTCCAGCTGAAAGAACAGATCACGGCCACGGGCAACACCCGCTCCTCCGTGCTCATCACAGGAGAGAGCGGCACGGGCAAAGAACTTGTGGCCCGGGCCATTCACGCCATCGGGGACAGGGCTGACGCCCCTTTTATCGCCATCAACTGCGGGGCCATCCCGGACACCCTGTTGGAAAGCGAGCTCTTTGGCTACGTGGGAGGCGCCTTTACCGGGGCCTTGAGCAAGGGACAAATCGGCAAATTCGAGCTGGCCGAAGGGGGGGTGCTCTTTTTGGACGAAATCGGCTCCATGCCCCTGTACCTGCAGGTGAAACTCCTTCGCGTGCTCCAGGAGCGGACCATCACCCGCCTCGGGGCCACCCGCCCCGTCTCCGTGGATATCCGCGTCATCGCCGCCTGCAACGACAACCTCCAGGAGCTGATGGCCCAGAACATGTTCCGAAGCGACCTCTATTACCGCTTAAACGTCATCCCCCTTCACACACCCCCGTTACGCCGCCGCCTCGGGGACCTGGACCTGCTCGTGGACCACTTTATCAGCAAGTACTGCACCCTCTTCGGCAAAAAGCGGTTTACCCTGCCCGCCCCTATTGTCCAGAAGATGAGGGACTACGACTGGCCCGGCAACATCCGTGAGCTGGAGAACACCATTGAATACCTGGTCAACATAGTCTCGGACCAGGGGGAGATCAACCAGTCGACCCTCCACGCCGGTTTTTTGCAAAATGAGAATCTTTCTCCTAAAACGCCCCCTGAACCCGACGCCCAGCAGCCTGTCATCCCCTTGAAAACCCTTGAGCACCAGGCCATTATGCGCGCCCTGGCCTATTACGGAGACACCACAAAGGGGAAAAAGCAGGCGGCCAAGGCCCTGGGGGTCAGCCTGGCGACACTCTACCGAAAAATAGAGAAATAGGCGCGTTGCCCCACAGCGATTCGCAAGATGAGAAACTTCTCAAATTGCGAATCATGTCCGGCCCGTCAAAAAGGCACTCAACCCCACTCAACCGATTGAAAACGCGAAACATCTCCTTCCAAAGCCTGGTTTGGCATACTCTCTGCAATACTTCCTTGCCGTTCACAATCAAGCTTACCAAAAAGGAGAAACACGTTGTCGAAAGTCGATATCAAGTTTAACGAGAATCCAAAAGCTCCCGACGCCGGAGCCGATGTTTCCATATTGAGCCGGGAGATCGCAGAGAAGGTGCGCAGGTTCCACAGCACCTTTGACACGTATGCCCCCACCCCCCTTGCACGACTCACCCATCTCGCCGACCACCTTGGCCTGGGGGAAATCCTGGTCAAGGACGAATCCTATCGCTTTGACTTAAACGCCTTCAAGGTCCTGGGCGGCACCTACGCCGTGGGCAAACTCCTTGCCCAGAAGCTGGGCAAAGAGATCGATGAGGTCAGCTGCAACGAGCTGCGCTCCGAAGAGACCCGCAAAGCCGTGGGCGACATCACCTTTGCCTCCACCACCGACGGCAACCACGGAAGAGGACTCGCCTGGGCCGCCCAGCAGTTCGACCAGAAGGCCATCATCTACATGCCCAAGGGGTCCGACCCCATCCGGCGGGACAACATCCGCGCCCTGGGTGCCGAATGCACCATCTCCGAGCTCTACTACGACGACTGCGTGCGCATGGCCTGGGACACGGCCCAGAAAAACGGCTGGCTCACCGTTCAGGACACCTCCTGGGAAGGCTACGAAGAGATCCCCACCTCCATCATGCAGGGATACACCACCCTGGCCCTGGAAGCCCTGGAACAGATGCAGGCCATGGGCGTCAACCGCCCCACCCACGTGCTTCTCCAGGCAGGGGTAGGCTGCTTTGCCGGGGCCATGCTGGGATTTTTCATGTCCGTGTTCGAAAAAGACGCCCCCACCTTCATCATCGTGGAGCCCGAGGCAGCCAACTGCTTTTACGTCTCCGCCTGCGAAAACGACGGCACCCCCCACGCCGTCACCGGTTCCCTTGCCACCCTCATGGCGGGCCTTGCCTGCGGTGAGCCCAACATCACCAGCTGGGAGATGCTGCGTGACTACCCCCTGGCCTACGCCTCCTGCTCCGACGACATCGCCGCCAAAGGCATGCGGATCCTGGGCGCTCCCATGAAGGGCGACCCCCAGGTCATCTCCGGCGAGTCCGGCGCCGCCACCACAGGGTTCCTGCAGTGGGTGATGCAAGAGGAAGAGGGCCGGGAAGCACGTGAAAAACTGGGCCTTACCAAAGACGCAAAGGTCCTTTGCATCAACACCGAAGGAGATACTTCGCCTGAAACCTACCGCGACGTGGTGTGGTTCGGACGAAACAACTAATCCACCAGAGTGATTTTAGGATAGAAACGATGAGCATACTCGAATCTGGATTCACCGCTGAAGATTTTGAAACGCGTACCGCCCGCATGCAGAAAGTCATGCAGGAGAAAAAGCTGGACGCCGTCTTTCTCACCACCGAGGCCAACGTCCGCTACTTCACCGGTTTTTACACCCAATTCTGGGAGAGCCCCACCCGGCCCTGGTTTCTGGTCATTCCCCTTACGGGAAAACCCGTTGCCGTGATCCCCGGCATCGGCGAAAGCGGCATGCGCAGCACCTGGCTGGACCACGTCCTGACCTGGTCCTCACCCAACCCCGAAGACGACGGCATCTCCCTGGTGGCAGGTGTCGTCAACTCCCTGCCCACCCGCTTCGGCCGCATCGGCGCCACCCTTGGCCAGGAGTCTTACCTTCGCATGCCCACGGCGGATTACCTGAAGCTGGCCTCCCTTGTGGACGGAAAAGAGTTTGTGGACATCGCCTATGAGATGCACCACCTGCGCGCCATCAAGTCCCCGGCGGAGATTGCCAAGATCAAAAGGGCCTGCGAGATCGCCGGCCACGGCTTCGACATGCTCCCCACCCACGCAAAAATCGGCCAGACCGAGCAGGAGATCTGCCGCCAGATGCGGATCAACATGCTCAACCACGGCGCCGAATTCGTCAAATACCTCATCTCCGGATCCGGCCCCGACGGCTATGACAGCATCATCATGGGCCCCACCCCCCGCCGCATTGAAGAGGGCGACGTGCTGATTATCGACGTGGGGGCGGTGCACGACGGGTATTTCTCGGACTTTGACCGCAACTTTGCCTTCGGCCATTGCAGTGACGAGACCCAGCGCGCCTATGACTGCGTGTATGAAGCAACGGAAGCCGGCCTGAAGGTGGCCCGCCCCGGAGCCACCACCACGGATATCTACAACGCCATGTGGAGCGTCATGGAAGAGGGCGGCGCCCTGGGCAGCGGCGTGGGACGCCTCGGCCACGGCCTCGGCAGCCAGCTCACGGAGTGGCCCTCCAACACGGCCACGGACAACACCACGCTGGAGGCGGGCATGGTCATCACCCTTGAACCCGGCATGGTCTATGCCCCCGGCAAGGAGATGGTACACGAAGAGAACATTGTGATCACGGAAGATGGCCCCGAACTGCTCTCCCCCAGGGCCGCCGAACACATGGTGATTATAAAATAGGAATCGTGATGTCTGATATGTATGAAAAAATCGTGTCCAGCACCGAGGATTATGCCCGGGACATCTGTGAGTTTGCCTGTGAACTCATCAAAACTGAAAGCCTCTCCGGCAACGAGAAAGGGGTTGCCGCCCTCGTTGCGGACAAGATGCGGGAGCTGGGATTTGATGACGTCACCGTGGACCCCATGGGCAACGTCCGCGGCTCCGTGGGAACCGGCAAGACCCTCATCGCCGCCGACGGGCACATGGACACCGTGGGTGCGGGCAACCGGGAGCAATGGACGCGTCCGCCCTTTTCCGGTGACCAGGACGACACCTGCCTCTACGGTCGCGGGGCCTCGGACATGAAAGCGGCCATCGCCTCCATGGTCTATGCGGGAAAGGTCCTGCGGGACCTCTCCCTCACCGACCAGTTCACCTACATGGTGTGCGCCACAGTGCAGGAAGAGCCCTGCGAGGGGCTGGCGTGGGAATACCTCATCGAAAACGAAGGGGTCTCCCCCGACGTTGTGATCATCGCAGAGCCCAGCGACGACCGGATCTCCCTCGCCCAGAAGGGCCGCATGGAGCTCAAGATCTCCGTGACAGGCCAGAGCGCCCATGCCTCCGCCCCCCACATGGGGGACAACGCCATCTACGCCATGGCAAAGATTGTGTCCGAGCTGGAAGCGCTGAGCACCAGCCTCACCATCGAAGACGAGGACCTGGGCAAAGGCACTCTGGTGGTCTCGGAGATGATCTCCGGCGCGCCGTCCCGCTCGTCCGTGGCGGATTACTGCGAACTGACCATCGACCGAAGACTGACATGGGGGGAGTCTCCCCAGTATGCCCTGGAGCAGGTGAAGGAGCTGCCTTCGGTTCAGGCGGCCCGGGCGACCGTTGAGTTCCACACCTTTGAGGAGCCGTCCTACACAGGCCTTATCCCCTGCAAAGAGTGCACCTTCCCCGCCTGGAAAATCGAAAAAGACCACGTGGTCACCCGCAGCACCGTCAAGGCCTACGAAGGGCTGTTCAACACGCCGCCCACACTGACAACATGGCCGTTTTCCACCAACGGGGTCGCCATCATGGGCAAGCACGGTATCCCCGTCATCGGCTACGGCCCGGGTGTGATCGCGGCATGCCACGTGCCCAACGAATACGTGGAAAAAAAGCAGGTGCTGCGTGCCACCATGATGTACGCCGCCATGTGCGCAACCTACGCAGCCGAGATCAATAAGGAGGGCGTATCCCATGCTCAGCCAGTCTGATTACGAAGCAAGCGAACTCTTTCTGGAACATTCCAAGGCTCCCCGGCCGGACAAGGTGCATATCGGGCTGGTGCAGCTTTCAACGGATCATTCCATTGAAAGGGACCTGAACATGCTGGTGGGATCCTCCGCCATGGTCTTCAGCAACCGCGTCTACTACTCAAGCGCCATGACCAAAGAGGCCCTGGCGGAGATTTCCCGGGGCATCACCCAGTCTGCAGAGCTCATCGCAACCGGGCTTCCCATGGATGTCATGGCCTTCGGCTGCACCTCGGCCTCCATTGTCATCGGCAATGAAAAGATCCGGGAGCTGCTCACCGCAAACACCCCCGGGATCCCCGCAACAAACCCGTGGGCCGGAGCCCTTGCCGCCTTCAAGCATTTAAAGGCCAAACGTGTCTCTATCTTTTCGCCGTATCCGACTGAGGTGAACTACCCGCTCTATCGGCAGCTTGCGGCAGAAGGCCTTGAAGTGCCCACCATCGGGGCGCTGCGCATCGAAAAAGACACCGACATCACCACGGTCTCCTTTGACTCGATGCTGGAAGGGGCCAGACGCATCCTGGCCCAGGCCCCCACGGATGCGCTGTTTATGTCCTGCACGAATTTACGTGCCCTTGAGCACATTGATGAACTTGAGGCTGAAGTCGGAGTTCCGATTGTTACAAGTACTCAGGCGATGTTCTGGCATGCAATGACGCTTGTTGGAAAACAGCCCGGAATAGAAGGATTTGGACAATTACTGAAAGGGTAGCGCCTTGGGGTTTTTTGCAGCCGCTTAACCTGTATTTATTCAGTTAGAGATTACATGTGTAACGTACCCGAAGGCATGGGTAGGAGGAGATTGCATGAAACTTTTTTGGAAAATTGACGACCTCATTGCACTGATTACGGAGTGGGTTCTGGCCAGTGGCGTAATGCTCATGGCCACCCTCCTGATTTGCAATGTCGTCTCCCGCAAGCTGTTTATGAAAAGCATGGCTTCAGCAGACGAGATCGGCGGTTCGCTGCTTATTCTCGTGACATTCAGCGGCATAGGCTATGCCGCCCGTAAGGGACGCCACATCAGGATGACTGCGATTTTTGATACGCTCCCCCTCAAGGCACAAAAGCTGCTGACGATCTTCATCTCGTTTGTGACCATGGCAACCTACGTTTACGTCAGCACCATCGCCCTCGACTATATTGAATACACCCAGATGCTGGGCAAGGTGACCTCCGCCCTGGAAATACCGGACTGGATTCGCGCTGCTGTTATTCCCGTAGGGTTCGGGCTCGGGGCCATTCAATATCTGATGAATATCATCATCAACATCAAAGAGCCCGGCCTCTACATTGGTACGGAAAAACCCGAGGAGGGGAAAATAGAATGCTGATTCTTTTTGGTTTAATGCTTCTCTTGCTGCTCATGGGGTTCCCCATGATGATGACCATGCTTCTTTCCACCCTTGTGTATGTACTCATGTATACGCCCATGGTTCAGCCCTTTATCGTGGTTCAGCAGATGATGCTGGGGGTTCAGGCCCCCGTGCTTATGGCCATCCCCATGTTCATTCTCGCTGCCGATATCATGAGCAAGGGACAGACCTCGGAGCGCCTGCTCGATTTTGTTGAAAGCCTGGTGGGTCACCGGAGCGGCGGCCTGGCCTCCACCACCTCCATCACCTGTGCCCTGTTCGGTGCCGTCTCCGGTTCCACCCAGGCAACGGTTGTTGCCGTCGGGACCCCGGTGCGGAAAAAACTTCTGGACCGAGGATACAGCGACAGCGAAGCCCTGGCACTTATCATCAACTCCAGTAACCTGGCGTATCTTATTCCGCCAAGCCTTGGCATGATCGTCTACGGCGTCGCAAGTGGCGCGTCCATCGGCAAATTGTTCATCGCAGGCATCGGGCCCGCCATCGTTATTATTGCCCTGTTCGTTGCGTACAACGTATTTTACGCAAAGAAAAATGACATTCCCCGTCTGCCCAGGGCGTCCACCGCTGAACGAGTGGCAGCCACCAGGCGGTGCATCCTGCCCTTCGGTTTTCCCGTCATCATCATGGGCGGTATCTACTCCGGGATTTTCAGCCCCACCGAAGCAGCCGCCGCCAGTGTGCTGTATGCAGCCTTTGTGGAAATGGTCATTTACAAGTCGGTGAAGATTAAAGACCTCTATGACATTTCTCTTTCCACCGGCGTGCTGACCACGGTTGTCTTCGTCCTTGTTGCCGTGGGCCAGAGCTTCTCATGGGTCATCTCCTACGACCGTATCCCGCAAATCCTTACCCAGGGTTTGCTTGGCGAGTCGGCCTCTGTCTTCCTTATCCTGCTTACCGTAAACCTCGTGTTCTTCATCGGGTGCATGTTTGTGGAAGCCGTTGTTGTTATCCTTATCCTTACCCCCATTTTTGCCCCCATCGCCCACAGTGCCGGCATTGACCTGGTGCACCTGGGTGTTCTGATTACCCTGCAGGTCGCCATCGGCTCCGGCACACCGCCCTTCGGCACAAGCATCTTCACCTGCTGTGCCATCTTCGACAAACCGTACCTTGAAGTCATTCGAAACGAAGGGCCGTATATCGCCATTCTGCTCTTTGCCTGTTTCCTGATTTCCGCGTTTCCCGAAATTTCATTGTTCCTGGGAGGGTTGATGAAGTAATTCATCAATTTGAAATAATAGATCATTTACTTAGGAGTGAGAGATGAAAAAGTTTTGTACGCTTGGTTTGATGCTGTTGATTGTTTTTGCCGGTGCGCTTCCCGCATCTGCCAAACGAGGAACCTACACCTTTAAGATTACCCACGAAGAGTACGCGGACACCGTACCGGACAAATACGCAAAGGAATTTGCCCGCCGCGTAACGGAAAAAAGCAACGGCCGAATCACGTTTGAGATTTTCCAGGTCGGCCAGCTCGGTGTGGGCGTGGACCTGGTGGAGCACCTGCTTACCGGTTCCACCCAGATGGCCATCGTCAGCCCCGGCAACGTCTCCACCATCGTGCCCGAAGGCCAGATGTTCGCCCTGCACTTCCTGCTGCCCTCCAGCGTGGAAAAAGCCTACGAATTCCTGGGTAAAAGCCAGGTGGTCAAAAAGGACCTCGCGGGTGCGTACGCGGAGAAGAGCCTGCGCCTGATGGACCTGTGGCCCCTGGGCGCAAGTGACTGGCTGAGTGATAAAAAGATCACGGGCCCTGCCGACTTTAAAGGCCTGCCGTTCCGCACCATGGACACCCCGCTGATCATCAAAAACTATGAGGCCTACAATGCCAACGCCACTCCGGTTGCCTACACCGACGTGTACAGCGCTCTTCAGCTGAACATGGTGGACGGCGTGGAAAACCCCCTGTCCGCGCTGGTGGATATGAAGTGGTACGAAGTACAGAAGTACCTCATCATGTCCAACCACATCATGTACCTTGAAGGTGTGTTCATGAACGACCGTTTCTTCAAGTCCCTGCCCAAGGACCTGCAGAAAATCCTCTCCGAAACAGTCACAGAGATGCGTGGCTACGCTTACGATCTCCAGAAAGAAGCCAACGAAAAGGCCGCCAAGACCCTTGCCGCCCACACCGAAGTCGTCAACCTGTCTGCCGAGCAGCATGCTGCCTTCAAAAAAGCGGCTCTGCCCGTACGCGAATATTATAAAAAGAAACTGAGCAAGCGTTGCGCTAACATGCTCGAAAAGCTTGAAAAAGAGCTGGCTGAGTTCGAATAAAACCCACTCCGTATAAAATAGCCGGGGTATGTCATCATACCCCGGCTTCGCCCCCCATGCCTTTCCTGGTCAACATCGGCTCAAAAAGCTTGCCTCCGGCGGCGAGGTGAGCCACCTCGAAAGCAGGTTGCGAATGCGCTTTCCCCTTCGTTCCTCAGGGAAAATCACATTCGCCTTTGGTTCAGATTAAACTGAATCTGTTTCTTTTAACCTGTTTATCAAACTTTTCAAAAGTTTGGCCCCCGGCAGGGCCGCCGGATGCAAAAAGCATATCGACCGCCTACTGAGAAATCTCCCGCAGCGCCTCCCTGAAATACGACTGGGCTGTCTTCTCCGTAAAGGTGGGGACCTTGTCCTGGAGCTGGACCAGGGAGATCTTGTTGACGATCTCCCGCTTGCCGGTTTTTATGGGGGTGACTGTTCCCCGGTCAAGCTGGTCACGAATAGCGTTTCGGGTCACCACCCCCAACCCCATGTCGCTTTCAATGGCCGAACGCACGGCCTGGACGCTGTCCACGGTGAGGACCACACTGGGTTTCACCGACTGTTTGCCGAAGTGGTGCCTGAACCAGCCGTTTAAAGCCTGATGGCTCCGTTCGTAGGAGATGAAATCCTGGGTGAGGATGTGGTCCGGGGAGACGTTTCCCTTCAGCCTGGCATGGAAATAGGCCGCCGAGCAGGCAAGGATCACCTCTTCATCGATGACCGGCTCCACATGGTAGGTCCCCAGGTCCGCCACGTATTTTCTCTGGCTTGCAAACAGGTCCACCATGGCAAAATCAAGCTCCCCGCTTTTGACCATGGCAAGGAGCCTCTCCGAATTGCCCAGGGTCAGGGAAAAGGTCACCTCCCCGTACTGCTTCCGAAACAAGGCCATCACCTTCGGGAAAAAAGCCTTGCCGAACTCCACGGGTGCCCCGATGCGCAAAAGCCCGGACGGCTCGTCCTTCCCGTTTTGAAAAAGCGTCAGCCCCGCCTGCAACTCCCCCAGAAACGGCTTGAGGATCGCAAACAGCCTGTCCGCCTCCACCGTGGGCACAAGCCGTTTGTGCATCCGCGTAAACAGCCGCACCCTGATCTCCTGCTCCAGCTTTTTCAGATGCTGGCTCACGGCCGACGGGGTGACGTTCAGCTCCTTTGCCGCCCCCCCGATGCTTTGCTGGCTGTAAATACGATAAAACACCTTGAGTCGGTTGAAATCGATATCGTTTAGCATAACTTAACCTATAGTTTAATTCGTTTAAGTTTACTTGATTATCTATGTGGGGTAATTTGTCAATTGAAAAACGGCGAACACTTAGGCTAAAACCGATGCGTGCCCTTCCACGCGGCAAGGGGAAACCAACGGCAATAACACTTCACCACGCTTACACGGGATGTTCAAATGGATAAGACACGCTGGAATATCGAGACAAAGGCAGTTCAATGCGGGTTCACTCCCAAAAACGGAGAGCCCCGCGTCACCCCCATTGTGCAGAGCACCACCTACAAGTACGACACGTGCAAAGAGATCGCAGATCTCTTCGACCTCAAGGTCCCGGGGCACATGTACTCGCGCATCAGCAACCCCACGGTGGAGGTCCTTGAAAACAAAATGGCGGCCCTGGAAGGCGGCGTGGGGGCCCTGGCCCTCTCTTCCGGCCAGTCTGCATCCACGGTGTGCATCCTCAATATCTGCGAGGCGGGGGACCACTTCGTGGCCCTGTCCACCCTCTACGGCGGCACCTTCAACCTCTTCAAGCACACCCTGAAGAAAATGGGCATCGACATGACCTTTGTGGACCCCGGTGCCCCTGTGGACGAGATCAAAAAAGCCTTCAAGCCCAACACCAAGCTGCTCTTCGGCGAGTCCTTGTCCAACCCGGGCACCCAGGTCCTGGACTTCGACAAGTTCTCAGCCATCGCCAAGGCCATGGGCGTCCCCTTCATCGTGGACAACACCTTCCCCACGCCTTGCCTGTGCCGCCCCCTGGAGCACGGCGCCGACATCGTGATCCACTCCACCACCAAGTACACCGACGGCCACGCCACCAGCGTGGGGGGCATCATCGTGGACGGGGGCTCCTTTGACTGGAACAACGGCAAGTTCCCCGGCCTCACCGAGCCCGACGAATCCTACCACGGCCTCAGCTACACCGAGACCTTCGGGAACCAGGCCTACATCGTCAAAGCGCGGGTCCAGTGGATCCGGGACCTGGGATGCTACATGTCCCCCCAGAACGCCTTTCTCACCAACAAGGGCCTGGAGACCCTTCACCTGCGCATGGAGCGCCACAGCAGCAACGCCCTGGCCCTGGCCGAATTCCTGGAGAGCCACCCCGGCGTGGACTGGGTCAAGTACCCCCTTCTTAAAAGCGACGCCAACCACGACCTCTGCAAAAAGTACATGAAAGCAGGAAGCGGGGTCCTCACTTTCGGTCCCAAAGGGGGCAGAGACGCCGCCGAACGCCTGATGAACAGCCTTCAGCTTGCCGAGATCGTGGTCCACGTGGCCGATGTCCGCACCGGCGTGCTGCACCCCGCCAGCATGACCCACCGCCAGCTCAGCGACGCCGACCAGATCAAGGCAGGCGTCCTGCCGGAATTGATCCGCATCACCGTTGGCATCGAGCACATCGACGACATCATCGCCGACTTTTCCCAGGCCCTGGACAGCATGGGTTAACAAGAATGCCTCCGGCGGCAAGGTGAGCCACCTTGAAAGCAGGTTACCGCCGGGCTTTGCCCCTCGTTCCTCGGGACAAATCCCAGCGGTATTCCGGCGACCTATCTTGTGTGGTTATTTACTTCCACCATGGTCGGGGACTGCAGGCTTCCGGGGTTACCAAGGCATCCGCGTTATGGAAGGCTCTCATTTCGGTGCACGGAGTGCCCCCTGCAAAACCCGGCATGACGGCGTTCATGGCAAAAAGAGCGCCGATTCTGTTTGTCACCGTGCCAAATGGCCCTCGGCCCGTAGGGCGCACTCTGTGCACCATGGTCGGGAACCGATGGCTTTCAGGGTTACCAAGGCCTCCGCGTTATGGCAGGCCCTCGTTTCGGTGCACGGAGTGCACCCTACAAAACCCGGCATGACGGCGTTCATGCCAAAAAGGACGCCAATTCCGTTTGTCACCGGGCCTAATGGCCCACAGCCCGTCCGGTGCACTCTGTGCACCATGGTCGGGAACCGAAGGTGTCGGGGTTACCGGGGCATCCGCGTTATGGAAGGCTCTCATTTCGGTGCACGGAGTGCACCCTACAAACCCTGGCATTACGGTGTTGATGCCAAAAAGAGCGCCGATTCTGTTTGTCACCGTGCCAAATGGCCCTCGGCCCGTAGGGTGCACTCTGTGCACCATGGTCGCAAACCGAAGGTGTCGGGGTTACCGAGGCATCCGCGTTATGGAAGGGTCTCATTCCGGTGCACGGAGTGCACCCTGCAAAACCCGGCATGACGGTGTTCATGCCAAAAAGGGCGCCAATTCCGTTTGTCAACGCGCCAAATGGCCCACAGCCCGTAGGGTGCACTCTGTGCACCATGGTCAGGGACCTTAGGTTTTCAGGGTTACCGGGGCCTCCGCGTTATGCCAGGCCCTCGTTCCGGGGTTATTTCGTCGAAACGGACACATAAAACGAAAAGCATCTTTAATTAGTTGGGAACAGTGCATGTTTATCTTTGATCAACCCTACATCTCCGATGTGGCCGAGAACTACCTCATCGAATCCCAGGCTCCTCTTCTGGAAAACGAATTTGCCCTGAAGTGCGTCTCTGAAACGGCCAACCACATCTCCGACGCCGAAGCCGTGGAGCAACTTGAGCGCGATAACTTCCGCTGGCTGTACAGCAACAGTGAAAACGCCATCGCCTGGATCGTCAAGACCTTCGGGGCGGACTCGGAGCTGGCCCTCAAGATCGACCTCTTCAAAAACAAGTTCAAATTCCGGGAAAAGACAGCGGCCCTGTTTCCCGACGTGTCCTTTTTCAAAATCGCGGCAGCCGACATTGCGTCCTTTACCTTTGACCGCGTGGGCGCCCCGTTTATCATCAAGCCCATGGTGGGCTTCATCAGCGCCGGGGTCCACAGGGTGAACACCGCCGAGGAGTGGGAATCGGTCCGGGCCCAGCTTTTGGAGGAGACAAAGGAGACGGCACACGCCTTTCCCGAAGAGGTGATCAGCAGCGCCTTTTTCATCGTGGAGTCCATCATCGAAGGGGACGAATACGCGGTGGACGCCTATTTCGATGATGACAACAGGCCGGTGGTGCTCAACATCCTCAAACACCGGTTCAACGGCGACCAGGACATGAGCGACCGGCTCTACATCACCTCCGCCGAGATCATCGCCTCCCGCCTTGCCTCCATCGAAGGCTTTCTCGCGGACCTGGCAGAGCTCGGGGACTTCCGGGGGCTTCCCGTCCACACCGAAATCCGCATTGATGACAGCGACCGCATCCGCCCCATTGAGGTGAACCCCCTGCGCTTTGCAGGCTGGTGCTCCACGGACATCGCCTCCTACGCGTACGGCATCAACGTCTATGACTGTTTTGCCAAAAAGAAAAAACCCGACTGGGACGCGGTGCTTGAAAAGGCCGGAACCGACACCTTTGCCATGGCGGTCATCGAGCGCCCCACGCCCCTTCGGGACGATCAGGTGTTTGATTATGACAAACTGGGCAAGGAGATCACCTCCGTCCTGTGCATGCGCAAAATGGATTACCGGACCTTTCCCATGTATGCGTTTCTCTTTTTCAGCGTCTCCAAAGAGACCGAGCACGAACTCGATACCCTGCTGACGTTGGATCCCGAGGCCTTTGTGGTCGATAATGCCCTTACCCCTGCCCACCGAAGGACGCGATGAAAACCGATCTTTTTCCCAACTCCGTAGGCCTTGTCGAGAAGCAGTTCTTTACCTTCGGTGACGGAGACGATGCGCTGCCCCTGGAAGCAGGCCAGAGCATCGGCCCTGTGACCCTTGCCTACGAAACCTACGGACGGCTGAACGAAAAGAGGGACAACGCCATTCTCCTCACCCACGCCCTCACCGGAGACTCCCATGCGGCGGGGTATTACGACGTCACGGACCGCAAGCCCGGCTGGTGGGAGTCCATGGTGGGGCCGGGCAAAGGCATCGACACCACAAAGTACTTTGTCATCTGCTCCAACGTCCTGGGGGGCTGCATGGGCTCCACCGGTCCCTCATCCGTGAACCCTGAGACAGGCAAAGCCTACGGCCTGGACTTTGAGGTCGTCACCATCGCGGACATGGTAAACGCCCAGAAGCGCCTCCTGGATCATCTGGGGATCGAAAAACTTGTCTCGGTCATCGGCGGCTCCGTGGGGGGCATGCAGGTACTCCAGTGGTGCCAGGCCTACCCGGAGATGATGCACTCGGCCGTGGCCCTTGCCACCACCTTGCGCCATTCGGCCCTTTCCATCTCCTTCAACGAGGTGGCCCGCCAGGCCATCATGAACGACCCGAACTGGAACAACGGGTCTTACTATGAAGGGCCCAGCCCCGACACAGGGCTTTCCCTTGCCCGCATGGTGGGACACATCACTTACCTCTCGGACGAGGCCATGCACGCCAAGTTCGGACGGCGCCTCCAGGACCCCGACACCCACGCCTCGGAGTTCGAGGCCCCCTTCAAGGTGGAGAGCTACCTTCACTACCAGGGCGCACGGTTTGTGGAGCGGTTCGACGCCAACACCCTTCTTTACATCACCAAGGCGGCGGATTACTTCGACCTTGAGGCCCAGTTGTCTGCCCCGGCCCCAGGGCCCAGGGCCAAATGCCTCATTGTCTCCTTCAGCTCGGACTGGCTCTACCCGACCTACCAGTCCAAGGCCATCGTCAAAGCCCTGAAGAAAAGGGGCAGCGACGTCAGCTTCTGCGAGTTGGAATCAACAGCAGGCCATGACGCCTTTCTCCTGCCCAACGAAAGGTTGTCCCGCATGATCCGCGGATTTTTAAAGGGGGTGCACCATGACGACTGATCATCATCCCATACGCTACGACCTTCAGATCATCGCGTCCTGGATTCCTTCGGGATCGAGGGTGCTGGGGCTGGGGTGCGGAGAAGGGGAGCTGCTCCATTTCCTGAAACACACCAAGGGCGTAACCGAGACCGGCATCGAGATCGCCGAATCCAAGGTGTCGGCATGCATCGAAAAGGGCCTCTCGGTCATACAAGGGGACATCAACACCGAGCTTGATGATTACCCGGATGCCTCCTTCGACTGCGTGGTGCTGAGCCAGACCATCCAGCAAACCTTTGACCCCGTCACGCTCCTTAAAGAGATCATGCGCATCGGCAAAACCGCGGTGGTGAGTTTTCCCAACTTCAGCCACTGGAAGGTGCGCACGCAATTTCTCTTTTCCGGCCATGCCCCAAAAACCGAGGTCCTGCCCTACGCCTGGTACGACACGCCCAACATCCGCGTCCTCTCCCTGCGCGATTTCACGCACCTTGCCCGGGAGGCCGGTTTTGAGATCATCAACGAAATGGCCATCAAAACCTCTTCAGCGGACCGCCATGGCAAGACCATCCGGGTGTTGCCGAACCTAAGGGCTACCTACGGCCTGTTTCTTATTCGAAAAGCCTGACAAGGGGCCCCGGAGCGCCCCACGCCAATACGGCAGCCCCCCATACACGCAAAAACGCCGCACAGGAGTGCGGCGTTTTATAAAAAGCCTGAAATATCCCCCTCCCCGAAGCGTCGCCCTACTTCACCACCACCCGCACGATATTGCCGGGGTGCATGTTGTCGTCGTTTTCAACGGCCACATGAAAATAGACCGCGCTCACCAGCTTGGGCAGCTTCACCCGCAAGAGATCCGGCACCGGGAGTTCAACCCTGCCCCTGGCCGTGAGGGTTCCGGGGATGGATCGCTTTTGTCCCTCGATATACAGAAAAATTTCCTTGTCTTCGGTGAACAGCCCGGCTTTATCGGGGGCCACGTAAACATCCACCCACAAGCCGTTAAGGGAGGCACAGGACATAATCGGTTCGCCGTTGTGGGCCATGACACCGGGCGAGACGTTCACCTCGGTGATGATGGCATCAAAGGGGGCCCTGAAACCCCCGGAGCCGTATTTCTGGCGCAAATGATCACGGTACGCCCGTGCCCTTTCGATCTCCGAAAGGAGCCCGTCCACATCGGAATCGTCTTTGATGGCGCTTCGGTTCAGGGTGGATTCACGGGCACGGTAACTTTTTTCAGCCTCGGCCTCGGCGATGCGGTTGGCTTCAACCACGTGGTTGTAGTGGTCACGGGCCAGGACATACTCGTGGTAACGAAGGTCTTTCTCGGTTTCCGCCGCCCGCACCTGGCGCAGGGTGGTGGCATCCAGCCGGTAGAGTTTTTCCAGGTTTTCGTGGCGCTCTTTCTTGGCTTCATACAGGGTCTTCAAACGGCGTGATTCAAAGCGGGCCTCGGAGAGCATTCGCTCACGGGCAAGGGCGTTGCCCTGCTGCTCCAGGTCAAGGAACATGAGCTTCTTTTGCAGGGGGGCGGCGTAGTCCCGCTCCTCCCCCGAATCCCCGGAGATGAGATCAAATGTGGAGAGTTTGGATTCCAGGGCCGCCTCCGCCCGCCTGATCCGGCTCTCCCCCTCCACGGAGTACTGGGTAAACAGCACGTCCCCTTTTTTGACGATGTCCCCCTTGGCCACAAAGATTGCCTGGATCTCCGTGGGCACATCGGCCGTCACCTCCACCACCCCGCCTGAAACCATGCCGTAGGTATACAGGATGTTTCGTTTGTAGAGCATGATGCCGCCCCCCACCAGTGCCGCCACACACAACACGATCAGCACCACCTTGCGCACAGGGGCCTTCCTGCGCTTGTGGTCCCGCATCTCGGGCTGGGCAGGTGAGACCGGTGTCTGGGATGTGCCCCCTTGTCTGAATGTAATCTTCATCTTAGTCCGTGCCCCTTTCAAAAATCAGCTTCAGCGCCGAGTAGTCGTGGAACGAGAGCCCTCGATACCCGGGGTTTTCCATCCATTGACGCGACAAGTCCTGTTCAACCAGGGCCCACCCGTCTCTGTCCAGGGGATACAGGGTATCCGAAGGCGGAGCTTTGCCGGAAAACTCCAGGCCGACCTCCAGGGGCCCGGCCGCCTCGTCAAAGACCTTGGCCACCACCCGGCTTGTGGTTTCAGGTGCGTTGAAGTAGGCCATCACCGTGATGCCGTCGGTAAGACGCGCCACCTGACGCATCAGGGGCCTGTGCACCTCCTGGGTAAACCACTTCACCGGACCGTCCGCCCACAGGGGCATGTCTTCTGCCATGCGGCTCCGAGCCCTCTTCAGGAGCCGGAGGAAGGAGACGTTGAGCTCTTCCCGGCGTGCGGAATCTGTCTCCCACCCCGGCACGGAGTGGGGCTCCAGGTCGATCTTTATTCCGGAAATCTTCGGTTCAAACCCACTTCTGGAGGCGTTAAAGGCGTTGATGCGGTCCACTCCACGGGTCAACTCGATCATCCCGTCAGGTCCCGTCAGCCACTCGGGCTCTCCCAGCAGCGCCCACACCTCGATGTTTTCCCGTGCACACGCATTCAAGAAGAGGATGAACCGCTCCCGGTCCATCATCTCCGTAAGGAGGCGGGAATCGGAATACAGGTACGCATAGACCCTGTTGACCCCGGCCTCTCTTGCCGTGGCCACAAAGGCATCCCGGCTCTCCTCTGTGTCCATGGCGGCCCGGGTTTCCCACAGCCAGACAGAGGCTGTCCGCCCCTCCACCCTCAGGTCGGAATAGGCCCACAGGTTGTCGGCCAGGAGCCTTGAACGGCCGGTCTCACGCCAGACGTTTACGTACCGGATACCCAGGTCCCGTTTCACCCGGGCCGTCCTGACCACGGTGCTCAAGTACTCCTGCTCGGCGGTGACCACCGCCAGGGGATCGTAGGTGTCGGCATCCCCTGCGGTGTCAATGGCCGCGTAGAGCCTTGCCACCCGTACTTTTTCCAAGGCATACCGGGCATCCCATGCCTTGGCCCGGCTGTCGTCCTGTGAGGCCTTAAAATCCATGAGGGCCTCATCAAGGCCCTGCCGAACCCTTCCCGCCACAAGGCCCAGCTCAATCCCCAGGGCGTCCTTCACATGACGCCAGTACGCAGTGTGGAGCCTGGCGGCCTTGCCGTGGGCCGTGGAGATGCCGCCGCTGAAGGTCAGGTTGATGACATCGGTCACCGCACTGGAGGTGCTCTTGCCGGTGTACTCGTACTCCGCCGCCACATTGAGGATCCCCCGGACTTCAGGCCCGGCCGACTCCAGGAACCGCGCCTTTTTCAACTCGGCGTTAACGGCACGTACCTGGGGATGGTTCAAGACCGCCAGCTCCCTCAGCACCGAGCCCTCTCCAAAATCCGCCTCACTCAGGTGAAAGGCGTCTGGGGCCAAAGAGATACGAACCTCCCGGGCAAGCCCGCATAGCTGCTTGAGGCGGTTCATCAAAAATGCTCGTCGGCGCCGTGTGTGCGCCTGCTCCGAGCTGGCCGCCACCAGGATTTTCTCGGCCGCCATGCGCTGCAGCCCCAGGGAGTCCCCCACGGATTCCAGGGTCTCGTAATAGGCCTGGCGCTGTTCGTACACCCCCAGAAGCGCGTCCTGCACGGACTCCAGTTCGTCAAGGTAGGCCACCTCAAAGCAGAGCTTCACCGCCTCGGCCACCCGTTCGTTAACCTCGTTGTCCAGGCGGCTCCGGGCCGCCTCAGCCGTCAGCTGGGCTGCCCGCCAGAGTTCCCTGTTTCGCCGGATATCGAGCAGGGGTTGAAACAGCCCGAGGAGCCCGTCGATGAGGGTCTGGGAAAAGAAGCTGGTCTGGTCGTTGAAGAGCCCGGCCTGGGACACCGTGCCCAGCTCAAAGTAGAAAGAGGGGTAATTGGGCAGGGTGGCAATGCCCACCTCCACAAGGGAAGCGGCCAGCTCTGCCCGCTTCAGGCTCACCTCCGGGTTCTGTGCCGTCACAAGGGCGGCGACTTCCCGGACCCCGAGGGTCTCCGGGACCCGGACCACCACCGGGGAGGCGGTGCCATCCACATAACGGCTGCGCAGGATATAGCGGCTCTGCTCCCCGGTTTCTGCCTCAATACGGCGGTAATCCGCCACCTCTCCGGTAACGGGGTCCAGCCTGTAGAGGGCCTGGTAGCCGGGCTTGTCCGATTCAAAGACCAGGGTGCTCCCGTCATCGGAATAAATGCGGCTGATGGTGCCGGCCCCTTCTTCAAGGTGGGTGGACAGGTCCTCACCGGCCTCGTCCACGGACATGAGGGTAGAGCCGCCCTCGTTGTCCCGGCTCAGGAAAAAGGCCCTGCCTGCCCCCCGCAGGTGGACGGGCAGCACGGGCTCTCCGGGAATGTCCCGGACTTTCTTTTTGCCTGCAAAACGGATCTCCCCTTCGTCGTCCACCTCAAAGCGAAGCCGCACAAGGGCCAGATCCTGCTCGCCGGGCAGCCATCGCCCGGTGCGGGACAGGGCTTTGAACACCACAAACGAATCCGAGGATTCCGACTCGTCCCCTGCCTCGGGGGCCTTGATCTCCGGAAGGGCTCTCAACTGAAAGGATCGGGAATCGAAATGATAGAGCGACCACCCCTCCCCGCAGTCATCGGGGATCCTGAAAAACACCACCCGCGCTTCGGACCGGACGCGGGGAGCGGTTCCCGGCTCCGGGATTCGCTTCACCGTCTGGCCGGTCACCTCAAACACAACAAGCTCGTGATCCGTGGTCCCCAGGGCAGCGAACAGCTGCTGCTGGCCAAAAAAGACCGGGGCCGTCAGCTCACGCACCAGCGCCATATCGGCCTCCTGCTCCACGGCCTGACGATTGTGCATGCCGCACCCCAGGCAACACACCATCACGAGGCACCCTATCCACGGGACCACACCCGCCATCCGTCGCCTAACCATCTGCAAAATCCGCCATGGCCCGGGAGACCAGGTCATCCACCGTCAGATGGGACGCGTCCCCCTGGACCACACTGAAGGAGACCTCGGGGCGACAGATGTCAAACAGGTATTCCAGCTTCTGAATGGCATCGTGAATTCGGTTCACGACCACGAGGGCCCCGTCGAAATCGGTTTCCGCCAGAATCAGCCCCAGGGTCTGGGCATCCCAGACGCAGGTGGTATCCAGCTCCCTCAAGCCCTGGCTCAGGGCCCTGAAGAGGTTGTTGACATACCAGGCGACTCGATCCGGGTGATTCTTCTGGATCTCCTCAATCTTCTCGATGCGGGCCAGGATCAGGGTAAAGGGGGCGTGGTATCGCTTCGTGCGGATCAGCTCCCGCTTCAACTCAAGCTCGAAGTATTGTTTGTTGTAGAGGTTGGTGTGGTGATCGTAGAGAAGGGCGCCTAAATCCACCCCCTTTATGACCCCGCTACGCACGGCCTCCCAGGCGTGGGGCGTCATCTCATAGGAGTAGATGTTCTTTTCCACGGTTTCATCGGGTCGGCAGACAAGGCCGCATACCAGGCATTCAAGCTCCACCACCGGCTCCGGGACGATGGTCTGGCACTGGGCACACTTGAAATAGTCCGTGGGCTTTTCGTAATCGATGCCGATGTGGCGCAGGGTCTCTTCGCACTTGGGACAGACAAGGTCCGCACCTTGCCGGAAGGTCTCCAGGGAGTCCACATGGCCGCAGGGAAAATGGTGGACCATCTGCCCCTTGACGATGTCGATGGAGGAGCATGCCGGGCACACCTCTCGGTAGTTGATCTGGTAGGACTCGCACATCTCGCAGAGGCGAACCCGGTTCCTCAGCTGTTTGGTGAAAAAGCCCCTGTCCGCCAGGGCATCCAGGTGGGCCTCTTCGTTCTCCAGCTCTCCGGTGATCTTAAGGACATCCGGGTAAAAGTGGCCTGTGGGCTTGAAGGGAGAAGAGACGGGCTCAATGACGGTGACCCCGCTTTCCGCCACATCCTTCAAAAAGGAGAGGACCGAGGCATCGGACAGATTTGCCTCCCGGTATTTTTTCGAGAAGAACAGGACATTGCGGATGGCGGGCAAGAGCTCTGCCCGGTACAGGGGGCGAAACAGGACATAGGCGGCCCCTTTTTTAAACGCTTCAAGGAGAATGCCCTTTTCATAACAGGAGGTCACAAAAATGGTTTTGTTCACGAACACCGGCACATGGCACTGGGCTGCCTCCTCCTCTTCCTGGCAGTAGATCATGAGGTCCGTCTGCCCGGAGAGGCGTTGCATAGACGTAACTTCGGCCCTGGAAATGGCGAGAGACGTCTCGAACCGGGCGGATTCCAGGCTGGTTTTAAGATTCCTGTACTCTTCTTCCCTGGCCCCGACAATGACCACGTTAAACACTTTTTTCATTCACACCTCACCATTTCTTTGTATTACGCCATGCAGACTCCGGTAGATAGCCTTCCTGGTAGTTAATCCTGAAGAATTCAAGCATCAGCGCCCCGAACCTCACCCACCTGAACAACGCTTTGTACCCTGGAAACAGAAACACCGTGGGGAGCAGGGCCAGTTCCTGGCTGCGGCGCTCGCTGAAGACAAGGGAGATGGAAAAACAGAAGAGAGTGACCCCCACGTAAATAAGATAGGCCAGGCACCAGACAAAAATGAGAAGCCTCGGATAATACCAGAGCATCAGCACCAGATAGAGCGCATAGACAAAGGTCAGGAACACCGTGAAAAAAAACTCCATGGAAATCTCAAAGGCGTTGCGCCAGTCGTACTGCCAGAACTTCAGGATGTCGGCGTGCTTGCGAAAGTAGGTCCGAAAGCCCCCCTTGTCCCACCGGAACCGCTGTCCCCTCAGCACCCGCCACGTTTCCGGGGCGTTGGTCATGGCAATGGCCGCCGGTTCAAAAACAATCTTCCAGCCCACCTTCTTGATCTTCAGGGTCAGGTCCGCGTCCTCGGCCAGCTCCGGATCCCAGGCCCCGAAGGAGAGCAGGGCCTCCCGCCGGAAGGCCCCGAAGGCCCCGCTTACCTGCATGCCCATGCCCAGGAGACCCAGCCACTGCTTCCATATGGTAATGGACAGGGCGTACTCCACGGCCTGCAGCCGGGTCCAGACAGACACCCCAAGATTTCTCACCTTGATGTTGCCCGCCACGGCCCCTACCTTGGGGTCGTAAAAGGGACCGATCATATGAAAGAGCATGTCCCGGTCAAAGGAGGTGTCTGCGTCCACGGAGACAATGTAATCGCCGGAGGAGAGGCACAAGGCCATGTTCGATGCGGTGGGGCGCCCCGAACGACCGGTGGCCGCGCTGTTGCGATAGAGTTTGACCTGCCCTCTGTCTGCAAAGGGCCTGGCCTCCTCATACATGCGGTCTTCCGAATTATCATCGATGACGATGATTTCGAGGTTGGGGTATTCGAGCTCAAGGAGAGAACGGATGGCGTTGGCCACGCTGGCCTCTTCGTTGTAGCCCACAAGCAGGACGCTCACCGAAGGAGTTGTGGCAAAGAAGGTTGTTTTTTCACGCTCGTCATGGGGCAGGCGATCGGCTACTTTGGCAATAAGGAGAAATACGGCAGGAAAAATATACCGGGGAAACTCCCCGAAGATAAAGACGGGCATGAAAAAGAGAATCCACTCCCACAACGCCCGGGTGGCAAACTGGCCTTCGATGAGGTGACGAAAGTCGACCAGTGCAAACAACATGTGATTCAGGAGATCCGTCATATGACACCTTGAGCTCCCAAAACAGACAACCCACCAAAATCATTCAATGCAATACCAACCCTTGTTCACACATCAATGCGACGGATTTTTAAATCGCAACCATCTTTGAGACCAAAACATTTTTTCCTGGAGATGTGTTCATCATAGCATACAGGTCGGTTTTTCGCACCTTATAAAGGAATAATCATTTGTGGCGATATGGCTCGGGGTCGATACCGTAACGTTTCATCACCTGCTGGAGGGCCTGGCGCTCCATGCCGCACAAACGGGCCGCCCGGGCAACGTTGCCGGATGTCTTGTCCAGGAGCGCGCCCACATAGGCGTCGTTGAACTCTTTAAGGCATTGCTCCTTGGCCTCCTTGTAAGAAAACGCTGTCAGGTCCGGCACCTGAGCGCCCCCAGGGGAAACGGCGGGTGCCGCAGCAAGGACCTCCCGAAGGTCCTCGGGTTCCATCATCTCCCCGGTGGCAAAAAGAAGACCTTTCATTACGAGGCTCTCCAGCTCCCTGATGTTACCCGTCAGAGGCAGCTCCATCAAAAGGGCCATGAGCTTATCCGAGACGGGCAGAGGATCTCGCCCCATGGTGTCGGCGTGCTTATGGATAAAATGACTCACCAGGGCCGGGATGTCTTCTCGCCGCTCCCGCAAAGGCGGAAGCCGCAAGGGAAGAACGTTCAGGCGGTAGTAGAGATCCTGGCGGAACTCGCCCTCTTCGATGGCTTTCACCAGGTCCTTGTTGGTGGCGGCGATAATCCGCACGTCCACGGGGACGGACTTCGTCCCCCCCAAGGGTTTTACCTCTTTTTCCTGGATCACCCGGAGCAGCTTGGACTGAATGGCCGGGCTGATCTCTCCGATCTCATCTAAAAAAAGCGTGCCCCCGTCGGCCGCCTGGAATAGCCCCTGGCGATCCGAAGACGCCTGGGTAAAGGCTCCCTTTTTGTAGCCGAAGAGCTCGCTCTCCAGGATCTGCTCGGGCACCGTGGGGCAATTGACGGTGATGAACGGGCCGTTGCGGCGCTCGCTCTGGGCATGGATGGCCCGGCAGGTAAGCTCCTTGCCCGTGCCGGATTCTCCGGTGACAAGCACGGTCATGTCGGTGCGGGCCACCATGCGGATGATCTCGAACACCTTGAGCATGGCGGGGGAGCTGCCCACGATGTTGTGAAAGGTCTCCTTCTCGCGAAAGGCCTTGTGCAGGCGGATGTTCTCGCTGATGAGCCGGTTTCGCTCCAGGGCCTTTCTCAGCCGGAACACCAGGGTGTCGTGATCAAAGGGCTTGGCGATGAAATCATAGGCCCCGGCACGGATGGCCTCCACCGCTGAATCGATGGAACCGTAGGCCGTCATCATGATCACCGCGATGCCCTGCTTGAGCTCCTTGATCTGCCGCAGCAGCTCCGCCCCGCCCATGCCGGGCATCTTCATGTCCGACAGCACCAGATCAAACCGCTGCGCCTGGATCATGGCAAAGGCCTCCTCACCGGATGAGGCGGTCTCCACCCGGCAGCCCAGGTCCGGCTCCAGGCTCCGCTTGAGAAGCCGCAGCATGTCAATTTCGTCGTCTACGATTAAGATGCGATGTGTCACTGTTTTTCTCCGAAAAAGGGCTAAGGGCTAAGGGCTAAGGGCTAAGGGCTAAGGGCTAAGGGCTAAGGGCGTTTAGCTGAACGCGGCCCCCGGGTCAATCAAAAAACATAAAAACCTCACGCCCTGTTCACCATTTACCTATTTTCCCTATGGCCTGATTTTCCTTCACCCCCCACCGTCGGCAAATGAACCGTAAACGCAGTCCCCTTGCCCGGTGTGCTGATCACATCGATCTCGCCACCGTGGTTCTTGACGATGCCGTAGCTCACCGAGAGGCCCAGGCCGGTGCCCGTGCCCGTGGGTTTGGTGGTAAAGAAGGGATCGAAAATCCGGGAGCGGGTCTCTGCGTCCATGCCGGAGCCGGTGTCGGCAACGGTGACAAAAACGGTCTCAGGCCCTTCGGACCCGGTGGTGACATGGATTTCGCCCTGGCCGTCGATGGCGTGGACGGCGTTGATGATCAGGTTGATGAGCACCTGCTTGATCTTTTCGGCGTCGGCGTGGATCTCCGGCAGGTCCGGGCCCAGCTCGGTGATCACCTGGATGCCGTCCATTTCAGCCTGGTGCCGGGTAAAGGCCAGGACCTCTTCGATGATGGGGTGCAGATGGCAGGCTTGTTTTTCCGAGGGGCCGCTCCGGGCAAAGTTGAGGAGGGACTCCACCACCTTCTTGCATCCGATGACATGCTTTTCAATGACGGAGAGGTCCTCTTTGAGGCTGCTCTCGTCTTCGGCGCTGCGCTTGAGAAGCTGGGTGTAGCCCAAGATAATGCCCAGGGGATTGTTCACCTCGTGGGCCACGCCTGCCGAAAGTTCGCCCACGGCGGCCAGCTTCTCGGTGGTGGCCATCTGCTCCCGCATGGTGAGGGTCTCCTCCACGTCCCGGACCATGAACAAAACGTTCCGCTCCCGGCTGTCCATGTCGGTGACGGTGACCCCGCTCACCAGGGCCCGAAAGCATCGGCCCCCGACGCCCTTCAAAGCCGCTTCGGTGTTTCCGATGCGCCCTTCCCCGGAGACGGTCTCCATGATGGCGTGAAACTCGTCCCCGTCCACAAACAGATCGCCAAAGGATGCACCGGTGTCGAGGCGCTTTCCTCCGGCGGGATTTAACGCCAGGATGTTGCCCTTCCCGGTGGTGACCAGGATCATGTCCTCGGAGAGTTCGAACATCCTGCGGTACTTCTTCTCGGAGACGGCCAGCGCTTCGGTGCGTTCCCCCACAAGCTTTTCAAGGTTCCTGTTGAGCCAGGAGAGCTCTTCATGGGCCTGGCGCAGGGCCCTTCTGTCCCTTAGAATCGCCCGGTTGATCACCCAGACCCGCTCGAAAAAGACCGTCACCGAGGCCACCAGGATAAAGGTCAGGGTGTTCACCGAGCCGCTGAAAGGCCGGATATGCCCCCACACCCCTGTAAAATTGAGAAACAGCAGCAGTTGCTTCAGGATATGCCCTGCGGATCGGGAGACGGCAAAAATGGAAAGGGCCGCGCAGACAAAGAGGAGGTAGGTCCAGAGGATGTTCTCCTTTTCAAGGGTGGTGAGGCGCACCATGCGCCCGAAACAGAAAAGGGAAAACACGATCATCAGCATGGAGCCGACGAGATCGACGATGAAAATGGGAAAGGAGGAGACAATCATGACGCGTCCCCCTTTTTGCGGCGTGTTTCCGCCTGGGTCAGGAGTTGACCGAGTCCCACCCAGAGAAAGGCAATGGCCGGTACGCAGAGGAGGTGGTCCAGCTTGGCGATGTAATACATAACGGCAAGGCCCGGCACGGGCGAGGTGATATGAAGCTGCCCCGTGGCAAGGCGCTCCACCGTGACCAGCTTGACCTGCTCGTCCACAAAATGGACAAACACCGTGTCCACGTTCCACAGAATAAAAAGAACGGCTGCGTACTGAACGTTGCGCCACCCTTTACGGACCGGCAGCTCATCCCGCTTGATACGAAAGGCAAGAAACCCCATGGCCAGGGCAAAAAGCACATGGGCCGCCTGATGGACCAGGATCCCCTCGATGCCCCCGTGGCCCTGGGTGGCGTAGGCCGGTGAGACCACAAGAAAAATAAAAAGGGATAAAAAAACGACAATGCGTACCATGGTGTGGGGGTCCTTTCAACGCCGGCACAACGAAAGCCCCGTAGGATGGGCAAAGCGCCAAGCGTGCCCATCTTTCACCGGGAGGCCCGAAGCGGTGATGATATGTTACATTCCGGCAAGCCGATTCCGGCCTCCCGCCGTGGCCGGTTATTCCCGTGCCCGATGGGCACGGCACCACCTTTGCCCATCCTACAAAATTTCACCTTTAGCCCTTAGCCTTTTGCCTTTAGCCTTTTGCCTTTAGCCTTTTGCCTTTAGCCTTTCCCCTTTAGCCCTTATTGCCTTTCACCTTCTTCACCCCCCACCGCCCCAACGCCGTGGTAATCAACGTCACGTTGTAGAGGTACAGGTAAAGCGCCCCGGCCCCGATGGCCTGGGAAATGCCCGGCAGCATGAGCCCGCGGCTTCCGGTCAGCGCTTCCAGGTGGTCCGGCGTAAAGGCGTGGTATTCGACCCAGAGCAGAAAGAGGAACATGGGAAAAAGGTAGGTGATCCCCATCTCGAAAAACTTGTCGAGCATCAGGTGTTCATAGGCTTCGTCGGCTTCACGGTCCAACCCCTTGTATACCGCACTTCGCACTGTTTTGTCATCAATCTCCCGGGCCTGCTGCTTTGCGGAGAGGCGCTCTTTGAACCGCTTTGCGGCAGTCGTGCCTGCCTTGCCCTTTCTCATGCGGGTAAGGCCCATGGAGAGCAGGGCCCCTACCAGGGCCGCCACGCACACCTGCAGGGCGGGCGAGGCCCCTGACAGGGGAGCAAAACAGAGGCTGATGAGAGAGGCCAGGGCCTTCATCAGGGGGATCACCACCCCGCCAAAGATCCAGTCGGCGGCCAGGTCCAGTATGTCGTTCAATGCATCCATAAACACCTCAAACCTTGCTTCCGGAAAGCGGGGTTACCCCGATATCCCGGAAGGCACACTCGCAGCCAGGCTCTGCCTGGAAACGAAAAAAGCCGCACGGGAGTGCGGCGCTCCATTTTGCATGCCGATGGCATTCCGATGCGAGACGAGTCGACGGGCGACTCGTCTCGCAACCGAGCCTGATGCGTGGCGGAGTCCTTCTTTTCCGAGCTTACTTCTCAACCTCTTCAAACTTGACCATGGGGCAGCCCGAGCAGACATCGAGGCCCGGCCAGGCCTGACCACCCTTGCCGAGAAGGGAGGGGCCGCCGGTGGTTTCGATGCGTTTTTGGAGCTGAGCCGCGGTGTCCAGAATCTGGTTGCCGGGGACAAAGACGTTCATGTAGTTCATCTCGGTCTTACCGGAAGCCTTGGAGCCCGCGCACATGGTGGTCATGTTCAGGGTGTTGTTCTTGTAGGCGTAGACACTGCCCGAGCACACCGCGGAGTTGGGGGTGCAGAACAGGGGCAGGTTGCACTTGCCGGTGCCGCCCATGTAATCGTTCATGATATGGTAGGCCTGGAAGGGTACCACCATCATAAAGACCACGTGGGGCTCAAGGCCCGCCTCGTCGAATTTGTCCAGGGGCGCCATGAAGATGCCCTTGCAGGCACCCACGTCGAGCCTGGCCTTCTCCTGGGGAGCCTGCCAGGAAAGATCCGGGTCGAGGAGATATTTCTCGTGGTTCTTGCCGTCCACCTCACGTGTGAGGTCGCGAAAGCCGAAAACCGGCTGGGCGTTTTTGCACTGGAGGCGATCCGGGGGCATGAAGAGGCTGTGGCGCGCGGAGCGGGCTGCGGCCAGGTACATGCAGTAGGAGATCTTGGCCTTGGATTTATGGGTCACGGGAAGGCTTTCAATCTCGTCTTCGTCAAAGATGTAGCGAATGCCGACGGGGTCGTAATCCAGGCGAAAGTTCCAGATAAAGGCGTTGTGGGCTTCTGTATAGTTCATGGCAAAACCTCGTGATGACTTAAGGCCCCCAACGTGCCGGGGGCCGTGTGGTTATATTTTTTTAAGAGAGCCGCCCTTACCTACCGGAGGAAGGGAATCGCATTGGTATACTTAAGAAATACGATGAGAAGAATCAATGCCAGAGCGCGTTTCAAAAAGATTTCCGGCAGTTTCTTCTGAATCTTGGGCCCGATCTTGCCGCCCATGATGGCCCCAACGGCAATGAGGGCCGCCATGATCCAGTCCGGAGAGTAACCGGAAAGGATGTAGCGGGAGATGCCGCCCACGGAGGTTCCGAAGGTGCCGCACAGGGAGATGGGAACGGCCAGGTACATGGGATAGCCCATGACGGTGGTCATGAAGGGCACGAGCATGAACCCGCCGCCCACACCGAAGGCCGAGGCGATGCAGCCGATGAGGATACCGCCGAAGAAAAGAGCCACGGGGTTGGCGCGGAAGGCTTCCCCCCAGAAAGTAAAGCTGATGTTGGTGGCATGCCACCCTTTTTCCAGGGCGACCTTGCCCATTTCAGCGGCACGGCCCTCTTTCTTGGCAGCGGCCATTTCCATGTCGAACTTCTTGACGATGGCTTTAACGGCCTTGTTTTTGTTGATGGATTTCTGGGTTGATTCGTACCAGAGCTTGATGAACAGAACGAGGCAGAAGAAGCCCAGGTAGAACTTGTACGCCTTCATGGGAAGGTACTTGGCAGAGTATGTGGGACCGATCCAGAAGGCACCCAGCAAAATACCGGTGACGAAGAAAAGGGCCACGGGCCAGGCAAAACGCCCCTCTTTAAAGTAGGAGTAGACCCCGGTAATGGGAGAGCAGAGGGTGAGAAAGAGGTTGGTGGGCTTCACGGCGTTGGCGGCGTTGACACCCACCATGCCCTGGGTCCCGATGACGGTGATCTGGAAGGCTGCGGTGAACAGGCCACCTGCGGCCCCTACGATGACGAACATGCACCCGATGACAAGGGCCCCTAAGAACACAACCAGGGGGTTCATGTAAGTGCCGCCGATGCGGAAGTAAAAGCCGCGCTTCTGAACGGAGACGTCACCGGCTTTCTCGCCGTTGACGAAAACGTCCAGGGAGGTCTCCGGGGCGATACGCTTGCTCACTTTAAAGGAGGCGGTAAACTCGCCGGTGGCCTTGTCCAGGGCTACAGCCACGTCTTTGTTCCAGCTCTTGGAGGTGTCGCCACCCATGACCATGCGGGCGTTGCCGCCGCCGATGGGGCGCTCTTTGGAGACGGTGTTGATCCCGAACTTGTTCTCGTGGGTGAAGGTGAGGAACTTCCACTGATCGGAAGTCTTCACGGCCCCGAGCTTGCCCTTTACGTCCTCGGGAATGGTCTCCCAGGCGTTGATCTTGTTAACCTCGATGTCCCATTTAAAAGGGGCTACCCACTTGCCCTTGGAGACCACCTTGGGGGTGGCCAGGGCTGCGGGGTTGCTGGTTACGGCATAGAACACCGGGGGAATCTCGGTGTCGCCGAATTTTTTGCCAAGCTTGGCCGCTTCCTGGGAGCCGATGGAGTCCTCGGCCTTGAACAGCTCGGAAGAGCTCACCACCAGGTAGAGGTCTTCACCTGGGGCGATCTTACCCTTCACTTCCAGGGTGTCCCCGGCCTTGGGAGTCGGGGTTTCAATGGTTACCTCCGGCGCCGCAAACGAGGTTGCGCACCACATAAGCATCAAGCCGGTCAGCACGGCCATCATTAGAATTCGTCCCTTAACACGCATCGCAACATCCTCCAAACACGAATAAAACGCTTTATTAAACAACAGTGGTTCATCAAATTTAATTGATGATCTTCATTTATTCTCTTGGTGCTCGGTATTACAAACTGCGTGCCAAAAAAGGACGGAGCACCGTTTTTTTACCTTTTTCCTTATCATCTTAATCAGTTCAACTGATGATTCTATTTCAACCCAGCGGGAACATACCGCTGATATCGCAAGCTTTTGGATGCGGTGCCATAAAAACATGGCGCATTTTTCTTTATGCAGCTGCACCCTTCCGGTAACAAAAAGCTGACATGTTGATCTTTGGAGGGAAGCGTAATAAAGCAGGAGATAGGAAATGGGTAAGAGGGGATAGGTTAAGGTCTAAGGGCGGAACTCGAAGTGGTTTTGAATTGGCGCGGGGCCGGATGCTTGCGATACGCCAATCGGTGCGGGGGCCGCACCCTACGCGCCGCCCCAACGAGATGCCACTTCGTTGGGTGCGCCGTGCGCACCGCGAAACCCCGAAAGGTCCGGTGGTTTTGATCAATCGGAGCCCCGAAACGGGGTTGCATGGACGAAAGGCCGGTGGTTCGCGTTACGCCAACCGGTGCGAAACCTTATATACATATGAAAGCGGCAACCCCATGAGCGATCTTCTTCTGAGCGACGTTGTCTATCTTGACCTGGAAGCCCACCCGGACGGGACCATTCTCGATGTGGGGGCGGTGCGGGGGGATGCTGTCTTCTCCAAGACCGGCGCTGCCATGCCCGGCGTTCTCGCCGAGCTGGACGATTTCTGCCGGGGAGCTTCGGCCCTTGCCGGCCACAACATCTGCCGCCACGACCTGCCCCTGCTTCAATGCAAAAACGAAAAACTTTCCCTTTTTGCCCTGCCAGTCATCGACACCCTGATCCTCTCCCCCCTGGCTTTTCCCGAAAACCCGTACCACCGACTGGTGAAGGACTACAAACTCGTTTCGGCCAGCCGCAACAACCCCGTTGCCGACGCCCGTCTTTCGGCCAACCTGCTGGCCGATGAACTGGAGAGCTTCGGGCACATGGGGGAAGGCAACATCCTTCTCCCCGGATTTTACGCCCACGCCTTTGCCCGCGCCGGAGGCCATCACAACACCATGGCCGCCCTCTTCGGCAGCGATGCGGTGGAGGCAAACCTCTCGGACACCGAGGCTTTAGAACTTCTCTTCTCCGTGGCCGAAGGGCGGGTCTGCCCCCATGGGCAAGGGTGGCTCCAAGGGCTCTCGTCCATGCCCGACTTCTGGCTCTGCGCCGCTTATGCCCTGGCGTGGCTCACGGTGGCCGAGGGCAACTCGGTGCTACCCTCCTGGGTCCGCCACAGCTACCCCGGGGTCAAAAACATCCTCAGCGAACTCCGGGAGACGCCCTGTGGTAAGGAAAATTGTCCTTACTGCGATGCCGTGCACAACCCCCGCACCCAGCTTGAAAAATATTTCGGGTTTTCCGACTTCCGTCCCCTGCCCGACGGGCGGCCCCTTCAGCACGACCTGGTACTGGCCGCCATGCAGGGGGAGTCTCTGCTCGGCATCCTGCCCACGGGGGGCGGGAAATCCCTTTGCTATCAGCTCCCGGCCCTGGTGCGGTACCAGAGGCGGGGCGTCCTCTCCGTCATCCTCTCTCCCCTGCAGGCTTTGATGAAGGACCAGGTGGACAACCTCAAGGAGCGCCTGGGCACCGAAGCGGTGGGGGCCATCTACGGCATGCTCACCCCCCAGGAGCGCGGGGCCATGATGGAGGCGGTGCGCATGGGGGAGATCGGTCTCCTTTATCTCTCACCGGAGCAGCTGCGGAACCCATCCGTGGTAAACACCCTTGCCACCCGGGAGATCGACTGCTGGATCTTTGACGAGGCACACTGCCTCTCCAAGTGGGGCCACGACTTCCGGCCCGACTACCTCTACGCCTCGCGCTTTATCCGGGAGAATCACCAGGGCGAAAACCCGCCCCAGGTCACCTGCTACACGGCAACGGCCAAAAAAGAGGTGATCAAAGAGCTCACAGACCATTTCAAGACCGAGCTGGATGTCACCCTCTCCCTGTTTGAGGGGGGCGTGGAGCGGGAAAACCTCACCTTTGACATCCAGATGGTCACCGAGGCGGAAAAAGAGGAGGCCATCCTCCACCTCCTGGAGACCCACCTGGGCTCTCCACCAAAGGGGGCGGCCATCATCTACTGCGCCACGCGAAAGCGGACCCTGGCCTTTGCCGAAGCGCTAAACGCCGCCGGATGGCGGGCCGACGCCTTCCACGGGGCCCTGCCCGCCCCGGAGAAAAAAGAGGTGCAGAACCGGTTTACCAGCGGAGAAACCCCGGTCATCGCCGCCACCAACGCCTTTGGTATGGGCATCGACAAGGACAACGTGCGCCTGGTAATCCACGCGGACATCCCCGGCTCCTTAGAGAACTACCTCCAGGAGGCGGGCCGGGCCGGACGGGACCAGGAAAAAGCCCACTGCGTGCTGCTCTACGCAGACAAGGACATCGAGACCCAGTTCGGGTTCAACGCCCTGTCCGAACTCACCAAAAGCGACATGACCAAGATCTTGAAAGAGCTGCGGGTGGCAAGCGCCAAAAAGGGGGCAGACGGCGAGATGGTGATGACCACGGGGGAGCTCCTGCGCCGCCACAACGTGGAGTTCTCCTTTTCCGACAGCGCCGGGGACCGGGGAGACACCCTGGTGAAGGCGGCCATCTCCTGGCTGGAGCGGTCGGGCTATGTGCAGAGAAACGAAAACCGCACCTCGGTCTTCAACGGCAAGCCCGTGCACGCAAGCGATGAGGAGACCGCCGCCCACCTGGATCGCCTCAACCTGCCCGCGACCACCCGCCGCCTCTGGGAGGCGGTCCTTGCCATGTTTGCAACCGCCGACCCGGACCAGGGCCTCAGCACCGACGGCATCGCCGAAGGGTTGGGGAGCATCGCCGGAATCAACAAACAGATGTTCAGCGATTCCCGCAGCGTTCTTTCCCTGATCCACCAGATGGCCGAAGCGGGCCTTCTCACCAAAGGGGCCACCATGACCGCCTGGGTCACGGTGAAAGGCCAGCACCGGTCCAAGGCCACCCTGGACGCCCGGTGCGCCCTGGAAAAAGCCATGCTCAAGACCCTCATGGAAGAGCACTCCGAGGGAAAAGGGGACGACTGGCTGCCCCTTTCCATCACCCATCTCTGCCGCAAGATGGTGGCCGACGGCCACGAAGAGGCCAAGGCGGGCCTGATCCAATCCCTTATCAAGGGCCTCAGCATGGACGGCCGGGGCGAAAAAGGGGGCGCAAGCCTGGACATCCGCCACCGGTACCAGAATCTTTTCAGCCTGCGCCTCAACCGGGAATGGAACGCCATCGCCACCATCATGGAGCGCCGCCACAACCTGGCCTACACCCTTCTGGAGGCGATCTCAGAGGCCGTGGGCGGAGCAAAGGCGCCCCAGGGAGCCCTTCTGGCCTCGTTCACCAGCATCGACATGGCCGACGCCATGCGCCGGAACCTCAACCTCCATGTGCAAGAGGAGAAAATGCTCGCCGCCATGGACCGGGGGCTTCTCTTCCTCCACGAGCAGGAGGTGATCACCCTGCAAAAAGGGCTCTCCGTCTTTCGCCAGGCCATGACCCTTCGCCTCACCGAGGCGTCCAAGGGACGAAAATACGCCAACAAAGACTTTGAGCCCTTGCTGAACCACTACGGCCAGCGCACCTTCCAGGTCCACGTGATGAACGAGTTCGCCCGTCAGGGCCTGGAGAAGATGAGCCGCGCCCTGAACCTGGTGGTGGCCTACTTCACCCTGGGCAAGCGGGCCTTTATCAACCGCTACTTCCCCGGCAAAGAGGAGTTCCTGGCCCTGGCCACGGGGGAGGCCTCGTTCAAGCGCATTGTCGAGGCCCTGCACAACCCGGCCCAGGAAGCCATTGTCAGGGCGCCTGCAGACGAAAGCCGCCTGGTCCTGGCAGGCCCCGGCTCCGGTAAAACCCGCACCATCGTCCACCGCTGCGCCCACCTGGTCAAAGTCCAACGGGTCCGCCCCCAGTCCATCCTTGTTCTCTGCTTCAACCACGCCACGGCCGTGGAGCTGAGAAAACGGCTCCGGGACCTGGTGGAAGACCAGGCCCGGGGCATCTCGGTGATGACCTACCACGCCCTGGCCCTTGCCATCACCGGCAGAAGCCCGGAAGGCAAAGGGGAAAGCCTCAGCCAGACCCTGGAAGGGGTCATCGACGAGGCCGTGGCCATGCTGGAAGGAGGCGTAGGCCCCGAAGGCATTGAGGCGGACACCCAACGGGAGCGCCTGCTGGGCGGCATCGAGCATATTCTGGTGGATGAGTATCAGGACATCGACGGCCGCCAGTACAAGCTGGTGGCCGCATTGGCAGGAAAGAACAAAAAGGAGGGCGAAGGCAAACTGTCCCTCTTTGCCGTGGGAGACGACGACCAGGCCATCTACGGGTTCCGGGACGCCAGCGTGGCCTACATCAAAGAGTTCCAGAGCGACTACCAGGCGGAAACAAGCCACTTGGTGGAGAACTACCGCTCCACAGTCCGCATCATCGAGGCCGCCAACGCCCTCATCAACGAAAACCATGGCCGCATGAAAACCGAGGTCCCCATCACCGTGGACGCATCCCGGAAAGACGCACCCAAAGGGGGCCGCTGGGAGGCCCTCGACCCCGAAACCCAGGGCCACGTCCGCATGGTGCAGGCAAAAAACCTCTCGGACCAGGCCCGGTTCGTGGCCGCAGAGATCCGGCGCATCCTCGCCCTGGACCCGGACACCACGCCTTCGGATATCGCCGTCTTTGCCCGCACGGGCATGGACCACGCCCCCCTCTCCCTGGTGCGCACCGCCTTGGGCACCCCCGCACCAGAAGAAAAAACCACGCCCCTTCCCGTCTCCCTTTCCCTGTCCGGCGGCACCGGCTTTTCCATCACCCGCACCCGGGAATTCCGCCGCGCCGCCGCCTGGCTGAAAGCCCACAAAACCGAACGGTTCACGGCCACGGCCCTGGCCGAGCACCTGAAAAAGGAAGGCCTCCTCGCCCCGGAGAGCCTCGGGTCCCGATTCCTCATCGAAACGTTAAGCGCCTGGGATGCCCAGACCGCAGGGGCCAGCCAGCAGGCCGGTTACCTCATCGACTTTCTCCACACCGCAGCCCGTGAGGAGCGCCGGGACAAACGCAGCGGCAAGGGGATTTTCCTGAGCACCGCCCACGGGGCCAAGGGCCTTGAGTTCAAGCACGTCTTTGTCCTGGACGGCGGCTGGCCGAACCGCCCCGCCGATCTCGAAGAAGAGCGCCGCCTCTACTACGTGGCCATGACCCGCGCCATGGAGACCCTGACACTCTTTACGTTGGCAGGAAGCGAAAATCCCCACATCGCCCCCGTAACCCAAGCCCCCCACCTGACGAGCATCGCCCCCACAGCCCCCCTTCTCCCCAACCTGCGCTACCACCTCCTGGGCATGGACCAGCTTTTCCTCGATTTCGCCGGACAACGAATCGCCCAGGCCCCCATCCACCAAACCCTGGAAGCCCTCTCCGTGGGCGACGCCCTCACCCTTGCCCACCACAAAGGCGTCACCGGTCTCTGGAAAGGGCAAGAAATCCTCGCCCGCCTCTCGGCCGAAGGCGCAACCCGCTGGCTCCCCCTCATTCCCGCCATCCAATCCCTCACCGTGGTGGCCATGGTCCGCCGCACCCGCGAAGACGTCATTGAGCCCTCGTTTGCTCAGAAACTAAAATGCGAGGCATGGGAGATTCCCATTTGTGAAGTCATTTTCAGAATGGCAAATTAGATAATAGGCCGAATGGCTAAGGGCAAAGGACAAAATCCATAACGAAACCCTTCATACCCGCGTCACCCGTAGGATGGGCAAAGGCAAACCGACACCCTCACGAGCGACAAAACCCTTGGCGCCGTGCCCATCAAGCGTAACGATTCCCCCCACCAATCGTCCCCTCTAAACCAGCAATCAAGCGTCACCCCGTAGGGTGCACTCCGTGCACCATCTCCATCCCCCCTCATCGTTCAAACCGACCACACCACACATTCACCGTACCGAATACCCACTACCACACCCTTTTCTCGGCATACCGGCCAATCCTCATGACTCTATAATGAATTTGACAACGAGCATCACACAGAGTATCTATCAATAACGCCTCGCCAATTACCTCCCCGCAATCATTAAATTTACCAACAAAAACCAAACACACATAGCCTTAGAAAAGCAATTCCTAACAAACAGGAATCCACATCTATGACTTTTGAAGAAAAAGAAAAATGTGCTCAAATCTGGGAAATGCTCACAGGGGAAAAAACAGATGCAAATGCTTGGTGTGATCAGGCAGGAGACACCCTTGCCGAAGCTCTCGCCTCTATCCATTCCTGTTCGCACGCCATGAAACACGTCCCGAGGCCCCTTAGCCCGAATATTTCACGAGTCGAGTGCGCCCATATTCAAGGCATCAGAGCTGAAGATGTAGTGGTTTACCTCAAGGCTCTGATAACGCAGAAGATGGGTGCACTCGGCTCGCCCGAAGGGTGAGAAAATCGAGCAGGTAACCGGGAATTACATTTTGTGTTTTTGAACTATCTAAATTCCTATCAATAAATATTTGAAATAATTTTCATTACTTCAGGCTGACCGTTTTCTCATGAAATATCCGGGTTAACTCCAGACCTGGTTACGGGTGGGTCGCAGGCTACGTATTCACCGTAATGAATCAACGCTACGGCATGAATAAAGATTTGGTATTCAGTTCTTGTGAAACGGTTCGTCTATGGCAATGGAAACATGCCATTCAAATCGAGTTGGGAGCATGCCAACGTTAACAGGTACACGCCTATACGGAGATCCCCCATGAAAAAATGTTTTCTGGTCCTATGCCTCATCCCTTTATGTGCCACCTGTGCCTTTGCTCTGGATGGCACCCTTTCAGATTTCTCACATTACCGATCCTCACCCTTCCAGTGGGTCTACCCAGAGTATTTTTATAAGGCCGATATTGTATCCGTGAAGTCGAAAAGCGATCTGAAAGAATCCGTGACCCGGATTGAATTTTTCGGTCTGTCGGCATGTATTCCGGATCACTACGTGAAATCGTCCCAAAACATTTCAAGAAAAACAATTTATTATCACTCAAAAAACGATAAGAATGAGATGTTCTTCTTGGCCATCAACGATGAAAAGATCATTACAAATTCTAAAGCAGCAAGGGAAAAATCCAAGGATTTTTTCTCTGCGTTCTCCACCGCCGAAGAGTTCCACAACAAAGTCTTCACCCTCACCCCCGACGTAATCGATGGAACAACCCCCACAGGCGATCTCTGGATGATCCATGCAAAAGGGATGCTCTTTGAAGACACTCAGCGCATAAAAATTATCAAAGGAGACAGGTTCACGGCCTACGCCAGAATGTTCAAAAAAGAGTACCCGCGATTGACTGAGCACGTTGCCTTTTTTCACAAGCAGCTTCCCGAAAATAAATTCCTGACCATGGGGTTCCACACACACGACAACACGCCTGACATCATCCTTTCTACTATTCAATGACAGGGAGGATCGCTGCCCACCGGTGTTTTTCATAACTCGAAAAGCCGCAACGACAATTAGCCCCCGCAAAACCAGCGGCTCGCGTTACGCATATCGGTGCGGGAGCCGCACCCTACGCCCCCAACTATAATCATCTCAGGTCACGATACCGCGTAGGGTGCGCCGGGCGCACCGCGAATCACGGAAAAATCCCGGTGTTATTCATCTGCCGAAACGCAAAAAAACAACTCACATCCCCACATTCACCCCCTTCATCTTCTCCTGCTCCTCTTTATAAATGGCCATGATCCGATCAATTTTTTCATACTGCCGGGCCAGCAAATCCTCGGTGATGGTTCGGATCCCCCACTTTTTAAAATCGATCTGAAGGCCGTTGCCGCCCGGTGCCTCGGCCTGTTCCAACTCGATGTAAAAAGCCCCCACTGAAGACAAAAGCCTGTGAACATCTTTGATGGAGTCGCAAAGCTCTGATATTTCCGACCCTGCAAACATGCCGGGGCCGGTCTGGGTATCCAAAGAGGCCATGGTGATCTCCTTTGTCCGGGTTGCACATGAAGCATAGAGAAGGATCTGGGAGAAGCTCGGGCGGGCCTCCCCCAGTCCTTTCCCCCCTTCCCTCCTCACGCCACGGCACGCCGTATCGCCCAAACATGCAGAAGAGGCAAAGGCGCACCGCAACACTCTCGTGCCCGGGCAAGGCAGGCTGAGAAAAGGGCACCAGTGGTGCCTTGCCCGGATAAAACCGTGCGAAATACTGATCAGCGATCCACGAGAGGCATTTTTTTTACAGGGCGACCTTCACTCAAACCGAGCAGAAAACCACCCTGAAACCGAGCCTGAAACGGGCAGAATAAGGACGCACCTTCGGGAAATAAAAAAGGAGATAAACTGGCCACGACCACAAGGGACAGGGCTGTCCGTCACCACGCAGGAATCCCGAAGGGCGTTATTCAGCCCGTCAGGCAAAAATGCGTGTGTTCATGGGCCATTTGAAACGGCAATAGCGTTGGTAGAAGGGCCGCGGATTACCGCGTTGCGAGGAAAAAACGTCTTGAAATGGATCGGGGCGTGATGTAAAAAACCGCTTAGCCATGACGACCTCCTTTGAAGGTTGCTCTGGTCAGGCCTGGCAGGATGGTCGCACATCCTGTCGGGCTGCTTCTTGAACTCCATGATCTCCGCAATCACTAGTGATTACGTCCCACCCTAATTTCATCTTTTTGATGTGTCAATAGTTTTTATCGTTAAATCTGCGGGTTATTCATTTCGAAGCTTGTAGAAATACGAATAACAGAATCGATTCTACGTGGACCGGCATCGTTCCTAATCTACCTATTCTGACCGAAATACCTCCATCGTATTCGTAAAATTAAGCGTTACCTATTGGGTCAGTCATGTGTATAAAATTCGTTGAGGAAGGCCAGCTCTGGAAGAGGTATTTCCTTAAACTTCTATGCATGATGAAGAACCCAATTCTGGGATTTACATAAACTGGACAAAATTCTTTCTGAGGCAATATAAGTTTTTTAAATTGAAAAGCCGATATTTCAGGCGTATGAATTAAAAGGTATCGAACAGGCGATTTGAAGTAACTTTCAGCTCCAAACGTAAATTAGATGTGTGAGCATCAAAATAACTTTCCATAGAGGTACCTAAAAGGTAAAGCGTTACCTCACCTACAATATACAGGCTACATGCCACAAATGAGCCATAAAATAGTTACTATTTATTTTAATCATTAATCTCTAAGAGAGACTATTTATGCTATAAATTTGAGCATCAACACTTGTTAGTCGAATCAAAATATAAAGGAAGTCATGGAGAATTACAAAATATTCGTATCTCATGGCAGTAAAGATCTTTGGTTGGCTGGTCAAATATCAAAAGAAATTAGAGAAGCTGGGGCTAATACTTTTTTAGATGAGACCAACATTCCAAAAGGTTGCTCTGACTATAAAAAGGTTATTCGTAAAGAGATCAAAGAAAGCCAAGAACTATTAGCAATTTTTACCCCTTGGTCATCGTTGCGATCTTGGGTTTGGATAGAGATTGGTGCCGCCTGGAATAGAGAAATACCGATTATTGCAGTATTTTATGGGATGAGTGTTAACGATTTAGAAGAAACTGGACAAGGCAAAGCGATTTTGGAAGATATTAACATTATAAACATAAATGACCTTAACTCGTATATTAAAGAACTTCATTTGCGGATAAAAGAGGTCTAACAATGAATAAAGTATTTATTTCATATTCCTTATCCGATTTAGAAATAGCATCAAGTTTGCATACGGAGCTAGAAGGTATTGAAGTTGCTGGATTGCTTGACCAATCTGATATTACAGCAGGCGATGCAATATCTGCCAAGGTAAAAGAATCACTACATCAAGCCAGTGCACTTATTGTTTTAGTATCTCAGAGCTCAATAAAAAGCAAATGGGTTCAATTTGAAATTGGTGCAGCCTATGCTATGGAAAAACAGATAATTGCAATTATTACTGGATCTACGCATACAGAACTTAATCTACCCGAGTGGCTAATGGGTTTCATGTATATTGATGCCAGAAATCAATCAATGCAAGAAGTTGCTCGTAAAATTGAAAAAGCTTTAAATGATGGTAAATAAACAAGGTAAATACTCTTGATAGTCAAAAGCGTCGCTTCGCTCCGTTTTGTAAGTCGACAGATTGAAAAGTAGCCTACTTAATTATAAGGATCAAGTATATATGAAACATCAAAAAATAAAAAACCGAAAACCCCAAAGCTCAATAATCAATTTTGTTTCGAAGCTTCGCAAAATCAATAGAAATAAGAATAAATACAAATGGAAGCAATGGCTTAAAAAATGGGGAATGACGTCTCTAAAAATAAAAGCCCCTTTTCTGGAGATGGATTTTAACCCATCTGATCCTGACAGAAAAGCTGCATGGGAATTATATATTGAGTTAGTTACACGTGTTACAACACAAAAAACATATTCCAATGAGAGTGATCAGCTAACAGCATTGAAAAGTATTTATTCTCTGTTTCCAATTACACGCACTATCATAAAAGAGAATGGGAAAGAATGCATTGAATTTACAAAGTTAGCTGTAATTGTTCTAAACCAAAAAATCCGACCATTTACCGCAAAATGGCACAAAATATCAATTGATTGTGGATTTGAAGATAACGCAAAAAAAGAAATTTTCTATAAGGAACTAACAGAACTTCAAGATATTCTAAAAATATACTCTAAGATGTTGGCAGATATGGCTGGCGTTGAGGATCTGACTGAAATGGAGAAGTGAATTTCCTCCCGCAGGAAGCACCCTCAACTTATGAAAAACACATACGGGGCTTAATGAACGTTACTGAAAACCAAACTCCTATTATTCGTCGTGTACTTCCAGCTCTGATATATTAACTTATTGTCGCTTCATCTATACCAAAAGTGTAAACCCGAAAGTAGTTGCGTCTTTAATACCTTACGATTAGTCGAGACAGCGATCTTTCCCTTCAAGAAACCAATTATAAAGCCTAAGCTGAGCTGACAGTCTCCCTTATTCGGCACAAGGCCTTTAGCATCTCTCCAACTTACGTTCGAAATTTGCAATCCAGCTTCTTTTGGCAGTGCTTCGTCACGATTACAAAATGATATTTGTAATCACATCGGGTATGGGATAGGCTTCCCCAATCGTGTATTGATTCCTCTTCCAGTTATTCCCATCAGGGGCTTTCCAGAGGAAAAAAATATTTCTTTTCTCGCGGATCGATAGAACCTATCCGGGTTATCCACCAAAGGTGGATGATTTACATCTGTATTAATTTTCAGTAAAGCTCTCTACAACTTTATGCAATTACGGATATGAGAAACTATGTTATCAATGCTATTAAATTGATCAAGATCTATCAAATCAATGTTCTCATTCTCTAAAAAGAAATATTTATCACATGTTCTACTTAATTTTTGGTAGATCATATTTATGTCTTGCCAATTGAGAACTTGTTCATAGATGGACTCATCATTTGTCCTAAAAGGCTGTTTTTTCGTCAAAATAAAAATATGAACATCAAACAAATTATTTAATCTTGAGTAAATAGATTTGTGAATATTATGTATTAGATTCAATTGATTTTGATTTAAACCGCAGAGTTCTCCATAAACCAAAGCAGAAATATAGCACCTATCCATAACGATGGTATTTTCAGAAATCAACATCGTCTCGTAAAAATCGACAGTATGAGATATGGAATGTAATAATTGTCGAGCAAATGGCTCAATATTTTGTTCTTTTTTTACCACATTACGCAAAAATCCAACTGAGTTACTTGGACTTGGCTGCTGGATAACAATAGCGTTTATTTCACGAGCCAGATTCTCAGAAAGTTTCGATTTCCCTGTATTATCTGCTCCATCTAACACAACTATCTTCTTTTTTATGTTAGTATCCATGAGTCAAGTTATCTATACCTTTAACAATTAGCATTACTACCTCATCAATAAATTCACTTTTAAACAGCCGCTTATTCTGATCTACTGTTAATCCGTTACCCCTCGACAGTCCTTCAAGACCTAATGTTGCTATTTCACCTAAAACGCCACTATAATCAATATTACTCTCAGAAGGATCTTTATAGAATAATTCACTCAATTTACTATAACTTAAAGTATGATCTACCTGCCAATCATAAGTCAGCTCTTCGGCAATATTTCCGCCAATGATAAAGTCACAGACCCTTGATGTAATACCACCAAAGCCACCAATCAAATAAAGAGGCTTTTTTAATTTAATTGAAATTAAAATCTCTTCAAGAACTCCTGGATATTTTCCCTTGTAACCAAATAACCTACCACCTGCACAAATTCGATAATCACATTTATCAATCATCTCGTTGCGCATTTTAGTCAAGGAAAGGCTCCAGGCAAAAAGATTTAGTGGACTATCTGGTGGAAGAAATTTATCTGTATTATAACCACTTCGAACTTTTGATGGGGGATCAACTTCTATCATTTCCGCAATTTGATGGTTTTGTGAATTCCACTCTATAACTCTATCGTTTGTGATATTATAAATAGGCCATGCAGAAAAATTCTTGAGAAGAGGACCAAATTCCTTTATGCAATCCTTCACAATTAGAGCTTCTTCACACAAATACTCAGTGAAATTATTCCTTAATCGAAGATCTCCACCGTACACTAATGTGGCACGGCGAAACAACAAATGACGAGCTATTGTTTGTGATAAATTGATTAAATGACTTTCACTTTGTCCAATCTTCGATATTTCTTTTTTGTCAGGCTCTGAAACCGAAATACCAATAGTTGACCCTTTCAACAAAGGAGCATAGTGGCTTAGCGGGGTTTCCGCCTTAATCCCAAAAGGGACTAAAAATTTTAATTCGTTTTCATATACAGGCGGCTCTGGATATAAAATTGCGTTAAAATTTTTATCAATTTTACCACCACTATTTTTTATAAGTAATGGGATATCTGTAAGCTCTGGAGGCCTATTTAAAATCAATACTGAATCGCTATTATAATTTTCTAAAAATTGCGTGTGATAATGATGTCTTAATGTTTCAAGCAATGCAATTGTAATCACCCGATACTTTTCACCATCAGATATTTCACTATTTGATTGGACCCTTACAGATGGGACATTCACACAATGTGGAAAAATTCTATCTTCACTTTTTTTAAGATGGTTTACTACAACCATCGGCTTATTAGACTCTTTTGCAAATTGAATTTCTTTTTGACACCAATATCTATTGGAAT
>NZ_FMUX01000026.1 GCF_900101345.1 Desulfoluna spongiiphila | reverse complement strand
TTCTCGGAGGCTTTTTGCTTGGGCTATTTGGCAAAAAAGCATGGAAACAAAATGATCCCAGCACTTGAAGCCCTTCGAGTTTCTTTCTGCGTCGTGCTTGGAGACTAAACGGGCAAACTGGTTACGGTCAAAAAAACCTACGATTTGACTGAAAAGGCTGGAATGACGTACCATTGATATGCTCCTTGTTTGGCGAGGTCTTTGTTTGCAAACTTAACCATGCCTTATAAGGAGCATCTTTTCAAATTCTCACCGGTTTACTTCCGGTCAAATCCTATTTTGGACAACAGTGTTGTACCATATGTCGCCTTTTGTTCAAGAAACCTTATATATAATCGAGTGGTTAACCTGCCAACAGGATGGTTTGGCACCAGTATCTGTTAAGGGCTCGTTTCATTGTCTGTGGGCTTCAGGGTATTGAAAACGGTTGGTTCCAAATGAAATATGAAACGGTCCTGTTTTCAATATTTGATGGGACTTCTTTGATGTAAGAAACGCCCATTTTTTTATAAAAATTTCTTGAATTGGGATCTGCAAGGATTTGAATTTGTGCCCACTTTTGTGTCTGGGACTGTTCTGCAAGATGACCCATCAGTGACCTTCCGTAGCCCATGCCAATGTATTCAGGTCTAATAAAAACATGATCCAGCCATGTTCCAGGTCGCATGGTGAACTCTGAAAGAGTGATTTCAGTCTGAAGCTTGATAACAGAATAGAATCCCCTGATACCAGAGTCTTCAATAACGAAGACATGATTTTTTTGTACATACTCAGGTGTAATCGTTAGCTCTGCGTTCCATATATCAAAATAATGGTCAGGGTAATTCCAGTGTTTTTTTGACATAAATGAAATGTCGGTTAACTCATTCGAATCATCTGGGGTTGCTTTACGTATAGTCATTTAGGCCTAATCTTAGCAGTCTCGATATTAATTCTTTAAGCGTAAATAGTTGCTCGATGGCAAGTGCATGAAATGTGTCGGTTTGCCCTCATCTTAGGTGTAGGCGCGAATAACGATAAACCTCAAAACTACGAAACGTAGCCTGGTCCATGTGCAAGGGGCTTTTTTAAAAAAAGTGTTTCGGTAAGGGCAATAGGGGAATGCTGAATTCGGATATGCCTGTTGAGATACAGTACTTCATAACAATAAGTTTTCAATTGACAAAATGGCTTTCAGTGAAAAAAAATATTGCTATAAAAAACATAATACAAAGAGTAAGTAAGCATATTTTAAAAACAGCAAATCACCCGGTATGGCTAACAAAAACCAACTGCTTCCAAAGCGACCCCCTTTTTCTTTAATCCCACCAATTGAATAATCCCTCACCCAGGGTTTTCGGCTTCCAGTGTTTGATATCGTAGTTATGCAGATATGGCCTGCTTGAGAATGGACCATCAAGTTCCTTTTTTACCAATACCTCGATACCATAGCTTTCACGGAGACTGCTTGCCAGGCCAGAATGATCAGTGAATTCGAGCCCCCATGTCATGGGGTGGAACGTCTTAGCAAATGCCCAATCATCATTGATTGAGCACAACACAAATAGTGTAAGGCCATGTGGATGACTTAGTTGACACGCGTGGAAGTTGGGGGTGATGCTGGCCTCATGGAATGTGCCAACTGTCATGCCCTGCGCTTGGGCAATGCTGTAAATAATCTTTTTGAAGTTCGTCATGTTCATGGTGGCTAGCTGATAACACTGGAATTCACCGGGTGTGCGACGAGGACCGGCAACGGTGAATAGGTTAAACTGTTTGAGAGCCGGAATCGCTTGGAAACGCCCAGCTGTACCCGTCCGGTGCAATGACTTGTGTACGCCCGGCATGGGGGCAATTTTATGAGGTGACCCGGAAGTTTAACCGGGAAGTCCTCTGTGCGTGAATCATTGTGATCAAACAACGGTTTAGCATAAGCACTAGTCTAAGGCAAGGGAGGCACCGTGCGGAGATGGAGCAGAGTGGAATCACGAGCATCAGCGAGAATGATCGGAGGGAGTGGTCACTCTATGGCAAATTTACGAGCCGACGAACAGACAAACCGCCAGGAGCAAGGGGGGGGGGCGTATTGATTCGGGCCCGAAGGGTTGGTAGCAGGACGTTTTGAGTCACCAGCTTACAAGAGCAAGTCTCTGGATGAGTCAGCACAACATGACGAAGTCCAGGATTCGAAGAGATATGGAAAATGCTGCGGTTGTGGATAGAAAGATCGCGTTCTTATACCCCTCAAGGGGCACTCAAAAGAGTCCGGGAAGGCCAGTTCGACTTTGCGGTCAGATTGCAGCGCAGGATGTGGCAACACAGTCAGTGTTCGAGCAGGAGTCAGCAGAGGTCATGGTAGGTGTAGGACCGCGTCATGGACGGAGTGCCGTTTGGAAACGAGCCGCGAGACACCCCGAGGTAATCGCTGGAGGACTCACTCCACTGAAGTGCCGAACATGAAGAACAACGGTGCAACCATGTGAACTGTTGCTACAATATATCCGATAGGAGGAGTCTGAAACAGGCGCGGCGTGAGTCACGTACCTTTGAAGGTTAAAATCAGAACCGTCAACTTATTACAAGGTCTTTTCTTTTCCCTATTTCCTGGCTACGGCTTGGACATTTTCGTGAACGGTTCTTTACGGACCAGCATGCCGGGAGGTGTGAGGCTGGGAGAGAGAAACCCCTGGTTACCCGATTGGCAATCATAAAAGATGGCATTAATGTCTCAGAAGACCCTACATATGCCCAACAACCTCAACAATTTCAACAACCAATACAAGTAGCCAAGCAAAAATAGCCAAGCCTGTAGCTGCTGCTGCGATATCTTTGATGATCCCGATTTTGTCATGATACTCGGGATGGATGAAATCACAAATGGCTTCTATACTGGTATTGAACATCTCAGCACTCAACATAAATACCGTAGCCAATACAATAATAGACGCATCTAAGGCACCATTGTAAATCACAACAGGTATTAAAATGACAACCGAAATCATAAATTTGTGCAAAACAGAAAAATCAGATGCAGAATAACGCAAACCTTGCATAATCACCTTGAATTTACGAAGAGGATTATATCCATCCTCCCCTGTGCCTAATAGCTTATTTTTCATCTGAGAACCCCCAAGTTTATGAGATATATAACGATGCCAGTCCATATTGATGCTATCAATACGCCTGCTATCACATCACTGGGGAAATGAACTTGAAGATACATCCTGGAGATCCCAACCATGACAGCAAAGCTTAAAAACAGTGATGCTAAAGACGTTTTAAAAGTGGTGTCCAGTGAGTAAACTAATAGTGACAACATCAATGCAAAGGCAAAAGCCTGTGTCGTATGCGCACTTGGATATGAAGAATCATAAGGCATAGTCGTTATGTTTTCAAATAGTTCAGGCCTTGGCCGCTCTATGAGGGACTTCATGATATAAGTCGTGGATACTGCGCCTATAAAGCCTATATTGAACACAATGGCAGCCATGCGATAACCATAAAATAACAAACCTATTGTTATGCCAGCCAATGTGGGCAATAAAATCCAAAGTGATCCAAGCCAAGTAATAAGAATTAAAAACGAGTTTAGAGTCAAACTTTCTATAGAGTCAAACCAGGCAAGAACCTTTTCATCAAATCCTGTAGTAACATTTTTATTTACTATAATTGTGAGTATAATTAAAAAAAACACGTTTATAATAATAAAAAAATGCATTTTATGCCTTTATGCATACCCCACCGACTGAAGTCGGTGGCTTAGGGTTACAACAGAATACAGGATCGGTAAGCCATCCGGCCGACGACAGGCACGACGCAACATGAAAATCATCGTCCGGTTCAGCTGGCGTCTGATGCTTGACGTACTCTTCAGCGTGATATTGGTTGATTGAACCCTCGTAGACCAGCATGTCCACAAAGATCCCTCCACTGAGTTTTATCGCCTCAGCGCCATGACGTTTGGACCAGCATTTCCGGGCGACCTTGCCAAGGAGCTTGTAGAATAACCCCTTTATCAGGAATGCCTCTCTATGCTGATTTTAAAGCTACGTTTTCAGCCGAGAATATGATTCATCCAGCGAAAATACTCATGCCATATCTGATCTTTATGTGGCCCCACTTGGCGGGGCAGGTCCGTATTTTGCTGCCATCAAATGCCCAAAGATAGGTTCTCAAGCAGCATCCTCTTGCTCAACACCATGCATATGGAGCCAGCTTCCCTATGTTGTGAACCATGGCAAAGAGTTTCCATTGCGTATCAAACTGGGCCGGCCCCTAAGGGTAAATCACTCCAGGCTGAGAGTGCCGTCGGTGTTGCCCAAGACCGGTTCAGTGGTGACCATACGTCTGCTATTGCAGAATTTGCCCTTGGGCGTGCTAAGGCTCTGAATCATAAGCCTTTTAGGCTTACCATGCTGACGCATGGTGTTTGTGGAGGCGGTTCAATGCCCACCTCTCAAGCACGATTAGGCTTGATCTCAGCCGTCTCGATATCAATTTTTTCAGCATAAAAAGCTGCTCGGATAGCAAGGATTTCAAATGTGTAGGTTTGACCCCTTTCTCGAGAGGTGCCGTTTTTGATGACCGAGTTTATTTTATTACTGTATGCTTTTTTTTGAAATATTCTCGGTACTCTTTTGGATAATATGGCTTAGCCTTAAGGAAAGCAACGCCCAGAAAAAACAGAAGAACGCAACCAAACACAGCCAAAATTGTTCCAAATACTGAGAATCCAAACCAATCATTCTGAGAACTAATTTGATCTATAATAAAACAAATGGCAAAAAGTACCGACCATATTGACATAAGAATGCCGAACAATTTTCCCATAAAATTGAACACACCCCAATGAAGTTCTTCATATATTGATGGCTCTTTGATAATTATTTACCTCATTAAATATGCGTTAAACAGTATAGTATGGGACCGCGAGCTCGGCACGGTAAGGCAGGGGCTCTTATACACGATTTGTTATATCTCAGAAATTTCGAATGACACGCTTTGATATGGTACAGAAATCAACAGTCCCGTTTTAAGACATTGACCAGTGACAAATGATAAACTGGATTTCGAATATGGCTCATTTGGGTTTGAAAATTCTCGGAATACAAACTCACTATCTCTGCCAAACCTACCGGTTTTCCATACTATATGTCTCGGTAATCTGTTTGATGAATTGTTCTCTGTGTCAATGAGGATTTCCACATCGGTGTTGGCCGGATTATTTGAGCAGTCTATCCATAACGATTTCGATGAAGGATCGATCAACGCATGTAAACGAAGCAATCTCTCTCTCATGAGGAAGGTAGAACTCAGAGTAAATACCATTTTGAATAAGAATCCTTCTCCGTTGTTCCTTTGGCAATTTCAAATAATGTAGAGATTGTGGGATTTGATTCTTGCACTGAAGAAGAAGATTTCCTTGGTGTTGGAACTCAGCTACGCAAGGGAGATATTTCTCTGTTTCCATAAAAAAGTCGAAGCTTGCACTTCTCACAAATACCTTTTGAAGAGGTCCATCTTTTGATAAATTAACCTTTCGCTCAACCCACTTGTGCTCATCTTCTATGTAATGGTTTACGCACCATACATACGGGATCTGAGGATTAATGATACTATTTAGTATAGAGTTTGAGCAGTCTTTAATCATGATACTGAAAGTACCGTCGGTATTCTCTCGAAAATCGAATGGTTGATTCATAATTTCCGGCCAATATTGTGAATATCCGGTGAGCTTTTTGTATATTACCCATATTAAATGGGCTTTTGTTCAATGTATCGTGTATTCACTGCAAAAAGTGAAAAAATCGACAGGGGTATTTTCCATGTTTGGGTTTTAGTACCCCCATGTAAAAAGGCTTCGTGTACAATACTAATGTATCGAGGGTGCCCGAACAGACCCTGTCCACGGGGCAGGCCCCTGTGATTCTGGCACCGTCATTCCAAACCAGCGTTTTTAGTCATACTCCTGACATCTCAATTTTTCAATTTAAAAAACTTGTCAATATCTGGGAGAGAACTTTGGGCAACGTCCTTAAAATGTATGGCATGTCTTGTCGTGTTGTACTTCTGGCGATTGCAGCCATGGGCAACGTTCAAACCATCTTGTGTCGGAGCAGTCATACGGAAAGGGTGTGTTGTGGCCGAGATGGGAGAGCGCTGAACTCTTACGATTGCGGCAATTACCATAAGGGCGTATGAACGATACTTCTGCTCATTTCGAAATGAATAACCATGGGATTTGTCAATAAAAAAAAGTGTTGACACATGAAAAAGATGGATTTAGGGTGGAACGTAATAACTATTTATTACGGAGATCATGGAATTCATGAAGCGACCCGACAGGATGTGCTACCATCCTGCCAGGCCTGACCAAAAACAACCTTCTAAGGAGGTCGTCATGGCTACACGGTTTTTTACACCACACCCACCCCCTTTTCAAGTCGTATTTTCCTCACCATGCGCAACCTTGCGCTCCCTCAACAGGCGGTACTGCCGTTTCAAATGGTCCATGAACACAACTGGTTCTGATTGACGGGCGGGAAAACGTCCCTTCGGATTTCTGCGTGCGTTCGAACAGCATGGGTAATAGCGGCGTTGCGCCTGGTGTCCTCTTGTGTGTTGCCGAAGGCGCGTTTTCCTTTTCCTGATGTCTGATCAGGCCCTTTTGATTTTGGGCAGGGCGATTTTTTTATCAAAAATTCTTATGAAGATGTCTATGCGGGGAATCAGGATCCGTGAATAGGGATTGATCAGCTTATAGGTGACACCGAGGCTTCGTGCTGCATGGCGTGATTTTGAAGGATCGACATTTGTGGGTTCTTCTGGTGCACGGAGTGCACCCTACGGGCTGAGGGGTATTGGAGCGCTGAGTACCATCGGGGTGACTTCTTTCACTATTTCTCTTCAGAGCCGGTGGCTTGTTGTTATTTGTCGATGGATGAAACGGTTGCTTCACATTCTATTCACTACTCCCCAATCACTACTGACTAAAAAAGGTTTCCACCATGACCTCATCAAACAGCCACTCCCCCGGCATGTTTTCCGGGTCGGAGATTTCAGAGTTGTGTGATTCCATCAAGGACATTCATCGGTTGCTGAAATCGGTGGGTGATTTTATTGCCGAGCTGGAAGGGGCCGAAGATCCGGGTGGCAATGGCCTGCAACTGGACTTTAAGCGGTGGGGGATTCGGACCATCACCGAGGACTTGCTGGCCCGGCAGTATGCCAAGATCGACCGCATGGCGGCCATTTACAAAGAAGAGCAGGAGAGGATGAAAGGGCGGGGGGGCAGAGTTCGGGGTGGTCATGGCTTTCGAGCGTCTGAGGGGTGAGATGCTCCGCCCCTTGTGCCGTGTGGAGGCAAAGGCTCCGTGAATCGTTCCCAGGCAGAGCCTGGGAACGAAAGATAGCCTGACACAATTGATTGGCCTTTGCCCTGGTCTTCATCACGGGCGCAGCCCGTCAGCAAATGCGCAGGGGCGAAGCCCCGGAGCATTTGCGAACCTGGGGTGCAGGGGACTTATCCCCTGCCTGCCGGAGGCTTTTTTTATTCGGTTTCCTTCCCTGCCTCAGCCGCCGGAAGGACCTTTGCGATGATGGCAAGGAGCACCAGGGCCACGAGGCCCAGGGCGGCGTAGAGGCCCCAGCCGTTGGCCTGGAAGTGTTTGATCCAGCTGCCGGACCAGATGCCTTTTTCCTTGGCGGAGATGGGCTGGGCCCGTACCTGTGTGGGCAGGGTCTCCATGAGCTTTGTCCGGACCAGGGAGAGGTCGTAGGCCGGGGCGGGGAGGGTGGGGTTCCCGCCGTGGAGGGTGAGGGGTCCGGGCTCATAGGCGAGAAAGCAGATGGAGGGCGCGGTGTAGACGGCCTCGGCTGCTGTCAGGGTCAGGGGTTCGTTGTCGTTGTGGTCTATGAGGATGCGGATCTTGTTCTGGTCTTCGGGGAGGCGGGTCAGGGGGATCCTGAGGGTGGTTTCGCTATCGAGGGTGTTTCTCCAGGTAACGGTCTTCCAGGTCTCCCCGCCCATCTGTCCGGGTTTGGGAAGCTGGATGGCCACGGTGCGCCTGAATATGCCGTGGGCCGACAGGTTGAGGGACACCCACCAGGGGGAAGGCTGGGGGAGGGTGAATTCCCAGGTGGTTTTGTTCTGGTCTTTCTCATAGTCCGGGTCCAGGAGGAGGGGAGTCGGTACGTTTTCGGTACGGTCCATGAAAAAGGGCACCTGGGTCTCGCCTTTTGCCAGGCGGATTCCTGCGCGGTTGGGGGCGAGGCTTGCCTCCATGGGAAAGGGGAGCCGGTAGTAGCCCGGGGTGTTGATGACAACGGATGCGGCCCAGGTAAAGCCCTCGTTGGTGAAGGGGCCGCCTTTGAGCCGATAGGTGTCGGTGAGGGCAAGCTCCGTGAGATCTGGGTTAGTCTCGGCCTTTGAAAAGGAGGCGACCTGATAGGGGGCGCGGTCCGGCTCTCCGGGGCTGGTGAGGATGCGGATATGAGATCCGGTGCCTGTAAGGGCGGTGTAGGAGCCTTGTTTGTCTGCTGAGAAGACGATTCGGGGGAGGAAAAGCTCCATGGAAACGTCGGTGGGGGTGCCCAGGTGGCGGCCCTGGGAGTCGAGTCTGATGACAAGGGACTTGCCGTTCCATCTATCCCGGACGGGCAGGGTGAGCTCATGGATATTAGCGGAGACGTGTCTCACGGACCCGGCTGCTTCGGGCACGAAGGAGCGCTGACCGTTTCGGATCTCTTCCCTGCCGATCTGCCAGTCGCCAAGGAACTGGGTTTTGGTGGTGAGGCGCACGGTGTCGATGTAGAGGCCGGAGCCGGGCAGCAGGGCACGAAGCTCGGTGACATCACCGTACTCAGACACTTGGAACTCCGGTGTGACGCTCTGCCTTGCGTAGTCCGTGCCCTTGGTGACGGAAAGAGCTGTAACACGCTCCACAGAGATTACTTTTTTTTCAAAGTCACGGTCAAAGCCTTTGAAGATCAGGTCGAACTCCTGGTAAGTGTCGGGCTTGATGGGGATCTCGCTCCGGGTCTGCCTGCCGGATCTGACAAGGGCTGCGTCTTCGACCAGGATGATCCAGATGTCGTTGACCCGTGCCCTTACCTCGACCTTGCCCATGATCCTCGGGTTGTCCAGGGTCACATGAAGGGCGTTTACCTCATGGTCCGGGGCCTTGCATCGCCAGAGAAACTCGCCCCTGTCGTTGATCCTTGTTGTGTCGGCTTTCAGGTCGTAGCGAACCGTGGTGTCGGGCTCCCGCCAGTACAATTCAAAGGCGCGACGGTTGCCGTCCGGGCCTTCCAAGGCGAGATCCAAGGCGTTGTTGTCGGTTTTATTCATCAACTCCGGCGGCAGGACGGCTTCGGCGATTCCCGGGTGGGGGACAAGGACCGACGCCCGGTTCTCCCATGTGTCGGCAGCATGGAGGGACAGGGGCGCGCCAAGGAGGGCAACGCAGGTGATAAGGGCATGAATCAGTTTCATATCAACTCCTTAGAACGAGAAAAATCCTTTAAAATAGCGCGGGTGCGAAAAAGTCGTAACTGTTCAACTCTTAAAAAACGGCCTTCTGTGGTTAAAGTGGGCAGGAAAAGCCTGCCTCCGGCGGCCAGGGGATGATTCCCTGGACCCCAGGTTGCGAATGCCCTCCCCCTTCGTTATGCAGGGTGAGGACATTCGTGATGGCTTCTGGGGAAATTCAGTGAAACCTGTTTGTCAAACTTTTCAAAAGTTTGGTCCCCGGCAGGGCCGCCGGAGGCTTTTTGGGCCTTATTTATTCATCCCCTTTGTCCTCACCGGCAAGGAATTTCTGGTAGATGATGGAGACGAGGATCATGACCACGGCCAGGCCCGCAAAGGAGCCAACGCGGTAGAGGTGGCCGAGGGACCAGAGGTCCCGGGTGAATATTTTCAGGGATGTGACGCCCAGAAGGGCGATGGCGGCCCATCGGGTTTTGGTGTTTCGGGTTTTGACGCCCACGGCAAGCAGGCCCATGGAAAAGAGCATCCAGCCGATGCTGTAGGCCAGCTGTTTGGAAAGGCTCCCGTTGGTGAGGAAGCTGAAGGCTTCACCTGATCCTGCAAAGAGGCTTGCGATTTCGATGTTGAGGATCGCAAAGCCGGTGACGGCAAGGGTCACGCTCCAGACGGCCCCCGGGTCGGGTTTGGGCAGGGGCCATGGGGTGGTGCGGGGTCTGACGGTGAGGACGGTCAACAGGGCCAGGACTCCGATGTAAAGGAGGGTAGGGGTGTTGACCAGCGGGATCATGAGGCCGAAGGCCGCGCTGAACCGAAGGGGAAAGACAAGGGCCTTGATCAGGCCGATTCCCGCCAGGACGAGACCAGCAATGCGAAAGGGACGTTCCAGGGGCTTGGGCCAGTGCAGCAGGACCGTGCCGTAGAGGATCCAGAGGGCGGCGGAGGCCACAGCGCGGTGGGGCGTCTGGCTGAAAAGCGGGGTAAAGGGGTGCCCGGTGGCAAGGCCGGTGCTTAAGGCAAGGGCCAGGAACCCAAACCCTGAGACAAGAAGGACGGCCAGGAGCAGGTTTCTGGTAAGGCCGCTGAACGCGTCTGGCGACTCTTTTTTAAAGGTGAACCAGGCCATGGCCACAAGGGCCAGGCAGGCGAAGATGGCCAGGTTGGCCCAGGGGCCCATGGTGGCGATGGCCTTGGGCAGGAGCATGGGCAGGAGGACCAGGCCGGTGCTGCCCGAAAGAAAGAGAAACAGCCCGGCAAGCCGCATGGCGATGTGGAGCCGCGAAACGCGCCAGGTGATTGCGCCGAACCCGGCCCAGGCCAGGGCACAGGCAGCCCAGTGGGTGTATGCCCCGGTGGGGATGATGCTGTGGGAGGTGCCGGTGCCGGAGAAGAGGTCGGCGATGGCAAGGTTCACGAGGTAAAATCCCGTGGCGAGGCTCATCCAGAGAAAGGTGTTGGGCAGATCCATGCGGCCCAGGTTGCGTTTGGGCCAGGGGCTGAGTTTGACGGCGGCCCCTAAGGCTGCGGTGCATGCGGCCACGGAGAAAAAGGCCGGGTTGACCAAGGGCAGGGCCCCCTCTGCGCTCATGCGGGGCAGGGCGGTGTAGAGGACCAGGAGCCCCGTCGGAGCCAGTCCAAGGGAGACCCACCTGAGGCCCGGGTGTTCGATGCGTCTGTTGAGCCAGAGCAGAAGGGCAGACTCAAAGACCAGGGCCACCCCGAGCCATCCGTGGGGAAGCAGGAGCACGGGCAGAGCGGAGAGGTAGAAGAGAAGCACGCCGCCGTGGAAGGCGATGATGCTGTTCCGCTGGGGGGTGTTTTCAAGCTTTCTTAAGAGAATGGCAACGGGGCCTGTTTTCAGGATCGCCGGGATGAGGGGGAGCCATCCGGAGAGGTCCCCGGGCCAGAGGTGTTTGGCGGCATAGAGGACAAAGAGCATCTGGGCCAGCTCAAACAGGGCGGCAACATGCCAGACAAGGGGCCATTTTTTCTGCTCGCGGAACAGGAGAAAAGGGAGGCCCAGGGCGGCTGCAAACAGCACCGATGACCAGGTGACGGCAGAAAAGAGAAGGGGGGCTCCCCACTGGCTGAAGACCCAGACCGACTGGGCCGCGGTTGCGGCCACAAGGGCGATGGCTGCCGCAGGCTGAAAGCGCGTTCGTATGCTGAAGAAGAGGCAGAGGCCGAGGAAGGCCGTCAAGGTGATCATCCCCCCATGGGGGTAGTGGGGATGGGGCACGGCAAAGGTGGCCCCAAGCAGGAGAAAAACACCCACGGAGGGGGCGGCCACAAGCCATTTTTCCGGCTCGGGAAAATGGGTGGCGATTCCCTGGGGGGCGGGGAGGTCCAACCGGGCCACCACGGCGGGCAGCGCCTTGAGCAGGCAGACCATGGCGGCCATGAGAAGCACGCCCGCGATGAGAAGAAAGGAGAAAAACCCGAAGCCGATGACGGCAGAGGGCATGGCCGTGAGCCAGTAGAGCCCCGCACCCGCAAAGAGACACAAGAGAAGAAGCACCTGGAGGAGGGCACCGATGAGAAGGCTCACCCCGATGCCTACAACCTGAAGGAGCAGCATCACGGGCCAGAAGAGAAAGCCCGTGAAGGGCGTTCCAACAAGGGCCAGGATCGAGGCGATCACCACAGTCGCAGGGAAGATCTTGAGCCATCGGAGCGTATTGCCCGTATACCCATGCCGCAGCATAAGGGCCACGGGTCCTAAGCCTCCGGCGACACCGTACACGAGGAAGAGAAGGGTGCTCACCGAGGCGCTCTGCGCATCGAATCGCATGGATACCCAGGCCAGTACCGGAAGAAAGGTGAGGGCGATGTATGGGACGACCCGGTCGTGCCACGTTTTGTTGGCAAGCCCCAGGCCCAGGGCGGCGACCGTGGCTGCGGTGAGGATGAGAAGGGGGCCCCAGCCTGTTCTAAATACTGTCAGGGCAAGGGCCGCAGCAAGGGGCGGCAAAAAGGATAGAAACCCTGCCCACAGGATGGATTGGTTCTCTTCGGGTTTGAGCTCTTTTGGGGCGAGAAAGAAGGCAAACAGAGCTGGAATGGCGCTCCACATCACGGCCATGGGAAGGGCCGGGCCCGCTCCCATGGAGGTGAAGGTGGCGCAGCCCGAGGTGACGAGGGTACCTGCTGCGGCAACAAAGAGAAGGGAGGGCGCGGTAAGGAATTTTGAGACCCTCTGAAGGCCCACGCCCACCACGGCCAGGTAGGCAAAGAGCAGGATCAGGCTCCCCTGACCGCTGCTGAGGAGCAGGGGGGTGATATAGGCACCCACGGCACCCAGGATGGCGATGGAGATGCGCCGGTAATAGGCGGAGATGGCAAAGGCCGCTGCCGATATGAGGGAGAGGATTCCAAATCCCACGGGGTTGGGGATGTAGTGATAGTAGATGGTGGCGGCAAAGACCACGCTGTAAAGGACCCCGATGCCACCTGAGGCAAAGGTCTGCCGCAGGATGTCGTAACGCTGGCTTTTTACCCGGCCCGATGCAATCAGAAGGGCCGTGCCCGTTGCCGCGCCGATGGCCAGGCGAAGCTGGGCGGGGATGAGGTTGTTGTCGATGGAGTACTTGACGAAGAACCCGGCGGCAATGAAGAGGGCCAGCCCTCCGAGCCAGGCAAAGAGCCGGGCGCCCGCAAAGAGTTCCCAGTCCACATTGGCCTTGAACCGCTGCCACTGGGAGGCCCAGGTGGTGCGAAGGGTTGGGCTGGGGGCTTGGGCGGGCTTTGGCTCGGGAGGAGCTGTTGCAGGGGCGGCTTCGATGAAGAGGGCCGGGGGCGCAAACAGGATGCGTCCCTTTTGAAAACGCGGTCGTGCCGGTTTGGCCTTGGGGGGAGCCGGTTGCGGCTCGGCCCGGAGTTCAAGGAGCAGTTCGTCCAGAATGGCATCCTGGGGGGGCGCCTCCCGGGCTGTGTCCATTGTCTCGGCGTGTTCTTCTTGATGGCTTTTTTCTTCGGCGGCCATCTGCCGCAGGGCGGTTTCCAGGGTGTCGATACGCTTCGAGAGCCTGGTGTTGATTGTATTCAGCCGTGCAAACGTGCAGACCGCAAGGAGGATCAGGGGCAGAAGATACATGGGGGGCACCGGATAGCTGACGTTAGTGGAAAAGCCTCGGAGTCATGGAACCGACCAGGCGTATGTGACGGTCGCCCCGGAGACGGGCCATGGATAAGGTACCGGGGTGATGGCAACACCGGATCTGGCGTCCTCATCAAGGCACCGTGTTACCTGGTGTTGCAACATGGGTTGTCACCTTATTGGGTTGGCGGCCGTATTGCAACATTAAATAGCTGGGTAGCCGGGAGTTATTTCGGTGGGATGGGGGCAGGAGTTGTGTCAGTCAATGTGATATCCGAATTTGTTGCCGTGGAAAAGGAGTTGTGGACACGCCGCCGGGAACCATGTCCGGGGTGTGCGGCGTGTTCTGTTCAGGGTGAGGGATTGGGTGTTTCTGTCATTAAATCAAAATGTCACGGTGATTTCATAGACCCCGTTGCTCATGGCGACCTTGCAGCTCTCGCCCAATTTTTTAAAGACGGCAAGCATTTGTCGGTTGGAGCTGAGGACATCGGCAGTGAATCCCTTAAGTCCTCTTTTTTTTGCGATGTCCGTGAGCATGTCCAGCATACCGGTGGCAATACCCATGTTCTGGAAGGCTTCGTCCACAACAAAGGCCACCTCGGCATACCCCTCCTCTCTGCCCTTGACGAACCGGCCCTCGGCCACCATCCGTTCCTTATCGGCTCGTCCCGTGACGCCCACAATGGCCATGGTGTCGGTGTAGTCGATGTTGACGTACTCCTGCATCCTGGCGTGGGGCATGGCTGTCACCGGGGTGAAGTAACGGTAATACACGGCGGTGTCGGAGAAGCGGTAGAAGAGCTTTCGCATGCCCTCTTCGTCGGAGGGACGGATGGGGCGGAACTGGACCACCGTGCCGCCCTTGAAGGTCCGGGTGCGGTGGATCTCCGAGGGGTAGGAGTGGGCCGAGTGCTCCAGGAAGATCTGGTCCTGGTAGAGGATGTGACTCTCCCGGGCGGCGGCCACCAGGGCGGCGCGGTCGTCGGGGTGGGCGATTTCAATGAGGGCCTGGGCCCGCTCCCGCACGGTGCGTCCTTTCAGGCTGGCCACCCCGTATTCGGTGATGACCAGGTCCACGGACTCGTGGAGGGAGAACTGGTTGGGGTAGTTGTCCACGCTGCAGGTGACGTTGGACTTGCCCTCCAGGTTCCGGCTGGACAGGGCGAAGATGGTGCACCCGCCCCGGGAGATCTCGGCGCCGTTGAAAAAATCGATGACCTCCGAGGGACCGGTGGCCACGTTGCCCTTGCCGGTGTGAAGGGCAAAGCGGCCTTTCAGGTCCACCTTCCTGGCATGGACGATGGTGACCACCGAGGGGTTCTTGCCGATCTGCATGGGGCTGAAGACCCGGTTGATGGCCTGGAACTCCACCATGGGGTTGCCGTCGAGCCATGTCAGGAGCTCCCTGGATCCCAGGGCGTAGGAGGTCAGGGACTTGCCCTGGTAGATTTTCTTGTTCCGGTTCGTCACGGCCCCGCTGTTGATGAGGTCCATGAGGGCGTCGGTGACAAAGGGGCTGTGGATGCCCAGGTTCTTTTTCCCCCGCAGGTGCCGGGGCAGGGCCTCGAACAGGGGACCGATGGAATAAGAAATGCAGCTGCCGTCTTCGATGACCGAGGCGACCTTTTCCGCCACCACGTCGAAGACCTCGTCCACGGGCCAGCGGTCAAAGGTGATGGGCGGGTCGTCGGACAGGACAAAACAGTCAAAATCCGAGATGGGCACAAAGGTGTCCCCGAAGGTGCGGGGGACGTTTTCATTGATTTCGCCGATGACCACGGTGGCTTTGTCCATGGCCTGCCGGGCCACGTCCACGGCGGTTCCCAGGCTGCAGTAGCCCGAGTCGTTGGGCGGGGAGACCTGGATCATGGCCACGTGGACGTCGATGTGGTCCGAGGCAAAGAGGTTGGGGATCTCGGAGTAGCGGCTGGGGATGTAGTCCACATGGCCCTTGGAGATGGCGTCGTCGGCTACCCATCCGGAGAAGAATGTCTTCAGGCGAAAGCGGTCGGCGGAGAAATTCTTGGAGTTGACGGCATCGCCGAAGCTGATGATCTGGATCAGCTCCAGGTCCTGGATGTTCGGGGCGGAGGAGGCCATGAGGGCGCGGACCATGGCGCGGGGTTCTGCGGCACCGGTCCCGATGAAGATACTCATCCCGGGCTCGATCTCTTCTAAGGCAACTTCCGGGGTGACGATCATCTCTTGAAGTACTTTGGAGTAGTCTCGTACCATGGGCAACGTGTCTCGCTGGAAAAGGAGGGCAGCCATCCGCCCCACCGTGACGGGGGCGGTTATCGAACGGTGACGTCCGATCCGCCACCGTTCGGTGATCATTGTTTTATTTAAGGTAGTCGTTGCCGAAGGGAAAAGGAAGCAAAAAGTGCAGGCAAAAGGGATATTGCGGTTGACGGGGCCGGGCCTCAGGGGCCCGTTGGAGGGAAACGGTCCATGGGGGATCAGGCCTGAAGGGGATGACGGCGTTTTCGGTCGTCGGCCAGCTCTTCGAGGCGGGATTCGACCCAGGCCCGGAGTTTTCTGGTCTTGTCGAAATTTTCCGCATGGTAGTTGAGGACCCACCAGAGTTTGTTGAGGGCCTGGGGGTCGGATTCGAAGTGGGAGAGGGTCTCTTTCAGGGACTGGTACTTCTTGGGGTGTCGGGCCAGTTCTTCATAGAGGTCCCGACAGGACCGGATGGTGTGGGGAGGGAGCTGAAATGAGGTGATGGCAGCTTTGCTGATCATTTGGGGCCTCCGGGAAAGTCAAAAGGTGATCCCGCACCAATTCGGCCTGTGGGGCGGTTGGTTCGCCAACGGTGCGGGTGATCCGTTTTTTTTGTCTCGGACACGGGAAAAAATCAGTGCATGGATGGATTGTATGTCTGGGGGAGTCGGGATGTCTATAGGGGATATTCCCGATTTTCAAGCCGGATCCCGGGACGGTCCGGGGGGCCTCAGCGGGTGGGTTTCATGGCCTCCGTGGGGATCTCCAGGACAAGGCGAAAGCCGATATACCCGCTTTTGTCGCCAGCGTTGTCGCTGTTTCTGTGGGCGCCCCGGATGCTGTCGATGCCGTGGAACCAGCTGCCTCCCCGGCTGACGCGGAAGTCTCCCCGTACGGGGCCCTTGGGGTTCCGTGCCAGGGTGAGTTCGGGATAGGGGCCGTACCAGTCGCTGCACCATTCGGAGACGTTGCCGTTCATGTCGTAGATGTTCCACAGGTTGGAGCGCTTGGTGGCCACGTTGTGGGGGGCGTCACCGGCGTTGGAGCGGAACCAGGCGTAGGTACCGGCATCGCCGCCGGGCTGGTCCCAGGGATCTGCGGAGCCGGTGCGGGCGGTGTATTCCCACTCGGCTTCCGTGGGGAGCCGAAATCGGCCCTTGCCTTTGTATAAGGCGTTGAGCCGGGTGATAAAGCGCTGGACGTCCTGCCAGTAGATGTTTTCCACGGGGCAGTCGCCGCCGCAGTAGGGAAAGGCCGAGGGGTTGTTGCCCATGACGGTCTCCCACTGGGCCTGGGTGACCTCGGTGGTCTGCATGTAAAAGGGGCGGGTGAGCCGCACCTTGTGGAGACGTTCATCGGCAAGGCGCCCCGGGGTGTCCTTGGGACTGCCCATGGTAAATCCACGGGGTGAGATGAAGACAAAGCGCATGCCGGGCAGCGGCCCTTCCACCGCGTTGCTCAGGGCCAGGAGCACACGGGCCGCGGGGAGTTCGTCCGTGCGGATGCGGCCAAGGCGCGTCACCTCGTCAAAGGGTTTGGTGGCCCCCACCGAAAAGCGGGTCAGGGGGACGTTGTCCGGTCCGGTGATGATAAAGGCGTTGAGGTGCAGGTCGATGCCGTTGCCCACTGCGGGCACGGGGGTGTAGTAGGGAAAGACCTTCAGGTCGTGGCGGAGCCGCCAGATGGTTTCGGCCCGGTCCCGGTCCGGATAGGTCCAGGTGTCCCGGTAGAGGGCTTTATTGTGGTTGATGGTGACGGGGAACCTGAAGGTGTCGGCATCGGGGCGCTGCACGGTGATGGTGGCGGTGTCTCGGGGTACGATGCACCCTTTTTCCTGGAGCAGGGAGATGGTCTCGGCCAGGGGGGCAAGGCGGATAAGCTGGGTTTCGAGCCAGTCGACTTCGGCTTCGGCCACCCGGATGCGCAGGACGCCCCGGCGTTCCATGTCGGCCAGGGTGTTGTGGTTTGTGGTGCGCACCTCGTCAAGGGCCTTGCGGTGGCGGGCCAGGCGCTCCTTGAACTCTTCGGTGGTTTCGAACATGCCCCTGGGGGAGGGCTGCTTGGGGCTTTCCAGCCTGAGGCTGTTGAGCTTCTGGTAGTAGGTGCGTTCGATCTCCTGCAGCCGGTTTCGGTGCTGTTGGTCAAGGGCCCGGCTCCGGTCCCGGTACCGCGAAAGGGCCTCGGTGAGGTCGGGCAGGACCCGGGTGCTGAGGTCGGGGAGCTCGGCGGCGGCAGGGCAGGCCAGGGTGAGCTGGAAAACGGCGATAAGCAGCAGGATCAATCGGGGCATGGCAAGGCTAACTCTTCTGGCTGACGGTGTGTTGATGACGGATGCGTCGGAGAAAGGCCTGAACATCGTTGATCAGGGGCCCTTCCGGGGTCTCTGCCGCGGTGGTGATGCCCAAGGTGTACCCTCCGACGGGGATGATGATAAGCGAGGTCTCCGGTCCGCGGATGGAGAGGCTTTCCGGAGGGTCAAAGCTCGTGTCTTCAGTTGCCTTGGCGCTCTCTCTGGCGAGTCGGGCCAGGTCTCCGCAGAAGGCGTCTGCATGGGTTGTGTTCCCCGCCATGCGGCGGCCGTCGGCGGCGACAAGGCAATAGGAATCGACACCCTTTATCCGGGCGATTTTTATAAAGTCCAGTATGGTGGTCATGGTGTCCGCTTCCCCTTAGCTTTTTTTTCGCCGGAAGTGAAGATCTCTTTAGCTTTTTCGGCAAAAACCCGCCGCTGTCCGGGATCATCGATGCCCTTGGCCAGGATGGCGGCAAAGTGGGGCAACACCTTCAGGCCGGGGTCTTCCCGGTCGATCCATCTGTTAAGGGCCTCGTGGAAGGGGACCTGGGGCGGGGCACCGGTCACCTTTTCCAGGAGCTTCATCAGGGAGAGGAGCCAGGGGCTGAGCTCGCCTGCGATGAGGGCCTCGGGGGTAAGGATGGAGAAGGCCTCCTCGTGAAGGTCTTCGGCGCTTTTGGGCAGGCCCCGGGTCGCCTCCTGCAGGGCGTCTATGGGGGCTGGCCCGCAGTCCGGCTGGTGGTGCACGGCCAGTATCCAGGCCAGGGGCAGGGGTCTCAGGGTGAGGCAGGTGGCTCCCAGCGCAAGGTGGACCTCGCGGCTTTCGGGGAGCAGTCGGACGGCCTCGTGGTACAATCGGTTGAGACGGGGAAGGGGACAGGGGGGCGCCTGGTTGGTTCCGTTGGATCGGGAATGGTCCACGGATTCATCGGGGGTGATGACAAAGAGGCTCAAGAGGTCGGGATGTTTGCTGAAGATGGCGTTGATTGAGTCCATAATATCCGGGTCGGCCAGGGCCGTGGCGGGAAAGGGTACAGTCGTCGGATCAGGAGAGGGGAATGTTTCCAATTTCCATCAACGGTAAACTATAGGGGTATCCGCCCGGGAACCTCTGAGTTGAAATCGTAAGAATGGTTGATAGCCACTCGAAAGTGTATTATCTGAAATCATCTTGAAACTGCCGTCGGCGGGCGAATAGACGCTTACCGGGGGGCTTTTTGTTCTTTAAATATTAAATCCGTCGCCGGTTTTGCCGATGAAGGTATTATATATGAACACCCGGAACGAGTCAAACGAGTGATTACATGGTGGAAGGGGCACCGACGGTCAGGTCCGCGTCGGTTATGTCGCAGAAGGAGGGATGCAGATGGATCAGTTTGATGTGAGGCTGATACCACCCCTGTTGTCTGTCTATTTTGGGGTGTGCCTCTCCCTGTTTTCCCTTTTCAGGAGCCGGTTGAAAAAAGAGACGGTTCTTTTTACCCTCCTGTGCCTTCTGGCGTCGGTGCGGCCGGTCCAGTTTCTCCTTCAGCGCGTTGTGTCGGATACGGGCCTGCTGCTTTCCATGGAGCGGGGCATCCTCATCGCCTACGCGTTCATACCCTATGTGGGGGTCCTTTTCTTTCACCGCGTCCTGAGGGTACGAAGGCCCCGGCTGGAATACGGGGTGTGCGGTGTCGGTCTTGTGATGGCGGCGGGCGCCCTGGGACCGTGGTTTGTCTCCGGGCTCCAGACCTATCCCTGGGGTGTCATCGGCAAGGCCGGGCCCCTGTTTTTCCTGTATGTCGTGTTTGGCACAGTCTCCTTTGCATACACCATTTTCTGCACCGTGTCGGTGATGCGGGGCCAAAGGGATGCCGAGGCGCGTCTCAAGCAGCGTTACCTGTTTGCCGCCCTGATCGGAGGGCCTGCCCTGCTTCTGGTGACGGTCCTGACCTTCATCGGCAGCCCCATGTACCCGGCTTCCAACTTCATGTTCGTGCCCATGGCCGTCATGGCTTACGGCGTCCTGCGCCACCGCACCCAGGATATCGGCAGTGTGATGCGTTTTCTTTTTTACAGGCTGGCCTACGCCCTTGTCTTTCTCCTTCCCAATTTTCTTGTCTTCCTGCTGCTCAAACCCCTTCTCTACGGCGGTGAGATCCTGTCCCTGGCCCCCCTGCTTCTGCTGTGGTATGCGGCCAACTACCTGAGTGTTACCAAGCTCCACCCCAAGGTGAGTCGGCGGTTCAACCGGTACCGGCACCACTTGAAAACCGTGGAGAGCAAGTTTGCACGGGACCTCTTGATCCTGCGGGACACCCGGAGCCTGGTGGCTGAGTTCGGGGAACTGGTGCGATCCACCCTTCGGTTCCGTTCCATCCGTTTTTTCTTTGCCCCCGTTGAAGAGCCGGGGCGCCTCATGGACATGGACGGAGAGGAGATCTCTCTGGATGAATCCACGGCGGCCTTTCTGGTGGCTGAGGACTGCCTTATCGACCACTACTTTCTGAACTCGGAGCTCCTCATGCCCGACGAGGAGGTGAGGGACGACCTGAAGTCGATCTTCGATGCGTATAAGGGGATGTGCACGGTGCCCCTGGTGCAGTACGACCAGCTCATCGGTCTGGTGGTGTTTGCCGACAAGCAGGGGGATGCGCCCGTGACCCCCGTGGAGGTCGAGTTCCTCGAAAAGGTGAGCCGGTACCTCTCCATTGCCCTGTACAACTCGCGGGTGTACCAGGCCGTCACCTCGGTGAAGGACCAGCTGGAGCTCAGGCGCCGGGAGCTGTCCCGGGAGATCCTGGAGCGTCGCCGGGCCGAAGAGAGTCTCCGTCGCAGCGAGGGGCACTACAGGCTTTTATCCGACAACATCCTCGACACCCTGGTGGTGGTGGAGGTGGCCCATGAAACCATCCAGTACGCCAGCCCCTCCTGCCTGAAGATGAGCGGGTACTTCCCGGCGGAGCTCGTGGGGTCGCGTTTCAGGGATTATTTGACGAAGAATTCCGGCAGGGAGCTGGCCCGGGCCGTTCCGCCCCCTGAGGAGGGGGCGGCCTTTCTGGTGGAGCTGGAACACCGGCGAAAAGACGGAGAGCTTGCCTGGGTGGAGGTGTCCGGCCATTTTATCGCCGCCGGGGACGGGCGCATGGAGGTGGTGGGCCTGGCCCGGGACATCTCGGAGCGCCGGGTGGCGGAGATGGAGAAAGAGGAACTCAGCCAGAAGCTTCGCCAGGCCCAGAAGATGGAGTCCATCGGCGTGCTTGCCGGTGGCATCGCCCACGACTTCAACAACATCCTCATGGCCATCCTGGGCTACGCCCAGCTTGGGGCCATGTACCTTGGGGAAGCCGACGGAAAGGCCGGCGAGATCGTGGCACAGATCGAAACGGCGGGCATCCGCGCCAAGGAGCTGGTGTCCCAGATCCTGGCCTTCAGCCGCCAGGATGAGCAGGCCCGCAGGGCCGTGGACCTTGTGGGGATCACACGGGAGTCCCTTTCGCTTATGCGGCCCGTGATTCCCAGGGCCATCTCCATTGATGCCGATTTCCCGGACAGACCCATGATGGTGGTGGCCGATCCGGTGCAGATCCATCAGATCGTGGTCAACCTGTTCACCAACGCCTCCCACGCCCTGGAAGAGTCGGCGGGTGGGGCGATCCGCGTGTCGGTGCGGCAAACCACCCTGGACTCGGGGGAGGCCAGGCGCTACGGCCTGGAACCCGGGCCCTTTGTGCTCCTGCGGGTGTCGGACCCCGGGGGAGGCATGGACGATGAGGTTCGGGCCCGCATCTTTGAACCCTATTTTACCACCAAGGAGCCCGACAAGGGCACGGGCATGGGGCTGGCCGTGGTCCAGGGGATCATCCTGAGCCACAACGGGGCCGTGGTGGTGGCTTCGGACAAAGGCGCCGGCACCACCGTGGATGTCTATCTCCCCGAAGCCGCAGGGGGTACGGATGTCCCCTTGAGCAGCGGGGAACCGGGCAAGGTGTGCCGGGGACGTGTTCTGTTTGTGGATGATGAGACCATGCTGGTGGAGCTGGCCGGCGAAGCCCTGGTCCGCATGGGCTTTGAGGTGGTGGCCCTGGAAGACCCCGTGGAGGCCCTGGACCGGTTTAAAAAAGACCCCGGGGGCTTTGACGTGGTGGTGACGGACATGACCATGCCGCGGATGTCCGGCCTGAAACTGGCCGAAAGCGTGAGGGCCGTATGCGACGGGGTCCCGGTGATCCTGTGCACCGGGTTCAGCAACGAGATTGTGGGCCGGCGCCATGAGGAGATGGGGGTATCGGCGGTGCTGTTCAAGCCGGTGCCCATGAAAGAACTGGCAGAGGCCATCCACGGGGTCCGCAGCGGACAGCACAAGGTGGCGAAGGAGCTTCCGGCCCCCGAGTCGCATGGGGATATTTCAGGCAGGGACATGCCGGTTTCGGCGTCGTAACGAACAGGACCATGATGAGAGATGTGCAATTGATGTTTCATATACCGGCAGCCATGACGGTCTTTATCGGCCTTTTTCTGGCCGTGGCGGCAAGGCTCAAGGGGCGATTTCGGGTGGAAAATCCTTTTTTCCCATTCGTCTGTCTGCTCTGGTCCCTCGATGCCCTTTTCTATTTTATCCAGCCCCTGGTGCCCGTGACCCTGTCCGTATGCATGGAGCGGTTGCATCATCTCTTGTTCGTCTGGGTTTCCCTTGCCCATATCCACTTTGTATACCGATGGCTCGATTTGCGTAACGATCGGCTGGAGCGCTTCGGCCTCGGCGTGACCCTGGGGTTGTCGGCGGCGAGCCTGACCCCCTGGTACGTCCAGGGGGTACACCGGTATCCCTGGGGCGTTGTGGCGGATGCCGGGCCGCTTTTTTACCTCCATGTCCTGGTATGCGTGGTGACGGCAGGGTACCTGCTCCGGCTCTGCCGCGGGGGCATGGGGTGGGCGTACTCCGTGGAAGAGCAGCGGGATCTTCGCCTTGCGGTGGGTTCTGTGGTGAGTGCGGTGGTGCTGTTCACCCTGGACCTTATTCCCCTGTCCGGTTTTTCCCTTTACACCCCGGGAAACTGGCTCTTCTTTCCCATGCTGACCCTTGCCTGTGCCCTGTTTCGGGACCGGGTGTCCAACGTCTGCGCCGTGGTTCGTTTTTTGGTGGTGGGGGGCGTGGCCGCTGGGCTTTTCCTGGCTCCGAACTTTGGGCTCCTTTATCTTATCCACCCATTTTTCCGAGCCATCGGGCCGGTGACGCTCTTTTTCTTTATTCTCTGCTGGTTTTATCTGAGCTTTCGCGCCCTGCAGGTCATGCTGCCTGTGGTCCACCGGCTCCAGGGGCGGCAGCGGCTCGACCTGAAAAAGGTGGAGACCCATTTTTCCGAAAACATTCTGCTTCTGCGCCGTACCGACGAGATGATCAACGAGTTCCGCCGGACCGTGGGAGAGACCCTCCGCATCCGGGGCATGGTGTTTTTTACCCGGAAAGGGGAGGGCTTTCTGGAGGAGGACACAGGCCGGGCCCTGGAATTGTCTGAGGCGACCCATCGCTGGCTCTCCCTGCTGCAGGTGCCCCTGGACCGCCGGGAGGTGGAGCGGCGGGCCGCCAACCAGGAGGTTCGTCGGGAGGTTGTGGTCCTCCTTGATCAGTGCGGGTGCGGGTACATCGTCTCCCTCTCCCGGTACGGCGAGTTACTGGGGCTGGTTCTTTTTCCGAAAAAATCGGCGCGGCTGGGTCTTACCCTCGGGGAGGAGCGTTTTGTCAGCCGCATCAAGGAGTTTGTCTCCATTGCCCTTTACAACTCCACGGTTTATCAGAACCTGAGCCGCCTTCAGGAGGAGCTGTCCCGGCACACCGGGGCCCTGGTGGAGGAGGCCGCCGAGCGGAAACGGACCCAGGAGGAGGCGGAGCAGAGCGAGAAACGCTCCCGGCTCCTGGCGGACAACGTCATGGAGACCATCAGTATCCTGAGTATCGAGCCCCTGGAGTTTACCTATCTGAGCCCTTCGGTGGTGAAACTCCTGGGCTACGAAGAGGAGGAGCTGATCGGGCAGTGCGTCGGGATTGTCCTCACCGACGACTCGGAGCGGGAGATTCGCTCGGTCCTGAACCATGCCCTCACCTCCCGCGGCGGGTACCCGCGAAATGCCTTCATCTATGAAACCGAACTGAAACGCAAAGACGGCTCCCGGGTGTGGAGTGAATTGTCGGCACGGTTCCTGAGGGACGAGGGCGGCAAGGCCCGGGAGATCCTGCTGGTGTCCCGGGATATCACGGAGCGGCGGCACCTGGAGCGGGAGCGCGAGGCCCTTCAGCGCAAGCTGAGACAGGCCCAGAAGATGGAGTCCATCGGGGTGCTGGCAGGCGGCATCGCCCACGACTTCAACAGCATCCTCATGGCGGTGATGGGCTACACGCGGCTGGCGATTATGTACATCTCCGAGGAGAACGTGAAGGCCCGGGAGAAGATCATGCAGATCGAGAAGGCGGGCCAGAGGGCCAGGGACCTGGTGGCCCAGATCCTTGCCTTCAGCCGGAGGAACAAGCAGAAGCGGGAGCCCTGTTACCTGCGGGAGCACCTGAAGGAGACGGTGGGGTTCCTCAGCGCGTCCCTTCCCTCCACCATCGACGTCCGGTTTACGGCAGGGGAGGGCAAACTGCGGGTGGTGGCCGATGCCGTGCAGATCCACCAGATCATCATCAACCTGGCCACCAACGCCTTCCACGCCATCGGCGAAGGGGGAGGCGCGATTCACGTCCATGCCGAAGAGGTAACGGTGGAAGAGAACCTGTCGCTGGTCCTGCACCTGCCCGAGGGACCCTATGTCCGTTTAAGTGTCTCGGATACGGGCCACGGGGTGGACCCGGAGATTGCCCCGAGGATATTTGAGCCCTACTACACCACCAAGGAGGTGGGCAAAGGCACGGGCATGGGGCTGGCCGTGGTCCATGGGATCGTGTTGAACCACGGCGGCGCCGTGAGCCTGGACAGCGAGCGTGGAAAGGGCGCCACCTTTCATGTGTACCTGCCCATCGTTCCCCTTGACGGAAGCGGTCCCGAGGGGGCGCGGGCTGTGGGGGAGGCCAAAGGGACCGTGCTCTTGCTCGATGATGAGGAGATCCTCATCGACCTGGCCCGTGAGGTTCTGGGGCGTCTGGGCTATGAAGTGGAGGCGTTTACGGACGGGCAGAAGGCCCTGGAGGTGTTTGCCCAGCGGCCGAAAAAATACGAGGCGGTGGTGATGGATCTTTTTACGGAAGGTGTCGGCGGGGTGGAGATGGTTCGCACGGTGCGAGACCACGCGCCGGGGATTCCCCTGGTGGTGACTTCCGGCCGCCCGGAGCCCATGACGAGAAGCTCCCTGGGCAACGTAGAGGGTGCCGAGATCCTGCTGAAACCCTTTACCCTCAAAGAGCTGGCCGAGGTCCTCGGCCGGGTCATCGCCTGATGGGCCCTGGTCCCGGCCTGATCAGCCTGGGGCTTTGTCTACCGAGAGTTCCTGCGTCCCGACGATTTGTGTGCCGAGGCTTTGTGTTTGCCGGGCCTTCGGTCCGTGCCGGGGGCGCTCTTTTTTCTGTACCCGCCTGACGTTCCTTTCCTGTCCCGCCCGGGGCCCCGGCCTGTCCCGTGGAGGGTGGCTTTCTGGCGCTCCTTGGCGTCCTTTTGTTTCTCCACAAAAACGGGTTTTCCGGTCTCCGGGTCTTTTTCCGTCACGTACATCAGGGTGGAGAGGGTGGACGGGGTGGGGGTGAAGATCTGGGCCTGTTCCGGGCGGGTGTGGAGCTCGCTCTGGCAGAACCGGGTCAGCTCTTCCATCTCCTTCTGGCCGCAGCCCGGGTGGGCCACCATGAAGTAGTAGGTGAGAAACTGCGGTTTTCCGGCCTCGGCGGTGAGCTCCAGGAACCGGTTGCGGAAGCGGATCAGCTCGGTTTGGGGTTTTCCCATGAGGGAAAGCACCTTGTCGCTGGTGTGCTCCGGTGCGATCTTGAGCTGGCCCGAGGTGTGGTTGGCCACCACCTCCCGCAGGTAGAGGTCCCCCTTTTTTTTGTCGGCCAGGACCAGGTCCGGGCGGATCCCCGAGGCGGAGAAGACCTTTTTGATACCGGGGACCTGCTGCATCTGTTTCAGCAGGGAGATGAGCCGGGAGTGGTCCGGTTTCAAAGCAGGGCAGATGCTGGGGTAGAGGCATCTGCGGTCGGTGCACGCCCCTTTTTTCAGCTTCTTTTCGCATTCGAACCCGTACATGTTGGCCGTGGGCCCGCCGGCATCCAGGATGTAGCCCTTGAAGCCGGACAGGGCTGTCAGATCCCTGGTCTCCCGGAGGATCGAGGCTTCGCTTCGGCTGGAGACCGTGCGACCCTGATGGAGGGCAATGGCGCAGAAGTTGCAATCGCCGTAGCAGCCCCTGTGGGTGGCGATGGAAAACCGGATGGTCTCCATGGCGCGCACCTCGCCCATGCTCTGGCACAGGGGGTGGAGCTCCCGGGTGTAGGGGAGCTCGTTGACGGCATCGAGTTCTGTCTCGGTGAGGGGGGGCTGGGGCGGGTTCTGCACCAGGTAGCGGGTGTCGTGTTTCTGGAAGAGCCCCCGGGCCGTGAGGGCGTCGGCGTTGGCCTTGAAGGTCACGAACATGCTGGAAAAGGCGCCTTTGTCCTTTTTGACCTCCTCCAGGGAGGGGAGCTCCAGGTACCCGGGCACCGGGGCGTCCGATTTCCGGCAAAGCCCCGAGACATCATCGGGGGACGATCCGGAGGCCAGGGCATCGGCCAGTTCCACCACGCTTCGCTCCCCCATGCCGTAGAGCAGGTAGTCGGCCTTGGCGTCAAAGAGAATGGAGCCGCGGATGCGGTTCTGCCAGGCATCGTAATGAGGCACCCTGCGAAGGCTCGCCTCGATGCCCCCCAGGACGATGGGCACAGGGCTCCCCTTGAAGTGGCGGCGGATGAGGTTGGTGTAGGCGATGACGGCGCGGTCAGGCCGGCGGGTGTTCTCACCCCCCGGGGTGTAGTCGCAGCGTTTGCGCTTTTTGCCCGAGGCCGTGTAGTTGGCCACCATGGAGTCCAGGGAACCCCCGGTGACGCCCCAGAAGAGGGCGGGTTCACCAAGGCGGGTGATGTCCAGGTCGCTGTGGATGTCCGGCTGGGCAATGATGGCCACCTTGTACCCGGCCCGGTCAAGGACGCGTCCCACAACAGCCGCTCCGATGGCCGGTGCATCGACGTAGCTGTCTCCGGTGACCAGGATGACATCGGGGCGCTTCCAGCCCAAGGCGTCCATCTCTTTGCGGGTGGCAGGTAAAAAACGGGGGGTCGTGTTCATAGGTGTCCATCCTTACGTATCGTCTCGAACCCGGAGTCAGGGCTCAAGGCGAGTGTGTTGTCATGATAGGGCTTTTCCCGGAGAAAAGCCGGGCTACCTTATCACAGGCAAAACCACAATGACAGGACGGAAAAAGTGCTGAAAAAAGGGGGGCACGGTTTTAAACCGCGAGGGGCGTGCCCGGCAGGCGATGCGCCTGCCGGGGCAGTGGGTGCTAAAAAAAACGTCAGACAGAGTGGTCCAGCATGGTCTCCGCCTCTTCCATGCTCAGGGCCGAGGCCACGCTGTAGGCCGGCCAGACCAGGCTCTGGTGTTCGTGGGGAAAGTGCGGGGTTGTTCGCTCCGGCGCCTTGACGCGGACCACCCGGCCGATGGCCGAGTCCCAGAGGGCTTCCTGGCAGTGGCGCATGAAATTTTCAGAGAGGCCGTCTGCCAGCATGTAGTGCCGAAGGTCTGTGATGCAGGTAAATCCCCGGGACAGTTGGTGTACCGCCTTTTGCATTTTGTGGACAATCTCGGCGAGTTCATCCGCCTGATTGATTCGTCCCAGGGTGAAATAGAGCCGGTTTTTCTCGAGATCCACTCTGATTTCATGCATCGCTTCACGTCTCCCCTTGTCATGATGAATAGTAGGCTGCATTCTCTTCAATATACTTTTCAGTGAGGTCACAGCCGTAGGCGGTTGCCGAGGCGTCACCCGATGAAAGGGAGACACCGATGGCTACATGCTCGCCCGAAAGGAGGCTGCGGACCCTGGCTTCGTCAAAGTCGACACGGGCCTGGTCCGTATAGACCAGGGTGCCGTTGATGGTGATGGAGAGTTTTTCCGGTGCAACCGTGCAGTGGGTGCACTTGCCCACGGCCATAAGGATACGGCCGATGTTGGGGTCTGCACCGTAGGCCATGGTTTTGATCAGGGGGGAGTTGATGAGGGCCTTGGCAATGAAACGGGCCTCGGTATCGTTGACGGCCCCGGTGACGGTTGCGGTGAGGAGCTTGGTGGCCCCTTCGCCGTCGCGGGCCAGAAGTCGGGTCATTTCCACGCAGGCCGTTTTCAGGGCCTCGGCAAAGCGGGTGTGGTCCACGGGGCCGGCCAGCCCGTTGGCAAGGGCGAGGCAGGTGTCCGAGGTGCTGGTGTCCGAGTCCACCGAGAGCATGTTGAAGGAGTCCTTCACCGCCTCGCGAAGCATGCGGTCCAGGGCGGCCACGGGGATCTCCGCGTCGGTGAGGATGTACACCAGCATGGTGGCCATGTTGGGCTCGATCATGCCGGAGCCCTTGCCGATGATGGTGAGGGTGGCACCGTCCACCTCAAGGGAGATGGCCTTGGGGTAGGTGTCCGTGGTCATGATCCCTTCGGCTCCCACCAGGGGATCGGAGGTCAGGCCGCTGCCGATGGTTGAAATACCGGCTTCGATTTTTTCGATGGGGAGCTGGCGCCCGATGACGCCGGTGGAGCTCATGATCACTTCCTGCTCGGGGATATCGAAGGCTTGTGAGACGGATCGGGCCATGCGGCGGGCATTTTCGATGCCTTCCTCGCCGGTGCCGACATTGCTGACTCTGCTGTTGACCACCACGGCGCGGAGCTGTCCGTGGCGGATGATCTCGCGGCCCAAAACAACGGGTGCCCCGGGGAAGAGGTTTCGGGTAAAGACGCCTGCGGCGTTGGCGGTGACGTCGGAAAGAAACAGGGAGAGGTCCTTTCCCTCTTCTTTGATACCGCAGTTCATGCTGGCGCAGCGAAACCCCTTCGCCATGACAGATGGGGTGTGGAACTTCATGATCATGCTCCTGATCTGGTCCCCCGTAAGCGGGGTGGTTGATTTATCTCATAGTATAAAACACGGTTTGCCACAATAACTGAAATAAACATTTTGACGCAAAAGTGACCTGTGCTGGATGATTGATGAATGAAATGAAATGTCTGGAGGTTGAACAAAGGTTCTCGCAGTAAATTCTCGTTGCGTGCCTACCTTTTGCTCAAGAGTGAGGCGTTCATGCGTATAAGTTGCTGTATCTCCCGGATGTACGCGTCGCCCCGGCTGGAATAGCGTACAAGGCCTGCGGCAAGCGACTCTCCGTCCGGTTCCTCCCCCCTGGACCTTTGCTCTCTGCGGATATCTCGTAAGGGTTCATAGGCCCAGAGGGTGTTGAGGTTGTGGAGGTATCCCCGAACGGAGTCGGCAACGGAGTCGAAACATGCCACCTTGTGGCTGGCCCCTTCGGTCCGGTTTTTGGGCACCATGCCCTTGCCTTCTCCGAAGACCCACTGGCCGAACAGGTTGTTGCCTTCACGGGCAAATCGGGAGGTGCCCCAGGCGGACTCGTTGGCGGCCTGGGCCAGGGCCAGGGAGAGGGGGATCATGTCCACGCGGGCCAGAAGGGACTCGCGGTCCTCGGTGGCCACCGGTGAAAAGGGGGAGAGTTTGTAGGTGGTTGCCAGATCGCTTATCCAGGCGTGCTCATCGGCGCCGAAGTCTTCGGCCTCGTGGAGTTCGATCAGGCGGTGACGCAGGGCAAGGATGGCGTTGTTTTCCGCTTCGACGATGGGCCGCATGAAGGAGAAGAACGCCTCTTTTTTTTCAGCCACGATGGGGATGGCCCCGAAGTCGGGCAATGAGGTTACCTGGTGCGCAACCTGGGGCGTGACCGGGGGTTGGGAATGCCGCACCTTCGGTTCCATGTGCTCAGGATAAAAGACAACAAAAAGGGCGGCAAGACCCACCACAAAAGTTAATCCGGCCCATGGAGCCCTGTGGTGATCGCCTGCGGAGAAGGGGGTTTCTCGTTTTTTTTCCATGATAGCTGTCCCGGGTGGCCCCCCCTATAAAACCAATGAGCAAAGGGTGCCGTGCCTGTTTGCGGGTGATGTTTATCCGACCGGTGCGTCGGGTGCCCTGGTCGGTGTGCATGCCTTATTCTGTTGTATCTGTCTGGAAAGGCGCAAATTAAAAGGGCCTCTACCGTTTGTCAACCCCGAACGCCGATATTTTTTATCGGCGGGAACCCGGTGGAGGTTGAGGGCCTTTTTAAACCAGGGGGGCCCGGGGCCGGGTTCGGGTAGAAATAACCGCGGGGTTTTTTTGTGCAGGTCGGGTTTTTACACAGGATCGTGTCCGGGCAGCAGATGCCGGGGAGTTCCCGGCAAGGGGTCCGTGGGCGGTGAGTTTTTTGCCCCTTATCCTTTCAAAACGCCAAGGGGAAAGAGACGAACGACGGGGCGCGTCAAGTCGGCCTGGGCGGCCATGACGGCTTCGATGGCTTTGTAGGCCTGGGGCGCTTCGCCGAGGTCGGGGCGCCCTTTGAGTTTGCCGTGGCGGATGGTGTGCCAGCGGTCGAACACCACATCCCCCATGGCGGCTGTGCAGTGTTCCGGGTCGAGGATACGGGAGGCCTGGTTGCGGCCCATGGCGCGCCCTGCGCCGTGGGAGCAGGAGCGAAAGCTCTCCGGGTTGCCCAGGCCTTCCACGATGTACGAAGGGGTCCCCATGGAGCCGGGGATGATGCCTGCCTCCCCCCGGGCCGCGGAGGTGGCCCCTTTCCGGTGGACCCACACCTGTTTCCCGTCGTGGGCTTCAAGGGAGGCGTAGTTGTGGTGGATGTTCACCAGCCGCTTCTGGCTGAAAGGGCAAAGGCTTTCCAGGCTGTGGGCAAGGGCCGTCATGATGCGCCTGCGGTTTTCCATGGCATAGGCAAGGGCCAGGTTCATGTCCTGGATGTAGGCCATGCCTTCGGGGGTCTCTGTGGGGAAAAACGCCAGGTCGTCGTCGGGCAGGGGCACCCCGTGTTTCCGGCACCAGGCCAGGGCCTTTTTGTGGTGGTACTCTGCAATGGTTTTTCCCAGGTTCCTGGAGCCCGTATGGATCATGAGCCAGAGGCTGCCGTCGTCCCCTTTCTGGACTTCGATGAAGTGGTTGCCTCCCCCCAGGGAGCCCAGGCTTTCACGGGCCGTTTTCCAGGCCCCGTCTTTGATGAAACGGGGGCGCTGCCGGGAAAACCCATCCCAGGACTGCTCTTTTTTGTGGCGTGAAAACCCCAGGGGGACCCTCTCCTTGACCTGGGTCAGGAGCCGGCGAAGATCGTCCCTGGAGAGGGCGTCAGAGGCCAGGTCGGTTTGAAGGGCCACCATGCCGCAGCCGATGTCCACCCCCACAGCGTTGGGGATGATGGCATGATCTGCTGCCACCACCCCGCCGATGGGCATGCCGTAACCCAGGTGGCAATCGGGCATGAGGGCCACATGGCCCACAAGAACGGGGTGTTGCTGGAGGTTCCGGGCCTGGCGCAGGGCTCCCTCGTCAAGGTCGGTGCACCAGGATTTGATGGGAAGGGGCGCTTTATCGGCTGGTTGTTCCCATGGCATGGCAAAACTCCTCGGAGGCTGAAACAGGGGATACACCTTTAATTAAAAACACGGCCCTTTCCATCAGGCATGCCGCAGGCACCACCAGGGGCCCGGACAAGGGCCTGGCCCGAAAACCGACAAAGGCCGAAACCCGTGGATGGCAGCGGAGATCGGACCCTTATCTTTGGAATCACTATACCATCATCGACGGCGACGGGCCACGTGAAAACCGGGGGGGCGGGCAGGGTAGAGGGGGGGATGCCACGGAAGGCGGATCCCTTGTGGTTTCCAAATTATATAAAAAGGTGATAAAGCTCCATGCGCACAAAAAACAGGGCGGAGGTGTCGCGGGATGTCGGGCAGCAGATTCGAAGGTGCCCGTGTCTATCCGTTGAGACAAGCTGATGGGGATTCCGCCCCCCGGGATGATATACAAGGGTGAAAGGTGATTGAGATGAAGGGTGAAAGGGGCCTTGCCGTGGCAACGCTTCTCGGGGCCATTGTGCTCTGGGCCGGGTCGTTTGTGGCGCTGAAGATTGCCTTCAGGAGCTGCGACCCCTATTTTGTGATTTTCGGGCGCATGGCGGTGGCAACCTGCTGTGCCCTGTTGTTCCTCAGGCAGATTCGCCGGGTCGACTACCATAAAGGGGACTGGGTGTATCTTCTGGCACTGGGACTTTGCGAGCCCTGCCTCTATTTCGTCTTTGAAGCCAAGGCCCTGGTTCTGACCTCCGCCTCCCAGGCGGGGATGATCACGGCCCTGCTGCCGGTGATGGTGGCCGTGGGCGCATGGATGCTTTTCAACGAATCCATGACCTGGCGGACGGTGTCCGGGTTCGTCCTGGCCGTGGCCGGGGTGTGCCTGCTTACCCTGGGCGGGGAGGCCACGGAGTCCGCTCCGAATCCGCCCCTGGGCAATTTTTATGAGTTTCTGGCCATGGTGGCGGCCGCCGGTTACACCCTGGTGCTCAAGCGGCTCTCCTATCGCTATTCTCCGCTGTTCCTGACCTTTGTCCAGTCCGTGGCCGGGGCCATTTTCTTTGCGGCTCTCATGTGGGGGTTCGGTGTGCCCATTCCCGACTCCATTCCCACGGAAGCTGCTGTGACCATCGTCTACCTCGGGGTGTTTGTGACCTTCGGGGCCTACTTCTGCTACAGCTTTGCCATGGTCCGCATGCCCGCCGGCCAGGCCACGGCCTTTATCAACCTGATCCCTGTGCTGACCCTTTTTTTCGGGTGGTTGATTCTGGGGGAGGTTTTCAAGCCGATTCAGTTTGTGGCCGGTGCCATGGTCATTGCCGGGGTGTTTTTGAGCCAGGACGGTCGCTCCGCATAAAGGCCTCCGACGTCCTTGACGATGTGATTCCGGTTTGTTGACACGTGCCTCCGGCACCTGCTATGACTTCGGGAATCCATCAAAACTTACGGGGTTTATCTGTGTCGCCACGGCCATGTGGCGAAAAAATCATGTTGCAAAAGGCGGTTCTATGGGAAGCATCCCCATGCCATCCGGTGCCTGCGAATCCAACGATCCATCAACGTCCCTGCTTCCCTCCGAGGGCAGGGGCAGCCTGCTTCTCTACGACCTCGACACCGAGGCTGAATCCTTTGTGATGAGCGCCCTGAGGACCCGGGGCCTTGAGGAGCGAATCACCACCTTGTATCGGTGCACCACCCCCGGGGAGGCCGATGCGGCCTCCTCCGCCTGCCACAACCTCGTGGCGGTGGTTGCCCGGCAGGGTGCTCCGGGGGTTGAAGAGGTGGTGGCCTGCCTTCGAAACGTGCCTTCCCATGCGGCGGTGCACCTGTTTTACCTGCTGGATACCCCCGGTCAGGCAGCGCCCACCGGGCCCTTTGTCCGGGCCGTGGCGTGTTCCGGGACCGAGGCCTCGGAGGCCGTGGGGATCTGGATGGAGGAGGCCCTTTGCATGGGGCACCTCGACAGTGAGAACCGGGCTCTGTGCGAAGAGGTGGACGAGAAGGTTCGGGAACGTACCCTGGAGTTGCGTCAGGCTGTGGAGCGACTGAAGTTTTTCGCCGAACGGGCCGAATCGGCCAACAGGGCCAAAAGTGCGTTCCTTGCCAACATGAGCCATGAGATCCGTACCCCCATGAACGGGGTGGTGGGCATGACCGAGCTGCTTCTGGGGACCCGCCTGGGGGCCGAGCAGCTGGAGTACGTCAACATCATCCGAAGCAGCGCCACCTCCCTTGTCACCATTATTAACGCCATTCTCGATTACTCCAAGGTGGAGGCCGGAAAGCTCGACCTGGAAAACATCTCCTTTGACCTGCGAAGCGCGGTGGAAGATGTGATGGACCTCATCTCCGTCCGTGCCGCCAAAAAGCATGTGGGGCTGGATGGGGCCGTGGACGACGGGGTGCCTTCCCTGTTGGCAGGGGACCCGGTGCGTCTTAAGCAGGTTTTGACCAACCTCATGGACAACGCCGTGAAGTTTACAGGAAAAGGGGCGGTCTCCCTTTCCATTACCCCGGAGAGCTTGGGGGCAGAGCAGGTGGTGCTGCGGTTTGAGGTGGCGGACACCGGTATCGGCATCTGTGAAGAGGAGGTGGAGGAGCTGTTTACCCCCTTTACCCAGCAGGATGTCTCCGTTACCCGGAAATACGGGGGCACGGGGCTGGGCCTATCCATCTGCAAGCAGATCGTGGCCATGATGGGCGGAGAAATCGGCGCAAAGAGGCGCGAAGGGGGCGGGGCCCTGTTCTGGTTCACCGCCGCCTTTTCCCGCGGCCAGGCAGGGGCCAGACCCTATCCGGTACCGGACAGGCTGCGGCAGGGAAAATACCTGGTGGTGGCCGAGAGCCTGCCCACCCGAAAATCGGTCCGCAACCTGCTGGAGTCCGCCGAGCTTCGGTGTGAAGAGGCTCTGAACGGCTACCATGCCCTGGAAATTCTGCGGGCCGGTGGCTCTGTCCGTGCCGTGAGCCTTGTGATTATTGATTGCGAACTCTCCATCATGAAGCCCGGGGAGCTGGCTCAGCGTGTGAAAGAACGCTGCGGGGACGCCATTCCGCTTCTGCTTCTGACGCGTCGGGGTAAGGCTCCGGAACTGGACGGACTCGAATCTGCGGGCTTTCATGCCATGGTGGCCAAGCCTGTGAAGACCAAGGGGCTCCTGGACGGCCTTGCCGTGGCCATGGCATCCGCCACCCCGGGCGACAACCCGGATAGTGCCGGGGGCAAAGGCACCGAAGAAACAGATGAGGGGAGCATCCCGGACAACCCCATCCTAGTGGTGGAAGACAACCCCACCAACCGGTTGGTGGCCCAGAAGTTTCTCTCCAAGCTGGGGCTCAACGCCGATGTGGCCGAAAACGGGTCAGATGCGGTGGCGCTGCTGAAAAAAAAGCGGTACGAGCTGGTGCTCATGGATGTCCAGATGCCGGAGATGGACGGCCTTGCCGCCACGCGTCTGATCCGGGACCCTGCTTCGGGTGTCAAGGATACCCGGGTGCCCGTGGTGGCCATGACCGCCCATGCCATGAAGGAGGACAGCGACAGGTGCCTGGAAGCCGGGATGGACGACTACATCTCCAAGCCCATCTCCATCAACGCCCTGCGGGAAGTGATCAATCGTTTCATGACCGATACCGTGCAGCCGGTACGCTGAAACGAGATAGGCCGTGGGCTTTTTTTTGCTCAATGTTTCAGGTGGTTGGGGCGTGAGGGCCGCCGGAGGCTCTGTTGGGTTGAATTTGGGTGCCCTCTTTTTTTTATTTTTGGTATTGAACGATGTTTTGTGTGTGATAAGTGTATCTCGATGGGCGGGGCTCCGGTTGGGGTTTGATGGAGGACCCGCGATTTGATAAGATTTTTGTGGGCCTGTAAAATAACCTCATGAAAAAGCCCAGTCATCCCACATGCTTGTGACGGGTGCCATGGTTGAACCTACAGGCGTTGTGTTGTAATCCACCTGGCTGGTGGTTCAAAAGGCCTGCAAAGACCTGTTTTTGCCAGGCACCGACCCTTCCTCTAAGGGAAAATCCGCAAGGCGGGTTTTTCTCCTCTTCCGTGATGAGCCGGTCTCGATGTGGTAACATGATGAATACACACCTTAAAAATATTGGGATGGAGATGGACGGCTCTTCCCTTTGGCCTAAGAACTATACCGATCGTATAAAAATAGGGAGAAGGTGTTGCAATGCCAAATGAACAGTAGTATATATCGAAATTTGTTAAAGTAATTTTTGTTTTGTGTCGCACAGATCAGGTTGACTCAATGGCTCTCAAAGGTTGCGCCACCTTAGAGATGCATATCGGTAAGAACGGCCCCTCCGGGAGGCGGCCAGGACCTGTGGTGAAAAAACGACGTTTCTGTTGTGACATGCCATTGCTCTAAAAAAGTACGGTACCCGGCCCACGGGCGGGACCGAGAAGTCGGAGGGTATATAAAATGACTGACAAGTCTACATTCATGCGTCTCAGAGAGAACGAGCGAGAAGTGCGAAAGGGGCTGATCATCTCAGCTGCCATGAAGCTTTTTGAAACCAAAAACTTTCACGAAATCGGCATGCGCGATATCGCCAGCGAAGCCGGCGTCTCCGCCGCATCCATTTATCGATATTTCCCCAGCCGGGACGACCTGTTTGTCGAGGCCCTCATCCGGGACATCAACAAGATCGAGCAGCTTCTGGAAACCCGTCTCAAGGCAGGCGGTTCCATCGAATCCCTTGCTGTGGCGGTTGTGGACTACATGATCGACAACGAAGCGACCTTTCAGATGATGTGCCACTTCCTCATGCGGGGCGAAGAGAACCCCCGGGCCCTGAAGAAGTTCAACGCAGTACTCCTCTACTTCACCAAGATGTTTGATGAGGTGGTCAAAAAATCCGACGGAGAGACCCCGCTGCGCTTCCACAGCCAGGCGTTTTTCGCCTCCCTTGCCGGTATCGTCATGACCTTCCGCAACTACCCTGGAAGGAACGAAGCGGAGCGTCGCGAGTACATGCACAAACTGGCCCTTCTCATCATGCGTGAAGGGGCGTCCCTCGAATCTATCTGATGCCAGGGACGATGTTCGGGAGCATATGGTGAACGGTACCGGTTAGTCCTTGCCGGCAGCCTGAATCACCCGAGACATATCGCGTAACGTAAAACCGGCTTGTGCCGCCTGATAAGGGCGGTGGGCCGGTTTTTTGTTTTTACGGGGGCATACACATTAAGCGAAATCAATCGAAATACGAGCACCAAAATCGCACTCAATACCTGTTTGCCTAACTTTTCAAAAGTCTGGCCCCCCTGCAGGGCCGCCGGAGGGCAAATCTAAAGGCGTTGGCCCTGGTGGCATGCGAGGGGTCGCTTGACAGTAAACGATGCTTTGCTATATGCTCATGTGAATCGGCCAGCTGGCCGAGAGGCGAAACAAAGGGCCCGGGAACACCGGCCTTTTTTTTCTCGGAAAATGCGAACAATGTTCTTGATGCTGCAGTTTTGTTAGATAATGTGGCAGGGTGCAGGCCGATTCAGGCGGACGACAGAATTCAAGGAGCAGGTATGGGACAATTCAGAGAGGTTAGGTCGGGGCGCAGGGTGTTTCAAAAGCTCTATATCACGCTGATGCTCTGGTTTGTGGGCCGCGCCATCGTTGCGGCTTCCAAGGTTGATGAGGACGTGAAACGCGAATTTGAAGCGCTACCGGACGGGTTGACGTTTTCCCTGGGCGTTCTGCCGTCAGGGCCTCGCATGGTTGTGCGCAAGGAGGTTGGGGGCAAGGTGCGTTACCTGGGCCAGGGCAAGGGCGAGACCATCGACCTTGACATGACCATCAAGCACATGCAGGCCTTTTTCATGATTTTCTCTTTTCAGGAGAGCACCCCCACCGCCAACGCCAGGGCTCGCCTTTACGTGGACGGCGGTGTGCCCGAGGCCTGTGCCGTGGTGCGGGTCCTGGATATCGTGCAGGTCTACCTCCTGCCGAAGTTCATCGCAAAGCTGGCCGTGAAACGCTACCCCTGCTGGTCCTGGTCCCGTCATCTGCTGGGCCGTAGCAAGGTCTATCTTCGAACCGTGACCGGGATATAAATGATGGAGGAATGCACTATGGATACGGGCGTGACGCAATTTCTATTTCCGTCAAAGATCGGGGCCGGAGCACGGGCTCTGGAGCACCTCCCCTTTGACCTGGGCGGGTTCGGGGCACAGCGGCCCATGGTGGTGTGCTCCGGCGAGCTGGACAGCGAAGGGGGTCTTAAACCCCTTGAGGCGGCGTTTAAGGGCTCAGGGCTTACCTTCGGGGTGTATGCCATGGATGACATCCCCTCCCTTGAGACCGTTCGTGAGGTATGGACCCATTATGACGAAGGCGGCTTTGATGCGGTGATCGCCGTGGGCGGCGGGGCCGTGGTGGATGTGGCCAAAGGCCTTGCCGTGGCCGCTGCAGGCGGTCCCGAGGCCTTGAGGTCCCTTTTGGCCGATGGGGGAACGGCAGGGGCAACGGCGCCCCTTGCCTGGGTACCCACCCTGGCGCTGACCGGCAGGGAAGCCGCCCCGGAGGCGGCACTGGAAAGCCGCCTCATCCAGGGCACCTGCCTTTGCCCCAACCTCATCGCCGTGGATCCCCGGATGCTTGCAAATCAGGGCCATACCGGATTGGCCGAAGCCGGGCTGGGCGCATTGGCCGCAGCCCTTTCCCTCTATGATTCAGGCGCCGTAAACCCCCTGGCACGTCCCTATGCGCGCCTCACCGCGCAACGGATCATAGCGGGGCTGACACCCCTTGTGTTCAAGCCCCGAGAGCCCGGAGGACGTCTTTCACGCTGGTTCGGAAGCGAGGGGAAGCGGGAGGAGGAGGTGGCCTTTGTGACGGCCATGGCGGTTTCGGGGGGCTTGCTTCCTGAGGCCCGTAAAAGCACGACCTTTGTCCTGGCCGATGTTCTGGCTCCGGTGGCCACAGTCTCCCGCGAGGTGCTTGCCGCCGTATTGCTGCCCACAGTTCTGGAGTACGCCCACCGGGTACGGGGAGAGGAACTCTCCGATCTGCTCGCCGCCCTGGGAGACCTTGACCTGCTTTGCGCCACACCGGTACAGCAGCGGACTGAGGCCGCACTGGCCATGGTGCGGGAGACCATCAATCGCCTCTGGCTCTTTTCCGAAGGCGGGCTTCCGCGCACCCTTTCCGAAGCGGGCCTGGAGAGGGAAACCCTGCTGGGGCTCTGTGAGCAGGCCTCGGCCATGGTTGAAGGGTGGCAGAGCCATGAGGTGGAGACCCTTTTGCTTTCCGCCTACAACGGGACCCGTCTCGACCCGAGGAACCAGTCGACCCGAGCCATACAGGAGGTGTCCTAATGTACAACCCAGGTTATTATGAGTTTTTTTGCGGTGTAAAGACTGTGGCGGGGCACCAGGCCCTGGAGCGCATTCCCGCCCTGCTTGAAGGCCTCGGGGCGTCAAAGCCCATGATCGTCACGGACAAAGGCGTGGCTGCGGTCGGGCTTGTCGCCATTGTGGAAGAGGCCCTGGCATCGGGTATGCCCGCCGTGGCCGTGGAAGATGACGTGCCCGTGGATTCCGATGTGGACACCGTGCACCGTATCGCCTCGGTGTACCGCAGCGCCGGCTGCGATGCCATCATCGCCGTGGGGGGCGGCTCCGTGATGGACACGGCCAAAGGGGTGAACATCATGGTCTCCGAAGAGGCGGAGAACCTCCTTGATTTTTCAGGGGCCGGGGTGCTCAAGCGGCCCTTAAAGCCCCTGGTGGCGGTTCCCACCACGGCAGGGACAGGTTCCGAGGTGACCCTGGTTGCGGTGATCAACGACCCGTCGGTGAACCGGAAGCTCCTGTTCACCTCCCATTTTCTTCTCCCGGATATCGCGGTCCTTGATTCGCGCATGACCCTGACCCTGCCGCCCCACCTGACGGCGGCCACGGCCATGGATGCCATGACCCATGCCATCGAGGCCTACACCTGCCTCTCCAAAAACCCCATCAGCGACGCCTTTGCCATGGAGGCGGTCTCCCTTATATCCCGCAACCTCATGGACGTGGTGAAGCATCCCGAGGATCAGCAGGGGCGCCTTGCCCTTGCCACGGCTGCCAATCTGGCCGGTATCGCTTTCTCAAATTCCATGGTGGGTATGGTGCACACCCTGGGGCATTCGGTGGGGGGCGTGTGCCATGTGGCCCATGGAACCTGCATGTCCATCCTTCTTCCCTATGGCCTGGAGTACAACATGCATAAAAACGGCCAATGGACAGGAGAGCTTCTCTACGCCATTGCAGGGGACGCGGTGTACGCGGCCACTCCGGTGGACAAGCGCGCGGAAAAGACCGTGGCCTGTATCCGCGAATTCAACCAGGCCCTGTACGATGCCACCGGCGGGCGCCACAGCCGCTTTTTCAAAGAGGTGACGGATCGGGACGGGAACCCTGCGGTGACACGGGAACACCTGCCCGCCATCGCCCGGACAGCCCTTGGGGACGGCTCAATCTTTTACAACCCCGAGGAGGTGGACTACGATGACGCCCTCATGGTGATGGAGGCGGCCTGGGCCGGTGACCCGCTGGACCTGGGGCTCGTGAAGACCGCATAATACATGCCTCCGGCGGCAAGGTGTGCCACCTTGAAAGCAGGCTGCGGATGTGATTTTCCCCTCGTTCCTCGGGGCAAATCACATCCGCCTTTAAGACGAAATTCATGCAAGAATACTTTTTAAGACCTGTTTGTTAAACTTTTTAAAAGTTTAGCCCCCGGCAGGGCCGCCGGAGGCTGTTTTTCCATCTCTTTAACCATAGAAGGCGTGGCTTTTCGTCCGAATTTTGTGGGCATCAGTTTTAGGGAGACATCATGGGTAAAGGATACATGGGCAAGGTCCTCATCGTGGATCTTGGGGATAAGAGCGTCCGGGAAGAAGAGATCCCGGATCGGGTTTACCGGCAGTATCTCTCGGGCATGGGCCTGGGGGCGTACATGCTCTACAGGCACATCCCGGCAGGGGCGGATCCGTTGGGGCCGGACAACATGATCGGGTTTGTTTCAGGGCTTCTCACGGGCACGGGCAGTCTCTTTACCGGTCGGTGGACCCTGGTGGGGAAATCTCCCCTGACCGGAGCCTGGGGGGATGCCAACTGCGGCGGCACCTTTTCACCTGCCATCAAGCGCTGCGGTTACGACGGGATCTTTGTCCGCGGCATCAGTGAGACCCCGGTGACGCTTTACATCGACGACCACGGGGCCGAACTCAGGGACGCCTCGGAGGTGTGGGGCAAGGACACCGTGGAGACCGAGACCCATTTCAGGCAGGGGAGAAAAGGGCGCAAGATCGGTGTGGCCTGTATCGGTCCGGCCGGAGAGAGCGTCTCCCTTATTTCCGGTGTGGCAACGGACTACGGGCGCATGGCGGCCCGTTCGGGGCTCGGGGCGGTGATGGGGTCCAAGCGATTGAAGGCCGTTGTCCTGGCAGGCAACAAGCGCATTTCCCCCCACAACCGCAAGGAGATGAAACGCCTCAGCGCCATCTGCAACAAGTGGGTGCAGTTTCAGCCTCCCTTTATGTCCGCCCCCATGATGGCAGGCACCGGTGCCCTCATGCGGCTTCTTCCGAGTGTCATGGCCCAGGACGGGATCCTTTACAAGATCATGCTGAAAAAATGGGGTACCGTGGCCATGAACCAGATGTCCGTGGAGATGGGGGACTCTCCCATCAAGAACTGGAAGGGGACGAGCAAAGACTGGGGCATGTTCAAGAGTCGCAGCTCAAGCCCGTCGGCCTTTACCCGGTGCGAGCAGGTGAAGTACCACTGCTACTCGTGTCCCCTGGGATGTGGGGGGATCTGCAGCACCGCAGGCAAGTACAGCGAGACGCACAAGCCGGAATACGAAACGGTGCTCTCCCTTGGGGGCCTGCTTCTCAACAAGGACATCGACTCCATCTTTTATTTGAATGAGCTCTTAAACCGTGCGGGCATGGATTCCATCAGCGCGGGGCACGCGGTGGCCTTTGCCATCGAGTGCTACGAGGAAGGGGTCTTCACGAAAAAGGACACAGACGGCCTGGTGCTCACCTGGGGCAACAGCGAGGCCATCGTGGCCCTTATCGAAAAAATGGTGGCGCGCGAGGGGATCGGACACATCCTGGCAGACGGGGTTAAGCAGGCGGCCCCTCGCATCGGCAAGGGCTCCGAGGCATTTGCTGTTCACGCAGGAGGCCAGGAGCCGGCCATGCACGATTCGCGAAACGACCCCGGCTTTGCCCTGCATTACAGCGTGGAGCCCTCACCGGGCAAGCACACCGTGGGATCGGGGCTCTACTACGAGATGTTCAAGCTCTGGCAGGTGGTGGACGATCTGCCAAAGGTCACCCCCTTGTACATGAAGGGCAGCAAGTACAAGGCCGATGAGGAAAAGGCCAAGATCGGGGCTGCCAACAGCCGGTTCATGAATGTGGTCAACGGCTCCGGGGCCTGCCTTTTCGGTACCTTTCTGGGGGCCAGGCGCATGCGGCTGTTCGACTGGCTCAACGCCGCCACCGGCTGGACCCTGACGCCTAACGAGTACATGGAGGTGGGGGCCAACGTGCAGACCCTGCGCCAGGCTTTTAACGTGCGCCACGGCATCGAACCGAAGGATTTCAAGATTTCGGAGCGGGCCCTGGGGCGGCCGGTCCAGTCCAAGGGGGCCAACAAAGGGCGCAGCGTTGCCATTGAAGAGATGATGCGGGACTACTGGACGCAGTTCGGATGGGACCCCGAAACCGGAAAACCCCTGGATGAGACCATCCGGGAACTTGAAGCTGCATTGTAAGGGGGAAGACTCATGGCGTATACCATCACCGATACCTGCACGGGGTGCGGCTCCTGCAGCCGAATCTGCCCCACCCGGGCCATCACCGGAGAAAAGAAAGAGCAGCATACGATCGCTGCCGACTTGTGCATTGAATGTGGCAGCTGCGGGCGGATCTGCCCGGCAGGGGCTGTTTCCGATCCCTTCGGGATTCCGGCCGTGCGCATGAAAAAAAACAGCTGGCCCGCCCCGGTTTTTGACCAGAAGCGCTGTATGGCCTGCGTGATCTGCCTGGATGCCTGCCCCACGGGGTGTCTTATCGTGGGACCGCCCCAGGGCAAGGACCCCAACGGCTACCCCTGCATGGAGGACCTCTCCTCCTGCCTGGGCTGTGGCCTCTGCGCGGCGGATTGCCCCGCCGATGCCATCAGCCTGGCCCCGCGAGAGGTTGCCTGACAAAACGAGTCATTTAAGATTAAAGAAGCCGGAAAAGCCTGCCTCCGGCGGCGAGGTGAGCCACCTCGAAAGCATATTGTCATTGCGGTTTACCCTTCGTTCCTCAGGGGAAGCCGCAATGACGTTTGCTGCCAAAGCGGGGGGAGTGCACGGAATGTCATATAATCTCTGCTCGGCTGAGGACACGGTATCATCATTTCTGGCCGTCCGTGGGAAAAGGGGTATAAAGATACTGGGGAGCCTCTGCGGGTTTGTGTTGATGGTCACTAATTGCCACGTCTCACGTTTTCCTTGACGAAGGATTCCCCTTAGCCCTTAGCCCCGCTTTTCCTCCACCCCGCCTCCGACCACATTTTGTCGTATCGTTTCTCCATTATATAGGCGAGCCACACCTGCTCGTTGGTTGAGAAGAGTTCTTTGGGGCGTTGCTCTGCCTCGGGGCCGTATGGGGTGTCCAGCCATGAGTAGAAGTGAAAGGTGACATCCCGGAAGCTGGTCCCGGCGCCTTCCTGGGCGGTTTCGATGAGCTGGCTGTATCGGGGCAGCCAGGTGTAGCGGGCAAGGGTGACCACCTTGTCGGTGCGCGTTACCCCGAAGCCGTTTTTGATTTCCGGGGCCCCGTACTTGCCCGGGACCCAGAAGAGCACCTCTCCTTCCTCCGTGGCAAAGATGTCGCCTGTTTTGTGGTTCCAGGTTTCTTGAATTTCTCTGGCCCCTTTGCACATGTCGATATATCTGCTACTCTTGTCCATTCCGGTCCGCCTTCTGCTGTCGGGTCCCCGCTGATGTCGCTGTGGGGGGCGGTCCTGAACTAAGTGCCCGTGATTACGAAGGGCTCTTTTCAGGCCGTGGGGTGCGTGGTCACACCACGCCCACCCTGGGAAGCGACAAAACAAAATGGTGAAAGCAAAAACAGTAGTACTCTTTTAAGAAAAACAAAAGGCATTTTTCAGTCATTTGGATACGGACCGGCCTGTCTTCCGGATCCCAGCGGTGGTTGACCACCGTTGGATACCATGGGGAGACGGGATTTCTTTTTTTTAGGGCATTCGCACCGGCATCTTACCGCGCCTTGCGGAAACGCCCCAGAACAATAGAGACACGCAGAGACATATGTCCCTCATCGCACAATACAGGGGGCTGGGCAAATCCTACGGGGCCCGGACCCTCTTTACCGACATATCCATGAATATCCACGAGGGCGACCGCATCGGCCTCATCGGCGTCAACGGCGCCGGAAAATCAACCCTGCTCAAAGTGTTTGCGGAGGTGATCCAGCCGGACGCAGGCGAGGTTGTCATCAAAAAGGGCTTCCGGGCGGTTTACCTTCCCCAGGAGAGCCATTTCGAAGAGGGGAAAACCGTCTCAGGGCTTATTGACGAAACCCTGGACGCCTTCTGCGCCGATGACACCGAGGCCTTCGGCAAGGCCTGGCAGCTCATCGGCCAGGTGGAATTTCCCGACCTGTCGGCCCCCATCGAGACCCTCTCGGGGGGATGGAAGAAACGCCTTGCCGTGGTTCTGGCCCTGATCAAGATGCCGGACCTTCTTTTTCTGGACGAACCCACCAACCACCTTGACCTCTCCGGTATCCTCTGGCTTGAATCGGTGCTCAAGCGTGCCGAATTCGCCTACATCATGATCACCCACGACCGGGCCCTTCTCTCCAATGTCACGGGAATCACCGTGGAGCTGGGCGAGCAGTACCCCGGGGGGTACCTGAAGATCGACGGCAACTACGGGGAGTTCCTGCGACGCCGCGATGAGCTGTTATCCAGCCAGGCAAAGCAGGAGAGTGCCCTGGCTTCGGTGATGCGCAGGGAAAAAGAGTGGCTCGCCCGTAGTCCCAAGGCGCGAACCACCAAGGCGCAGTTCCGCATCGACAACGCAAAGCGTATGGAGGAGGACCTGGCCGACGTCAGGACCCGGAACCGCAGCAACCGGGAAATGGATCTGGATTTTACCTCCACGCAGAGAAAGACCCGTCAGCTGGTCGTGGCCAAAGGCCTGGCGCGGCACCTTGAGGACCGCACCCTGTTTGAGGAACTATCCTTTGTTCTCTCCCCCGGGACCTGCCTGGGGCTGGTGGGGAACAACGGCACAGGAAAATCGACCCTCATGCGCCAGCTCTGCGGCAAGGAGACCCCGGACAAGGGCCTTGTGCGGGAGGCAGAGGGCCTGCGCATCGTTCATTTCGAGCAGGAACGGGACTCTCTTGACCTGGAGATGCCCCTGAGAAAGGCCCTCTCACCGGACAGCGATTCGGTGATCTACCGGGGGCGTCCCCTGCACGTGGTGACCTGGGCCAAGAAGTTTCTCTTCACCCCCGATCAGCTCGACCTGCCCCTGGGCCGCCTCTCCGGCGGAGAGAAGGCCCGCGTGCTCCTGGCCCATCTCATGCGCCAGCCTGCCGATGTCCTGCTTCTGGATGAGCCCACCAACGACCTGGATATCCCGTCCCTTGAGATGCTGGAGGAGAGCCTCCAGGAATTCCAGGGAGCCGTGGTCCTGGCCTCCCACGATCGGTACCTGATGGAGACCATCACCTCGTCCATGCTGGGGTTTCTGGACAAGGGGGGTGTCTTTGCCTGCAGCAGCGTCGACCAGTGGGGCCGTGAGAACCGCCCTGAGCCCGTGAAAAAAAAGGCGGCGCCGGCGAAACAGGCTCGTCAGGAGTCCAAGGCAAAGAAAAAATTCACCTACAAGCACAAGTATGAGCTGGAGCAGATCGAGGCAAAAATCATCGAGGTGGAGGAGGAGGCGGCGCGCCATGAGGCCCGGGTGAACGATCCTGCCATTGCCTCGGACCCGGCGGCGTTGCAGGAGGCCTGCGGGGCTCTGGGCGATGCCCAGAAAGAGGTGGAGGCCCTTTACAGCCGCTGGGAAGCCCTTGAGGAACTCAAGGCAGCCGATGAGGCCGATGCGTGATCCAAGGATTTGGGTGTGGACACAACGATCTGAATTCTATATACTTTTAATCATAAGGCGCCATGGCTCCGGCACATGTGTTTTGTCATAACGGCGATAATGCCCGGGGCATGGTAACCGATGGCGATTACCTTATGTGTTTGATGCGGAAGTCAACGGCCCTATAAACCACCGCTTCCTGCCTTCGGGCACGAAGCGCAGCGACTCCCCTTTTGGGACATCGCATCATAACCGTTTACCAGACAAAGCGGGGTGTTTCGATGACAACAAAGGACAGAGACGGCACTGTTGCAAAGCGGGCCTACGATCGTAAACTTTGTTTTTTTACCGATGTGGATTATGCCCTCTCCGAAGGAGTCTATTCGGATCCGATTCGGGACATCAGTGTCGGCGGGGTGTTCATTGAATCGGAAAACGGACCGCCCACCGGTGAGAGGGTCCAGATGCTCTTTTCCGACTATTCCGGGGTGGACCTTGTCAAGCTCTCAGGGGATGTTGTAAGAAGAGGGGGCAATGGATTTGCCGTTCGTTTTATGTGTGAAAACACCACAGAACTGAACAAATTGAAATCTTATATCAACAGTCTGTAACTCCGTGGGCCGGCCCCGTGCCTTCCGTCGGGGATTGCAGGGTATTTCGGTGGCAGGTGAATGTGAAACAGGGCCTGAAGGAAGGCGACAGCAAAGACCGGATCATCGCATCGGCACAGCAGTGCCTCAGTGAAAAATCCGTGGATAAGACCACCTTGTCTGAGATTGCACGCAGAGCCGGCATCAGCAAGGGAACCCTCTACTACTATTACCCCACAAAAAACGACCTCGTGTTCGATATCGCAGGCATCCATATGGCACAGATCACCGAAAAGGTGTTTGCCATGATGGAGACAGGTGACGAGCACCCCACCTGGGAAGAGGTTCTGGGGACCCTGTTTGAAGGGCTTCTGGGCTCCAAGACCCGAAGCCGGTTGCACCTCTATCTTATCAACGAATCCCTCTCCGGAAACCCGGCATTGAAAGGACGCCTTGAGTCGACCTACGGGCAGTGGTTTCAACTCGTGCAAGACGGGTACCTGCGCATGGTTGGCGGACGCCGTTTTCCTGACGGCTTGGCCCGCCTCCTGGTGGCTGTGCTTGATGGGCTGGTCATTCAGTCCGTGACCTGTGAAGATCGCCTTGAATACAGGAAGCTTGCAGCGGTAGCCGCCTCCCTGGTGACGGGGGTCGGGTGCGGTGCGGTGGGAAATTCCGGCGCTGAGGCTGTTTGAGAGACCCCGGGCATGGCGCCCGGGGCTTGATGGCAGGCAATGAAATAGGGCAGATCGAACCGATGTATATCTGGGGTGATCTTGCAACCGCGGCTACTGGCCGATATGGCCGTAACCTGCGGCTGGTCGATCGTCTGTGCTCCAGGCCCTACTGGTTGCAGAGCCTGTGGATGGTCTGGGCGTGCCAGTGCCCCTTGTTTGAGAAGGTTGGAATCTCTTTTTCGTTGAGGAAGTGGGCGATCTCTTTGTAGGTGGCCCCTTTTTTTCTCAGCTTTTTCATGATCTTGATCGCTTCTCTGCGTTCATCGGCCGGTGAAAGGAGCTGATCATCGGTCAGCTGGGTCAGGCTTACCGGCGCTGCAGGGGATGCCGTCTCAGGCGGTGCGGGCATGGGCCCCCCTTCCGTAAGCCGTTCCAGGATCTTGACGATGTCAATGAAGGCCGCAGCGACCTCTTCGGACGCGATGGTCTGCCGCTCAATAAACCCTTCCTGGATCCTCTGGCTCTCGGTTACCTGCTCAAGGAGCTGGCGAATGGGTGTCAGGAGATCATCCTGACGGTTGTAGTTCCGATTGTCCTGATCCCGGCCCCGGGTGGATTGCCCGCGACGCTCGTTGCCCCGGCGGTCCTGGGAATAGTACCCGCCTCCGGTGTTATAGCTCCCGGTGCGTTTGCCGGGATAACGTCCCTGTGAGTTTCTCACGGTTTTCAGGAATTCACTCATGTGTACCTCCATGTCGGTGTGTACCGTCGTCCCACCAAAAGCCGGGAAAGCCTGAGGCGGACGATGAATCGATTGTAAATCGGGATGAATCGATTGATGTTGCTTATGCCGTTGACGCCGGAGGAGTGTTGTTGCGAATAGCGGAAGAACCGGGCGCTTCTGGTTCGTCTGTTGAATTGGGGAGAACAATCTTCAATTCACCTACTTCTATATATCGGAACCCAGATATATACACTTTAGATTATAATGTAAAGTGGGATATTACCAGCAGTTTCGGGAGGAGGCCCCATTGAATTGATGGGGTTGTCTCATGGATAAACGTCATCATTCGATCGTATGATCGTGAACGTCAATCTCTGCCGCGAATTTCATCCGTTGATCCCCCTCTCCGGGGCTGTGCCCCGACCTCTTGCTGCATGTTTCAGGCTCCCGTAGAATTTTCTTTCGACATCCCGGCGGCCGGGACATATGGAGATTTTTGTCGTATTGGTACCTTTTTTTCGGGTGGGTGCTGTGGCTTTGCGTCGCCCCGGAAAGGGTGCTGGCCGGCGAGCCTGTCCTTTGCGGCCCGGCGGGTACCGATGATGCCATGTCAACCAAACGATACGTCCGGATACCGGCAGGAATGGACGTGCTGTTGACGTTTTCGCAGCCGGTATGAAAGGAGCGGGTATGGGGCAGATTCCTGCGGGAAAAAGAGGGCAAGCCAAGGACGGGGCCCGTCTGTGTACCTCTTTGCTGTGGCACCTGGCCGAAAAAGGTCACTCCCCTGACGAGATCCATCGCATGGTCAAAGATGTGTTCCATCTGATTAGAGACGGCGGGAGCTTTACCGTTGCCATCGTCAACGAGGCCATGGAGGGGCGGGGGTGGCCGCCTGCGGTCCTCGATGAGACCACCTTCAACATGATGGTGGGGCTCTTTGAAAGTGAAATGGGGTTTTCCGTCACATCCCATAGCGTCAATTAGCCTGAAACCTTCAGGCTGGCGGAGCGCATCTCCTGCGGTACTATTACAATGCAGCCCTTTGACGGCCGATTTATTCTATTGACAGTTGCCCTCCTCTTTTTTATTACTAAACAAGTTTTTTTTAGAAGATCATCCGTTCGCGAAATGCGAATTACCGGGTGACCCCGCCGACTTTCCCATCTTGCAAGGGCCAACATGTCCGAACAGTCAGAGGAGATGCGTCCGTGAGTCAGACAAAGAATATATTGATTATTGATGACCACCCGTTGTTTCGGGAGGGTCTGAAGACCATTGTGGAACGGGACAAACGCTTTAAAGTGGTGGGAGAGGCCGGAAACGGCCGGCAGGGGCTCAAGATGGCCCGGCAGTTGAAACCGGACCTTTCGGTGGTGGATATTTCACTGCCGGACATCAACGGGGTCCAGGTGGCGACGGAGATGCGCTCCTACCTTCCGGAGACCAAGATCATGATCGTCAGCATGCATTCAAAAATCGATTACATTGCCGAGGCGTTCCAAGCCGGGGCCACGGGCTACGTGGCCAAGGATTCGGCCTCGGATCGATTGATTCAAGGCATTGAATCCGTGCTGAAGGGCGAGTACTTCCTGGACAGCTCCGTCTCCCACCAGGTGGTGGAGAAGCTGATGAAGTTTCCGGTGAAGGACGCCAAGATCACCGACGCCGATTACGGCTCCCTGACTCCCCGTGAGCAGGAGGTGATGCGCCTGCTGGCCGAAGGGTCCACCCCCAAGGAGATCGCCGACAAGCTGTGTATCAGCCCGAAGACCGTTGAGAACCATCGGGCCAATATCATGAAGAAGCTGGGGATACATTCCACCATGGAGCTTGTGCGGTATGCTGCCCGGTTGGGGCTCATTGATGTGGAGCTCTGGAAAGAGTAAAGGGTCGGACCGGGTTCAAGGATCTTGATGAATCATGGCAGACACGGCGCGTTCGAGGCAATCGAACGCGCCGTTTTTTATTGGGGGCGCGGCACTATTCGTGGGGGATCTGGGCGGCGTGACCGAGGCGCTGGTCGTACATCTTCCCGATTCCGTAGTCCCGCCTTCGCATGAACTTTTCCGTGGCCGGTCCGATGATCTGCATCTCCGGGTGCACCTGCTGCACCTCCATGGCGATTTTCATCTCCTTGGTGCAGCCCGTGCTGTAGGTGGCGTCCTTGCCCACCCACTCCGGGGGCACCTTTTCTCCCATGAGCTGAAAGGCAGTGACGATGTCCTGGTAGGTCTGGAAACGCCAGATGTCAATGTAGCCGCTTCGCTGCACGATTTCCCACATGAACATCAGGTCGTCGGCATCCATTCCCGGTTCATAGTAGAGGGAGGGGTTGATGATGTGGGTCTGGGAGAACTGCTCTTCCAGGTGGGCGATAAAGACGGTCATGAGTTTTTTTGCCACATCGATTTTTCCTGGGATGGAGCCGATGATGCCGCTGTAAAAAGAGACGGCCATGCCATCATCCTTGGCCGCTTTCATATCGCTGATGATGGTCTGGGCTTTGCGCTCCAGGTCTTTGTGGGAAAATTTGATGGCCTGGGGGGATTTGGGGTTGAAGTCGATGGCCACCCCGCTGGCGTCGGCGCAGATGCTGTAGATGTCCTGGGTAAAATGAAACGGGGTGTCAAAGAGGCGGTTTTTCTGTTCCGGACCCCTTGCGACGATGCAGTCCACCTCTTTGAACAGCCGGGCAAAGGTGGTGGAGGTGAGCAGCAGGTTGAGCTTCTCGTGGGTTCCGTCGGAGAGAATCAACAGGTTGCTCTCCTGGCGCAGGATGTCCACGAGTTGGTTTTTGGTGAGGGTGTCGCTGCGGATGAAAAAAGATCCGTCCAGGGCGTGGGCCAGGGTGGGGTCCTCCTGGGTGCCCATGATTTCGGCCTTGGAAAAAAGGGGGCCCGCCTTAAACGCCACAACCACCTTGTGGCCCAGGGAGACGAGGTAGCGGATGATGGCCAGGTCCACCATCACCTCACCGGATTCGTTGGCAAGCCACAAGATGGTACGACGGTCGGCTTCCGGGGATCGTTCCCCGGAGGCGGGGATGCCGAGGAAGTTGAAAAAAGCGGTGGCTGCGTCGCCGGAGACGGGCAGTTTAAAAAGGGTCTGGATGGCCTCTTCGGTGCCCGGGGCGGTCCGGTCGCCCGTCCAGATCTCCGGGGCGGTGAGAAGGCTCAGCAGACGCTTGACAGCCAGGTGGTCAAGGCGGGTGCGCACCTGGTCCATGGCCCGGGCCGGGGTCATGTCGGCGTCACCGATGTGCTGAAAGGCGTCCCTGAAGAGGTCGGATGCCAGGAAGTCGGCGGCGGTTTTGTTGCGTTTCAGCTTGGTCTCCTGGAAAGGGTCGGCGATGTGGGTGCGGTTGAGAAAGATACGCAGGAGCCGCTTTTCCACCCGGGAGGGGATCATGATCTCATCCCGGGTTTCGTGGGCGTATTTGGTCTTGATGAGGGTGGTGAGATAGGCCCTCTCCTTGGGGTCTTCAATGGTTGCCTCAATGAGGGCCAGGATGTGGTCCAGGGCGGTGCGGTACCGCAGCTGAAGGTACGGGGAGGGCGCGCGGCTCATCACTTCCCGGAACGTGGCCTCCGAGCAGGGGAAATAGCGCTCCTGCTCGTCAAGGAACACCATGAACTTGACCTGTTCCGGGGTGGCGACTTCACCGGGGTAGGCGAAGTAGTCTAGGTGGTTTTCAAGAACAAAGGTGGTGAACCATGCATCGGTGTCCGGATCGACTCCCGGTGTGTAGGGGGCTGGCGTGGGGGCAGGGCGCATTGTTTTTCTCCCGTCGGTGGTTTGAATTTGGGGTTGGGGGCCAAAGCCGTCAATCCCGCGGGCGCCTAAATACAAGGGGCTCGTTCCCTGTTTCGAGGGCGTCACCACGGGTTGATTGATGGGCATCTCAGTGACGGACGTACGGTCTCAATGGGTGCCGTCTTTCAGGAAATGGCGGTGATACTCCGGCTCGGTGAGGTGTTTTTTGAGAAGGGAGGTCAGGAGGCTGTAGATGGCGTCACGGTCTTCCTGATCCAGTTTTGTCATTATGAGATCGAGAAACGAGTCGTCGGAAAATTTTTGAAGGTAGTACTTGAGGGTGTCGAGGTCTCCTTCGAGATCCCATCCATACATGGCGATTCCTGTGTATTCTTCAACAAAACGGTAGGTGTGTTTGCTCATGGTGAGACAGTTGCTCCTGCTATGGTTTGTCTGTTTTTTTTCATGTGAATGGCATCTCTCCCCGCAAAGACCCAAAGGGTGCTTTGCGCCTCTTCGGGGCAATCAGCCCGCGCCGCATACCCTTTTTAGATTTGGGTTTGCGGTCGGGGGTGTGCTACATATTTATCATAACCGGGGGCCTTGTTAAAATACCAGCCCAAAGAAGGCAAGGAACCCAAAAAAACATGATGCGTGGCGATGGAGCGGGTGTGGGCCTAAGGGCCATGAATGTTCAGAGTAATCGGGGATGTGATGGTTAAGTTTATCTCGTTGAAAGTAGTGGGCCTGGTGTGTGTCGGCCTTTTATGTCTTGTCGGTTCGATGTATCTGGTACCACGGGGGAACGGGGATGGCCCCGGTTCTGCAACGGCGGGGGGTGCCTCCGAGGCTCTGGCGGAGCAGGTCAGGGCACTGGATGTCCGGCTCTTAAGGCTTGAGACTCTCCTGGCGGAAGGGGGCCACAGCGGCCAGGGGGACATCGACACCATGAAGCAGCAGATCCACGGCCTTCAATCCCTTGTGGTGGGGGTGGCTAAGCGGTTGGAACGGCATGAAAAAAGAGTTGACAATCGTGCGAAAACGAAAGATAACGTAGTAAAAGTAGAAAAAAGGGCCGCGCCCAGAAGGCCCTCCGTTCCATCGCGCTCTTCGTATCACGTCGTAAGGCAAGGGGAGACGCTCTACAGGATCAGTAAAAAATACAACGTCTCCGAGCACGACCTGATCCGTTTGAACGGCCTGAAAGACAGAACCCGTATCTACGTCGGTCAACGGCTGCGGGTAAGCGCTTCACATTAAGAACAAACGCCTGTTTGCCCGCACTCGGTTTTATTAGTTGTCGTTTTTCGTTCCATACCAACAGCCGGTTGCCCCATAACCAAGGCCAGGGACCTATGGACAAGCCACACGACATGGATGACACGACCCTTCTCTCCCGTCGGTTTCATGCGTTGATGAACAGATTTCAGCGTCTCATCAACGAATTGGATTCGCCGCGCCCTGAAAGTGGCGGGGAGACATCGGCCCGTGTCACAAGGGACCGCAAAGCCTACACGGTCCATGCCTCCGATCCCTTTGATGAGAAACGGCAGCAAGCGTTGATCAAGGTGATGGACGATGCCTTGAAACAGATCGAGAAGCTTGACTCTGCCGCCCCCTCTCCCCTCCCTGACCCCACATGCCAAACCGGTTTTTGTCTGACAAAAAAAGTGTTTACACCGGAAGAGCTTCATTTTCTTGAAGAGACGCTCCGCACCTGCCACCCTGCGCCGGATGGGAACATTCGCAGCGACAGGTAGCGGCTTGTGACTATCCCCTGATGGTTTTTACCCATGATTTTAAGGGTATTGTCCCGGACAATTGTTCGCTTGGGGGATCTCCACGAAAAATTGAGATATCTGCCTTATGGACAGTGCTCCTGCATTCAGTGGTATAAACGGTGCACAGGTTCCCGGGAATGTTTCGCTGACCCGACCTAAATAATATGCTCTCCTGATTCAATTCCCGGTCCGAATGACCTCCTGCCTGGCGCAGGCAGGGATTTTTACGATTTTCAGCCACTCAATTCGTCCCGACCAGACCCAATCGAAGAACACAGGGGAGGCCATGCCTTTTCTGTTCGGCTGGGGCTGCTTAATCTGCTTCGTCTGTTTACGTTAACCTGCTGACATTATAAGAAGGAAAAGGACATGACTCGAAAAGATTCAAAAGGAATGGATCCCTCTCAGTTCATGGATGCCGTGGTTAAGAACTCAACGCGATTTTGGGAAGGCATGGCAGGATTTTCCTGGCCGGGTCAGGGGGCGGATGCCGGAAGCGGTGGAACCGGTGAGTACAACCCCTGGGAACCCTGGGAACCAGCCATGGACGCATGGAAACAGTTTCAGGAGTCGTGTTCCCCGGAGGCCTTTTCCGATCCGTTCGGCAAGGTCAGGGAAGAGGGGTTCAAACAGTTCGAAAAGATGGCCAAGAGCGGGTGGGAAAACTTTGTCTCCATGGGCATGGGTGAGGGCATGGGACCTTCCATGAACTGGACCCAGCCCCCCTTCGGAATGGGTGTTCCTGAGATGTTTGGCGGCAAGGGTACTTTTAAGGAGCTGTTTAAACTGATGTCCGGAGAGATGAACCGGTTCATCTCCATTCCCCCCCTGGGGCTTTCGCGAAATTACCAGGAGAAGGTGGTGGAGGTGGTGGAAAAGGGCAACCAGTTTCTTCTGACCCTGGCTGAGTACATGTTCCTCATGTTCTCGCCCCTGGAGCAGTCCATGCGGATGGTGCAGGCCACCATGGAGGGCCTTACCGATGAGCAGCGTCGCACCCTGACCCCTGAAACCGTGTATGAGACCTGGCTGAAGGAACTGGAGCAGGGTTACTTTACCCTGTATGGGTCCGAGGAGTACCTGGGGCTGCTCAAGCGTCTTGTCTCGGCCATGGGAGAGTTCAATATGGCCCGCCAGAATTTCATCAGTGACTTTTTGAAGTTGATGGGCGTTCCTTCCGAAAACGATCTGGACGATCTGTACCGGGATCTCTACAGCATCAAAAAGAAGCTTTCGTCCTTAGAAAATTCCGTGGAGACACTGGTCCAGGCTGCCAAGGCCCCGAAGCCGGCTGAAAAAAAAGCGGCGAAACCCAAGGCCGCCGCCAAGACAGCCAAACCTGCCGCCAAGGCCCCGGTGAAGCCCAAAGAGGCACCCAAAGCCACCAAGACGTCTGCGGTTCAGGCCAAGCCGACAGAGGCGACCCGGACAGCAAGCCCCACCGGGAAGGCTCCTGCCTCGTCGGCGGCGAAAAGTCCGGACAAGGCCGGCAAACCTTCAAAACCATCGGCAATACCGGCCGGTAAAACCCCATAGGAGGGCTGCTCATGGAACGTATGGCAAATCCTGTGGTGGATGCGTTCACCTCGCTGATGGCGTACGGTACCGACAGCCTGAACAGAGCACGTCAGGGAATGGAGGTGTTTGAGTCAGATCTTGACACCTCCATTGCCGATACCCCGTTTGAGGTGGTGTTCGAGATAGACCGCGTGAAGCTGAAGCACTACCGCTCCCAGACACGGAAAAAGGCGTTTCAGCGGCCCCTGCTGGTGGTGTATGCCCTGATCAACCGGGAAACCATGCTGGATCTCCAGCCGGGGCGCAGTGTGCTGGAGATTTTTCTTGAGAGCGGGCTGGATGTCTACATGGTGGATTGGGGATACCCCACCCGGAAGGATCAGCACCTCACCATCGACGATCATGTGAACGGGTACATGGACAAGATCGTTGATTTTGTCCTGGCAAAGGAAGAGCTGCCAACCCTGAACCTGATGGGAATCTGCATGGGGGGCACCTTCAGCACCATGTATGCGGCACTCCACCCTGAAAAGATCAACAGCCTCATCACCACCGTGACCCCCACCAACTTCGACACCAACGACGGGTTTCTCCACAGCTGGATGAAAGAGCTGGACGTGGACAAGCTCATCGGCGCCTGGGGGAACATGCCCGCCGACGTCATGAACCTGGGGTTCCTCCTGCTTAACCCGGCGCGTCTTATGCTGGATAAATACAACAACTTTGCACGGAATATGGGGGACAGGGATTTTGTCGAGAACTTTGTGCGGATGGAGAAGTGGATTTTCGACAGCCCCGATGTCCCCGGGGCCACCTTTCGGCAGTTTATCACGGACTGTTACCAGCAAAACCTGTTGATCCAGAACAAGATGGTTTTAGGGGGGGAGACCGTGGATTTGCGAAACATCACCATGCCCCTTCTTAACATCTACGGCAAGAAGGACCACCTTGTGCCGCCGGAGGCCTGCAACCGGTTGATCAGTGCCGTGGGAAGCCGGGATGCCCGGGATCTTTGCATCAATACCGGACACATCGGTATCTACGTCAGCTCCAGGTCCCAGAAAGAGTTTGCACCGGAAATTATCCAGTGGCTGGCCGATCGCGAGTCCGGAAGGGGCTTTCGGCATGGGCATCGGCCACCTGAGATGCCAAAGGCCGGGTAAGGCGGTTTCCTGCACACCAAACACCAGACAGGCGGGTGAATAAGGAGAGGGCATGAACGGGAAAAGCATCGATGATATCACCGTGGGGGATCACGCGGAGGTGGCCAAGACGATCTCCGAATCGGATGTCTATACCTTTGCCGGGGTAACCGGGGATTTCAACCCGGCCCATGTGAATGAGCATTACGCCAGCGGGACTTTTTTCAAGCGGCGCATCGCCCACGGCATGCTGTCGGCCGGTCTTATCTCCAATGTGCTTGGCACGCATCTGCCGGGCCCCGGGGCCGTCTACCTGAGCCAGGAGCTTAAATTTACGGCCCCGGTTTACATCGGCGATACCATCACGGCGCGGGCCGAGGTCGTGGAGGTGTTGGCGGAGAAGAACCGCGTGATTCTGCAGACGGTCTGCACCAATCAGGACGGCACCGTGGTGATCACGGGCACGGCCCTGATGAGCCCCATGAAGAAGAAGGCGGCGGCACAGGCCAGCTGACGGCAACCCGTGACAAACGAGGCAACTGAAGAGCCCCCGGAATCCCAGCCCAAGGGCAGGGATTTCGGGGGTTTTTTGTGTGCTCGAGCCGGTTTTCCGGTGCCTTCATGACCTGCCCCGACGTTGACAAGGGGGCGGCCCTTCGATATAACCCGCATATTTTGTAAGGAAGTGTTGGAATCAACCGGAACGAAAGGCAATCTTGGGACAGCGATGGTCAACCTCGAAAACATCACCAAAAGCTATGGTGGGCAGCAGCTCTTTGACGACGTCAGCTTTAAGATCAACACAAGGGAACGCGTGGGGCTGGTGGGTCGCAACGGTCATGGGAAAACCACCCTTTTTCGCCTGATTACAGGGGAGGAAGAGGCCGACTCCGGCCAGGTGACCATTCCGAAAAACTATCGCATCGGCTACGTCACGCAGCACATTCGTTTCACCGAAGAGACGGTCCTTGAGGAGGCTGCCTTGGGGCTGCCAGACCACGATTCGGATCAGCTCTGGAAGGTGGAGAAGATCCTTGCGGGGCTGGGGTTTTCCCAGGAAGCCATGGGGCAGCACCCCGGGGATTTTTCCGGAGGGTTCCAGGTCCGCCTGAACCTTGCCCGCGTGCTGGTGTCCGACCCGGATCTCCTGCTTCTCGACGAACCCACCAACTATCTGGACATCACCTCCATCCGCTGGATCGAGGGCTTTTTGAAGGCATGGCCCCGTGAGTTGCTTCTCATTACCCACGATAGGGGATTCATGGACCGGGTGGTGAGTCACACCGTGGGGATCCACAGGGGTCGGGTCCGCAAGGTGACGGGCAACACCGAGGCCTGCTACACCCAGATCGCCCAGGAAGAAGAGATCTACGAGAAGACCCGTCTCAATGATGAAAAAAAACGCAAGGAGATGGAGCAGTTCATTTCCCGGTTCCGGGCCAAGGCGCGCCTTGCCAATATGGTGCAGTCCCGCGTAAAGACCTTGAACAAGATGGAGAAGAAGGACAAGCTCGCCTCCCTGGACACCCTGGGGTTCAGCTTTCGAAGCTGCCCCATCAAGGGCAAGCAGCTGTACACGGCGGAGAACCTCTCCTTCGGGTATGACGGCGGGCCGGAGCTGATCCGCAATTTTTCCCTTACCCTGGGGCCCAGGGATCGCATCTGCGTGGTGGGGCAGAACGGGCGGGGCAAAACCACCCTTTTGAAGCTTTTGGCAGGGGAGTTGACGCCCAAGGCCGGCACCATTACCCATCACCCGTCAGCGGCTCCCGGATTTTACGAGCAGACCAACGTCAGCAGCATCAACCCCATGCGCTCCGTGGAGGACGAGATCCTCTGCGCCCACCCCGATGTGGAACGCCAGCAGGCTAGAAACATCTGCGGTGCCATGATGTTCGAAGGGGACCAAGCCCTGAAGAAGTGCTCGGTGCTCTCCGGTGGGGAGAAGAGCCGGGTGATGCTCGGTAAGCTTCTGGTGACCCCCTTGAACCTGTTGTTCCTTGACGAACCCACCAACCACCTGGACATGGAATCCTGTGATTCCCTGATGGCCGCCGTGGACAATTTTGACGGCACGGTGGTGATGGTCACCCATAACGAGCTGTTTCTCCATGCGGTGGCGACCCGGCTGGTGGTGTTCCGAAACGGCGGGGTGGAGCTGTTTGACGGCACCTATGCCGAGTTCCTTGAGAAGGTGGGGTGGGGCGATGACCCGGAGGGCACCGTATCCGAAACCCTTGCCATGGACACGGAGGAGGCTTCGGCTCCGAAAAAATCCGTGGGGAAAAAGGAGAGCCGCAAGTTGCGTTCCGCCATCATTTCAAGGCGGAACAAAGAGACCGCCCCCTTGCGAAAGAAGATGGCCGCTGCCGAAGAGGCCATCGATGCCAGCGAAAAAGAGATCAACCGGATCAACGACGACCTGCTGGAGGCCACCCAGGCCGGTGATTCGGGTCGGATTACCTCTTTGTCCAAGGAGTTGCACCACCACAACTCCGTCATTGACGAAGGGTTTGAGGTGCTGGAGACGTCTTCCGATGAACTTGATCGTCTGGAGGCCTCGTTTAACGCGGAGCTTGAAGAACTGGGCGGCGCTGTGTAAGCTGTACCAACGCGAGTGCGGGGCCCATGATCCGTGGCCCCAGGGGGAGGGCTCCCTTGTCCGGGGCCGACCTGTTTCGACAGATACGAAGGGGGAGAGGCGATGAAGAAAATCTGGGGCGTTATGCTGTTGCTGATGGGGCTGGCCATGTTTTTCACCATTCCGTCCAAGGCGCGGCAGATCCAGGAGATCCGTGATCTTTCGGGGGGGACGGTCCTCATGATGAAATTTTGCTTTTACACCATCAGTATCCTTCTGATGGGCGGCGGCGTTCAAAAGCTTAAAGGTCTTCCGAAAAAGGATTCCTGACCAGGGGCGCTGACTCGTTTTGATCGGCGACTGCTTTGGTCTTGAAATAAAAAAGGTTTATATCTTCCAAGGTTTGCATTAATCTTGGAAGAGCCGTTCGTACCGGCTTCCCACCGAAGACGACGAGAAAAAGGTCGACACCATCCCGCCGCGTCCCTGCAACCGGGGTAAGGGACGCCATCTTGTCACCGGGCAGTTCATGTGAAACAAAAAGGGTACGAACCCATCTTCCATAAATAAAAGATCCCACAACGATGGCGACCCCAGGAGCCGTCCCCTTCTTTTCCTTTTTGAGGGCCCCTGCGGGGCAGCCTTGCGGTGATTACGTAAAGGAGTGGTGCTGTGAGCGGAGCGACCAACGGGGCGAGTGAAGTTGAAAACCTTCAGCACGAAGTGACCTACCGTACCCGTCTTCAGGACATCTGCAATAAGATTTACGCTGCGGTGAACCTGGACGACATCATCATCCACCTCAAGGATGAGATCAAAACCCTCTTTGAAGCCGAACGCATCACCATCTACTATGTGGACGGGGTGAAACGGGAGATTGTCTCCCGGTTCAAGACCGGCACAGAGATCGATGAGATCCGCCTGTCCATTACCACCTCCAGCATTGCGGGCTACAGCGTCCTTAAAAAGTCTCTCCTGAACATCAAGGATGTCCATGACAACCGAGAGCTGGCCGCCATTGACCCGAGCATCACCTTTGACTCCAGCTGGGATCGCAGAACAGGCTTTGTCACCCGGCAGATGCTGGTGGTCCCCATCCTCTATAAAACCTACCTCCTCGGCGCGGTTCAACTCATGAACCGGAAGCAGGGGGATGCCTTTACCGCACAGGACGAAGAGAATCTCCAGGAGATCGCCAAGATCATCGGCATCGCCCTGTACAACCAGAAGCGCGTGGCACGAAGCAAAAAGGGCAAGTTTGATTACCTTCTGGAAAATCATATCATGACCCAGAAGGAGCTGAACCACGCCGAACGCATGTCTCGCGAATCCGGGGAGGCCGTGGAGCAGGTGCTCCTGGCCCAGTACAAAATTCCCAAAGGGGATGTGGGCGAAGCCTTGAGCCGCTACTACAAAGCCCCCTTTGTGGAGTACAACAGCAGCATGCCCATTCCCGGGGAGCTCCTGGATGGCCTGAAAGTCCCCTTTATGCGCAACAACCACTGGGTGCCCCTGCGATCCGAAGGGGACAAGGTGGTGATCATCGTGGATGATCCCCACGATGCCCAGAAAATGGGCCAGATCCGTGTGCTGTTCCCGGGCCGTGAGCTGGAACCCTTTGTGTCCTTCCGGGAGGATATCCTCAGCTACATCGCCCTTTTTACCCAGGACGAAAAGCAGCAGTCCTCCATTGACGATATCATCTCCAAGCTGGCCGATGAAGAGGAGGAGATCGAGGAGGCCGAGAGCGGCCTGAGCGAAGAGAGCAGCGTCGTGGTTCAGCTGGTGAACAAGATCATCATCGATGCGTTCAACCGGGGGGTCTCAGATATCCATATCGAGCCCTATCCCGGCAAAGAGAACACCAAGGTGCGGTTCCGTACGGACGGCGCCTGCTCGGTTTATCAGACCATTCCCTATCAGTACCGGAATGCCATCGTCTCGCGTCTCAAGATCATGTGCGATCTGGACATCGCCGAGCGCCGGAAGCCCCAGGACGGCAAGATCAAGTTCAAGCGCTACGGAGGCCTTGACGTGGAGTTGCGTGTGGCCACCGTGCCCACCCAGGGCGGCATGGAAGATGTGGTGCTGAGGATCCTGGCGGCAGGGGAGCCGATTCCTCTGGAGGACATGCGGTTTTCAGATCGGAACTTTCAAAAATTCGTCGAGATGATCAACAAACCCTATGGGATCATCTTTGTCTGCGGCCCCACGGGCTCCGGCAAGACCACCACCCTTCACTCCGCCCTGGCCAAGATCAATGACGAGGAACGTAAGATCTGGACGGCCGAGGATCCCGTGGAGATTACCCAGAAGGGCCTGCGTCAGGTTCAGGTACAGCAGAAGATCGGCTTTGACTTTGCCGCCGCCATGCGCGCCTTTCTCCGGGCCGACCCCGACGTCATCATGGTGGGGGAGATGCGGGACAGGGAAACCACCCATATCGGCATCGAGGCCTCCCTTACCGGTCACCTTGTCTTCTCCACCCTTCACACCAACAGCGCGCCGGAGAGCATCACACGCCTGCTCGATATGGGCATGGACCCCTTTAACTTTGCCGACGCCATTCTTTGCATCCTGGCCCAGCGGCTGGTGCGTACCCTCTGCAAGGACTGCAAGGAAGAGTATCACCCCAGCCGTGACGAGTACGATGATCTGGTGAGGGAGTACGGTGGCCAGGAAGAGTTCGACATGTTCATGAATATTCCCTACACGGACGATCTCAAGCTGCACCGGGCCAAGGGCTGCGAGAAGTGCAGCAACACCGGCTACCGGGGCCGAATGGGGATCCATGAGCTTCTTGAAGGGACCGATGAGATGCGCAAGCTGATCCAGACCAGTGCCCGCATGGAGGAGCTGCGGGATCAGGCCGTCCGGGACGGCATGAGCAGCCTGAAACAGGACGGAATCGCAAAGATTTTTCAGGGGTATTGTGACCTGTTGCAGGTGCGGAAGGTGTGTATAAAGTAGGTCATGGGAAAATCAGGTCATGGGAAAAAAGGGGGATAGGTCATAGGTAAGGAAGGATACTGAAACAGTAAAGGGCGACCGTTGGGTCGCCCTTTTTTATTGTATCGCGGGGCGCAAAGGGTCAAGGCCCTATCACCTATCACCTATCACCTATCACCTATCACCTATCACCTATCACCTGCTTTACCTTCTTGATCTCTTTCGCGTACCGATCCTTTTCGCTATAAATGCACCCGCAGTACTGCTGCCGGTACAGGCCCATCTCTTTGGAGGTGTCGATGCCCTCCTTCCAGCCGGGGCGAAAATCCTCATAGTAAAATTTAACCCCCACCTGCCTGCCCAGGGATTCGCCGATGCTTCGGATGAGCTCGTGGTTCTGGTGGCGGCTGTAGAGGAGGGTGGAGGTGAATGCCTCGAACTTTCCCCGTTTGGCAAGAAGGGCCGTTGCCCGGAGCCGGTCGTGGTAGCAGGCCCTGCATCGATCCTTTTCCCGGAATGCTGCCTGCCGGAGAAATTCTTCCAGCTCGTATCCTTCCTGATAGATCATCTTCATGTCGCAGGATTCCGCAAACTGTTGCATGGCCTCTTCACGCTTCATGCACTCGGTGAAGGGGTGGATGTTGTGGCGGTAAAAGAATCCCATCAGGTTATGCCCGGCCTCCCGGAGCACCCGCGTTGGGTAGATGGAACAGGGGCCGCAGCATGTGTGCATCAATAGTTTCATGGTAAAACAGTGCCTTCGGCGGGCAGGGGATAGATCCCCTGCACCCCAGGTTTGCATAAGCTGCGCCCCCACGCCTTTCGGGTGCGTCGCTGTTGCTCGCGGGCTTTGCCCGTGGTTAATGGTATGTTTTTTTAAGCCCCTTGACCAACGGCTTGATGCGAAGGCCGTGCGGGCGGTGTTATCGGGCCGAATAGTCCCGTGCCCCGAAGATGGCCGTGCCGACGCGTACCAGGGTGGCTCCTTCTTCGATGGCCACCTCAAAATCTCCGCTCATGCCCATGGAGAGTTCTTTCATCTCCACGCCGGGGAAACCAAGGGCTGCGATGCGATCCCGGATAAGCCGCAACTCGCGGAAGTAGGGCCTGGCCCCTTCGGGGTCGTCGAAGAAAGCGGGCATGGTCATGAGGCCCTTGACGGCAATATGTTCAAGGGTTGCCACCTCTCGGACCAGCTCCACGGCGTCTTCGGCTGTGGTTCCGGACTTGCTCTTTTCACCGCTGGTGTTGACCTGAATGAGAATGGGCTGAACCACACCTTTTTTAGCGGCCTGTTTGTCGATTTCCCTGGCCAGCTTGAGGCTGTCCACCGAGTGGATGAGGGCAAAGGCTCCGGCAGCGTACTTCGATTTTTTGCTCTGGAGGTGGCCGATGAAGTGCCACTCAATGCTGGTGCTTCCGATCTCCTCGATTTTGGCAACAGCTTCCTGGATGTAGTTTTCACCGAAGATTTTCTGACCGGCGTCCATGGCCTCTTTGACCATTTCGGCGGGTTTGATTTTGCTTACGGCAACGAGTCGGATCTCGTCGGGGTTGCGTCCTGCCTTTTCGGCGGCTTCTCTTATCTGTTTTTCAATGCGTTGAATGCGATCTTTCATCACGTGCTATCTGAACTCCACCAGATCGATTGCTTTTAAATGTTCCACCACTTCGCAGACGGGCAGTCCCACCACGTTGGTGTACGAGCCTTTGATCTCCCTGACCAGGGAGGCGCCTTTGCCTTGGATACCGTAGGCTCCGGCCTTGTCAAAGGGCTCACCGGTGTCAATATACCAGCTTATCTCGGCTTCGGACAGCGCTTTGAAGGTGACGTCGGTAACCACCACATCGCAGATTTCCCGGTCAAGGGAGGCGTTGAGCAGGCAAAAACCGGTGCATACCTGGTGGGCCCGGCCGGAAAGGAGTCTGAGCATACGGTTCGCGTCGTCTCCGGACGCCGGTTTGCCAAGGATCATGTCGTCCACCACCACGATGGTATCGGCCCCCAGAACCCAGCGGTCCGGGTGGCTTTCAGCCACATCCCTTGCCTTCAGGCGGCCCAGGGCTATGGCACAGCCGGCCGGGTCCACCCCTTCCGGCAGGATCTCGTCGGCGTGGCTTGGAATGATATCAATAAGAACTCCGGCTTCTTCAAGGAGGTCTTTGCGTCGGGGAGACTGAGATGCGAGGACAAGTCGTTGGGTATCAATGTGTTGAATTTCTTTCATTTCGGGGGTTGTACCAGAAAACCCACATGCATGCAAGGTGAAGGCACCCAAGCCGGGAGATTTCCAAGACGATGGAAAGCCATCACTTTCGGATCCTGCAAAAATGCCTCAGAAAGACTGGTACCACAGGGTTTAAAATTCATCAGGGGCAAATTGTCGGTTGCCATTCAAAAAAAAATCGCGTAAAGAGATACAGTCCTTTCGACATGTTTCGAACAGGACCATTTTTATGCTCTGCCCGGATGGCGGAACTGGTAGACGCAAGGGACTTAAAATCCCTCGGACGCAAGTCTGTACGAGTTCGATTCTCGTTCCGGGTACCATAAAAATCTCCATGATTTCACGAATTTAAAAAGGGTTCTTCGCTTTGTGCGGGGAACCCTTTTTTGTGTCAAAAATGGCGAGATAGGGCAAACTATACGGCATTTACCGTATAGTTTACCGTATAGTTCCACGTTTTGAATGGGGGGCGATCATTGCATGGAAAAGTGGCCTTCTTAGAATTGCTACAAAAATGGGAAGATCTTTTTGGGGGATGATTTGTTGCAGGGCCATGAACTACTTTTGTCCGTCGGGCTTGGGCGTCGGTATCGGCCCCAGGGAAAAACGGTTTGAGGCTTCGATCAGGTGATCCGGCGACAGGTGGGCGTAGACCAGGGTCGAGGTGATGGACTTGTGGCGCATGAGGTCTTGTATGGTTTTTAAGGGTTCTCCCTGCATGGCCATGTAAGAGGCGAAGGTGTGCCGGAGGTCATGGAAATGAAAATCTTCATACCCGGCGGATCGGACGGCCCTTTTAAAAAGGTTGGACATGTAGGACACCGTCGTCCAGCGCCAGAGGGTGCGTCGCTTTCTTGAGGCGTCCATTCGGCCAAGGCATCGGACCAGGATCTCCCTGGCCGTATCGTTGATCGGAACCCGGGATTCCTGCCGGTTCTTCTGCAGGGCCGAGATCCGGAGGAAACCCTCCGGGGCATCGATGTCGTCGGGCGTGAGCCGGAGTGCTTCACCGGAGCGCAGCCCCAGGTAGGCGCTGAGAAGACAGAAATCGTAAAACTCCGGGTCTTTAATTTCTCCCATGATCTCTTTGAGCTGGTGAACGGGGATATAGCGCACCGTCCCGGGCACCTTTGGCGCTTTAGGGAAAATAAAGGCCTTGGCGTACTCCCATTCGATGGCCTTCTTTAGGGCCGCTTTCACGTGGCGGAAGATTTTGCCCACGTAGGCCATGGACAACCCGGCCAGGAGAAGGTTGCTGGTGAGATGGTCAATATGGCGTCCCGTTATGTGGCTTACATCCATGCCGTCCCCCCAGCACTCACTGGCTTTATTCAGGGCCTGTATGTACAGCTTATACGTACCGTCGGACCTGTTCGCCTCCACGTACCTGAGGAACTCCACCTTAAAATCTCCCCACGTCATTCTAACGCCTGTGGCAATGGCTTCCACCTTTCCGGCCATCAACGTCCTGTTGAACTGGTTGATCAGCTTTTTCGCGAGCTTTGGATCCTTTGTGGCTTTTCGCTCTCCAGGCATGGCAAGGGCTTTACGGCGGGTGACGGTCCGCCGTTTGCCCTGGGTTCCTGTTTTCGTCTCTTGCCACTCGGCGTAGAAGGTCCCGAATTTCGGGTTTTTCCAGAGGTGCGCCATGGACTGATCGTACGATATCTTGGGAGCCATATTAGAATCTTCCAATGCTTATGCGTTCGGAGTTGTACCAGTTGTCAATAGATTCCCGGTCGATAACGTACTTCCCAGTGCGCTTGAATCCGTAAATATACCCCTCATCCACCCACGTGCGCAGCTTGCGCTTGCTGGTTTTGGCATACACAACGGCCTCTTCCATGGTCAGCCATCGGGGCAGGGTGCTTGCTACATGAACCGTTTTCATGACCTTCAGGGCCACCAGTTCTGCCAACGCTTCCATCTGTTCTCTATCAATCTGCGGCATGCTTCCTCCTCTAATCTCTCACGCACATGGGATCCCGGAGCAGTTCCTCCAGGGCCTCGTTCATGGCCTTTTTTGTTTTATGCTTGCTCACCAGCTTCCAGCCTCCCGTGTGGCTGAGTTCTTTAATCGCCTTGTCGTAGTCCAGCGTCCGGAAGATCCGAAAGCCAGCTCTGAGGAGCTTGACCCGGCAGGAGCCGGTGAGGTTCAGGGGCTCTTCGGGGCCGCCTTCCTGGTTCATCATGGACAGCGCCATGTTCGGAATCCGCTCAAGCTCCGTCTTCAGATCCCGAAGGGCCAGGACCAGGGCCGCGGATTCATCCGGCTTGCATTCGGTCAGGTTCACCTTTCGGATTTCGTCCGTCAGCTTTTCCACCCGGGCGGTGGCCCCGGCTGCTTTGGATTTCTTCGCCTTGGGTTGCTTCGGCTCATCCGTCTCGTTTGTTCTGATGCCTGTGGCCTGATTGAATGCCGCCTCCATGGCCTCCGGCGTCTCCATCCGGGAGATGGCAATCAGAGCCCGTTTTGAGATGTCTACGCGTAGACATTTTTCCCGGATCGTCTCCGGCAGCTTGTTTAGGCCCAGGGTTTCGGTGATGTTGTTCCGGGACTTGCCCACAACCCGGGCAAGATCCTGGTGGGTGTATCTGAACTCCTTCTGCATCCGGGCGTAGGCTTCGGCCTCTTCCATGGGTGTGAGGTCCTGCCGGAACATGTTTTCGATGAGGCCGATCTCCGCCGGGCTCCCCGTGGTGACGTAGCAGGGCACCGTGGCCTTGCCTGCCATCTTGGACGCCCTCCACCGCCTTTCACCGCCCCCAATGAAATACTCGCCACGTTCAACGAAGATGCATAAGGGGGTGATGACGCCCTGGTGCCGGATCGATTCGGCCAGGGCCTCCAGCTCCTCCTGGTTGAACACCTGCCGGGGCTGGTACGGGTTCGGCTTCAGGGCATCCACCGGCACGTTGAGGAAGCTGCCCTGGGGCAGAAGCTCATGGGATGAGGTCCCGGACTCCCCGCCGAACCCGGCGGCGATCTTCACCTTTTTGTTGGCTCCGAGCTTTTTCATAGTGCCAGGTACTCCTCGGTGAGGGCGGCATAATCTTCGGCCCCGATCCCCTTGGGCGCGAACTGGAAAATGCTCTGCTCCTCGATGGCCGCCTGGAGCAGGGGCTCTGTTTTTCGGATTTTTGTCCGGAGCATGATCTCCCGGTATTGCGCCAGCTCGCTTTCCGCCCATTCATTGGTGCGGGTGGTGGTGCTGCGGTACATGGTGACAACCAGGCGCACGGTCTTTCCTGCAAGGCCGATTTCGGCGATCTTGTTATGGATGTTGGCGATCCCCCCAATGGAAAAACTCCCGTAGTCGCAGGGGATCAACACATGGGTCGCCGCCACCAGGGCGTTGACGGTCAGCTGGCCCAGGGAAGGGGAGCAGTCCAGGAGCACGTGGTCATAGCCCAGCCCCTGGAGGGCCTTGGCCAGCCGGGACTCGGAGAAAAGCTCAGGGATCAACAGATCCTCGGCACGCTTCAACGTCTCGTCCGCCGGGAGCAGGTCCACATGGCCGCCCAGGACATCCTTTATAACCGCCTCGGGGATTCCCGCCTCCTGGTGGAGCACATGGCTTGTTGTGTAGGTGCAGCCCGAAGCAAAGACTCCGGCGGCGCTGGTGAGGTTTGCCTGGGGATCCAGGTCCACAAGGAGAACCCGGTTTTTCGCGAGTGCGAGCCCGGCGGCCAGGTTGATGGCGGTGGTGGTTTTGCCCACGCCTCCCTTTTGGTTTGCGATGCAGGTGACGTTCATCTTTTCAGCTTTCCTTTCTCCATATGGCTTAACGATTCCAGGGGCACGTACCCCACTTTTCCTATCAGCCACACCACCTGCCGATTTCCGGGCAGGCAACCGATTCCCCGGATGGTGTATGTCTTGCCATCGTGGGGGCCGCCGATGACGGGGTGGTATCGGACAGGGTCGTTTTTCGTGAAGATGGGGTGGGGTTTGCTGAGTAGGGTTGCCGATGGTTTTCGTTTTTCCGAGGCCGTAAGACCTGATTTTTCGCGTTTCATGGCTCTCCTGATTTTGGGCGCACTTCACCCGTGACGGGAAACGCCCTTTTTGTCTGTCTTTTTGTCGGTGGATGTTGTGGCCGGAGTCTCACACAGCAGCCATCCATCAGCTCATTTGTTCAGCCTGTCTCATCAGTGCCGGGCGGCCAGTCCCGTGCAGACTCCCCGGGAAGGGGAGTTTCGACTTCTTTTTCCTTGGCGGTTCTACAGAGCCTTGATCCGGGTCAACTCTACCGGAAAGATGAAGCCCACAAGCCACACCATGCTGTTGCCCTTCTGAGAAACAAAGGCGTCCGACCGGGTGACGGTGGCCGTGCTCCTGCCTACGAATACAGGGGTATGAACGGGGTGCATGTGGTTCCATTTGTCGATTCCGGTTTTTTCCATAATTCGTACCTGCACATTTATGTAGTTTTTGAATGGGTCATGGGTATGGCCGGGGCAATGAACCAGTCAGCTTCAGCAGCTTGATTTTCTGGTATACACTCAAGGCGGCCTTTGACTCTTGGCATTCCTCCATGGCAGCTTGTTCTTCCTGCTTTGCGAGGGCCTGAAGGCTGGGCTTCCAGAAGGAATCCGCACAGGCGGCGGCAAGCAGATCGCAATCGAGAAAATGGGAGCCCTCGCTGTTAACGGCCACCTACCTGATCTTTTTGGTGAAGGGTTCTCGGCGTCATACATAACCAACCGACTCGCCAGGTCCTTGCCCCAGGCCCTGACGACAAAGCAGAGTGGTCCTCTCCCCACGTCAATTCCGCGGGTGAGGGCAATGGCCGTCTTGAGCACGATGCCCGGTTTGTTCTTGGCCTTGTGGGTGAAAAGCAAGGCTTCCGCTTGTGCCTTTTCCCTTTTTGCTTTCTCCATGATTCCTGCTCCTTCTTTTATGTAGAGGGTTCTTTTCCCCTGGATTACGTTGATGCCGTGATAAAAACGTGGTGCGGGGCCTATCTGTGAGGGGCGGGTTGGCTCCTGTGATGGCCCGTGGGAAACCCCGTGTGTTACAGGGGGTTGCTTGTGTGTCTCGCCTGGGCCACGTTTCATTTTGATTCCAGCCTATTGCATTGCGCCGTTGCGTGTTCCTTGTTAAGGGAGAGCCATGGATAAGATGGAGAAGACCACACACATTCACATCCGGTGTACCCGGGACCTCAAGGAGCAGCTCGCCAAGATCGCTGAAGAGCAGGAGCGCACCCTCTCAGGGCAGGTGGTCTATTTCCTGAAAAAATCCATCAAGCAACATCAAGGCAGTGGGTCAGGTTGAGTCGCTGCTTTTTTTATGGCTGCCTTGATTTCTTCGGGTGTCCCCTCAAGCCAGACGATAGGCTCAGTGCCAGTCGCTCCAGCCAATACCTTCGCTTTTTTCCATGAAGGTCGTTTTTTGCCGGAAAATATTTCGCTGACAAAACCCGCGCTTAATTTCGTCTTATTTACGATATTTGTTTGAGTTCCTCGTTTCATAATTATGCTTTTAGAGAAGTTTTACCGGATCGTCAAGAAAAACTTTTCTGATAGCAAGAAAACTTCTGTTGTTTATTTTTCGCTATTAGCTAAAGATTGAACCTATGATAACGAATGACCCCACATACAATAGATTTTTGCGTGCGCTTCAACGTGTCGTTGAGAAGGATTGGCATAGAAAAAAGAGCGTATTAGCCCTTGAAGCAGGTATTTCCGGGGGGTATTTAAGTGAGGTTCTGAACGGCAACAAAAGAGCATCATTTGATAAGCAACATGCAATTGTTAAGGCATGCGGCTACTCGTATGACGATTTTCTTGCTTTGGGAGAAAGTCTCTTAGCTGGAGAAGAGCCTGGCAGCCTTAAAAAAAGTAGCGACACCAGCCTGACAAAAGACGTACCCACCAAAGAAGTGAAGGCTGGTAAGAAGATGGAAGTTGAAGCACTGAAAGAGCTCCTCCAACATTACAAGGAAGAGCTTTCGGAATTGCGCGATGAGATCCGCTACCTGCGCGGAGAGTTGAAGGAAGCAAGGCGGGAGGCGGAGGCCCAAGACAAGCCGCCAAAGCCTGAAAAAAAAACGGCCGTGTGATTCCCATGCACAATCGCTCTAAGGCGGAGGTGCATTTTTTTTATTCGAAAAAGAAACAATGTTCTCGTGAAAGGAACGTTATAAATAGGTAGCGATGTGTGGCCGGGCTGCGGGTGTGGCCCGGTCGTTTTCTTTCTAAAGTGTCCGTTGGAAGGTATGGCATTCACCTGGATACGCCCAAAAATAATTCAAATCGGTAGAATGGAATAAGTCCGATTTATATTAAATGATTATGCGCATATGAATTCAATCTATCTTCCCCGAAGACTCTCAATCAATGGCAACATTTACACTGAAACTGAGCTACTCGCCGCTTCGAAGTATGTAGTCGTGTTGGCTGAGCCCGGTGGTGGAAAAACGGAGCTTATGGGAAGTCTTGCCCAACAATTGGGTGCAAAAGTAGTGACAGCGAGTAAATTCGTATACGTGGGAGCAAGGGAAGAAAACATACCGCTCTTGATCGACGCATTTGACGAGTTAGCAAAAATAGATGCCTCCGGTATTTATAAACTACTTGGCCAAGCTGAAGCGATAAATCCAACACACGTTTACTTGACGAGCCGATCCAGCGAGTGGGACAACGCTTTAACAGAGGCATTCACCGAATTTCTCGGACACCCGCCTCTGGTGGTTGGACTCTGCGAGTTTAAAGACATTGAACAGCGTGAGATCTTTAATCACCATATGCCGGGGGAGGACTTTGCTGCGTTTCAGGCCGAGGTTGCGCGATTTGATTTGGAAGCACTTCTTCCCAATCCTCAATTTCTTAAGCTGTTTGCTGATGCTTATATCGAAAGTGAAAGACACTTTACCGATAAACAATCAATCTTCGCACAAGCAGCCGAACGTTTAGCAAAGGAAGTAAATCCCAATGTAAAGAGAGTCGACTCAATGCTATCGACCAGTCAAAAGGTGAGCATAGCATCTGATGTTTTTACCAAACTCTTATTATCTGGTGCTGAAGGCGTCTGCATACAAGAGGCCACCGAAAGTCGAACTTATCCGTTGCTGGCGTCATTAGTTGATCGCGACGTAAAGGCTGGTAGTATCTTGGCCTCTCGTCTTTTCAAACCCAGGGACAGTGAGGGACAGCACCTCCCTGTTCACAAGATTGTAGCCGAATACTGCGCCGCAGGCTATCTCACAAAACGAATAGCAGACCCGGCGGATAAGCTGACCTTATCTAAGTGTTTGCCTATTATCGCCCCAAACTCAACAGTTCGAGATGAACTACGCGGCCTACTGGGTTGGATGGCAACATTAGGCATCAAATCTATCGAGGACGTTGCAATTGAGCTTGACCCTTATGCGGTGTTGGCAAACGGGGACCCCTCTCAGCTTGAACATTCGTCAAAGCGACTGCTTTTAAAACGGTTGCAAGATATTGAGGAAGAGGACCCCTACTTTCGAAGAGGGGATTACTGGCGTCGATTTAGTGTTGCAGGTTTCTTCACTAATGATGTGATGGAAGAGATCAAACCTCTTCTTGTGGTTCGCAGCGATGGACACTTGCGTGATCTAATCCTTGAACTTTTGGCAGGGGCACCAGGGGTTGGACAGCTAAGAGATGAGTTGCGCCAACTTGTTTTAGCGCCCAATGAAAGCGAAAACACTCGCAGGTTGGCGAATCGGTGTTTACTTGATATCGAAGGTTATGACCAACTCCCCGTTCTATCCGATCTTTTTATTGAGGCCAGTGCTACGTCACTTACAATTTCTGCAGAGACCATCAAGACACTTGGGCCGGAAACATTCGATCAGGCTTATCTTGCAAATTTCTTTCGAATCTGTGCAAAGCTTTACCCAGGCCACAAAGAACGACATGAAGGTATAATAGGCGAACGATATTTTATTAAGCACTTCATATCCGAATTGGATTTACAGCTTATCCAACAGCTCTTGGATGAACTTACCAAAGACCTATCCTGCGTATGCGGCAAGGAATCTTATGAATGTGACTGCCGAAACGGCATGAGCAAGATTGTCGGATCAATGCTGGATCGCTACTTCGAATTGGCTAAGCCTCCTTTTAAACCTGCACAAATTTGGCAATGGGTCCGAAGTTTGAATTTCCATGTGGGCATAAGTGCACATCAAAGCAAATCTGTAAAAGTACTTCAAGATGATGACAGCCTTCGTCAAGGTATTATCGCGCATGTATTTGTAAAACTAACTGATCGTGATCAAATATTTAACAATAGGGTGAATACGTTTCAAGGACATTCTCAGTCACACTCTGGCCTTATTTTTCGTGTTGGCGACTACAAATTTATAATTGATTTGGCGTTTGATGCTGACAACGTAGATTTGTGGGCGAGCTTCATACAAAGACATCAGCCCTATAGAGATGAGAAAGACCGAGGTCCCGACGACTTGCGGCGCCACATGCGTGAACAAGCACTGCAAAAACCTTCGTTCATGCGAGAGTGGGCTAAGACGAATCGTGATAATTTACTACAAATCAAACGAGACAGACGTCTGTGGCGTCACGCCAAGCTTAAGCGAAGGATGGCTCGCCAAAGCAGATGTGAAGAGGAAAATCGTGTCGCAAATATAAAATATATTGCAGATAATCGAGAGATTATCGAGGGGGGGGCGGATTGGCGTTGCTTGGTTCGCTTCGCAAAATTTGTGCTTATTGACCCCGAAAAAATTGAACACGTATTTGGCGATGAGAAGATCGTTCGAAATGCACTCAAAAATTGTCTTGATTTTATAGCTCCACGCATCCCAGATCTGCTCAAAATCTCTGAATTACGCTGTGCATCAAAGACGTTACACTCTGTCATGATACTCCATGCGGCTTGCTTGGAGATCATGCGTATCAAGGGTAATCTTGAAGATGTTAAGCTTTCGCTGCTTAGAGCACTACGTACTAACATTGATATGGGGTACAATGGAGTAACAGAAGAAGAGAGGATTGCACTTAAGAACGAAGTAGACCGCCTCATCTTTCCAGATGCCGAGAGCGCTGAAGGCTTTCTCCGGCAATATGTCGAGCCACAACTATCACACTCGGAGTTTAATCATCCTGATCTTTGGTTACTTCACAATGAAGAGGCTTTCAGCCACTTACGCGCTACATTATCAATTGAATGGCTTAAGCATTTTCGGGAATTGGCTCTTGAGCCGTTAGATAAGCTTTTCGAGATTGCAGCTCAGTATGGGGACCGGTGCCAATTAAAAGAAATCATTGAGGAACGGTGTTCTGACTTTATGGGTAGATGGCCCAACATGACTGAAGATGATGATATTAAACAAAAGCGCACTTTTTGGTTCGTAAGGGCGTGGTATTTTTTCGACAATGCACCTAAAATATATTGGAATTGGCTTAAAGCAGATAAGGATACTTTATTTATACTCTACGAGCGGTCTGATCGAATGAGTCATCGAGATCATCCCTACTGGCCCAAGCTCACATCAAGGAAGGTAGAAGCCATTTTAGATGCATTCATCGACAAATGGCCTAAGGTATACCTTTCAAATTCCTGGGGGACATCAAGCCCAAAAGAAGAGACCGCATACCGCTTTTTGACCGAAGTGATTTGGTCTATTGATTCAGATAGTCCCGATGATGCTATCCCTGTCCTCGAACGGCTTCTTAAGGATTCGCGTTTTGCTAATTTGAATAATAACCTGAAGAACATATATGCTGGGCAATTGAGAAAGAGAGCACTGAGGGATTTCGAACCACCGAAACCTGATGAAATCGTGAACTGGCTTGAACACGACACCGTGGTTACTGTGGAGGGATTGCGTCAACTCGTGATCCACGAGCTTCAAGACTTCCAGAAATCTATCGATGGTGGAGAGTTCAACAGCGCTGATCGCTTTTATGAGAAAGGTGATCATCTAAATGAGGTACGATCAACTGAGATTATTGCTGAGCGTCTCAGCTTGAGACTTGAGCCTCAAGGGATCACTGTGACACCAGAGCATCCGCTAAAGAGCGCAAAGCGAAGTGATTTTACGGTGACAAAAATGTTCAGCGGTAAAAGGCGATTGCTTGTAACCGAGGTCAAAGGGCAGTGGCATGGCGAGCTATATACAGCCGCTTCAGATCAATTGTATGAACGATACTCCATCCATCCAGATGCAGAGCAGCAGGGTATATTTCTTGTGATCTGGTTTGGTGAAGATGAATATGTTGCTGGACATAAAAAGCATGGCATCAGAAATGCTCAAGCACTAAAAAGCAGCATTGAAGAACGCTTACCGAAAGCACTCACCGGACTTATTGATGTGTTCGTTTTGGATGTGTCAAAGCCCAAGTAAGATTAATAGCTACGAGCAAAGATGAAAAAGGGGACAGGCGCTTTAACCTATTGTAGGACGCTATTGAGGGCTTATAGTATGTATGATGGCGGAAGCCTCTCAAACGAAAAATCGGGGCCCTCTGCCATAACTAATTGGGATACTGACAGCCCCGTATTCCAATGGGTATTACGGGACAGATCTGTCCAATAATAATTGTTAAGTTTCAAGGATGAATATGGCTTTTACTCCAGCAATAGTTCCAAATTTTATTTCTGCTGAGCTAAAGAAAGCATGCTTAAAGGTTGCAGGTCATGAAGAGACCTGTTTTTTAGAAATTCAGCATAGCGATAAATATATAATAAATAAATGTGCTTACAACGCTATGGTGGAAGCTGATGCTGTTGGAGGGCGAGTGGTTTTTGGTTGGGCAATTTCTATTTGGGAAAATGTAGCGTTCGACTTTATAGGACATGCAGTCGTAGAGCTAAATGACAAATATTATTGTGTCACTCCTACAATAAGAGACGATAAGAGAGTGCTCTTCCTGAAAGATGATTCAATAACATTTGATTATGGCAACCCTAATTGCAGGCTCCCTTCGTGTGAGGTGGCTATTTCAAAAAGGCCTGAAGTAGAAAAGTTTTTAAAGCTTCGAGCAAGGATCAGAGAGATAAAACTAAAATACCCAGTTTCAAGTGGACTTATTTCTGTGTCGGTTGAAGATGGCCAAGAGATTTCTGCTTTAGAGCGTCAAGAAATAGAACTTTTGGATAGGATAAATTATGCCCTTCATCCGGTAAAGGCCCAATGCCCCTGTGGTTCAGGCAAACAATTTAGAAAGTGTTGTAGGCCTCACATGAAAAAGGCGTTCAGTTGAAACTTAACAAGCCTTTTGCAGAAGAAAAATAGGGCCAGGCAACATTAAGCTGCCTGGCAAGGCGTTCAATATAGTGGCCTCTAACACTCAATTATTTGATAAACCGGAGTCACAATGACGCTGAATATTGAAGAAATAATCTCAACTATACATAAAACCGGCTGTTCTTTAGAAAATAAAAGTGAACATAAAAACGGCCCCTGGACCCACGCAATCAAGCAGTCTGTTGCTGATTATATTCGCAAGAACGACGAGTCTTTGAGCATCTGTATAGGTGACAGTCAGATTGATAATAAAGACTGTGGAGAATGGCTTTATGATATAAGTGCAGTGAGGTTAACCGAGGACAATCACCATCTCATTTCTGTAGAGCTGATTATTGAATCCGAATGGGGTAATGTTGACGAAATTATACATGATTTTCAAAAATTATTGCAAGCTCGCTCGCAGCACAAAGTAATGATATTTCAGGATACATCAGCGCCTTACTATAGCATTTTTGTTGAGTTGGAGAAGCAAGTCGCACTCTACCAGGATGCTGAAAGTGGGGAAGAATACCACTTGTTGTGTTGGAAAAATAAAGATCCCGATCACGGGTTTCAATGGGTAAAGCTTGTCAAGTAGTCAGGTGCCATTCATCATGGTTTATCCCTGTCCTCCGGCTTCCATATAGGTGCGTCACCTCGCGTCTCTTCTGCAAAGATCTTCACCTCGGCCAGCGTGTCGCCCAGGGTGATTTTTGCCATTTCTATGTCATAATGGGATTGGATGTTCATCCAGAACTCTGGGGATGTGCCAAAGTATCGTGACAGGCGCAGGGCAGTGTCGGCGCTGAGGCTCCTTTTTCCATGGACGATCTTATTGATGCGCATGGCCGGGACACCCAGGTCCTTTGCCAGGCGGCTTTGGCTGATCCCCAGGGGTTTCATAAATTCTTCGAAGAGAATTTTTCCTGGATGGGTTGGGTTAAAGTCTTTCATGGTCCCTCCTAATGGATACAATGATTTCTTATTGACAGCGCCCTGACGTTTCGATTAAGTATTATCCCACTCACACAGCACCACCCGCACAGGCCGGAGACAAGGCCCGGCGGTCCTTCCATCAGCTCATAGCCGCAAGGCATGGGCTATTTTTGTTTCTATACCCCATGTTCAGCCCCCTCTCTCAGAAAAAAATCATTTTTTGAAAAATAAAATTCCACTTTACCTGTACCCCCTCTTAACCCGGTGGGGCTACAGACTTTTCCATTGGAGATTTAGGGAATGGTATTAGCTGACACAGAACGTGATGAAATCACCAATGAAGCCAATGCAGCGGTTAAGCACCGGTGCAAAAAGTCGGAGGTGGTGAAGCGCATTGCGGAACGGATGTCTCTGTCCGATGCAACCATCTACGACTACCTGACAGGCCGCATTAAAGTAAACCTGCGCTTTTTAAAGGCCGTGGTGGCCGTGACTGAAGACCCCTTCCTGAAGAGCTACCTGGAGCCCGAGGGCATGAGCCTTGTGGCGAAAGAGGATGTCTTTTCACCTACGGACAACTGGGACAAGGAGTCCTTTGACGTGGTCTCGGCCATTTCGACGCTCAGGGAGAAGGCCCAGGAGCTGGTGACCAACGGTAAGCCCACCAAGAACGCTCAGCTTGAACTGCTGGCAAATTTTCAGGTTTGCCGGAGGGAGTTGGATGAGCTGGAGGCGCTTATCCTTGGGCGTGTGCGTGACGGTGGGAATTAGGGGCAGGAGGACGCAATGGGACAACCAGAACAGAAGACCCGAAACATCAAGCTTACCCGCGCCGTGCTGTGAAGCAAAAGCTTTGCGGAAGCCGGGCGGCTTTTCGATGTGGGACAGACACGGGCACGACAGATCTATGACGCGAATGTGTGCATGTTTTTCTTTGACAGGGGCAGAGGTGAGGACGGGACACAGAAGAGCCTTGCTGTGCTGAGACGAGAGTATACCGGGCACTGCCAATACTGACGAAGTGAGCAGATTTGAATTGTTTCAATGTATTGAAATGATGAGAGAAGCAGAAATAGAAAATCGGTAAAAATGGTCAGAAAATGAGAGAGCCCCGACAGTAGGCGCTGCCGAGGCTCAAATTCTTTACCAAAACAATGAGAAAAAGATAACACACGACGTTGTTCTATACAAGTAAAAAGTTGTGTTGTTAGAAAGGGTTAATCGCATGGAAAGGGGCTATTTGAAGGCATGGCGCAAGGTTGAAGATTCTGTGTCCTGGAGCCGGGGGCTGGAGTATCGGGGGTTGATGTGGAGCATTCTCAACCGCGCTCGGTTCAAGCCGGTCTATTTCTCGGGGCACCACGTACCCGCCGGTTCATTCGGAATCGTCGTTTCGGAGTGGGCCCTGGGCGAGGGGATCACCCGGCCCAAGCTGCAGCGCATGCTCAAGGCCCTGGAAGAGGATGAATTCATCAAAACAGAGAACGTGAGCAACCGATTCTGTCTGATTACGGTTGTAAATTGGGATACATACCAAACCTCACCCGAAGAAAGCGAGCAACCGGTGAACAACCAGCGAACAACCGATGAGCAATTACCTATTAAAGAAAGTAATAATATATATATCACCCCCCAATTTTTGGAATTTGCTGAGAAGTACCAGCAGAAGCAATGGCAGATCCACGGCAACGCCGCCCCGGACCTTACCGAGGAGTTGTTTTTCAAGGGGGCGGAAACAGTGGGGCGACTGGTTCAGGATGGATTCAGCTTTTCATACATCGAGAGCGTTCTGGAGTGGGCACAGGAGCACCACTTCTGGGGGAAGGGGCAGCTTCGCTCCCTGTCTGAGCTGAGGTGGCGCAAGGGACGGGCCGTGACGAACCGGTTCCAGAACGTGGCCGTGCAGTATGAAGCCGAGCGAAAGGCATCCACCCCGCAATCCGTTGTCACCGATGCCGGTGCCATTTACAGGAGCTTTTCATGAAACAACGCAATTCACAACGAGGTGCAGCGTCATTCCTTGGGGCCACGCCGGATCAGGTAGCTGCCGAAGAGTCGGTGATCGCCTCCCTTCTGTGTGACAACGAGGATCTCTTTGACGTGGACGGGCTTCGCCCCGGGGACTTTTACAACCCGCAGAGTCAGCTAATTTATGCGGCCATCGCTGAGATCATCGGAGCTGGTAAGACAGCGGACCTTGTGACCGTGTCGCACCGGTTGAAAGGGGAGGTCCCCGCAGCCGAGATAGCGCGGTTTCTTGACCGTGTCCCCATCTCCACCAACCTGAAAGCCCACGCGGACATCATCCGGGAGGGGGCAAAGCGCCGGACATTGCAGAAGCAGGCCTTCAGCGCGGCGCAGGCATGCAGCCAGGGTGTGGACATCAACGAGATTGTCACCCTGATGCACAACACCGACGATGATCGGACGGAAGGGCACGACATCTCCATGGCCTCCATTGCGACCCGGTCCATGGAGTGGTTGGAGGAGATGGACGCGGCGGACGGTTCGCCGGGCCTTCCCACGGGCTTCAAGGAGTATGACAGCGTCATGGGCGGCCTGCATCCCACGGACTTTATCCTCATTGCGGCCAGGCCCTCCATGGGCAAGACCGCGCTGCTTCTGAACATGGCCCGGAACCTGGGGCGGCGGAAGGTTCCCGGTCTGATTTTTTCCATGGAGATGTCCGAAAGGCAGCTCTGCAACCGTCTGACCTCTGACGTGGGGAGCATCAACTCACAGATCTTTCGCCATGGCAAGGTGCCCTCCGAGGCCATGTGGCAGCGCATCCACGATGCCGCCAGCGCGGTGGCCGAGATGCCGCTTTACATCGACGAGACCCCGAACCAAAGCATCTCTCAGATCGAAACCATCGCACAGAAGTACCATCGCCGGTGCGGCATCGGCTGGATCGGTGTGGATTACCTGCAACAGATGAAGGGCTGGAATCCGAAAGAGCAGGGGGACATGGCCGACATCACCAAGCGGTTGAAGGGCCTTGCCAAACGGCTGGACATTCCGGTGATCGCTCTCTCCCAGCTGAACCGAAAGCTTGAGGACCGCACCTCCAAAGTGCCGATCCTCTCCGACCTGCGGGATACCGGTGCCATGGAGCAGGACGCGGACATCGTGCTCTTTCCCTACCGGCCCGCCGTCTACAGTGAGGAGGCCCATCCCAATGCGGCAACCCTCATCGCCGCCAAGAACAGGAACGGCCCCATCGGGAAGTTCGATCTGCGGTGGGACCCGGAGTACACCCGGTTCAACGACGCATGACGACTTGGCAAGAAGAGGGAAGGAGCCGAAAGCGCTTTGGGTCCTTCTCAGGCTTTGCCCCATGCGGGTAAGAATGAGCGCGATAGTTCTTCGCACTTAAATTTTAAAACGAGCTGGAACAATGGAACATCGAGAAAATACAGACCAATGCAAGTCAGCCAACGGCAGAGAGATCTTCACCCCGGCCGAGGCAGCCGATGCCTTCGGCCCGGAGTTCCTGGACCTGGAGTGCTGCCGGGGCTGGATCCTCAACCGGATCCACAAAGGCGAAGCCCGTTGTCCCGGGTGCGGATCTTCCATCCTGGACGAACAACGGCTCTTCAGATTCTGGAGCGGAAAAAGATTGTCCTGCCCGGCCTGCGGGAAAAAGTTCACCAGCCTCACCGGGACCTTCCTCTCCGGAAGCCACATGGACTACCGGGGGCTCTTTCTGCTCTTCGTCTCTTTTGGCCGGGGGTGGGAAACGACGGAGACGGCCAGGCGTATCGGGTGCGACCCGGCCACGGTGAGGAACTGGCGCAAGAAAATTGAAGGGATGAAATAGAGACTTATGACAGACACACTTTCAAACCCCAAGGCCATCACGGCCTACCTGAAGGAGGCCGGGTACAAGGTCAGCCAGTCCACGGTGTACAAGCACCGGGACGAGGGCCGGATCCCGGCCCAGAAAGACGGGAGCTTTCTGGTGAAGGACGTGGACCGGTATGCGGGGATGCACCTGAAACGGCTTGATGGCGAAGCCTTCAGTGAAGACATGGAGGCGATCCAGCGGCAAAAGCTCACAGCGGAAGCCAGGAAGGCGGATGCCCAGGCAGATCACTGGGAACTTAAAACCCTGGTGGACTCCGGGCAGTACATTGACCGGGAGCTGTTCAACGGGGAGCTGGCAGCACGGGCGGCGATCTTTCGAAATGCCCTGGCAACGTTTTTCAGAACCAACGCGGGAGAGATGATCCGGCTTGTGAAGGGAGAGCCGGAGATGGGGCCCGACCTCATTGATTTTTGGCTGGAAAAACTGGAAGGCGCCATAGGGCGGTATGCGGAGCCGAAGAAATGGCCGGTGATGGCCGTGAGCACAATGGATTCAAAAGAGATGGACTTAGAGGAGATGGCAGAATGATTCATGATGATGATGGAAACCCTCAATATGTTGTCTTCACAGACGCTGAGCGCCGTATCTTCAAACCCAAGGAGAAACTGACCGTCTCCCAGTGGGCCGAGCGTCACCGGTGGGTCGCCAAAGGCCCGGCCCAGGGGCTCTGGACCAATGACCTGACGCAATACCTGGTGGGGCCCATGGATGCCTGGAACCTGCCCTGGGTGCAGAAAATTATCATGTGTTTCGCACCCCAGACGGGCAAGAGTCAGGCGGCCATCAATTGCATGTGCTATGCGGTGGACCAGGATCCCGGTCCGGGCATGTATGTGATGCCCGACGAAAAGGCAGTGAAGCGGATCAGCAGGCGGCAGATCATCCCCTCTCTGAAATCATCCCCCAGAGTTGCGGAGCTTTTGGGAAAAAAGGCTGATGACGTGTCCACCCTATCCATCAACTTTACCCACGGCATGGACATCATGATGGCCTGGGCTTCTTCGCCTGCGGTCATGGCATCCGAGTCCGTCAGATACATCTTCTTTGACGAGCCGGGCAAGTACCCCGAGTTCTCCGGCAAAGAGGCGGATCCCTTCAGCCTGGGAGAGATGAGAACCAACGCCTACCCGTTCACCAAGAAGATCCTTTATTTCTCTACCCCGGCGGAAGACGGGGACGCCTTTTCCCGACTGCTGGAAGAGGAGGTGGAGGTTATGCACCACTACGAGGTGCCTTGCCCTATTTGCGGCACGTTTCAAAAAATGGAGTTCCCTTCCATCCACTGGCCCAAAGGCTCCCAGGCAGACCACAGAACCGTGGTTAGGAAAAAATCCGCCCGGTACACCTGCACCAAGTGCGGCATGGATTGGGACGACATCGACCGGAACCGTGCCGTGAAGCTCGGCAAGTGGGTGCCCGAGAAGGAGATCAAGAGACCCGTGGCCGTGGGGTTCCACCTCCCTTCCTGGTACTCTCCTTTTGTCAGCCTCTCCGATGTGGCGGCGGCGTTCCTGAAGGGCCTCCAGGACCCGGCCAAGATGATGGCCTTCGACACCCAGCACAAGGCCGTGCCCTACAAACCGGTGATGGCCACCACCGACGAAAGCAACCTCCTGAAGCACAAAACCGAGATCCCGCCGGGTGTCGTGCCTAAAAACGCCGTGGCTCTCACCTGCGGCATCGACATGCAGAAGACCAACTTTTATTTTGTGGTCAGGGCCTGGGACAAGGACCTCACAAGCTGGCTCATCCAGTACGGGACGCTTTCCACCTGGGACGATGTGGAAAACCTTGTCTTCAACACTCGGTATGAGGTCCAGGACTCCACGGAGACCAAGGGGATCTTCCGGGCCGCCCTGGACACCGGCGGCGGCATAAATGCCGATGACGATTGGACCCGGACCGAAGAGGCCTACGAGTGGCTTAGGGATAACAACCGAGGCGTGATCTTCGGGATCAAGGGCGCATCCAAGACCCAGTTCCAGAAGGTCCAGGTAAAACTCATGGACAAGATGCCCCGAAGCAACAAGCCGATCCCCGGTGGCCTGGAGCTGCGGCTCTTGGATACCCACCAGCTCAAAGACCTTCTGCACTATCGGCTTGCCCGTAAAGAGGCGGATCCCGAAACCGGCAGGCCCGCCGACGCCCAGCGGTTCTACCTCCATTCAGAAACCGACCTGGCCTACGCCAAACAGTTCCTGGCCGAGGAGAAGCGCCGGGACAAGAAGACACGTAAGGTCAAGTGGCAGCAGATCGGAGGCCGAGATAACCACCTCCTGGACTGCGAGGTCTACGCCGCAGCCTGCGCCGACTCGGCCTGGACGCCCAGCATCCGGTACCTGGCCAAAGCCCAAGAGAAGAAGAAAGACGCCCCCAAACCAAAACCGGCCCCCAAGCAAGAGGCCCAGGACGTCCGACAAAGAATCACAGGAAATCGAAACCGGCCCAGCTGGTACAACAAGAGGTAGGGTAACATGATTGAACGAACGGTGAATGTAATGGAAGCAGCAGAGATGATCTCTTGTTCACGGGCGCACGCGTACAGGCTTCTGGAGGCGGGGGAGATCAAGGGGTACTACACCGGGAATCGGCGGGGGTTGCGGGTGATTGAGCGGAGTGTGGAGGAGTTTGTGGAGAGGCGGAAGGAGGAGGCGGGAGTGGAGGTTTAGGGGTATGTCTACGTGTAGACATCTTGATATGATGGTGCGATTAGAGCTACACATTTTACATATCTTTCCAATTTTCAAAAAATGTGTAGCCCTATCCACTTTATTTTTTCTTAATCGCCTGTGCACTCTTGTAGAGCTTGTCTGCTTCTGCATGCTGGCCTAACTTGTCGTAAAGCACGCTTAAATTGTTCAATGCTGTTATCACATTTGGGTCTTTCGGGCCGTATTCCTTTTCCGTGATTTCCAGAATTCGTTTGTAGAATGGCTCCGCATCAGCGTACTTGCCTTGCTTGCAGTAGTTTCTTCCTATAGCTTTTAAGTAAAAGACCAAATTAGAGTGGTACGGGCCAAGGTTTTTCTCGGTGATCGCCAATGCACGCAAGCGGAGCTGCAAAGCGTCAGCATAATTGCCTTTTTTTTCGATAATCGCACCTAAGTTGACCAGGTCATAGGATACTGATAGGTGATCTGGGCCAAGGTTTTTTTCTCTAATCGCCAGCTGGCGCTTGTAGAAAGGCTCTGCTGCAGTGTACAAACCCTGATTGTCGTACATGCTTCCTATGTGCCAAAGAATTGAACTTAAATCTGGATGATCTGGACCAAGGGTATTTTCTTTAATTACGAGCGCTCTCTTATACAGGGGCTCTGCTGAATCGAACTGACTGTGCATGTCGTAATACAACCCCAACGCCTCCAAGCTATCGGCCACATCAAAGTGACTTGGACCAAGGGCCTTCTCCCTAATCTCTAACCCACGTTTGCAGAGTAGTTCTGCTTCTGTGCCACCACCTTGTGCTGAATAAATCCATCCTAAACGTGACAGACTATTTGCCAAATCGAGGTGATCCGGGCCAAGAGTTTTTTCTTTAATTGTTATCACGCGCTTATAAAGCTGCTCTGCCTGATAGTAGTCCCCTTGCTTAAAGTAAGTATCTGCTAAATTCTCTAAAGACCGGACCAGTTCAGGGTGCTCCGGTCCAAGGGCTTTCTCATTGATTTTAATCCTGCGCTTAAAAAGAGGCTCAGCTTCAGTATACTGGCCTTGATCGTAGTGATTGAAGGCTAAGTATTCTATAGCATTTGCCACATCGGGGTGGTCCGGTCCAAGATTTTTCTCTGTAATTGTAAGCACGCGCTTGAAAAGAGGTTCAGCTGCAGTATAATGACCTTGATAGGCGTAATTGAAGGCTAAGTATTCTATAGCATTTGCCACATCGGGGTGGTCCGGTCCAAGATTTTTCTCTCTAATTGTAAGCACGCGTTTGAAAAGAGGCCCAGCCGCAGCATACTGGCCTTGATCGTTGTAGTTGCAAGCTAAGTATTGTAGAGCATCCGCCACATCGGGGTGATCCGGTCCAAGACTTTTCTCCCTAATTGTAAGCACGCGCTTGAAAAGAGGCCCGGCCGCAGCATAATGCCCTTGATCGTTGTAGTTCCAAGCTAAGGATCCTAGAGCATCCGCCACATCGGGGTGGTCTGGTCCAAGGCTCTTTTCCTTAATTGTAAGCACGCGCCTGTTAAAAGGCTCAGCCAAAGCATACTGCTTTTGTTTTTCATAAAGTAACGATAGGAGAGACAAATTTGCGACCACAATAGGGGCCTCCGAGCCAAGAGCCTGCTCATTAATTGCCAGTGAGCGTCTGTAGAGGGGCTCTGCCAAAGCGTAATGACCTTGTTCATCGTATATTAAAGCTAAGTTAAGCAGACTCTTTGCTACATCGGGATGGCCTGAACCGACAACACTTTCGGCAATGCGGATGGCTTTTTGAGCAAGAATGGCAGCACGATCGTATTCACCGGCATCGCAAAGATCTATGGACTCTTTTTGAATGATTGCCCATTCAAGCCCAGCTCCTTGTGCAAAGACCGGCGGGGCTACCAGCACCAAGAGTAAAAAAAACGTTGTGATTGATAAGGTGTATTTCATTAATCCGAATGTCTCCTTGGCGGCTAATTATCAAGACTACAGGTTGTATGTCCATATGTATTGGGTTGGCCCAGACGTCACGATCGGCTATGGAAAGAGTGAAGGTCTGGCTCCGTTACAGGAACCCTAACGTTTATCTTGATCCATTTGTTCACAAGAATAATACTGCTCTATTCCTTAAACAGTCACTTATTATTGTTTGATATTTTAGTTCTCAAAATAGCTATAGTTCATATACATAATACAGTATAGCAATGCCACCTACAATATGAGATGACCCTGCTATAATTAATCACGGATGCATATTTACACGTTGTTCAAGACCTGAAAAATTAAGGGGTATCTTGCTGCGAATCGATGCGGATTTGGGTGATTGAATCTGATATGGGGTGGGGGTAGAGGCGGAAGGCTATGGGGTAGGTTTAGGGGATGGCTACGCATAGACATTCCGAAATGGCAGGCCGTGACGGGGTTGTGTCAAATGTCAAGACGCGACCCCTTTGCCCAAGCGATGATTGAACGAACGGTGAATGTAATGGAAGCGGCAGAGATGATCTCTTGTTCACGGGCTCATGCTTACAGGTTGTTGGAGGCGGGGGAGATTAAGGGGTACTACACCGGATATCGGCGAGGGTTGAGGGTGATTGAGCGGAGTGTGGAGGAGTTTGTTGAGAGGCGGAAGGAGGAGGCTGGGGTGGGGGGGTAGGGGATGCCTACGCGTAGACATCCCGAAATGCCAAGCTGTGAAGGGGAACAAGTGGCAAAGAGGTGACCCTCTCCAAACAGGCTCTTTTTCCCAATTTATACATTCGAAAATTGTATTGGTTTAGGTATTGTTATTTGCTTCATGCAACAAAGCGCATAATCGTCTGTCATGCCCGAAATATAATCAGTGACAATCTGTTGAGGAATAAACGATTCATTTGAATAAAATTCATCCATCTTTTTTAAATAGTTGCCAAAATGATTGTGTAGAACAATACGATTGTCGTTTATATACTCTGAGTAATTTTGACCACGTTCACAATATAAATTGCATAGATATTCAAACAACGTCTTAATTAGAGGTTGCTGAATAATATCTATTCCACTGAAAACAGATACGAAACGTGATATGTTTTGTGCCTGAACTGCAATGATAACAGGCTGGTTTTTGAAAAAGCCTTGCACTTTGAGGTTAAAAATTTATGTACAGGCACAATGAGAAGCAACTTGTTTTAGAATTTGAGCTACCTTTTGGCGGCAGATTGTCCCCAGACAACCGCTGGGTAAAATTGGGTCACCTGATTCCCTGGGATGAATTTGAAAATGAGTACCATGGAAAGCTAACTCAATCCGGTCAAGGCCCCCCAGCAATATCAGCACGAATGGCTCTTGCTACGCTCATCATTAAGGAACGTTTGCA
>NZ_FMUX01000024.1 GCF_900101345.1 Desulfoluna spongiiphila | reverse complement strand
GGCTGGAAGAGTATCGAGAGCGGTTTTGCAGTTTGTCGGCCTACGTCAAGGACATCAAGCAGCGGTTCTCTTGTTTCTACAACAAGCGCAAAAAGCGTAAAGGGACCCTGTGGGGTGAACGCTTCAAGAGCGTCATCGTGGAGCAGGGAAACACGTTGGTCCATTGCCTCGCTTATATAGATTTGAATGCCGTGCGAGCCGGTATCGTGAAGCGCCCGGAGGATTATCGGTGGTGCTCCATCGGGTACCATATCCAGACGGGAAACAAGGACGGGTTTCTCTCATCGGATTTGGGGACGCCGGATTTCGGCGTGGATGATGCCGCCACGCAGCTTAAGACATACCGTGAGTATCTGTATCATATAGGTGCCATCGACAAGGGGGGCAAAGCGAAGATATCCAGAAAGGTACTGGAGGAGGAGACGACCGAGGGGTTTGAGATGAACCGGCTGCGTCGATTTCAATACAGGAGCCGCTATTTTACGGATTCAGGGATCATTGGTTCTCGGGCCTTTGTTGAGACGCAGTATGAAATCTTCAAGGATCATTTTAGGTCCACACGGGAAAAAATCCCAAAGCGCGTCAAAGGGATTGAGGGGATGTACTCCCTGAAACGACTGGCCGAGGACTGAGTGTGTTGTTCTTGGTCGTTTTTATACCCAAGCAAAACCCTTGCCTCGTTTTTTTGTGGGCCGATTCCATGATTTCCGGATGAGACATGCCGTCTTTTCTCCTTTGATTTCAATTTGATGATCAAAGAAGAATTTATTTCTCCCTTGCTTGAATATTTCATCCCTTGAAAAGGTTTTTTGATGTATCGCGCAGGTTTACGCCGGGGTCGTTACCTGGCATGTTTGACGAATCGGTTGCTTGAGTAGATAAAGAGCCTGTCCCCAATTTCTCCAATTTCTCCAATTTCTGTCCCCAATTTCTTTCCATTGGGAGAGATAGCGAAGATAAGAATGTGGGTATGGTATAGGCTCTTACTGCTGGACACCCCATACCCGCCTGTGAGATAATTTTTCGTATTGATATCATCTCTGAATAATACCGAAAATCATTTCCACGCCAACTCCACATCAAATATTGCAAGACCGGGAAGGAGGGTGTTATGCCGCGAGTCCCCTGTATGGTCGTGACTGTTTCATGCCAAAAGGCCACCTACCATGTGATTAGCCTGACCGCATTTGACGGTTTTCCATTTTGGAATATCAGTAAAGACGAATTGGTACGGATCATTCAAGAGTAAGTAGGTAGATAGCCGGCAGGCTTTTTATGCTGCATCTCGGTAACATTATAAGCTGCGTTCTCATTTTTTCAGTGAGCAAAGCTATAATCATTCATATCGGAGGAAAGAATGATAATCCAAACTATTGCACTATTTTGCTGTGGTACGTTTTTTGGGGCGGCGTTCTATATCTCGATAGCACAACATCCAGCGACTTTAGAAGCCGGAGTGACCGTTGGCGGTCGCTTTTTTCCTCCCATGTATAAACGTGCAGCGCCACTGCAAATTACACTTGCAGTGGCTGGGTTCATTTCAGGCGTAGTCGTTTGGTTTAATGGGATGAGTCTACTCTGGCTTATTGGTGCATTCTTTCTTATTTCTGTTGTACCTATAACCCTCATTGTCATCAAGCCAATCAACGACGTGCTGCTAAATTCCGATAACGATCCCGATTCTGAAAACACTCAAGACTTGCTATCATCTTGGGGACCTAAACATTGGCTGCGCACCATAGCAAGCGGAGTGGCATTCTTGCTTTATTTATTTGCGGTTGTTGGGAACAATATCTAACGAATGAGGAAAGATCGTGTGGAGAACGAAGCACAGTGTTTATCTGTTTGTTGAACCATCCCAGTTTTTTACAGCGCTGTCTGTGATAGTGGTACATCGGACAGGCTTTTCAGAAACAGGGGACAGATTCCATCTGCTCGACACCCTATGCTCGCCTGTGAGATAGGTCGTTGCGTTGGTATCATACATTTATAATTCAAAAAGCATTTCCAATCCAAATTCACATCAAAGTCTTCAAGACCTGGAAAAGCGTGTTATGCCGTGAGTTCCCAGTATGGCCTGACAGATTCAGGGCAAAAAGGCGCGTACCATGTGATTAGCCGGATACCTGTCCCTATTTGGTCCATGCTGCCAGGTTGGACGGTCTTTTTTTTGTGGCTGGTGTGATCTCTTTTATGGTACAAACCCCTAAAATTAGAAATTGTTCGTAAAAATTTTCAGGATTTGGGTTGTCAAAAGCTGCGCGTTTTGTTCTGCAATGTTTGGCAACCGGTTGGCTCACTCATTGTGAGTCTTCTTTTTTTATCGCCTCATGGTTTTGGTGATGTCTCTTTTTCTTTCTGTATGGTGAGGTCATGGCTCAATCAATGATTTATGAAGAACAGCAGATAATGATTGGTCAAGAAACTGTTGTTGAGTGCCGTTCACCCGAGAATGGCTTTATGGTTGTTTTTGAAGATGATGGCAAAACAGGTTATTTTTATGGGTTGGATACGGCTCTTCATGGCAATCCAATTCTTGATGCGTTGCATATTTACGATGCCGAGAATGTTTCAGATGCGCATTTGCCTTCGACCGTTCAGGTCGTATGGTCGGGTGATGGACTGAAATCGCTTCTGCTGATTAATAACTACCCACATGCTGTCTTTAACTTTGAAGATAAAAGAGGCTACTGCAAGTCCAATTTTCCGCCTGCGGATCTACGATGGTCTAAGTTTTCGCACGAATGGAGTGATTCGGCTCTTGAGCTTTTTGATTAGCTTTATAACAAACCGCTCATATCCGATGGCCAAAACCATGCTTCGGTTGCCATGCGTTGACAGGCGGAATCGTTTTATCGATACATTTAATGAACGAACCAGAATACAGACAGAATATGCTCTGGATAACATGGTTCATAACATACTGAGAGTTGAAAATGGGTAGATGGCGTCCTCCAAAAGAACAAGGGTCAAAGTATATCACGCGGGAAGGTGCACAAAAGTTAACGGATGAAGTTCATTACCTATGGACCGTTGAACGACCAGATGTGACCGATAGAATCGCGAAAGCTGCCGCACAAGGGGATCGCAGTGAAAATGCCGAATACATTTATGGCAAGAAACGCTTGCGTGAAATTGATGGTAGGCTTCGATTTCTAACGAAACGTCTCGACGGGATGACTGTGGTCAGTCATATCCCTGAGGACCAGGATAAAGTCTATTTCGGTGCCTTTGTTACCCTTGAAGATGAAGAGGGGGAAGAGGTCGAATATCGTATCGTCGGACCTGATGAATTTGATATTGCCGATGGAAAAGTGAGCATGGATTCGCCTTTAGGTAAGGCAATATTAGGAAAACGGGTGGATGACGAAATCAAGTTTTCATCACCAAAGGGTGTGAAGGTTTTTTGTATATCCAAAATCCGTTATGCTGAAAAATAATCACTCTAACTCACTCACTTCTCATCTCTTTTGGGGACAGGCTCTTTGTTCTGGATATCCCATACCCGCCTGTGAAATAGTTTTGTTTTAGTTGGTATCATTCCTTAATAATACAAAAAACATTTCAACGCCAGATCCACATCAGATTCTGCAAGACCGGCAGAGAAAGAGCCTGTCCCCAACTTGTCCCTTCTCTAACGTGGCCCTTGGGAAGGTCTCCTTTTCTCATCGTCAATTTGTCGAAACCGAGATGAGTGTCATTGACTTCGGGGCAACCAACGTGAGTTGTTGCACCTTCGACAAATGCTGGATTTCCTACTCTGGGATGGAGTCGGTTAGCGCGCTTGCCCAAAAACAGCTTGAGACTTATTTCGGTGACGATTCGACACGGCTCCCTCGCACTAAGAACGCCCATTTTTTTGGCCCCGAAAAGGGGATATGACGACCTGGAGAAAGTGGGTTGAGTTGGGAGATGTACGTGAATCCACCGCAAGCCTTTCATATGAATAGTGGCTCAAATAGAGGGCAGGCTCTTTTTCTTATATGTATGCTCGAAGCTGTTTCGTGACGCAACCGGGTGAAGAATAAAGAGCCTATCCCTTTTTTGCTCTTTTTTGCTCTCTTAAAGGACAGCATCTCTATAATGCGATGATCCCGAGGAAGGAGAGGGGTAGTTTTTGATTTTTGTCAAGCCGTATGTAGTCCAAGAATTCATTATTACTATTTCTATTGAGGATGAGAAAATTTTGCCGTATGTATAACGCAATATTGTGATTTGGACCTTACATTTTAATCAAGGATTGGCAATGAAAAAGATAGCAATTTTGATGGCCGTTTTTCTGGTCGTGGCGACGCAAGGGGTTGCTCAGGAAGCTTCCTATTCACAGCAAGAAGAAACATTGATGGTAAATATTGCACGGAACTCTCAAGATCTTGAGCTTTTGACGCCTTCTGCGACCTCTCGGGAAGTTGAGCATTACAAAACTGTGAAAAGCTGGATTGACAGAGACTACTCTTCGCTTCTCACCACCCAACCCGATATAGATCATTCACATTTCATGATTTGGGGTAAACCGTTTTCTGAACAACTTTCGAATGCCAAATCCATTATGCAACAAAATGATGCGGTCATTGCGCGTCAATTCTGCTATTCACAGCGTGAAGAAACTCTGATGGAAAATATTGCGAGGAGTTCTCAGGAACTTGAGATTTTGCCTAATTCTGCGACCCCTCGGCAAGTGGAACATTACAAAACTGTGAAAAGCTGGATTGATAGAGATTATACTTCGCTTCTCACCACCCAACCAGATATTGATCATTCACAATCTATGATGTGGGGCAAACCGTTTTCTGAGCACTTAGCGAATGCAAAATCTATTATGCAACAAAACGATGCTGCCATTGCACAAAATGTTTTTTATTCCGAACAGGAAACAACATTGATGGCTAATGTTGTGCGAAATGCAAAGGATCTTAAACTTTTAGAAATACCTGCATCAAGTAGGGAGTTAGATGTGTATTTTGATGCTAAAAGTTGGATAGAAAGAGATTACTCTGCACTTCAGGCTACACGGCCTGATATCGATAAGGCGAATTTTACGGTTTGGGGTAAATCATTTTCTGAGGAACTTGCGAAAGCCAAATCAATTATCCAGCAAAACGATGAGGCCATTCGGAAATATGAAGAATCCAAGCCGGTTGGGGAGTCCCTTGAATTGATTTGTAAGGCTGTCTCATTTGGCGAAACAGGGGCCAAGTGGGTTGCCGACCCGGAAAAGTACAATGCGACGTACAGCGCCATGCTGGAATATTATGAGTACTATACAAATGATAAAGAGAAAGCCATCGCAATTGATGAAAAAGCATATACATTTATGCAAGATGAAATCGAATATTGCGATAAGCACTTTGTAGAGCCTTTCCTTGTTATGAAAGAGCAGTATGACGCTGAAGTTGAGGCAGAAAACGAGCGCTTGGCAGCCCTGGCGGACGATTTAGGTTTTTCCAAAGGCCCCTTCATCGGCATTGTCGATTTTGTTCGGGCTATCCAAGACAAAGAGATAAAAAAACGACATGCAAAACGATACATGGTCTTGCAGAGCAGCGATGACTGGTTCGAAGTTCAAAACCTCGACAGGAAATATGTCTACTATACAAATGATGACGACCAGATAGCCCTGCTTCGGGAACATGACGGTGTATACAGCGAGGGATCCGAATTGCCCAATGTTATCTTCAAATTTGTTCGTTTTGAGGATTTTGTCACAATCCTTGGTGTGGAAAAGGAACTGGCTGTTTTCAAGGCTATCGATGAGGAATGATAGAGCAAATAGGGACTGGTTCCTTATGCCGAATACCTGATGTTTCTTTTTGGTGAATAAAGAACCTATTTCCATCCGGTCTACCACCTGGACCTTAGTTGTTTATTCCGGGGGGGGCTAATGTGGTTCAGGCATTTCGAACAGCATGATTCAATAAGCGCAGGGGGTAGGGGCGGCTTTGGAGTCTTCTGGATCTTAGAAGGGCAGGAGATGCACTTTTTCCTATAGACGCGGAGCTGTTTCGTGTCGTAGTCGGGCGAAGGTGACAGGCCCTGTCATGCCCCCGGACCCCTTGGAATCGTTTTTAAATTATGCTGGTGGGAGGGCCTATACCTCGTAGGGTTTGTCGCGTGTGCTGCAAATTAGGCAAAAAATACGGTGCGTTAAGAAACTTTGGTGTGGCACGGAAGCTGTCGAAAGCGGGTGTCCACATGTTACGTTTGTCGGTGCGGGGGCCGCACCCTACGTGCTGTCGGTGAAATCCAGAATGCGGAATTCATGATGAGGTTCCACAGGCAAAGCCCGTAAGTAGGGGAATGCTCCAAACCAGTGGAGTGAGGGGCTGGGAGCATTCCCGAACCTTATGCCCCGTAACTGTGCAGCCCAGGAAGCAGGTTCACGCCGAAGTAGGTGAACATGACGGCGGCAAAGCCGATGATGGAGAGGATGGCTGTTTTTTTGCCGCTCCAGCCGCGGACGAGTCGCACGTGGATAAGGGAGGCGTAGATGAACCAGGTGATGAGGGACCAGGTCTCCTTGGGGTCCCAGCCCCAGTAGCGGCCCCAGGCGGAGTTGGCCCATACCGCGCCGGTGATGATGCCGATGGAGAGAAAGAGAAAACCCAAAAGGATCATCTGGTGGGAGGCCTCGTCGATGTCGAAGGTGGAGTCCTCGGTCTCCTGCGCGCCTGGGCGGAAAAGGTAGAGAAGGCTCAAGGCAAAGGAGAGGGCAAAGGCGGCATAGCCCACAAAACAGGTCATGACGTGGGCGCTGAGCCAGTTGCTCTTCAGGGCGGGCATCAGGGGGCGGATCTGGGAGCCCACATTGGGGGAGAGAGAGGCGTAGGCCAGGGCCAGAAACGAGAAGGTCAGGGCAAAGCCCCCTGCGATGCGGATGTTCATGAGCCGTTCCAGCACCAGGTAAAGGGCGGCGATGGCCAGGCCGTAGAAGACAAGGGATTCATAGAGATTGGACAATGGGATACGCCCGATGCCCAGGGTGTAGGATTCGGACCACCGCAGCAGGAATCCCGCCGTATTGATCCCCAAGCCTACGGCCGCCGTGGCCGTGGCCGGCAGGTTCAGTTTGTTTGCCTTGAAAATCCACGCACAGAAGTAGAGAAGGGCGGACAATCCGTAGACAAAGGTTGAAATGGATATAAGCAGGGAGCTGGTCATCTGTTTTCTCCGGGGTGCAAGGGGTAAAAATGGTTAAAGCATGCCTCCGGCGGCAAGGTGGGGGCACCTTGAAACCCTCTGGCGAATGCATGGAGGCAGTCGATATACAAGTGCTTTCGGGGCATTCGCGTGACGTGTGACATTCGGTAACCGTCTTCGCAGGAGATGCCCCTTTCATTCTTCAAAAAAACACGATGCGGGGCTCTTTGCATTCAATTGGCTTTCACCGGAATAATTCCGGGGTGTCGTTTCTTGAAAAAAGTTCCAGCCTTAGTCTTCGGCGGCCCTGCTGCGGGCTAAACTTTTAAAAAGTTTAACAAACAGGTTTTAAAAAGCAATTTCAGGCCAACCTGGGTCAAAAGCGCATTCGCAACCAGCTTTCAAGGAGGCACACCTTGTGCCGCCGGAGGCCTTCCTTTTTGTCTGTTTTACCTAACCCAGTCCGCTCAGCAACTGCCGGGCGTAGCGTGTGACCCACACCTTGTTTTTCGGTGCTGCACCTGAGACGGTGACGGTGCTGCCCTGGGCTGCCGGTGCGATGGTCACGCGGATTTTTTTGTGCCCCGTGAAGAAGGCGACGAAGCAGCCTGCGATCATGAGGAGAAAACCGGTGTAAACCAGGCCCACTCCGGGATCGTATGTGACCTGAAGCCCTGTGTAGTAGGCGTGTTCATGGCCTGCAATGGAGAGGATCCAGTCGCCTTTGCGCATCTTGTCGAAGTTGGAGAAACGTGAAAGGAGCACCACCTCTTTTGAGGACCCGCCTTCGGTGAGGGTGCCGATGGCGGCCTCGCCCACGGATCTGCCGCTGAAAGCGTGGTTGGATGCGTAGCGGTCAAAGGTAAAGGTCTTACCCGGGGCAAAGGAGACGGTCTCGCCGATGTCCACCGACTGGGTCACGGTTTTGCCGGTGGCTTTTTCCGTGAAGGCAAAGGAGAAGTCTTTGGCGCCCATGGAGCCGTAGCTGGACTGGTAGAAGGTGACCCCGTTGTAGGTCAGGGGCTTGTTGACGATGATATCCCGTGTGAGCACCTCCTGGTCGCCTTCCAGCACGGTGAGGCTGGATCGGTACTCCTTGACGCTGCCGGTGTCGTAGTGGCTGATGCTGAAATCGTTGCATCGCACGGTAAATCCCAGGGGCATTTTTTCGTTGGTGTTCCGAAGCATGATGGTGTCCACGGACTCCCCTTCGGGCACGTTTACCGATCCGTCGTATCCGAAAAGGGAGCCCACAAGGGCCCCTGCCAGGAGGATGAGAATGCCGGCATGGACCACGTCTGCTCCCATGCGGGACCAGCGGCCCTTTTCTGCGTCAAAGGCGATACCGTCGGTGGACTCGACCCTTCGCGTGCTTGAAAAACGGGAGGAGAGGGCAGTTTGAACGGATGCTTCCAGGTCTTGCGGGGCGCGCTCAAAGGCGGCCTCGGCCTGGAACGGAAGGGAGGAAAATCCCTTGAACCCTTTGCCGAAGGAGAGCTTCAGGGTGGTTCGGAACCGGGTGACCGTGCAGACCGTGATGTTTAAGGTCAGCAGGATGATGAGCAGGATAAACCACCAGGATCCGTACATGTCCGTTAGGTCCAGGATGTGGAAGATCCGGTAGAGGGGGTCGCCAAAGGCCTGGATGTAATCGGAGGCGTGTTTGTTCTGGGGGATCACGGTGCCCAGGATCGAGGTGGCTGCAAGCATGAGCAGCAGGGCCACGGTCAGGCGAACGGATTTGAACAGGTCCGTAACGGGGGACAGGATGCTCTGGGCTGCGGGCATTATTTTTTCCCCTCTTTGTCGTGGCCTTCTTTAAAATGGGCGATGAGTTCGTCAATGGACTGGTTGCCGGCCATGGCCAGGGGGTTGATCTCCCGGAGTGCCTCCCAGGTTGCAATGGCCTCTTCGCGTTTGCCGAGGTCGTAGACCAGGACGATGCCTTTGTTCAGATAAGCGTTTTCTTTGGTTTTATCGATGGCAATGGCGGCATCAAAGGCTTCCACGGCTTTTTCGGGCTTTTTGGCTCGTCGGTACATGATCCCCAGGTCGGTGAGGACGTTTGTATTATCCGGCGTGAGGGCAAGGGCGCGGTTGTATGCGTCAATGGCCTTTGTGTACTGGTCGGTATCGAAGTAGGTGTTGCCGAGCCGGATGAGCAGGTCCGCATTGTCCGGGTTTTCGGCAAGCTGCTGCTCCAGGGCCTGGGCCATCTGCGCAAGCTTGGCGTTTCCTTCCGGGGCGCTGGTCGCATAGCCCGGGGCTTTCATTTTCCAGGCCGATAAGGCCACCCCTGCGAAAAATCCTATGGCAAGGGCCAGAATAAGAAGGAGAGGCGAGGTGCGGGTGATAACCTTGCCTTCTGGTCTGTCATGTCTATCCGTCATGGAATGGGTTCCTGCGTGTTGGTGGTCTGGTTGTGGGTGTGAGGGTGCGGTCGAGGCGGAACGGTATTTGTGCTGATGCGTCACCTGATTGTGATGTTCTTGAGTGTACCAATTCCATCGCGTTTGTCGTGTTCCGTCTCGACCGCGTTCGTACCATAGCGAAGTCGTGTTGCCGAAACCTTTCCGGGGGATTACAATTATGAAAGGAACCTCGGCTCCGTTGACAGGGGCAGGGTGCTTTTTTAGGGTACGGGGGAGATGGCGGGTTCGGATTTTTTTCATAGATTTTCCGAAACCCGTAATATTAAGGTGAACATCTTGCCGCCAGAGGCTATGCTTTTTCCGGATCTCATAAAGATGGGTTTAATAAGTAGATCATGACGGTTTATCTTGTGTGAAGTCAGTGTCTTGTCTATTGTTTGGGTCGTGACCTTCAAATAAAACGAGAAAGATTGATCGAAACGGAGCGCCGTACTCCGGTACGGCTTTTTAGTCCGTCGTTACCCGTGCCGCACAGGAGTGCGGCGCTCCAGGAGCAAGGGTGTTCGGGGGGTGATGTAAATACGCCGATGGCCCAAACGATGATCAAGGCCGAAGTTTGTTTGAAAGGCGGATGTGATTTGACCCGAGGAACGAGGGGCAAAATGCATCCGCAACCTGCTTTCAAGGTGGCACACCTTGCCGCCGGAGGCTCTTTTTTTTAGATACACTCACGTCGAGGATGGTTCATGCGGATATTGATCGTTGAAGATGATAAAGAGATCGCAGGCTTTATCGCCAAGGGCCTCAGGCAGGAAGGGTTTGCCGTGGACACGGCCCTTCGGGGGGACGACGGCCTGGTCCTTGCCCTGGAGGAGCAGTACGATGCGGCTGTCATCGATATCATGCTGCCCGGGTGCACCGGCCTTGAAATCATCGAAGCCATGCGTGAAAAACGGGTGAACACCCCGGTGCTTATCTTAAGCGCCAGGCGCTCTGTGGACGATCGGGTGCGGGGGATCCAGCGCGGCGGGGACGACTACATGGTCAAACCCTTTGCCTTTTCCGAGCTTTTGGTGCGGATCCAGGCACTGATCCGGCGCTCCGGCGGGGTGGCGGAAGCCTCCACCCTCACCGTGGGGGACCTGTTCATGGATTTGTTGAAGCGGGGGGTGACGCGGGGAGACACGGTGCTGGACCTTCAGCCCCGGGAGTTTACCCTTCTGGAGTACCTCATGCGCAACGCGGAGCGGCCGGTGTCCAAGACCATGATTTTAGAGCATGTGTGGGACCTTCACTTCGACCCCCAGACCAACGTGGTGGACGTGCTGGTCTGTCGCCTGAGAAACAAGGTGGACAAAGCCTTCGACGCCAAGATGATCCACACCATCCGAGGGGTGGGCTATGTCCTTAAAGCGCCTGCGTAACATCACGAGAACCCTGGGGTTCCGGGTGGGGGCCTGGTATTCGGCGATTTTTATCGGAAGCTCGGCCCTTCTTTTTATCCTTGCCTACCTTTTTCTCGGGGCCACTCTCAGAGCCCAGGACTACGAGGAGATCCAGCTGGAGCTCCGCGAGGTGCAGACCCTCTACGACATTGGCGGCGTCACCGCCCTGAACCGGTATGTGGATCAGCTCGGAGGCGAGCGGCGCTCGCGCCCCCTGTTCATTCGGGTGGCGGACCGGGCCAACCGCACCCGGCATATCTTCTCCCGGGAGAGCTGGGAGGATTTCAACCTGGACCTTCTCTCCGGAGGGTGCGGGGACTGCCAGGGCTGGCAGACCCTCTCCTGCCGGAAAGGGACCTATGTGCTGGATGTGCTTTCGGGCCCCTTGACCCCGCGCGGCAACCGGGTGCAGGTGGGCATGAGCAGCCAGCGGCGCCAGGAGATCCTCAGCCAGTTTCGCAGGATTTTTCTCGTGGTGATGGTTCCCCTGTTTGCTTTGGGGCTTGGGGGCGGGCTCTTTCTTTCGAGGCGGACCCTCCGGCCCATCCGAGGCATCATCAAGACGGTTCGATCCATTGATGCTGGGACCATGGAAGCACGGGTCAAACGCACCCACACCGGGGACGAACTCGACGAACTGGCAGGCCTGTTTAACACTATGCTGGACAGCATCCACGGGCTGATCATCCGCATGGAGAATTCCCTGGACGACGTGGCCCATGACTTGAGGACCCCCATGACCCGCCTGCGCAATGTCTCGGAGATGGCCTTAAGGGAAGGGGATGATCCTGACCTGCTCCGGCAGGCCCTTGAAAAAGGGATTGAAGAGTCTGATCGTATCCTGAGCCTTCTTACCACCCTCATGGATGTCTCCGAAGCCGAGACCGGCATGCTTCGCATCACCCCGTATGAAACCGACCTCACCGAGCTCATCGAGACCATCGTGGAGATGTACCGGTTCGTGGCCGAAGAAAAAGAGGTGCGGATTGACGCCACCATCGAACAGGGGCTCGTGGCCTCGGTGGATCCCCACCGCTTGAGCCAGGCCCTGGCCAATATCCTCGACAACGCCGTCAAGTTCACCCCCGAGGGCAAGACCGTTCATATTACCGCCAGCCGGGAACATACCTCCGTGTGCATCGGCATCCGGGACGCCGGGCCCGGCATTCCCCCCGAGGACATCCCGAGGATCTGGGACCGCCTTTTCCGGGGCGACAGGAGCCGTTCGGAAAAAGGCCTGGGCCTTGGGCTCAGCCTGGTCAGGGGCATTGTCGCCGCCCATCACGGGGAGATCCATGTGGAGAGCAGGGAGGGCGAAGGGGCGCTGTTTACGGTGGTGCTGCCGGGATAGATGTTACCCTTTGGGCTTTGCCCGCTCCATGAGCAGGAGGGTCTCCTGGTTCCTTGCTTTGTTGGTGAATTCGTAGGAAGCGATGCGGAATTCGTCGTAGGGGACATGGGCCGCCCAGGCCTTGAGGCGATGCTGCTCGACCTGGCCCTGGGGGTGGCCCCCGTAGATGGCGATGGAGATGACCCCCCTGCGGTGAAGGAGTGCCATGGCTGTTTTGATGGCGGCAAGGGAGGTGTCCACCAGGGTGGTGACCGGTGACTCACTGGCCGGGAGGTAGCCCAGGTTGAAGCTGACGGCTTTTACTGTGCCGTGGATTTCGGGGGGCAGATGGTCGGCCATGGTTTCGTGGCCGGCGTTGAAGAGAGTGACCCGATCCATGAGGCCTGCATTGGAGAGGTTACCCGTTGCCCTGTCCAGGGCTTCCTTTTGGACGTCAAAGCCGTAGACGTGGCCGGTGGGGCCCACGGAGCGGGCAAGGAAGCTGGCGTCGTAGCCCGCGCCCACGGTGGCGTCGATGGCGATGTCACCGGGGTTGAGAAAGCGTTGCATGGTTTGCTGGGCGATATGGACAATGCCTTGAAGGGACATGGTGATCTCCGGAATGTTCGGGGGGTACATCGAAGGGGGGCAGGCTCCCAAAAGAAGAGCCGGCCCATTCAAAAATTTTGATTTGCTGGGTTGGGCTTATCACGGGCCGGCGGTACAGTAAACCATGAAGGCGCATTCGATAATGGATGCGCCTTTTTTATATGGAGCGCCGCATTCCTGTGCGGCTTTGGCCGTAAGGCGAAATGCATGCCGCACGGGAGTGCGGCGCTCCTGTTCTCCCGGGATTCCACGGGGGAGGGCCACCGGCAAAGGAGGTACCCGAGGTCATGGACATCGCAACGGACCTTTAGGCTGCAAGAAAAAAAATAACACAGAAAAAGCAGCCTCCGGCGGCAAGGTGTGCCACCTTGAAAGCACGTTGCGACTGCGCTTTCCCCTTCGTTCCTCAGGGGAAAGCGCAGTCGCCTTTGAATCAGATTAAACTGAATCTATTTTTAAGACCTGTTTGTCAAACTTTTCAAAAGTTTGGCCCCCGGCAGGGCCGCCGGAGGCATTTTTAGCCGGGCTGCCTCCGGCGACAAGGGGTGCGATCTATAAAGCATGTTACCGTTTTTCTTCCAGCCACCGTGCCACGGCGTCGGCCACATTGAGGCCGTCCATGGCGGCGGAGACGATGCCGCCCGCATACCCCGCGCCTTCTCCTGCCGGGAAGAGGCCGGGGGTGTCCGGGTGCATGAAGCTCTCTTTTTCCCGGGGGATGCGTACCGGGGAGCTGGTGCGGGACTCCACGGCGATGAGGGTGGCGTCGGGGTGGGCAAATCCCTTGAATTTTTTCCCGAAGGTTTGAAGGCCTTCGGCGAGGCTCTCTGCCACGAAGGGGGGGAGCAGCTCGTGGAGATCGGCCGGGTAGAGCCCGGGGAGGTACGAGGAGCCCTTAAGGGTTGTGGAGGGACGTTTTTCAAGGAAATCTTCCACCCGTTGTGCCGGTGCTTTCTGGGTGGTGCCGTCCCCTGCCTTGAAGACTTTTTGCTCCACCGCCTCCTGGAATTCGAGGGCGGCAAGGGGATTGGCCTCGGTGTCTTCGCCTATATCGGCAAGGCGCACCTCGGCCACGAGGCCTGCGTTGGCGTACTCGGCGCTGCGGTAGGAGAGGCTCATGCCGTTTAACACCAGCTCGCCGGGGGCGGTGGCGGCGGGCACCACGAAGCCGCCGGGGCACATGCAAAAAGAGAAAACGCCCCGGCCGTTTGCCTGGCAGGCAATGCGGTAGCTTGCGGCGGGCAGGTTGGGGTGACGGGTTTTGGTTCTGTAGAAGATCTGGTCGATGAGATCCTGGGTGTGTTCAATGCGAACGCCTAAGGCGAACGGTTTGGCCTCCACGCGGATCTCCTGGGCGTGGAGCCTTCGGTAGACGTCCCGGGCCGAGTGACCGGTGGCCAGGATCACGGCGTCGGCCTTGACGGTCTGCCCGTCGGCGAGGGTGACGCCTGTCATGAGCCCTTTATCCACCTCAAAGGAGGTGACATGGGATTCAAACCGGATCTCCCCTCCGGCGGAGAGGATGTTCTCCCGCATGGCCCGGACAATTTTGGGGAGGACGTTGGACCCCAGGTGGGGGTGGGCGTCGACGCGGATGGTCTCGGAGGCCCCGTGATCGATAAAGAGATCCAGGACGCGGCCCACATCGCCCCGCTTGCTGGAGCGGGTGTAGAGCTTGCCGTCGGAGTAGGTTCCAGCCCCGCCTTCTCCGAAACAGTAGTTGGAGTGGGGATCGACTTTCCCTTCGGAGTAGATTTTCTTCAGATCAAAGCGCCGTGAGCGCACATCCTTTCCCCGGTCCAGCACCACCGGCCGGATGCCCATCTCCAGAAGGCGAAGGGCGGCAAAGTACCCGGCAGGCCCGGCACCCACCACGATGACCTCTTTTTCGGTGAGAGAAATCGGAGCAAAGGGGCGCAGGGCTTGTGGTTCGGGAAGCTTTCCTTCGCATACCTCGGCCCGGATCGAAAACCGGGGCTCCCGTGACCTGCCGTCGATGGATCGTTTCAGGGCCCGGTAGGTGAACGCTCTTTCATCACACGGTCCGTATTTTGCCATGAGGTGTTTTTTGACGGCCTCGGGGTTGTCGATCTCTTCCGGGGTGACGCGAATGTCGATGATTTTTGAGTCCATGGGGCTCCATATGTCTGCAACGGATAGGGCTGTCTCCCGGCCGCTGGTGGTTTTGAATGAGAATCAATGGGGTTATCAGGGTTTTGCGGTGGATTGTCAAGGGCGGGCTTCAAGGCGGGGTAAACGCGTGGGAACGCCTCTGCCTGTGAATGGCAGCCGGGGCCTTACCGGGGCGCAGCGGGCCCCGGAGTCATTCTTTACATTTAGGCGCGGACTTGTTTTAACCGATGGGGCATGGTTTTATGCATACCGGGATACATTTCACCAATGGGCCGAACGGTTAAAAGGGACTCTTTTATGACGAAGCGGACGGGGCGAGGGCACGTGGCAGCGGGTATGGTGCTGTTGTTGGTTTTGACGGGGTGTGCTGGAGAGGCGGCGCGGACGTATCCCCAGTGGCATCCCTGTGCAGGGGAGAGCCAGGTTCTGCCGGCCTGGATGCATGGTGTCGAGGCCCTTGACGGGTATTATGTGGGGGTGGGGCAGGCGGGTCCCATGGGGGGCAACTTTTTTCTGCAGAAGATGAGGGCAAGGGACTTGGCCCTGGTGGATCTTCTCGATCAGGTTCAGGTGACCGTGGAGAGCAGCATGGAGCTCATGGAGAGCCAGACCCGGAAAGCCCATGGGGATCTGTCGGCCATCCGGCGTGCCACGCGGCGTCTGCGGGTGGCCTCTTCCCTTACCTTCACCGACGTGACCCGGGCCGGAAGCTACATGGACCCTTCCACCTGCACCTTTTGGGTGCGGTACACGGTCAGGCGGGATATCGCAGACAACCTGGTGGCCTTGAAACAGGCCAAGGCCCTTCACCGGATGACCTATGATGAAGAAGGAGCCAGCCCGGCCCAGAAGCTCCGCTGGATCACAGATGCCCAGGCCCGCCTGAACGATGTCGATTTTTCTGTCCTGTCCAAGGACGCGGGCAACAAGAACCACCTCACCGCCCTTTTTATCGCGCGAAAAGCCGAGCTGGAACAAAGCGGGATACGGGGCACGGTCTGGATGCTCTCGGCCCCGGAAGCTTTAAGGGCCACCCTTGCCCCGCGGCTGTCCAGCCTTGCCGAAACCCACGGCGCCATATTCGTCGGTGTTTCCTGCCGTGAAGCCCATGAGTGCGTTGGCCAGGCACGGGAATATGCAGGGGACAGGCTCGTGTGGATAAAAGCCGCTTCCCAAAAAAGTTCAGGCTCCCTGGGCATGCTTAAAGGGACCCTGCGCCTGGGGAGCACGCGGTTTGACGTACACACCGGAACCCTTCTTGCCACCCATACGGTCGAAGGGAATGTGTTTGGTTTTCATGAAAAGGAGTTCGATTGGGCCGGGCTTGCCGAGCAGCTTCTTGATGACGAAGAGATGAAAAAGGTTGTGGAGTAGGATGCCCGACAGTTCACGGGATCGGTCGGTGTATAGGGTGCCACGTGCGCACCGATTATCTGTTGGAAGGAGAAAGTAAATGATGATCACAATCCTCGCACCGGCAAAGCGGATGGAGGTTGGGGCTCCGGCGTGGGCCGGGGATATGGGCGGCCCTTTTTATAAGGAGAAAACCCGGGAACTGGTTGAGGCGCTTCGGGGCGTTTCCGTTGACGAAATGAAATCGCTCATGAAGGTAAGCGACGGGATTGCCGAGAACACGGTGGCGAGCTTTCGTGATTTTTCCTTTGGTGTTACGGGCACCCCGGCACTTTTTGCCTACCGTGGGGATGCCTACCAGGGGATAGATGCGGAGAGCCTTTCTGCGGAGGCGGTGGCCTGGGCCGACGATCGGCTGCGGATTCTTTCGGGGCTGTACGGGGCTCTCTCCCCCATGACGGGGGTGGAGCCGTATCGCCTGGAGATGGGGCTTTCCCTTCCCGGTTTCGGGGTGCTCTCCGGGTGGTGGAAACCGGCCGTTACCGAGCACCTTGAATCGCTGATGCCCTCGGACGGGGCGCTGTTGAATCTTGCCTCCGGGGAGTATGCCAAGGCCGTGGATAAAAAGGTGATCCGTGCAAAGGGCCGGTTTGTGGATGTGGCCTTCAAGGAGAAGAAGGGGGATGCCTTAAAGGCCGTTGCCATCCACGCCAAGCGGGCCCGGGGGGCCATGGCGCGGTGGATCATCGAGAATCGCATTGATGGTGTGGCGGACGTGAAGGGGTTCGATGTGAACGGGTACCGGCTCGACGGGGCCCTCTCAACGGAGAACAGCCTGGTTTTTGTAAGGGACGCGGTGTGATGATGGCGTAGGGTAAAGCCGGTTGTTCGTGTTACGTCTGGCTTGCCTGAATACCGCTGGGATTTGACCCGAGGAACGAGGGGCAAAGCCCTGCGGTAAACTGCTTTCAAGGTGGCACACCTTGCCGCCGGAGGCATTTTTTTTGAGATTTTCTTTTTTTCTGTAACCCCAAAAGCCGGCACCCGCGACGTTTTTACCCCTCGGCCTGTGCCTCTTCCGCCGCAAAAATCTGGTGTTTGTGGGAGTAGCGCTCGTCGGTGATGACCAACTGAACGGCCTCGTTGATGCCGGTGTGGACAAGAAGGGGGCCTGCCAGGTTGGCGGTGATCTCTTCGGGGCGATCGCTGCTGGCGTTGATGATGCTGTAGAGGAAGATCTCCTCGGGTTTTTCCACGTCCCAGGCCATGTCCCGGACGGCTGCGTCCAGATCGATGGCGTAGTCGGGCATGAAGAGAAAAGGGTCCATGAGGGCGAAGGCCAGGTCGGGGTCGTCCACGGACTGAAAGGAGAGGATGGGGTCGATCTCTTCATGGGAGAGGAGGATAAACTTCTCTTTGCCGGGGAAGCCGGGCATGCCTTTGGGCATGGAGACGATTTTTTCTTCCTCGATGTCAACAGAACCAAATTGTCGGGTGGGGATGATCAACGTGTTACTCCTTGTTTGAGTCGCCCGTAAGCGGTTGCTTGGGGGTCACCACTTTTCGTCTTCGTGCCGCGGGTTTGCCGGTGGGCGTTGTCCCGCTTTCCATCATTTTTTTGTTCTTCAGCATGGACGCCGCGTGCACCAGGGTGTTTCGGTTCCGTTTGGCGGCCTGCAGGTTTTCTTCTTCGATGCGTTCCACCACCTCGTCGCGCATGATGGACACATCTTTGGGGGCTTCCACCCCGATACGGACGTTGCCTTTGCCTATCTCCACCACGTGGATGGTGATGTCGTCGCCGATACGGATTTTTTCGCCCGGTTTTCGTGTCAGTATGAGCATCAGGTATTTCCTGTTTTGGGTCGGTCTTTGCGTTATTTTAGATAGTTCAGAAGACTCGTGTTCAGGAGCCGTGATGTCGAGGCCAGGGCGGATTCGTACCCGAACTGCTTGAGCTTGAGATCGGAGATGGCACGCACCACGTCGGTGTCTTCCAATTTGGAGCGGGTGGCGTCCTGGCTGATGTTAAGGTCCTTGATCAGGTCGTGCCTCGTGTCCAGCCGACCGGCCCGTACCCCGGCTTCGGAGATGGAGCTCAGGATGTTGTTGTGATCCGCGGCCAGCCGGGAGATGGACTGATGGAGTCCCTCCTTGTCGTTGCCTTCAAGGGCGGAACGGAGTTCGAACAGGGAGTTGAAGACCCCCCATTGAACGCCTCTCCGGCTTACCAGGGGCTGGCGTGACGGCTCGGTGGCGATGTCGTCGGTGGAAAACCCCATGAAGGCGCCCACGGACTGGTGGCGGTTTTCACCGGAGCGGAACAGGACGGAGACCCGGTCGAGCCTGGCAGGGTCCAGACCATCTTCTTCGGCGATGGTGAAGGTCTGCTCGGATTCGTTCCAGGAGACTCTGTAATCCGCGGCGGCCCCTTTGTCTGCCGAGGCTCGCTCCATGGCCATCTCCACGGCGTGGGCCAGGCCCTGCCTGGAGTAGGTGCCCGGGTCTACCAGGGCGGTGAGGACGGTCTCTTCCCCGGCCGGGGCACCGGCCCGCTTTTCAGTGAAATCAAGGCAGTTGTTGGTCTCATCGATGGCGGCCGTGTCCGACGAGAAGATCTCTTCCCCTGCAAAGCCCACGACCATGTCGGACTGGGTACCGATCTTGACCCGGAAGGGGGTGGCGTTCCCCCGGTACGCGATGGTGTTGGGGGAGTTGACGTCGTCAGCCCGGAAGGGCCGGATGTCGCTTCGGGTCCCGGAAAAGATGTACTGGCCGTCGATGCGGGTGTTGGACTGATCCAGCACCCCTTTGATGAGGCCTTCCACCTCCAGGGCCGAGGTCTGGAGGTCGTCGGGGTTGGCGATGCCGTTGGCCATGGCGATGGCGATCTCCTTGGCCCTGTCGATCTTCTCCTTGACCCGGACCAGGGACTCTTCGCTGCCTTCAAGCCACAGGGTACCGGTGTCCACGTTTCGCTGGAGCTGGGTGAGGTCGCTCATGCTGGTCTTCAGGGCCGCCACGCGGCTGGCGTCCACGGGGGCGTCCGAGAGCTTTCTGATCCGCTTGCCCGAGGAGATCAGGGAGTTCTTGTCGAGAACCTCCCGGTTTTTCCGGCTGATGTTCTCCTTGGACTGGTTGTAAAGGGTTGAGGTCGCTACCCGCATGCATCACACTCATCAAAAAGGGGCCCGGCCGCCGGATGGGAGGACGTCTCCCATATAAAGCGACACAAGGCGCTGGAACTCTGGTTTGACCATATCAAGTACTGTTGTTATCGGCAAAGGGTGCCTGAAACCTGAGATCGGTAAAAGGCAAAAGGGGTAAAGGGCAAACGGCTAAAGGTCGAGGAGTCGCTTCGCTCCGCCGATTAGTGGAATGCTTGTCCCATCAAGGTCATTCAACAAAGAAAACGGTTTTTTCCCCATGGTCTGTTGACTCCAGTTGCTCTGTTTAACATTTTCCCTTAGCCCTTAGCCCTTAGCCCTTAGCCCTTAGCCCTTAGCCCTTAGCCCTTAGCCCTTAGCCCTTAAGCCCTTACTATCTCATATTCAACAACGTCTGCAGCATCTCATCGCTGGTGGTGATGAGTTTGGAGGCGGCCTGGTAGGCCTGCTGGTGGGCAAGCATGCGCACCAGCTCTTCGTCCACGGAGACGCCGGAGATGGACTCCCTGATGTCCGAGAGTTTTTCCACCATCATGCCCCCCATCTCCTTTTCTTTCCTGAAGCTTGAGGCCCTGACCCCGATGGAGCCCAGCATGTCCCGGTAAAAGCCGTCGGGGGTGGTGGTGAGGCTCTCTGCCACGGCACCCCGGTCCCGTGTGTAGGCGTAGTGGGGCATGGTGTTCTCCACGTGCTGCATGTCCGCCATGAGCAGGGCGTTTTCGTTGTTGATCTTGCCGTAGTCCCCGGCTGCGGGGACAAAGGTCTCGGGCTCGGGGCGAAAGCCGGTGAGCTCAGCCAGGGCCGGGGAGCGGTCCCACCTCAGGGTGAGCTGCTGCAGGGGCGAGCCGTCGTTTTCCGAGAACTCGAAGCGGTTTTCGTTCTCCACGTAGCGCACCTTGTACGGGTTGCTGAGGTTGGACGCGGCGTTCATGGCCTGTTCCATGTCGTGGGCCAGGGTGTGGAGGTCGCCCCGGGAGGTGAGGATACGGGGATCCACGGTGATGGCCTTGGGCACGTCGTCTTCTTCGAAATAGAGGACGGCGGGTCCGCCTGCGGTGCTGATCTCAACGGGACGCACCTCGGGGTTGGTGACATGCAGGTTGCTGGTAATGGCATCGGACCCTGCGCCGCGGACCCGGGCTGCGGCGATGTTCGACGGGTCCTTGACCAGTTCGGCGATGTCGATGGTGGCCGCATCCTGGCCTTTGAAGAAGGTGTTGAGCCCCAGGGCCGCTGCCACGCCGCCGTCACGTGCCGTGCTGTCGGAAAAGGCAAAGGCCACGCCGAAATCGGGCCGGAGTTCAAAGTTGCCGGTGTTGCTGATAAAGGCCCTTAGGTCCACGCCCGCCTCGGAGGCCTGCCTGTTGAACTGATCGGCCAGGGAGAAGGTGGTCCAGTGCCAGGAGGATTTCTGTTCGGCGGTGGTGTTGCCCTCCAGGTCCAGGGGTTGCCCGGCATCCCCGGTTTTGACCACAAAACTGTCCCCGTTCATGAGGGTCCCCTTGTCGATGGACAGGGTCATGCCGTCCACGTCAAATTGGGCCTCTTCGGGCTCTTCGATGCGGATGGTGCCCATGCCGGTGCTGTTCTGCCACTCCAGGATCATGGGGTTCTTGGGAGAGACGTTCTCGATGGAGCCGCCCCCTTCAACCACGGTGAGGGTGTAGCGGTCCCCTGCGCAGCGTGCCCGGCCCTCGGGGATGCCCCTTAACTCGACGGGGTTGGCGATGCCGGCCTCCGAGGTGTTGAACTCAAACACGTTTCCGGCCACGAGGCGCCCTTTGCCGATGTCAAAGCCGATGCCCTCCACGGGCGGGGTGCTGGAGAACTTGTTTTCTCCGGTTATGGCAAAGCGGCCCAGGGCCACGGGGGTGTTGTCTGCTCCCAGGCGTTCCCAGCGGAGGACGGGGTCGTCTGCCCCGGGGCCCACGGTGCCCCCTTCTTCCACGGTAATCCGGTATCGGCTCATGGGCATGCCGGTGCCGGTGAACTTGACAGGGGAGGTGGTGGAGATGCCGGTGTCCACCTCCACGGCCGTGGCCGGGTTGGGGCTGTTGAGTTTTTTTGCCCAGACCTTCATGCCCCCGTCGTAGTCGATGCGGTCGCCGTAGGCCAGGTTGTAGAGGTTGCCACCGGCGGGGGCTTCCGATGAGGTCACGGCGGTTTGGTGGTAGCTGGTGCCCACGCCCTGGCTGTGGACCTTGTTGACCCGCCAGATGACCTCTTTTGCAAGGGAGTCCAGGTTCTGGTCCACCTCGGAGAGGATGTCGTCTTTGACCATGAGCCAGCCTCCCAGCTTGCCGTGGGTGATGGCCCGGGAGACATCCACGATGCCTCCGGCCGAGGTCTCCCAGCCCACGCTTCCGCGGTTGCTCGTGAGGTCGTAGGAGCGGTTTCCCACCACCAGGGGGTAGCCGTTGCTGGTCATGATGGAGAGGTAGCCCGTGGGCTGCTCCACGGTGTTGACGTTGAGAAACTCGGAGAGCTCGGTGACGAGCTGGCCGCGCATGTCCCGCTGGTCGTTGGCCGGTCGGGTGGACTCGGTGATGAAGATCTCGGTGTTGAGCTTGGCGATTTTACCCATGATGGTGTTAACCCGCTCCACCCCGGCGTCGATGTCCTGACCGACGTTTGTCTTCAGCCGGTTGATGTCGTTGGACAGGGTGTTGAACTGACCGGAGAGGTTGGTGGCCGATTCCAGCAGCACGGAACGTGCCGAGGGGTCGTCCGGGTGGTTGGCCACCTCGTGCCATCCCTGCCAGAAGTTGCTCATGAGGCTGCCCAGGTGGGTGTCGGAGTCCACGTTGAAGAGAGCCTCCAGGTTGTCGATGTAGACAATGGCCTCATCGTAGGTGGCGAACTTGGACTTCTGGTCGGCCAGGCGCTCTTCCAGGCGTTGATCCGCATGGCGGTTCACGTGTTCCAGGGTGGCACCGGTGCCGAGCTGGGTGCTGCCGATGGTGTAGGGCCGGTTGGTGGTGATGGTTTCGGTCTGGCGGCTGTAGCCCGGGGTGTCCACGTTGGCGATGTTGTGGCCGTTGACCGACATCCCCCTTCCGGCTGTTGCCAGGGCACCCTTGGCAATGTCCATGGTGATGCGAAAACCCATGGTCAGGCCTCCCCGTGGATGAGCAGGGAGCCGCCGGGCTCCATGAGGTGGCGGTCCATGCCGTAGATCTTGGTGTCGGAGGTGGAGGAGGTCAGCATATGGATGATCTCTTCCACGGTCTCCAGGTAGTTCTCTACAAAGGAGACGCTGGACTCGGCAATTTTACGGATTTTCCCTTTCACAAAGATAATGGACTCCACGGAACGGGCGATCATGGGCTCGTGTTCGGAAAAGAGCCGGGGGAGCTCGCGAAGGTGCATGGGCACGCTGCCCGTCTGGATTCCCAGGCGGGCGGAGGCCAGCTGGAGGATTTCATCCCGTAAGGCATCAATCTCCACGGAGAGGCGGCTCTTCTCTTCGGTGAACGCCCAGAGGCGATCCAGGGCTATGGTAGAGAGGCTTTGGCTCTCTTCGTCCACGATGGCGAGGAGCTCGGTGTACAGGGCCTCTTTTTTTTCAAGCAGGTCAATGATGGAGTGTGCTGCCATAATTTCCCCCGTGACTCAGATGGTGGTGCATTCTAACGTAAACCCGGTTCGGTACGGCCTGTATCAAGGCCGTGTCTGCTCTGTTGGGAGCCGCCGGGTGGGAAACATTTTCCCACCTGCGGCCTTGCTGTTATTGAAATTGCATGTTCTGTGCCAGTTTCAATGCTTTTCAGGCATCCTGGCGGGTTCCCCTTACCAGTCGTTTTGGACCGGGGGCACCCCGGAGGGCAGGGGCGTAGCCTTGAACGCGGAATCCAGAGCCCCTTGCTCGGCGCTGCGCTTGCCTCCCAAGCGGGGGGCTGTTTCGGCGCTCTTTGCCGTGGCATCGACCTTTTCCGCCAGCTGTCGGTAGAGGAGCTCCCCCACGCCCAGGGGGCTCCGCTTGCTGGTGAGGTGCTGGGCCATCTGTTCGTCCTGCATGGACTCGTATATTTTGCGTGCGTGGCTTCCCCCGAAGACGGGGTCGTCCCCCTGGGGGCGCATCTCCTTGAGCATCTGGCCCACGAAGATGGCTTCAAAGTTCTGGCACGCCTCTTTGAGCTTTTTCTTTTCAGGGTTGGCGGGCGGGGTGTCCACCTTCGGGGCGGTGCGAGCCGTAAGGGATGAAACGGGCATGGTGTCTCCTTTATATGACCACGAGCTCGGCCTGCAGGGCGCCTGCGGCCTTGATGCTCTGGAAGATACTGATCATGTCCCGGGGGCTGACACCGATGGCGTTCAGGGCATTGACCAGCTCCTGGATGGTGGTGCCCTTGGGCATGAGCATCACCTGGGCCTCGTCTTCGGTCATGTCGGTACTTTTTTCCTTGGTGACCACGGTGTCGCCTGGGGCCAGGGCGTTGGGCTGGGAGACGTTTTTTGTCTCCGTCACGGTGAGGGTGAGGTTGCCGTGGGCCAGGGCCACGGTGCCGATGCGGACGTTTTCGCCGATGATGACGGTACCGGTCTTCTCGTTGACCACGATGCGGGCCGGGGTGTCCGGTGTGACGGTGAGGTTTTCGATTTTGGCGATGAACTCGGTGACGCGCCCCTGCATGTAGGAGGGCATGGTGAGCTGCACCGCCCCGGAGTCCAGGGTGCGGGCCGTGTTCTTACCAAAGGTGTCGTTGATTTTAAGGGCCACCCGGCTGCTGGTGGTAAAATCGGGGTTGTTCAGGTTCAGGATCAGGCGGTGCTTGCGGGAAAATCCGGTGTCGCGTTCCCGCTCCACGCTGGCGCCGTTGGCGATGCGACCCACCAGGAGGTGGTTCTTTTTGGCCTTGGCCGTGCCGGCCCCGCCGATGGCGATGGCCCCCTGGGCCAGGGCCCGGGTTTCACCGTCCACGCTGCGAAGGGCCGTGGTCAAAAGGGTGCCGCCGCCCAGGCTCTTGGCGTTGCCGATGGAGGAGACGGTGATGTCGAGGCGTGTGCCTTTCCGAGCAAAGGGCGGCAGGGAGGCCGTGACCATGACGGCTGCGGCGTTGCTCAGCTTCAGGGCGTCTTTGTCCACCTTTACCCCCATGCGGGTCATCATGTTGGCCAGGGACTCCTGGGTAAAGTCGGCCCCTTTTTTGTCGCCGGTACCGGCAAGGCCCACCACGATGCCGTATCCCGTCAGATGAAGGGGGGCGGCTCCCTGGATGGCGGCTATGTCCTTCAGGCGCTCTGCACGGGCCGGTAAAGGCAGGGCCAGGAGCAAAAGGGCGGTGAAGACGGCGGGGTATGTCAGCAGGTATTTTTTCATGACTCTCGTTGGTCCGGGCTAAGGGTGAATGGGTGCGGCATTATAAAAACGGCTCCACGCGGCACTGGCCGATGACGCGGCAGGTGATGCCTTTTCCGGAGCGGCTGTTTTTGACTTTGATGAAATCCCCCAGGCCGCCGGTCTCCCGGGCGATGCCCGTGGCGGTGATGAGAAGGCCCCCCTGGGTGTAGCGGATGCGGACACCGTCGCCTCGCTTGACAAGGGGCGGGGCTTTCACGAGCCGGCTGGTGAGCTCGGTGCCGGAGGCGATGGGCCGGGTGGCTTCTCGTCCCACGGCCAGGGCCGGGTCCGTGAGGATGTCTGTCCCGGAAGGGGAGACAGGGCGTGAGGCCAGGGTGATCTGGTCGGCGGAAAGGGTTTCCCCCTTCGGTATGGAGACGGATGCCACCACCACGTTTTTCATGATGTGCGCCTCCCCGGAGAGGGTGAGCCGGCCCATGGATGTCCCGTTAACCGAAACGGCAACGGGCAGCTCAATGCGGTTTTTGCGGACGCGCGCTCGTTTTGTATCGGGGGTGAGGGCAAGGGACCCCAGGGGAAGGGTGCGTCGTCCCGTTACACGGAGCTCTGAGACGGCAACGGAACCCTTCCAGGTGGTTCGGGCCATCGCCTCCAGAAAGGGGAGAAGGCGCTTGTCGCTGAGGCGCTGGCCTTTCCTGACAAGGCAGACACGGTTCGGAGCCGTGATCTCAAGGGCTTTGGCCCCGGCAAGGAGGGAGAGCTTCCGGGCCAGAAAGGCGCCGGGGACGAAGCGTTCTTTGCCGGGCATGGGGGCGTTGAAGACGGTGGTGTCCCCGTGCCGCTTCAAGGCTGCGGGAAGGGGCCCGGCGAACAGGTCGGAGACCCTGACGGCAGAGCCCGTGACCTCCACCCGGGGGCGCACGGCCGGGGCGCTTTGCGCACCGGAGGCCGCCGGGAGAAGGAGCAGCAGGCCCATGAGCAGCAGGCACCAGGGCATGGGGTTCCTGCGGATCATGGGTCGGGTATGGGAAAAGGGCATCACGATGGGGCCGTGTCCTTACCGCTTGAGGTTGTTGGCGGTTTCCATCATGCGGTCGCCGGTCTGCAGGGCCTTTGAGTTGGCTTCGTAGGCGCGCTGGCCCACGATCATGGCCACCATTTCATCGACGATGTTCACGTTGGACATCTCAAGGGACTGGTTGGTGAGGGACCCGAAGCCGTCGGCGCTTGCGATACCCTCAATGGGCTCACCGGAGCCTTCGGTGGGGCGCAGCAGGTTGCCGCCCATGGCAAAAAGGCCCGCCGGGTTGGCAAAGTTGTAAAGGGGAATCTGGGCGGTCATGAGGATGGTGTCCTCCTGGCCGTGGGCGGTGAGGGTGCCGTCGGCGGTGACCGTGACCAGCACGGTGTCCGAGGGAATGGCGATCTCGGGCTGGAGGCGGTCCCCTGCAGGGCTGGTGATGAAGCCTTCGCTGTCCAGGGTGAAATTGCCTGCCCGGGTAAAGACTTCCTGCTCTCCGTGGAGAACCTTGAAAAATCCGTCCCCTTCGATGGCCATGTCCAGATCGTTGCCGGTGTGGACGTAGTCCCCTTGGGTAAAGACCTTCTGGACGCTGGAGGGCTTGACGCCCATACCTACCTGGATGCCCGTGGGGACCTGACCGCCGGAGGGGGTGGGGGCCCCTGCGATGAGCTGGGTCTGGTACATGAGGTCCTGAAAATTGGCCCGGCTTTTTTTAAAGCCCGTGGTGTTGGCGTTTGCCAGGTTGTTGGAGACGGTGTCGATGTGCATCTGCTGAGCGCCCATGCCTGATGCTGCTGTCCAGAGTCCTCTCATCATGATGTCTGCTCCCTTGCTGCTGGTTGGTACGTGGTGTCTGTCTTTATGCCCTTAGCCCGGACGGACTGTCGTCTATGCCGGGCGTCCCATCTGATTGGCTCGTGCGTCTGTTTCATCGCTTGTTCGCATCACCTTCCCCGACGACTCAAACATGCGCTGGGCATCGATGAGGTGGGTCATCTCGGTGACGGTGGAGATGTTGGAACCCTCCAAGGCCCCCTGGTGAAGCCTGGCCTCGTAGGCCGGGATCTCGGCTCCTTTTTCGGGGTCCAGGGTGAAGAGGTTTCCCCCTTCCTTGATGAAGGCCCGCATGTCGCTTGCGGTGACCAGGTCCAGGCTGTCGAAGACCATGGAGTCCATGATCACCTCGCCCCGTTCCCCAAAGGAGATGTCGTCGCCGGTGAGGGTGACGGCCCCGTTTTTTCCCATGACGGGATGGCCGTCCTGGGTCACCATGCGCCCGATGGCGTCCACGGTGAAGTTACCGTCCCGTGTGTACCGTGTGCCCGAGGGGGTGTTGATCTTGAAAAAACCGTCCCCTTCGATGGCCAGGTCCAGGGTGTTCCCCGTTTCCATGAGGTTGCCCTGGCTGTAATCCGTGGTGAGGATGGGGTTCAAGGTCCGGTCAAAAGAGAGGATGTCCTTTTTGAACCCCGTGGTGTTGGCGTTGGCCAGGTGGTTCGAAATCAGCTCGTGTTGTCTCTCTTTTCTGAGGCCCGCCTGTGCGGATCGTGTCATCTCAAACAGCATGTGTCTCTCCTTGGTCAGTTGCTGGGAGAATACAAAGCAAGATGGATGCCAGTGTGGCAAAATGGCAGGGGCGATGGGGTCTGTGGGATGGTTTTTTCTTGAATAACAAGGGGGTGTGTCCCGTAGATATTTTTGGGGCTGCGGTGCCCTCGGGGCCTGCGTGGGCAATTAATACCGGTTGCGTCGGGATGCCGACGCCGGAATTCCCGGAGGTGACGACCCTGTGACGGGATGGGCGGTGCGGGCCGTGCCGAGGGAAAATATTTCCCCCTTGGGCGGGCGAAAAAGCAGTGACGGGCAGAACGGGAGGCGCCCGGGGCGTCGCGGTATTTTTTCGTCGGTGCGGTCAAAGAAAGCTGCGACAGCCCTGCGATCGTGGCATTCTCCTTGAATTTTGGCCAGAATTCTTATAATTAGATGGAGGCTTCTATGAATATGTATGGATACATAACGGTTGGGAGCCGGGACATTTTTTTGAGATGACTTCGCAAAAACGATCCTGCGGTCGCTTGCATGGCACACCCGATATGACTTGTCTTATGAAGGTATACCCCCCTAAGGTGGACGGAACGAACGGGCGCGACGCCGGTATTTTTTGTGGGCTCACCCTGATTTTTTGACGGACGACAGTGAAAAATACGATGCGCCGGCAGGCGCTGAACGGACGAGAGGGACTTATGCTGCAACAGACTTCCGGATCTTCTTCCGAAGACGGGTTTACATTGATCGAAATGATCGTGGTTATTTTTATTCTCGGACTCCTCGCCACCTATGTGGCGCCCAGGATCATCGGCAAGACCGATGACGCCAAGATTGTCAAAGCCCAGGCCGATATCCGCAGCTTTGAAACCGCCCTGGATATGTACAAGCTGGACAACGGCTCGTACCCCACCACCGAACAGGGCCTGCAGGCCCTGGTTGAAAAGCCCGCCTCGGGCAACATGGGCAAGTGGCCCGACGGCGGCTATCTCACCAAACGAAAGATTTCCAAAGACCCCTGGGGCAACGAGTACATCTATGTCTCCCCGGGCTCCAACGGGGACGTGGATCTCTCCTCCAACGGGGGCGACGGCCTTCCGGGCGGTGAAGGAACCGCCAAGGATATCAACAACTGGGATATCGACTAGCCCATCGCGGGTGCGCCATGCGTCGATGGGGGTGAAAACGATGTGCAATGTCCACGTCGGGACCGAACCGTGCGAAAGGCGGGAGGGCGGCACCGCACCGGGGATTCCCCGGGGACGGGCCGAGGCCGGGTTTACTTTTCTGGAGCTGGTGGTGGTTATGACCATCTTGTCTCTCCTCTTCTTCTTCTCCCTTCCCAGTCTGGAATCCTATATTTTTACCGATCCTTCTAAAAAAGTGGCACGCCTCATCGCCTCAACGGTCCAGGATCTGAAGCAGCGTGCCCTTGCAGACCACAAAGAGTACCGCCTTCATATCGCAACGGATGCCGGGGAGATCTGGGTGGCCGAGGCCGCCATGGACGAAAAGGCCGCGGCCGAGGCACGGAAAAGCGGGCTCACCCTTCCCGACGACATGACCGTTGAGTTGCCCGGGTTTCCGGGGGACAACGGCAAGCGGTCCTCGGAGGCGATGCTGCGATTTTACCCCAAAGGATACTCGGACGGGGCGGAGATTCTCCTGGTGCGCGACGGGCGTACCCTGCGGTTGCTCATCGAGCCCTTTCTCTCCAAGGTGGAGATTGTGGAGGACCATGACAACGGTTTCTGACAGGTTGCATGCAGGACGTGGCCAGAAGGGGTTTACCCTGCTGGAGGTCATGATCTCCGTGTCCATTCTCACCATCGGTTTTTTTGCCATCTACAGCCTCTTCATGCAGTCGGTTGCCGCCTCCGGTGAGGCGCGTTTCAGGCAGCAGGCCGCCTTCCTTTCGACACTCAAAGAGAGCACCCTGGTGGGTGACACCTCCGAGGTCTCCTCGGACGAGGGCGATTTCGGGGAGGATTACCCGGGATGGCGGTGGCGCCTTTCACCTTCCAAGGTGGAGCACAAAGAGTTTGAGGAGGTGGCCAAGCGCCTGAAACGGGTTCGTCTTGAGGTGTTCCAGGACGGCAGCGACCGCGTGTACGGGACCACCCATTATCTGTTTGTGACGGAGGAGTCGTGAGGGGTATCGCGGGTGATAAAGGCTTTACCCTGATGGAGGTTGTTGTGGCCGTCACCATCATGGGGCTTGTGATGGCCACCCTTGGCACGGCCTTCAGCCAGCTCTCCAACGGGGCCCATCGCCTTGAGGAGAGCGGGGACGACAACCTGGCCCTGGGGGAGGCGATCCGCTGGATGGGCCGGGACCTGGAGGGCCTCTACGTGGATCAGGCCCCCCTGTTCAGCCCCGGGGACTCCACGGACGAGCCGGACCCCTATCGCTTTACCCTGGCCCGGGAGACCGTGGGCGGGGAGGAAGTGAGTGTGCTCCGGTTCACCACCTTAAACCATCTTCCCTTTGGGGAGAGCTCCCTCGGGGGCATTGCCGAGGTGGTCTATTTCATCACGGAAGAGAAGGGGGAGCTTCGGCTCAGGCGCTCTGATCGCCTTTTTTTCCATGATCCCTTTGAACCGGCTTCGGGCCATCCGGTGATGATGACCCGGGTGACAGCCTTTCAGGTGGTCTGCCTGGATGCCGAGGGGCAGGAGCAGGAGACCTGGGACTCCGACAGCGACACCTACGGCCGGGCCACCCCCGTGGCCGTTAAGGTGAGCCTTTCCCGGGAAGGAGCCTCGGGACGGTCCGCAGAGGCCCTATTCCCGTTGCGCAGCCTTCGAAAGGAGGCCGTGGATGGGTAGCAGAGGCCCTCTTTCCAACGAGAACGGGGTGGTGCTTCTGGCCACCCTCTCCATGATGCTGGCCCTGTTCGTGCTGGTGTTTGAAACCAGCCGTCACGCACGCCAGGAGCTTGTGGCAGCCAGCCACGCCTCCACCGCCTCGGAGCTTCGGGCCACGGCCGTGTCCGGGGTGCATATCGGCATGGCCTTTCTCTCTGCCGACGGCAAGAAGGGGGGCACCGACACCGTGCAGGAGGATTGGGCCGACGAGGAGAAGCTAAAGGAGTTCATCTCGGCCATGTCCTTTGACCGTGGGCAGCTCGACCTTTCCATTGCCGACGAGCTGGGTAAGGTCCAGGTCAATGCCCTGGTGACGTATCCCGAGGCAAAAGATTTCAACAACGATCAGAAAAAGCTGTGGGATCGTTTTTTTGAGGTCGTGAACAAGAGCGATGAGACCCTGGACAGCCTCGGGGAGAACGTGGCGATCATCAACGCCATGAAGGACTGGCTTGATGACGGGGACGGCGATGAGACCACGGGCCTGTCCGGGGCCGAGGACGACCACTACCTCAACCTGGAGATCCCTTACCCCTGCGGCAACGGGCCCCTGCGCCACATCGACGAGATGGCGCGCATCAAGGGCATTGACGAGGCCATGCTGAACCGGGAAGAGGCCGGGTACCGCCTGAAGGACCTGCTGACGGTCCACGGCGAGGAGCCTGCCAACGTCAAAGATGACGGCGACACGGTCCGGCGCTTTACCTTTCCGGGCCGGATCAATATCAACACCGCCGAGCTCCCGGTGCTCTTTGCCCTGATGCCCAAGACGCTCTCGCCCATGGAGCGGGAGATGGTGGCCACCGCCATGGTGGAGTACCGGGTCGACAAAGGCGAGGAAGAGTTTTCCCACGCCCTGGACGGGGAGTGGTACAACACCTGCCCCGGGTGTGAAAACAACGGGATAAAAAAAGCGATGATCCGCACCGACTCCAACGTTTTTGCCATCACGGCCACGGCCGTTGACGACGGCATCCGGGTTGGGGTTCGTGCCGTGGTGAGGCGCGATGGCGACTCATTTATCGTTTTGTCCTGGCAGGAGACGGGCGCTTAAAAAGCCCGCAGCGGGCATGGTTGACATCACCTATGGGCCGGTCGCCTTGGTTGGCGGACCGGCATGGATTAGAATAAGGAACGGTTACGCGTGAAATTAACGGGAATAGAGATCACGGAGGAAGGGGCCACCGCCGTTACGGTGGATCGTCAGGCCGGAGCCATGCGGGTGACGGCGTGCAGCCGCGTGGCCCGCAGGGACCTCGCCTCCGATGCGGGGGCTTCCGTCGATGACGCAGAGCTCCTGGCTGCGTTGAATCGCTCCCTCACGGACCGGGGTGAGAAGGTGGCCGTTGTCCTGCCTGCCGATGAGATGGTGATCCGCCGCGTGCGCCTGCCCTTTCGGGACCCGAAAACCATCGACAAGGCCCTGCCCTTTGAGCTGGAACCCACCCTGCTTGAGCCCCTTGAAGACCTGCGCATCACCTGGGAGAGCCGGGTGGCAGGGGAAGGGGATTCCGACATCCTGGCCCTCATCGGTCAGGAAGAGAACCTGGAACGCCGCCGGGTCCAGCTCAAGAGCCTGGGCATGGAGCCCATGGTCCTGGCGCCGTCCGCCGTGGCTTCGGCCCTGATCCTGGCACGGAACGAAGATGCCTTTTTCTTTACCCTGAGGCGGGTGAACTCCTCTTGCACCCTGTCGGTGGTGTTTGAGAGAAAGGTGATGTTTTTACGCTATTTTGCCCTGCCCGAGAAGGGGGACGGCCTTGATGTCCTGACCCGGGAGGTCTGGCAGACCCTGGTGGCCCTGGCCGAATGCGAGGCGCAGTGGCTGGCCCCCGAAAAGATCCTGGTGGCCGGATGGGAGGAGATCCCCGAGTCCCTGTCGACCCCCCTGGGCGAGCTGCCCGTGGAACATGCCCGTCTCCTTGCCGCCACGGGCGCTGTCCTTGACGAGGAGGTCAAACCCCTTTGGGCTGAGGGACCTTACAACGGAGCCCTTGCCGTTGCCTGCTCGGCCCTTTCCGGCTGGAAACACCCTGTGTTCTGGCGGCAGGGATTTGCCCCGGCCGAGTTCATCGCCAAGCACAGAGGCCAGGTCATCTCAACGGGCGCCCTTGCCCTGGTGCTGGTCCTGCTTCTGGTGGTCCGGTCCGTGCTGGGCGTCCACGACACGAGTCGCCAGCTGGCTGCCGTGGAACAGCAGATGAAAAATCTTTACCTTTCCACCTTTACAGAGGACAAAAGGGCCCCTTCTGCAGGTGTGCTCCTGCGATCCATGGAGGGGAAAGTGAGGGTGGCCAAGGAGGAGGCCCTCTATGCCGGGCAGGGAGCCGTCCGCGTGCGGATCATTGAAATTTTAAAAGCCATTTCCACCAGCCTTCCCAAAGACCTGAAGGTGACCGTTACCCGATTGACCCTGGTCAAGGGCAAGTTGACGGTCTCAGGCCTTGCCGAAGACTTCAGCGCCATCGACACCATGAAGGGCGCCCTGGAAAAGAGCCCCTTGATTGACGGGGTGACCATCGCCTCTTCCAGCAAAGAGAGCGGGGGAGATCGGTTCCAGTTCAAGGTGGTGGTAGCCCTATCGGGCGAGGAGGCCTTATGATGGCGTGGTTTGAACGGTTGAGCATCCGGGAGAAAGGGGCCGTGGCCCTTGCCCTTGCCCTGGTCCTTATTCTGGGGAGCCGGGCCCTTGTCCTTGCCCTGTTCGGGAATTCCGCAACGGAGCAGCGCCTCCTTGAGGTCAGGAAAGCCGAACTCACGAAGATGGAGGTCCTTGCCCGGGAGTATCGCGCCGCCAGGGGAGCCACCACCGCAGGCTCTTCGGCCTTGAAACCCGGGGAGACCCTCTACGCCTTTTTAGACGAAGTAGCCGGAGGCGTGGGGATTCGCTCCAAGGTAAGTTACATGAAACCCTCATCGGTGAAGAGCAGGGACGGCAAGGTGAGTCTCTCCGTGGTGGAGATGAAGGTGGTGGACCTTCCCATTGCCGAACTGACGGCCTTTCTCCACCGGGTAGAGAGTGCAGGGGACCTGGTGCGGGTCCGCGGGATCTCCCTGACCCGCATTGAAAAGAGCAAGCTGCTGACGGCGGTGATATCCATCGAAACCGTGACCTTATAATATGGATTCCTGATGAAGACTTTTTTTCTCTACGGCCTCTGGACCCTGGTGTCCCTGTTTTTTTTCCTCTGGGTACTGTTCCCGGGCGAGTTTGCCGAGGCCCTCATGGAGACCCATGCCGACCGTCGGCTTGCCCCGGCCACCCTCAATGTGGAGGGCGTGTCCCCCGCCTTTCCCCTGGGGCTGTCGGTGAAGGGGATGGCCCTGAGCCTGCCGGAGTTGCCTCCGGTAACGGCCCGGAAGATTAAGGTCACCCCTTTGTTGCTGACCCTGGTCTCCTCACAGCCCGGGGCCGGGATGAAGGCCCTGCTTTTCGGTGGAAAGGTCTCCGGCGATGCGCGTGTGCAGTATGGTAGCGGCCGGTGGACCCGGGTCAAAGGGCGCCTGGAGGGGATGGACCTTGCAACGGTGACGCCGCTTCTCAAAGACCGGCTTCCCGTGGATGTCTCGCTGTCCGGCCGGGGAGACGGCTCCGTGGATCTCACCCGGGACAAGGCGGCCCAGGGCACGGGACAGCTTATCCTGACCAACGTGACGGTTGGGATCAACGACCCTCTTATTCCCATAGAAAAGCTCAGCTTTTCTTCCGTTGAGGTGGATGTGGAGGTCACAGGTCCCAAGGTGACCTTCAGCCGCATCCATGTGGAAGGCACCGAGGTGGACGCGGAACTCAAGGGAACCCTCTCCCTGTCCAGCCGGCTGGAATCCAGCCGCATCAACATCAGCGGCACCCTGAACCCCGACCCCGGCTTTGTCAAGGAGCTCTCCGACCGCCTGCCCATTTCCATGCTCATGGACCCGAAATTGTTGAAAAGGGGGCGTATTCCCCTTCGGATCAGCGGGACCCTTTCAAACCCCAGGGTCTCCTTAAGATAAGGTTGATGTTATGACGGACAGAGCATTTACAGCCGTGCACCTTTTTCTCCTGTCGGCCATCGCCGCGGTTTCCGTGGGCCTGTTTTATCAGGGGGTGACATCGCGCATCGGGTTGCCCGAGAAAAGCGGCGGCAGCGGGGCTGTTGCCCTGACGGAGTCCGGCGCGCAGCGGCAGAAAAGACCCCTGGAGTTTTACAAGGAGATTTTGTCCCGAAACCTCTTCGACCTTGTGGTTCCGGGCACTGAGGTGAAAAAGGAGGCCGCGGCCATCGATGTGGAGAGCCTGGCTGAGACGCGGCTTCGGCTGAAACTCTGGGGAACGATCTCAGGGGGCGGCGACGCGGTGACCCGGGCCATTATCGAGGACGAGGTCTCTCGAAAACAGGATTTGTTCAAGGTGGGTGACCGCGTGCAGGAGGCTGTGATCAAGCTGGTGTTGCGGGATCGCGTGGTGGTGAGCTACAAGGGGCGGGACGAGGTGCTGATGATGGAGACGGCCAAAGGCGCCGGGGCATCCCCCCGCAACGGGGCTTCGAGCCGTAATGGCAGGGGCCTGCCTGCGGCGTCCATCACGAAGAAGGTGAACCTGAAGCGGGACACCATCAACGATGCCATGATGAATATCAGCAGCCTCATGAAGGATGTCCGCATCAAGCCCCACTTTCGCAACGGCCAGCCCGAGGGCATGGCGGTGAGTGGCATCAAGAGCGATTCGATTTTCCGCAAGATGGGGATTCGAAACGGGGATGTTATCATCGGGGTGGACGGACAGAAGATCGAATCTGTGGATGACGCCATGGCCCTGTACGGGAATTTGAAGTCGGCAAGCGAGGTTCAGATTGAGATCAAGCGGATGGGGCAGGTTCAGACCATTGAGTATACCATTGAATAGCAGCACCAAAAGGACCGGACAAGGATGAGTATGAAAAGGGCAATGAGACGATTTGCGGTATATGCACTGGCAGGAATTCTTTTCGCATGGCTTCCGGTGGCGCAGGTCCAGGCCCAGGAGGCCCAGATACCTGCCCCAGCCGAAGAGACCGTCTCCATCGATTTTAATGATGTGGATATCCGGGTCTTTATCAAGTATGTCAGTGAGATGACTGGAAAAAACTTCATCATTGACCGCAAGGTTACCGGCAAGGTGACGGTCATCTCACCGGGTCAGATCTCTGTGGATGAGGCCTACCACGTGTTTGAGTCCGTGCTGGATGTCTACGGCTTTTCCGCAGTGCCCTCCGGGACGCTGGTGAAGATCGTCCCGGCCCGGGACGCCCAGAAAAAGAGTGTGGCCACCCGGCTGAAGTCCGAAGCCACGGACCGGTCCGACAACATCGTCACCCAGCTGGTACCCCTGAAGTACGCCGATCCCACGGAACTTAAAAAGCTGCTGGCCCCCTTGATCTCCCGCAACAGCTCCATCATGGCCTACAAGCCCACCAACACCCTGATCATCACGGACCTTGCCTCCAACATCAGCCGCCTGATGAAGATCGTGGACAGCGTGGACATCACCGGTGTGGGGCAGGAGATCTCCATTTTGCCCCTGGAGTATGCCGACGCCGGTCAGCTCACCAGCCTGTTGAGCAACGTGTTTAAGGTGGACTCCAAGAGCAAGGCCTCGTCCAAGGCGACCTTTGTGCCCGACGAGCGGACCAACACCATTATCATCCTGGCGGGCAAGGGCTCCACGGAAAAGATCATCAAGCTCGTCAAGATGCTGGACCGCGAAGTGCCCCGGGGCAAAGAGCGGATCCACGTGGTCTACCTTGAAAATGCCCTTTCAGAGGACATGGCCAAGGTGCTCCAGAACCTCTCCAGCAAGACCACTTCCGGGGACAAGGGGAAAAAGGCGGCCATCGCCTCGGACCGGGTGAACATCATCGCGGACAAGGCCACCAACAGCCTCATCATCATGGCCGAGAAGAGCGATTTCGTGATTCTTGAGGAGATTATCCAGAAGCTCGATATCCCCAGGAAGATGGTCTACATTGAGTGCCTGATCATGGAGGTGAACGTGGACGCGGACCGCGCCTTGGGCGTGGAGTGGACCGTGGGCAACGACACCACCATCAACGGGCGAGATGCGGCTTACGGCGGCGGATTTGACGGGGGCAGCGGGTTTTCCAATCTGGGGAACCTTGGCGGGGCGTCTACCGACGGGGTGAGCAAGTTTCCCAACGGGTTTTCCCTGGGCGTCTTCAGCGAGGCCATTGAGGTGGGCGGGGTGAAGTTTCCCTCCCTCGGGGCCTTGATTACGGCTTATAAAAAGGACTCCAACGTTCAGATCCTCTCCACCCCCCAGGTCCTGACCCTGGACAACGAAGAGGCCAGCATCGTGGTGGGGTCCAAGATTCCCTACCTCACCCAGTCCAGCAGCGGGGACAGCGAGTACAACCAGTTTGAATACAAGGACGTGGGCATCACCTTGAAGATCACGCCCCAGGTGAGTGAGGACAAAAGGGTGAGGCTCAAGATCTTTCAGGAGACCAGCCGGGTCTTCGGGGATGTTACCTCCCAGCCCACCACCCTGCAGCGGAAGGTTGACACCACCGTGGTGGTGGAGGACAACAGCACCATCGTCATCGGCGGTCTCATCGATAAGAGCCTGGATACCACGGAGTACAGGGTCCCTTGTCTGGGGGATATCCCCGTGATTCGGTATCTCTTCTCCTCCAGGTCCGATACGGACAGCCGAACCAACCTCTACGTCTTTCTTACCCCGAGGGTGGTGAGCAGCAGGGCAGACGCTGAGAACATCATGGTGGACAAGCGCGAGCGCATCGACGACCTGCGCGAGGGCAACATCAAGCTCTACAACGAGGCCGAAGACAAGGCCCTTGAAGAGAAGTCTCACCGATCTGATGGGCCGGTCGAGATGGAAGCGCCTGAAGAGAAGGCTCAGGCCGAGGAGGCCGAGGCTCCCAAGGAAACACCCTCGGCCGAAATGGACCGAACCGAGACGGTGATTACCCTCGGCGCGGACCATGAAGGGGAGGGCGACGATGACCCGGAGGGCAACGGGGTCCAGCCTTCCGGTGAGGCACCGGAAGCAGTGGCGCCAACGGGTACCGAAGGGGGACAGTAATGATACCCATTGTGCCAGTGAGCCCCTTCCGCAAGGTGGTGGCCGAGCTGATCCACACGAAGTACAACGTGGAGGAGGCCGTCCTCGAAGAGGCCTTCCTCTACGCGGAAACCCAGGGCATTCATTACGGGGAGGCGCTGCTGAAGCGCAAGGTGCTGAGTGAGACCAAGTTTTTGACGGTCCTTGCCGAGGTCTATGCCATGGAGATCATGGACACCATAGAAACCGCCGGCATGAACGGGGGATTCACCGAGACCATCCCCATTCAGTTTTTGAAAAAACATTACATGGTTCCCCTGGTCCCCGAAGGTGGGGAGGGCGAAGCACGTCTTGTGATGAACGATCCCTGTGCCCTCCAGGCGGCGGACGACCTGGTCCGGCGTCTTGCCTGCGGTCCCGTCACCAAGGTCATGGCCCCGCGAGGTCAGATTCTGTCGGCCATCAACACCTTCTACGACATGAGCCGGGGCTCGGCCGAAGAGCTGGTCCAGGACATCGAGGAGAGCGGCAGCGACATCCTGGCCGACATGGAGGAGACCGCCGACCTCCTCGACGACACCAGCGAGTCCCAGATCATCCGGCTGGTGAACCACATCATCTCCCAGTCCATCAAGGCAAGGGCCAGCGATATCCACATCGAACCCTACCAGGACAGTTTTAAAATCAGGTATCGTGTGGACGGTATCCTCTACGATTTGCTGACCCCGCCGCGCTGGATCCAGTCGGCCCTGGTCTCCCGTATCAAGGTCATGGCCAAACTCAACATCGCGGAAAAAAGGCTCCCCCAGGACGGGCGTATCGATGTGCGCATCGGTGAGCACGACGTGGACATTCGTGTCTCCACCGTACCCACCACCTACGGCGAGCGGGTGGTCATGCGACTCCTGAACAAGTCGGGCTCCCTTCTCACCCTGTCCGAATTCGGCATGAGCGAAGAGACCTATGCCACCATCGGCCGCCTGATCAAGAACCCCAACGGTATCATCCTGGTCACCGGGCCCACGGGCAGCGGCAAGACCACCAGCCTTTATGCCATCATTTCGGCCATCAACTCGCCGGACAAGAACATCATCACCATTGAAGACCCCATTGAATACCAGCTCAAGGGGATCGGCCAGATTCAGGTGAACCGGAAGATCGACCTCACCTTTGCCAGGGGCCTGCGGTCCATCGTCCGTCAGGACCCGGACGTGATCCTGGTGGGGGAGATCCGTGACCGTGAAACCGCCGAGATCGCCGTTCAGTCCGCCCTCACCGGTCACCTGGTGTTTTCCACCCTTCACACCAATGATTCGTCCAGCGCCATTACCCGTCTGGTGGACATCGGTATCGAGCCCTTTCTCCTGTCATCGGCCATCAAGGCCGTTGTTGCCCAGCGCCTTGTGCGCAAGCTCTGCCCCTTGTGCAAAGAGCCCTTTCACCCCGCCCCCGAGCTTTTAAAACGGGCCGGGATTGACATGGAGAGCGCGGGCAGAGGCAATTTCTACCGGGCCGTGGGATGCGAGGCGTGTTTCCAGACCGGGTACAAGGGCCGTATGGCCATCTTTGAGATCCTTGAGGTGGATGAACACTTAAAGGGCATCATGGTCAAAACCTCGGACGCCAACCTGATCAAGGGCGAGGCCGTGAACCTGGGGATGATTACCCTGCGTCGGGACGGCATCGATCGCGCCCTCAAGGGGGAGACCACCCTTGAAGAGGTGCTGCGGGTGACCCATGCGTAAGCAGCTGAAGAGGGTCTTCTGCCTGATGCTTGTGTCCGGGCTGTTCCTGCCGGGACCCTGCCTTGCTGAGGCCGAAGAGAGCCCCCTTGTCTATTCCCTTTTTAAGTCCCTGATTTCGTCTACGGACGGCAACCGGTGCAGCCATGTGCCGTCGTGTGCCCGATACGCCAGGGAGGCCGTAGAAACACACGGCCCGCTCAAAGGAGCGCTTTTAAGCTGCGATCGGTTGATCCGGTGCGGCGGGGACGACACAAAGCGACTGCCCCAGGTGGTGGTGGGAGGCCATCGACACGCCTGGGACCCGGTGTCTGCCAATGATTTCTGGTGGAAAGAGGGCAAAGGTCAGGAGGCGCGGAAAAAAGGTCCCGAGCTGCCCATGCACTTTGAGGGGTGGGATTGAAAAAAAGATGGATTGTAGCTATTCAGCTTATGCAGCTGGCGGCAAAATGTTTGCCTGATCTCATAACGACGGGTATGACAAACAGGTCTTGGATGACGTTTGGAGTTTGGTCATCGTTTGAGCCGCGACCTTCAATAAAACCGAGAAAGATCGACCGGAACGGAGCGCCGCACTCCGGTGCGGCTTTTTAGTCCGTCGTTACCCGTGCCGCACAGGAGTGCGGCGCTCCAGGTGACAAGGGTGTTCGCCGATGGCCCAAACAATGATCAAGGCCGACGTTTGTTTGAAAGGCGGATGTGATTTGACCCGAGGAACGAGGGGCAAAGCGCATCCGCAACCTGCTTTCAAGGTGGCACACCTTGCCGCCGGAGGCAGGCTTTTCAACGCACTTAACCATAGAAGGCTAACCGTTTGCCCGATTTCCGAGCCCATGGACAAAGGAGCCATGTGACCCCATGAAGCACCCTGTTTTTTCCGCAGGCCTCCTTGGCCTGCTGTTCGTTATCCTGACCGCCACCGCCTCTGTCTCAGACACCCTCACCATCGATGAAGACGCGCAGTTTTCCTATGCCCGAAGCCTTTTCGAGGCAGGAGACTACCCCCAGGCCGCGGCGGAATTCTCCCGGTTCATGCATTTTTTCCCCGGCTCCGAGCATCTAGCCGCTGCTCAGTATGCCCGGGCTTTGTCCCTTTACAGCGACGGGCAGTACCCAAAGGCCGGAAAAGCGTTTTCCGATTTCCGACGCCGCTTTGACGCCTCTCCCCTGGTCCTCGCCGCAGGGGTGATGCAGGCCCAGTGCCTGACCCGTTCAGGGGACCCGTCTGCAGGGGTGATCCTTCTTTCCAACCTCCGGCTTGAGACCCAGGGCGATGACGAGGCCCAGCAGCTTCTTCTCACCCGCATGGCCTGGACCCGCCTTGAGATGGGGGACCTGCCCCGGGCCGAGGCCGCCTTCAAAGCCACCGCAGGCCATGTGGACAGGTCCTGTGGCTACCACGGCATCCTGGACAGCCTGGAGCGATTTAAAGCCCTTCCCGAAAAATCCCCCATGGTCGCAGGGGGCCTGGCCCTGGTTCCAGGAGGCGGCTACCTCTACCTCGGTCGCTATCAGGACGCTGCCGTGGCCTTTCTGCTCAATGTCACCCTGGGGCTGGCCGCCGCCGAAAGCTTTGACGACGGCAACAACGCCTTGGGGGCCCTCATCGCCTTTGTGGGGTTTGGCTTCTATTCCGGAAGCATCCATGGCTCTTACACCGGCGCCCTCAAAGAGAATCGCCTTGTCCGGGAAAGTCTCTGGAAAGAGATGCGTCACTGGGGCGGCGAACTCGAAAAACAACGCAATGAATCCTGCCTTGGTTTGACCCTCACCATTCCGTATTGATTTTTTTTATAGTGTCAGAACGGCTTCCGGCTTTTGCTGCTTGGAGACGATGAAGTTGGGACGGCTGACGTGGATGCGCCCGGGGGCGATGCCCTCTTTGGCCAGGATGTGCCGAATGGTGCTTGCGCGTTGCCGGGCAAGGTCCATGTAAAGGGTTTTGTCCTCGGGAGCCGGGAGTTCGCCTGATGCCTCGGTTGGCGTCTCTTCGGCGGCCTCTGGTTCCGATGAGAGATCCTCCGGGACGGCGTTGGCGAAGACCGTGAGGTTCAGGAACTCCTTTTTTTTCATGAGGCCGGCCACCACCTTGAGGTACTCAAGGCCCGCCGGGTCGGGCTCGGTGGCCCCCAGCTCGTACCCCACGGGATCCAGATGGATTTCTGTGATCATCTCCCCTGCCTTTTCAGCCACCATGAGAAGGGCCCCGTAGGGCTGGAGCAGGAAGGAGAGGTAGGAGACCGAGGCCGTGGTGATGGCCTTGGCCGTGGCAATCTGGATGATGCTGTTCAGGTTGATGTCCGGGTCGTGGATGTCTCCGTGGACGGGAATGGAGAGGCTGATGGTGCCGTTGTTGTCCTCTAAGATGGAGAGGGCGTAGTCCAGGGGCATGGTGAGGTTTTTCATCACCTGATCGACGGTTTCTTCATCGTCGGGCACCAGCCTGAGGTTGCGCAGGGTCAGCTGGTTGTTGATATCAAGGACGCCGGCGTTGATATCCAGTGTGGAGTCTGCGGTGAAACTTCCGGTTTTGATGAGGTAGCCCAGGGCCTGGGAGCAGTAGGGCGACAGACAGCTCAGGTTGATGTTGGCTACCCTGGCCTTGAGGTGTGCCGTGACATCCGGGGCCAGGGGCCTGACGGTGCCGGTGACCGAGAAGGTTTCGTAGGTATCCAGTTCGGCTTCAAGGGTCAGGGGCAGGTCCCTGTCCGGGGCTGTGGTATCGATATCCAGCAGTTCCAGCCGTTTTAAGCTGACCTCTTTTTCAAACACGGGGGTCACGCTGCGGTCCGTGAGGTGCAGGAAGTCGTCGCCGGAGATGCGAAAGGTGTTGATCTTGACTGCCAGGGGAGCCGGAGGGGCTCCTCCAGGGGCCGTGGTGTCCGTGGAGGAGGGTGCTGATTCGTTTCCATGGAAGGCCGTCAGGCTGTTGATGGTGTTGAAAAACGTGAGCCGGCCCGCGGGGTCCCGCACCAGAGTGGTGGCCACGTCGTCCACGATGAGGGTGTCGGCGCGCAGGTGACTGAGATTGTTCAGGGCCATGGCGGTGATGTCCACGGAGCCGATGCTGGACAAAGGGGGCAGGGCGCTGATCCCTTTAAGGGAAATATGGGGTACCCGGATGGTGTTGAGACCCTTTGCTTTGATGTCGTAAGCGAAAAAGTGGGAGAGGGAGGCTATCTTGACATCGGTGTCGCTGTCGGAGGCCAGGGCCTGTTTTACGCTCAGGTTTCCCCGGGCGGCAAGGCCGTCTTTCTGTGATGGCGTATGGCTCAACTCACCGTCCCAGACCACCCCTTCGTGGCGGAGACGCAGTCCCATGGCGGGGTAGGCCGCATCGAGCCTGCCGTTGGCAAGGGATCCCAGGGTGCGAAGGTCGGTCATTTTCTCTGCGGGATCCAGGGCAACCCAGACATCACCGAGCCAGGTGAGGTCCAAAGCCTTGAGATCCACGCCGGGATCGGTGAGGCGTCCGCTGAGGTCCGTCAGGGAAAGGGTGCCGGTCTGGCTGAGGGTGGTCCCGGATTCAAGGGCTCGGGTGAAGGCGATGCGGGTATCGATGGTCAGCTTACCGTCAAGGTCGGTGACGTGGGGTTCGGCTACCTTGGTGAAGGGTGCAAGGGCAAAGTCCGTGAGCTGGATGCCGCCCTGCACCGAGGTGTCTGCGGCAAAGGGGGCAAGGTCCAGGGAGATGAGCAGGGGGCTTTTGTTCAGGGAGCCTTTCACCTCAAGCCGCGCCTCCTGGGCGGGATTCCAGCTGTGGAGGTGGGTCAGGGAGAGATCGTCCAGGGCAAGGGCCAGGTCGAGCTTCGGGACGGCAAAGGCCAGGGCGGTGTCTCGGACCGTCAAGCTGTCGATGCCGATGTGCCAGGGTTTTTTGTCGCTTTCGTCTGGGGTGATCCGGGGCTCGGTCGCGGGGGACTCTGAAGGCAGCGTAAACCCGCCTATGGAGAGGGCTTCAACCAGCCGTGCCGAGAGATCCAGCCCCTCGATGCGGAGGGATTCGATGCGTACCCGTTTTCGCGCCAGGTCCGTCATGGCCAGGTTGACGGAAAAGTGCTGAAGGGCGTTTGTCGTACCGTTTTCCGCGTGCAGGTGGACACCATCCACGGCCAGGGTGCCGGCAAAAAGGTTGACGTCCACATTGTCGATGCGGGCTTCGTCCATGCCGTTGTTCTTCAGCCAGGAGAGCGTCGCATGCTTGACAGCAACGGGGACGGCGGTGAAAAAAGCAAGAAGGACGAGGGCTGACACGGTGGTGATGATGCCTGCTCTGGAACCAAGGGCTGATTTTATCTGACGGAGTTGTTTCAATATCTTATCGCTGAATCTGGTTGTTGCTTTTATCGATGTGCCGGGCGCTGTCGGTGGTGCTGACGGGCCTTGCCCTATCCGATGAGCTGGTTCATGGAAAAGATGGGAAGACAGATGGACAGGACAATAAAGCCCACGGTGGCTCCCATCACAAGGATAATGATGGGCTCGATCATGGAGGTGAGGCTCTCTAAGGACGATTCCACCTCCCCTTCATAGACATCGGCCACCCGGCCCAGCATCTCTTCCAGCTTGCCGCTTTTTTCCCCCACCCTCACCATCTGGACGGCCAGCAGGGGAAAGACCCCCGATTCCCCCATGGCGTCCCCCAACTCCCCCCCTTTTTCCACTTCCCCGGCCGCACCGGCTGCCGCTTCGGAGAGCACCAGGTTGCCTGCCACGTTTCGGGCCACGTCCATGGCGGTGAGCATGGAGACGCCGTTGGTGAGAAGGGAGCCCAGGGTACGGGAGAATCGGGTGACGGCCACTTTGCGCACCAGATCCCCGGCTACGGGGATACGAAGCAGGCATTTATCGATGATAAGGGCGCCTTTTTCGGTGCGCTTGAATCGTTTGAATGCGGTGACCAGAAGGATCAGGAGCAGAGGAAACACCCACCAGAAGGTACCCAGGATCTCTCCGGTGCGCAGGAGAATGCGTGTGGGCAGGGGCAATGCCTGGCCCAGGTCGTCGAAGATCCCGGCCATTTTCGGGACGATGATCGTCATGAGGAAGTAGAGGATCAGCACGCCGATGCAGGTCATGAGAAAGGGGTAGGTGAGGGCGGCCCGGATGCGGTTGGTCAGGGAGAGCTGGCGCTCGCCGATCTCTGCCAGGCGTTCCAGGACAACGTCCAGGGTGCCCGAGGCTTCTCCTGCCATAACCATGTTGATGTACACGGGGCTGAAGATTCCCGGATAGGAGGAGAGGGCCTCGGCAAAGCTGCTGCCCTCCTCGATGCTGTCCTTGATGCGGGAGAAAACCTGTTTGAGACGGGGGGCTTCCACCAGCTGGATAAGGGTATCGATGGCCGAGACAAGGGTAAAGCCGGCGTTGATAAGGGTGGCCATCTGGCGGGTGGCCAGGGTGAGGTCCCGGGGGCGTACCCGGTTGAAGAGGGCACCTATACGGTTCAGGTTGAACCGGCCGGAGGAGAGGCTGCGATCGGAAACTTCGTTGACCTTTACGGGGTACAGGCGTCCTGCCCGCAGTTTTTGACGGGCCGCCTGGGCGCTGTCACAGTCAATGATGCCTGTGGTTGTTTTTCCCTTGTCTGTCAGGGCGCTGTATTCAAAAAGTGGCATGGCTCAGTATGGATCACCTGTGGTGGTTAAGTGGCCTGAAAGGACATGACCGTAGAGTTGGCAGGCCGCCGTGTCCGTATGGTACGGGAGCATCAAATCCCTGGGGCCTGTTTTTTCCAGGGCGGCAGACGGGTGTGTCCGTACTCTATAATCTTTCCGACCCCTTACAGGTCCAGGGGAAAGGCCGACGAATCCCGCCCATGATGCCTTATATAAGAGAAAGAGTAAAGAGCGCTGTGTTTCCCGCCCCGTGGATGATGACGGGAACGGCCAGGTGGCCCTCTTTTTCGTAGGCGACGGCAAAAAGCAGGCCCCCTGCGAGCTGGGTGACGGGCACTGCGCCGTGCATGGCATGGGCTGCGGCAAAAAGCAGGGTGCTGATGAAAATTGCCGGTATCACCCCCATGGGGCGAAGCAGGCGATACACGATGCCCCGGAAAAAAAACTCTTCGGCCAGAGGCGCCACCACCCCCCCCGTGAGGAAGAAGAGAGCCAGGGTGGACTGGTCCCGGGGCAGGGGCATTCTGACCAGGTGCAGGGGGTTGATGCCCGCAAGAAAAAGGATCAGGGCTCCTGTGCCCACAAAGGTGCCGAACCCGAGGGACCATGCCGCTCCTTTGAGGGCCGCCTGTCTCAGGGCGTTGGGTGAGAGGCTCCCCAACTCCCCTTGGGTGAACTGGCCCTTGAGCAGCATGGCCATGATGGTGAGCTGCACCAGCCGAAGCACAAGGGTCGTTGTTAGGGGGGATGCCAGCGGGGGAAGGCTCCTGGCCGCCGTTTCCAGCAGAAGCACAGCACAAGCAGCCGAGACGCTTGCGGTTACCTTGGTGCCTGGTGCCATCCCAGCCTCCCCATGGCGTTGTAGCCATACCATTGCACGTACCATTCGGGACGGGTGCGAACGGCCTCCTCCAGTGGTTTGAGGTACCGCCGGTCCTTTGTCTGCCCCATGGCGCCCAGGGCCTGGCAGACCACGTTGGTGTCGGGGTCTAAGGAGAGGCCGGTAAGGATTTTTTGCTTTAAGTACGGGTCGCGGATGCGGTGTGCTGCCAGGGCGGCCCGGTAGCGCACCAGGGCGCTGGGGTGTGTTGCCGCCCGAAAGATGACCTCTTCCGCGGTGGCTTTTTTTGTCTTTGTACGGGCCAGGGCGTCAAGGGCCTCTGTGGTGCTCTCCGGAACGGAGAGTCCCACGGCAAGGAGGAGCACGAAAAAAAGGGCGGAGGACGCCACCCCGACGGTGGCCATGCGTGTGGCCGTGGAAAAGGGAAGAAAGCAGCCGCCAACCAGGGTGAAGGCGGCGTGAAAGAGTAGGTAAAAAAGAAGGGGAAAGGCCGTAAACAGGGCAAACCAGGTGAGGCTGCGCAGGGATTTGAAAGAATCTGATGCGGCCGAAAATGCCCGAAACGTCTTGGCCGGGGCCTCGAAAAAGTCCCGGGCCGGGACGGTGTAAGATGACCCGGAGGCGACAAAGGTGACGGTGTCCGGGGCGATGTTCAGGGTGTAATCGGCAGGGCCGCCGGGTACGGAAAGGTGCCCCAGGCCGTTGAGCGCGGAAAGGCCCCGTGGGTCCGAGCCCGTTACCACAAGGGTGAGCTGGCTCTTCTGGCCCATGGCCTTGAAGGCCTCGGCGGGAAAGAGGGTGTAGGTGTAGTAAAAATGACGAATTGCGTTCCCGGCCGGGTTGTCAAAGAGAAAGGCGTCCCGGAATCCGCTGAACAAGCCCCGCGGAAGCAGGGTATGGGTGCCTGCGATGCAGAGGGCAAGGGCAAGGGGAATCAGGGCGTGGAAAAGAAGGGGCGCTATGGGGGGGCGTTTTCTTTGCTCACCACAGGGCAGGAGCACCAGGTACGCGCCCGCAGTGCCCAAAAGAAGGGGCACGGTTTTGGCGGTGATTCCCAGGGAGAGAAGGCAGCCCACCAGAAAGAGCCCGTGGAGGCCAGTGGACACCTTTCGGGAGAGAAAGCCCCGTCGGTAAAGGGTCGGGGCAACCAGGGCGGTGACAAGGACAAAGGCACCGGAGGTGAGCGTGAAAAAAAGCGCACCGCACAGGGCCGCCTCCCAGCTGTCAAGGGCCGGTTGGGTGGCCGGGTTGGGCAGGGCGAGGAACCCTGCCTCGGCAATGGCGCGGGTTTTTTCCAGGAGAAGCGCGTTGCTCGTGTGCACAAAAAAAGTGGCCCCCAGGTGAAACAGGCCAAGGGCAAGGAGGCAGGCGGCTGCTGAAGACAAAAATCGTTTCATCGGTATCCGGTATTTTGGGGTAGCTGTGGCGCGTCAAGTGGCCATCGGGCAGAGACGGGATGTACCGTTTGCCTACTATGGCATGGTTTTCCCCGAAAAAAAAGGCACGTTCCCCCATCGTCTCGTGTGTGCGATGGAGGACGTGCCCATGGGGTGCTCCGGCAAGGGAGGTTGTTGCCTGTGTCCCTTACGGGTGTTTGGCCCGGGGAGTCGGAAGGGCGTGCTCGGAGAGGTGGAGACGGCTGGTGTTCGCCATGGATGAGACGATGGCGATGTCCCCTGCAAAGACGTGGAAAATACCTGGACGCCCTTCGAAAAAAAGAGCCGCGGGTTGTTTGATGAGCCGCAGGCACAGGCGTGCGAGCTTGCGGGCATCGCGTTGGGGGAGGCAATGACCCTGGGAGGAGAAGGCGATGTAGGAGATGGGGGCGCCCATATGCTCCAGGGATTCGGTGGAGATTCGGACACCGGAGGCCGTGGCTGTCAGTACGATGGCGGGTTGATTCTCCCCATGGGGCGGGGTTTGGCCTTCTGTTTCGGTGCCAAACCATGAGAGCCGTGCGGCCAGCTCCCTGACGTGGGCCGGGCGAAACAGGCGGGCGGTTTGGCGGCGGGAAGGGCTGACGGCCAGGACGGCCCCGGTGGTGGCCGGCAAGGCAAAGGCCAGGGCGTGCCAGGAAAAAAACGGGATGGCGCGGGTGGCTTCCCCAAGGAGGACGACAAACATGAAAAGCAGGCTGAATGCTTGTGCTTCGGAGAGGGGGCCCAGGTATGCCCTTGCCGCATCCCCTCGGTAGAACTCCAGAAAAAACCGCCCCAGACCGTAGAGCACCAGGTAGGAGGAGAGACCGCTTCCCGCAGGGTAGCCGGCCAGCAGCAGGCCCGAACCTGCGGCCACGCACAAAAGTCCCCAGATGGCCTCAACGGGCTGGACCGGGAAGAGCCGGACCTGCTTGAGGTAGGCGGGAAACCCTGTTGCCACATGGCCGCCTCCGTAACAGATACCCCAGCGGTGGGGCCTGCCGTGGCAGCACCCCGCCATGAAGCACCCGAAGCGTCCAATGGCCTGGAGCAGGCCGATGGCCAGCATGATCACCTCGGTATAAGCCAGGGGGGACCGGAGGCCAAGGGCCATGCCGGAAAGGAGGAGGGCGGGCACCAGGGTGACCACATGGCGCAGGTAGACAAAGCCCTCTTTCAGGGGCAGAATCTTTACCGCAAGGCTGTGGGCCCAGAAGGTAAAGGCCGCAAGGCCCATGAGAAAGAGGACGGCCCCCGGGGATAAGCCGAGGCTGAGGCTCAGCCGCATGGCAAACAAAAAGGCGGCAACAACGCCTACGGCCCCGAACCCATGGAAACTCGGCATGTCCCTGCCCCATACGGTGAGGGTGGGCGTGATGCGGTGGCTCCAGGGTGTGGGGCAGGGGGAAGGGGGCTCGATGATTACGTGCATAGGTCGCGGATTCAATCTTTTGAATGGGAAGAGAGTTCGTGGATCGTATGGTGCCGAAGGGCGTCGTCGGTCATGGCCACCTGAAGCGACATAAGGGCGTGATGCATCTCAAGGGCCTTGTCCGGGCTGCCCCCTGAGGGTTCCAGACGGGTGGTCAGGGCGTCGGCGCCGCTTTCGATGAGCTGGCCCAAGGGGACGTCGCCCGGGCTGGATCGATCCGACAGGGACGGGGGAAAGTCCAGGATCATCCGCGCTTTGGTACGGAATTCCAGGAGTTTTCCCGTGGGGACCATACCCGCGTGATCTTCGGGAGTGATGCGGGCAAGCTCTGATAGGGTACGGATCCCTGCGGCGACCAGGGCATTTGCATAGATTTTTCCGATGCCGTCGATGACCTGCAGGGGCAACCCGGCCCCGAAGGTTCCCATGGTTTGTTGCCGGTACGATTCGCCGGAGAAATCCAGGCGGAGGGTGCGGACCAGGGTGGTGCCGGGGGCCAGGTCGATGCGGGGATGGATCACCTGGTTGATCATGACGCCGCTGCCGGGCTCTTCGGTGGCGTCCCCGCCAAAGAGGGCGAACTCCCTCAGCCGGAGCCTTTTGCCTGCGCTCATCTCCTCCACGGTAAAGCGGGTGTTGATTTCAAGGCGGCTGGTGGGATGGGGCGCCGGGCGATTGTCAGGGCCCAGGAAGGTGAGGTCGGACGGGCTGAGGATGCGGCGGTGGCGTTCATGGGTGAGGTGTGTGGCGCACGGGGAGGGCGTGGGCGGGTTGCCGTCCCAGTCTTTGTCTCCTGTGCCGATGGCAAGGCAGAGGATGCCCCGGGAACCGGGGTCCCCTTTCATGAGGGCGGCAAGGAGGCGGAAGCACCCGGACACGATCTGGTTGGGTCGCCAGTACCCGTCATGAAGGATCCGGCTGCCTGAATCAACCAGTGTGTCCCGGTAGGTTCCCCGGATGGGGACGGTGGGTTTCATGGACACTCCTGAACCTTTGATCGCCCTTCGTTCGGGGCACCAGCGCATCCCCCCTTCGGAAGATCCGGGGAACCGAGGACCTTCCCCTCGCGTTGCCCCATCCTCTCCTAACCCTGTACTGCCGGGCGGGTACGGGGGTCCGCCTTTTCCCGCGGCGACCGGAATCAACGGCCACGCGACGGCGGCGCCCCGAACGAAGAGCGATCAAAGTGAATTTACTCGTAACGATTCAGCGTATGCCTTTCATGGTCAACGTGCAGCCTCCGGCGGCAAGGTGGGGGCACCTTGAAACCCTATGGCGAATGCTTGGAGGCTGTGGTTATGCCTTTGTTTTCTATGCATTCGCGTGCCAGGTGACATCCGGCAACCGTCTCGGCAGGAGATTCCCCTCTCAATTTTCTGAAAAACATGATGCCGGGCTTTTCAGCTTCGCTTTTCGTGCCATAGCCCACAGACGTTGGGCAAATGATAAAACGCAGACAATGGCGCAGGTGGGCTCCTCAGGGAAAATCACATTCGCCTTTGATTTAGATTAAACTGAATCTATTTTTAAAACTTGTTTATCAAACTTTTCAAACGTTTGGCCCCCGGCAGGGCCGCCGGAGGCTCTTTCGCTTTTAAGCGCTGAATGGTTCTGTTTACTTTAGTGTGACAGATGCGGGGTTTCAATGAAATTCGTGGGTTGGAGCCTTTTGTCATGCCGTGTGGGCCATTACGTCTGAGATTTCGTGATAAGGGGCGCGAATTTTTTCGGCAGCCTTCGCTGCTGCAACCGCCTGGTGACGGAGGTGTCGTTGAGCCTGGACATCTGTTTGATCAGGGCCGGGTGGCGGTCCGGGTCCACGGTGTCGGCCATCTTTCGGACCAGAGCCCGCTCCCTGGGGTGGGCCATGTCCGCGTGCTTGACCAGAACGCTTTGGATAAGGGGGTCGTCCATCTCCGCAAGGATCGGGACAATGGTGTCAAAGCACGCTTCGTGGTGCTCCCTGAACTCGGGAATCACCTCGATCCAGCAGGACGCCGGGGTGTTTTTGAGAAACGCGAGAAATTCTTTGATTTTTTCGTCTTCAGATTCCAGGACGCCTGCACGTTCAAAGGCTTTCCAGATCATTTTTTTGTGGGGCATGGGGCTTAATCCTCCGCAAAGGTGTAGACGTGCCACATCAGGTCGGCCTTTTCGTTGGCTGATCCGTTTCGGATGTTGGTGAAGCGGATGTGAACGTCGTAGGCGTCCCGACTCTGATTCGAGGTGTAGACCAGCTCGCTGCTGATTTGCGCGTCACCCGACTCCGTGACATTGGTGATGGCCACGCTTTGCATGTAGAGCTTCTTTACGCCGTCAAGGGGGTCCACATTTGCTTCCACCAGTTGCATCACGGAATCTTCGGGCATCAGGTCCATGACACTGCCGCTGTTCACCAGGTCGATGCCCAGTTTTTTCCGGGTGACCGCACCGTTGGCAAGGCCCTCGGTGTCGATGGGCTTGCCATTGACTCCGCCGCTGTGGTTGTGGCCCCCGGAGGAGAATTCGATTTTGGCCTCGGCAATGGCGGCATCGGCCCGGACCTGGTCGTTACCCACCACCTGCTGGCGTAGCTGGCCTCCCTTTGTGAGGGACTCGTCCAGGCGGTTGCCGATGTTGGCCTTCATGCCACGGGCATCGCGAATCTCATCCGAGAGGTTCGAAAGGCGGATCCCTGTGCTCCTCAGGTCCGTGATCTGCGCGGCCGTGATGGTTTGTTTTCCGGCCGGGCGGGTGAGGCGGGCAATGGGGTAGAAGGCGTGTCCGCCGGTGGGGTTCGGCGGGTAGAGGCTCCCTTCGGCAACGCGCACGGCCCACTCCCTTTTGATGCGCATACAGGTCTCGAGGCCGATGGCGGGGTTGACCAGGGCATCGTCCTCATCGCTGTCCACCTCCCGTTCCCAGACATCGAGGTAGACCGTGTCTTTTCTGGCGGTGCGAGGGGTGGTCAGGGGGGCGATGGGATCGACCCCCCATTGGTCGGCCAGGGCCGGGGTTTTCATGAGGGGCTGGTGGGTGAACCGCAGGTTGGCGGTGTTGAGGACGTCCATCCCCTCCACCAGGCAGCGGCCGGCGCCCTCTGCGGTGCCGTCCCCCCCTCGGATGACAAAATCGTTCGGCGTTCCAGAGGCCGAGAGGATTTCGAAACCGTCGTTGCCCTGGGGCACGCCGTTGCCCACGAACCATTTGAGAAAGGCCTGGAGCTCGTATTTGCGGATGTCTTCCTGTTCGTTCCAATCCGCGTCCACCAGGGGAACCCCCTGCTGCAGGCGAACCCCCACGTAGCGGTTGAGCCGATCAAAGGTGTCTCGTGAAAAATTGCCCATGGTCGCATCCTCGTTAGAAGTGTAGTCGGATCTTTCGGATCAGCGTCGCTGATGCGTCTTTGTGGATGACCGGGTGCCGGATGGAGTTGATCATAAAGTACGCCCCGTCAAAGGTTCCGAAGAGGCCGAATTCCCGTAAGGGGTATGTGGCGGCCGGAGTCGTGGGATCCGGGTAGCCCGGCTCCAGGATGGCGGTGATCTGCAACCGGCTGGTGGGGGTGCTCACCTCGTTGTTGTCGTCGTCCAGGTAGGTGAGGCCCAGGGTGTCAAGGGGCATGGGGCGAGGGTAGGGGGCGATAAGGTCCGTTGCCGACGGATCGGGAGGTGGCGGTCCGTCGTGGTCCCATGAGTCTCGCCCCATGCCAAAGGAGAGGTGGTGAATGCCGCCGGAGGCATCCCCTTTGATAAACCCGGCCAGGAGAATCCGGCACCGGTGGACGATGGTGTTGGAGGACCAGCCGCTGTCCGAGAGAATGTGCCCCCTGCCGTCCTTGAGAATGTCCCGGTAGATGCCCTTGAGTTGACCGCCTAACTGTTCCATGGTTCGTCGTCTCCTGTGAGGCCGGTGTGCCAGGTCCTGATGTGGATGTTTTCCTTCGGGGGCGAGGTCTTGACGCTGCCACCGTCAGGTGTGGCAGGGCTCCAGGACTTCAGCCTCTGCCATTGGGGGATCCGGTCGGCATGGTGATCGGAGACGCCCGGAAGGGTCTCAATGCTCATGGTGGCCAGGCTGGCCGCGGTCTCTTCGCCGATGACGCGGGGTGTCTCTGCCGTGGGGGCGTCGTAGGTGTAGACGTGTTCGGCGTATATCGCCGGTTCAATGATGAAGACATGGCGGGCCTGGATGGGCAGGAACCGGTGGAGGACTCCGTCTAAGAGTCGTCGGTTGCGCAGGATATGCTCGGGATCTTCCCTGTCCGGGGTGAGGTAGATGCCCAGGGTCTCCCGGGAGTACCAGGTGGTGTCGTCCTTCCTGCCGTTTTTGCCGGTGTCGCAGGTGTAGGTCTGGAAATCCTCGAAGCTTCCGTGGCGGGCGTTTTTTGTGGTGTTCCCCGCCGCTGCCGTGATGCTGCCGCAGCAGCGCAGGTCCCGGGTTTCGGTGGCCTTGTAGACGGCGCTCTTGTGGCGAAGGGGTTTGCAGGCCCGGTGGAGGATCGTTAGAGTTCCCGAAACGGTCACGGGGCAGGGGAACCGCTCCGTATAAGGCGATGCCGGGAGCTCGTCGGATCCTTCCCAGCGGCTGGTTGCCTCGTCAAATCTTTCCGTGCGGAGAGACCAGCCCCCCGTGGTGTCGGAGCAGAAAAAGAGGTGCAGGCGTCCTGAGTCGTCCACCCATGGGGCGGGGTCGGTCTCGCCGGCGTCGGGCGGTGTGCAGGGTTTGCAGGTGACGGCCCCCCAGTCCGAGGTGTCATGGGGGTCGGCTCCTTCTTTGAACCGATACATCACGCGCCATTTTTTCGAACCGTGGCCTGTGGGTCGCATCCTTTCCGACCAGAACAGCCCGATACGCGGCCCGGTTTCCCCGGGCAGAGAGCAGGCCATGGGGGGGTGCAGAAGGGGTGCGGGGGTGTGGGGACACCCGGGTACAAGGGCGGGGGTTACCAGTTGCCAGGCGTTTCCGTCGTGCCGGTTGTACCGGGTCTGCCAGCCCTGATCGTGTTTCTCCTGCCAGAAGAGCCAGAGTCCACCCCGGCTGTCGGAGACGACGGCGGGGTTTTTGCGCTGAAACCGGGTGTCCAAGAACACTTCGGCATGGGACCAGCGGCCGTTGCGGAATTGCCGGTGGCAAATGCACCAGCTCCCTTTTGCTGCATCCAGGGAACTCCAGAAGAGCCACAGGGTGTCTTCCTGCCGGGCGGTGGACGGGTCTCTGTCAAGGGCATCGCCTTCGGTGAGGGGGACGCTGGGGGACCAGCCTTCGCCTTGCGTGTGTTGTTTTCCCCAAATGTCGCAGCGGTTTTTTTTCAGTGCATGGGTAAACACCCAGGTGGTGCCGTCCCCAAGGCTGGCCGCAACGGGCCTGCCGTCACAGGCGGCGTTCACGGAAAAAGGCCCGGCCCCCTCCCGCCACTTCCCCGGAGCATGGCGTTCCATGGCCCAGACCATGAGCTGCTCCGGGGTGTTGGACAAAAAGATGTTGTGGACAAATTCCTTGGTCCGGCTTTCCCAGTTGGTGAGGCGCTTGACCGTGGCCTCCACCGTGGGGATCAGCCCCACTGTTTTGTAGAGGTGGGGGGCGTTTCTCACCTCGTTTCGCTGGGTGTCGAGCTCCTGGCGGTAGTCGGGTTTCCAGCCGATCCACCGGGCCAGCAGTGGGAGCAGGCTGCCGTCGATTCTGTCCCGGTTGTGAAGGTCCAGGCTCGCCCGGGCGTGGCTGTGAAGCTGGTCGAGGACACTGCCCGGCAGGTCCAGAAAGCGCCGGAGCTGACCTGCCTCCCGAAGGTGTTCCGGGATCCCTGCCGAAGCTTTGGGTACCTCGGTGTCGTAGCGGTGATAGATCCTCGGAAGCAGTCCGTACATCGCCTCTGCTGATCCGAAGGGCGATGTGGACAGAGCTCGGCAGCGATTTCGGGGGTCGCTTGTATACCGGGGCGGAGAGCCTGTGAAGGGAAAAAGGCTGTAGTAGTAGACCGTCTCCCCTTTCAGGGGGGCCTTGTTCTGGTTGGCATCCACAAACGAGTGCCGGAGTTTTCCGTCCGGGGCGGGTCGGGTGCCTGGTCCGGGACCGTCAAAGACCACGACCCCGTCGTCGGGGCTTCTCGGGTAGGTGCCGGTGCGGCGTACGATCCGAATGCCGGGATGACCCGAAGGGTCCGGGTTGGCCCAGGTGAGGCGGATGGTGTTGCCGTCCGGGGAGGCCGCAGCGCACAGGTCGGCAAGGCGCATCAGCGGTTCCCGTCCACGCGGAGAAGGATGCCGTCGGCGTATGCGGCGTTGCCTGATGGTACCACAGGGATTTCGTGGTCCTCTAAGATGATCTTGCCCGAGGGTGCCACCGTGCCGGGCGGGTCATTATCCCGGCGGAATTCGTCGATGTTTACAAAGGCTACGCCCTCCACGGCTTCCATGGCCTCGTAAAATTTACTGAGGTACAGGGTCTGGGCAAAGTCCACATGGGGCAGGGCGAGGAGTTCGCCTGCGGCGGCAAGGGCCTTGCCCCTGACCTCTTCCCGGGGGTAATGGCTCTTGATCCCGATTTCCGCTGCAACCCAGACCGGGACATAGGTGACATCCTCGATGGCGATGAGGGTGGTCACCGGTCGTTTGTCTTCGAAATAGGCAAGGAGGCTCTCCTCCAGCACATCACTGACCCGTCCTCCCCCTTCCGGCGCCACATGGAGAGTGACCCGGTTCCAGCTGTCGGCCACCGCCTTGACCTTGGCCACCCCCTTGAGGTTCAGGGCCAGGGCCTTGTAATCCTCTTCGGTGACGGCTCGCTTGAGGGACCGGAAGACTGACGGGGCGTGCATCACGGCATGATCGATGCTCTCCCGGTCCGCTCCCCCGGTGGCCGCCTCCCTGTGGGTGACCGTGGCACCGTTGAGGCTCAAGGGAGGCGCCTCGGCAATGTTGCGGATGGCCCCGGCCGGTACGTTGCCGCACAGGCCTCCGCCCACGCGGTAGGTTGCCATGATGACGGCTCCGCTTTCGGGCATGGCCCCGAAGGACCCGTCGCCGAAGATGACCGTGGCCCGGTCTTTTTCGTCTATTTCGATAACGTAGTCTTTTTGATTGTCCCGGCTGAAGGCAAGGCTCTCCTGAAGGGTCCATTCGGTGATGGTTTCCCCTAAGCAGGTGGTGATGAGGATATCCCGGTGGCGCTTGCCCGCAGCCCCGGCTGCACGGAGGATCAGGCCGGTGCGGGTAAGGGGAAACCGCTGGTTACGGCTTCCGTCGGAGATGCCCAGGTGTTCTGCTTTCACCAGTCGCCCCTCTTCCACGGGGACGCCCCCGGTGCCGGTGACAGGGTCCTTCCCGTAATGTTTCCGGTGGGTGACCGGGTCCACGTCAAGGGCATTGCAGTCGATGACAAGGGGCGTCTCCCGTGTGTACTCGAAACGCACGCTCGGGGTATTGGACTCGCTGCCTGTGGTAAAGGCGTGGCCCTTTTCGATGGCAACGACAGCCTCGCAGCTGGCCGGAAAGGAAAGCTCAAGGGTACAGGAGGCCGGGGAGGCGGTGGCCAGCCTGTACCCGATGAGCTTCAGGTGATCGATGACACTCCGGCGGGTCTGGGCCGTGCTCAGAAAACTTTCGGTGGCGACCCGGTCCTGGTAATAGCTGAGGATGTCCCCCATGTGGGCGAAGAGCTCCAGCAGGACGTTGCCGAAATCCGCCTCGGACTCTCCTGCCTGCCACTCGGGCAGCCTGGACGGGACAAGCTCGCGCATGGCCTGAAGCAGGGAATCGTAGTCCCGGGCCATGTAATCCACCACCTGGTGCCCGCCTGTTTTTTTTATCTCTGCCATGGGTTTTTTCCTGACATGGTGAAGAGTGTTCGCGGCAGCCCGTTACCGACTGGGAACAGCCAGGTTCAGGTTATGCCTCCGGCGGCCCTGCCGGGGGCCAAACGTTTAAAAAGTTTGACGAACAGGTCTTAAGCAAGCCTTTCCAGGCTCCGCCGAAATAATTTCCGTTTTTTCGTGCATTAGAAACGTTTTTTGCGGAGCTTTTTTTCTAAAAAGCGACCCGCCGGAGGCATGCTGAATAGTTACGAAAAGTTTAATAAACAGGTTTTAAAAAGCAGATTCAGTTTAATCTGAACCAAAGGCGAATGTGATTTTCCCTGAGGAACGAAGGGGAAAGCGCATTCGCAACCTGCTTTCGAGGTGGCACACCTCGCCGCCGGAGGCAGGCTTTTTTTTCGCATGTTGATCCAAGAAGACGATTATTTGAAATGAACGCGCACTGCCTGGCGGGTGCGGTCTTGTTTTTGGGTGTAGGCGACCTCGATGGTGACGGTCTCTTCCTGGTGGGAGACGTTGATGCCTTCGACGGTGATCTCATCGCCCATCCAGCGCATGAGGGCGTGGCCGATGGTAAATTCCACGGCGGCGGCGAGCACCGGGTTGTTTCCTTCAAAGACGAGGTTAAAGAGCCCGCACCCGAACTCGGGGAGGCGTACCCGTTCGCCGGGGGCTGTAAACAGGACCTGGATGATTTTTCCCCGGATGGCCTCGTCCCCTCCGGTGGCGGTGATGGCACCGGCCTTGTTGACGGAAAAGGGAAACCCGAAGGCGGTTTGGGCCGTCATGAGAGGCGTCCTTTAAGGGTTGTGGGGGGCTCGGGGAGTTCTTCAGGCTGGGTGAGGGCGGCAAGGTCGGCTTTGAGCTGAAGGTCCGCAGGCGTTGCCGCGGCCCATCGGTCCAAGGCTTGGGCCACACCTTTCTGCCATTGGGCCAGTGTCTGCAGCCAGCGGTTGGTCTGATCCATCCACTCCCAGAATTCAGGGTCCTCTATGGGGGATGAGACGGCGTCGGTGTGGGCGGTGACAATGCGGTAGACCGCTTCGGCCAGGGCCCCCATGTTTTTGCGGACGGCGGGGTCGTCCATGTTCTTGCCCAGGTTTTCGTCTTCCCGCTCCAGGCGGGCGCGCATGGCGTTGATGAATTCGGTTGTGGCGATATCGTGGTTGGGCCCGAGTCCCATGGTACTCTCCTTACGCAAAAACCTGGGTGTTGGTGGTGACGCTCATGGCCACCGGGGCGCCCAGGTTGCCGATGCCCTGGTCTCCGATGCGGATCACGGGTGCCGATGCCGATCCCAGCCTGACGGCGCTTCCCTTGACCTCCACGGTTCCGGGTCCTGCGTCCACGGTGACGCCGGACTCGGTGAGGGTCACCGTGGCTCCGGAGGCGGTGGTGACGCTGACCTCACTGTCGGTGAGGGCGATGCTGTGGCCCCCCGTGCCGTGGGAGAGAGCGATGCCGTCGACATCCATGGTGAGGACATGGTTGTGTCTGGCCTCCACCAGGGTGATCCGTTCGTCGCCGTCCCGGTCTTCAAACTGAAGGGTGTGCCCCTTGGCCGTCTTGATGATCTTGGCCGTGGGCGGGTCCTGGACCTGGCCTTCCTCGACGCCGTCGGCCCCAACGGGCTTGGGCACCTCGCTCTCCCCCCGGGGCTTGCTCCAGTATGTGCCAACCCAGATGGGAAATTCCAGGTGCCCCTCTTCAAACTCCACCCACACCCCGGCCCCCACCTCCGGGACGAAGAACACACCCCGGTTTGCATCCCCGCCAAAGGGCACGCAGGCCGTGGCCCATCCTGTGACGGTGTCGGGTCCCAGCACGCTGGGGACCCTGATCTTCAATCTCCCGAGCCCCTCGGGGTCCCGGTTATCCACCACCAGGCCCCGGTATTTACCGTAATAGTGGTGCTCTATTTTGTCCGTCAGCACTGAAATCATCTGTTCCAGGGACACGGGTCCTCCTGTGGGATGCAAAAAAACAAAAGCGATGCCTTCTATGGTTAAAGTGGGCAAGAAAAGCCTGCCTCCGGCGGCGAGGTGAGCCACCTCGAAAGCAGGTTGCGAATGCGCTTTCCCCTTCGTTCCTCAGGGAAAATCACATTCGCCTATGGTTCAGATTAAACTGAATCTGTTTTTTTAAACCTGTTTATCAAACCCGTCGTTTTAAGATCAGGCAAAAGTTTGGCCCCCGGCAGGGCCGCCGGAGGCAGCTTGAGACTGCGGCATGAGATTGTTTGCTTACAACCCGAAGGGGGAGTCGGAGAACGTCTCCGAGCCTGTGGGCTCAAGGGCGTTGCGCTTGGCTGTGAATCGCTGGCTGTAGCCTTCGTCGGTGAAGGTGTGGGTGACGCGGGTGATGGTGTAGAGGCCGCTGAAGGTGTCGCCGATGCCTTTGATGGGGACCGTCTGCCGTGCTTTGAGGACATGGCCGTAGTGGTTTCCCATGACCTCGCCCCGTCCGGTGACGAACCAGTGGGCCTGGTGGTGGATCGCCTTGGCGAAAAGGTCCATCTCGGGTTGGTTTGTGGCGACCTTTCGATCCACGCACAGGGTGGCCGAAGAGATCCCGGCCGGTCTCAGGTCGGAGGCATCCAGGCGTCCGAGGAGTGGTTGGTCGTTTTCGGAGATATGGGTTTTCAGGACCTCTTTGCCGAGTCTGTCCACCTGGGCCATGGCCACGTGGGCGGGGCCCAGGGCGCTTACCGAGAGGGAGAATCCGTGGACAGATGTCTCGTTGCCGAAGTGGACGGCAAGGACCGGCTGGGGCGCTGCGGTGATGTTCGGCTTTTTAAAGCAGCCGGTCTTTTCTTCCACATAGCATTCAAAGCCGTTTCGAAGGGCCAGGCGTTTCAGGAACTGGAGGTCGGTCTCCCGCTGGATGATGGTGGAGATGGCCTCGCGATGGACCACCTCGGTCTCTTCCACGTCGGCGGTAAAGCCGTAGCTCTCAAAGATCTCACGGGCGATGTCGCTGTCTTTTTTATCGGGCCAGGCCTTGAGGACCTCGTTCCTGTCCATGAGGACCGAGGCGTCCATGCCCCGGATTTCCAGAACGCAGGCCGCCGGGTCCGGGTCAAACACCGGGGCCATGTGGGTGATGTATCCGCTGAGCAAGGTCTCGTCCGCGGCGTCAAATCCTGCTCGGAAGGTTATCTGTTTCCAGGGCCTGAGCCTCGCATCTTCCAGGAGTTCCCAGGTGCCCTGGTGGTCGCAGGAGAGGGCCAGCTGCAGGGCGAACATGTCGGCAAGCCCGGCCTCTTTTTCCACCTCCACCCAGACAAGGTGGGGGTAGAGATCGTTGGCCTCTTCCCCTTCGACCTCTATGGCAAGGTGTTCGTTCTCCATGGCCGCAGTGTGATCCTTTTTTCGGTGTAGCCGTTCAGCTTATGCCTTCTATCGTTAAAGTGCGTAGAAAAGCCTGCCTCCGGCGGCGAGGTGAGCCACCTCGAAAGCAGGTAGCGAATGCGCTTTCCCCTTCGTTCCTCAGGGAAAATCACATTCGCCTCTGATTCAGATCAAACTGAATTGTTTTTAAGACCTGTTTGGCAACCTTTTTAAAAGGTTGGCCCCCGGCAGGGCCGCCGGAGGCATCTTTAACTTGACTGCCTCCGGCGGCAAGGTGTGCCACCTTGAAAGCAGGTTGCGAATGCGCTTTTCCCTCGTTCCTCAGGTCAAATCACATCCGCCTTTCAAACAAACGTCGGCCTTGATCATCGTTTGGGCCATTGGCCTGATTTACACCACCTCACCAACACCCTTGTCCCCTGGAGCGCCGCACTCCTGTGCGGCACGGGTAACGACGGACTAAAAAACCGCACCGGAGTGCGGCGCTCCGTTTCGGTCAATTTTTCTCGGATTTTCTCGGTTTTTTTGATGGTCGCGTCTCAAACGATAACCAAGGCCCACACTTCATTCAAGAAGAACTATTAAGGCCTGTTTGGGCCTTGTCGTTAAGGCCACCTTCACGTTTATCGCACCACCCGCATCATGAAGCCCGGCAGTATCCCATAACCATCATGGGTTCCCGCCTTCGCGGGAAAGACGGTACAGAGTGGGATGCCCTTCGCACCTCCTCGTCTTCCCCGGCTGCCCGGGAAAAGGGGTCGGTTGTACCGTTTTGCTGTCCGGCACTTGCCACCTTTCGTATCGTCAAGTGACCGGGGACCCATGCCCGGAATTACATGTTCCGTCTGTAGTATGGCGACCAAAGGTAATTCGGGGTTTTTATGGTCCTGGCCGAAACGATGACTAAGGCCCCTGTTTGTTAAGCCCGTCATTATAAGATCAGGTAAAAGTTTTGCCCCCGGCAGGGCCGCCGGAGGCTTTTTTTTTGCGCCGGCCCTTACATGTCGGCAAGGACGATGGACTTCCCGGTCCGTTCCACCGGCTGTGGCGTGCCTGCGATCCATCCTGCCTCGGTGATGGCGGCGATGAGTTCCTCCGTGCCCAGGGTCAGGTGGTTGTAGCAAATGACCAGGGTGTTCGCCGTTCTCTGGTCCGGTGGCGAATGGGCCTCGTGGATATCTGCCTCTTCAACGCCTGCAAGGGCGTTGAGGCTGCGGAGCAGCTCGCTTCGGCGGGACCTTGGGGCTTCACTGCCAAAGTCGATGGGGACGCGCACCGTTTTGAAGGGGCCATCGCCCATGAGCGCTCTGGGGGAGAGGAATTCGGGGTTGGCGTCGGCGATGTGCCACCAGAGGTGCGGGGTGCGGTAACAGGTCCAGGAGAGGTGGTCCAGGCGGTCCCCTTCCGTCAGGGTGTGGCGGACGGTACCGGATGGGGCCGGGGTGATGCGAAGGGGCACGGATTTCAGGCTGCGGCCCCTTGCGTCCGTGGTGACCTCCGGTTCCTGGTTTTTGTATCGTGAGTGTTTGAAAAACATGGGTGCTATCCCGGAATGACGACGTCGGTGATGTTGGCGATATTGGCCAGGTTTAATCCGGACATGACCTCTTTCATGGCCTTGGAGTAGGTGAAGACCGGGTTGGGGCCCTCGATGACGGTCAGCGAAACGGAGAGAGTGGCCCGGATGGGGTTCAGGTCGGTGCTGAATTCGGTCTCCGTGATGTTCATGCTGTTGATGTTGACGGGCAGGACGCGTTTTCGTCCCCAGATAAAAAGGATCATGGGGGGATTTTCTCCCCGGGTGAACCGAAACCCCAGGTCGGCGGCAAAGAGGCTCTCGCTTTTCGGGTAGAGCATAAGCTCCAGGGAGGAGAGCTGGGGCATGATGCCGAATTGGGTGGCCAGGGGGTCTCCCTCTTCGAGTTTTTCCGTGGCGTCCAGTCGCATGTCAAACTGGATGGTCTCCTCTTGGACCGTGACCTTCTGGGCCCGCCGGAGGTCCAGCAGATTCGAGAACTTGTCCTGCTGGTGAAATTGCCTGAGGGATGGTCCGGCCACCGTTGTCTCTCCTGCCTTTGCGCTCCCCGCAGGCGTGGCCGGGGCGCCGGTGCCGGAGAAGGTGAGGCTCCGGTTTCGTTTCAGGTCCACGGGGTTGAACTGAAAGGGCACGATGAGGGGGGGCAGGCTCAGGCCGAATTCCACAAAGGCCCCGCGCAGGATTTTGGGCTTGTTGGGAAACCCTCCGCTCATCTGTCCGCCTCGTCGGTCCAGAGTTTGCCCATTTTTTCGAACTCGCGTTTGACGCCGCCCATGATGTGGTCCGTTGAGATGGATTCACCTGTGTCGGCTGCGAGAAACGCGCTGTTCAGGACAATGTTTTTGATGGTGCCCCCGGCCACCTCGAACCGCCGGGCCAGGCGGGTAAAATCCAGAGTCTCGGCCAGGGGGGCGGTGTCCGGCACATGGTTTCTCCAGATTTTTTCCCGCAGGCCCGCATCGGGAAAGGGGAACTCCACGATAAAGCGCAGCCTCCGGGTAAAGGCCTCATCCATGTTGGAGCGAAAGTTGGATGCCAGGATCACCACGCCCTCGTACTCTTCCATTTTCTGGAGGAGGTAGCTTGTTTCGATGTTGGCGTATCGGTCGTGGGCATCCTTGAGCTCGGTGCGCTTGCCGAAGATGGCGTCGGCTTCGTCAAAAAAGAGGATGGCGTGGCTTTTCTCCGCTTCCCGGAAGATGGTGCCGAGGTTTTTTTCGGTTTCTCCGATGTATTTGCTCACCACCCCGGAGAGATCGATTTTGTACAGGGAGAGCTGAAGGTCCCTGGCGATGACCTGGGCGGCCATGGTTTTGCCCGTACCCGGCGGCCCGGAAAAAAGAACGCTCAGCCCTTTGCCGGTGTGTATCTTGGCGTCGAACCCCCAGTCGGAAAAAACACGGTCTTTGTGTCTGACCTGGGCGCAGATCTCTTTTAAGAGGACGGTTTTTTCGTCCGGAAGGACCAGGTCGTCCCAGGAGCAGCCGGGTTTGACATGGACGGATAGCTCGGCCAGCCTGTCGCCGGACTGCTGCCTGCACCCGGCAAAAAGGTCCGGCAGGGTCAAGGGGGTATCCGGGCCGTTCATCTGCGATTGCATCTCGGCAAACCGGGCGGCATCTCGGATCTGGCCTGGGGGAAGGGCAAAGCGCCGGGCGAGAAGGGTGGGCCACTGCCCCGTGTTTTCGGGGATTTTTCCCTCAAGGGCCCGTTGCCAGGCTGTTTCCCGCATCGGGACGGCGGGCATGGGAAGGGCCAGGGAGGCAAAGGGGATCTCTCCAAAGGTCGCTTCGCGAGTCCAGGGGGCATCCCCCGTCATAAACACAGGCGATGCGAATTCGGTGATGCGCTGGGCCATTTTTTTGAGGAAGGGCAGGGCCTCGTCTGTTGCGGGGAGGCACTGCACGTTGTCAAGGAGCAGAAGCGCCCCGGTGAGGAGGCCTTCGCGAAAGGCCAGCCACATGAGGTGGTCTGCCTCCGGGGTGGTGGGGGCCGCACGGGAGAGGTCGACCCGGAGCATGGGGCAGCCCAGTTCCCGGCAGACGGCCCGGGCAAGGCCGCGTTTTTCCGATCCCCGGGGGCCGTGGAGATAGAGCACTGAAGGGGTGCCCGCCTGTCGTCGCATGAGGTTGAGGGCCCGGGACTTGATGGGGGCCGGGACCAGCACGCGATCCAGGGGCTCACCCTGGGTATCAATGCTTGCCATCTCTTTGATGCGGGGATCCGGGGCGTTGTGGTTCAGGAGAAATCCCACGATGCGCCTGTCGACCCGGAGGAAGGTGGCCAGGTTGCTGGAGCCCGAGGGGCTGTGGCTGTCTTCCACGGTCTGCAGGATCCCCTGTTGCAGGAGATGGGATTCCCGGGAGACGATGGCCCGCAGGCTCCACCTCTGGGCGGGGGTCCGGCAGAGCAGGGAGAGGATCAGGTCCATGCTGGGCCGCTTGCGGGTGATGTCATCCTGGAGGTAGGCGTAGAGGGTATCGTATTTTCGGTCCAGCTCCGGGGCCAGGCAGATGACCACCACCTGCATCTCAATGGGGGAGAGGTCGTAGAGCCCGGCAAGGAGGGGAAGGGCCAGGGGGATGTGCCGGGCCCGGCTTTCAGATACCTTCCGGGTGATCTGTTGTCCCATCTTTTCCAGTTTTTTTATCGCGTCGGACATCTCGGGCGTGCTGTCGACCTGAATGGCCTGGTCATCAAGGAGCCTGTCCACGTGGGTGTCGGAGATGTAGATCCCCATGGCTCCCTGGGTATCGCCTGGGTGCTTGTGGGTTTCGAGACGGCGCCGCATGGCATGGACCCCATGCCGGATGAGAAGGTCAAGGCGCGTGAGTTCATCTGCCAGGTGGTCGGCATTTTTGAGGTAGAATGACCCGCCTGCACAGGGGGAAGTCCCTTCGGAGATGGGTGCTGTTTCTTCGATGGTCACGCCGTCACCTCGAAAAAGAGGGTTTTCCGGTTGAGGTGTGAGATGTCGATGCGCATCTCGTAGAAGCCGGGGGCCAGGTCCGCCGGGATGGTCACCGGAAAGGCGTCGGAGGAAAGCGGGGCACCGGACTCAATGGTCCTTCGCATGACGGAAATATAGGCCCTCCAGCCGGCAAGGTGCCTGCCGGTGACCGTGACCACCGTGCCGGCCGGTGCGGCCATGGGGGTGATGCCCGTGACCTCTGGGGGATGAAAGGGCGCCTTCACCTCGGGAACACCCACGCGAAGGACGCGTTTGCCCATGGGGCGCTCCTGGGTTGCGGGCATGTCGATCTGCACCACGGAGACCTCATAGGCCACGGAGAGCCGGTAGGGCTGGGCAAAGGTACTCCAGATGGACCCCATGGATTCGAGGTCCACGGGTACCTGGCGGATGGTGAGCTCCTCCCGTGCCTTTTCCAGGCCCTCGCTCAGGTAGGTGGCAGGCACCACGGGGTTGGCGTGTAAGACCTGCATGGCCTCACCCAGGATTTTGTGGGCGTGGACATTGCCGGTCTGCGGATCGGTGAGGGCCCTGGGCGTCATCAGGTAAAAGAGGTGCAGAGACAGCGGAGGCGGTACGAGTCGGGACGGATCATCGGGCCGGGGTTGCCAGTCCAGGTTTTTAAGGGACGGGCTCTCCTCTACCCGGTAGAGAAAGAGGTTCACGCGTCTGTCGCTGCCGGGTTCGTCCGGGGCGAGGAGGGTGACGCCGACCTCGGGTGTGAGGGACATCTCCCCGAGCAACAGGTTGCGCAGGGATTCACTGACCATGCCTATGGCGGTGGATCTGCTCACGGTTCTCCTGGGTTATCGTATCAGTTTCAGCAAGGCCCGGCGTGCTCCGTGGCTTCGATGCCACGGGGCGGCACGGCCCGGACCCTGCCGTGCGGCAGGGGGCTGTACCATGACGATTTGGGTGACGGGCTGCGGGACTGCCGGGGTCTCCGGAAGGGTTTCGGGTTCATGGGGAACCGGGTCGTCGGGGGCGGGTGCCGGTGTTTCGTTTCTGGCAGAGGTGAGCCCCGGAAAGAGCTGCCGCAGGCGATCCATGGGGTCTTCATTTTCAATGATGGTGGCGGGCACAGGAGAGGGTGGGTGAGGGGAAAGTTCCCCACCCTCTCCATGACCGGAAGGGCAGGAAAGACCCTTTGGTGTGCCCGCTGCGTTTGTGTCCGGCGCCATCTGCGGAGAGGGACGAGGCGACGGAACAGGGCCCCGGGGGCCGTCGTCGGTCACTTTTTCCCGCATGGGCACTGATTTGCCTTGTTTTGGTGAGCGATCCCCCGGCCATGGCAGGTGCCCGTTGTCCGTAGCAGACGATGTGGGTTCTATGGACTGTGTAGTGCTGTGGTGTGTCGCCCTTTTGCGTTCCGGCTGCGGCATGGCTTCCGGGGGCTTTTCTGCGGGTCGGGGGCTCTGTTCAGACTCCGTACGTGGGGGCTCCTGCCCGTGGTCTGAGAGGGTAACGGTATCGGGGCAAGGCATCGAAAATTTATCGGCGGAGGTCCTTTCGTGGGGGCTTGAGGCCGTTTTCCAATGGGGGCCGTCCGGTGCCGGTGGCGTGTCGTCACCCTCGATTCCGGGGTGGTGCTCCGGGGCATCGGAGCGGGTGGTGTCACCTGATGCCCCGGGCGGTATTCGGTCAAGGTGACGTGGGGATTCTGCCCCAACGCTTTTCAGGCCCAAAGGGGGAGCGCTTTTTTCAAGGAGGGGAGAGGTACCCTCTTGTTTAAAAACCCCGGGCTTACCTGCTGGGATTTCCGTGGGGAGGTGTCGGCAGGTATCGGTAAGGTCTTGGAAAGGGGCCGACAGTTCTGATTCGGGCCACCGGGGACTCTCCAGGTCGGCAGCGTACCGGAACGCTCCCGGAGGTGTCGCCACATGGCCCTCGGTTTTCGGCAGGGTGGGGTCTGGCAGGCCGAGGAGTGCGTGCACCCGGGGTGCCGACGGCTTGGCATGCTGCGGCGCAGGAGACGTGCTTCTGGTTTTGTTTTGTACCTCAGCCTGCATGGTGGTTCTGCTCCACGGCGTCGGACAGGATGCCGATGTACCTTCGCCGGTCTGCGCGTGTCATGCCGAGGATCTCTTTTTCACTCCAGTGGTAGTGGAAGGCCAGGTAGTGCACCTCCTGGAAGAGCAGGTCCAGGCGGGTGCCCAGCTCCTTGAGCACGAAGGACTGGAGGTCGAAGGCCACGGAAAAGTGCCGTTTGCACTCGGGGCAGAAGGCCTCCATGGTGGTGACCACCTTGGGGGCGAGGCGTTCCATGGCCTCTTCAATCTGTGCTCTGGCCTGCTCCGAAAGGTTTTTAATTTTTTCCCGGCTCTGGGGGGCATCGCCTTGGGGCCCCATGGATCGGACGCATCGGGCCAGGAGGAGGGTGGCTGCAAGGGCCTCGTTTTCCGTTGCCAGATGGGCGAGGTGTTCCTGGTCCTCGCCGTTGGGCAACCTGAAGGTGACGGGCTCAGCCTTATGGGGTTTTAGGGGGAACTCCAGCGTCATGAACCGGCATTCCTGGGGGGCTCGGACCACAGGGACGGTGTCCGTTGTGAACTCAATATCCAGGCGCTCCCCGCAGTCGGGACGGGAGCAACGTGTCACCGCGCTCATCTCATGACCGAAGGTGATCTCCCGGAGCTTCAGCAGGAGAAATTGCCGGTCCCCGACCAGAAGGTGGCGGGCGTGGGCTTCGGTGATTTCGTCCAAGGTGCCGATGCGGCGGATGCACGAGGCCAGGATCCAGGTAACACGGGCTGCCGGTGAGGCATTTCCCTGTTGTGCCATGGCTTTTTCCTGGGCCCCGGTAAGGGGCCCTAAAACCACCTCCCGGTGGATGCCGCCGTCATCATCGACGTAGCCACCGGGTAATTCACAGGCAACGGTTTCCATGGGGCGTTATGCTTCCGAAGGTTCGGCAACGGAGGTGTCCCGCTCCCACCCTTCGTTTTCCAGCTTGATGGTTCGGATCATCACGGCGTCGCCCCCGGCGTCGAGCTCGGGCAGGGCCTGGTACTCGGAGACCCAGCATCGATAGACCTTGTAGGAGAGCACCTTGCTGCCCTGCATGTTGAAGACGTCGATGACCACGTCCTTGCGGAAGTTCTTCAGGGACATGGAGGCGTCCCCCTGGAAGTTGTTGACGAGGTTGGCCCACTCCTCAAAGGTGGTGTCATGGGTGATGCCTGCCTCCAGGGTGATGCTCTCGTAGGAGGTCTTGCCGGGGAGCTTCCTGCCGGAGCTGGGGTCGCCGCCCTCCCGCCAGTCCGTTACCGCGGTGGTTTTTTTTAAGGGGCTGCACTTGCTGAGGCCGGCGATGTACTTTCCGTCCCATTTTACCTTGAATTTGAAGTTTCGGTACGGATCGAATCGGTGGGTGTTGACGGTGAACTGTGCCATAGAGGATCTCCCATTGGAAAGGTGTCGGGGGTTGGTCTACCTTTGTCCTGCGGCCTGGCTGAGTTTGACCACCACGAATTCCGCGGGTTTAAGGGGTGCAAAGCCCACCAGCACGTTGACCACGCCCCGGTCGATGTCGGCCTGGGTGGTGGTCTCGCCGTCGCATTTGACGAAGAAAGCCTTGGAGGGGGTGGTCCCCTGGAAGGCTCCCTGGCGGAAGAGGGTCATCATGAAGGAGCCGATGTTCAGGCGGATCTGGGACCAGAGCTCTTCGTCGTTGGGTTCGAAGACGGTCCACTGGATGCCGTTGTAAATGCTCACCCTGAGCATCATGGCCATGCGCCGCACCGGGATGTAGCGGTACTCCGCATCGGAGCTCAGGGTGCGGGCGCCCCAGAGCACGATGCCGGAGCCCGGGAACTTTCGGATGACGCAGACGCTTTTTTTGTGCTTGTTGAGGTTGCCGTGCTGGGGATCTGTGAGGTCGGCGGCAAGGCCCACGGCGCCGCTCAGCATCGCTTCCGTGCCGGCCGGGGCTTTCCAGACGCCCCGTTTGGCGTCGGTGCGCGAATAGATGCCCGCTACGTAGCCGGACGGAGGCACGGCAATGGGCTCGGGGCTGAGCCCGGTGGGATCCAGGGTTTTGAGCCAGGGAAAATAGACGGCGCCGTAAGAGTTGGGGGTGTTGATGGCGTTCCGGTAGGCCAGGGCGCCTTCAAGGGTGGTGGTGGCGATGTCCATGTCCGCGATGTAAAAGCAGTCGCTTAACGGCCGGTTCCTGCAGTAGGCCATGCCGGCGTCGGCCACGTCCGTGGTGCCGATGCCCGGGATGGCGATGAGGCTCACGTCCCGGATGGCGTCCAGCCAGTGCAGGGCGTTGATGTAGTCCATGCTGTTTAACGGGAGGGTGCCGTCGGTGCCGGGCTGGATGGCGGAAACGGCGCCGGAGACGGTGTCGTCCCCCAGGAGGTAGGGCGTGTCCGGTGCGGTGTTTAAGGGGCGCATGGCCGAGGACCCCTCCACTTCGATGCCGCCGTTGCGTGTGCCGAGTTTGAGGGCTGAAGCCGCGTTGGTAAGGGGATCGGGGCCGTCGATGATCTCCACCCGCGAGTCCGCGCCGGTGTTGCCGGAGGTGATGCGAAGCCGGTCGGTCTGCTCCACGGTGACCGTGACCTCATAGGCGTCTTTGGGGGTGGAGTCCCTCAAGGGAACCAGGGCCCTGAGGTCGGCCTGCATGGCTGCGGCCACGGCCGGGAGATCGGTGAGATCGACATCTTTAAGGGCCTCGGTGAAATCCACGGTGCGGTACCCGTCGTTGTGGATATTGATGGCGATCTGCCGCTGTTTTGCGGCCAAAGGATTGCCCGCGGCGATGGCACCGCCCTGGCTGTACCCCGGGATCTGGTTGCTGTTGGCTTCGTTGACGAGGACCCGAAGAACGCCGGACCGGGCGTTTACCGCTGTCTGCACATACTGGGGAGAGGCGGGGTTCATGGAGAGATCTTCGTGGGTTTCGAGCCGGACAGCCGGGGCATCCGGGGTGTCGTTGTCCCGGTACACCGTGAGGGTGAAGGCATTGAGGGGATCATCCGAGGCGTCGCTGTCTATGACGACCATGATCCGGTTGCCCCAGGCCCCCGGGGATGCGGCGGAAAAGGTCAGGCTCTCCTGGGCGACTGCGCCCCGGTCCCGGACCGTCACCTCTGCCGTATCAGCCCCTGTGGCCACCCTGCCCACGTAACACTGGCTCCCCCCGTTGTTGAAGAACTGGTAGACGGCGTGGGCAAGGAAGTACCCTTTCATAAAGCCGCCGTAGGTGGCCTGGAACTCCGTAAAGTTAAAGACCTTTTTTACGGACCCGATGGGGCCCTGCTCGGCGACGCCGAAAAAAGCCGCCGTTGAGGTGCCTGCTGTTTCAATGGGCTTGACACCACTGGACACCTCTTCCATGTAAACACCTGGATACGTCAATACGGCCATGGGATTCCTCCTGGAAAGAAAGCGTAGGGGGCATACCCCGGATATTTCACGAGTCGAGTGCATCCATATTCAAGGCATCAGAGCTGCAGATGTAGTGGTTTACCTCAAGGCTCTGATAACGCAGAAGATGGGTGCACTCGGTTCGCCCGAAGGGTGAGAAAATCGAGCAGAAAACCGTGAATTATATTTTGTGTTTCTGAAATATTTTCATGCTTCACGGTAATCAACTGTAATGATACCTTATTCCTTTTGGTGTGATCGTTTTCTCATGAAATATCCGGGAGAGGGTGAAACGTGATGATTTACGTTGACGATGCGTTTAAGCGATACGGCGGCCACCGTCCGGGCATAGCTCCGCCTCCTGGGCTACATGCAAGGGAGCCCTGTCAGGCAACGGGGTTGGGTATGTGATAACGAACGACCCGAGGAAAACGTTTCAGAATGACGGCTCGGGGGGTCGGAAAAGATCTGCAATTCAGTGTGTTTAAGCTTGTGTTGTTTGCTCTGTACGACGGGTGACTCGTTTTATTATTCTGGGATGCCTGGCGTCGCCATGGCCACTGCACGGAGCCCCTGGTCGGGTGACGTCGTCCGAGCCCCTCGGTGATGTTAACAATAATCTTTTAGGTAAGGCAAAAATATAGGTATGTGAGATATGCTCTACTTCTTATTTGTAAGAAGTGTCTATTGTCTATAGTCGCGGGCATAGAGGATGTCAAGCGCCATTTTTTGTTGTGAGTCAAATTTAAGTTGCGGAGTAATCAGGATGTTGTGAAGGCATCTCTTAAGGCGTCAGGCTCCGGTGACAACGGGCAGACAGGTATTTTTCGGCGGTCTTATTCTACAGGCTATAAATGCGATGGCCTGCGATTCGCAGAAAGATCAGTGAGTCAATGTGTCGCGGAATATCAACGCTGTGGGCTGTTCTTTTTGCCCTTTCGGACGTATGATAAAAGACGGGTTTAACAAACAGGTTTTCGAAAAATGCGCTTGAATGAATGTCGTTTTAAATGCGGATGTGCGTTGACCCGAGGGACGAGGGGGCAAACCGCATCCGCAACCTGCTTTCAAGGTGGCACACCCTGCCGCCGGAGGCGCTTTTCAGGCGCTGAATCGTTACAAAAATCATGCATCGGCGAAAAGACAAAGCCATAGGGTCGGAGGGCTTACAGGAGAGGCGATGTGCGGACTGGTGAAATGCATAGGCGTTTTGTGTGCGGTGAGTCTTGTGCTGCTCTTCATGGGAGCTGTCTGGGTATACCGGGGCGGGGGGCGCTTTGAGGCGGTGGCCCCGGCCCGGCTCATGGCCGGGGAGGGCCCTTCCCTTTCGGCCGGTCAGCGTCTGAAGGTCATGAGCTGGAACGTGCAGTACTTTGCCGGAAAGAACTATGTGTTTTACTACGATCTTCCCGGGTACTCGGGGCCGGACACCCGCCCATCGCCCCGGGATATCGAGGCCACCCTTGCCGAGGCGGCACGGGTCGTGGATGACGAAGCCCCGGACATCCTCCTGCTCCAGGAGGTGGACGACGGGGCTGCCCGCACCGACGGAGAGGACCAGGCGGAACGGCTTGAGAGCCTTCTGAAAACCCGCTACCCGTTCAAGGCGGAGGCTTTTTACTGGAAAGCACGGTATGTGCCCCACCCGAAAATCATGGGGGCCGTGGGCATGAAGCTGGTTATTTTTTCACGGTACCGCATCACAGCGTCCACCCGCATCGCCCTGCCCAGGGCGGGGGGCAACTTCTTCACCGAACGCCTGAACCTCCAGCGGTGCCTGCTGACCGCGGAACTCCCCGTTGCGGGCGGTGGACGCCTGGCCCTCATCAACCTTCACCTTGAAGCCTTTCCGGTCACACCGGATCTTCTTGCCCGGCAGCTCGGGGCTGTTGATCAGGCGATGCGCGTCTTTGAAAGGCAGGGAGCACCGGTTATCGCCGGGGGCGACTTCAACCTGCTTCCCCCCGGTCAGTACGACACCCTTGCCGAGGATCAGCGTACCCTTTTCAACCCGGCAGGCGAGATGACGCCCCTGTTTGCACGGTACACCGTGATCCCCGGCCCTTCCGACACCGATCCCGGGGGGCCCGCCCCCCACTACACCCATTTCCCCAACGACCCGGGGATCCAAGGACCGGACCGGACCCTGGACTACCTGGTGTGCTCCAGGCAATTCGTGATGGAATCAACGGGGGTACGGTCCCGCGATACCCTCCATATCTCCGATCATCTTCCCGTGGTGGCAACCCTGACGGTCCCGGAGCTGTGAAGGGCTTAAAACAAGCAAGAGCATGCCTTCTATGGCTAAAGTGCATGGAAAAAAACCTCCGGCGGCGAGGTGTGCCACCTCGAAAGCAGGCTGCGAATGCGCTTTCCCCTTCGTTCCTCAGGGCAAATCACATTCGCCTTTGATTGGCCTGTATCTTTTTTTTAAAGCCTGTTTATTAAACTTTCCTCTGGAAACACGATGAAGGCCATTTGAGATTCCCTTGGCTTTAACCGGAATAACTCCGGCGGCAAGGGTGACGATGCCCCTTGGGCTGTTGGAAATAATTAATCATACAATGGTTCGCAAGAATACCGCTGGGGTTTGACCCGAGGTACGAGGGGCAAGGCCCGGCGGTAACCAGCTTTCAAGGTGGCACACCTTGCCGCCGGAGGCATCTTAATGTTTTTTTTATGCTTTTATTTCCACTACTCGAACAAAAAGCCCCCTGTTGCTCGAAAACGACTGGCAACAGGGGGCTTTGAGGTATCGGTGTTTTGTCGCGGATCAGGTCCCGGTGAATTTCGGGGCCCGTTTTTCGCCCATGGCGGTCACCGCTTCCATGAGGTCGTTGGAGGGGACGATGTTGCCGCTGATGGCGGCCACGTAGCTCAGGCCCTCGTCGATCTGGGAGGTGATGGCGTTGTTGAGGACGTCCTTGGAGGCCTGGACCGCGATGGGGGCGGCGCCCAGGATCTCCTCAGCCAGGGCGCGGGCACCGGCCTGGAGGGCCTCGGCATCTTCGAAGACCTCGTTGACGAGGTTCACGTCACGGGCCCGTGAGGCGTCGATGAACTTGGCGGTGAAGGCCATCTCCCGGGCGATGCCCTGGCCCACGATGAGGGGGAGGCGCTGGAGAACGCCCATGTCCGCCACCATGCCCACGGCGGCTTCCCTCAGGGAGAAGGTGGCGTCGGCCGAGGCCAGTCGGATGTCACAGGCGCAGATGAGGTCCAGGCCGCCGCCGATGCACTTGCCCTGAACGGCTGCAATAACGGGCTTGCGGATCCGCTCGATGACGGTCAGGCCGTCCTGCATGAGCTTGAGTTTGCTGAGCAGGGGCCACTTGACGCCCCCTTTCTGCTCGGGGTCGAGGAGCTCGGGAAGCATGCCGATGATCTCAAAGAGGTCGATGCCGGCACAGAAGTCTTTTCCCTTGCCTGCCACGATGATCACCCGGACCTCCGGGTCTTCGTCCAGCTCTTTGAATACCCCCACGCTGTCGATCCAGGCGGGCGGGTTCATGGCGTTTTTCTTGTCCGGCCTGTTGAGCCACACTGTGGCGATGGCCCCCTCTTTTTCCACCAGATAGTAGTCGCTTTGCATTGTACTCTCTCCTTATATGATTCGAGTCCCTGTGGAACTTTTTACCCTTTGCTGAACCGCGATACGGGGCGCTTGAGTTGTTTATGTTGCATACTACATAATGATGCGCCAAGTCAATCGGCCTTGCCCTGAAAGTCTCTATCCTTCGAAACACTTTAAAATAGTATTTTTAAGGCTCATGTGATGAGTGTAAGGGTGCTTTTAATGTTGTGTATAATATATTGTAGACGTAGCTTTTCTTCGGTTTAGGGGAACGAGAAGCCCCCGGCGGCCCTGCCGGGAGCTAAACTTTTAAAAAGTTTATTAAACAGGCCTTAATGGCTCTTTTTGAATAAAGTTTTTAAAGGCGGATGTGATTTGACCCGAGGAACGAGGGACAAAACGCATTCGCAATCTGCTTTCGAGGTGGCACACCTCGCCGCCGGAGGCCTTCTTCCATGCACTTTGACCATAGAAGGCTTGCTTTTCGGACGTCTTACCCCCTGGCATCCAGCTGAAGGGCGGCGAGGAAGCCTCCGTGGATGGCGTGGTTGAATTTTCCAGGGGCCAGGCCGTCTCCGATGACGGTGTAAGGGATGCCCAGGTCGGGCAGGGCGGCCGAGAGGGTGGTCACCGATCGCGACCCCGTGGCCAGGATCACGGTGTCGAAGTGTTCCGCCTGCTCGTTGGTGCCGTCGTCCCAGCAGACCTCCTCGCCGGATAGCCGGGTCACCGTGGCTCCGGTGATGAGGCGGACCCCGTAGCGCTTGAGGTTGTCCATCATGATCCACCGGGTGGAGCGCCCCATGTCCCCTCCGGCGCGGGGGGCCATTTCAAAGACCGCGACCCGGTGGTTGCCGGTGAAGAGCCCCTGCCTGAGCCTTTCCGGCGGGGCGGCGTCGTGGGCGGAGAGGAAGTGAAACATCTCCGGGGAAAAAGTGCCCTTGACGGCAATGTGCAGGGCGGTTTCAAGGCCCACGGCACCCCCGCCGACGATGGCCACGGATTTGCCCAAGGGGCGGTCCTTTTTGAGGACGTCCCAGGAAGAGAGAATGTCTTCATCCTGGGCCCCGGGAATGGGGGGCCGGGTGGGTTCGGCGCCTTCGGCAACGAAGACGTGGTCGGGCTTCTCCTGGCTGATCAGTTCCGGGGTGACCGGGGTGGACAAGGAGACGGTGACCCCGTGTCGGGCCAGCATGGCGCGGTAGTACCGGATGTATTCCAGGAGTTCCCCCTTGTTGGGCGGGGTGGCGGCCAGGGTGATCTGTCCACCGATGGCGTCTCCGGCTTCGAAGAGGTGCACGCGGTGGCCCATCTGTGCGGCGGTGACTGCGACCTCCAGACCTGCGGGGCCCGCCCCTGCCACCATGACCTGTTTGGGGGAGGTCGTGGGTCGGACGATGCGTTCTGTCTCGTATCCGGCCCGGGGGTTGCCGATGCAGGTGACGGGCATGCCGCTGAAGATCTCGTCGGTGCATCCCTGGGAACAGGCCACGCAGGGACGGATCTCCTCGACGCGGCCCTCCCTGGCCTTGGCGGGCCAGAAGGGGTCGGCGATGAGGACCCGGCCCAGGTTCACCATGTCGCAGTAGCCGTCGTTCAAGAGCCGTTCGGCGTCCATGGGGGTGGTGATGCGGTTGGAGGCCATGACCGGTACGGAGACCGCCTTGCGGATGGTGGCGGCAAGGTAGGCGTAGCCGGTGCGGGGCAACTCCATGGGGAGCTGGGGCACCTTGGACTCGTGCCACCCGCCGGTGACGTTGATAAGATTCACCCCGCTTTTTTCATAGGCCCGGGCGATGGCGGGGGTGACCTCGTCGGTGTTGCTCTCCGGGACGAAGTCGTTGCCAGCCATGCGCACGGATAAGGGGAACCCCTCTCCCACGGCCTGCCTGCAGGCGGAGAGCACCTCCGTGGGAAACCGGAGCCGGTTTTCGAGGCTGCCTCCGTAGCCGTCGGTCCGTTTGTTGGTTTTCGGGGAGAGGAACTGGGTGAGGAGATACCCGGCCGATGCGATGACCTCCACGCCGTCAAAGCCTGCCTCAACGGCCCGGGCCGCCGTGTCTGAAAAGGATTTTTGTACCGTCCGTATATCCTCACGGCTCATCTCCCTGGGGGTGGCCTTGGAGTAGGGGGAGTAGACGGCCGAAGGACCCATGGGCGGCGCACCGTTGATGAGCAGGGGGTGGGTGTAGGCACCGGCATGGAAAAGCTGGATCCAGGGAGAGGCCCCCCGGGCCCGGATGGCCTCGGTGACCCGGGAAAAGTCGGGGATGGCCTCGTCGGTGTCCAGGCCGAGGACCGCCAGGCCGGAGCCGATGAAATCTACTCCTACGGGGCCTACGGTGACAATGCCCGCGCCGCCCCGGGCAATTTCGGTAAAGTAGTTCAGGTACCTGTCGTTTAATTTTCTGTCCCAGCTGTAGAGAAGGCCGAGGGATGGGTAGGCGATGCGATTTTTAACGGTGAGCGAGTTGATGGCGATGGGCGAGAACAGGGTGTCAAACATCGAGCCTCCTTGGCATGAAACATTCCGTAAGAGAAAACGAACAACGTTCCGTTGACAACGACATGTGTGCCTGGCGGGTAGAGTCGCGGACCAGGCGCGCTTTTGGGCAAAAGGGATGCAACCGGAAAGTGTTTGCGGAGCTTTTTTCAAAAAGTGACCTGCCGGAGGCAGCCGAGTAGTTGCAATGCGTTTTGGGAAAAACCGATGAATGATGCGTGTGTACCTGCGATGATCGGGCCCGGGGTAACCATGGAACCTGATGAAAACGGTCTCAGCCTATCACGGCTTTTTCGGTTTTGTCCATAAGGAGTCAACCCTTTGGGACAAAACGACTTTCTGATGGGATGAGGTGGTGTATAATGGAGGCCATAGGTTATAGGTTGAAGCGGATAGGTGAGATGGGAAAAGCGACCAGTTACCATTGGACACCAGGGAGTGAACCATGGATGAGCGGCCATTGATTTTGCTTACCGGAGCCACGGGATATGTGGGGGGGCGCCTGCTTCGCGTCCTTGAAGGGGAGGGATTTCGCGTGCGGTGCCTGGCGAGGCGTGCGGCGTTTCTCAAGCATCGGACGGCTGAAGGCACCGAGGTGGTGAAGGGGGATGTATTTGATGTGGCGTCCCTGGACCAGGCCCTGGAGGGGGTCCATACGGCCCTGTACCTTATCCACTCCATGGGCGCCACCGGGGGTTTTGAAGAGATGGACCGCAAGGCGGCCAAGAATTTTGTGGGGGCCTCCCAGCGTGCCGGGGTTCGGAAAATCATCTACCTCGGGGGGTTGGGGGAGGGGCCGAACCTCTCGGCCCACCTTCGGAGCCGTCAGGAGGTGGGCCGAATTTTCAGGTGTTCGTCGGTACCCACCCTGGAATTTCGGGCCTCCATCGTCATCGGGTCGGGCAGCCTCTCCTTTGAGCTGGTGCGGGCGCTCACCGAGCGGCTGCCTGTGATGCTCCTGCCGCGATGGGTCAAGGTGATGGCCCAGCCCATCGGCATCGAAGACCTCATCCGCTACCTTACCGAATCGGTGACCCTGCCCCTGCCCGAGAGTCGTATCGTGGAGGTGGGGGGCTCCGAACCTCTCTCCTACCAGGACCTCATGGAAGCCTACGCCAGGGAGCGGGACCTCTCCCGGCTCATGATTCCGGTGCCCATCCTCACCCCGGGGGTCAGCAGCCTCTGGCTGGGGTTGGTAACCCCTGTTTACGCCCGGGTAGGAAAAAAACTCATTGAGGGGGTAAAAAACCAGACCGTGGTGCATGATCCGTCCGCCCGCGAGCTTTTCAGCGTGGAGCCCATGAGCGCCCGGGAGGCAATCCGGCGGGCCCTGATGAACGAGGAGCGGGCCTTTGCCGAGAGCCGATGGACAGACGCCGTCTCCTCTGCCGGGGGCAAGCCGCCGGGGCCGGAGACTTCCTGGATGGGGGCGCGCTACATTGATCAGCGGAGCCGCCGAGTCAGCACCACCCCCGGTCGGGCCTTTTCCTCCTTTGCCCGCATCGGGGGCAGGAACGGGTGGTACGCCTTCAACTTTCTCTGGCGGATCCGGGGGGCCGTGGATTTCTGGATGGGCGGGGTGGGGGTAAGGCGTGGTCGGCCCCACAGGCGGGAGCTCCGCAGCGGGGACCATCTTGATTTCTGGCGGGTGGAGCGGTTTGAGGAGGGGCAGCTCCTGCGGCTGATCTCCGAGATGAAGTTGCCGGGCAAGGCGTGGCTGGAGTTTGAGGTCAAAACAGAAGGGGGGCGGGTGGCCATCCACCAGACCGCGATTTTTTACCCTTCGGGTTTTCTGGGCCGTCTCTACTGGATGGCCGTCAAGCCCTTCCATGCCCTGGTGTTTCAGGGCATGATCCGGAACATGGTGCGCTGGGCCGAGGCCGAGGTGGACTCGCCCTTTATAAAGGAGCGCCGCCGCTTTCGGGGGTTTAAAAGCTGAACCGTTTGCCTTCCATGCTAAAAATCACCGGGAAATCCCTGCCTTCTGCGGCGAGGTGAGCCGCCTTGAAAGCATAGTGCCCCTGCGATTTGTCCCTCGTTGTCCGGGCCAAATCGCTGAGGCACATTCCGTCCTGTGTATCTGCACACCCTCCTTATTATCAGGGGTAGAGGTTCTTCAGGGGCTGTGGTATGTGATAAGACTTAATCGGCAGGCCCTATGAACAGGGCCGGTTTGATCACGGTCCCGTTGTTTTGGTTATTATTTTGACGGCCTTCCGAAAAAAGTCGACCACGCGGTGCCCTGCGGGCATCCGGGATGAACTGGCTGGCGGCAGCGACAAGGCGGGATGGTACACGTCGCATGCGGCGCCGACTTTTGACGGCGGCATTTTTTTACAGGGTTGCCTTATGTTGATTACGGATATACTTGCCGAAAACGCCTCCCTCTACGGTTGCGAAATCTCTCTTATCGAACGCGAACCCGCAAAGAACCTTCGGCGGGAAATCACCTGGTCCAGATTCGATACCTATGCGACGGAGCTGGCAGCGGTTCTTCAGGGGCTCGGGGTGGGCAAGGGGGGGCGCGTGGTTCAGCTCATGAGCAACTCGTTGGAGTGGCTTCCTATCTACTTCGGCGTCCTTCGCAGCGGCGCCTGGGTGGTGCCCTTGAACTTTCGGTTTGACGCCGAGAAGATCGCCCTGTGCACCAACGTCGCCGAAGCCGAGGTGTTTGTCTTCGGTGAAGAGTTCATCGATCGTCTGGAAGAGGTGAAAGAAGAGCTGTCCGCCACCGTGAAACACTGGATTTTCGACGGACCCAAACGGAGCTGCCCGGCGTGGGCCATGCATTTAGGGAGCCTTCTGGAGACGGAGCAGGTGCCCTTTGCCCCCGTTCCCCTGTCCAAAACCGACACCGCGGCCCTCTACTTTACCTCCGGCACCACCGGGACCCCTAAGGCGGTGCGCCTCACCCACGGCAACCTCGCCTTTGCCTGCGAGGTGGAAAACGCCCACCACGGCCAGACCCACCTCGACAACTTTCTCTGCATCCCCCCGCTGTACCACACCGGTGCCAAGATGCACTGGTTCGGGAACTTCAAGGTGGGGGCGCGGACCGTCATCCTCAAAGGGGTGAAGCCCGAGTATATCCTGCGGGTGGCCTCCGAAGAGCAGGTCTCCATCGTCTGGCTGCTGGTGCCCTGGGCCCACGACATCCTCATTGCCATCGAAAACGGGGACGTGGTCCTGACCGAGTACAACCTCGATGCCTGGCGCCTCATGCACATCGGTGCTCAGCCCGTGCCGCCGTCCCTTATCGACGAGTGGAAGAAGCTCTTTCCCCATCACGCCTACGACACCAACTACGGGCTCACCGAATGCTCCGGCCCCGGGTGCGTTCACTTGGGCGTGGACAACGAGCACAAGGTGGGGGCCATCGGGCTTCCCGGCCATCAGTGGATGGCCAAGGTGGTGGACGGGGCCCTGAACGAGCTGCCCGGCGCCGAAACCGGCGAGTTGATGATCAAAGGCCCCGGCGTCATGAGCGAGTACTACAAAAATCCCGAGGAGACGGCCAAGTGCATCGTGGACGGCTGGCTCCGCACCGGGGACATGGCCCGGAAAGACAAGGACGGCTTTATCTGGCTCGTGGACCGCAAGAAAGACCTCATCATCTCCGGCGGTGAAAACATTTTTCCCGTGGAGATCGAAAACCACATCATCACCCATCCTGATATCCAGGACGTGGGTATCATCGGCTACCCCGACCATCGCCTGGGCGAGGTGGTGGCCGCTGTGGTGATGGTCAAGGAGGGGCGCTCCATGACGCGGGACGCCCTTGAGGCCTTCTGCGAGAACCTTCCCCGCTACAAACGCCCGAGGAAGATCTTCTTCGGGGAGGTGCCGCGAAACCCCACGGGAAAAATTGAAAAGCCCAAGCTCAGGCGTAAGTACATCCGCACCAACCGCGACTTCCGAAAGCTGTACGAGTAACATGGAAACGCATGCCTTCTATGGTTAATGTGGGCAGGAAAAGCCTGCCTCCGGCGGCCAGGGGATGATCCCCATAGGCGCTAATCAGAACAATCCAGCGTACTGGGGCGCATCCATTTGTATGTGCCTCTTACGCGGAGGTTCTGCAAGTAGCTGGGAGATTAGAGACCAGTTGGTCTTCATATCCTTCAAAGAGACGAAGGGTTGAACAATACATCTTATTTGAGTCCAGGCGAATTTGAACTCACGCCATCGACTCTTTCTGGCAGAAAACCTCTGGGACTCGGTACCCCCAGGGGGAAAAAGATTCAGCATTGCGAATCATTTTTTCAGTCAACAGGGCAACAAAGAGTTTGCCATATATCCAGGATCGAGAGCTGTCAGCCCGATATTTGGGGAGGCTTCCAAGTTCTGTTATGGACTTGAAACGCTTAAACGTTAATTCGATTTGCCAGCGTAGCCTGTACTGTTCCGTTATTTCCTCTGGAGTGCTCAGGGCACTTGGAACTGTTGTAAACAGAATAATATATTTGGCGTATTCCAGTGTCTCCGGTTTTAGTTTGTAGCACTTTCGTGCTGCTTCACGCTTGGCCTTATCCTGTGACTTTTGGGCGGCCTCTTTGCTTTTTTTGATGACACAAAGTCGACCGGGGATTTTGTTCTCCTTGTATGTGATGTCAACATCCCAAGATTTGACAGAACCAACGCGTTTTACCGACGTCACCTTGGATAAAAGAGGAAACGCTTTGCCCTTTTTATCCTGAAACAAGAGGCTTGATGTATTAACCCTGATGGTACAATAAGCCTTGTGTTCGGCAATATAGTTAATATCAGATGCTTTCGAATAACCTCGATCTGCAATGATATGATCATTCTGCTTAACATCATGAACCTTAAAGGACTCACCTGTCCCTTTACCTTTGGTCAGTGTTAGTTGAAATGAATCACACATTAATGTCGAAAGCTGAAGGCTGTAGTGAATTCGCCATTGTGCTCCCTTTTTTCCGGGCTCTTTCACAATAGATGCATCTACCAACCGAACGTTTAATCCACTCGGGTCTTGAACTGGCCTGATACCATGTTCTTTGAACAAGGCAACGCACATTGTGAAAAGCCAGCTTTCGGCTTTTTGAAGACGCTTCATTACGGCAACATCTGATACGTCCATCAGTCCAGATAGTTTTGCTCTTGCTGAGGCTTCTCGCAATGACAGGTTGCATGCCAGATGTAACATCAAAAGACGCAAGTAGTTACTTGGACACTTGTCTTTTTTTAATTGCGTCAGTGTGTTGGTTTGGGCTGCCATCTCTTCCCACCCCTCGGGCAGGAAGAGTTTAAGTTCTTCCCATTCACTATTAATCAATTCGGTACCTCCATAAATGAACGGTCGGTACCATAATATCAAGCTTGATGGCCGTCAATAGGGCTTATTAGCGCCTATGGGGATGATCCCCTGGACCCCAGGCTGCGGATGTGATTTTCCCCTCGTTCCTCGGGGAAAATCACATCCGCCTTTGCCCAAGACTGGATTGAATCTGTGGCCTTGATCATCGCTTGGTCCATCGGCCTACTTGCTTCACCCCCCGAATACCCTTGTCCCCTGGAGCGCCGCACTCCTGTGCGGCACGGGTAACGACGGACTATAAAGCCGCACCAGAGTGCGGCGCTCCGTTTCGGTCGATTTTTCTTGTTTTTTTTGAAGGTCGCGGCCCAAACGATAATCAAGGCCGAATCTGTTTTTTTAAAAAAAAATGTTTGTTAAACTTTTTAAAAGTTTCACCCCCGGCAGGGCCGCCGGAGGTTTGTTTTCGTTTTACATTGTGGTTTCAAAACAACAAGCAAGGCGCGACCATGTACCGACGACACTTTCATCTTAAAGAGCGGCCTTTTCAACTGGTACCAACGCCTTCGTACCTGTTTCCCTCCCGGTGCCATCAGGAGGCCCTGGGCCACCTGACCTATGCCCTTGAGACCGGCGAGGGGTTTGTGGAGGTGACAGGGGAGGTTGGCACGGGTAAGACCACCCTGCTGCGTACCTTCCTGGACGGGCTGGACGAGACGGTGGCCGTGGCCTGCATTTTCAACCCCACCTTAAACGCCGTGGAGCTGCTTCAATCCATCAACCGTGACTTCGGCATCGACGCAGGGTCCGCCAGCCGGTCGGATTTGACGGCGGCGCTCCACCGGTTCCTTATCGAAAACCGGGAGCTGGGGAAGAAAGCGTTGCTTGTCATTGACGAGGCCCAGAACCTCTCCATCGAGGTCTTGGAGGAGCTTCGCCTTCTCTCCAACCTGGAGACCACCCGCGCCAAATTACTCCAGACCGTCCTCTGCGGCCAGCCTGAGCTCGGGGAGATGCTGGAGCGTCATGAGCTTCGGCAGCTGGCCCAGCGGATTTCCCTGGCGTGTCGCCTGCGCCCCCTGTCCATCGATGAAACCTGTGACTACATCGTCCACCGCTTGAAACGGGCCTCCCTGGGGGACCGGGGGGATCTTTTTACCCCGGCGGCCAGAAAACAGGTGTACCGTTATTCTAAGGGAACCCCCCGTGTCATCAATATCTGCTGCGACAGGGCGCTGCTCTGTGCCTATGTGGGCGGCAGGGACCGGGTAGGCGCCAGGTCGGTGAAAGAGGCGGTGGCCGAGCTTGCCGACCGGCCTTACATGGACGGCACCCTTTTGGGGCGCCCCATGCTGGCCTGGGGAGGTGCCTTTCTGGGGGTCGCCATTGTCTTTATGGCGGGTTTTCTGGTTTTCGGCAGTTCTCTGTGGACGCCGGATGCGCCCCAAATAACCGCCAGCGCCGTTTCGGACGGAGGCATCAACAGCCCGGAAGCACCTGCTCCGGCCACCTACAGCCTCTTTGATCTCTTTGATGAAGTGAGCGTCGCAGAGTCCATTCCCTGGGGCATCCGACGGGTCATGGATGCGTGGGGCCATGGACTTTCGGCCTCTGAGCTTCCGGCCATTGGCGATCCCTACCTTCTTTTATCTGCCGTGGCCGCTCCCCGGGGCATGGAGGTGATGCCCATGGACGGGAATTTGGACCAGGCCCTGGCCTTTGGCCTGCCGATCCTCATGCTCTTCGGCTCCGAAACCCAGGGGCCTTTGGCCCTGGTGCATGAAGGTGAGGAGGGCAAGGGGTTGCTGAGGTTTCAATCCCCCAAGGGGATCGTGGAGCTGTCCCGGGGCGATGCCGAAAGGCTTTGGTCGGGCCGGGCCCTTATCGCCTGCACCAATCCCCTGGGTTTTTCCGAGGTGGTGACGGAGCGGTCGGGGCTCCAGGAGGTGATCGCCCTTGAATCGGCCCTGTCCCGTGCCGGATTCGACCGGGTCAGCGTGGACGGGCATTTTGACGTCGAGACCCTTCGGGCGGTGCATGCGCTGCAGGAAGCTTACGGTATCCTCTCCGACGGCATGGTGGGCGACCTCACCCGCGTGGCCCTTGCCGCTGCGTTGAAAAATGGCCTGCCCAGTGCCCCGGAGCGCGTGGCTACCCGTGACCGATCAAAAGGAGAGGTCCCATGAGTTCGGTTCTCGATGCCTTGAAACGAATGGAAGAAGAGGAAAAAAACGCGGGAAAGGTGTTGTTTGCAGGGACTCTTCCCGGAAGAAAGACGGGGCTGGGGCGGCTGCTTCCCTTTGTGGTCGTGTTTGCCGCCGGCGTGGGGCTGGCTGCCGCAGGGTTCTGGTTTGCCTATGGGCCGAAGTCGCCTGTGGTGTCTGAAGACGTAGTCCCTGCGAGCACCTCGGTTTTTCGTGTGGTGGCCCCGACACCAAAACCTTCCGGTCCCAATCCGTTGCCGCGTCCTGCCCAACACGTGGCAGTCTCACCGGCTGCAGACCAGACACCGTCTCCCGTCCTTGGTTCACCCGCAGAATCCGACACAGTGCAGGGGGCCATGCTCGTTCCTGAGCCGGCACCCCGGGTTGCCCCCCAAGCGGTTGACAGCAGCCAGGATACGTCGGAGCTTTCCATCGACGAGCTTCGAGGCCTTCCCGCTGCAGATGCGGGGGCCTATCGCCTCCAGGGCGTCCGGTGGTCACAGACCCCTTCCCGGCGCATCGCCGTCATCAACAGTCAGATCATGCGTGAGGGGGCCACCGTGGACGGGGCCAGGGTTCAGTCCATCACCAAAGAGGGCGTGGTCTTAGACATTGCCGGTGTGCGGATGTTCCTTGCCTTTGTGGGGCGGTAAGGGGACTTCGACGGCCCTGGCAGGATTCTGAGTGTTTAAAGCATAAACAGACCTTAATGCAAGGTGTTCTGCCCGACATCAGATTCCATGGTGGGATATCATGCCGCTGGATTCGTGTCGGGTGATCTGAACAGGTACCCGAAAAGCAAAAAAGGCCCGGAAGACGAATCTTCCGGGCCTTTGTATTTTTTATTGGTAGCGGGAAGCGGATTTGAACCACTGACCTTCGGGTTATGAGCCCGACGAGCTACCAGACTGCTCCATCCCGCATCAACGAAACGCACACTACAGTCCGGGCCGTAGGATGTCAAGAGAAAACCAAAAAAAGGGACAGGCTCTTTATGCTGGACTCGGTATGGTCTCCTGTGAGATAGTCTGTTCTGAAGGTATCATGTTCTATTCATAGCGAAATCCAGTTGGCGCAATTCAATTCAACCCACAATGAAATTCTGCAAGACCAGGAAAGGAAGGAGGGTGTCATGCCGCGAACTCCACGTATGGTCGTAACGGATTCCGGGCAAAAAGCTGCTTACCATGTGATCAGCAGGACCGCATTGGACGGCCTGCCGTTCGGCAAGGTTGAGAAAGACGCGTTGGTACGCATCATCAAAAGGTTTTCGGCCGTCTACTGTGTGGATGTTCTGGGGTTTGCGATCATGGGAAATCACTTTCATCTGCTGGTCGAAGTAAGTCCCGGTGACATGGTTTCTGATGACGATATCCGAAAGCGGTTCCAACTTCTCTATGGGAAGGCCGCAGAGTTTCCTGAAGGGCGCCTGGAAGCGTATCGCGATCGGTTTTGCAGCCTGTCTGCCTATATCAAAGACATCAAGCAGAGGTTCTCGTGTAATTTTAATCAGAGAAAAAATCGCAAAGGGACCCTGTGGGGAGAACGCTTTAAAAGCGTGCTCGTTGAGCAGGGGAACACGTTGATCCATTGCCTTGCATACATAGACCTCAATCCCGTGCGAGCCGGAATCGTGAAACGGCCGGAAGATTATCGCTGGTGCTCCATCGGGTACCATGCCCAGACGGGAAACACCGACGGATTTCTCTCATCAGATCTGGGAACCCTGGGTTTTGGTGTGGATGATGCCTTGATGCAATTCCGAACATACCGGGAGTACCTCTATCATGTGGGGGCCATCGAGAAGAGAGGCAAAGCGAACATTTCCAAGAAAGTTCTGGACGAAGAGATCGCTGCAGGGTTTGAAATGACCCGCGTGAGACGGTTCCGTTACAGGACCCGCTATTTTACCGATTCAGGGGTTATAGGGTCCCGGGCATTCGTTGAAGCGAGCTATGAAACATTCAGAGATCATTTTCAGACAACACGGGATAAAATTCCTAAGCGAGTTACGGGTATTGAGGGCATGTACTCGTTGAAGCGGCTGGCGGATGCCTAAATTTTAAACCGGTAGGACGATCATCTATAAGTCGGGACAGGGGCCCGGAGCCTGGAGCCGTGGAGGTGAAATGTGTCTCGCATGACTGTTTTTGTTCTTTAATACAGACTGTTCGAGTCCTGTTTGATCCGCTTTGCATATAAATATCTGTGATGAGCGTGTGAGCATCTTTTCTGACGTTGGACCTTCTGTGTCATTGCATAGAGAGCCTGTCCCCTTTTTTTGATATGCGTTCTGTCACAGGGCTTTTTTGTGATGAGCGCCGGGACACGCCTTACGTGGGGCCCCGGCTGGTTTTGGTGGGGTAACTAAGCTGTATATTGAATCATAAAGAGCCTGTCCCCTGTCCCGTCCCCTGTCCCCTATTGATGAACCGCGAACTGGGAGTCGTCCTGGGTGGCACGCCTGAAAAGAAGGGAATAGGGCGCCTCGTTGAGGACTTCATCCATGCGGTCCGGAAAGTTGGTGATCACCCCGTCGACTCCGTAGTCCAGGCATGTCCTCATGGAGGCTTTACGGTTGAGGGTCCAGTAATAGCTTTTTTTGAAGTTTCTGTTGGAATCCCGCAAATTGGTCATGGCCTGCACCCAGGCCATCCAGCTGGGCATGGAAGAAGGGTTAACACTGCTGGCCCCTACCCCGATAAATGTTGAGCCGATGGCCTCTACTTTCGCTGCCCATGTATCGGGGGTAAGGCCGGAGTAATCCTGAAGGTACGAGTCAATACCCGCATTGTAGAGACTGTGCCCTTCTGCGTCCTCTTTTTTAAGCACATCGTTGAAAATCGCGGCCTGGGCGCGAGGGACGGAGAAAACGGCAAGTCGTGCAGGGATCTCTGCGTCCATGAGCCGTTGGGCCAGGGCCCGTGCGTAGTCCGCCGGGTCAATATCTTTGTCCTGCTTGCAGTCGAGTTCTATAAGGGCGATGCGCCGGCTGTCGATATGGGCCTTCAGGTTCAGGAGGAAGTCGTCAAAACGGGACGCAGGTGTATGGCAGATATCGCCTGAGTGGTAGACCTTGAAGCCTATACTGCCGTCCTCCTCCACCGGTGTCAGGTCAAATTCAATGGCGTTGGCATTTTTGTCCACCATGCGGTTGACCTTGTCCACGGTGCTGCACCGGTGGGCAATGTTGTAGAAGGGGCGCCGCGTTTCAATGGGGCTGAGGTTGACCGCTCCTGTCCAGATGTATGTATTTCCGCCTCCGTAATAAAGTTCAAACCGCACATCGGGGGCGGACTGAGCCAGTTCCAGTTCAAGGATGGCTCGCTGAAAACCACCCGCACGGTATGAGGGGAATTCCCGACTGATAAGGGGGGCGGATGCAATCAGTTCCGAACCGGACCATGCCCGCAGCTCACCTAAGCGAACCCCGTCATTCTGCTTGTGCCACACCTGAAACAGGACCGCATATCGCCCTTCGGCAAGGTCCATGGGGTCTGTTTCCAGCAGGGTCCCCGGTGCCTGATTTTTCTCCACCGTCCAGGTCGGTATCCAGTTCAGCCCGCCATGGGTCGAAAGGTACCCGATTTCATGGCTTTGCCCGATTTCGGGCGTCCATGTCGTCATGGCGGGGAATGTCATTTTCCCTTCGGCAAAACATGGTACTGCAGAGAGTAAAAATACCAGGCAACACAACATAAAAATACTACATGATTTTCTTCTTTCCATAACCCGTTACTCCTTTAAAAATTAAGTTAAAGATCTATTGGCATGAGGGAAAATGCCGGTCAATAGTAAACGGTGTTGGGCTGTGGCGCCGTGGTTTCGGCCAGAGAATGAATAGCAAAGGGCCTTTGAATATGGGGAGCATGGGGTTGTGCCTCATATCCACTGTCACGAGGTGTGTGGTTGAAAAGGGGCGAAAAAGAACGTTGCGGATAACGGAAAAATCGTGCTGTATAGTATCTGATGTGCTACAAAAATGTAATAACATGGGACCTTCGATGGTTCGAAGGGTTTTTCCAAATTTAAATTCCTAAAACCTCAATCAAAAGAAAATATTATGGATCCAATGGTTCTTAAGTATTTGGGACTGGCCGGAATTTCCTATGGCACTCAGGCATTTCTCGCCATAGCACAGCTACTGCTGTGCCTGTATCTGCTTGTCAGCGGGATAGCGCTGCTCTCACCCGGATATTTCATGAGAAAACGGGCTGGGTGCGATAATGAAGAATTATTACAAGTGCCTATTGATAGAAAGTTAGATGTTTTAAAAATACAAAATGTAATTCACGGTTTTCGGCTATATTTTCTCACCCTTCGGGCGAGCCGAGTGCACCCATCTTCTGCGTTATCAGAGCCTTGAGGTAAACCCCTACATCTGCAGCTCTGATGCCTTGAATATGGGTGCACTCGGCTCGTGAAATATCCGGGCTCAGGAAAAGAGGGGTTCGGGAAGTGGGCCGGTCGCCTCGGGCTGGTCGTCAACCGGGAGACCAGAAAAAAAAGCTGGATGTGCTGGTTTATGACGGCCTCCGGGGTTGCCTTTATCCTCCCCTTGTTTGGGCTGTCCTACTGGATTGCCGTTGTCGCCTGTCCCATTGCCATTTTCTGCGTTCTTACCATGACAACCGGTCTTGACGATTTAAAGATGAAGAAAACCGGAAGTGTCGTACGCAAAGGCCTGGCCCTGAGTGCTGCACTGGTGTTCGGTTTTACCGTGTGGGAAGGGCGGGATCTGGTTTCTGTCGGGTTCGGTGTCAATTACAAGGCAATCTACTGGCGGCATAAAGAGGTCGCGATCTGGCAGCACACACACAATGCCAATGTACCCAAGGTGGGTGAAATGGCAACGGACTTTGAGGTGTCGGATTATACAGGGACCAAATCGATTCGCCTGTCCGATTTCAGGGGGAAAAGGTCGGTCGTCCTGCTCTTCGGGAGTTGCACCTGACCGCCTTTTTCTGAGGGAACCGTGCGTTTCCTGCCTGTGTATAAAAAATACCGCGATGATGTCGATTTTATGATGATTTATGTGCGTGAAGCACACCCAACGGATAAGTGGTGGCTGGCAGAGACCAAGTTCATGCGATTTGTCTCCGTCCTCTCTAACCCTTATCCCTCCTACGACACGAGGGAGCCCAGAACAATTGAGGAACGGCGTGCCGTTGCCACCGCCTGCAAAGCGAAGTTACTGGATGATATGCCGGTTTATGTCGATGATATGGACAACAGTGTCAACCAGGCTTATGTGGGTTGGCCGACCCGTATTTACTGTCAAGCGACATCAGAAATTGTCCCCTTAGCGACACGAAGAATTGACCCCTTTGTCGTTATTGGATTGCAGATTTTCGACTGCTAAAGCAGCAGTCTTTATTAGCCCAGAGCGACGTTTTTCTTTGAGTCGAAAACTATCCCCCCGGATGGTGATGACATGGCTGTGATGCAGCAGCCTGTCGAGGATAGCAGTGGCGACGACGGCATCACTAAAAACGTGCCCCCATTCACCCACCGCCCTATTGCTGGTTAAAAGCAAACTTCCCCTTTCATAGCGACGTGAGACCAGTTGGAAGAAAAGGTGAGCGGCGTTGGGCTCAAAAGGTAAATATCCAAGTTCATCGATGATCAGCAATTTT
>NZ_FMUX01000007.1:2737-273884 GCF_900101345.1 Desulfoluna spongiiphila | reverse complement strand
ATTCCTTTGGATAGTAATACATTTTCTGGGAATGGTGATTCGACTCTTGTACTTTTGGGGGCGACTCTTAGCAAGGATATGGTCTGGGGTAATACGGAAATGCCATATCTCGTAACGGGGCGTATTAACATTCAAGGCAGAGATGGTGGGGATGGAGTTACAACATTAAAAGTGAACCCTGGTGTTGAAGTCCGCATGAGCAGTGGTTCTTGCCTATTTGTTGGACATGATAATGGTGAACCAGGCGCTTTGGTAGCTGAGGGAACTGCTGGCAGCCCCGTAAAGTTTGTGAAAGAGGGCAGCTATAATTGGTACGGAATAATTTTTTACGAAGGAGCGGATGATAAAATTTCCGTAATTGACGGTTGCGAAATTAGAAATGCTGGAGGCCGCAATGGCGGGCATTCAATTTACGTCCGAAACGGTTCTTTTCGAATTCGAAATTCCATAATCACAGGAAGTAATAACTATGGCATTTATTTAAATTCAGGTAATTCCATATTGTCAGGTAACACCATTTCAGCGTGTGAAAACGATGCCATCTATAGCAACTCTGGTAAGCCAACAATACAGGGTAACAAGATCGTTAATTCTAAGAATTGTGGTGTCTATTTAAGGTCGGGATCACCAGTTGTCACAGGTAACCGGTTTGAAAAAAATGACAACTATGGAATTTATTGTTTCGATGAAAATTCTAAACCCGTCATTCGAGATAATCAATTTGTTGAGAATAACCATTATCCCATCCGCGTTTCTGGAGAAATGTATCTTAGCGGCAACACCTTTACCAAGAATTCAAGACAGGCGATTGAGGTGTTGAGAAGTTCGATTTTTCATGATGTTGTCTGGAGGAATGAAGGGGTTCCGTATGTTGTGAACGGACCGGTGAATGTGTATCAACCCACTGTCAATGGGCCAGTCGTCACCTTGACGATTGAGCCGGGAACAACGGTAAAATTCGACAACAACTGCAGGGTTCATATTGGTTACGGCTCTCGTATGGGAGCCTTGTTTGCACAAGGTACCAATGAACTTCCCATTATATTTACTTCTTCAAAAAATTTTCCCAAACCCGGCGACTGGCCAGGGCTTTACTTTTACGGTGGCACTGCGGACAGCATGTCTGTCATTGAGAACTGCATCGTGGAGTACGGCACCAAGAACATGGAGTTTCACGATGCCAAGCCCGCCGTTCGGGGGAATATAATCCGTTACGGAAGTCATTCCGGTCTTTATTATTATGGCAACGGGTGCGACGGAGCTGACGTAAGCTGCAACACCTTCATGGAGAACAAGGTCGGGGTTTATGCAGATAACAATGCAGGTCCGGTGATTCAAAGGAACAATTTTATTAAAAACAGCGGGCATGGGGTGTTCAACAACACCTCTGGCGAGGTAAAGGCAACAGAAAACTGGTGGAATGATGTTGCAGGTCCGAACAGTGCAGGCGATTTGGTGCACGGCAATGTTCTGGTCGATCCCTGGCTTACGGAGAAGAGCGATTGTACGGAGGTCCCTCCGACCAACACCCCGCCCTATGCCCCTCAATTTCCTGCTCCTGCAGACAACGCTGTTCGGGTATCGGTTGTGGAAGATGGGAATCCTGTTGCCGTTGTTCTGTCTTGGAAGGGAGGGGATCCCAACCCTTCAGATTCTGTGGTTTATGATGTGGCGACGGGGATGGCTGCTGATGCACTCCAAGTCATTGCTTCCGATTTGACTAATCCCTCCTTTGATCTTCCAGGGCTTCTTGAGGGCACCACCTATTACTGGCAGGTAACGGCCCGGGATACGGGGGGGCTTGAGACAAAAGGCCCGGTATGGACGTTCACGTCAAAAGGGGATCGCCCTGATCTGGTGGTTTCCGAGATCGCTGTGGTTCCGGAAGGCGTTATTGCTCCTGATCAGGAGGTTACGTTTACGGTGACTGTTCTGAACGATGGTGCGGGTCCCGTGGTAGACAAGTTTCGTGTGTCGTTTGCCATGGACGGTGCGGTTGTCCTGAACCAGGACTTGAACACCATCATTCCCTCGGGTGAGTCGACTACTATCAGTTATACTTGGAAGGCTGTGGCAGGGGACCATACACTTACGGTGACTGCAGATGCGCTATCTCAAGTGGATGAAAGCTTTGAAGACAACAACGGCAAAGACCTTGTACTGGACAAGATTCTCGACACCATCGCACCTGAGCTGATCGGCACCTATCCGGTTGAAGGGGCTTCGGTAGGCAAGGCAGATGTTGTGACCGTCAGGCTTAAGGACAAACACGGCCTCGTGGATGATGCTTCGGTGATTGAGAGTTTTGAGGTAAAGGATGCCAACGACGAGTTGGTTGAAGGGAGCGTTACGGAGGCAGGCGATCTGTTTACCTTCATTCCGCAGGTTCTCCCTTTGCCCGACGGAATCTATAGCGTTGCTGTGACAGCCTTTGATGACTCCGGTAACACCAAGACGTATGCGTTCTCTTTCGTTATTGATGCGGTTCCCCCGGAAGGCCTCTCCATTACAGGTGGCTCCACGGTCAGTGGTGTCCTTGCCGTGCGCCCCAAGGAGAACCGTTCAAAACATTCCACCATTGCCCTGACCGGTACCCGTGAAGAGAAGACCAGCGTCTGGATTAACGGCACTCAGCGAGTGGGTATCGGCTCCGGTGACTGGTCGGTTTCTGTTGGCATGGCCCAGGGGGAGAATGCCCTTGAGGTCTACTTGAAAGACGAGGCAGGCAACGCCAGCACAGCTCTCTGGCTGGATGTCCTGGTGGATTCTGTGGCACCGTCTGTTGTGTCCGTGACACCGAATAAAGATGCGTGGCTGACAACGGTACCGGCGTCGGTGACTGTCCGTTACAGAGAGGAGACATCTGGTCTCAATCTTGTCGCGTCCACGTTGAAAATCACCAATCAATCAAACGCTGAAATAGCGGGTAACTGGGAGCATTCTTCAGATACGGGTTTGCTCTTTACCCCGTCCTTCCCCTTTGGTGAGGACACGTACATGGTGCATGTCGCCTTGGAGGATACCTTCGGCAACCGAAGCGCGTTGATGCTGAACCGCTTTTCCGTGGACTTTACGCCGCCGGCGTCACCTGTCGTCAACCCCGTCACATCCCCCACCCACACCACCACACAGACCATCATAGGCACCAAAGAGCCTTATGCCTCTGTTCTCCTTGAAGGCACAGAGATCATCGGCCACACCGAAGGAACCTCCTGGCAGCACACCGCAACCCTTGCAAATGGCGATAACTCATTTGCTTTTTCCTCAAAAGACAGGGCGGGCAACGTCAGTGAAACAACGACGGTTCTGATTCGTTTTGACGACGTAGCGCCGCCTGCTTTGGCAAGTGGGATACTGAAGGCAGACGGGAAAGGCATTGGAACCGTCGTGTTGCTTGACTGGAGAGGGTACAACGAATCCCTTCACGGGGATGTGGCTTCTTACCGGATTTATCTCTCTGAGGCCGGGCAGTTTTCTAACGTTACGGGCATGACGCCCGTTGACACTGTGAGTGCCGGGCGCTTTCTGCATTCGGTATCCGGCCTGACCAAGGGCGTGACATATCACTTTGCCGTGGTTCCGGTGGACCGCATGGGCAATGTTGATCCCCAGGTTCACGCGGTGGCAGCCGTTCCCCAGGATACAATTCCTCCCCGGGACGTCTCCGTTCTCTCCGTGACCTCCAACGCATCCTCCCTGCTCTTTACCTGGGCAAAGCCTGGTGGCAATGAATCGGATATCACCGGGTATCGCGTCTGCTTCGGCGACGATTCCACCGGAGAGATCCTGGCCGGCGATCAGTTGAGCTACGAGAAGTCAGGGCTTTCCAAGGCTTCCAAGCACCTTTTCAAAATTTACACCCGGGATGAAGACGGCAATGAGAGCACAGGCAAGGCCATCACAGGGTACACCTGGCTTGTCAACCCCACGGGGCTGACCGTAACGCCCCACAGCGGGTATGCCGATCTCTCATGGTCTGCCTCATCTCCCGCTTCCCACCTCAAGAATTATTTTGTCTATGTGAAAGAGGGCGGAGCCTTCTCCGACACGGCGGGGCTTACCCCGGCGCGGACCACGTCGGCAACCTCCACACGGGTTGCTGGACTCACCGACAATCAAACGTACCATTTTGCCGTGACAGCCGTGAACCTCTCCGGTGGGGAGGACACTTCTGTGGCCTCGGTTGAGGCAACCCCTGTCCCGGACCTTCAAGGACCCGAACTCACCGACATGATGTTCAGCGGAGCCCCGTTGACGGGCGGCCTGGTCCTCACGGCATCCGGCATCTTCACCCTTGCGGCGGCAGATGCTGCCGGGGTAAGCCGCATTGAGTTTTATCTGGACGATACCCTTGTTGCAACGGATGTTAACGGTTCCAATGGCTATTCCTTTGCCTTTGACATCCTGTCTGTTGAAGACGGGGCGCACACGCTATTGATCAAGGCCTACGATACCCTTGGCAACCGTTCCGAGTTTTCTGTTTCCGTGACGGTTCAGCTTGCCCTGCCCGGGGCACCGGTGATCACCTCCCCTGCGGATGGCTTTGTGACAAATCAGGTGGCCCTGACGGTCACCGGCAGAGCTGAAAAGAGCAGCATTCTCTCCTTTACCGTGAACGATGTGGATTCATCCATCAAGACCCATGCCGACGCACAGGGGGGATTCCGTATCGAATTGCCCCTTGCCGAAGGGGAGAACCGCATCGTTGCCACGGCAGAAAACAGGGCGGGCAAAGGCCCGGCTTCATCCCCTGTGAACGTCACCCTCGATACGACCATTCCCCAGGTTCCCGAAGGGCTCCAGGCGCAGACGAGGCCCTCGGGCGTTGTGAAGCTTGGCTGGAAGGCAACCCAAGGGGCTTCGGGGTACAATATCTACAGGGCCGAAGCCTCCTTCGCCGACCAGTCCGGGGCCCACAAATTAAACAGCACGCCTGTAACGGCCATTGAGTACACGGACATGCCGGAGCAGGACGGGCAGTGGTTCTACAGGATCACGGCTGTGGATGCTGTGACCAACGAGAGCGGGCTTTCTGCCGAGGTGTCCGCTTATTCCGATGAGACGCCTCCGTCGGCCGTTTCTGTTACATGGAGCCCCATGGGACCGAGCGATCCCGTTACCGGGGCCATGGCACCCGGGCGGGTGGACCTGACCGTCACCGTTAATGAGGCCCTGCAGGCCGCACCTTTCTTCTCCGTTACGCCCGAGGGTGGTTTTCCCATCCCCGTGGAGCTGAAAAAAGAGACCAGCCTTACCTACAGCGGATCGTTTGAAATTATCGACAGCACACCCTCAGCAGCCACCCATGCGGTTTTTTCCGCAAGGGATATGGCCGGGAACAGGGGGACGGGGATCCAGAGCGGGCGCACCGTTCTCATTGATACCGACGGCCCCGAGGTCACTCGGCTTGTCATCACTCCGGACAACCCGGTGAAAAACGATGAAACCGAACCGGTGTCCGTGACGGTCTCCATCGCACTGGATGAAAAGGCAAAAGAGGGCGTCCTCCCTGAGTTGTCTTACCTGCTCTCTGCCGACGGGCGAACAGAGGAGGGGATCACAAACCTGAGGGAAGTGGCGTCACCCCAGGGAACGGCTCAGGCCTGGCAGGGGCATTTTACCCTGCCTGCCGATGGGGGCCTTGATGCACCGGAGTCCCTTCGGTTTGTGTTCCACGCCGTCGACGAACTCGGGAACGAGAGCACGAAAATCGCAGCCCCGAATCATTTCCAGGTTTACCAGGGGGATCTGCCACCCTTTGCAGCTCCCTTCGGGTTGACGGCAACTGCCCTTTCCGGCGGAAAAATCGGCCTGGATTGGAAAGAGGTGGAAGGGGCTGTCTCATATCAGCTTTACCGTCAGGCCCCGGGAGACGCCGAGCTGACGCCCCTCGGAGATCGTGTTGTGGATGCCCTCTACCACATGGATCAAACCGAGGAGGACGGAACCTACAGGTACGCCGTTGCAAGTGTTCGGTTTGACAATGGCGAAGAGTCGGAAAGCCCCCTGTCGGCAGCGGTGGAGGTCACGGCGGATTCTGTGGCCCCTGATCGCCCCTCCGGCCTCGAACTGGTTCTTATTCCCCAGGGCATCATGGCGACCTGGGCCGAACCGTCGGGTTCAGGCGATGTCCACTACAGGCTGTACCGGTCGTCAGGCGACGAGCTGGTCTCCGTTGAAGGGCTCTCCCCTGTGGTGGACCGCATCAAAGGGGCAGGGGCCCTGGACTCTTCCCCCTCTTACAGCCAGCACTGCTATGCGGTGACCGCTGTGGATGAGATCGGAAACGAATCCCTGCCTTCGGAATCGGTTTACCTGAATTTTAAGCTCTTGCCGGTGGGCGACCTCCGTGTGGTCCAGGAGGATGATTCCCTGCCGGTCATTGCATGGGCTTACCCCGATACCGGAGCCATTGATGGCTATGATATCTATCAGGGCGAAGGCGACGCCAGGCTGAAACTAAACGATACCCTGCTTGCCTCCCCTACGTGGACGGACACCGGGTATACCCACGATCACCGCGTGTATACCGTCGCCGCCGTTGATGGCGCAGGCGAAAAAAGTCCGGAAAGGGCGCTGGTCCTTCCACGCCTGACAGCCACGCTTCTCCATGAAGATGCCATGGTGAAGCGTGGGGTGATGAACCGACTGGCGTATCGGGTGGAAAATCTATCCGCAACGCCCTTGGACAGGCTGACCCTTGTGACCACCCTGGCCGGAAAACAGCATCGCTCCGAACTCTTTGCCGTGGGTGCGGAAGGGTCGGTCACCGTCCCTGTCATCGTTGGCGGGTACCCCGATCTGGAAGATGAGGAGGATACCACCGTCACCCTTGAGGTGCGCCAGAACGGAAACGATCTGGCTTCCATCCGAAGGTCCTCTCGAATCAGCGTGGGAACCGGCATGCTCCTTCTCCAGGTGATGAATGAAGAGTTTATCCGAGGCGGAGACGGACAGGTTCGCTTTTCCCTTGAAAATACCGGCGGAGAGGATATTGAAATCGTCACCGCTGCTATAAACGGCAACGCCGATGCGCCGGATATTCGGTTCCTGCTTCTGGATGAAGAGGAAAACGTCGTCACCGTGGCCCGGTTCAGGATGGCCCTTGGCAGCAGCGTAACCACCCTTTCAAGCGGCCTCACCGTGGCAAAAATTGCCCCGGGTGCTGTGTTTGAATCCGATCCGGTGACCATGGCCGTTCCGGCGGCCGCCCCCGAAGACCTTACCTTGAGGGCCGAGATCGGCAAGATCTTCTATCGCTGCGGAAAGCCCGAAGAGGTTCAGATGCCCGGGCCCTCGTCCACACGGGCGGTCTCGCTTTCAGATACCACTTATGTCGGGGACGTGACCTCCGTGACCCCGAAACACAGTTTCGGGGAGGAAGAGATCGTCATCACAGGGCAGGCCGTGAACAGAAAAACCAAAGAGCCCATGCCCGATGCCTCCCTGGATCTTGTCATTACCCTGAACGGGTTCGAGCGGAAAAAAGAGGTCTTTACCCGTGAGGACGGCACCTTTTGCTACAGGTTCACCCCACCAGCCGGGGAGTCCGGCATCTATTCGGTCTGTGCGGTGCATCCGGACCTCAACGATCACCCTGTTCAGGAGACCTTTGCCGTGGGCAAGGTGTGGGTCGGCCCGAACAAGATCACCGTCAATATCCCGAAAAACTACGAGCAGAAGATCCGCGTCAACGCCGATGTGAGCGAAGGGACGGCTCTTGCCAACCTGAAGCTGGTCTGCCGTGCCGACGACCAGCCATCCGGTGAGCTGCCCAACGGGGTGCACCTGGACTTGAAAGCACCGATTTCCATCGGTGAGGGTGGTGGAACGGCCCGTCTTGATTTTATCCTTTGGGCGGACAATTTTGCATCCTCAGCGGAAGGGATCGTCCTTAAAGCCGTGAGCGACGATCGCGAAGAACCCTGGGCCACGATCCGGGTGAACGCCTCTTTCTCCGAGGCAAAACCCGCCCTCTGGTTCACGCCGAACCATGTGGCGACGGGCCTTGCCCGGGAAGACAGCGTCACCGAAACTGTGACCATTGAAAACCGTGGCCTTGCAGACATGGAGGGGGTTTCTCTTGCCCTTGTCACCCGGGATGGAAACAAGGCTCCCGATTGGGTCACCCTGGGTTCACCCACTGATCAGGGAACCCTGAAAGTCGGTGAGAAACGGAAGATCTCCGTGACCTTTGCCCCCCACGAAACGGTCCCCGTAGACTCTTGGGGCTTTTTACTGCGTGTTTCGAGCTCAAACCACCCGGTAACGGATATCAATCTCTACGCCTCTGTCACCGAATCCGGGATTGGCAAGGCCTTGTTCAAGGTTTCCGATATTTACACCGGGACCCTGGGCTCAGACAACCTGCCGGTCCAGGGCTTGCGCGGAGCAAGGATCCGTATCCAGAACGAAAAGGTTCTGGATGTGGATTTCAGCGGCACCACCGATGCCTATGGCGAGCTTCTCTTCGAGAACCTGCCCACGGGCAGGTACAAGTACCGCATCACCGCCTCGGATCATCAGGAGACGATCGGAAGGCTCTGGATCAAGCCTGATATGACGGCCACCGAAGATGCCTTCCTGCAGTACAACCTTGTCACCGTGGAGTGGGAGGTAACCGAGACCACCATTGAGGACAAGTATGAGGTGGTTCTCAATGTGACCTACAAAACCGATGTCCCTGCAGCCGTGGTGGTGGCCGAACCCGCCTCCATCTCCCTGCCGCAGATGGCAGCCGGGGACGTGTTCCAGGGCGAGATCGTCTTTACCAACTACGGCCTCATCACCGCCCAGAATGTGGCGTTTACCCCTCCGAATGACGACGGTTACTTCCGGTACGAGTTCCTTGTGGATTTCCCTGAGACTATAGGTGCCAAGGAGCGCGTGGTTGTCCCGTACCGGGTGACCTGCATCAGCAGCCCGGATGAGAGTGACGCGCAGAGCACCGGGGGCGGGTGCGGAACCTACAGTAATTGTGTAAGGGTTCGGGCCGAGTCCCCCTGTCCCAACGACTACGTATCAACCACCTCCGCACAGAGCTGCTTCTCGTATGCTATCCGCTGTGCAGGTGGCGGAGGCGGCGGTGGAAGTGGGCACTCAGGTGGCGGAGGCGCCTACTACGGAGGCAGCGGCCATGGCTCCGGCGGATCCTATTCCCGCCCGACATCAAGCGGGATCAAGGGCAGCGCAGGGGGGTGCTCGGAGGTGCCGAGTCTTCTTGTCCGCGCCAAAGCCCTTTACGACAATGCCTGGAAAGCGGCCAAAGACACCCTGAAGCAGATCAAGCACGTTGTGGGCTGCTATGCCAACACCTTGTCACGGGAGTACCAGGACGATTACGTGGACATGGCCGTCAAGGTGCCGGGCGGTGTCATTGAGATCAGGCGCGACTACTATGGTGATTCCTGGCACCATCGATTGACCGATCGCCTTGTGTTCCGTACCGAAAAGACAGATATCTACGATGTCCAAAAAACGATCCGGAACATCAACGACTCGGCAGGCATGACCCCCCATGAAATTTTGAGATACGGCATCGCCTACACAAAAACCGGGGATGCTTATGTGTGCAGCACCAACACCCTCCGCAGAGAGGACGGGGATGGGTGGCGCTGGAGCAATGGCCGCGGCAACTGGGAACGTTACGACAGCCTGGGCCGCATGCTCTCCTTCGGGAACCGGAACGGGGTCGTGGGTAAATTGCTCTATGAAAGCGGTCCCGGCGGGGCTGTGACCGGGGTAACGGACCGAAACGATCGGCAGGTGCTCAGGATCGAGGCCGAGGTGGTGGATGTGCTGGGGGCCGGAGTCAACAAGGTGTCGAAAATCACCGACCTTGCGGACCGCGAGGTGGGCTACGAATACCAGGCCATCGATTGTTCCCTTCAGGGCTCTGGAAGCGTCTCGGCCCAGGACAAGGTGGTTAATGACCACTGCTACAAAATGGGCCTTCATCGGGTGACGGACGTTCTCGAAGGGGTGACGGTCTTTGATTACGGGGTGAAAACCCTGACGATTCCCAGCAGTCAGTTTGCCATGGGTGCGTCGTCGTCCCAGGGCTCCGGGGACTGGAACTACATCTTCGTCAAATCCGTGATTGAAAAAGTCACCGATGCCAAGGACAGGGCAACCCTCGTGATCACCGGGGATGACGGCCTGAGCGCCATTACGGACGCAGACGGAAACGGTCACGCCTTCAGCTATGACTACGACGACGTGAAAAAAGAGTACCATGCAGAGATCACAACCACCTTAGGCATGGTCAAGGAGATCGCGTACAACGACAAAGGAGAGACCGTTCGTGTGGCGGTCAACGGCCGTACGGTGATGGATATCGACGTGCAGGGCAGGCGGCACGTGGTCCGGGATGAGAAGGGCAATGTCACCACAAAAGAGTACGATGAGTGGGACAACCTGACAGACATCGAGCTTCCCGACGGCACCAGTGCATCTTTTGAGTACGAACACACCTACCAGAACATGACACGGTCCGTGGACCCCGGCGGCGTGGTGACCCTCTACCGTTACGACGACAACGGCAACCTCATCGAAAAGACCAGGGGTGCAGATACAGATCTGGAGCAGGTGACCACCTACGCCTACAATGCGGACAACCTTCTGGAATCTGTCAGCCTCAAGGTGCCGGAGGGCGAAGAGCCGGTTGCCTCCCGCTTTACCTACGACGACAACGGCAACCTCGCCACCATGACCGACCCCGAGGAGAACACAACCCGGTTCACCGGGTACGATGCCATGGGCAACCCGCTTACCATGGTGGACCCACGAGGGTACGAGTGGACATTCGATTATGATGACATGGGGCGGCTTGTCTCCCAGACCAACCCACTGCTTCAGACCACATCTTTCGAATATGACGGCGCCAACAACATGTCGGCGGTGGTCAACGCCCTGCTCAAGCGGTTTGAGTTTAGGTACGACGATCACAACAACATGATCAAGGCCGTGGACCCGGCAGAAAAGTACGCCACCACCGAGTACAACACTGACAGCCTCCCGACCCGTATGACGGATCAGGATGGAAAATTCGTCACCTCGGAATACGACAACGAAGGGCGCCTTCTCGTAACAACCGACGGCGCGGGCAACACCACCCGATACCACTATGATGAGTCACCCGATTCCTGGGTCCTTTCCAGCATGCCCGTGCGCATCGAGTACCCCACCTTCACCAGGAAACTGGAATACGACCGCCTGCAACGGGTGGTCAAAGAGATCGACCTGGATGGCGACACCGTGCTTCGGAGCCGCAAGGTAACCTACGATGTTTCAGGTAATGTCGCCTCCTCCATGGATGAAAACCAAGAAACGACCCACTATATCTATGACCTGTTCAACCGCCTTGTGGAAACGACAGATCCCATGGGGGGTGTTGTCAAGAGAGTCTACGACTTCCGCGGCAACCTGGTGGAGCTGCACGATCCCAACAAGGGGATTACCTACTATGCGTATGACAGAAACAACCGGCTGATCAAGCTCACCCGGCCCATGCTTCAGGATACCTCCTACGAGTACGATGCCATGGGCAACCGGACCGCGGTAAACGATACCAAAGGCCAGAGGATCGAGTACGAGTACAACAAGGTCAATCGCATCGAAAAGGTAACGTACTTTGCCACGGGCGACCACGAGAACCCGGTGAAAACCGTCGCCTTCACCTACGATGCCATGGGCAGCCTGAAAACCTGGGATGACGGGTCGGCCTCGGGGTCGTATACCTACGACGATTTTCAGAGGAAAACATCGGAAACGGTCAACTACGGTTCGTTCAGCTTGAGTTACGCCTATACCTATTATGCCAACGGCCAAAAAAAGAGCTTCACCGGTCCCGACGGCAACACCGTCACCTATGCCTGGGACGACGGCAACCGTCTGAGCACCATCAGTATTCCGGGCCAGGGCCAGATCACCAACAACGCTTTTGCCTGGAACGCCCCGGAAGTGACAACCCTTCCCGGCGGCAGCACCATGCACCACAGCTACGATGCCCTCATGCGCATCCAGTCCATGGGTGCCAAGGACCCAGCAGGCAAAGACCTCATGACCCGGGGGTATGCTTATTCTTCCACGGGTAATATGACAGAAAAAACCACCGAGCACGGGACGTATACCTACGCCTATGACGCCCTGAACCGTCTCACCGCAGCAGCCAATCCCACCCTCCCGGACGAGGCCTACACCTACGATGCCATGGGCAACCGCCTCACCTCAGCGGCCACCTCAGGGACCTGGGACTACAACGACAACAACGAGATTACAAAGGCTGGAGCCATCACCTTTGCCCATGACGCCAACGGCAACATGACCCTGAAGGCCAAAGGCGATGCATCCCTCCATTTTGCCTACGACATCGAAGACCGCCTGGTCCGGGTGACGGACGCCGACACCAAGGTGGTGGCCACCTACGGTTACGATCCTTTTGGCCGCCGCCTCTGGAAGGACGTGGGTGGCAAGCAAACCTTTTTCCTCTATGCCGACGAGGGCCTCATCGGCGAGTACGACAGCACCGGCAACGAACTCCGCTCCTACGGGTGGTCCCCGGATTCCCTCTGGGGCACCTCGCCCCTCTGGCAGAAAACCGAAAACTATTTTTACTGGTACCAAAACGATTCCATGGGCACCCCCCAGAAGCTCATCCGCACCAGCGGCAAAACCGTCTGGTCCGGGACCTTCGACGCCTTCGGCAATGTGATGATTGATGAAGAGATCATCTCCAGCAATTTGAGGTTTGCAGGGCAGTACTTCGATGCCGAAACCGGCCTGTACTACAACCTGAACCGGTACTACGACCCGGAGACGGGGAGGTATCTGCGGGTGGACCCGATGGGGGATGGGTTGAATCTTTATGCGTATTGTTACAACAACCCGAATGGGGGGATTGATCCGTGGGGGTTGTGTTCCCGAAAACCACCCGGTTTTTGGGAAAGTATGGTTCCCGTTTGGGGGTCTGCCCGTGCTGCAATTTCAGATTTTCAGAACGGAAGGTACATTTGGGGAACAATAAATACTGTTTTGGCTATATCTGATGTCTTCTTGATTAAGTCGATAGTTACAGGGGTTGGCAAGGGCGCTTTTAAAGTAGGAAGCCATACTTGGACTGCAACAAGCAAGTGGCTGTCTAAAAGTGGATGGAGACAATATAAGGGGCAGCATATGCATCATTGGCTATTTCATAGAAACCAAGGGCTTGGGAAATATGTTCCTGATGTGATAAAAAATCAACCATGGAACTTAATGGCTATGCCAAACGCTATTTTTCATATGTCAATACACGGAAAAGGAAAAGCGCCCTTTAATGCAGCAGAAAAAATTTGGCATGGGACACCACGTTGGTTTAAAGCTATGCTTTTTTCTGGTAGCGTTAGAGTCGCTAATACACTAAGGAAGTAATTAATGCGTGCCAAAGAGATTGTTTATCCAGTTTTGTGCTTTAGTCAAGGTGTTATATATATTGCGGTTAATGAAGAAGCGCTAACAACTTGCAATGCCAATGCGATTAAAAAAGGCTGGTTTAAAAAAATGGTGATTGTTGCACCTGATGGGATGAAATATACTGTCAGTGATGCGAGGAAAATTCATGGTGTTGGCCCGTTTTGGGGGTATAATATATTTTTGAATCAAAAAGTAAAAGTGGGTATTGATTTTGAAGGGAAACCGTCTCAGGTAAATGTGTATGATGTTAAAAAGCTTGTGGAAAAATCACTTGAATCATGGGATGGGTGGGTGTCAAGTGGTAGTTTTAATGAAATTCAAGAAAAAATAAAGGAAGCTAAGACAATAAAGGAAATTGTTGATGTGCTATACAGTGAGCAATGTAAAGGGAACTCGGTATGAAAGAAAAGAGGTCACCCTGAAAAGGGTAAAGGGGTCGCGTCTTGACATTTGACAAAGTCCCGTATACTTATATTTGAAGCAAAGTTGATGATTTATCAGTGGATCATGTCGCATCATAGCCCCCCTATCCTGTACCATTCACCAAAGGCATCACCATGGCACGACCCTTACGGATTACGTTTCCCGGGGCGTTTTACCATGTGGCATCCCGAGGTAACGAGCGAAAGACCATCTACAAGAGCAAGCGGGACCGAGAGAAATTTTTGGAGTATCTCGGCGAGGCCCATGAGCGTTATGGTGCCATCATCCATGCTTACTGCCTGATGAGCAATTACTACCATATCCTTATTGAAACCCCTGACGCCAACCTCCCGCAGATCATGAAGCATCTGAACGGCTCGTACACCACGTATTTCAATGTAAAACGCAAGCGTTACTGTTACTTGTTTCAGGGACGGTACAAAGCTATTTTGGTCTTTAAAGATGATTATGCGATGGAACTTGCAAGGTATATCCATTTAAATCCGGTCCGAGCAGCCATGGTGGAGGACCCAGAGGATTTCCCATGGTCCAGCCATAGAGTATATATCGGCAAAGAGAAGGCACCGGAGTGGTTGGAGACCAGCTTTGTACTGGGATGTTTCAGTGAGCGTCTCAGATCAGCTCAGCAGGCGTTTGCGGCTTTTGTCTCTGATAAAAAGCGTATCCATGCCCCGAGTCCGCTGGAAAAGGTGTCGGCTGCGACGATCCTGGGTCCGGAATCGTTTGTCGAAGGCATCAGCAAAAAATACCTTGAGGGGCGTCGCAGTGATCCCGAGTTACCTGCCTTGAAAGCACTCCAGAGCAGGCCCTCACTTGATTTGATATCCCAAGTTGTTCATGAGGTTGTTAATGACCCCAACCTTGCAAGAAAGTTGGAAATATACCTTATGAAAAAATATTCCGGTGCGCCACTGAAAGCTATCGGTAGACATTTCGGTCTTGGTACGTCAGGGGTCTCTAAAGTCTGTCAAAGATTCGAGATGGAGCTTCAAAATGATCGTAAATTGAATAAGGTATTGATGGAGGCGAGGGGGCTTATCCAGTAATGGCTTGATTCGACCCCTATCTTCTAAGATGACAGCCCTTCTGAAAGAGGTGACAACCACGTAATCATGGAGGATTTCATCGTGAAAAAAACAGTGTTGTTTCTAATGGCAGTGGGCTTCATTTGTTTTGCCACCGAAGCCCTGGCGATAAGTAACAATATGGAACGCCTTGGCATGAGGCTTTTCAAAGACAAGAATCTCTCGTTTAACGGCACGCAATCCTGTCAGAACTGTCATCATCCCTTTGCTGGGTTTGCCGATATCACCAATGCCAACCATCCAGCCAGGAAAGTGGTCTCCACCGGTGCGGACGGGGTGAGCAAGGGAGAACGCAACGCTCCGACGGCAGCCTATGCGGGCTTCAGCCCTTCGCTCTTTGACGATGCCGACGGGAGGTGGGTTGGCGGTATGTTCTGGGATGGCAGGGCCGATGGGTCTGTTTTGGGTGATCCCCTTGCCGAGCAGGCCCAAGGGCCCCCTTTGAATCCTGACGAGATGGCCATGCCGGACAAAGAGGCGGTCATCGAGGTTATTAAAGAGGCGTCTTATGTCTTTCTCTGGTACCGGGTCTTTGGGCGAGATTCACTGGATGACGTGGATGAGGCCTATGACGATTTCGGCAGGGCCATCGCCGCTTATGAACGGTCTCAGGATGTTACTGCGTTCAGCTCAAAGTACGATGTTGCCGAGGAGACGTTTACACCCAGCGAATCCCGGGGACAGGCGCTGTTTGAAGCCAACTGCTCAGGTTGTCACAGCACCTCGGCTTCTTTTGGCAGCCCCTCGGCGTTGTTTACCAATTATCGGTACGCAAACGTGGGGGTCCCCGCCAACCCCCTCGTTCCCCTTGACCAACCGGATTTTGGGTTGGGGTGGACGGTAAGCGATCCTTCCCAGGACGGAAAATTCAAGATTCCTACCCTTCGAAACATTGCCTTGAGTGCCCCGTATTCCCATAACGGCTCTTTTTCGACTTTGAAAAAGATGGTGGCCTTCATCAATGATCGGAGCGAGGTGACGCCAGAAGTGCCGAGGAACCTGGACCAACGCGTAGGATCCATTGGTTTGGAGGAAGATCAAATCGATGACATCGTCTCTTTTCTGCACACCCTGACGGACGGCTATTGATCTGAGACAGATCGCATATTCCTGTTACAGGTATTGGAGCTTTAAGCCCGGATGCCTTTTCTGGGGGAGTGGGGTGTTGGTTCTTCTCTTCTCTGGGTATTCCGGGCTTTTTTCGTGTTAAATCGCAATTTTTGTCCAAGAGGGGACAGGCACCATGCTTGGAAGGCGATCTATGAACGAAAGGTGCGGCCCCCGCACCGATTAGCGTTTCGTATAGCCCCACCCTTTGTCCAAATCAATCCCCACGACACCCTTCATGTCCTTGACGATTCCGGGATGTCATCCGACGCTGAGGGCATACCCATCCTCTCAGATTAGATTTTCTAATGTCTTGTTTACGATTACTGGCTTGAGCTTACCGTCGCGCCTTCCTAAGGTTGGCATCGTTTTTCCGATCGCTACGGTTGACACCCCGATGTTTCCATACACAGATGCCGACCCAAAGTGAGATTTTTATTGCTTTCCCGGCTTGCAGGCCGGGTGAGATTTTCTTCTGGGAAGGTGTGGTATGCTGACGACGATGATCAATACGCTTTTGCCTCTTTTTGCAATGATGGGGTTGGGCCTTGCGGCCGGTTACAAGGGGATGCTGCCGGAAGGGAGTTCGGCTATTCTCAACACCTTTGTCTACAGGTTTACCCTGCCGAGCCTGATCTTCGGCTCCCTGGCCTCGTCTCCGGCCGCTGAAATTTTCCAATGGCAGTTCATGGAAGGATTTGCCCTTGCCATGCTCTGTGCGTATCTGGTGACTTTCCTTGTCTCCTGTTTCTCTTTTAAGTGCCACTTCACGGAAGGGGGCCTTCGGTCCACGGCGGCCAGCTTTCCCAACACAGCCTATCTCGGGTTTCCTATCCTTTTGTCTCTGTTTGACGGGAGCTCCCATGCGGTCATCGCCGTGACCCTGGCCACCCTGATGCCGACCCTGGTGCTTATGCTGGCCATCGGCAAGTTAGAGTTTCATCGGGCGGAAAAGGGGCGATCCCCGGTGCATACCCTGGGGGCGGTCTGCTTTTCACTTTTGAAAACGCCCGTCATCGGCGCCTCTGTGGGGGGGATTCTCTGGTCCTGCCTCGGGCTGGGGTTGCCTGAATCCCTCTCCCTGTTTTTTCACGACTTCGGCATGGCGTCCGTGCCGTGTGCCCTTTTTGCCATGGGCATGGTCATCGGCAAAAGCGGGCTGTCTGTCTCTCCCATGGATCTTCTCTCCGTCAGTGTGGTTAAGATGGTGGTTCAGCCCGTGCTGGCGGCCTTTTTTCTCTTGATGTGTAACGTCACCGGGGACTGGCTGATCATGGGCATTCTCCTTTCCGGCCTGCCCACGGCCATGGTTTCCTATCTGGTGGCCAGGGATTACGGGATCTACGAAGAGGGGAGCTCAGCAGCTGTCCTTGTGTCGACCCTGTTGTGTGTCGTGACCATTCCTGCCACCCTGGCCCTGGCGTCCCGCTTTGGCCTGGGCCTTGCGTGAACATAGGGATTCAGTTCTCCTTTGCCCCCGGTGGCCCTGCCGGGGGCAAAGTTTTTGTAACGTTTCACAAACAGGTTTTGAAAATTTTTTGGAGTACTCGTCATCCCTTGATGGCATGACATTCTTCTTGAAACGACCATACCGGAACGTTTTTGCGGAGCTTTTTTTTAAAACGCGATCCGTGGAGGCGTTTACATATCTTTAAAATATCAATGAGGTATGTGCTATCTCCTGCTATACTCGGTGGGTATGGGTTGCGAACCGATTCAGGCCTGTGTCCGGCCACTTTATCAACAGACCGTCAAGGAGGAGACCATGGAAGAGCGAGTCAAGGAAGCCGTGATGGCGTCGTTTGTGGGGGATGCCTTAGCGCTGGGTGTGCACTGGATCTATAACGTCCGAGTCATCGACCGGAAATACGGGCGTGTTGAAGAGCTCCTCGCCCCGGAGCTGGCGTCGTTTCACAAGGGTAAGGCCAAGGGGGAGTTTACCCATTACGGGGATCAGATGATGGTGCTCCTGAAGTCCGTGGCCCAAAACGGCGGATTTGATGCTGAAGGGTTCATGGCGGCGTGGGTGGGGCTTATGAAAGGGGGGACCTGCTATCTGGACAAGGCGTCCCAGGCGACGCTGGAGAACCTGGGCGCTGGGGCAGCCTTTGACGAGGCGGGGTCGGAGTCCACGGATCTGGCCGGGGCGGCACGTATTGCGCCGTTGCTGCTCGGAAACCACATATCGGCCGGAGAACTGGCGCAGTTGGCCGCAACCGAGACCGCCCTGACCCATGCCAACATGGCCGTGACCGATGCGGCGGCCTATTTTGCCTGCGTGGCCCGCCTTGTGCTGGATGGATGCGGGCCGGTGGAGGCCTTAAGTCTTGCCCTGGACGAAGCCGGGGGTGGTGCCGAACTCAGGGAAGGGGTCACCATGGGGCTTCAGAGCCGTGAGACCCCGACCCGTGAGGCCATCGCCGAATTCGGTCAGATGTGCGAGATCGAGGCCTCCCTTCCTTCCACTGTTCACCTGATTGCCCGTCATGAAAAGAGCCTGAAAGAGGCCCTCATCGAAAACGTCATGGCAGGTGGCGACTCCGCTGCCCGTGGCATGCTTGCAGGGCTTATTCTGGGGGCACGCCACGGTCTTGACGCTGTGCCGGAGGCCTGGGTTACCGGGATGGTTCAGCACCAGCAGGTTTTGGCGCTGATGGATCGCGTGTGAGTTCGCAGCCTTCATTGTTCGATGAATCTTTTCCGATTATTGTGTCCGAAACACGCGCATCTGGCCGTCTTTTCCCTGCAAGGACGGGTATTACCCTTTGTGATGGGCACGGCATTGCCTTTGACATCCTATGAAGCCGTCGTAGCGCAAAGGGGTGCGGGGGACATGGGGCCCCCTCATTTCCTGACTCTTTTTGCCAGGCGTTCGCTCAGGCGCAGGAGGGCCGGCGAGCGATCATCGCGGTCGATGGAGACATGGATAATCGTGAACCCGTCAAGGTACGCTTCTGCTTTGGCCAGGGCCCGTTCCAATTGGGCTTCCGTGTTGACGTGAAAGCCCTTTCCGGCGCTTAAGAGCTCCGGGACCAGGCTGAAATTCCACGGATGGATGTCGTTGAAGGGGCCGTCGAGCATGGGACGCTCGGTGCTGTAGCCTTTGTTGTCGAGGACGATGACGATGGGGTTGAGTTTGAACAGGGCCGCCGTGGACAGCTCCATGCCGGTCATCTGAAAGGAGCCGTCGCCGGTGAGGACCAGGGGCCGGTGGGCGGGGTTCGCCAGCTGAGCCCCCATGGCCGCCGGAACCGCAAAGCCAAGGGACGCATAGTAGGCGGGGGATAAAAATTCCGTGGCTTCGTGGATGAGCAGGTCGTTGGCGCCGAACAGGGTGTCGCCCACGTCGGCGATGACCACGGTGGTGTCTTTTATAAATGTGTTCAGGCGTTCAAAGAGGCGCTTTGCGGTGATGGGGTCGTTTCCGTTGCCTGCCTGAACCGGGTCCGGCTCCATTGGCTGGGGCAGGGCGTCCGGCGTTCTGGGCCGTATGGCTGATGTGCTGAGGCCGCCGATGAACTCTTCGAACAGGATGTCGTCGTAATGATGGTGCTTGATGCTGGTTCTTTCGCTGATGGCAAAAATCGATCGGCCGGGGTCGATGTTTGCCGTGTAGACCCCAAGGTTCAGGTCGGTCATGAACGCACCCAGGATAATCAGGCAATCGCTTGATTCCACATACTCGCGAACCTCCTCCCGGCCGGTGGCCCCTTCGTAGATACCGAGGTAGAGGGGAGATTTCTCCGAGATAACGGATTTACCGAGGATGGTCGATGCCACCGGGATCCCCGTTTTCTGGGCAAACGCAAGAAGCTGGGGCTGCAAGCCGAATCGGTGGATCTCCACCCCTGCAAGGATCACAGGGCGCTTTGCTTCGTTGATCAGGCTGACTGCCTCTGAAAGGGCTTCCTTAAGACTCTCCGGGGCGCTTGTTTCGGTTTCCCGGGCGTGGGTGTGGTGGGCAGGGCACTCTTTTGTCACCATGTCCCGCGGGAGTTCAAGGTAGACGGGCCTTTTGTAGCGCAGGGCCGCGTGGATCACCCGGTCGATCTCCGCAGGTGCCGTGGCCGGGTTGTCCAGAAGGGCCGATGCAACGGTGAACTCCTTGAAAACCCGCAGTTGGGTGTCGAACTCCTTGACCTTATGGTGGAGCATGGGGTTGTTCAGGCGCTCTTCCACGCCGGGGGCGCCGCTGATCACCACCACCGGCGATTTTTCGGCGTAGGCCTGGGCCGTGGTGTTGGCGATTTTGAGTCCGCCCACACAATAGGTCACGCAGACCGCACCCAGGCCGCGTACCCGTGCATAGGCGTCGGCGGCAAACCCGGCCCCCTGCTCGTCACAGGTGTTGATCAGGTCCAGCGTCTCATGGCGGGCCATGAGATCGAAGAAAGAGAGAACATAATCCCCCGGTATTCCGAATACATGGTCGACGCCATGGCCCTGGAGCTGTTCGATCAGGTAGCCACCAATTGTCCTCGATGCGGTCATCGTTACATCCTCCAATACATGCGGTTATGGATACGTCCATGGGGCACACCCTTCAATGGAAGGGGGTGCGGAAGCGGGCAGAATCAGGAGCGAGAGTCCGGGTTCCTTGAAAAAGGCGTCCCGGATGCCGAGTGCTCCGGGTTAAGGGACGTTAAAGATGCCTCCGGCGGCCCTGCCGGGGGCTAAACTTTTAAAAAGTTTAACAAATAGGCCTTCAAAAAACTTTTTTGGATGCGTTTCGTTTTTAAGACGGATGTGTTTTGACCCGAGGAACGAGGGGTAAAGCGCATCCGTAACCAGCTTTCAAAGTGACACACCTTGCCGCCGGAGGCAGCCAAGTTAAAGATGCCTCCGGCGGCCCTGCCGGGAGCCAAGCTTTTGAAAAGTTTGATAAACAGGTTTTAAAAAACAGATTCAGTTTAATCTGAACCAAAGGCGAATGTGATTTTCCCTGAGGAACGAAGGGGAAAGCGCATTCGCAACTGCTTTCGAGGTGGCTCACCTCGCCGCCGGAGGCAGGCTTTTCCATGCACTTTAACGATAGAAGGCTGTTATTCTGCGCTGAGCTGAATAGATGCGTTTATAACGTCTTGTTGAAGAGAAGCAGGGGGTGTGTTTGGGGGACTCTTATCCGGCGTGAGCGGGGGACGGTATTCTCCATGAATATATCAATTTTTGAAGGCTTTTGGCAAACAGGTTACCAGAAAAGGGGAGCTACAGGCTAGCAGCCCCATTCACCCTCCCTGGACAGGGCATGGGTGGGGCTGGGAAGGTGAGGCAGGGGAACAAATCATCTACTGGGTGAGGGTGGCATGGGCGGTGACAACCTGCCAGTGCCCCGATTCCGAGAGAGCCCAGACCCGTGTGAAACGGAAGTCTCCGCTTGCTGGCTCTCCGCCGTAGGAGCCCGCCAGGCTTACTCGCACGGAAACCGTGGCGACGGTGTCACAGAGCGAGGTGATACGCATCTCCGACGGGACAATTTCGTCAATCTTCAATGCACCTGAGGCGTGGGCGTCCAGATCCTCTTCTTTGCTGACGATAAGCCCGAGGTGGTTGGTAAAAAAAAGGGTCGGTGCGAGCAGGTGGTCCAGGGCGTCGACATCGGATCTGAGCATGGCTGAACGAAGGGCCTCTTCGGCGTTTTGAACGGCTGTTTCAATGGGTGTTGTCATGGGGCCTTCCTAATGGAGTTGTGCACATAAATCTGTTATTTCAATCCATTCCAGTGAAGATTTTCACGTTGTGCCCGGGTTTTACGCATGCGCCAGAATCGTTTTTAATACCTGGGGAAAATCCGTGATCAGGGTGGTTGCCCCGGCCTCAATGAAGGCCTGCATGCGTTGGGGGTCGTTGACCGTCCAGAGGTTGACGGTTTTTCCTCTGGCGACGATGGCGCGGAGCTCGTCCGGGGTGATGATTGCCTGGTTGGCGTTGTAGGTATCGTAGGTAAGGTCGCCCCAGTTGTTTTTCGGTTCCCCGGTGTCCCCGATGAGGGCCTGGATGGCAAACTCCGGGGCCTTTTCTTTGATTTCGTCTAAAAGGCGGTGGTCAAAGGAGGAGAAGAAGACCTGTGAGGGGGCAATGCCGCTTTGCTTCACCTCGGAAAGGGCCTTTTCCACCACGGGAAACCCCACGGCAGAGCCCAAAAGGGTTTTGATCTCCAGGTTGACGGGCCAGTTTTTGGACGCGGTGAAGGCCAGGCCCTCCTTAAGGGTGGGGATGGTCAGCCCGCGAAAGCTCTCGGCTTCGCCTGCGGAAACCGCACCGGCTTTGATCTGGCCAAAGGGGTCGGTGTGGACGAACCAGGAACCGGCGTCGAGCTGCCGAAGTTCGTCCAGGGTAAAATCGGAGACGGCGTAGCTTTTTCTTCCGGGAAACCGGGTGAGGGCATCGGTGGTGCGCTCGACGGTGTTGTCGTGGAACAGGACAAGGGCCCCGTCACGGGTGACGGAGATGTCGGTTTCCCAGAGGTGGGCCCCCACCTGGAACCCTTTTTCAATGGCGGCAAGGGTGTTTTCAGGGGCGAGGCTTCGGGCGCCGCGGTGGGCTGAGTTCAATACCATGGGTCTTCTATCCTTTGTGCGTTGATCAAGAAGTGGCACCGGGGGCGTGGTGGCCGGTGAATAGAATGACGGGGCGAGTGGCTGAAGGCCATGGGCCATGGAGTCGCTTCCCTCGGTGAATGTCTATAGTACAGTGTCGCCTAGAAAGCCAGATGAAGGGTGGGGCGTTGGAATAAGTGGCATATCGCTTCGGGATGCGTGGCGAGCCGGCTCGGCAGCGTCCCGGCGTATGATGGGGTACAGGCCTGTGGAGGGCTTTTTGTGAACGATGTACTTTTTGGGGATATCGGTTCAGCTCGTGCTTGACATTAAGCTAAACCTTACGTTAACGTGATGTTTAAATGTCTCCCCGTGGGGTACATGGGGGAATGTCATCTTACCGTCTATGTTTTGATGCATCACCGGAGGGCGTATGAATATCCTGGCCATTGACCCCGGTTCCACATCGACAAAAATCGGGGTGTTCACCCAAGGGGAGATGATCCATGCGGGCATGGATCACGACCGAAGCCTTATCGACTCGTTTTCGGAAGTCCATGAGCAGGAGGAGATGCGGTTTGCCTGCATCACGGAGGAACTTGAGAAACGCGGCCTCGGCACGGCCCGGTTTGATGCCGTGGTGGGCCGCGGCGGCTTGGTCCGCCCCGTCACCGGCGGTGTCTACAGGGTGTGCGACAACCTTCTGTCGGACCTTAAAACCGGCGCCAGCGGCAGCCATGCCTCGAACCTTGGCGGGATCCTGGCCCGCCGGTTTGCCGTAACGTCCGGGTGCGAAGCCTTTATCGTGGATCCCGTGGTGGTGGATGAACTCAACGACGTGGCTCGGCTCTCCGGCCTTGCCGGCATCGAGCGGAAGAGCATTTTCCATGCCCTCAACCAGAAGGCCGTGGCGCGGCGGGTGGCCGAAGAAAGGGGTGGTTCTTACCACCAGGCCCATCTCATCGTGGCCCATATGGGCGGGGGCGTCACCGTGGGGGCCCACAAAAAAGGGCGGGTCATCGATGTCAACAACGGCCTCAACGGCGATGGGCCCTATGCCCCGGAGCGCTCCGGTTCCCTTCCCGTGGAAGGGATCGTCAGCGCCCTTAAAGAAGGCCGGTACACCCCGGATACCCTTGTGCGGACCGTCAGCCGCCAAGGCGGAATCTTCTCCTATCTCGGCATCGTGGACCTTCGCGAGGTGGAGCGTCTCATGGAAGAGGGCGATGCCGAGGCCATCCTGGTCTGGGGCGGCATGGTCTATCAGATCGCCAAAGAGATCGGGGGGCTTGCCGCCGCCATGGACGGGCAGGTCGATGCCGTTGTCCTCACCGGCGGCATGGCCCACAGCCGACGCCTCACCGAGGCCATCACGGAAAAAATCGAGTTCATCGCAGACGTGGTGGTCGTACCCGGTGAATTCGAGCTTGAGGCGCTTGCAGACGGGGCCTTGAGGGTGTTGAGGGGAGAAGAGGAGGCAAAGGAATATGAAATCAGGTAAAATAGGTCATAGGTGAATAGATAATAGGGGTGTTGGACTTTGGTGGCGTCATTGGACGCACTGCAATGCGGAGGGAAATCAGGTAAAATAGGCCATGGGGCGGGAGTCGTTGAGCTATGGTGGCGTTTTCGAGCCAGCTCGGGTACACAGGTTTTGGGGCCGGTGACGGCATTGGAAGCACCGCAATGCGTAGGGTGCATTTTATGCACCAAAACCAGCGCGCTTCACAGGGTGAACAGGTAGCGACGATTGAGAGTGTCACTTATCCCGGCTGGCGGTTGGTGGTTTTATAAAGCAAAACGTGCCTTTCGGGACGCCACGTCGAACATCGAATCAAGGTTATTGATGGTCACGGGCGAAGCCTGGGAAGGCTCACCAAAGACCAGTTTGTCAAACTTTTTAAAAGTTTGGCCCCCGGCAGGGCCGCCGGAGGCTTTTTTGAGCTGACGTTATTGAGCTGAATAGTTACATGTTTTTTTTTAAATAAACAGGAAGGGCGATATGGATATTGGCAAGCACCTGAAACGGTACATGGCGCGTGAAGGGGTCTCCGAGGCGGAGGCCATGGAGATTCTGGGCCTGGGCGCGGGGCGGTTTGGTGAGCTGATGGACGGGGAGCTGTCCCTGGGGGTGTCCGATCTTCTTAAGCTCGCCACCCTCTTGAAAACCGATCTTCCTGCCCTTCTTCACGGCAAGGAGTACCGGGAGCGAAAGGCAATCAAGACCTCGGTTGCCGATCGCGTGGTGGTCCGAAATGAGCGTACCCTGGATTATGAGAGCCTGGCGCCCTCCTATGTGGGGCGGAGCATGGAGCCCTTTCTGGTGACCATCTACCGGCGGGACGATGCCGAGGTGGAGGTCAGCCGTCACGATGGCGAGGAGTTTTTGTTCATCACCCAAGGGACCCTTAAAATCGTGGTGGACGGTGAGGTGAATATCCTGGAAGAGGGGGACAGTTTCTATTTTGATTCCAGCCTTCCCCACTCGGTGAACGCCGTAACGGAAAAAGTGGTGCTGGTCTCTTCCATCTACAAAGGCGAGTCCATGGTCCACCGCACACGGGGTCGGCGCATGAAGGCCATCATCGAAGCGGCCAAGCTTCTGACCCGTCGCAATATCGTGGTGATCTCGCCGGACAAGACGGCCATCTCCGCCATCAACATCGCCATTGAAGAGGAGATCATCGACAAGGCCTACCTCGTGGGCAAAAGAGCCTGGATCGATGAACGGTGCCAAGGAGAGCTGCGATTTCCCGCCGCCTACGAATATGTGGAGGTTGCAGCCGAGGGAGACGCCTTTGAGCTGGAGGCGGCCCGGGCCGGTGTGGACATCATCCGCAAGGGCCTCGGCCACATGATCATGAAGGGCAAGGTGAACACCAACGCCTTTTTAAAGGCCATATTAAACCGCAGCCAGGGCATCGGCACGGGGCGCAGGCTTTCGCTGGTGGGGATCTTTGAGGTTCCCGGCGTGGACCGCCTCCTCATGCTCACCGACCCCGGCATTAACCCCGAGCTCTTTGTGGGAGACGACGTGGCCAGCGGGGTGGATATCGTCCGAAACGCCATCGATGTGGCCAGGTCCCTGGGCGTGGCCCGTCCCAAGGTGGCCCTGCTGGATGCCAACGAAGTCCCCACCGACAGCATCCCCACCACCGTCTTTGAACGGAACCTTTCGGAGATGACATGGGAGGACGCCGACGTTGCCGGGCCCCTTTCTTACGACCTCGCCCTCTACGAGAGCTTTGTCAAGGCCAAGGGCATCACCGGCGACCCCGTGGCCGGCAAGGCGGACATCCTTGTGGTTCCCTACATCGCCACCGGCAACATTCTCTACAAAAGCTGGGCCATGACCATGGGCGCCGAAGTGGCCAACGTGGTCCTGGGCGCCTCGGCCCCCATTATCCTTACCTCCCGCTCGGATTCGGATATCGTGAAGTTTCTTACGATTTGTGCCTCGGCCTTGTATTCACGTTGGCTTGAGGAGAGAAGCTCGTAATTCGGTGCGCACGGCGCACTCTCCGGGCCCGCGAATCGTGGGGTGCGGCCCCCTCACTGTTTTGCAATGGGTGACGTGGGTCTAATGGTGCTTCACGAGGAAAGATGAAAGCCGCCGCACGTTGACATGGCAAAGGGTCAACGCGCGGCGGCTTTCGTTTTTTTGAGGAGGCAATGCCTCGCAATGGCAATGTGCTCGGTTTTTCAGAGGTAAGGCTATTTTGATATTTCATCCGGATCACGCGTCCCGGGTCGCTGCCTGTGGTCTTTGCGTCTGACACCACGGGCGTGCGGTGGGCCGAAACGTGTGAGATGTTGCTGGTTCGGGTTCGGGCGATGATGCCCAGTACGTGCACTTTCAGCCCGGAGACGCCCACCATGTCCATGGATTTTTTTCTGGGCAGAAGGAAGCCGAAGTTGGTTTACCCTGGGATGCCCTCCTCGAATTATGGAAGTGGGTATCCCAGCGTGGCAGCACTATAAAGTGCCATAAGGACGTTCGCACCTATGCTTGGTTCTTAACGGTTGAGTGACGACCTGACCCGCCCCATCGTTTTAAGGGACGACGGGGCAAGGGCAAGTGGGTTAATCATTCGTTTCCAAGGAAAGATCCAGCATGGGAGACTTTACGTTATGGTCTTTTTCTTTTTTGATCGCATAAACCACACCCGTGGTAAACGCTATGATCGTAATAACGACGATGTAGAGTTTGATGGATGTAATTGAGTTGTAGATAATGATGCATTGAACAAGACCGGCAAGGCCCACTGACACATAGAATATCCACGTCGGGATTTTTCTGCCAAATTCTCTGTTTGCCCAGGCGCCCGGGTATTTTTTGGGGATTTGGGCGATTGAAACCACCAGGAAAACACCCAGGATAAGGTCGGTTAAAAGGTAGGTGTTTGCAATGGTGCTGACGTCCCATCCCAATACAATCGGGAGCATCGAAGATGCCCAGCAAATCGTCAGGATCTTCCAGGGGCTGCCTTTTTTGTTGGTCGCAGCAAAGCTTTCGGGGAACCAGCCGTCTTGGGTAGCTGAATACAGAGGCTGAACGTAGGCGGCGTACACGCTGTTAATGGTTGTCGCAAGGGCCATGAAAGGTCCGCAAATGATGAAAAATACAAAAATCGGTGAAGCAAGAATCTTTTTTGCGACGTATGTAAGGGGTTGATTGGCAACCGCTTCGATAGGGAGGACTCCGGATGCGACAACAGAAACCCCTAAGTATACGAATACGATAACAATGGTTGTGCCCAACATGCCGAAGGCAATGTCTTTCTTGGGGTTTTTGGCGTGCCTGCTGAAGAACATGAGGTAGTATTGACAATACGTACAGAAGGACAGCAAACAAGTAGCCTGAAACAAGCCTTTAGGTCCGTTTGCTAAAAAGTCGGGGTTAGAAACGCTCGACAGCAACGTGAAGTCAATATGTCCCAACCCGATAAGAATAAATGTCGCAACGCCTACGACCAAGGCGGCGGTCATCATATTCTGGAATTTGGACAATGTGTCCATTCCAAACAGGTTGACGATGTAAAACGTTGTCAATGCAATGATCGCAACAACGTTGACGGGCAGGCCCGGGATAACGGAGTGAACGTAGATCCCAAGGGAGATAGCGTATATTGCAACTGTAGGAAAATACAGGAAGAAGCTCACAACATACATGCCGGCGTATTTTTTGCCCAAAATGGTGCTAATGAGGGCGTAGGGGCCGCCGTCCATGATCAGTGACCCACTTGCAAAAAGCATTGGTACGTTGTAGAAAAAACCAAGAATAATAGCCAAACCAAAGGCAAGCCAAAGCGAATGGCCGGTGATGCCGATTGCCTGACCTACCAGCGAGAATACACCAGCGCCAATGGTACAGCCAACACCCATAGCCAAGAGTGTCCATTTGCCTAGCGTACCATTTCCCTGACTTGTGTCTAATGAGCTACTCAATTGCATTTCTCCTTGTGTTGCTGGGCTATATTGCACCCGACATTTGAGTTTGCGCACCCGGCGTTTCAATTTTTCTATCGGTTCAAATAGATGAACAGATAGATCAATGTCAATGTCGGGTGCACGTCGCACTGTAGTGGTATGTGTTGCTTGTCAAACTCTATGAGAAGTTTACGGCTTGTCTACGCGCTCAATGGGTAACTTCCATTCCATATGATGTTTCTGTAGATTTCAGGATCGGTATCCCCTTCGGTGCTAATGAACAATAAGACAGAGTCTTTTGTCAGTTTCATCTCTTCGCGGATATCTTTTAATGCATCCATTGTGCAGATGCCGTATGTAACGCCAAGGCAAACCGCACCAGAGTCTCCAGACGTGATTTTTGTGTCACTGCCCATGGGGGTTGCCAATATTCTCATGCCTGTTGCTGAAAATTCGTTGGGGCATGTGATATAGTAGTCAACAATGTCTTTCAGGACGGTGTAAGCGAAGATATTCGGTTCACCAACGGATAATCCGGCCATAATGGTTGCCAGGTCACCATCGACTGTTGTGAATGTATTTGCCAACGCGGACTGCATGTAACACCCTGCTGTGTCCGGCTCAACGATGGTCATGTGGGGTTTGTTTTCGCCCATCAGAGTTGAATAGTAGGCCATAATACCAACTGCAAATGATCCTGCGCCTGCTTGCAGGATAATGTGTGTTGGCTTTGTTTCACCTAACTGCTCCCTGATTTCATCCGCAATGGCTGTGTAGCCTTGTGAGATAAAGTTGGTTGTCTCTGTGTAACCTTCCCATGCCTGGTCTTGGACATGGCACCAGCCCATTTTCGCTGCTTTTTCAATGACAAGCTTCAACGTTCCGTCATAGTTGTGAGGTGTGACTGTAACCTCGGCACCCAACTTTTCGATGGCTTCGACTCGCGCAGGAACTGTCTGTGAAGGCATGTAGATATAGCACTGGCAGCCGATTAATTTGGCGGCATAGGCCAGGCCTTTGCCATGGTTGCCGTCCGTGGCTGCAATCAAAACAATATCTTTGATTTTGGCATTGACTTCGGGCTTCAGAAAGTAATCGAAATCAATGTCATCGATGTTTACTCCCAAATGTTTGCAAAGAACCTTGGACACACCATACACAACGCCAATGGACTTAAACGCCTTCAAACCCATGCGGTATGATTCGTCTTTGACAAAAATATGTTTAACGTTCAGTTCTTTTGAAAGCTCATTAAGGGCAACAAGGGGGGTTGGTTCGTATTGCTCCAATGTTTTCGCATACCGCCTGACTTTTTTGGCAACTTCAGGGGTAAAAAGATCGCAATCGGTTTTTCCTGCACAATCAGCTGCAAAAAATTCACAGCCACACTTCTTGTAACTCATTAACGTAACCTCAATTTGTCATCTGTAATATAGGCCCGATACCGGATTGACTGGTACATGGTTCGTGGTACGGGCCCTTGAATGGGTTTTTATGTCTTGTATTGATCATGCGGCGTGGCCGATGATGCCTGGCTTCTGGCCTGGGGATAAGGCTGTTTGCGCTGGGTATACGCCTACCTCTATCCGTCGACAATTCCTTGACGATTGAGATAGACGCATACCCTTTCTCATGAAAAATCCGGGTTAAACGCTGACGATGTCCCAGGGTGTGTCACCGGCAATAATCGCTTTGTCTTCATAGAAGACCAGTGTGTCAATTACCCAGAAACCTGTTTCAAAGTTAACGGCTGTCCCCGGGACAAAGCGCTGATCTTTTTTGTCCATATCTGCATCGTAGACCGTTGCGCCACCACAGCAGTCGCCAGGCCAGAGGATGCCCATGTCATAACCGCCAAGCCAGAACTGTTTGCCCCAAATGCCTAATTCCTTGTAAAACTCTTTGAGTTCACCTGTGAAATCATTGATGAGCATATTGGGTTTGAGGATGCTTTGGACCTTTTCTCGGATAAGCGGGTGGTATTTTTCTGCAAGGCGCAAGAAAGCAATCTGATCGTCCGTGTATCGGCTCGCGTCCAAGTCTCCAATGGTGAAAAGACGGCTTAAATCAGAGCTGTAGCGTTGGTGTGAACCGAACAGGTCGACGATTACGACGTCTCCCTGCTCGAGTTTTTCGTGGGATGGGAAGTTGTGGCCGCGCAATACGCGGTTGCCGCCATGGATAAATGCGCATCCGGCAAGTTCACCACCTGAAAGGGACATCTTGTAGGCAGCATAAGCATAGAGTTCATTTTCAGTAACCCCGGGCTTGAGATACTCTTTGACCGCATCCATCGCGACATCGGCAATTTTTGCTGATTTTACAATGTAGTCTAACTCGGACTTGGACTTTATCTGGCGGATAATGTCAAACATCTCACTTGCATTAAATGTTTCTGTCCCTTCCTCAACAAAGGCATTGTTAATCAACTTTGTGATATGGAGGCCGTGCTTTTCGGATTCGATGCCGACTTTTCCGGTCAGCCACCCTGATTCTTTGAGGTTTTTTGCGATGGCGCCCATGAGGGTCCCGCCAAGGGGGATAGTGCCTGCATTGCCGCTGATTCCGTAGGTGGGGCGACCGGCATGCGTGAAGATACGGATATCCTTTGATACGGTGTCTTCGCAAACGTCAGCCTCTTCGCCTGCCACATCCATAAAGGCAAAGTCATCGTGGTCAACATGGATCGCAATACTTGCGGGGACATAGTAATTCCACTGCTTTTTGGAATTGACCCTGTACCAGCTCAGTTTGTATCCGGAAAAATAGTAAAGAGCTTCAGGTGAAGTTAAAAACAGTATATCGACACCGTTTTCGCGCATGATTTTTTTTGCGTGTGCCAGTCGTGCATCATACTCTTCTTGAGCGAAAGGTACATTTCTCATTGTTCCGTTAACTTCGTATTTCATAATTGCTCTCCTCACTAACTTAGCTGTTTTTATAAGTTTAGTTATTGAACTCATTTATGAATTTTGCATAGATTCGAGTTGCGTCAAACACATCGTTCATTTCGCAATGTTCGTCTTTCATGTGGCAGCATTTCATGATGCCGGGGCCGTAACCGATTGTCGGTATTCCTTTGGCCGTTGAAGCAAATCCGTTTGTGCTGAAATTCCAGTGAAAAAGTTTTGAGCCTTCCCCGGTTGCGCCCTCGAATGCTTTTTTCATTGCGACGGTGATGGGGTCTTCGGGATCCATGGCCCAGGATTCCATAAAGCTGTGCATGGCAAATTCTTTTTCGGTATAGCTTCTGCCCAGGGCGTCATAGACATTCCAAGATGCCTTTGTGCCCTCTATGAGGGTATTCATCTCTTTTTCGATAACTTGAAATGTCTCTCCGTTTGCCAGGCGGCGGTCAAGGTAAATGGTGCATTCATCAGGTACTGCGTTTAGCGACACCGCTGTGCTTTCGATTTTGCTCAGTACCACAGAGCCGTGCTGGCCCTCATTTTTGTATAATGTGTTGTTGAGCTCATTGACTCTTTGAATGATTTCCGACATTTCATAAACGGCATTTACACCATTTTCAGGCGCGCTTCCGTGGCATGATACGCCTTTCGTGTGGACTTCAAGCAACGCTCTGCCTCTATGGCCAAGCGCAATTTGCCTGTCACTCGGTTCTCCGATAACCACTGCGTCGGGCTTTTTGGGGAGCTTTTCAATGATGTTTTTTAGTGCAAAACCATCAAAGTCTTCTTCCATTACGGAGGCCGACACGTATACGGTTTTTCCAGTCAGGAGGCCCATTTTTTTTGCAAAATACCCTGCGTAAACAGAGGAGGCGATGGCGCTTTTCATGTCTGATGCTCCGCGGCCATACATTTTCCCGTTTACTACGTCGCCGCCAAAAGGATCGTGTTTCCATTGATCCGCATCGTTAACGACGACGGTGTCCATGTGGGAGTCAATGAGGATTGTTGTGTTCCCGTCCCCAAGCACACCGATGACATCGCCGTATTCGGTTTCAATGATGTCGTCATACCCCAGTTGCTCCATGGTTTGCTTTATGGTCTTGGCAACCTCTTTTTCTTCGCCGGTATAGCTTTGTATAGAAATGATTTTTCTTAAAAAATCTGTGATCTCATTTTCGTAGTCTTTGCAAATACGGTTTAGCTCATCCATGATTACCCTTCAATTTAACAGTGTAAAAAGTTCAAAGACGTTTTGAGTTGCAGGGGCGTGTCGCAATAATCACATTCGCTTTTCAGTTATCACACAAGCCATGGAAAACTACACCCCATTATTAGAAAAGTATTTAGCCTCTTTTTTTATGTTTTATTCGCGGGTGTGGTCATGGATGGCCCTTACACATCAGCGGTTACTTCTATCTCAACTTCGGCTCCCATGGGGAGGGCGGCCACCTGTACGCAGCAGCGTGCAGGATAGTCTCCGTCGAAGAATGTGGCGTAGATTTCGTTCATGGCGGAAAAGTCGGCTAGGTCAGTCATGAACACACCGACTCTGCAGACGCGGGAAAAATCGGTGCCCGCGGTTTCCAGAATGGCTTTGATGTTGGCAAGGCTCTGACGCGTCTGGTTTTCGATCCCCTCGGCCAGTGTGCCTGTTTCGGGGTTTACCGGGAGCTGGCCGGAGACATACAGGGTGTCTCTCTTGATGACGGCCTGGGAATAGGGCCCGATGGCCTTGGGGGCATTCGGTGAGCAGATGATTCGTTTCTTCATTCATTCCTCCTGGTCAACAACGTTTGATCTGTGATTTTGTTTTTGTGATGGGAACGATGAAAAGCAAGTCGTGGGCCAAAAATGATAATTAGTTTGTAAGTTATCGAAAATGAATTTCTTTCTTTAGCCATAGTCGCTCTTGTCTGACCGGAGTGATCGATATAATCATTATCGCTTTGATAATAATTCCCGGAATGATAATTCAGTGCGTTCTGGATCTGCTTCGTGGGGGGAGATGGCTATTTTTCAATATGTCTTCTGATTCTCGGTGATTGGTGATATGTCTTTCTGCGGGTGGTTTAGTGTGAAGTTGCTATCAAAATGATAATTCAAGGCTCATGCACTTGAAGCTGTTGGCATGAGGTGCGTTCAGTAGTGAGGTTACAGGGCGCTGGGGGGTGTGAATTTGCGTTGCGGGTTGTAAATTCAGTAAAAACTTGGTGCATGCGCCCATAAATAAGGAAAGGGTAGGATCACAGTGCTTTACGCGATTGAAGAGTCCATCAGGAAGTTTGCCCATGTCATCGCTGTGGTGGTGGGCATTGATGTGGAGGTGGTGGGTGCAGACCTGAAACGTATCGCCGGCACGGGCCGGTATGCGGAAGGGGACGGAAAAAGCATCGAGGATGAAGGGGAGGTCTATCGCCATGCATTGAAGACCGGCCGTCCGGTGTGCATCGACAACCCGAAGAACGATCCCATTTGCTTTAACTGCAAGAACAGGGAGGGGTGCGAGGAGAAGCTTACCCTCTGTTCCCCGATTTTGCGTGACGGGGAGGCCCTCGGGGTGATCGGGATTATCTGTTTTACAGAGCAGGACAAGCGGACCATCCTGAAGAACAGGAATAACTACGGGGCGTTCCTCTCTATGATGGCGGACCTCATTGCCGCCAAGGCCGAGGATTATAACCACATTACGGAGACCACGCAGACCCTGGATGTCTTGAGGCAGGTGATGGATGTGCATGCCGAGGGCATGTTTGTCTTCGGGGCCGACGGGAGCGTGACCTACGCCAACGCCCACGCCAGAAAGGAGCTGGGCATCGAGGGCCCAGGTGATACCGTGTCGGTGCAGCTGATTCCCACCGGCAACACTGTGGGCGAAGCCGAAGAGTACGAACTCCACTTCGGGGAGCACCACCTGGTGATCATGGGGCAGGTGGTGGACCTGAAGAAGGACGATCCGAGGTTCTCCCGGGTGATGCTCTTTGAGACCCAGACCGATTTTACCCGGAAGATGTCCAGCCTTACCTCGTCTGCCGCCGGCGAGGGTCTTGACGCCATCCTCGGGATGTCTCCTGCCATCCGGCGCCTCAAGGAGCAGGTGATGGCCATCACCACCTCGTCTTCCACGGTGCTGATCAGCGGCAAGAGCGGCACGGGCAAAGAGATGTTCGCCCGGGCCATTCACCATGAGAGCGATCGGCGCGAGCAGCCCTTTGTGGCCATCAACTGCGGGGCCATCCCCGACACCCTCCTTGAGAGCGAGCTGTTCGGGTACACCTCAGGGGCCTTTACCGGGGCAAGTCCCGGGGGACGCATCGGTAAATTCGAACTGGCCCACAAAGGGGTGCTTTTCCTGGACGAGATCAGCTCCATGCCTCTGTATCTCCAGGTCAAGCTCCTCCGGGTGCTTCAGGAGCGCAAGGTCGAGCGCCTGGGGGCAAACAAACCCATCGACGTGGACATCCGCGTCATCGCCGCCACCAACGACGACCTGTCGGAGCTCATCTCAAAAAACATGTTCCGGAGCGATCTTTATTACCGCCTCAACGTGATCCCTTTGGATATTCCTCCCTTGTGCGACCGGCCCGAAGACATCGACCTTCTGGCCGAGTATTTTCTGGCCAAGTACAGCGGCCGGTTCAACAAGCGGTTCAGGCGAATCGAAGGCTCCACCATGGACCGGCTTCGCGGCTATGCCTGGCCCGGAAACGTACGGGAGTTTGAAAACATCATCGAGTTTATGGTCAACATGATGCCTGCAGACGGCATCATTGGCGACTCCCTGCTGCCCCCCAGAATTATCGACACCCCCCAGACCTGCACCTGCGGTTGTTGTGTTTCCGAGACCCCCGTCCTTCCTCTCAAGGAGGTGGAGAAGCATGTCATCGCAGAGGCCGTGAAGCGCTTCGGCAGCGACACCAAGGGCAAGCGCACGGCTGCCACGGCCCTGGGCATCGGGGTGGCCACCCTGTACCGGAAAATCAGGGAGTATGGGATTGAGTAGGGGGGGAGGTCAAAAGGCGAAAGGTGAAAATTCGGTGGGGACAGGCAAATAATGTCTCAGGTTGATTTTTTGATAGTCAGCCGCCAAGGGTGACGGCGTATGGAGGTGATACGGGTATATACCATCGGACCCATGGGACTTGAAAGAGAGTCCGTGGTGTCGGTGAGTGTCAGTGGGGACAGGCACTTTCAACTTCAGAACTTCAAGATGAGCATTCTGGTGGTTGGTGTGTCGGAGGATTTCTGTTCTGTCAAAGGCGATGCTGGTGTGCAGGAGGTAAACGTACAATTTCCCAAGATGCCGATGTGATTTGACCCGAGGGACGAGGGGAAAAGCGCATCGGTAAGCCGCTTTCAAGGTGGCACACCTTGCCGCCGGAGGCTTTTTTTATCGCCTTTACCCCAAGGCATCCTTTAATAACCCGATGCCTTGCCTGATGATATCCGGGTCGAGATTCCCGTAGCCCATCACCAGCGTGTCCCGGTGTTGTCCCTGTACGATGTTGTGGTGTGAGACGGGGTAGACGCGGGCCCCTTGGGATTCGATGCGGGCAAGGCGTTTTTTCGTGAAGGAGATTTTCTGGAACCGGGCCGAAAGGTGCAGGCCTGTTTCGCTTCCCAAAATGCACACGCCTTCACCGAAGGCATCCGTGAGGGCATTTACGGTGGCCAGGCGTCTCTGACGGTAGAGTTTCTTCATTTTTGAGATGTGCCTGAGGTAGTGCCCTCGGGTTATGAATTCGGCGAGGGCAAGCTGGGATGCGGTGTCATTGTGGAGATCGCTTTGCCATTTCAGGGTCCGGGCAGGGGCGATGAGCTCCTTTGGCAGCACCAGGTAGCCGGTCCGAATGGATGGGCAAAATGTTTTGCTGAAGGTGCCGATATAGATCACCCGCTCCGGGCAGAGCCCGTGCAGGGAGCTGATGGGCGGGCCGTCAAAGCGAAACTCGCTGTCGTAATCGTCCTCAACGATGAAGGCCCCTTTGGCATCAGCGTAATGCAGCAGGTCGATGCGCCGCTGAATGGGCAGGGTTCCGCCCAGGGGAAACTGGTGTGACGGGGTGACGAAAACAAAGGCGGGGGAAGGGCCCTGTGGAAGTCGCTCGGTGATGATGCCTGAACCATCCACCGGCACCGGGAGGATTACGCCGCCATGGCCCCGGACTATGTGCTGGATATCCAGGGTAATGGGGTCTTCGAGGACCGCCTCCCGCTGTTTTCGGAGCAACAGGGCGCAGACAATACCGATGGCCTGGGTCGTTCCCGAGGTGATGATCACCTGATCCGGGTGGCAGCAGACCCCCCGACGTTCCACCACATGGCGGCAGATCGCTTCCCGAAGCTCCATGCGCCCCTCCGGCTGCCCATAGGCAAGCACCTCTTCGGATGGTCTGGCGTAGACCCGCTTCAACATGGAGAGCCAGGTGCGGGCAGGGAAAAGGCGAAGGTCCGGCGTCCCCGATTTGAAATCGATCACCCCGGCGGCGTGTTCGGTTTCTGTTGAGATATGCGATGGTTCCGGGGCTTGGGGTGGAGGTGCTTCCGGATACACACTCCCCGGTGCGATATAGGTGCCGGAGCCGGTTCTTGATTCGGTAAACCCTTCGGCATAGAGAAGGTCATAGGCTTCCAGAATCACATTTCTCGAAACCCCGAGGCGCTCAGAAAGCTCACGGCTGGAGGGCAGACGGGTACCCGCAGGGAGCTCTCCGTTCAAAATACGACGCCTGATCTGGCCATAGACCTGGCGAATCATGGGAACCCTTGAACACTTATCCAATGTCAGCCAGAGCATGGACGCCTCCCTTAAATGGCCCTATGAAAATGTCATGAAAGTGGATCTTTAATAAACCATTTGCGCTGGAGTAAGGTACACTTATTTTCATTTGGCGTCAAAGGAGGCCTTTCATGCATTACCCCAAATCGTTTCACGGACAGATCAAGGGCATGGCCCAGCTGGTTATGGCCATGGTTCTGTCAGGCAGCTCCGTGGTGGTGGGAAAATCCCTTACGGGGACCCTGTCGGTTTTTATGATCGGTTTCAGTACCCTGCTTGTGGCTTTTCTTGCGCTGCTGCCCTTCGCCCTTGTCCGGTGGCATGAGGTTGTTGCATTGACGCCTGAGCAATGGGCGTCCCTTTTTATGCAGGCCCTGTGCGGCATCGTTTTATTTCGGGTACTGACCCTCTACGGCCTGCAGCATACCGGAGCCGTGCAGGCAGGCGTGATCCTGGGAACCACTCCGGCTGTTCTTACGGTGTGTGCGGTTCTTTTTCTCGGGGAGCGTCCCACCCCGTACGGACTGGTCGGGGTGGGGCTTGCGGTGTCCGGCATGATGGTTCTGAACCTTTCATCAGGCCAGCCCGGGGGAGAGGGGCATCTTCTGGGAAGTTTTTTGGTTTTTGGGGCGGTGGTGGCTGAAGCTCTTTTTACCATTTTCAGGAAAAAGGTGGCCCATCAGGTTTCTGCGGTGACCAATACCTTCGGCCTGGTGTTGATCAGCCTGGCGATGATGTGCCCCTTTACGGCGTGGGAGTTCAGGGCTCACCACAGCCTGCCCGGTTTGCAGGCCTGCACGGCCCTCGTCTACTACGGGGTGTGCGCAACGGCCATGGCCTATCTGCTGTGGACCCACGGCGTGGGTAAGGTCAGTGTCGAAGCGGCCGGGGTTGCCACCGCCGCCATGCCCGCCAGTTCCGTTCTCCTGGCCGCCTTTGTCCTTGGCGAGCCGCTGGATCATCGGCACCTTTTGGGGTGTGGCATGGTGATGGCCGGTATTGCCTTCAGTACTTTGCTTAAAAAGAGGTTCTATGTGGGATGCGTGGATTGAGCTGGGTGGTTTGGGCAACCTCATTACTCCCTGGGACCGATCATTGTATCAGGCCTTACCAGGGCGTCGAATTCTTCTTCGGTGACCCACCCGCTGGAAAGGGCCGCTTCTCGCAGGGTGCACCCCCGGGCCATGGCTTCTTTGGCGATGGCGGCGGCCTTGTCGTACCCGATGTGAGGTACCAGGGCGGTGACGAGCATGAGGGACTGTTCCATGAGTTCGGTGATGCGGCGGGTGTTGGGCTTGATCCCTGTGATGCAGTGGCGGGTGAGGCTGTAGGCGGCATCGGAGAGGAGGCGGATGGACTGCAGGACGTTAAAGGCGATGACCGGTTTGAAGACGTTGAGTTCAAAGTGGCCCTGGGCCCCAGCAATGGTGACGGTGGTGTGGTTGCCCATCACCTGGGCGCATACCATGGTCATGGCCTCACACTGTGTGGGGTTGACCTTTCCCGGCATGATGGAGGAGCCGGGCTCGTTTTCCGGAAGATGGAGTTCGCCCAGGCCGGAGCGGGGTCCGGAACTGAGGAATCGGATGTCGTTGGCGATCTTGTTGAGGCCCACGGCCAGAGTATTTAAGACCCCTGAGATCTCCACCATGGCGTCGTGGGTTGCCAGGGCTTCAAACTTGTTTTCCGCCGTAACAAAGGGGAGCCCCGTAAAGGTCGCCACTTCTGCTGCAAATGCTTCGCCAAATCCGATGTGAGCATTTAAGCCGGTGCCCACCGCGGTGCCGCCCTGGGCAAGGGGGTAGAGGCGCTTGAGCCCATCCTTCAGGCGGTCCGTCCCATGGTGTACCTGGGCGGCGTAGCCGGAGAACTCCTGGCCCAGGGAGAGGGGCGTGGCGTCCTGCAGGTGGGTTCGCCCGATTTTGACGATGCCGTCCCAGGCCTTGGCCTTGTTGGACAGGGCGGTGTGAAGGCTGTTCAGGGCGGGGAGGAGGCGGTGGTGAATCTCTTCCACGGTGGCGATGTGCATGGCTGTGGGAAAGGTGTCGTTGGAGGATTGGCTCAGGTTGCAGTGATCATTGGGATGGACTGGGGTTTTGGCCCCCATGGCACCGCCAAGTTGACTGTTTGCAAGGTTTGAGATCACCTCGTTGGCATTCATGTTGGATTGGGTGCCGGAGCCGGTTTGCCAGACCACCAGGGGGAAGTGGCTATCCAGTTCGCCCTCAATGACCTCCCGGGCCGCATCCACAATGGCCGTTGCCAGGGTTTTATGGAGTGTTTTTTGTTTGAGGTTGGTGAGGGCCGCACACAACTTGACGATGCCCAGGGCCCGGATCATGGCACGCGGCAGGCGTTCGTTTCCGATGTTGAAGTGTTGGAGCGAGCGTTGGGTCTGGGCACCCCAATAGGCGTCGGCCGGTACGGCAATGGGGCCGAATGTATCGGTTTCCTGTCGGGTTTCGGACATTTTTTGCTCCTTTTGTGGATGACAACCAGAGTCTTAAAAGGGCGGGGGAAAATTCACTCCGGGGGCGTGTGCGGAAGACGGACCAGAACGGGGTGTGTGGGAGTGTAATGCATGTGGGCGAGATGGTTTTATGCCACTATACAGCGGCTTGGGTCGCTCTGTAAAGCCTGGGTACGGCGCGTGGGCCATCGTGTAATTCTAAAGAGAATTCTAAATCTAAAGGGACAGGCAAATAGTGAACCCTTTGTAAGCAGTAAGCGTTTCCCGGGTAAAAATAAAAGGGAAAAGTGGGGCAGGGCCTTTTAGTCCTTGATGCGATTCAGTTTCAGAAAGGCGTTTCATGGAAACCATAAAGAGCCTGTCCCCTTTTTCTTTTTCTCTTTTTTTTTGGCTGTTCAGTGTTCAGGGAACCCAGGTCACGATCCCGTCATCGGACTGGGCGTCTTTCCAACGCCAAAACGCGTCGACATCCCGCACCCCGTCTGCAATGACGGCTTTGTATATCTGGATGCCCATGACTTTTTTCTCTGCGGGTATGGCGTCTTTGATCGTGAGGATGGCTTCGCGGGTTTCCGGGGTCAACACCTGGGAGATACGCTCGGCCACACGCTCGAAGTAACCGACGTAGGGAGAGTCCTCCATGATGTGGATCATGTCGATTTGCCAGGACTGGTTTTCGTCGTCTTCGTAAAAGGCGTGCCATTCGATACACTTGTCTTCTGCCTCGATGAGGTTGGTGTAGGAGATGGACTTGATTCGAGGATTTTCGGCAAGCCGTGCCATGGCTGAAAAGCTCCCCGAGAGGCTGAAAGGGGTTGAATAGATATGGAAGTCGATGTCCCGGTTGTTGATCAGAAGGCCTGTTTGAAGCGAGCCGACCAAGTTGATCGTTGCTCCGATGGAGGACCATATGTCGATGAGCTGTGTCTCCTCAATGATCGCCCGGGCCTTTTTCTGCATGCTTTCAGCTGCCTGTAAGATACGTTCCATGGGGTTGCCTTTCTTCGGTTTGGGGTCCTGCTTCAGAGACCCTGCGTTTTCGTCTTGTGTGTATGAAGGCTTGTATACTACCTCACGAAAGCGGACAATAAAAAAGCCCGTTTCCGCGATGGTCGCTGAAACGGGCTTTGTGCATTGGTGTTGCAGCTTTTTTTGATCAGGTCTGATGCATCGGCCGAGCAATGAACAGAACGATCTGCAGCAATGGACTATTCTGAGTCGAGGGCCATGGCAATGTCTGTGCCGCACTGGAAAGCATCGGCGCCCACAGAGTTCGGGAGCAGGGTATAACCGCCGAGTTTGTCACCTGTCTGGGCCAGCTCATGGAGACGGTCGTAAGTTGCCTCCACGGCCAGGGTGCCGTCATGGGTTCCGGTGATGTAGTTCCGGGGGATGTAGACGCGCACAACGGAGACACGGACTCGCCCGTCGTCGAACTGTTTTGCCTTGACATCCAGAACCCTTCCTTCGCCGTTGGTGAAGTAGGTGTCTGCGCCTCCGTTCTGGTTCAAAGATGTCATGGCCAGCTCATGGAGTTCGGTTCCTTCGTGGGCCACCCGGCCGAACATGGCATCCATGCAGCTGGCAGTGGCCTGGGTCCCGGTGAGGGCGATGGCACAGAGTGCTATGAAGGTAGACGCGATACGTGATTTTTTAATTGATCGTAATTTCATGGTTATGAACCTCCTGGTTCTAAAGGTGATCTGAACGCCTTGTCGCCATGGGCGCTGCCTTCGGGATGTTTTCGAAAAATACCCCACCAAGGGCAAGATTCCGAAGACCGGCTTGGCCTTTCCGGCGATTTGCGATGATTGAAGTGGCGTATTGCCAACCTGGGAGATGTTATACGGGGTTGATTTGATGTCATGAAGGGGGTAAAAAATCATTTATTAATTGCATATTTTGCAATTAATCGTATCGGCTCGGTATCTCCTGAGCTAAGGTCTTGAAACGTTTGACATACAGGAAATTGTTCCCGGTATGGTGCGGATGGTGGCAAACGGTTTTTGTCCTCTTCGTTACGTTGTTCGAATATGGCTTAGAACTGATGAGAGTGGCTCGACGACACGTCAGACAGGCATAATGGTGCTGGAGTGACAACCAATGGTGCATGGGTAATGCATGACACAGGAAGGGGGAAGAAGGGTGTTTTTCGGTGAGTCATCATGACAATTGAAACCAATGAACGGATTTTTTTAAGGGTGGTGGAAGCGGGAAGCCTCAAGGCGGCGGCTGAGCAGTTGGGGACGGACCCTTCGTCAGTGAGTCGGAAGGTTGCAGCTCTGGAAGCCCGCCTCGGGGTAAAGTTGCTCCAACGATCTACCCGGCGTTCCGTGGCAACGGAAGCGGGGAAAAAGTATTATGACGGCATGCGTCGGCTTGTGGCCGAGCAGGCTGCCCTTGAGGCCCATGTGGCTCGTGAGACCGACACCCCCAGGGGGCTGCTTCGGGTAACGGCCCCCAATAACATAGGGGATGTGCATGTGGCCCCGGTTCTTACCTCCATGGTCAAGATGTACCCGGACCTGAGGGTGGAGCTTATCCTGACAGGTGAGGCCCCGGATATGAGTGAGAAGGGAATCGACGTCTCTATCCGCATCGGCCATCTTCCCGATTCCAACCTCATCTGTCGTAAGCTGATAGACGTGCCTGTGCTGCTCATCGCCTCTAAGACGTACCTGAAAAAACGAGGTACCCCGAAAAAACCGGCGGACCTTCCCGGTCACGATTTTCTTTTCTTTAACCGCATGCAGCGGGATACCCCCCTTGAATTCATCGGGCCGAACGGAGCAGAGAGTGTGAAGGTGTCCTCGAAATTCATGGTGAACAGCGCGTCGGTGGTCCGGCAGCTTAACCGAGAGGGCTTCGGTATCAGTCTCGGCAATCGCTGGGCTTTCAAGGGGCTGCTTGAAAGCGGAGAACTGATCCAGCTGCTGCCGGAGTACACACTTGAGCCGTATCCCCTTTACGCCACCTATGTTTCAACGGCCTTTGTCCCTGCAAAAATCCGACGATTTGTCGATCTTATGGCTACTTACTCTTCTGGGGAGTTGACCGAGTGGGTTATGAAGGCGACGTAAAAGGCACGTTGACCATTCATGCCGATCCCGAACAGGTTATCGCAAAAACGTCCCCGTGATGACTGCAGGGCGCAGGTTATCTCGGATAACTGTACCTGTGTCCGGGGGAAGTCTGAGTCACATGTATCCTAATTCTCTATGTATTTTTGATCGTTACTTATTCGGGCCGTATACCTGCCTGGGTGCAAGGTACTGTGGAAATCTGTCCACAAGGGTGCGGCGGATAAGGGTGCAACAGTGGCATTCATCCACATACTCCTGTTCCAGCTCGACTCCGTAGTGTTCTGCAAGTCCTGCCGGCCCTCCGTTTGCAAGGGGGCCGCAGATGGGATGGGAGGTTGCGACATAGCTGCGCACCAGGTGTGAGAGCGGGTGCTGCCACATGTTACCCATGCTTATTCCCTGGCAGAGGTGGACATGTCCGTAGCAGTCCACATGGACCCTTGATGGGGTTTCCAGTTTCTCATGGGGGCATGTGGTGAAGTGTCGAGCGGGCCTTCGGGGTAACCCTTCGGCGAGTGTATCAACAGCCCGCCCCCTGAACATGGCACCGCCACCAATGACAGGGGAACCTGTGGCCTGGTCCTGGCCGGGGACGGACTCGACAAAGGGTTTTTCAATGCAAATGGAGGCGGTGGGGATGCCCAGCCTCCGTGCCGCAGCCAGTCCGCGCCCGGCAGGATTGTTTTGGCTTCCATAGTGAAACGAATCGTTACTGATTCTGAGGTCCGCGACGCCAAGGTCCGCCAGAGGCTGAAGCAGTATGTCGGCGTCTTCATCGGATACCGCTCCATAGATATTTGTCACGACCCCGACCTTAAATCCCATACTTCGTGCGAGCCTGATTCCTTCAAGCAGGGAGGGATAAAATAAAAACGGCTCCCCACCTTCGAAGTATATCCATTCCACACCGTCGATTTTTTTTGATTCATCCAGTACGGAACGAATCTGGGCCAGGGTCATGGTCCCTTGCGCCCTGGGCCCTGAGTAAAGAAAGCAATGGTCACACTCAAGGTTGCATGTGTATGTCATAAGGATGTGGATTCCAGTCAACATGGCTTTGTCCTCGTTGTGCGTATGCATGTGGCTCGGAATAATGAAACAACTGGGTTCACGCTCCAACGGTCTTGGCGATGTACATGGTGCAGGGAGGCGCAAGGGCCTCCAGTCAATGTGCTTATGAGTTTACTGTTCGGGTAAACCCGGCAATTTCTTCGAACAGTTCGATTTCGGGGGGCTCGCTCAAGAGGTCTTTGCACTGTCTCAGGAGCTCCTGAAGGTATGGCGTTGTCATATGATCGTTACAGGCCTGCTGGTCTTTGTACTTTTCATAAAACAAAAAACGGCCCATGTGTTCCTGGGACCGATGAAGGGTATACACAATGGTGTCTTTTTCTGTCTGGACACTGGGGATAATGCCTTTGAGAAGCTCTTCCAATGAAATTTCCATGCCCGATTTTGCCTGCAATATTGCCTTGATAACAATCATGATCGTCCTTTGCCACGAAGACATTCTGGTTGCTCGTGGCCTCTATGGGTGGGGATGATGGCCGAATGCCGTTTTGTTTCGCACTATGAATCGTCTGTACGTTATCGCATATCCAGAAAAAGAACAAAGAATCGGTAGCTTATTTTTTTAAAGGGGACAGGCTCTTTGTTCCTCTTTAGATTTCGACATTTTTTTTGTCATTGTCATGGGCTTCAGCAAGTCCAAGCAAAGCATAAATTGCCTGTCCCTTGTTCCTTGTTCCCTCTTTATTTTAATACCTTGATGGGCTGGTTGGAGAGGGTGGGGCAGGCCGATTATTCAATAGGGTCTGGTTTTTTTACGAGATGATGATTACTCGATAAATCCGAGGCGTCGCATCACGTCGTTTTTCTGGAAGTATGCCATACCCGTTTTCATTTTCCGGAATCCGAGGGATTGATAGAATCCTTCTTTACCCGGCGACGCGTACAAAACGATGTTGCAATGAGATAGCTCGGATAACAGAGAATTCATGATTATTTTTCCGATTCCCTTACCTTGAAATTCTTCACGAACCGCACAGTCATATATGGCTGCCTGATAGGTGCCATCAGATATCGCGCGACCAAATCCAATTAGTTTCGATTCATGATAGGCAAACACGGTCGTATGGCTGGCTTCAAATGCCTTTCGATGGATTTCGGGTTCGTAGAAAGCCATATTTACGCTTTTTAATGTGTCGGATACGGCCTTCCAGTCCACGCCTTCGCAGCTCAAACTCACATCTATATCCATATTCACCCCTTGTTGTCATACTTCGGCTGGCTAAATGCGTATAGTGCCTGTCCCCTTAGGACGCGGCCAACTTTTCCCATTCGCTTCTCATGATGATGTGATGGTCAATGGTATGGTCCGTAAACAAAATGCCATTCAGGTGATCTATTTCATGCTGGAAAAGTTCCGACAAATCACCTGTGAAGGTTTCAGTGATTGCTTCCTGCTTTTCGTTCCAATATTCAACGTCGATGGTCTGATGTCGGAGAGTCCTGCAGAAAAAGGCGACATCAGCGCTGAAGCAACTGTCCCAGACTTCAAATGTCTCGGGGCTTTTTGTAACAATCTTGGGGTTGATCATTACAATTGTTCGTCCCTCTGTCTCCATATAAACCATCCGCTTCAAGCACCCGATTTGAGGGGCGGCAATGGCCCTGCCGATACGCTTCTCTTTTTGAAAGAAATGAAGGGTATCCCTTAAGTCTTCGAGATGACAATTTACGTTGTCCCGTTCAAAATCAATGGGATCTGATTTTTTTCTGAGAGTTTCATTTCCAAGCATAAGAATGTTTCTGATGGTCATATCTCTATCCTTTTCCATGATGCTCAGGGCATCAATACAAAAAAGTGCTGTGACATGTAACCCATGTCTTCGCTATCATAGTCTTTATGAACGATGTATATGGCAAGGGATAATCGTGTTTTTGGGCTTTACGGGTCTACCCAATCTGCTCAAGCCTCACCCAGTCGTTTCATGGAATACATTCCCTCAACACCTTTTACCAGCCTGGGGATTCTTTTCCTTCCCCCATAAAGTCGGTCTTTGAATTCCTCATAGGTCGACAACACAAAGGCTTTGGAACCAATGATACCGGAATCGGTGAAATATCGCGAACGGTAACGAAATAGTCGGGTTTGATTTAATTCAAACCCGTTTGCTTTTTCCTCTTCGAGGATGGGATTGGGGATGCTCGCCTTTCCATGTTTTTTGACAGCCCCTGCATGATACAGATAGTCCCGATACGTCTTGAGCCGTTGGGACGCCTCCACTCCAAATTCCTCCAGCCCGAAATCCAAAGAGAGAAAGCTGTCTCTGTTTTCTGTCTGCACATGATGCCCGATGGAGCACCATCGATAATTCTCGGGCCGTTTCACAATTCCTGCCCGTACCGCGTTCAGGTCTATATAGCTCAGACAGTTGATGACCGTTTCTCCCTTCTCAACGATGACACTTTTGAACCGTTCGCCCCAGAGGGTTCCCCGTCTTTTTTTCTTCCGGTTGTATGCTCGGGAAAAGGTCTGCTTAATGTCCTTCACATACCACGATAAACTGCAGAATCGTTCTCTGAAATCGTCCAGTTGTCCCTCCGGAAAGTGGGAGTCCTTGGGGTAAAGAAGCTTAAACCGGCGTCTTACTTCGTCATTCGAGAGCATGGAAGGTGGGGTGACCTCCACCAGGATGTGAAAGTGATTCCCCATAACTGAAAAACCCAGTACCTTTACGGCATACACCATGGAGAACCGTTTGATTATTCGAACCAACTCATCTTTTTCAGTGGCTTTAAACGGAAGCCCGTCAAGGGCTGTGCGGCTGATTACATGATAAACCGTCTTCTGACCTGAATCAGTTCTGACCATCCGGGGAATACGAGGCATGTCGTCCTCCTTGAATAAGGGCAGTTGAATTTTTGGTGTTCCGATATTTCGATGGAAATGCAAATAAATAAGATGGGTTGTCTTGTTTGGTGTGATCATGCCACGGTGTTTCAGAAAGGTCAAAGAGTATCTGAGCATATCTTGCCTGTCCCTTTTTTTCTTTTTTTTCCATCATGTTCTTCAGTCCATGACGATCTCTTGATTGCATCGGGGGGCGAGTATGGTGTAATGCCTTTTAAAAGAAAATGGTTACTGCATAGTTTTTTCCCTTCGGCGGCCCTGCCTGGGGCCAGGTGTTTGAAACGTTTGATAAACAGCCGTTGAAAGCGATTTCGCTTCACTCAAGCATGTTCGTGTTTGGACCGATTTCGCCTTACAAACATGACCGAAACGGTTTTGTGGCTTTTTTTTCAACAAAGCAGGATTTGGAGAAGAATACAGACGCATGACACTCGAAGAGTTAAAACAGATTGACTGGTTTTTTGATCTCTGCAGCGTCACCGAGTCCCGGGATGAACAGTCATTTGGGTCACACGAGGCATTGACGTCTATGCTGAATGATGACCCGGATTCTTTTTTTGAGCCTGTTTATGCCTCTCCTTATGAGGCCTGGTGTGTCAAAGACCACGAAGCAGCGGAGGAGATAGTCGGAGCCGTCAAGGACGACATTGAGGACTGGGCCGAAGAGGTTTACCTGAAGTTGTTCGAAAGGGTCCCGAGCGCGGAATTGTGCGCTCTGGTTTACGACGAGGTTGTCACCATCGCATCGCTTATGTCTGCGAAAGAAGGGGCGGTGGGGGCTTTCCTGGAAAGCAAAATCGCCATTTATTCTAAGGGGAGAATCCCATGGGGCTACAAAGGAATTTTTCCAGATGGCGTCTGGATATTGATATAAGCTTCGGGCTTGTATCCCGAAGTGCTTGCCGACGGGGAGAGGGATTAACCTGCTAAATTGGTTTTGAAAAAATAGTGTTGACACCCCAAAATAACAAGTGTTATATAACATTCATTATTTAAATGAGGTATTATGCCGCGGAAGACCAGATTTGCCATTGAAGACATTACCCAGGCCGCTCTCCAGGTGGTTCGAAGAGACGGCATGGAAAAGTTGACCGCTCGAACCGTTGCAGCGGAGTTGAACGCCTCCACCATGCCGATCTATTCGTGTGGCAAGACCATGGCAGAGATTGAAGAGGCGGTGGTGGAAAAGGCATGGGAGGTTTTGGAAAGATTTCAGGACACCCCGAGAAGTGGGGACCTCTATCTGGATATGGGTTTGGGGTATGTTCTGTTTGCCAAAGAAGAGAGGCATCTTTACAAGTGCATCCACAGCGATAAATACCCGGGAATCAACACGGCGATGGCCGAGGACAACCTGAAGCGAAGCATGAAAAGGGTTGTCGACTACCCTCTCTTAGAGGGACTTCCTGATGAGATCAAAGAGACTGTTCTGATCCAGGGCTGGATTTACTCCCACGGGTTTGCGGATTTGATGCTGAATCCTTTGACACAGAACATGCGAGAGCTTGAGACCGAGGCTCAGATCGTCGACTCCTTTATTAAAGCCAACGCGATGTATTGGGAGGGGCTCAAAGGGGTGGTGGAGAAGCATCGCTCCTTGTAACGGATAGGGATTTTTGAGTTCACAGGTGTGCCGTTCGGTGGCGAGACCTCAATAGGGTGCCTGATTTTAGAACGGCGTAAGACATGGTCTGCAGCCTCGCATCGGAGCGAGTGTTCCCATAAACACAGGTAGGTAACCACGTGGATCCGTGGGACGTTAGACTGTCCGGGATCCGGTAAGATGATCGGCGTATTGGAAAGGGTTTTTTTTACCTCCAAAATTTCATATTGCAACCTTGCCTGGGTACAATCTGAAATCGTGTAATCCCCCCATTCCATGCATCGTGGCTTCTTACCGGGTCCCTTTTTTTACATCCGATGCGTAACCGATCTGGCGGAGGCTTTTTTTGCACACATTTCAACGCGGGAGATGACCATGGACAGAAGTTTTGTGATCACGCAGGTCTCAGGCTTTGTTATTCATTTTTCCATCGCGTATTTCAACGGGCTTCTGGTAACGCATAAGGGGGTGAAGGTCAACTACACCCGCAAGATCAACCACTTTATGCTCTTTTTCTTGCCGATTTATCTCAGCATGTACCTTACCTACGAACGGACCCTTGCCTCCACCATCCTTGCCATGTGCCTTATGGCAGCAACCCTTGTGATTTATATCAAGCCTGTCCGGCAAAGGGTTCCCGCCATCGCCACGGCCTTTCTCTCCTTCGATCGACCCGAGGACCGGCCCCACACCTTGCTCTGGCTGTCTACCCAGATCCTTGCGGCCACCGTGATCATGATTCCCCTGATGATCTATTTTTCCAAGGTCGGCATGCTGGAACTCATCTATATCCCCTTGCTGATCAACGGGCTCGGGGATGGCCTTGCCGAACCCGTCGGCGTGCGGTTTGGCAGGCACCCCTATAAAACCTGGGCGCTTTTTACGCGCAAGCGATATATCCGGACCCTTGAAGGGAGCGCCTGCGTGCTTCTGGTGAGCAGCGCAACCATATTGCTGTTTCGGGACAGCTTTACCCCGGTTCAGTTTATCATCGCCATGGCCGCCGTACCGGTACTGATGACCCTTGCCGAGGCTCTCTCGCCCCATACCTGGGATACCCCTTTTCTCTACACGGTGTCAGGTATCTCCCTGTCGGGTATTCTGATGATTTAGGGCTTGTCTAAAGGGGACAGGCACTTTATTCCCAGCACAGATCATCTTAACCTCTGGCTCTTCGACGCAGCAGAGTGGCTTTTTTTAATTGCATCGTATGGGAAAAAATCCGCTGTTTTTTTGTTCTTATTGGGGCTGTTTTTCGGTCAGGCATATGTTGCCTGTCCCCTTAAACTCTTAAACTTAAAATTACACAAAAGACCGGCAAAAGTGCGGAGGGAGGACAACCCTCACCCCTCACCCCTCACCCCACACACCCAAGACTGGGGTCCTGGGCGGCCGGGCGCCTGCGCTCCCGTTTTTTGTGCTTCACCTGACACAGCAGCGTTTTGTACACTGGGAACCCCGATATCTCATCGTATTGATCGAGATCGGTCAGCACGTTGACGTTGGCGTTCTGCCACGCCTCCGTCCCCAGGGGGCCGCCGCCTCCCACGGGTGCGTACACAAAGCCTTCCATGATCTTGTCCGTAACATAGGCCCTCATCACCACCGATCCCCGTGCGGTTTTGATGACGACGGTGTCCCCGGTGTCGATGCGGCGTTTTTTTGCATCAGATGCATTCATTTCGATGACCGGATACGGGTATTTTTCCATAAAACTGGGAATGGCCCGCAGGCAGGATTTCATATCGGGCTTGAAGGGGCCGGTCCCTAAAATCAACGGATACCTCTTGTGCATCTTTGGGTTGCTGACTGGGGTTTCAATGGATTCCTCATATTTGGGAAGGCCCTCATAGCCGTAGTGTTCCAGAACCGTCGATTTGATCTCAAACTTGCCTGAAGGCGTTTCAAAACCGGGCTGCCCATCACGCCGAAGCAGGCCCGTTTCCCATTTTCGGTAGGCCATCTCTTTTTTGCCGTTACGGAGCACATACTTTTCAGCCTGCTTCAAGTCGTCAACCGTAAATTCGGTATCGTCCAGGATATATTGCAAAAGCGCTTCTTGATTCTGGGGGTAGAGATGCCCGTACCCCAGGCGATCCGCCAACTCAGCCAGGATATAATAGTTCGGCCGGGCTTCGCCCACGGGGTCTGTCAGTTTTTCCCTCAGCCGGATGGCGTTGCCGTAATAGCAGTAGGACTCCTGCTCAAAGGCCGTGGTGGCCGGCAGCACGATATCTGCATAGGCAGCATCCTGGGTGAGCTGCAAATCGATGGTAACCAGGAAGTCAAGGGTCTCCAGGGCTCTCTTCCAGACACCCGGATCGGGCCATGAGGTCAAAAGCGAGGCCCCCATGACAAACATGGACCGTATCTTGTAAGGGTCTCCCTCCAGAATGGATTTTGGCAAAAGCGCGGCGTGGGGTTCTCCCCCGCAATAAAGGGAGTACACGGGAAACTTGTCTTTTCCGATGGATTTCTCATAGCCCGGCGTTTCAATCTGGCCCTTCCGGGTAAGGGGCAGGGTATTTTCCCGCCGTGCAAAGCAGCGCCCCCCTTCCACATCCAGTTGGCCCGCCAACGCCCACAAAACCATCACCGCCCGTATGTTCTGCACCCCGCTTTTGGTGTATTCCAGGCCCGTATACATGATGTAGCTGGCGCCTTCCGCATCGGCGATGCTTTCGGCCAGGTATTCAATTTTCTCCTCATCAATGCCTGTCACCGCAGCGACATGGTCAGGGGGGAACTCTTTTACATACGCTGCGAACTCATCAAATCCTAAGGTCCAGTCCTCCACAAATTCCTCATCGTAGAGGTTGTCCCGTATGAGGATATGGGCCAGTCCCAGGGCCAGCGCACCATCGGATCCGGGCCTGATGGGGAGCCACTCACTGCCCTCCAACTCCGCAGCTTTCGTTCGCCTGGGATCAATGACGATGATCTCCGCGCCTTCATCCGAGGCAGCCTTAAGCCGCTCAAACATCGCTGGCGGCGTTGAAGACGACGGATCGGTCCCCCAGACCACGATGAAATCCGAGTTGTCCACATCCGAGAACATATCAATATGCAGGCACCCCATGGTCAACTTGGGGGCCAGGACGCCCAGTGAGGTGTAACACGGGGCCCCCACGCCGAAGGAGTTCGGGGACCCAAAGGGAAACAGGACGCTGCTCGCCAGGTAGATTTCCGACCCTTTGAGTTGAAAGATATCTTTGAACGACCGCTCGTAGGTCCCGGTCCCCGCATAAAAGGCCACCGTCTCCGGCCCGAAGTTTTCCTTCATCTCCCGGAGTTTATCGACGATAATCTCAAAGGCCTCATCCCAGCTGATTTTTTCAAATTCGTGGGTGCCCTTGGGACCCACCCGTTTCATCGGATGCGTTATTCTCCGGTCCGAATAGATGATCTCTTTCACGCTGTCCGCGATGGGGCACAGGATGTTGCCCATGGGGACCTCGGGGTCAGGTTCCAGGCGGTCGATCCTGTTGTCTTCATCAAAATGTGCAATCACCCCGCACCCGGGGCTATGGAAACATATGCCGCAAATACCATGCTTCGGATCCACTGTGATCATCTCCTGTTTTGATGTCTGACACCGACGAGAAACTGGGACGTGATGTGCTCCCAGAGATTTTCTGTTTTCCTGATTTTCCAGTCCACATCGCCTTGATCCAGTATCTCAAAGGGAGGGTGGAAGGTCCCGCCGTCTCCTGCCATAAGCCGGCTGATATTGTCGATGCCCCGGCCTGTGAATGGCCCCTCCGTCCGTCCGCTGAGCCACACACCAGGGTCTGATACGCCTTCATCCCAGGAAAAGGGGTCGGAGAATACAAACATGGCGTTGTCATCTTTGAGCACATGGTTGATGTTGGCCAGGTGGTGCAGGGGCTGGGGCACTTTTTCCAGGACGTTGATGGAGGTGGCCGTCGAAAAAAGGGTGCGCTGAAAGGGCAGGGCCATGGCATCGGCCACCACAAACTCCACCCTGTCGTAGTTCCAGTCCCGGTCCAGCGTGCAGCCCCGCTGTTCTGTCATGTGGCCTTCGACAATCAGCTCAAATTCCAGGCGTTTTTGCTTCAGCAGCTGCCGTGCTTTTTTGATGAAGGAAAGCGAGGTGTCCATGCCCACCACCCGGGAATGGGTTTTACTCAATTCAAAGGAGAGACGCCCCACGGAGCAGCCGATATCAAGGGCCCATCCGTCTGTTTCCTTAAAATACGAGGACCAGGTCCTGTAGGCATCGGTGGCATCCGTGCCGTTGAAAAATTCAGAGAAATGACTCCACAAGTAGGAGGACAACATGGCCTTGGAGTTATACCCTGAACCGGTCGACAGCAAATCCATGCTGCTTTCAGGAAGCAACACGGCGACGCCCTCCTCAATCCCGTAGGTCCTCTGGCACGAGAGACACGTTAGTTCGCCTTCCAGCACATCGTCGCCCTCTTCGCGTGTGGCGGTAAGGCTCAACGGGTTTTCCGCCGGAGCACACTCCGGACAGATCAGCTTTTCCTGTAACCATCGTTTCATATGCGGCGCCTTTTTGCGGCCTTCCGGGAATACTCCGGGGCCGAGCGGTTACCCCTGACGAAAAGGGGCGCGGTGGGTAAATTTTGGGTGAAAAACTCGCGGAACATCTCCGCAGAGATGATGTTTCCGGGCACAGTGCCGGCGAAGAGCCCATGCCATGGGGGGGATGGCAGCCCGTTGTATCGGAGTATCGTATACTTGCGCTTCACGTGTTGAAACCGGGCATCAACCGAGGACACAGGTTGATTGAGAGCCAACGGGACGAGGTCACACCCCGGTTTTACAGATTGTGATGATGGGTTTACATGTGTTTTGGTATGATTGTGGACGGTTGCAAGTTGTTACAACATCTCACAGACGGCTGAAAAAAGTCCAGCAGAAAGAGCCTTTTCCCCTACTGCGGCTTTTGTGTGCAGGCAACGCGTCTGGTTTACGTCAGCCTGAAAACGTCGGGGTGCTTCTCCGTGGCCCATTCGTGGCAAAGGTCAGTGAGATACGTATCAACCTCAGAGCTGTCGATAAATGAGGGCACAATGAGGTCCGTTGCAGGGCGGCGTTTTCCATCCGCTCCCAAATAGAACAACGACCATGTGTTTTCTTTTTGTATGGCCAATACGATCCTGCCAAATACATTGAATGTGATTTTTTCAACCATATTGAAAATACCTTAACGCCACGAACATCTGTGGGCCGTTCAATGAACCTCACTTGCTTATCATCAGGAAACCATCGGTTCCCTCGCACCATGTGACAGCATAACGGGTGTCTCGAATGTCCGATAGGTACGGCACCGCTTTGTCTATGTTGGGTGAACTACCCCTGGCTTTTCAAGTCTCCGCATAGGGACCGATAATGCGGAGAGCCTGCTTCAAGGGAATTCCTTTCGTCATGGTATTGCGGTTGGTTTGCCTGTCTCCGAAGGCGAAGACGATGGACTTTTCAAAAAGCGATTCGCCGGACACAGGAGCATATATCATAAGTAAATCGAGGCCAGGTGGCAACGCGGTTTTTTGAGGGCAGAAGGGGACGGCGGGCAAGGGGGCGTCAGCCGTCAGACCCGGAAAAGGAACAGGGGGCGTTTGCGGCTGGGGGGCGTATGGTGTTGATTGGGCGGGCTTTATAGATAGGGTGTGCGGTGCTGTGATTTTTTTTAGTTTGATTTTCAAAACACTTGATCTTCAAATTAATGGCCGGTATAGAGAGGGGGTGCCGGGCTTGTTTTTCTGGTGCTGGAACGGAAGACATGCATGTGATGAGGACATAGATAATAGAGACAGAACAGACCGCGAAAAAGAGGAAACGCTATGATCGGCAGGTATGCAAAACTCAATGTGTATCAGGAGATATTCAAATCATCGGATTTTTACCGTGTGGCGGGCGGGGCATTTTTGATCCCGGTGGCCCTTCTGACGGGGATGGTTAGCAACACAGGGCTGGTGGCCTCCCTGAGTCTGAGGGACCTGGTGTTGATCGTGTCGGTGGCCCTTAATGGGCTCCCCATCATTGTCGATGCGGTCAAGGGGGCCATGGCCCGAGAGGTGAACGTGGACGAGCTGGTGAGCATCGCCATCATCGCCTGCATGCTCACGGGAAATTACCTTGAGGCCGCTGTGGTCAGCGCCATCATGGTGGTGGGGGCTCTCATTGAAGAGGCGGTGAGCGACAGCGCCCGCCATGCCATCGAGGAGCTGGTGGAGATGACCCCGGCCACGGCAACCCTTTCAAGGGATGGGGGCGAAGTACAGGTAAAGGTGGACTCCATCCGTGCAGGGGACCTGCTGGTGGTGCGAAGCGGCGAGACCATCGCTGTGGACGGTGTGATTCGCCAGGGGGCCACCTCCGTGGACGAGGCCGCCATCACCGGGGAGTCCATCCCGGTGAGTCGCCGTCAAGGGGACGAGGTGTTTGCCGGAACCACCTGTGTGGACGGGTTTATCACCGTGGAGGCGGTGCGCGTGGGGGAGGACTCCACCTTCGGGAAGATCGTCCAGATGATCCAGGCTGCCGAATCGTCCAAGACCCGGAGCGCTCGCATCGTGGATGAATACGCCAAGTGGTTTACCCCGGTGATCCTGGCCAGTGCCGTGTTGGCCCTTCTTGTCACCGGGGAGATCTCCCGGGCGATCACGGTTCTAATTGTGGGGTGTCCCTGTTCCTTTCTGCTGGCAGGGCCCGTCACCACGGTGGCTGCCATCAGCCGCGCGGCCAAAGAGGGCGTGCTGGTGAAGGGGGGCGGTTTCCTGGAGACCATGGCCGGGGCCGATGCCCTCTATTTTGACAAGACCGGCACCCTGACCAAGGGCGAGCCCGCCGTGGTGGAGATCCTGCCCGAAGGGGACAGGCGCCCGGAAGATCTCCTTTCCATGGCAGCCGCCCTGGAGACGGGAAGCGCCCACCCCCTGGCCCATGCGATCCTGGCCAAGGCAAACGCTTTGGGGTGCTCTGTGCCCGTTGCCCGGGAGATTCAGTCCGAGGTGGGGCGCGGTGTTTTTGGCAGGGTGGGGGACGCACGGGTTGACGTGGTCTCCAGCGATGCCAGGGGTGAGACAGGCCTGACCACCGTAGAGGTGCGGGTGGACGGCGAGCTTTGGGGGTATCTCGGCATGGATGATGAGGCGCGCCCCGAGGCGCGGGAGGTGATCCGGGCTGTGGAGGCAAAGGGCCTTACCGATGTCCGTATCCTTTCAGGGGATCGGGGACCGGCGGTCCGCCGCCTGGCAGACCAGGTGGGGATTTCACGGTGGCACGCCGGGTGCAAGCCCCATGAGAAGCTGGGTCTTATTGACGCGCGGGAGGGCTCCGGCCTGATCTTCGTCGGGGACGGGGTCAACGACGCCCCGGCCCTGAAAGCCGCCGACACCGGTATTGCCATGGGGCTTCGCGGATCGGACGTGGCCCTTGAGACCGCCGACATCGTGCTCATGAACGACCGGCTGGAGACCCTCCCTTTTCTCGTGGACCTCAGCCGCAGGATGAGCCGCACCATCAAGGCCAACATCGCCCTGAGCTTCGGCATCAACCTCGTGGCCGTGCTCCTGGGTTTTGCCGGGGTGCTCACACCCATCCTGGGGGCCGTGGCCCACAACATCGGCTCCATCCTGGTGGTGGGCCTGGCCGCGTCACTGAGGTATGCAAAGTAAGGCTTACCCTCCGTGGGTCTTGTTCCAATTATCCACAAACTGCGCCGACTCCTTTAGGGTGTCCACGAACCACGGCACCTCCCACTCGGGGGTGCTGGAGTAGGTGTGGAGGATCTCCTCGTCGGTCATGGTGAGGATCTGGGTCCAGTTGTCCTGGTTGGCGGCGTTCACCAGGCGGGAGATGAGGGCGTCGTCAAAAGTGCGTGTGGACTTCCAGAGCCACACCGGCGGGTAGATCTTCATGCCGAAGACGGCAAAGAGGGTCTGGACGCCCCCGGTGGGATCCCGCTGTTCGGACGTAAGGTCAAAGGCCTGGTTGCTGACCTTCATGGTGGTTAAGTCCACCCCAAAGTCGTCCCGGTGACATTCGTTGGGATCGCCCTGGCCCAGGCTGAGGGTGACCTGTTCCACCCACCAGCTCGGCTTGTCCGCCGGGATGTTGTACCGGAAATTGTCCAGAGAGTGGGTCATGAGCCACCCCATGAGGGTGTGGGTGTTGTCGTTGGATGCCTCGGCCAGGGGCGGGTTGCCCCCCTGGCCCCAGATGTGGACCGGCCCCACGAAATGGGCCCCCACCAGGTTGAAGAAGTAGTCGTAGCGCACCTTGCGGGAGAGGTGGCTGAGCATGACGATCTCCTGGTCATCGGCGTTGCGACCGGCCATGACCACGATGATGCAGGAGGTGGCGCTGTCCGAGTAGAGATATTTTTTGTCTGTGTCGTTGAGGCGAACCAGGCAGTAGTTGTCCTGGCTGACGTAGTGAAACCCTTCGGGAAGGGTCGTGGTGGGGGCGGAGTCGGTGCGTTTGAGAGTCAACATGGCTCTGGTCTCCTTATTTGGTGATGGTCATGGTTTGCCACGGTTTGGTGCGGGGGTTGCCGTTGATCACGTATTCGCACATCAGGCCGTTTTCCTGGGTGCTGAAGATCACCGAGGCCTGGGTGTAGAACTCACCGGGCTTGACTGCGACCCGGCAGATCGATAGCTCGGTTTCGCCGAAGTACTGATCCCGCAGGAGCTTGTGGATGCCGTCGTGGTTGGGTTGGATCAGCAACAACCGCTCGGCCCGTTCCAGGCGCAGGAAGGTGCTCAGGTTCATGGGGTAGGTGACGGACGTGTTGAAGAGGCGGCAGTTGTTGGTGTTGGCAAAATAATCGGCCTTGGGGGAGAGGGTCAGGACCTCGGGGTTCCCGGTCTGGCCGACCACATCGCCCAGGCCGTTGAATTTAAAGTTGCCGACGGGGGAGTACTCCATGTAAACAGCCTGGCTTGTGTCGGAGAACATGGCGATGTCTGCTGACTCAAAGGGCCCCGGGTGTTCGGCGTCGCCGTTTAAGTAAAAATCCGCCAGGGAGTTGGCGGCGTCCTGGGCGTTGTCGTAATCGGCCACGGCCTTTTCGTAGGCCAGGAACAACGAGTCCACGGAGCTGTTCGACCCCTGGTAGGTGTTGGTGCGGACCAGGCGGAAGGGGGAGTTGCTCTGTCGTGCCGTGAGTTCACGCGTGTAGTTGTCCGCGGCGGTGAAGGTAACGCCGCTCGTATTGCCCCCGGCCCACAGACCCGGCCTGCCCAGGCGGGTGAGGGCCAGGTAGGTTCCGGCTTTTCCCTGCCGTTCTTCCGGGGGATAAAAGGTGGTGGGGTCGGTGAGGTCGCACTGCTTGAAGGATCGGACAACGGATGCGTCAAACACGGTTCCAATGGTGCACATGGGGGTCTCCTTTCATGGTTGGCGTGGGCGGAAAAAAAAACGGGGCCCCGGGATCCGGGAGCAACATGCCCGGACCCGGGGAAAATGCCGGGTACAACGGTCAAAACCCCCGGTAAAAAGCCGTCACCGGGGGCTTGATTGTCATCGCCTGCGGGCCAGGGTGGACAGCAGCAGGATTTCAGGTGCGGTGGGCACCGCATCGGCCATGGGGGCGGCTTCGGTGCTCGGGGCATAGATGGTGTAGAACACCTCATCCGTGTCCATGTTGTACAGGGCCAGGGAGCCGTCGTTTCCGAGCTGGAGGTAGGCGTTGTGGCCGATGGCGGCTGTGTTCGTGGCCCACAGCGGGGTGTGGCTCATGTCGTAGAAGACCAGGTTGTTGTCGGACTGCATCACCAGCCTGCCCTGTGCGCCCATATCCTGGGACCAGATCAGGGTGGGGTTGGAGGCATCCGTGACGTCGTACAGCGCCAGGGTGCCGTCGGTGGTGTTCTGGAACTGGTAGTTGCCGTTGATGGAGAAGAGGTTCTCCCCCGGTGCCAGGTATGCGTTCTGGTAGCCTGAGATGGCGTAGTAGGGGGTGAGCTCGCCTGCAAGGCTCTGGCCCATGAGGTTCTCCACATCGGCCATGGCCATGGAAGGATCCCTGGCAAGGAGGACGACGAGCTTTGCAAGGCCGGCGATGGGGGTCATGTCGTGGCCGCTGATCACACCGGCCTCCTTGAGCCAGGCCCCGGTGGCATAGGCGTTGTAGTTGACGTCTCCGGCCAGCACCTGGGTGCAGTCCACCAGGATGATGCCGTCCGAGTGCATGTCCCCCAAGAGGGTCTGCATGGTCTGGTAGCTGGGGATGTTGCCCTCTCCGTAGGATTCGAAGATGATCCCGGCAAGGGGCGGGGAGACCTGGCTCAGCTGGGTGAGCATGGAGGTCAGGAGGGACGGGTCCCCACCGGTGTCTTCGTTGTAGTAGGCCGGAAAAATGAGGAACTGGATGACCGATTTGCTGGTGATGTTGGCGGTGATGGTGGCAAGGTCCGCACCCACCTGCTCGTAGTTGGCCTCCAGGGAGTTGGATCCCGGCAGCGGCAGGAGGAACTGGTTGTAGAGGGTGGGCAGGATACCGAACTCTCCCAGGGCCGGGTAGTTGGGCGAGGAAAAGGCCACAAATTCACTGGCGTTGGTCTTGACGACCCGGTTGCCGCGATAGAGGTAGTCGGCAAAGTAGAGACACACCTCGTTGACCCCCATGGTGAGGAACTGCACGCTGCCCAGCACGTTGCGCAGGGCATCGGTGTTGAAGAGAAAGGGGTACGCCGCCGGGTCGTCTCCTTCCTGGATGAACAGGGGAAGCTGGGAGCCCGTCACGGTGATGGGTTTTGTGGTCCCGGGAAGCAGGAAGGAGAGGGCCGAAGAGGTCCAGGCCATGGTGTCGGTGCCGTGGAGCACCAGAAAGGCGTCGTAGTCCTTGTAGTTGTCGAAGATGGCCTGGGCGATCATCACCCAGCCCGAGGGCTGCATGTTGGTGCTGTCCAGGGTCTGGTCGAAGTAGGCGATGTCCACCTCTGTGATGGAGGTCTGGCCTGTGATCATGGGCGTCACATTGGCGGTGAAGGCCGTTTTGAAATCGGCGCCGGACATGGGGGACAGGGGGGTGCCCACAGAGCCGATGGTTCCGCCTGTATACAGGATGTAAAGTTTCATGGAAGGGGTTCTCCTTGGGTTGGGAACGTCGTTTTTGTGGTTAAAACAAATCCTGCGGGTCAGATGATATTCACGCCTTCGCGGGGCACGAACATGTAGGTGTAGAAATCGTAGCTCACCACCATTTCTTGAACGTCTGTCTTGGTGGGGCCCTGGTTTACGGTCCAGTTGGCCGTGGCAGGGTCGGTGATGGGGTTGCCTGCGAAATCAAAGTCCGTGACCTGATCGGAGCCGTCTTTCTGGGACCACATGGAGGTGGTCAGGTCGTCGCAACGGACCCAGTGGTAGTCGCCGGTCCATCCGATGTCGGGGTCGGCATCGGAGATGAGCAGGGCCACGTAGTGACCCGGGGCGCCCTTTTTCGCATGGGAGTAGACCGCATCCAGAGTTTTTCCCACCATGGACAAACCGTCCAACTCGGCCCCGTGTGCCACATCCGAGCCCGTAAAATTGCTTGGTAGGCTGTAGCCGTTGAGACGCCCCGGCTGGGGAAAGGAGTTGCTGGCGATGACGCAGCCGTAGGCATAGCAGTTGTTGTTGGGCTGGTATTTCGCGGACATGAAGTAGCCTTCGCAGTCATGGGGCGGGTCGTAGGCGGCGGATTGGCCGAAGACCGTGGGCGCATACTGGGGGACGTTACCGATCCCCTCCACAAAGACATAGTTGGGGGCGATCACATGGTCTTCCGGGGCGGCTTCCTTGAGCAGGTGAAACTTGCTGTCGGGGTTGACGACGCCACAGAACTTGAGCCTTCCGGCATATTTCGCAAGATTTCGTGACAGGGGTGATGAGGGCATGGCTTGATCTCCTTATCTCGATGTGGCCCGTCCCGCGGTTTTTCAGGCAGGAACCCGGGATCGGGCCGGTTGGAAAGGGCGGGAGGCTCGGAAAATGGCAACCGGACAGGTGCACGCATTGGCCGCTTTGGGGATGATGCATACCACCTGCGGTTGCCCGGGTGGTGCAAAACGAAAGCTGGCTCCGGCGTGGTTCATTTCAGTTTTTCCGGCCAAGCCCATGCATGGTCATGGGCCGTCTTCGGATCTCAGCATGTCTGCGAAAAGGGCTGCGAAAAGGGTTGGGTCTCGGACGATGTGACGCGTACAGGCTGCATACCGGCGGCCAATGACGGCGATATGACGAAAAACAGGGCCTTCATGCTCCGTGGGCGGAAACTACGGTGTTTCCTTTAGGTGAGTTGTGGGTATTTATCGTTGTAAATAAGGCGTGTTGTGGGTCGCGAAGATCGTTGCATAGATCGGCTGAAAAATCAAGCGGCAGAACAGGGAAAAGGCCGAAAAAAGAACGGCTTGCGAGAGACTGCAGAGGGGGCGGGATGTGCACCCCCCCGTCCTCCGGGGCGCTGCGGCAACCACGGTGCCTTTAGTCCGGATATGTACTGAATTGATCTGGAATGTCCCGACTGTTCACATACACTTCTCAGCGTGTGTATTTTCAACCAGTTTTCAATGACGATGCTTGTATGGTTCGTGTAATCGGGCCATTACGCACGGTATGGGCCTGTCTGTTGCTTAAGCCTTCCCCCAGGGGAAGGCTTTGTGCTGATTTTATAGAGAAATGTAGTAAGGGAATAGCTGATTGTCTGGAAGATAAGGGGGCTGGACAGGAAAGTTGGGGGCCCGTGGCACAGAGGGGACAAAAGAATGGAGAAAAGGCGGGCCTCCGGTTGCCACCACCTCTCTTCTATTCCACCGGGCCGGAACGAGAGGCGGTTGTGTTTGAGGCAACCGGACATGTCTTGCTTTTTTCGGTTTTTTACACGTTCGTGAGCAGGCTCACAAGGAGGATCCCGTGGATGAGAAGGGCGCCGGTGAGGATGGCGATCTCTTTAATCTGTGGGCGTTTCATGGCGTGCCTTTCCCATGTGGGGTTGGATGGTGATGCCTTTGGTGACACTCCTTCGGAGCCCTGCCGCTTTCCGGAAACAGACCCCTGCCGGGCAGAAGAACCTGCACCAGAACCGGGGAATGAAAAACGACCCCCCCAGGGCCAGGGAGACCAGGTACCACTGCACGGTGGTTCCCTTGAGGCCGAAGAGGGTGGCAAAGGGCTCGATGGCCGCGTGGGCGGCATTGCCCGTGGCAAAGGCCACCATCAGGGCCAGCCAGGTGAGGCCCAGGGCCCCGGCCCGGAGGACTGCCTGGATTTTTTTGGGCACCGATACCCGGAGCCCTCCTGTGCGGGCGATAAGCTCCTGCAGGGCGCCGAAGGGGCAGAGCCGGGTGCAGTAGATGTTTTTTCCCGAAAGGGCGACAAGGGCAAGGCTCCCCGGCACCAGCAGCCACCAGAAGAGGTCGTCCCCGATGAAGGGGGCGTGGCCCATAAAGAGCGCCGCGATGTTGGAGACGGAGACCGGTCGGTTCATCATCAGCCCCAGAAAGAGGAAACCCAGGATCAGCAAGGGCATCTTTGCCCTGGTGAGTTTGAACCGCGTACAGGCCAGGGCGGCGGCAAACAGGGCCAGCAGGAGGAGCTCCTCTTTGCCTGCGCGCCAGCGGATATCCGGGGCGGGGCGCTTGACGCCCAGGACATCTTCGGCGGCAAGGGCCATACCGGAGTCCACGGCACGGGTGATGGCCTTGGACGAGATCGTGGCACCGCTCACCGCGTCGATGGTTTTCCCGACGCAGAGGGCATCACGGGGCGTCTTTCCTGCAAACTGTTCAAAGAACCCGTTGGCAAGGAGGTACTCGAAAAACAGGGGCGTCTCCCGGTGTTCCGGGACCAGGACCTCTTTCAGGACAAGCTTAGGCGTCAACACCGGGGCCACGGTCATGGGCCCGCCCCAGCCCGTGGTCCTACCCGGGTAGATGAGGTATTGCGTCTCGCCGCCATCCACCACCCGGTACGCCTCAGGGGAGGAACCTGTTTTTTCCACGGCAGCAGGGGCGAAATGATCGCTCAGGTACTGGATCGTCTTGTTTTCCCGGCTCACCCGGCCGTAGGCCAGGGCCCCTGCCAATGCAAGGACGCCAAGGATCGTGAGTGTTTTTTTTAGGTTCATACGTGTTTGTCTTTATGTCGGGCGAAACCCGAGTCGAAGGCCCTTGCACTTTGGCCCGAAGAACCGGGGCCAAAGCGCAAGGGCAATATGCTTTCAAGGCAGCCAGGTTAAAGATGCCTTCGGCGACCCTGCCGGGGGCCAAACTTTTGCAACGTTTGATAAACAGGTTTTAAAAACAGATTCAGGCCAATCAAAATCAAAGGCGAATGTGATTTTCCCTGAGAAACGAAGGGGAAAGCGCATTGGCAACCTGCTTTCAAGGTGGCACACCTTGCCGCCGGGGGCATCTTTTTGTTTTTTATGTCGTCTTTTTACCGGCGGGCGGCAGCTTCTTCCAGGCCATTCCCGCAAGGAGGACGGCGGGCAGGCCGAAGAAGAGGAGGCCCATGTTGGCGGCCTGGTGCTCATTTTCCAGAACAGAGCTCACCGACCAGGCCAGGGCAAAGAGGAAGAGAAAGAGCGAAATTCCGGACAGGACGAGGCTCTGGTTTCCTGCGCCGCGAACCTTCTTAAGGTAAACGATGCCCTGGATGCCCAGGGTGGTTAAGGCCCCGAGGATAAAAAAGAGGGTTTCAATACCGCTGAATACACCCATCTGTGTGTCTCCTTGTGGTGATTATGATTTCCAGAAATTGCTGACGGCTTTTTTGTCAAAGGAGTTGCCGTAGCCGAAGAGCTTGTCCATCTCCCGCATCATGGAGTGGGCCGGGCCGGGCATGAGGTGGTTGATTTTGTCCACCAGGCGATGGTGCCAGAAGTCCGGCTTGTTGTAGGGGCAGCTGGTGATGCAGGTGGCGCAGTCGCTTTTGGTTTTTCCCCAGGCCAGAAGGCATTTTTTCGCGTCGATGGCCCACTTGGCCACCCCCGGGTTGTTGCACTCATTGTGAACGGCAAAGGAGGGCTCCTTCTCCGTGGAGATGGCGTTTCCCGGGCAGGCGTCGGCACAGCGCATGCAAGTCTCGCAGAAGTGGCGGACCCCGAAGCTCACCGGCTTGTCATGGGCCAGGTCCAGCTCGGTGAACACCTTGCCGATGCGCACGCGGGGGCCGTACTCGTAGGTGACGAGGATGCCGTTTCGGGCCGCTTCCCCCAGCCCTGCGGCCATGCCGTAGGGGACGCTCAAGGCCACGTCGTTTCCGGCGGCAAAGGCTTTGTAGCCGATGTTCGTGATGAACCTGCGCAGGGATGCGCCGGTGATGGCCATCTGGGAGTATCCCTTGCCCACGGCGCCGCCGGAGACCCCGGACGGGGCCGTGGTCATGGCCCCGTAGTCCATCTCAAAGGCCATGACGATGACCGATTTGGGGGTAAAGGGCAGGTCCGGCGGCAGGTTTTTCTGCTTCTGGGGGTTGTAAAAAGAGGCGTAGGTCCAGCGCTCGTCGTAGGGGGTGATCCCCACCAGGTCGGCGCCCAGGAAACGGGCCGCTTTCTTGATGTAGAGGGAGGCCTCGTCGGGGGATGCAAAATCGTAGCGGTCCGGGGATACCTCATTGTCCCGGGCGTAGGCCACGGTGTCCGGGCTCGCCGTGGAGGCGCCGTCTGCGATGAGGGAGTCGATGTACCACCCCGCATCGGAGATGGCCTTGTCCAGGACGCGCTGCCCCAGCTCGGGCGAGGTGCTGCCCAACAGGCCCAGGGCCTGGCGTCCTTGGGGAAAATCCCCTGAGATGGCCTGGCAGAAGGCGGTGTTTTTCTGGTGAAACCGTTTGTAGACCGTTTCGTCAATGGTGACGGGCAGGTCCGGCAGCTCTTTTATGTTTGTTGCTCCTTTTGTCGCTTTGTCCGCGGCCTGGGCCGGCAGGCCGGCCATGAGGGCCCCCCCGGCCACGGCGGACGCGGCGCCGAGCTTGACAAAATTTCTTCGTTTCAGATCGACCTCTTTCTTTGATCCTTCTCCTGAATCCATTGATCCTCCTAAGGCAGTTGATCGGGCCCTGACAGTGGTGTCGGCGTGTGACGGCGTCGCAGTTGTCCGGGCGATTTTATCTCTGGCTTGTGTGCGCGGCCCATGGTTGCCTGGGTCGCTGCGTTGTGCCCATAACTGAGCACAAAGCGTGCCGGGTTGCCGGGCACAGGGGAACGGAGACCGTATCGTATGGAAATCATGGGGGCACTGCGGAAACCGGCGCGGCGGGGATCAACGGGCTGAAGGAGCGCCGGGGATGAAATGTCATCCCCGGGATGTCATTTCATCTGGATTCAGGGGGCTCGTCCCCGGCCGGGGAGGCCGATCTGGACAGGCCCAGCTTCTTGATCTTGGACGTCAGGGTCCGGGGGTTGAGCTTCATGACGGCAGCGGCCCCGTCCGGCCCGAACACTTTGCCGCCGGTGGCGGCAAGCACCGAGGCGATGTACCGGCGCTCGTTCTCTTCAAAGGAGTCCGGGGCTGCCGGGGCGTCTGTCATGGGGATGGACGAAAAGGAGATGCACGCCGGGTCCAGGCTGTCATCGGTGCTGAGGATGCAGGCGCGCTCCACCACGTTCTGAAGCTCCCGGACGTTGCCCGGCCAGTGGTAGGTTTCGAGAATATCGGTGAACCCTTTGGGCACGGTCTTGGCCTTGCGGTTGAGGGTGGTGCAGAAATTCCGGGTGAAAAATCGGGCAAGAAGGGGGATGTCCTCTTTGCGCTCCCGCAGGGGCGGGGTGGGGATGGGAAAGATGCTGAGCCGAAAGTAGAGGTCCGAGCGGAAGGTGCCCCGGCGCACCAGGTCCGGGAGGTCCCGGTTGGTTGCGGCGATGATCCGCACGTCCACTTTCAGGGTGTCGGTCCCCCCCAGCCGTTCGAACTCACCTTCCTGGAGCACGCGCAGGAGCTTGGCCTGGATCTCCAGGGACATCTCACCGATCTCGTCTAAAAAAATTGTCCCCCCGTCCGCCAGTTCGAATCGACCGGGTTTTCGCGAATGGGCCCCGGTAAAGGCCCCGCGTTCGTGGCCGAAGAGTTCGCCCTCCACCAATTGTGCGGGCAGGGTGGCGCAGTTGACCTTGACGAGCTTCTTCCCCGACCGTCCGCTCAACTCATGGATTTTCCGGGCCACCAGCTCTTTGCCCGTGCCTGTCTCTCCGGAGATGAGGACCGTGGTGGGGGTGGGGGCCACACAGCAGATCAGCCGGAAGAGCTCACCCGTGGCCCGGCTTTTGCCGATGAAATCCCGGAAGACCTCCCGGGGGTTTTCGGCATGGAGCTCCGGGGATTTTTCAGAATCCCGGCAGGGGTACTTCTCCTGAAAGGCCCGGAGCATTTCAGTGAGGCGAACGGTCTCGGAGAGGTCCGTGAAGAAGGCACACCCGAAGTCCCCGTGGTCTTCGTCTGCCCCGTAGACCAGGACCTGTACGGGAATCACCTTTCCGCGCTTGGTAAACAGGTTGTGAAGGGTCCCTGCCCCGGGGTCCTCACCGTAATAGGACCCTTTCTCTTTGCTGGTGTCCAGGACGACGAATTTGTAGAGGTAGTTCCCCGTGAGTTCCTCCGGGGCGTACTCCAGTTTGCGGGCGGCGTATCGGTTGACGCGGATGATCTTGCCGTCGGCGTCGTGCCAGACGATGCCCACCGGGGCCTGATCAAAGGCGAAGAGGGTTCGTTGTGCTTCCAGTCTGTTGTCGGTCATACACTGCGATTCCATGGTGGTTCCGGGTTACTCCGACGCTTTGAATTCCAGGATGTCGCCGGGCTGGCACGACAGGTGCTCGCAGATGGCATCCAGGGTGGACAGGCGAATGGCTTTGGCCTTGCCTGTCTTTAAAATGGACAGGTTCTGCTCGGTGATCCCGATGCGTTTGGCAAGCTGGACAGACTTCATCTTTCGCCTGGCCAGCATCACGTCTAAATTCACGATAATGGGCATGATCTCTCCGGTTCATTTTCTGGTCAACATAACATGGGCATGGGCCGGCGTCACCGCTGAGGCGGCCGGCAACGGGTCATGTGCCCGGACCCTTATACCGTAAATTGGCTCTCTTCGCTCAAGGCCCTGCCTTCATCCATGACCCAGGCGATAAAAAAGACGATGCCGGCCACCACCAGGGTGGTGAGCTCCGGCGAGCTGAAGCCGACGCTTATCATTCGTTCTCCAGGCGGATTGCCGATGGTGAAGATCACGCTCTTGGCCGATTCGTAGAGGATGGAAAAGACCACCCAGAGCACCAGGGCCTTGGCCGTGCTTTTGAACAGGCGGACGTGGGTAAAAGAGAAGATCTCCCCTTTGTTGTAATGGGCGAAAAGCTTTCGGAGGGTTATCAGGCCGTAGGTCAGGGCAGAAAGGGGCAGCAGGCTGCAAAGGAGCCCTGCAACCCGTAAGGCCGGGGACACATGCTCGGGGATCAGTGGCGTTGCCGTGGTGTTGATGTTGATGATCTCGTTGGGCAGCTGGTTGATGAAGAGCCAGTACAGAAGATAGTACAAGGGGATGGCTGCCATGAAAAAGGTGATGAGCATGTGAAACCGCTTACTGTTTTTTTTGATTTTTGACAGGTTGTCCACAACAGGTCTCCTTTGGTCGCGTTCTCGGTGAATGGCGATTGCGTTCTTATACATCAATCATTTATTATCGAAAAACAATAATTATTGGTACCGCAGGGTCTCCTTGTGTGTCAATCATTTATTATCGAAATTCGATAATAAAAAGGCAGGACACTCCTGTCCGGTCGGATGGGCAGGTGTCATCGACAGGCGGTGTGCGGGGATTGGATGGTTCGGAAGGGCTTTTTCCGGTGATGTCCTAAAGTACGGTGAACCCCAGGGTCTCATAAGGTTCAGAGAAAAAACCAAAAAGATGCCTCCGGCGGCAAGGTGTGCCACCTTGAAAGCAGATTGCGAATGCGCTTTCCCCTTCGTTCCTCAGGGAAAATCACATTCGCCATTAATTCAGATTAAACTGAATCTGTTTTTCAAACCCAGGTGATAGAAATTGGCAAAAGTTTGGCCCCCGGCAGGGCCGCCGCAGGCATCTTTAACCGGACTGCCTCCGGCGGCAAGGTGGGGGCACCTTGAAACCCTATGGCGAATGCATGGAGGCAGTCGTTTTACACACGCTTTCGGGGCATTCGCGTGATGTGTGACATGTGGCAGCCGTTTTTGCAGGAGAGGCCTATTTCATTCTTCTGGAAACACGATAACAGGCATTTGGAATTCGTTTGACTTTAACCGGAATAACTCCGGCGGCAAGGAGATCCATGGTGAACTCGCCTTACCGCTGCGTGTGCAAAAACGTAGGCTTATCTGTTTTCAGAAGCCTGGGGCAGGGTGGTCCCCCACTCCTTGAGGGCCAGGATGATGGGCTTGACGGGCTCGGCCATGTCCGTGAGGCTGTACTCCACCTTGGGGGGCACCACCTTGAACACCTCCCGGTGGATGAGGCCGTCGCTTTCAAGCTCCCGGAGCTGTTTGGTGAGCATCCGCTGAGTGATGGAGGGCATGTGCTTTTTCAGCTCACCAAAGCGTTTTTTTTCCGTCATCAGGTGGTAGAGGATGATGCCTTTCCATTTGCCCCCGATGAGGCCGAGGGCTTGTTCTACGGGGCAGTTGGGAACTCTGTTGGCCATGATATCTGTCTCCATGGTATACAAATTGATACTATAACACAAAATTGTACCTACTTGACCAAAAGATACTTTGTCCTTAGGTTGGATGTCAACATAAATACGACATCTTTACGGAGGACGATTCCATGAAAAAACAAGAGATTCTCGACGCCTTTATGTTCCGGCACGCCTGCAAGGAATTCGATGCGACGAAGAAAATACCCAAGGACGATTTTTCCTTTATCCTGGAGACCGGGCGCCTCTCCCCGAGCTCCTTCGGGCTCGAACCGTGGCATTTTCTGGTGATCCAGAACCAGGACCTGCGGGAGACCCTTGTGAAGGCTGCCTGGGGCGGTCAAAAGCAGTTCCCCACGGCCAGCCACCTGGTGTTTGTCCTTACCAGAAAGAGCCATTTCATGAAATACGACAGCGATTATATCGACGGGTTCATGGTGAACGTCCAGGGGCTGCCCCCGGAGATTGTCGAGATGAGGAAGGGGTTTTACGAAGCCTTTCAGGCCAAGGATTTCAAGCTGCTTGAGAGTGAGCGGGCCATGACGGACTGGGCCGCCCGGCAAACCTACATCCCCCTTGCAAACATGATGACGTCCGCTGCCATGATCGGCGTGGACAGCTGCCCCATGGAGGGCTTTGACCGGGAGACGATGGACGCCCTCCTCGCTTCGGAGCTGGGGATGGACAGGGACAAGTTTACCCTGGGCTATGCCGTGGCCTTCGGGTACCGCAAAGAGGCCCCCATGGAAAAAACGCGCCAGGAGATGGAGGCCGTTACCACCTGGTATGAATAGCGGTGTGTTTTGGTACCGCCTCCGGCCTTGCCGGAGGCATGGAACCGAGACATGGCACCCCCAAGGTGTTTCAGCCCTTCAGGGAGAGGATAAAATTTTTGATTTTTTTCAGGTGGGGGACCACCACGACCACGACGATGGCGATAAAAACGTACTGGATGATGTGGAAGCGGTCGTTCAGGAAATCAAAGCAGTAAAACCAGATAGCGATGGCGGTGAGGGTGCCCAGCAGGGTTGCGGACAGGTTCCGTATGAGACCCAGCCGGAGCATGTACCCGATGATGGAGCCCATGACCGGTCCGGTGACGGGCAGGGGAGCCATGACAAAGAGAAAAATGCCGATCCATCCGTAGGGCTCGATCTTGTGCTTGCGTTCCAGGGCTTTTTCAGTGAGGCGGTCCATGGCGTTCATGATCCACGGGACCCGTAAGTAGCTCTTGGTGCTGAGTACGAATCCTGAGTAGGTGAAGCAGACGATGAGGACTTCGATGTAAAAGTTGTAGCCGATGGACAGGGCTGGGCCCATGCCGGCAAAAATGCAGAGTCCCACGCCTGCGGCCCTGCCCCCGAAGGTGTGGGCGCCGAACACGAGGACAAGGGTCTCGGCTTGCTTCAGGTCGGTGACCGCGCAGTATCCCAGATACCCTAAGAGCAGGACGGTCAAAAACACGCCCAGAAGCAGGATCTTGAATTCAACGGAGTTTACAAGGGTATGTTTCATGGTGAATCTGTACCGTTATAGTGGGTGGAGGGTTCAGGCGTGTGACGGGTAACACACAGATAGGTGACTTTCAAAAGAACTATGCAGATGTTTTTATCACACCAGCAGCCCTTTACCAAGGGATAACGACCCCGCCCAAGGGTGTTACCTTCAGACTCCGGGCAGATACGTAAAAAAGGCCCGCATCCACCCATGATGGATGCGGGCCTTTTTTGCTTTCGTGTCACGATACCGTTTTACTTCAGCAACTCAACAAAGGCTTCCACGCGGGTCTTGAGCTGTCCCATGTCTTCCTGGCTGTAGTCGGTTTCGATGCGCAGGGTGGGAAGGCCTGTCTCTTCCAGCTCTTTTTCCAGGGGGATGGCTTCCATGGCATAGGGCTGGCAGAAGTTGAGGGTGTACTGAATCACGCCGTCGGCCTTTGATTTTTCCGCCAGCTCCTTGATGTGACCGGCTCGCTCGGTGTTGGGGGTGAAGATGGCGCAGTCGATGGCGAGGTAGCGGTCCACCAGGGCGTCCATGAGGCCGTCCATGTCGTCTGCGGAGTCGTCGGTGAGGTTGCGGCAGCCGCGCTCTCCCACGCAGGACTCCTCGGCCACGATGACAGCTCCCGAGGCCTCGATGACGGCGGGCAGCTTCCAGTTGGGCACGGCCATGGGGCAGCCCGAGACAAGGATGCGGGGGGTGCCGTCGGCAATGACGGAGGTTTTTTCTGCGATGCGTGTTTCCAGCTCGTCGCACAGGGCGTTGACCGCGTCGGTGAAACGGACCGGGTTGTCGTAGAAGAAGACCTGATTGGCGATGAGGGCGTCCAGGCCGGAGATGGGTAGCACCGGGTTGTGCCGGAGGGCGGCCAGGCGGGCCATGGCTTTTCGTTTGTTGTTGACGATGGCGATCCCTTTTTTCAGGGCGGCCGCATCAATGGTGTTGCCGGTTAAGGCCTCCACCGCCTCCTTGTAGCGGAGGAACTCTGCCTTCAACAAGGCCCGGCCTTCGCCTGATTTCACCTGGGGCAGGTCCATGACGTAGAGGTTGTCGGCCATGGTCCCAAGGGTCTCGTAGGCTTTCTTTTTGCCGTCGCAGGTGTTCTCTCCCACCACCATGTCCGAGCACTCCAGGTAGGGGCAGACCTTGGCGAGCTTGAACCCCAGGGACGATTTGATGAGGGCGCAGGTGTTCCGGGGCAGGTATTTTTCGACTTCGTCCATGGCAAAGTCGGCGCCGGAGCAGAGCCCCACCTGGATGGCTTCCGCCGCCAGGGAGATCTCTTCGGGCACGAAGACGCAATAACAGCCGATGACTTTTCGGCCCGCGGCCTGTGCGTCCACCAGCTCCTGAATACGCTGGCCGTGGACTTCGCTCATGACAAAGTCAAAGTACCCCATTCCTTCGGGGCGGTTTTCCTGGGCAAGGTAGATGTCGCCGTAAGCCTGGCCCAGCACGCTGAGCAGGGCATCGTGGGCCTCGATGTCAAGGCCTAGGTCTTTCCACATAGGGGTGTGATTGGTGGTCATGGGAGCTCCTTTGGGTTGGGTGATCATGTCTTGTCAATATGGATGAAAAAAGTAGGCCTCCAGGGTCGCGAATGCTCCCGGCCTTCGTTCCTCAGGCCGATCACATTCGCTGACGGGCTGCGCACGCAGGCAATGGGGGCCTTGCTGTTTTATGCGGGTAGGGTCTACAGAGCCTGCCTCCCGGAGGTACGAATGCTTCCGGAAACATCTGTAGGGTGCACTTTGTGCACCATGAATAACCGAAGCCTTCGGGCTTGCGAAGGCTCTCGAGGCATCATATGTCTTCGTTTCGGTGCACGGAGTGCACCCTACAGGTCTGATGCTGTTCGAATTTTATTCTGACAAAGCGACGACATCGTATCTATGGCCCACCAGTGCTTGTGATAAAGCCCGAACAGCATCCAGCTTTCGAGGTGTTTTCCGCCACTCTTGCCGCCGGAGTTATTCCGGTGAAAGCCAATTCAATGCGGAGAGCCCCGCAACGTGGTTTTTAGAAAAATGAAATGGGTATCTCCTGCAGAGACGGTTACCGAATTTCACACGTCGCGCGAATGCTCTGAAAACGAATGCATTGCGACGGCATTCATGCATTCGCAATAGGGTTTCAAGGTGCCCCCACCTTGTCAGATCATCTCCAAAAACGCTTCCACGCGGATTCGGATCTGCTCGGTATCCGACGGGGAGTAGCCGGTGTTGACGTGGAGGACGGGGATGTCGCACTCATTTTCCAGGGTGTCTGCCACGGTGGTGTGTTCCACGGTGTAGGGGTGGCAGCTCTGGAGGGTGGCATCCACCACGGCGTCTGCCCGGAACTGGGTCACAAGGTCTTTGAGCAGGTCAAGGCGCCTGGTGTTGGGGCTCATGCAGGCGCAGGGGGTGCCCAGGTAGTGGTCGGACAAGGCGTTGATCATGTCGGCTTCTTTTTCCACGGGGCGAAAGATGCTCTTGAGGCCGCCGCAGTGTTCCTGGGCCACCACAAGGCCTCCGAGTTCTTCCACGAGCCTCAGGACCTTGTCCGATCCGCTTCCCATGGGGCAGCCGGTGATGAGGACCCTCGGGGCACTGTTTTTTTCTGTCTCCGCCGGGGCGTTGGCCAGGATGGTTTGAAGAAGATCATCAAGCATGGCGTTGTAAGCCGAAAGGTCCACGGCCACGTTGCGGGACTCCATGAGCATGAGCATCTCTCGGCCCGTTAAGGGCGGCACGGGCCCTGCCATGAGTGTGGAGATGGCCATGAGGGCTTCGTTGCGGGTGTTGAGAAGATCTGCCTGGTGGGCCAGGCCCTCGTCGGTGATGACGCGCCCTGTGTGGTCTTCGATGAAGGCCTTCAGCCGTTGGACTTCGCTGCGCCAGAACTCTTTGGCCGGGGCGCTGTCCGCTGCGTAGGGCAGCTGCATCACGTGGACGGGTTTGAGGGCTGCCATGCGTTCGAACATTTTCTTTTTCCCGTCGCAGGTGGTCTCCCCGATGATGACATCGGCGGCTGCAAAATAGGGACAGGTGCCGGAGAGGGCAAAGCCGTAGCTGGACTTGATGAGGGGGCAAAGGGCTGCGGGGAGCTCGGTTTCGGCCACGGCGATGGGTTTTTCGTCCTTGCCGCAGAGGCTCACCGGGATCATGCCTGCGGCGCGGACCAGCTCTTCCGGGGCAAAGGCGCAGTAGATCCCGGCCACTTTGATGCCGTTTTCCGGGGCTTCGGCCAGGTGGCGCTGGCAGTGTTCGGACAGGAGGGTAAAGGGTTTCAGTGCTGCTTTGATGGCAGGGTGGGTGGTACGGGTCATGACTGTTTTCCTGAAGATGGGGTGATGAGTGCGTGGACGGAGACCGCCCCCATGATGACGACGCCGTAGACCATGCGGGTCCACAGGCCGGAGAGGCCGATGCTGATGATGCCTGCCTCGATCATGCCGATGATGATGGCTCCCATGAGGGTGCCGTAGATGGTGCCTGTCCCCCCGAAGACCGAGGTGCCCCCCACGAAGACGGCGGCAAAGACGAGGAGCATGTAGCCCTCGCCCTGGGTGGGCCACCAGCTGGCCATCTCCATGCAGACCATGGCGCCGGAGAGCCCGGTGACCATGCCCATGAGCACAAAGACGCCCGTGCGGACCTTTGCCGTGGGGATGCCCATCATGCGGGCGGCCTCCGGGTTGTCTCCGCAGAAGCGCAGGTGGTCCCCTGCCACGTGGCGATTCAAGATCAGCCAGAAGAGGCCGGTGAGCATAGCAAACCAGACCGCCTGGGCCGGAAGGAGATCAAACCAGCGGCCCACCATGAGGTGGTGAAGGGCTGTCTCCCGGATCTCGGGCATGTTCACGGCCAGGCCACCTGCCAGGAGCACGGTGGCCCCGCGCCAGAAGAACTGGGTGCCGATGGTGGCGATGATGGCGGGAACGCCGAATCCCACCACCAGCAGGCTGTTGAACCCCCCGGCAATGGCGCCCACGGCAATGGCCGCCATGAGCCCTGCCCCCGGACTGCCGGTCATGGCAAAGAGTTTGGAAAAGGCGAACCCGCAGGCCGCCATCACCGCGGGAAAGGAGAGGTCCATCTCCCCTGTAATGATGACCAGGGTCATGGCAAGGGCGACCATGCCTGCAAAGGGGATGGTGGAGAGGTAGGCGATATAGATCCTGCCGTGGAGAAAGGTGTGGGGGGCAAGGGCCATGAAACTTGCCAGCAGCAACCCGAAGATCAGGGTAATGGCCCATTGCACGGGGTTGTTGCGCACGTATGCTGGAATCGTCGTCATATTAAGACCATTTCATCAGGGTTGCCATGAGGGACTCCGGGGTTTCGTCGGCCTTGCGGGCTTCGTGCACCACCCGGCCCCGCTGGAGAAAGAGGAAGCGGTCCGCCACGTCATGGACGTGGTGGAGGTTGTGGGAGACGAAGATCCCGGATTTTCCGTCGGCCTTGAGGGCCCTTGCAAAGCCCAGCACCTTGCCCACCTCCTTGACGGCCAGGGCCGTGGTGGGCTCATCCAGAATCACCACCCGGGCGTTGAAATACATGGCCCGCCCGATGGCAAGGCCCTGGCGCTCCCCGCCGGAGAGTACCGAGACCGGGGCGTCTGCAGAGAGGCCTGCGCCTTTTAAGCCCAGAACCTTGGTGAGGACATCCATGGCCTCCTTTTTTTCATGGGCCACCCTGATCATGCCCAAAGCGTTGGTGCGGTGGCGCCCCATGAAAAAGTTACGCCAGATGGGCTGGGACTCCCCCAGGGACTTGTCCTGGAAGACGGTCTCGATGCCCATGTTCCGGGCGGTTTTCACGGTGTGCCTGCCCGGGTCCACGGCGTCCCCGCCGATGCGCATGATGCCGGCATCAAAGGTCTCCACGCCGGAGAGGATCTTGATGAGGGTCGATTTCCCTGCGCCGTTGTCTCCGATGAGGCCGATGATTTCGTTGTCATGCAGGGTCAGGTCCACGCCGTTCAAGGCGTCCACCTGGCCGTAGGACTTGGTGATACCGGACAGTTCAATAAGGGGCGCCATGGGAATCTTACCTGAGCCCTTTTTTCGCCAGGGGTGCGATGAGGGAGAGGTTGTCCGCTCCGATGAACCCGCCGCCGGTGTCGATGTTAAGGCCGGAGAACCCGTATTTTTCGGTGAGGGCGATCTGGAGCACGGAAAAGTAACCCAGAAGAAAGGGCTGGGCGTCTCCGATGAGGTCCACGTAGCCGTTTTTGATGGCCGTTGCCGTGGCAGGGGACAGGGAGAATCCCGCCACGTGGATTTCATCGGGTTTCACGGCCGCAGCCCTCAGGAAGTTTTCCATCTGGGCAGTGAGGGCGCCGTGGTCCACCACCATGAGCTTGCAGTCAGGGTGGGAGGCCAGGTAGCCGGTGACCACCGGGGTGCCAAGGGAGGGGTCCTTGTCGATCTCCGGGGAGATCTCAAGGTAGTCCACGGTCACGCCGGCGCCTTCAAGGACTTCAAGGATGCCCAGGGCACGGCGACCTCGGGTGGGGAGGCGCTTGAGGCCCCAGACAAAGGCCCGGTCTCCCTTTTTGAGGCCGAAGCGCTGAAGGCACTCGGTGGCCATGCTCTTGCCCTGGGTGTAGTTGTCCGGGCCGATGAAGCCAAACCCATCGGCCTGGTATTTGCCTTGGGTTTTCGGAAGCGGGGTGTCCACGGTGGTGACGAGGATGCCGTGCTGCCTTGCTTCGTCGATGAAAGGGGCAAAGGCCGAATCACCGGGAAGGCCCATGACGACGATGCCCGTGGGCTTTTCCGCCAGGGCTTTTTTGAAGTTTTCGATCATCTTCTCGGGGCTCCAGTCGGAGTAGACGAAGCTGATCCTGGCGCCGATGTCGCTGGCCGCGGCTTTGGCACCGTTATACACCACGGTGTTGTAGGTGCCGCCGACGGGGCCGCCGGTGTCGAACCAGATGTGCATGCCGTTACCGGTTTTCGGCATCTCCCCGGCCGAGGCCAGGGGAACGGCGGTAAAAAGGAGCAGGGCAAGGGTCAGGAGTCGTTTGATCATGTCGTGTTTCCTTGGTTTTTGGTCACTATTCAGTTTATGCCTCCGGCGGGTCGCTTTTTGGAAAAAGCTCCGCAAAAGCTTTCCGGTTGACTGTCCGTTACGTTTGAAACAGTCGACTCGTCGATAACTTTCGGCCGGTCCAAGTTGCTCGTAAGACCTGTTGCAAAACTTATTAAATGGTTTTAGAGGGACGGGTTTTACAAACAGGTCGTAAAAATCCTTTTTGAACCAATTTTGTTTTAAAAGCGGATGTGATTTGACCCGAGGAACGAGGGGCAAAACGCATTCGCAACCTGCTTTCAAGGTGGCACACCTTGCCGCCGGAGGCTTTGTTCCATGCACTTTAACCATAGAAGGCAAACCGAATAGCCGCGTTTTTTTTCTCAACGGTTGGGGTTGAACCCCTGTTAACGCATAGCGTCCGCCAGCAGTGCGGCGCCTAAGGCCACAACGGTTTGGGGGGATTCCGGGACCACCACCTCGGTGCCCAGGGTCTCTGCCAGAAGAGCCCGGATGCAGGGGTTCTTTGCCACGCCCCCTACAAAGCACAAGGGGCCGTCAAGGCCCACGCGGCGGATCATGGAGGCGGCGCGCCTGACCACGGAGTCGTGGAGGCCCCGGGCGATGTGGACGGGCTCTTCGCCTTTGGCCAGCAGGGAGGTGACTTCGGATTCGGCAAAGACCGTGCACATGCTGCTCACCTCGATGGTTTTTTCAGCCGCCAGGGCGGCATCCCCGAAGGTTGACAGCTGAAAGCCCAGGTTGTCGGACATGATCTCCAGGAACTTGCCGGTGCCTGCGGCGCATCGATCGTTCATCTCGAACTTCACCACCCGGCCTTTTTTTCCCACGCGAATGACTTTCACGTCCTGGCCCCCGATATCGAGGATGGTGGAGACCTCGGGGTAGAGGTGAAAGGTTCCGGCGGCGCAGGCTTTGATCTCGGTCACCGTGTCGGCCTGCATTTGCTGCTCGAAGAGGGTGCGGCCGTAGCCGGTGGCCATGATGCGATGTGGGGTCATGCCGCTGGTGTCCAGGATTTCACGGGCCCGGGTCATGGGTTGAAACCCGGTGTCCGTGGTGGCGGAGTCGGTGACGGTGCCGTCTTCTATAAGGACCAGCTTGATGGTTCGGGAGCCGATGTCGATGCCTGCTGAGATCATGGGGCCATCCTGTGTCAGTCATAATAAAACATGGCCGGGATCTGTGGGCCATGGTGGGGCGCTGTGTGCGACGGATTGCGATGGGTTTGTTTTGTATGTGCAGGGGGACCGGGCGTCAAAGAGATAATACTGATAGGGGCAGGGTGTTGCTATTTGGATGATCTATTGGGAATGGGCAGGGGGCTGAAAGGCCTGGAGGGGCGTGCGGCGACCTGTTATGCGGCCGCATGGTAAATTCGGTTTCGGCCCTTTGCCTTGGCCCGGTACAGCTGCATGTCCGCATCCCGGATCAGGCAGGAGAGGTCGGCGTGGTCCGGTTGCAACTCTGCGGCTCCTATGCTGATGGTCACCAGGACCTCGCCGTTGTCCGTATGAAAGGGGGTGTTGCAGACGGTGGTACGGATGCGCTCGGCTGCGATGAGGGCCTGGGGCAGGGTGCATTGGGGAAGGAACACGATGAACTCTTCCCCGCCGAGCCTGCCGAAGGAATCCACTTCCCGCAGGGCGTGTTTGCATCGGGTGGCCACCCCGGCAAGGATCTGGTCGCCGGTGTGATGGCCGAAGGTGTCGTTGAACCGTTTGAAATGATCGATGTCCAGCATGAGGACAGAGCCCGGTGTGTGAAACCGCCTGGCGGATTTGAAAAAGAAATGCCCCATTTCAAGGACCTTTCTCCGGCTGTACACCTGGGTCAGCTCGTCGATCTCCACAAGGCTTCGCAGCTCGGCAAGGGCGGAAAATTCGCGCCTTTTGGTTTTTTCCATGTGGATGAAAAAATAGATGCCGCAGCAGTTGGCAAGGCCAAAGGAGAGGATGGTGGTGGACATGGAGGTAAAGGGAAGGGGCGTCAGGAAGATCATGGACCCGATATACAGCACCGAGCCCCCCAGGCCGCCGATGAGGGGTGCCATGAGGCGGGGGGGAAAAAAGAGGTAGCAGATCAGCACCACAAAGGAGGTGGCGGAGATGGTCATGGTACCCGTAATGGGTGCCTTGAGGATGAGCTCGATGATCTCCGTGCCCATGACTGCGGACATGTACACGCAGACCGTGGCCGTGTGCCTGAGAACATCTTTTTTATTGAGATAGAGCTGATAAAAAGAGGTCAGGCCAGCCATGGCGGCAAGGGCCCTGCATGCCAGAAGGAGGTTGAACTTGGGACCCGGCCCGAGCTCTAAAAAATCAGCGAACCCGGCGAGGAGGTAGACGACGGCCGTTGTGACGTACACAAATTGCATTTTGTGTTTGACCCGTGGCCATTGATCTTCCCGGAATGTTATCTCTTTTTCGGGGTCCTGGAACTCACCCATCCAATTGAACTGTGCCATCATTCACTCTCATTCGTTGTTGCGGGACGCCTTTAAAACGGGGGATGAGGCGCCAAGGGCCGGATAAATCCGTGCAGACCCGGGGCACCGGGACAAACAAGGCGCGCTCCTTTACCGGGACCAACGGGGATCTGTCGATGAGTCGGCGTTTAGGGTCCGAACCCGGTTCAGCTCATATATCAGTACGCAGTGCCCCGTGGTCAATATCAGTTTTTAGTGAAAATTTAAAGGGCATTATTACCCATCAGTTCAGGTAGTAGGCGATATCTCCCGTGTAAAATGAACCCGGAGAAAAGGGTCGGAGGCGCGCTGAAAGTACGTATGGGGCGCTGTAAGGGGCGACGGGCTTGTGGCACTGCGCGTACCCATAAAAAAGTATCCATTAGGTAAGGCAAGATTCATGGGGGTGGGAGAGGCATTTTTCTTTGCCTGATCATAAGTCATCTTACTGAAAATAAAACAATGTTTTTGTGCGGAGATGGTGTAGGATAAGCTATCTTGAGGCCGGGATCATTGATTCCGTGCCAAAGACCGCCCGCCCCGTTGCCGTCAAACATCTTTCACGTAAATACGCCGGTGACGCCATTTCGCACCGCGACCCTTTTGGGAACAGATCACCCAGGTAAGGACTGGCCCAGACCATGCGCATGATTCCTTTATTTCGATGGGTTCTGATCGGATGGCTCTTTTCTGTTTGCCTGTGGTCCGTTTGTGTGGGGGAAGAGGCCTCCATTGTCCGGGAGACGGCCGATTCCCTGGGGACCATCAGCATTCCCTACGGTTTTTACAACGACAGCTTCGGTGTTGCCGTGGGGTATGTGCACAGCGTCACCGGTTACCCCCAAAAGCAGGCCGGGCTCCTGGGCACCGCCATGGTGGGGTCCCAGGGGTCGGCCATGGCCATTTTGTACGGGCAGGACATCCTGCTTCCCAATACGGAGCGGTTCCTGTTCGATCCCATTGCCTCGGTGGGGTACTTTTCCGACAATGAGAGCTATATCGACGGGAACCCCAGTTTTACCGGGGAGCGGGCGGGGAGCAACGGGTCCGACAAAGACAACTTTGTCACCGGGGACGGGTGGGACAACTACTTTCGGCTTCGGTTCCAGTACCTCTTGCCCATCGCCGGGGGCAAGGTGGTCTCCTTTGACACCGTAGCCCTGAAGGAGGGGCTTCCGGTCTCGAAACCCAGGGAGGATCCGAAATGGAACCCGCTGTCAAGCGGCAAGATCTACCTGGAGCTGACCCCATTTTACCGGTCCCAGCAGGTGGACGGGGACGATATCGAATCCAAGCTGAAGACCAACGGCCTTGATGTGGGGGTGTTCTGGGATAACCGCGATTTCCATCAAAACCCTTCCAGCGGAAATGCCCTGAATATCGAGCTGTCCCGTGACTTCGGGTGGCTGAACAGCTCGGAGTCCTGGACCACGGTCTCCGCCGAATACGACCATTACATCCCCCTTTCCCTTTCCTCTGCGTTTCGCCAGTCGGTTCTGGCTTTTGATGCCTGGACGGCCTACTCGCCGTCCTGGAATGAAATCGAAGACGGGGAGATCGAGAATCGGCCTCCGGCCTTTTCAGGGGCCACCCTGGGCGGGGAATGGCGGATGCGGGGATACCCCTCGAATCGGTTCAGCGACAAGACGGCTGTCTACTATGCAGCCGAGCTCCGGATGATTCCGTACTGGAACCCCTTTGATTACTGGCCCTGGCTTCAGCACTACGTGGGGGTGGAGTGGGTGCAGATTGTTCCCTTCGTGGAGGTTGGCCGGGTGGCGCCCTCCTGGGATGTGTCGGAACTTCATTCCGACATGAAGGTTGACGCAGGCCTGGGGCTCAGGGTGTGGGCCAAGGGGATCGTGGCGCGGGTGGATGTGGCGGTCTCCGAAGAGGCCGTGGGGGTTCAGATGATGGTAAGCCAGCCCTTTCAATTTTAAAGAGACCGAGCCGGAAGGCACCATGGCGGTCCGGCCCCCGGTAGCTTCATGGGGGCCTTCGGGCTTCAGCAAAAAGCTTACGGGCAGTTGGTGTGTGTGGTGTCTGCCGCCTCTTTCAACGCCTCGATGTCCACGGTGGGAAAGGGCATGATTTTTACCTGGGTCTCTGGGGGGGCAGACCGGGGCGGGGTTGCCTGGATGACGACTTTGTTTTCGATTTTTCCCGTGTTCCGGTTGATGGTGTACCTTTCGGTGGTTCCGTCCGAGTAGACGCGTTCCCGTTCGATGATTTTGCCTTTCAGGGTGTCCACCTGGGTATACTCCCGGTGCTTGTCCACCGGTACCGGGGGCTCGGCATGGGCCGACGGGATGAGGGACAGGGCGCTCGTCTGTTCGGTGGGAAAGGGGAACCACTGGGAGTAATCGCCGTATTCGGCAAAGATGTCCCCGCCCTCATAGATGGAGAGCTTCATGTTGACGGTTTTGTGGCGGGTCTTGATGGGCACCGGGATCGTCACGATGGGTGCCTTGTTGAAGTTTTCCGAAAACAGGCGGCTGTTGATCTGTTCCGACCGGGTTTTGGGGAAATTGATGAGGGATTTGTAGATGTCCAGACCGGCGTTGACCATGGAGGGGATCACGAGGAGCACCGCTGTCAGCCCGATGATCCAGTTTCGCATCTCGGTCCAGAGGGATGGGGAGGAAGAGGCATGATCGTTCATGGATCGCTCCTTTCATCTAAGATCGGGCACTGAATTCCTTCATAATCTGCTTAAACGCGTCGGGGTCGCTTTGGCTGAGTTTGTCAAGGAGCCTGCGGGCGGCCTCCCGGGTGGCGTCCTTCATCTCTTTTTTGATTTTTTCAGCCTCTTCCTGGGTTTTTTTGAGAGCCTTGTACGACCCATGGGCCTGGACGCCTGGACCGACCTCATCCACCAGGGCCATGAGGACCTCGGTGATCAGCCCGAGCTGTCTGCCGTAGGAGGCTGTGTTGACGATGGCCTTTTCCATGCGGCCGTCTCCGGCTTCCTCGGGGATGGCATCAAAAAAGGTTTCGGGCTCAATGTATTGGACGACATCCCCGCTCCAGGGGAAATTGAATTGAGAGGACGGGATCACGGTGGAACCTCCTTAGTCTGGGGGTGAGGTTATGGCCGGCGTATCGGTTGCGGCGCTCCTTTTAGGGAGGCCGTTTCGGTAGCAGGCGGCGGGCAGTTGGTTCATGACGGCTCCGATGCATCGGTTGCAGGAGATGCACGAGGATGCCTCGGTTTTTCCTTCCATGAGACGGTTGATCAAGGCGGGTTGCCTGATGAGGGGCCGGGCAAGGGCGATGAAATCGGCGTGCCCTTCCGCCAGGACGGTTTCCATGTGCGCCTTTTGTCGCATGCCCCCCACGATGACAAGGGCCATGTCCCCGGCGCACCCCTTTACCGCTTTTATATCTTCAAGGCTCCAGCCCTCGATGAGGTCGCGGGTTCCTTCCAGTTGTTTCATCAACAGCCATCCCACCGGTTTTTTCCAGGCGGGCAGGGCCCGGACAATCTCTTTGACCGGGACGGCCCCGCGCCAGCAATTCATGTGGTCGTAGAATTTGATACCCGTGGTGAGCTCCAGGCCGTCCACCCCGAGGTCGTTGAGCCATGCCGTGTAGGTGCGTGCCAGCTCAAGGGTGATGCCCTGTCTGGGGGTCAGGTCCCGGGAGTTCATTTTGACGAGGATGGGAACGTCCTTTGATACCTTTGCTTTGATGCCGGTGATGATCTCTTCGAGGATGCGGAACCGGTTTTCGTCGGAGCCGCCCCACCTGTCTTTTCTCACGTTGAAAAAGGGGCTGAGGAACTGGTTGAGGAGATCCCCGCCCCCGGCGTGGAGGTAAACAAGATCAGAGCCGGCTTCCACGGCCCGGCCTGCGGCCGCCACAAAGTCGTCCACGGCGTTTCGGACCATGGCATCGGTCATTTCGTCCGGCTTGATGAAATAGGAGGGGTCTCGCCTGATGCGGGAGGGGCCCACGGGGTTTTGGCCGATGAGGTGCTTTTCGGTCTGACGGCCGGCGTGGGAGATCTCAAAGGCGATTTTGGCTCCGTGGTCGTGGGTCGTGTCCGCCAGTTTTTTAAGGCCCGGGACCATGGCGTCACAGTGGATGCCCGCCTGACGTTTCTGGGCCCTTCCCAGGGGGGAGGCAAACATGTACCCGGTGCAGATCAGGCCCACCCCGCCCCGGGCGAGGCGCTCGTGGAAGGCAAGCATGTCGGGGCCCACGGCGCCGTCGGCTTCGGCGAGCCCCTCGTAGACGGGCGCTCGGACAAATCTGTTTTTGATTTCAAGGGAGCCGATGTTTCCAGGGGTGAAGAGCAGTGACATGGGTGGATCCTTTCAGGGGCTCTGGGGCCCGGGCAAAAAGCAGGGCACGGTGCCTTTGCACGCGGGGCCACGCTTTATGGTGAAACTGCCGCGGGGCATACCGGCTCCGGAGGATCGCGGGAGGGGCCGGGCAACACCGGCGGACTGTCAACTAAAAGAGTAAAATACGACGCGTGAATTTGCTTGCAACGGGTGAGAAGGAAATCAACAAGGCATCAACGGACGGCCTTTGAGGTAAATAATCATGAATGATTTCAAACGGGGCTGTCAAGTGGCAATGACGCTTCGGGAAAAATACGGGGCCGGGCAGGGGGGACGGACCGTCGGTGACGGCGCATGTTTCGGCCCCTGGCGGGGCGGGGCGTGGTTTCACTCCTGAGGCATTGGTGGTAAGGGTAGTTGAGGGCGCCGGATGACAAGATGACGTCGGCAACAAAGGAGTGAAATTCAGTCGGAGGTTTTCTTGAAAAGGACGGCGACAAGCAGCAGGGGCGGCGCAAAGATGACGGAGGGAACGGCCATCGCCATCGGGGTGAGGCTTTTCCTGGCTTTTCTGAGTGTGATCTGTTTTCTGGTCTGCCTGGGTTTTGTGGGGATCTACAACGTCAAAAACGTGATGCAGACCGTCGAAGAGGCCAACGGCAGGGTCCTGGAGCTCAAGATGATCCAGGGGCGGCTCAACCATGCGCGTATTTATATCTATGACCTGGTGAGCCCCGGGGACCGGGAGCAGATTGACCGCATCAAGGCCCGGTTCAACGCGGACATGGACTCCATTGCCGAGACCCTCGATACCTACGGGCTGCCCCGGGACACCTTTGACGCTGCCCGGGCGACCTACAACCGGATTATTCGCCTGACCTACGGCGAGGCGGACATGCACGCCGACAAGGTGCTGCGGACCCTTTCAAAGATCGAGCATGAGCGCCTCTCCGTCCTCTTCGATGAAAAGGTTTCGGCCATCATCGATACGCTTCAATCCCGCATTTCACAGGTGTACCACCGAGCCATCCTTTTGACCGTGGTGCTCTGCTCCATGGCCCTTATCACCCTGACGGCCTGGGTCTTTTTCCTGGGATGTCTCCTGGCCGACCGGAAGCATGCCGAGGAGATGCAGCACCGGTACCTGGAGCGCCTGGACCTTCTTCACCGCATGGACCAGTCCCTTCTGGGCGTGCGGTCCCCCGATGCCGTGGCCCAGGCGGCCCTGCACCATATCCTCCATATGGTGCCGTGCGACAGGGCCACCATCGTGACCTTTGACGAGGAGATGGGCACCGGGACCCTTCATGCCATGTATTCGCGGCAGGAGACGGAGATCGATGTAGGCCTCTGCCTGCCCCTCTCCTCTTTTTATGTCTCCAAGGGGATGACCGCCGGGGAGCCCATGGTGGTTGCGGACATGGCCATCTCCACCCATGACTCGGATGTGGCCCGCAGGCTTGCGATGCGGGGAATCCGGTCCTGCGCCGGGGTGCCCATGATGATCGAGGGGCGCATGATCGGGGCCATTTATGTGGGCAAGGAACGTGCCGGGGGTTTTCTGACCGAGCACCTGGACATCGTGACGGAGGCCGCTAACTCCCTTGCCACGGTGATCTACAATGCCCAGCTTCATGCCGCGCTCATGAAAAGTGCAGGCGAGCTTGAAATGCGCGTGGAGAGGCGGACCCGCGAACTTGCAGCCGCCAACCGGTCCCTGGTGGCGGCCAACCGGGAGCTGGAGGCTTTTTCTTATTCGGTGTCCCACGACCTGCGGGCTCCCCTTCGTCGCATCGACGGGTTTTGCCAGGCCCTGGAAGAGGACCATGAAGGCTCCCTCAACCCCGAGGGGGTGGCCTGTCTGGGACGGGTGCGCAAGGCTTCCCGCCACATGGCAGGACTCATCGACGATATCCTGCACCTTGCCAGGGTGACCCGTTGCGAAATGACCACCGAGCCCCTGAACCTGTCCAGCCTGGTCCTTTCCATGCATAAGGATCTGGAGCGTCAACATCCCCGTCGGAGCGTTGCTCTGTCGGTGGCTCCGGGGGTGATGTGCCAGGGAGATCCCCGGCTGGTCCATATCCTTGTTGCCAACCTCATGGGCAACGCCTGGAAGTTTACGTCCCGGAAAGAGAGGGCGTGCCTTGAGTTCGGGGTTTCCGGGGCCCGGGAGCACGGAAAGCCGGTCTATTTTTTCAAGGACAACGGGGTTGGGTTCGATATGAAGGGACAGGATAAGCTCTTCAGGCCCTTTCAGAGGCTCCATTCCGGGGATGCGTTTCAAGGCTCGGGGGTGGGGCTGGCCACGGCCCAGCGGATCGTCCACCGCCACGGGGGGACCATCTGGGCGGAGGGCACCCCCGGCGTCGGGGCCGTATTTTACTTCACCCTGTAAGGAGGGGTTGGATGACTCAAAAGCTGTGTGTGCTCATCGTCGAAGATTCCGAAGACGATGCCTTTCTTATTTTACGCAAGCTCAGAAGAGACGGCCTCAAGGCCCACTGCGAGCGGGTGGACAGTGAGGAGGACATGCGTGACGCCCTTGCGGCCCGCAGGTGGGACGTGATCATCTCCGATTACGACCTGCCGGGGTTCGGGGGTATCGAGGCGTTGGCCCTTTGGAAGGCTTCGGGCATGGACATCCCCTTTATCATGGTCTCCGGCGTGCTGGGTGAGGACGTGGCCGTTGAGGTGATGAAGGAAGGGGCCCACGATTACCTGATCAAGGATCGCCTGGACCGGCTTGTCCCGGCCATCCAACGGGAGCTAAGGGACGCTGCAAACCGCAGGAAACGGATGGTGGTGGAGCGGGCACTGGACCGCAGCGAGGTGCAGTACCGGCTGCTCACCGAGCAGATCGCCGATGGCATCTCCCTCACCCAAAACGGAAAATACCTCTTCGTCAACAGCGCCTTTGCCGAGCTTTTCGGCTACCCTGATACCGAGTGCCTGGTGGGCCAGGCGGCCTTTGGGCACCTCGTTCAAGACCAGCAGGACTCCGTGTTGGCCTGGGTCCGGCAGCTGGAGGCAGGGGGAGATGGGCCGGACTCCTTTCAGGGCAGGTGCATCGGGGGTGACGGCAGGGTCTTTTGGGTGGGGGCCAACCTTCGATCCATCATATGGCAGGGGAGCAACGCTGTTTTGTTGACCGTCAGGGATATCTCCGAGGTCAAGGAGAAGGAGCGGCGCCTGGAGGAGGAGTCCGCCCTTTTACGGACGGAAAACCGGCTCCTGCGATCGTCCATGAAGGACCGCTACCGGTTCGGGGCCATGATCGGCAAGTCCCATCCCATGCAGGATGTCTACGAGCTGGTGGCCAAGGCCGCCGCCACCGATGCCGGCGTGGTTGTGTACGGGGAATCCGGCACAGGCAAGGAGCTGGCCGCAAGGGCCATCCACGATTTGAGCGATCGCCGCGGGATGCCCTTTGTTCCGGTGAACTGCGGTGCCATTCCCGAAGAGCTCCTGGAAAGCGAGTTCTTCGGGTACGCCAAAGGGGCCTTTACCGGAGCCCACGGCGACAGGCCGGGATACCTGGATCATGCCGATGGCGGGACCCTTTTCTTAGACGAAATTGGAGAGATCAGTCTGAGCCTTCAGGTGAAGCTGCTCCGCGCCATCGAGGGCGGCGGGTACTCTCCCCTGGGAAGCGTGGCCGTGAAAAAACCCGATATCCGGATTGTTGCGGCGACAAACCGTGATTTGGATGCCGCGGTACGTGCCGGCACCATGCGGGAGGATTTCTACTACAGGATCCACATCATCCCCATTCACCTTCCCCCTTTGAAAGAGAGGCGGGATGATATTCCCCTTCTGGTGGAGCACTTCATCAAAACCCAGGGAGGAAACGCCTCATCCGCCGTGATGGACGGGCGCACCATGCATACCCTGCTGGAGTATGGGTGGCCGGGAAACATCCGGGAGCTGCAGAATGTGATCCGCCGGTACCTCACCTTGGGGACCCTTCAACTTGAAGGGACGGGAACCGTGGAGGCCCAGGTGCCGGAGGGGGGCGATGTGCAGGACCTGCAGGCGGCCATGAAGCACCACGAAAAAAAACTGATGGTGATGGCCCTGGAAAAAAATCGGTGGCACCGGGGCAACACCGCCCGGTACCTGAACCTGCCTGCGCGTACCTTCTATAAAAAAATGAAAGACCATAAGCTGAATTCTGCATGAATTGTGCAAGAAACGGCAGTGCTCCTGAAATACATGTATTTCAGGTGGATGGTTTCGTGACTCCGCGGGTTGTGCCATTTGTTGCACCATGGCCCCCGTGCCCTTCCCTTTGTGTCCTCTTTGGGATCCTTTCTAAAAATCAATCGGTTCCATGATTTTAGGTGACGTTGGCATCCCTTGTGCATTTTCCCTTGGTATCGGCGGGGCGGTGAGTCGGATGATTCCACCTGGGGGAGAGACCCAGCGGAAACGTCATCCATTGTTTCCACGGGTGGCTCCTCATCTACTTGTTTCCTTCTTTGTTTTATTGCAGCGGAACATAACCACCTACACCATACATCCAGGGCTTACCGCCCCGATCGATTGTTTCTGACTGACTTCTACCCGGGGATAAACGCTTGAGAGTGACCATCAAAGGCAAGATCATCACGGCCTGCGTGCTGATGCTTGCCGTATCCATTGTTTCCATCTGCATGATCACAGGGGCAAGGCTTGAAGAGAACTCCCTTGCCCTGTTTGTTCAGGACTCCAACGATGAGCTGAGGCTGGTGGACGAAGCCATCGCCCTGTTCGTTGACGGTGTGGCGGCCAATGCGGCCATGCTGTCAAAGGACCCCCGGCTCCTCAAGGACGACAACAGCCTCACCCTCTACCGGCACACCACCGGACCCACACGCATGACGCCCCTTGAAAACGGCGGACTCGAAGCCGACATCTTTCGGTACTTCAAGGCGATGCTCGGGACCCATCCCGCTTACGGTTCCCTGGCCTTCGGGGCGCGGTACGGCGGGTATGTGCAGTGTCCTGCAAGGGAAAGGAAGCCCGGCTACGACCCCACCACGCGGGGGTGGTACCGCAGCGCCCTTGCCGACACGGACAAGGTCGCCATGACCGATCTCTACCGGGCCACCGACGGCGATGCCTACCTCAGCCTGGTAAAGGCAGTCACCGGCCCCAAGGGCGACGTGCTGGGGGTTGTGGCCGCCAATATAAGGCTGTCGGGGCTCACCGCGATGATCGGCGGGGTCTCCTTCGGAGAGAGCGGGTATGTGGTGGTGGCGGACGAGACCAACACCGTCCTTGCCAACCCCAAGCATCCGGAGATGAATTTCACCCAACTGGCGGGCAGCGGGGTTTCCCTGTACGAAAAAATCGCGGCCACGGCCTCCGGGCACCTGAGGGCCGATGGCCATGGCGGGGGGTATGATCTCAATGTGTACACCTCCCCAGAAACGGGGTGGAAGCTCATCGGCATCATCGAGCATGATGAGATCCTCTCCCATGGCCGGGGGATGATACACACCCTTGCCGCCGTCGGGGCGGTGCTTTTCGCCGTGTCTGCCTGCATCGCGTTTTTTCTGGCCGAGTCCATGGTCCGGCCCGTGAAGCGGGTCACCGACGGGCTCAAAGAGATCGCCGAAGGGGAAGGGGATCTGGCCATGCGCCTTGAGGTCCGGGGGAGAGACGAAATCGCCGAGCTTTCGGGCTGGTTCAATGTCTTGATGGACAAGATCCATGCCGTCATAACGGATACGGCCTCCAACGCCCATGCCGTGGGAAGTGCCTCGGGGGATCTGCTGGGCATCTCAAGGAAGATGGCCTCCGGGGCCGAGCAGACCGCCCAAAAGGCCCATCGCATCACCACGGCCTCCGTGGGCTCCATGGAGAGCATGGACACCATTGCCGAAGCCATGGAAGAGACCTCTGCCAGCATGGCCATGATCGCCGCAGCCACGGAGCAGATGACGGCAACAGTCAATGAAATCGCCCATTACTCGGAGATATCCCGTGAGATTTCAGAAAAAGCGGTGGCCAATGCCGGAAACGCCTCGGACAAGATGGGCCGCCTGGGACAGGCCGCCGGGGAGATCGGCCACGTGACGGAGGCCATCACCGAGATTTCGGAGCAGACCAACCTGCTGGCCCTTAACGCCACCATCGAGGCGGCCCGGGCCGGAGAGGCAGGAAAGGGCTTTGCGGTGGTGGCAGGGGAGATCAAGGACCTTTCAAAGCAGACCGAGGGTGCCACAAACGAGATCCGCGGGAAAATAACGGGCATCCAGGAGGGGACCCGGGCGGCCCTTTCCGAGATCGGAGATGTCTCCAAAACCATCCATGAGGTCAATGACATCACCCTGACCATTGCCACGGCCATTGAGGAGCAGTCGGCCGCCACCCGGGATATCTCGGGCAACGTCACCCAGGCTTCGGAGCGGTTCCAAAGGGTCAACGCCAGCATGGCACAGGTGTTGGCCGTGGTCCGGGAGATCACCGCCGACATCGGCCATGTGGATGACTCCGTGGATGAAATGAAGCAAAACAGCAGCGAGGTCAACTTAAGCGCCGACGCTCTGGCCGGCCTCTCCGAGACCCTCTCGGAGGTTGTGGATCGGTTCAAGCTGTAAAACCCCAGGGACATGCCCGGGGGCGGGGCCCTTTGTGGAGACCCTGCCGTGACGCTTTTTTTTGCGATTGAACCCGGGCCGATCCCTGGTGGGTGACTTTGAGTTGACGTGTTACGTTTTTTGCGTTTGTGTTTGACGATAATTTTAGTAAAACAAAACCATGCCGGCGTGCGGAACGCAGCCCCGGCTTGGTTGCCTTGTCCCGGGTACTGCCGGGCGAGGCGGGGAGGAACCATGGATCAGGAAAAGACAGTGTAATCAGGTTTGGGAGGGAATCACGGGCGGTGCCCTGTGGGCCCTGCTCCCTGGGCACGTGGGTGTGAGGTGATAGTGCAGGTTCTGGTAGTGGATTGTGGCTGTTCCAGGGACAATGATCTGATGAACGCGGTGGAGTGCTTTGGCGTGACGGCCGATTGCGTGACAACCGTAGAGGATGGGTTGAAAGCGGCGGCGGCGTCCGACGTTGAGCTGGTCCTTTTCGATGAGGTGGCATCCGGTGGCCATGGGGTGGATCCTGTGGCGGCCTTTCTTGACCTTCCGTCGGAACCCGAAGTTATTATCATCACCGACAATGCCGACATGAAAAGTGCTGAGGCGGCCCTTAAAAACGGCGCCTGGGATTACATGCAGAAGCCCTTTTCCTGTGACGAACTCCTGCTGGTCATGTCCCGGGCTTCGGAGTTCAGGCGACGCAAGCTGCAGGCGAACCGGGAGGTGCGGTTCAACAGGGACGGCATCGTGGGCAACTCCCGGCCCATACGAAAAGCCCTTGAACTGGCGGCCCAGGCCGCGTCCTGCGATGCCAATGTGCTGATCACCGGAGAGTCCGGCACGGGCAAGGAGCTGTTTGTCCGGGCGATTCACGGGAACAGTCCCCAGGCTGAGAAGCCGCTGGTGGTTGTGGATTGCGCCACCATCGCCAAACCCCTTGCCGAGAGCATGCTCTTCGGGCACGACAGGGGGGCCTTTACCGGGGCGGACGCCAGCCGAAAGGGGCTCCTTCGCCATGCCGACGGGGGGACCCTTTTCCTTGACGAGGTGGGGGAGATGTCCCTCTCCGTGCAGAAAAAGTTCCTGCGATTTCTCCAGGAACATGAGTTTCGCCCCGTGGGGTCGGATACGGTCATCACCTCCTCGTTTCAGCTTATTTCGGCAACGAACCGGGACCTGGACCGCATGGTGGAAGAGGGCTCCTTCCGTGCCGACCTGATGTACCGCCTCAAGGGGATCGACATTGAGGTGCCCCCCTTGAGGGACCGCAGGGACGACATCAAGGCCATTGCCGCCGGGTGTGCCGACAGGTTCTGTGAAGAGGCGGCCCTGCCCATGAAGCGTTTTTCCCCCTGTTTTGTGGAGTCCCTCATGCGCTATGACTGGCCGGGCAATGTCCGCGAGCTGCTGGTTGTCATGGACAAGGTCCTGGCGAGTGCCCGGAGCTACGACCTCCTCTACGATTTTCACCTGCCTCCTTTTATTCGCCTTTCAAGGGTAGATCATGCCCTGCGAAGCAGGGGCGGAAAGGATGGGGCTCCGGAATTGACGAGTTTCAGGCAGCACCAGGCGGACAGTGCCAGGGCATACCTGGATCGCCTCTCCCGGGCAGCGGGAGGGGACAAAGATCGCGCCTGCAGGATATCCGGCCTTTCCAAATCCTATTTGTATAAACTGCTCAAGGAGCATGGGGTGGCGATGGGGGGCTGATGCCCTGAGGTGTTGATATTGTAGGGATATATCCTGTGTAAGAACGGTATTCTCTTATTTGAGAACGGTTCTTGTATGAAGGAATTTTTGTCCCCGTTGGTGTGAACGCCGTTCAGGAACAGCCTTTGTCATGATCCATTACAGTCCCATTCCCTTCTTTTAGCCGCTTTTCATTCTCCGATAAAATAATCCGAACAGAAAAAACAGCTCCCCCACTTTCCCCGGGAAGTTCATATTGTGTTGTCTAATTTGAGGTTAATGCCTTTTTGTGCGTGTTGGCCCCGATTTTGCTCAACGTCATAGGGTGTATGAATGGCGGAAAGGACGGCGACAGCCGGGTGGCCAAAGACGGGTTGACCGGCGTGTTTGTAGAAGGGTGAGACAGGAAGGGCGTCCATGGCTTCCTGAACGTGTGTGGGGAAGGGGGTTGGTTCACGGGGGGCACCCGAGTATCCATGGTGGAATTGATAACGGCTGGTTTGGAGATTGGTGTGAAAGATAGTGATAAGACTGTTCTGGCTGTCGATGATGGGCAAACCATGCAGCATGAGATTTTTCCGGGCGTCATTCGCCATGTGTCCTCCGTAAAAAAGGGGCTCCAGGCCGTCAGCACGGGTTCCGAGGCTGATTTCATGGGGCTCGGGGCAGGGCTCCAGGCCGGGTACGAGTATGTGACGGTGCTGATGCGCGATGCGGTGGGGGTAGCCGAGCTCATCGGCGACGACTCCGGTGACCACTCCCTCCAGTCCGTGGGGACGTCGGTCAATCAATCCCTGGCCCTGCTCAAAAGGTGCCGGGACAACGCCGCCTCCAAGTCGAATCCTGTGAAAGAGGTCCTGGGCTTTTTTGAGCAGCTGGACGTAAAGCGCGGGGAGATCGACGGGGTTGCCCGGTATTTAAGGGCCGTGGCGTTGAATATTTTTATCGAGACCTCCCGGTCCGATATCTCCGACGACAATTTCTCGGTGATTGCAGGGGAGATCAAAACGCTCTCCGAAGACATGATCCACATTTCAAAAAACATCCACGAGTTGACCGTTGCCTCTAAGAACCGCTTTGAGTCCATGTTCACCCAGATCTCAGGCGGGATCGTCGAGATTACCGGACTGGCCGACCGGGCCGAACGTTCTGCAGGAAACTCCATTGAAAAAACCGAAGAGCTCATGCGTTACTCCTTTGGGCTGGTGGACGATGCCGAGCGCATGTCCCGTGGCATCTTCAAAGAGGTGGAAAAGATCGTCGTAGGGGTCCAGCTCCACGACTCCATGCGCCAGCGGATCGAGCACATCATCTCGGGCCTGGGGGAAGTGGATCGGCTCTGCAGCCCTGGTGCGCCCGTGACCGATGGCGGCCATGCCGAAGAGGTCGCCACCGCCCATGCCCTCATTGCCCTTCAGCGCGCACAGATTGAGCAGCTCATCGCCGATGTGGGTGCTGTTTACGGGCAGAGTCGTGTGGCCATGGAGGGGATCGTGGACGACATTTCCCAGCTGACCCATTACCTGACAAGCATGGGCGACCCCGCCAAGGCCCGGGAGTCCGGCCGGGAAAGGCGCGAAGACCCCTTTGCCCTGTTGTCCGCGGACCTGTCGAATATCCGCAGCCTTGAAGGGCGGGGCGCAGACCTTGAAACCCGTCTGGGGGAGATCTATCAAAAGGCCTTTGAGGCGGTCTCCACCCTCTCTTCGTTTACCGACGACCTGCACAACATGAGTCGCGAATCCCATAACAAGGCCTTGAACACCATCATCGCCGCCAATCACCTGGGCACCGAGGGGCGATCCCTCTCCGTTCTGGCCAAGGAGATGAAATCCCTTTCAAACCAGGCTGAGGAGTCCATTGCCGGTGTGGAGCAGGTCATCGCATCGGTTGTGGCCACCATCCAGGGGGTGGAGCTGGAAACGATTTTCGAGGCGGGGTCAGACGGGACGTCGGCGGACGGGGGGCGCCCCCTGGACACCATCGTGTCCATGACCCTGAACCTGTATGAGCAGATCAAGGGCCGCACCGAGGGGCTCCTCGGGGTGTCCACAAAGCTCATCACCACCTTCGCAAAGGCCAGGGAGGCCCTGGCCTTCCTGCCGACCCTTGTGGAGACCCTGACCCTTCAAATGGAGCGGCTGGACGAGGCCGGAGGGCTGCTGGCTCCCTGGGTGGATGAGACGGTGGCCGCGCGAATCCCCGAGCATTGCATGGAGGGCCGGTACACCATGGAGACCGAGCGCAGTGTCCACATGGCCTGCATGGCAGGGGATGGGAAGGGCTCTTCTACCCCCTCGGACGGGGTGGAGCTCTTCGGCGACCAGGGGGACGCTGAGGCGGCAGCCGACGACGACTTCGGGGAGAACATCGAGCTGTTCTGATGAGAAAGGACCGCACATGCAGTACGAGGTAGAACATAACGACACGGTTGCCATCGTGACCCTTACGGGCAGTGTAACCATCGAACACGCGGCGGAGCTCAAAGAGCTTCTGAACCGCGTGCTGACGGAGGCAACCGAGGTGGTTGTCAACATGGGCAATATAACGCACCTGGACCTTGCGGGGATCCAGCTGTTCTGCGCGGCGTGTCGGTCGGCGGAGGGCGGCGGGACCAGGCTGTTGCCGAAACTTACGGGCAGCGAGGTGATTCCCGCAGCCCTTATGGAGGCGGGGTTCAACCGCCGGGACACCTGCGCCGAGCAACGGTGCGAGACATGTTTTTGGAAAGGAGACGTATCCTAATGGCTCAGACGATTCTTACTGTGGATGATTCGGCAAGTGTTCGCCAGATGGTGGGATTTACCCTTAAAAACGCCGGGTATGAGGTGGTGGAGGCCGTGGACGGCAGGGACGGCGTGGCCAAGCTGTCGGCCGGGGGGATCAACATGATCATCACCGACCTCAACATGCCCGGCATGGACGGCATTGAGTTGATCCGCAAGGCCCGCGCCATGGCTCAGTATAAGTTTATTCCCATCATCCTTCTCACCACCGAGTCCCAGGACGACAAGAAGAAAGAGGGAAAAAAGGCGGGGGCCACAGGGTGGATCATCAAGCCGTTCAAGCCCGAGCAGCTTCTTGGCGTGGTGAAAAAAGTGTTGAGATAACAGGGCTCATCAGGAGTTAAGTCATGGACGCACAAGAAGAAGCCTACAGGGCGGAAGCCTGTGAACTGCTTGCCGAACTTGAGGCCTCGCTGCTGGAACTGGAGGAGTATCCCGAAGACATGGAGCTCATAGGCCGTGTCTTCCGGGCCATGCACACCATCAAGGGCTCAGGGGCCATGTTTGGATTTGACGCCATCGCGGCGTTTACCCACAACGTGGAGACCGTGTTTGATCTGGTTCGGGAAGGAAAGGTGCTCGTCACCAAAGAGCTGATCAACCTGACCCTCTCGGCAGGGGACCACATCAGGGACCTTCTGGACTCCCAAGGGGGCGGCGATGCGCAGAGGGAAGAAGAGATCATTCGTGCCTTCAGGGAGCTGATCCCGGAGTCCGAGTCAGGGGAAGATCCCCCCACCGATCCGGAGGGAGAGGCTGCCCCGGACGAGGGGCCGGAACCCTCCGGGACCCTTTCAACCTATCGCATCCGGTTTCGCCCGGAGCCCGACATCTTTACCGGGGGCACCAACCCTGTTCACCTCATCGACGAGCTGCGGGATATGGGGGAGTGCCGGGTGGTGGCCCACACCGACAAGATCCCCTCCCTTTCAGACATCGATCCGGAGTCCTGTTACCTTTTCTGGGACATTATCCTGACAACGGACCAGGCGGAAAACGCCATTCGGGATGTCTTCATCTTCGTTGAGGACGAGTGCGAGCTCTCCATCGACCGCATTGATGACGATAACGCGGAAGATGCGGATTGCGAGAAGATCGGCGAAATCCTTCTCAAACGGGGGGATCTCTCCGAGGAAGATCTGGAAACGGCCCTTAAGAGGCAAAACCTGTTGGGGGAGATCCTGGTGGCGGAGAAGGTGACCAGCCAGGCGGCGGTAAGCTCTGCCCTCATGGAACAGGATGCGGTGAGGAGACAAATCTCCCGGCGAAAGGAAGAGGCCCTTGCCGCCAGCATCCGGGTGTCGGCGGACAAGCTCGACGACCTTGTGGACCTTGTGGGAGAGCTCGTGATTGCCCAGGCCCGGCTCAGCCAGAAGGCCCACACCATGAACGATGTCGATCTTGTCTCCATTGCCGAAGAGATCGAAATGCTCACCGGCAGTCTCCGGGACAACGCCATGGGCATGCGCATGCTCCAGATCGGATCCACCTTTTCCACCTTTCGGCGCCTGGTCCGTGACCTCTCCGCCGAACTTGAAAAGCAGATCGAGCTGACAACCTCGGGGGAGGAGACGGAGCTGGACAAAACCGTCATCGCCTACCTCAAGGACCCGTTGGTGCATATCCTGCGCAACAGCATCGACCATGGCATCGAGTTGCCCGAAGAGCGCAGGGAGGCCGGGAAAAAGGCGTGCGGAACCGTCCACCTTGCAGCCGAGCACTCCGGGGGCAACGTGCTGATCCGCATTTCAGACGACGGGAAGGGCCTCGATCCCGAGGCCATCCGCTCAAAAGCCCTGGAAAAAGGGTTGATCCTCCCCGACGCCGACCTGACGGAAAAGGAGATCAACGGGCTTATTTTTGCCCCGGGGTTCTCCACGGCAAGCCAGGTCTCGGACATCTCCGGCCGGGGGGTGGGCATGGATGTCGTTAAAAAGAGCATCGAGCAACTGCGGGGGACCATCGAGGTGGAGAGCACCCTGGGGGTCGGCACCACCATCACCCTGAAGCTTCCCCTGACCCTTGCCATCATCGAAGGGCTGCTGGTCACCCTGGGGGAGGGGTTCTTTATCTTTCCCCTTACCGCCGTGGAAGAGTGCGTGGAGCTGCCCCCGGACGAGGCGGCCAGGGGGACCCGTTTCCTGAATATCAGAGGAGAGCTGGTGCCCTACATCCGGCTTCGCGAAGAGTATGCCGTAGGCGCCCCGAAACCCGATCTGGAGCAGGTGGTGATCATGGAAGCCGGCGGCCAGAGGGTGGGGGTGGTGGTGGACAGCGTGGTGGGCAGCCAGCAGGCTGTCATCAAAAAAATGGGAAGCGTGTTTAAAGACGCCCCGGACATATCCGGGGCCACCATCCTCGGTAACGGATCGGTGGCCTTGATTGTGGATGTGAACAAGTTATTGGATTTAAAGCTGTGATTCGGGTTTTTAATAAGGAAAGGAGTTCCAGATGCTTAAGATGAAAAACATCAGGTTAAAGCCCAAGCTGATCGGGTTGTTTTTACTGATCGGGATTGTTCCCATGGCCATCGGCGGGTGGTGGGCCGGACATCTGGCAAGCAGTGCCTTGACCGACCAGGCCTTCAACAAGCTGGAGGCAGTACGCGTCATCCGGGAGACGCAGGTGAAAAAGCTGTTTGACGGCCGCAAAGCCGACATCAGCGGCCTGGTGGAGTCCGTGGACGTCCTGAAGCAAAACGCCTTTGAAAAGCTCAACGCGGTGCAGGACTTGAAGGCCGGCGAGATGGAGACCTTTTTCAGGACCCAGGAAAACGAGATGGCTGCCCTTTCGGCAAGTGCGGATGTCCTGACGTTCTACAACGTCCTTTCCGCGTACCGGAAGGCCTCCAAGGCGGGACCGGCCCAGCCCTTTCCCGTGGCCACGGAGGCGTACAGGGCCCTTGTTGACAAACACGGAGGGTTTCTGAGGGAGTATATCAAACGGTCGGGCTACGATGACCTGATGCTCTTGAGCGCCGATCACGGCCAGGTGATGTTCACCTGCGCCCAGGGGCCGGACCTGGGCACCAACCTGGTGAGCGGACCCCAGAACCGGGAGGGGCTGGCCCGCCTCTGGGCCCGTGTGGTGGAGACCAAGGGCGTGATCATCGAGGATTTTTCCGCCTACACCCCGGGCCAGGGTGAGCAGGCCGCCTTTGTGGGGGCGCCGGTTCGCAACGCCTCGGGTGCGGTGGTGGCGGTGGTGGCCCTGCGGCTTTCAGAGGGGCCCCTCAACGCCATCGTGCACAACCGCCACGGCATGGGAAAAAGCGGAGCCACCTATCTTTTGGGGCGCCAGGGGGGGAAAACCCTGGCCCGAAGCTCCATTGTGGCCGGTGGTGAGACCCTCTACAGCATGGGTTACGACTTCACCAGCAAGATCACCGATTACATGGGAAAAGCCCTGGGGGGCGAAACCGGTTCCGGGGTCTATACCGACTCCACGGGAAAGCTGACCATGGTGAGCTACAAGCCCCTTGATATCCCGGGGCTCAACTGGGCCATGATCTCCAAGGAGGACCTGGAAGAGGCCATCGCTCCCAGGCTCAACGGCCAGGTGGAAGATTACTACAGCGGCTACCTGAAGAAGTTCGGGTACCAGGATCTCTACCTGATCCACCCCGAAGGCAACGTCTTCTACTCGGTGCTGAGGCGGGCCGACTACGACTCGAACATGGTCACCGGAAAATTTGCGGGCTCCGGCCTCGGCAAGCTCGTGCGCCGGGTGCTGAAGGACAAGTCCCTTCATATCGCGGATTTCGAACCCTACGGGCCGAGCAACAACGCGCCCTGCTCCTTCATCGCCCAGCCCGTCCTTAACAACAACGGCGATGTGGAGCTCATCGTGGCCCTTCAACTCTCCGTAAACGCCATCAACGCCATCATGAACGAGCGTACGGGCATGGGGGAGACCGGGGAGGTCTACCTGGTGGGGAGCGACCTGCTGATGCGCTCGGATTCCCTCACCGACCCCGAGAACTTCTCCGTTGCGGCCTCCTTTGCCAACCCGGCCAAGGGGCGGGTGGATACGGTCTCCACGAAAAGGGCCCTGGCAGGGGAGACGGATCGAACCCTGCGCAAGGATTATCGGGGCAAGTGGATGCTCTCCAGCTTTTCATCCATCGACATCGAGGGCACCATCTGGGCCATCGTGGCCGAGGTGGAAAAAGCCGAGGTGGTGGCGCCCATCAACAAGCTTTTGCTTTCCATTCTGATCATGGGCATTGTCATGGCCGTCATTGTGGCCGTTATTGCCCTGGTGGTTGCCAGCGGTATCGTGACGCCGGTCCTCAAAGGGGTGGCCGTGGCGAAATCCGTTGCCAAGGGTGACCTGGACGTGACCTCCGACGTGGACCAGAAAGACGAGGTGGGGGCTTTGTCCGACGCCTTGAACCACATGGTGTCAAACCTTAAGGACACGGCCCGCGTGGCCGAGCAGATCTCCCAGGGGGACCTGACGGTGAGCGTGAATGTCATGTCGGAGAAAGACGCCCTGGGCCATGCCCTCACCCGTATGGTGGGGAACCTGAGCTCCACGGTCACCGACGTCAAGACGGGCTCGGACAATGTCGCCTCCGGGAGCGTGGCCCTGAGCTCGGCCTCGGAGGAACTCTCCCAGGGAGCCACGGAACAGGCCGCCGCAGCGGAAGAGGCCTCCAGCTCCATGGAGCAGATGGCATCGAATATCCGCCAGAATGCTGAAAACGCTCAGCAGACGGAGCGCCTGGCCATCCAGGCGGCAGGGGACGCTGAAAAAGGCGGGGTGGCTGTGGGCAAGACGGTCTCGGCCATGAAAGAGATCGCCGAGAAGATCTCCATCATCGAGGAGATCGCCCGTCAGACCAACATGCTGGCGTTGAACGCAGCCATCGAAGCGGCCAGGGCCGGTGAACACGGCAAGGGCTTTGCCGTGGTGGCCGACGCCGTGAGAAAGCTTGCCGAACGGAGCCAGGCAGCGGCCGCGGAGATCGGGGAACTCTCCACCTCCAGCGTGGAGGTGGCCGAGCGTGCCGGGGAGATGCTGGACCGCATTGTCCCGGATATCCGCAAAACCGCCGAGCTGGTCCAGGAGATCAGCGCCGCGTCCAATGAGCAGAACACCGGGGCAGAACAGATCAACCAGGCCATTTTGCAGCTGGACCAGGTGATCCAGGAGAATGCCTCGGCCTCCGAAGAGATGTCGGCAACCGCAGAGGAGCTGTCTGCCCAGGCCGAGCAGCTTCAGGATGCCATCGGTTTTTTCACGGTGAAGCAGGCCAGCGATGCCGGAAAAGTCAAAAGAACCTCAGGTATCAAGCGGCCAGCCAAGGCCGCTGCGAAAGAGGCCCCGGCCCCCCGCAAGGCGGAACCGGCCCCGGCCGGGGTGAATCTGGACCTTGGCGGCGGCGTCTCCGAAGGGGACGCCCTGGACGACGAATTTGAGAAGTATTGATTCGGGCATTGACCAATAAAACCGTTTGGCGATGCGGACGGTTCCCCCAGAGCGACCTGGGGGAACGTCCGTGTCGTGGAACGGGTTGACGAGAGATATCAGACTATGACCATCGAAGGGATCACAGAGACAGGCCGTTACCTGGCGTTCATGCTCCATGGGGAGGTGTACGCCCTGGACATCATGCAGGTGCGGGAGGTGCTGGATTACACGGAGATCACCACCGTCCCCAGGATGCCGGATTTTATGCGGGGCGTCATCAATTTACGGGGCGGTGTGGTGCCCGTGGTGGACCTGCGGCTTAAATTCGGGATGCCGGCAACGGAAAAGGGCGTCAACACCTGCATCATCATCATGGAAACCGACATCGACGGAGAACGGGCCCTCATCGGTGCCCTTGCGGACTCGGTGCGGGAAGTCCTGGACCTTGAACCGGACCAGGTGGAGCCTGCTCCGCGCATCGGCACGCGCCTGAAAACCGAGTTTATCAAAGGCATGGGAAAGAAGAACGAGGAGTTTATCATTATCCTTGATATCGACAGGGTCTTTTCCGCCGATGAGCTCTCGGGCGTGCAGGAAACAGGCCTTCAGGCCGAAGGCTAAAGGACCCCACGCCCATGAACCTAACCCGTCATCGTGTCCCGGGCTACGGCCCGGGAGAGGAGCCGCCCATGGTCGGCAATCGGCGCAGGGCCACGTTTCATCCCCATCTCTCCACCCGGGATTTCAGGACCCTTGCACGTTTTATCCAGGGCCGGTTCGGCATCAAGGTGCCGGACGTCAAAAAGGGGATGATCGAGGCGCGCCTCTGCAAACGGCTGAGCCGGCTGGACATGGGCTCGTATTCCCAGTACTGCGAGTACCTCTTCAGCCCGGAGGGCATGGAACAGGAGCTCTCCCACTTCATCGACGAGGTGACGACGAACAAGACCGATTTTTTCAGGGAGGCGAACCACTTCACCTGCCTTGTGGACGAGGTCCTGCCCGGGTACATGGATTCCCTGAAGGCCGGGCATAAGCTTAAGGCCTGGAGCTGCGCCTGTTCCAGGGGGGACGAACCCTATACCCTGGCCATGGTGCTGAGTGAGTACGCCCGGCGCAACCCGGGGTTTGATTTCTCCATCCTGGCAACGGATATCTCCACCCGCGTCCTTGAGGTGGCCAGAAAGGGCGTGTACGACGCCTCGGAGATCGCCCCGGTGCCCCTTGCCCTGAGGAAAAAGTACCTGCTGAAGAGCAAAGATCCCCGCCGTCACCTGGTGAGGATTGTGCCGGGGTTAAGAAAAAAAGTGGCCTTTCGGCAGCTCAACCTCATGGATTCGGAGTATCGCCTCGACAAGGCCATGGACATCATCTTCTGCCGAAACGTGACCATCTATTTTGACAAAGAGACCACGGAGCAACTGCTGTTGAGGCTCTGCAGCCGTCTTGCCCCGGGGGGGTATATTTTCATGGGGCATTCGGAGTTTCTGGATTGCAAGGTGTTGCCGCTGGTACCCGTGGCGCCCACCGTTTACAAAAAAGTGAGAGAGCATGAAAAAGAAGGTACGGGTTCTTGTCGTTGACGACTCCGCCCTGGTGCGTCAGACCCTGTCCGGGATTCTTGAATCCGATGACGACATTGAGGTGATGGCCACGGCATCCGACCCCTATGACGCCGCCCGGAAGATGAGGGAGGAGGTGCCCGATGTCATCACCCTGGATGTTGAAATGCCGAAGATGGACGGCATCACCTTTCTGGAAAAACTCATGGCCCAGCATCCGATTCCCGTGGTGCTGTGCTCCAGCCTTGCGGCGGAGGAGTCGGCCACAGCCCTGAAAGCCTTGGAGCTCGGGGCGGTGGAGATCATCCGAAAGCCCACCCTGGGCACCAAGGCCTTCCTTGCGGAGTCTCGCATCCAGATTTGCGATGCGGTGAAGTCCGCGGCCCTTTCCCATGTGAAAAAAAAACCGAGCCTGCGATCCGTGGAGCCGAAGCTGAGCGCGGACGCCGTCCTGGTCAAGTCCACGCGGGCCATGCTGGAAACCACGGAAAAAGTGGTGGTCATCGGGGCCTCCACAGGCGGCACCGAGGCCCTTCGGATCTTTCTGGAGCAGTTGCCCGCCGATGCTCCGGGCATGGTCATCGTGCAGCACATGCCCGAGCACTTCACCAAGGCCTTTTCCAAGCGCCTGGACACCCTGTGCCGGGTTTCCGTTAAGGAGGCGGAGAACAAGGATCCCGTGGCCAGGGGGCAGGTCCTCATCGCCCCGGGGAACATGCATCTGCTGCTGAAACGAAGCGGGGCGCGCTACCATGTGGAAGTGAAGACAGGCCCTTTGGTGTCCCGCCATCGTCCCTCGGTGGACGTGCTCTTTCGTTCTGCGGCCCGGTATGCCGGGAAAAATGCCGTGGGGGTGTTGATGACGGGCATGGGGGACGACGGGGCCAAGGGCCTTCTGGAGATGAAACAGGCCGGGGCTGCCACCATCGCCCAGGACAAGGCCTCCTGTGTTGTCTTTGGCATGCCCAACGAGGCGATCAAGCTCGGGGGCGTCGACAGGGTGGTCTCCCTGGAGCAGATCTCCGGGGTGGTCCTTGGGTGCTGCGGCGAGACCCACCATGTATGAAAAGGCGGTGATGCCCGTCACCAATGCGTCGGTGAAACGGGTGACCCTTTCCATCGGGGAGTACTACGCCAGCAGGGAGCCCGCCGTGATCAGAACCCTTCTGGGCTCGTGCGTCTCGGTGTGCCTCTTCGATCCCGTCAGCCGGGTGGGGGGCATGAACCATATCCTCCTTCCCGGACGGGCCGATCTCAAACGCTTCAACCTGTCGGCACGCTACGGGATCAATTCCATGGAGCTTCTTATCAACGCCGTCATGATGCGGGGAGCGGAACGCAGCCGCATCAGGGCCAAGGTTTTTGGCGGGGCCAGCGTCATCCCGGGCCTCATCGAAGCCCAGGCCGTGGGTCGGAAGCTCTCCGAGTTTGTGATCACCTTTCTTGCAAACGAGGGGATTCCGGTGGTAAGCCGGGATTTGGGGGGGATCTACGTCAGGAAGCTTATCTTTCATACCCGCACCGGGGACGCGTTTCTCAAGAAAAGTCGCTCCATGAAGTCGGCGCAGCTCATGTGGGAAGAGCGGAAAAAGGCCGAACAGATCCGGGCCACGGTGAAAGAGCCGACGAAGGTGACATTGTTCTAAGTCCCCTATCCTGTCACCTCGCCGTCGGAGGCAACACGTTTAAAGGTGTCTTCGGCGACCCTCCCGTGGGGCAAACGTTTGCCTGATTTTATAACGACGGGTTTAACAAACAGGTTTTAAAAACAGATTCAGTTCAATTTGAATCAAAGGCGAATGTGATTTTCCCTGAGGAACGAAGGGGAAAACGCATTCGCAACCTGATTTCAAGGTGGCACACCTTGCCGCCGGAGGCATCTTTTTACCAATGGGGCTGGTTGCCCACCCGGGGGTTCATGACATCCAGGGTTTCGGTGACCACCACAAAGGCCATGGGGTCCACCTCCCGGATGATGTCCTTGACCCGGCCCAGGTCCCGCAGGGTGATCACCGCATAGAGGATTTTTTCGTCCCGGTGCGAATAGGCCCCTTCCCCGTGGATGATGGTAAGGCCCCTTCTGAACTCCTTGAGCATCCGTGCCGAGAGCCCCTCCCATTTTTCCGAGATAATCAGTACGATCTTCCGGTGGCTCATCCCCATGAAGACAACGTTGAGGACCTTGGCGTTCACGTAGAGAAAGACGATGGTGTAGACGATGATGTCCAGGGTGGAGAGGACATAGGAGAGGATCACCACCAGGATGTTCAGGGCAAGGGTGGTGTTGCCGAGGCGGATGGAGAACCGTTTCAGGAGAAGCACCGACAGGATGTCCGTGCCCCCCGAGGAACCGTAGGATTTCAGGATAATGCCGAGGCCCGTACCGGAGAGGATTCCCGCCATGAGGGCGTCGAGCATCTTGTCGTGCAGGGGGATGGGGACGTGGATGAAGTGGACGCACAGGGAGAAGATGGCAAGGCCCAGGAGGCTGTAAAGGAAAAACCGCCGCCCCACGTATTTCCAGGCCACGGCAAACAGGGGCACGTTGAACATCAGGTAGAAGAGGATAAAGGGGATCTCGGGGAACTGGTAGTGCAGAAGCAGGCCCAAGCCCGTGATGCCGCCTGAGGGGAAGTGGTTGGGGATGAGGATCCCGTTGATGGATAGGGCCGACAGGCAGCTTCCCAGGGAGAGGAAACACACATTTTTGGCAACGTTTTTTCCGGTGGTTATCCAGGCTCGGTCAGTCATGGTTCGGTGGTTCCATTTCATACTCAGGGGCAACGAAGGGGGCTCTCAACAGGCCGTTACCCGGCCCTGTTCAAGGGGGGAGCAACGGAAGATGGGCTGGTATATACAGACGGTTTCGGGCAATGGAAAGGATAAAGAGACCCGTTGCCGTACCGGCGCCCTGGGCCATGGTGCAACCCTCTATAATCAAAGCCGTTTGGCGGATGGTAAAGGGACCCTTTTTTTCCTTTGAAGTGAGATGCCTTGCCTTGAAAAAGGGGAAGGCGTTTTCTTTTTTTGCGTGTGTGCCTATAATCAGCTCTCGCAGGTTTTGTTCCAGGCAGACATCCTTTGACCCAGGAGAGGCTACTTATGTTTGAGATCACCCCGGATGCACAGGCATACATCGCGAAAAAGGGCCGTGAAGTCACGGTCTGGATGGAGACCCACCACGCTTCGGGGGGCTGATGCGCCCTGCGGCAGGTGACCACCCGCACCCCGGCGGTCCGTCGGGGAACCCCCCTTTATACAGAGTCGTACACAGCCAGCCTTGTCTCCGGGTTCACGGTCTGGCATCCCGTGGGGATGGAACCGGAAGACCGCGTCATCACCATCTCCCTTGAAAAGAGGTGGATTTTCAAGGAGCTTGTGGTGAGCGGGGTGGGGGCGATCGTTTATAGTGGATAGGGAAAACAGGTAAATTAGGTCATAGGTCATGGTGAGAGGTGAGAGGTGAGAGGCCTCCGGCAGGGTGCCGGAGGCTTTTTTAGGTTGTGGCGTGGGGTATGGCATCGGTTATCTTTTTCGTGCCGCCACAAAAATCCGGGTGCTTTTCTCTATGACGGGCGGGGTGGAGCGGGCCTCTTTGATGATGGGCATGGCGCAGCGCTTTCCCATCTCCCTTATCAGCTGGTCCTTTGATTTCAATACGCCCTCGTAAACGGCCAGCTGTCTCTCCAGCCACCCCCGGGTCTCTTCGTAAACCTCCACATCAAAGCCTGCATCCCCAAGGCACTGTCTGTGGTCTGCAGGCATAAAGGGGATGTTGCCGTCCCAGGTGGTAAAGACAAACCGCCCGCCGGGTTTGAGGATCCGGTGGATTTCAGCCAGGGCCCTGGCCCGGTCCGGGGCCAGCCACAGGGCATCTACGGAGATCGCTCCGTCGCAGCTTCCGGTCTTTAGCCCGGTGCCGTAGAAGGTGCCGGTGGTGAATGCGGCCCGGCCTTCTAAATCGAAATCGGGGATACGCCGTGTGGCCGTGGCCACCGCCTCTTTGGAGATATCCACGCCGAAAAGGCTGGCACGGGTATGGCGTGCCAGCCACATGCCGGGGCCTCCTCTGCCGCAGGCAAGGTCCGCCAGGCAGTGCCCTTCCTTCAGCTGAAGGTGCCGGGCCATTTGGTTCAGCTCCGTTGCGGTGACAAAGCTGTAGGTCTCCGTCTCTTCGGGGAACTCATCCCCGAAGGCTTCCTTGACAATGGCCGCAAAGCAGTGGCTCTTGTTCTGTCCCTTGTAAATCGTGTCGTAGGCTTTTTCAAACCGCCATGTCCCGTGGCATAAAAAGCTGATCAGCGACATCATCATCCGTTTTGAACTGTTCTGGATTGCCGGCATCTGGCGTGCCTCCTTATTGCTGTGGGGGTGCAGCGGTTGCTTCCGCGTCGAGGAGCTCCGAGACCAGGATTCCGTTTTTGCCGAGCTGATGCTTGGTGGCGGTATCAAAGCCCCGGAAGGTTTCTACGGTGCCCGTCTTAAGGGAGACCTTCCAGACTTTGGAAAAATTACGGTGAAACGCCAGAAACACCTCTGCGGCCTGTGGGTCGAAGACCATGGAGCAGCTGGTGGGGTATGCCGGGTTTCGGTTGTAGGCCTGTTCCAGTGCGGACAGGCCGTGGTCCACATCAAAGGGGACTCTGGTTTTTTCCAGGTAGGCACAGAGGACCTTGTAGCGATCGTCCCCGCACCCCCGGGCGTCCTGGTAGGGTTTTCCCTTCATGCCGTGGCTGGCGAAGTTGGCCATGGCCAGGTAGGGGCCGGTCATGGGGGTGAGGAGGTTCCTCCCGGTGCCTGTCTCCACCACAAGGGCGGCTCCGGTTTTGTCTGCAAACAGGGTGTGGCAGGTGACATCCGGCACCTGGGTCAGGTGGGCTTTGGCGCACACGGCCTTGAGTTCGGCAACGGTTTTCATTCGGCCCACCATGGTGTTGAGGAGATAAAGGGGCATGTCGCCTTCCCGGGGCGGGGGTGGGGTGCGAACCTGGGGGTGGAGTTCCTGGCAGGCGTAGAAGAGGCCGTTGCTGTTCATGCCGCCGGTGGTCACAAAGATGTGCTCTCCCTGGATGACCCGCTCAAAGGCGAGGTGAAAGGTGCGCAGGTTTCCGTTGTCTTCCAGCAGGAGTTTCATGGGGAACCGGGCGTAGTCAAAGTTCATGCCGAAGATGGGGCGGGGGCCGCCGACGGCAAAGCTGGTACAGGCCGGTGCCGCCTGTGAGACGCCCAGAAGGGCAAGGGCGGTGACGGCAAGGGACAGGATGAGACGTTTCATGGGGGCTCCTTGGTCTTGGGACCGGTTGGGGCAGGTGGCCCGGGGCGGTTTCATTGCACCTATTATTCGCACCGCTGGTGTGGTTTTTGCCTGGATTGGTGCGAAGTGTTTGGGTGCGCGTCGTGCCGAGACACCCGCTGTCCGGTTGTTTGGGGTGAAAAGAGAACTTGGTGACACATATGATTATGTCTTAAGAGGAAAAGGGGAGGGTTGTCAAGTGTGTTGTCGCACTTTTGTTTTTATTTGCGGTGTGTGGTTCGCACTGATTTTTTCTTTGAGGGTGTTTGAGGTGCGATAAGTGGCGGGTGTGGGGACTACTCGTCGTCCCGGGTGGCGGCTTGAAACAGGGCTTCCAGGCGGCTCTCCCTGGAGAGCAGGGCCTCGATCTCTTTGTAGTAGGGGGGCTTTGTGTCGCCGGGGGCAACAGCGGACAGGAGAGGGTGGTTCTCCCGTGAGACGCCCTGGTGGTTTTTGGAGGCCACGGCGCCCTGCTCCATGGCGCAGAGTTCGGTGACCATGGTGGCGATGTGCTCCGCATAGGGGGCCAGGTGGGGGGCCTGAGCGGAAAAGGCCTTGAGGCTGCTCTTAATCTGTCCGGTGAGGAGGGTCAGGGTGTCCAGGGCCTCTTTGCGCCGTTCCATGGCATCTTCAAGGACGGCTCCGAAGAGAAAGGGGGCCAGGTCCACGAGATGTCCCTGGGTGGCCCCGGCCTCATCGGAGAGGGTCTTGATGAGGGTCTGGGACAGGGAGGAGATGCTGTAGGAGATTTTTCGTTTCTTAGCATCTTCGCTTGATTTGAGCATGTCGGCCAGCTTTTCCGACAGATGGGGCAGGCCCCGTTTGTTGGAGAGGACGGCATCGGTGAAGTCCGAGCAGGGTCGCGTGCGTACTGTTTTTTTTGCGTTGTCTTCCATGGGGGCAACCCTCCGTGTGTGCCGTGTGGTGGGGAGCCTTGTCTGGTGTTGTCAAGGCTCCCCGGGTGTCTGCAAAGGTCGCAACGGACCGTCCCGGGCTGGTTAAGGAATAAACCAGGCCCCCCTGTTTTGCAAACGGATTTTCCACGGGCTTTTTGTTTCAGCCAGCACGCCAGTCGAAGGGGATGATATCGCCGAAGCCACCGGTTTCGTCTCGACGACGAGGACGCGAGGGGCGCTTATTCCGGGTAGTTCATGAGAAAACGATTCATCCTGATGAATTAAGATGGCTCCTGCAATATAGGTGCACTCGACTCGTGAACTATCCGGGCTGAGCTGTCGGGGTTTTCTCCAAGGGGCGCAGGATCGCCTCCAGGGTTTGGCAGACCCGTTTGGCCTCCTCTTCGTCTCCGGCGCAGCCGATCCAGCACTCCCAGGTTTCGTCATCATCTTTCCAGGCGGTTCCGTCTGGCTTGGACCCCGGGGTGCCGTTGGTGTCGTAAATCCGCTGAAAGAGCATGGCCTTTTTGAGGAAAGCCTCTTCGGTGTCCTCGCCGCCCCGGCTGCGGTAATCGGGGTAGAGGGTGTCGGCCACGCGGAGGTAGAGGCCGCGTTTGAAGTCCTGGACAAGGCGGGGCAGTGCCCCATAAATCCAGGGGGCATTGCGGCGCGCCAGCTCGCTGCGCAGGTGCCCCTTGCTTTCGGCAAGGCCTGCCTGGAGTTTGCGGGAAAGCGCCTCCATGTCCGGGGACCCGTTGTCTCCTCCGGGGACGTACCCGGTACGCCAGGTGGTGAACTCATCGGTGATACCCTGGCTAAGGGCGTTGTCCGGGATTTTCTCTTCAAGGGATTCCGGGGACAGGGCGAGGTCGTCCGGCAGGTCGATGAGGATCTCGGTGACGGCCCAGGGGTATGTTCGGCCGGTGGCGGGGTCCACGGCCTGTTTTTCGGTAAGATGAAGGACCTGGAGGGCGACCCGAAGGTCCTCGGAGACAACGGCACGCATGCCCCAGACCCTTGTCACCGGGGGGCGCTGGGGGAACATGCGGCGGGCGTTGAGATCGAAAACGGATGGGGTTCGGTAAGGGGGCTGGTAAAGCACGAAGAATCCCCGGGGTGTGTGCATGATGAGCTCCTTTTGGCTGTGGTTGTATCTTTCAAAAAGCGACCCGCCGGAGGCAACTGAATACTTACTCCGATTGTAACTATTCAGCTCAAAAAAAAGCCTCCGGCGGCAAGGTGTGCCACCTTGGAAGCAGGTTGCGGATGCGCTTTGCCCCTCGTTCCTCGGGGCAAATCACATCCGCCTTTAAAGTAAAACTCACCCAAAAAGATTTTTTAAAACCTGTTTGTTTAACTTTTTAAAAGTTTAGCCCCCGGCAGAGCCGCCAGAGGCATTTGGGGCTGAATAGCTACCTTCGTTTTTTTACTTCCGGGCACGGTTACTCCAGACGGCATTCCCAGTCGTAGGGGATGATGTCGTTGTCCGTGGGGCTTAACCGGCGTTCATCCACGTTGTCCGGGTCGTAGTAGACCGAGGGCATGCCGATGACCAGGGAGATGCCGCTGCCGATGTTCTTGGTGCCGTGGAAGATCCCCGGGGGGATAAAGACGGCCCGGGGGTTGCGCTCTCCCATGAAGATTTCGTTGAGCACTCCGTAGGTGGGGGAGTCTTCCCGGTAGTCGTACAGCACGAGCTTGATCATGCCGGTGACGCAGACCAGGTGGTCCTCCTGCACGGAGTGAAGGTGCCAGCCCTTGACCATGCCGGGGTGGGAGTACGAAGCGATGGCCTGCTTGATCTCCCCGGCGTTCATGGGCTCATCGTTAAAGCGCATGATCTCCATGAGGTATCCCCTTTCGTCGGAAAAGACATCCAGCGATTTGATCAGGACCCCCTCGATGAGGGAGTCCCCGTAAAAACCGGGGAGGGTCTGGATCCTGGGACGGTCCATTTCGTCGTACTCGTTCATGCTCAGAACCTGGGCCATGGTGTTCTCCTTGTTTTGTGAATAGTCCGTAGTCATTATTCAGCTCAAAAAAAGCTGCCTCCGGCGGCAAGGTGTGCCACCTTGAAAGCACGTTGCGAATGCGCTTTCCCCTTCGTTCCTCAGGGAAAATCACATTCGCCATTGGTTCAGATTGAACCGAGTCTGTTTTTAAAGTCTGTTTATTAAACTTTTTAAACGGTTGGCCCCCGGCAGGGCCGCCGGAGGCATAAATTCATGAAACGTTCAACAAGCAGGCCGGGGTGGTTTTATGAGAATTCTCGCGAATGCTTTCACCCCGAGGAACGAGGGGGGAAAGCATTCGCAACCTGGGGTCCAAGGGATCATCCCCTGGCCGCCGGAGGCTTGTTTTTAGTCCCTCTACCCCGCGGCAGTGACCGGATCCACGCCTGAGGGGAACATGGCGGAAAAGGGCTCGAAGCCCTTTGTTTCCCGGATGGTGCAGAAGTGCATGCCTTGTTTGCTGCCTGTCATCATCAGGGGGTCGGCGGCCATGGGGTCCAGGTGAAGGGTGTCGTCCAGAACCCCGTCTGCCACCTCAAGGCGCAGTACTTTGCCCATGACAAGGCTGTACTTCTCTTCCTTGAACTCTTTTTCCAGCCGGCACTCCATCCAGGCGTAGCAGCCCATGATCCCGGGGGCCTTGATGGTGTGGGAGGGTTTTTCGGCTAAGCCCGCCGCCTCGAACTCATCGACCTCCGGGGCGCTCATTCGTGCCGTGGGGATCACCTTGTTCTCGAAATCAGCGCCGGGCAGGTTGATGACGAACTCTCCGGTGTCCCGGATGTTTTTGAGGGTGTCGCGTTTTTCGGCCGAGGCAAAGCAGATGAGGTCCAGGGGCCTCAAGACCGGCATGATGCAGGAGTAGGGCGCGATGTTCCGCACGCCGTCCGCGCTTACGGTGGAGATAAAGCTGACGGGAAGGGGCATGATGCCTTCCCGCATGAACGGTTTTAAGATCATGGGGTCTCCTTACCACTCGGTGTCTTTGCCGAGGATGACGGCCAGGGGGTTGGCCCCCAGGCGGGTGAGTCGGTCGAAATCCGCCTGGGAGGTGAGCTCCACGGTTTTGTGAACCGAGAGGAAATCTTCGGGGGCGTGGGGGTTCTGGAAGACGTAGCGGTTGTAACAGGCGTGGAGCCAGAGGTCTTTGTGCCAGTCGAGTTCATCCGGTGAGAGCCCTAAGCTTTCCACAAAGTCGTCGGTCTGCCAGCGGTAGTTGAGGACCGTGGCGTCGCCTGTTTGGGTGGCTTTGTTGAAGCGGATGATGACACCGCCGATGTTTTCCCAGGTAGCCTCTGCAGTCTGCCAGGGACGCCTGCTCGGGTAGGCCATGGAGAGGTAGCGCCTTTTACCCGGGGTAAGGTTGAGGGCATGGGCGATGTAGTCGTCCTGGCACCAGGCGGGAATGCCCATGTAGGTGTAGGACTCGCCGTCCCGCAAGGGGCGCTGGTCCAGGATGAACCCTGCGGTGAAGTAGCCGGAGGCCACGCCGCAGCAGAAGTGGTCGTGGAAGAGGGCGGCCTGCACCAGGGACTCGGGGATGCCGTCGTAGCAGGCGTTGGCCAGGGTGGCCACGGCAAAGGCCCGGGAGCCCAGGATCCTGGTGAGGGGTTCAAAGGAGGTGCCCACACCCACCCACAGGTTGAACACTTCGGAGGCCTCCAGCTGGTCCCCGGTGGCGGTGATGGAGACCGCGGCGAGTTCCTTCGGCCCCTTTTGGTGCACAAAGACCATGAACAACGGGGCGTCGCGCCGGGCGTGGACGCTCAAGAGGTTTCCCTTGCCCCGGCCCATGGCGCTCAGGCGGGTTACCGTGTCCAGGATCTCACCTGTCGATTCGCCCTGGTGGTCCACGTATCCGGCGTTGGTCACCAGGGCCAGCCCTTCGTCACCGGGGGAGGCCGACAGGGTTGTCATGGCCAGCATCAGGGCCCGTTGCCCCAGGGTGGGCTGGTGCCCCCCCATGGCATGGGCCGACAGGGCGCACAGGCCCCCTGCAACACACCAGACAAGCATTCCGATACACCATTTTTTCATGTTTTTTCTCCTTTACGCATGCATTGTTTACAAATAACGATTCATCTCAACATGGTCTCCGGCGGGTCGCTTTTTTGAAAAAAAGCTCCGCAAAAAACTTTCCGAAAAATTAGAACAGTCAAAATCGCTGGAAATCATGCCAAAGCTATCAAGGTCTGTTTGTCAAACTTTTCAAAAGTTTGGCCCCCGGCAGGGCCGCCGGAGGCATAAGCTGAATAGTTACAAAAGCTCCGCAAAAACGTTCCAGTAGCATCCCTCCTGTTGTTCAGCCCCAATGGGGTGAGCGACAGGGGGAATTTATGGGTGTTGGTTTTTATGTCGGGCGAGGCCCGAGCCGAAGGCCCTTGCGCTTTGTCCCTCGTCCCTCGGGCCAAAGCGCAAGGGCAATATGCTTTCGAGGTGGCTCACCTCGCCGCCGGAGGCAGGTTTTTTCCGGCGGATAGCTTTAAAACACCGCGCTCAGCCCCACGGTGTAGGTGGCATCGGGCATGGGGTAGCCGGCTTCTTCTTCGTACTCTTCGTCAAAGAGGTTGTCTGCCGAGGCCAGGAGGCGCCAGGTGGTGAATTTGTTCTGGAAGAGCCTGAGGGAGGCATTGAGCCCCACCACAGTGTAGGCGTCCAGGGTTTCAGGGGTGGTTCCTTTGAGGTGGTCCCGTTCGCCTACGTGCCGGAGCGTGACCCCTGCGGTGAAGCGGTCGTCAAGGCGGAGGTCGAGGCCTGCGTTGGCCATGATCTCCGGAAAGTCCGGGATCTGTCCTTCCAGGCGGTTTTCCCTGTCCCAGGGGTCGCCTTTTGTGTCGCCTTCCTGCCAGGTGAGGTTGCCCCAGGCAAAGAGGTTGAAGGGCAGGGGAGCGGACAGGGCAAGTTCAGCGCCCTGGATGGTGACCTCTTCGATGTTGTAGATGACGGTGCCCGTGCCCGGGACCATGGTGGAGGCGATGTAGTCGTCGATGTCGTAGCGGTAGCCCCGGATCTCGGCGGTGAAGGCGTGGGCGATCTCCTGGGTGAAGCCCAGCTCCGCCTGCCTGGCCTCTTCCACGGCAAGCTCGGTGTTGAAAAAGCCGGTGCTGCGGTTGAGGTACCACCAGAAGTACTCCGGCGAGGTGGGGTAGCGGTGGGCGATGCCCAGGCGGCAGGAGAGCTCTCCGCCTTTCCAGGGCCGGAAGGAGAGGGCGGCCCGGGGGGCCAGGTTCGATTCCGAGAGGTCCGTTGGCGTGGCTGCGGCGGGAAACCCGAAGGCTTCCGGGGCGATGGCATCGGCCTTGAACCACTCCTGGCGCAGGCCCGCCTCAAGGGTCCAGTTTGTTGAGACGCGCCAGGTGTCCTGGAGGTAGAGGGCGTGGGTGTCGATGACCTCTTCCTGGCCTTTGAAGCCCTCTTTGATGAAGGCGAAATAGGGGGAGTTGATGGAGCCGTTGAAGTAACTGGTGTCGATCTCGGTGACTGTCTGGTCTCCCCAGCCCAGGCTCCGGGTTTCGCCCCCGGTCTCGATGGTGTGGTTGCCGAAGGTAAGTTCTCCTTCGGCCTGGAGGGACCAGTTGCCCGGTTCGGCTTCGGTCTCCCGTTTGTAGATTACTTTGGAGGGGTCGGCGGCGTCCACGTAGGTCTCTTCCCGGTCCTGGCTCCAGGTGAGGTAGTCCAGGCGAAGGTGCCCGCGTTTGATCTCTTTTTCCACCCAGGCCGTGACGCGGGTGTTTTCGTCTTCGGCAAAGCTGCCGTCTCCCCAGGTCTGGGCGCCGTTGATGAGCCGGGAAGAGATAGAGGGGCCGCCCAGCTCCCGCTCGTCTGCGTCGGGCTCTCCCCCGTCGTAGGTGGGACTGTTCGGTCGGTTGTAAACGGGCATCCCGGTTTCGTACGTGCTCCAGCAGACTCCTGCCCCTGCGGTGAGGCCCATGGGCAGGTTGACGGACAGGTCCAGCTCACCGTGGTTGCGGTCCACGGTGTTGTTTCTCAGGAACCCGTCGGTTTCGTAGTGGCCCCCTGAGACGAACCAGCTTCCGTACCCGTTGCGCCCCATGTGGGTGAGGACCTCCTCATGGGTGGCGTGGCTGCCGTAGAGCCCGCGGATTTCGGTTTCCAGCCCTTCCTCGGGGGAGCGGGTGGCAATGTCCACCACGCCCCCTAAGGTGTTGCCGTACTTGGCGGGCACGGCGCCTTTGTATACCTGGACGCTCTCCACGCTGTTGGGGTTGAGGGTGCTCCAGTCCACGGGCCCGTTGCCGTAGGAGCCGTCGCGATGGATGGGGACCCCGTTTTTCAGGATACGGAGCCGGGTTTCATCAAACCCGCGCATGCGGAGTTTGCCGTTTTCGTTGCCTGAGACAGCCGTGCGCCGTAGCTGGAGGCCGGGGATCCGGATGAGGTCCTCCAGGATGGTATCGGATACGCTGGGTTGCTCCATCTCTTCTCTGGTGACGATCTCCGGCTTGGCGGTGGCGGGCCGGGGGGCCTGGACCGTTACGTCGTCCAGGGCCAGGGGGACGGAGTCGTTCAGGCCGTCGCCCCATGCCATGCACGGGACCACCAAAAGGGCCAGGCACAAGCTTGTCAAACCAATCTGTGTCGCGTGTTTCAAGGGATTACAAAGCCTCCGTGTTGGGTGAGTGATAAAGGTGGCCGGTTTGCCCGGAGGTCAGGTGCTGCGGCAGGTGAGGCAGAGGGCGCGGCCGTCGATCTCTTTGAGCTTGGAGGCCATGACCGGTTCGCCGCACCGGTCGCAGAGGGCGGACGGTTCGATGACGGCCTTGGGAGGGATGGCCGGTGCAACGGTGGTCATGGAAAAGATGTCGCTCCAGGGCATGCGGAGAATTTCCTCGGCGCGCTGGTTGTGGAGTCTCCAGAACTCCTTGTGCTGTGCCTCCGTGGGATTGCCCCGGCCCATCACCTTGTCCATGAGGGCTCGGTGCGCGTCGGAGAGCCTGATGGCTCCGGGTTTGAGGCAGAGCCGCACCGAGGACTCCCTGTCCCGGCTGATGAAGGTCATGGCCACCTTGCCCACGTCCCTATAGATAAAATTGCCTTTGCCGAAGGTACTGCCCGAAAGCACCTGCACGGCATCGGCGCAGCAGGCGTCGGTCTCCAGGCAGGAGACCACCTCTTCGTCATGGGACCGGTCCACGCCCAGTTCTTCGAGTCCTGCCCGGGCCGCCACAATGCCCAGGGCCAGGCCCGGGCAGAGGTGGCCGTGAAAATCCACGCATCGTCTGACATCGTCTTCCAGGGTGTTCATGGTGTGTCCTCTCTTCCGTTGGTCGTTGTCGTTTGTAAGGCCTCGGCATGCCCGAGAAAAAAAGCCCGGGCTTAAGGCCCCGTTATCGGTGGTGCGGGCGCAGTTCTCCCGCATCGCTTGGTGCGATAAGTTGGGTCATCATGGATTGACGAAGGGAGGAAACGGATGGTAGGAATAATCCGGGCCCTCCCTTCGGGGAGAGTGCCTTATTCTTAAAGGAGGCAGTCCTCATCTCTTGCCGGAGCCGGACTGTCTCCTTTTTTTATGTCAGCTCAAAACACAGGGTCACCTCTATGCTGATGGGTTCTTTTTGCATGGCGCCGGGAATCACCGGGAACGGCGCGGCGGAGAGCACTGCCTTTTTTGCCGCTGTGTTGAGCATGGCAAACCGGCTGCCCCGGATGATGGTGATCTTCTGTACGTCCCCTGTGGGAGAGAGGACAAACCGGACCCGCACAGCCCCTTCCATGCTCTGTCTTCTGGCCCGTTGCGGGTAGGTTTTTCGCGATTCGATGCGATGGCGCACCTGCGCGGCATAGAGATTGAGGAGCTCCGCACGGGAGGGTCCGGATATATCCACCGCAGGGCTTGATGGTGGTGCGTCGGCAGATTCTGCATTCGGTTCGGCGGCAGGGGTCGTGGGCGATGCCTCGGCCACACAGGTGTGCTGGGGAGGCTTTGGGATCGGTGTGCTTTGTGCCACCTGGGGCGCTTGGTCCGGGGGTCGCATCACGGGCGTTTCAGGGGATGCTTTGACCATGCGGCGTCTTTTGACGGGGCGCTCTTCAGGGGGCGGAGCGGTGTGGGGTTTGGGTGGCTTGGGGCCGGGCCTTGTCTCTTCCCGGATGGAGAGAAGCTCGAACTCCCCTGTTATGTGGAGTTTCTCCGCCTCAAGGCTTTCCGGCCCACGGATGCACAGGATGGCTGCGTGGAGAAGAAGGGAGAGGGCCAGGGTGCATGTGGTTCTGGCGTGTGTTTTCATGGCTCGGTCTCCGTGGCCAGGCAGAAGCTCGCGGCCCCCACGGTCTTGGCCAGGTCCATGACCCGGACCACGCTGTTGACCCTTGCACCCCGATCGGCACGGATAACGATGCGGGTGTCCGGGGTCAGTTCAGGTGAGGCTTTCAGCTTGTTTTCGAGCTCGGACAGGGTGACCCGGGCCCCTTTCCAGAAATAGGAGCCCTCGTTGGTGACGGCCACCACCAGGTCCCGGGGCAGGGTCCGGGAGGCTTCCCCCGCTTCGGGCAGCTTGATGCCGATGCCCTCATCCACCATAAATCCCATGGTGAGAAGAAAATAGATCAGGAGCATAAAGACCATGTCGATGAGAGCCGTCAACGGGGGCTGAACCGACCCGGTTTCGGCCTTGGTACCCGAGAGATCAATCATCGGCCGGCAGACTCCTTGAGGAAACGGACCATTCCGTGTTTCAGGTAGGCTTCCTGGTCCTCAGCGCGGGAGACCAGGTAGCTGTGGGCCATCATGACGGGCAGGGCCACGGCAAGGCCCAGGGCCGTGGTGAGCATGGCCTCCCAGATGCCGCCGGCAAGGGCTGCTGCGTCCACTTTGCCCCCGGTCTGCTGAATGACCATAAAGGCCTTGATCATCCCGGTGATGGTGCCCAAAAGGCCCAGCAGGGGCGAGATATTTCCGATGGTGGCCAGAAGTTGAAGCCGGGATGCCAGGTTTCGGCTCTCCCGGGCATACGCGTCGCGGATTGCCGCCTGCCGCGTGGACTCCTCACAGCCCCGCACGGAGAGCACTTCGGTGAGAAGGCGGCCCAGGGGGCTTCGGCTGTGGCGAGAGAGTTCGACGGCTCCGGGAGCCTGTTGGCCCCGGTTGAGATCGCTCAATGCCTCCACCAGGCCGTCATCGTTTTTCCTGATCCGGGCGAAAAAGATCCATCGTTCCAGGAAGACAGCAAGGGCCACCACCGAGCAGAGGGCGATGGGGATGACAAGTACCCCGCCTTTAAAGAGAAACGACACCATGAAAACCTCATCTGTAATCAGCGTTGTAAGGCTCCGAAGCTGCGATTTCACCACAGGCCGGACGGGACAACAAAAAAAGCCACGAAATCCGGGCGAGATTTATCTCACCTGCCTTCGTGGCTTTGTTGGCTTAAATGATAATGTATTGATACGAACGCTTAAACAAGCGGTGGAACATCTCACCTTCTTGATGAGTAGTTAGTATAAAACTAATGTTCACATTTTAGAGCAGGTGTCAACAGGAAAAAGGCTGGGGCAAAGGGCTCTATGGTTGGGGAGCTGGCCTCCGGCAGGGATGCCGGAGGCGGTTTTTGTCGGGTTATATTTTGAAGTTACCTGCCAGTTCTGCCAATTCGCCTGTCCGGGAATTCAGCTCTTCGGCCTGCTTTTTTACGGCAGCGCTTATCTCCGTGATTCCCCGGGAGGAGAGGGTGATATCGGAGATGGTTTGGGTGATGGTCGCTGAGGCATCCCTGCTTGTGTTCATCCTGAGGGTGGCGTCTGTGATTCCCTCGGATGCCTGGACGATATGCTCCGAAATTTCCCCTGCAACCGAGGATTGCTGCTCCACGGCTTCGGCGATGCCGGTGATGGTCTCATTGACGGTGGTGATGATGCCCGAGACCTCCCCGGTGCCCTCGGCGGCGTCTCTGGCGAGGCCCTGCACACTATCAATTTTACCTTTGATGTCGTCGGTGGCCTCTGCCGTTTGCCTGGCAAGTTCCTTGATCTCATGGGCCACCACGGCAAAGCCCTTGCCTGCTTCTCCGGCACGTGCCGCTTCGATGGTGGCATTCAGGGCCAGAAGGTTGGTCTGGTCGGAGATTTCCGTGATGACGTCGGTGACTTTGCCGATCTCTTCGGCCGCCTGGGTCAGTTCATTCATCTTTTCAGAAGCAGCCTTGGACCGGGATGCGGCACGATGGGAGACGGATGTGGCGTTTTCCGCGTGGGCCGAGATATCGGTGGCCGTTGAGGCGAGTTCGTCAATGGCAGATGCGACCATGGCGATGTTCTCCGATGATGTCTGGATCCGCGTTGCCCCTTCCGAAAGATCCGAGCTCATACCGCTTGCCGAGGCCAGCACCTGTGCTGACTTTTCCGAGGTCTCCTCGGCGTTGGACGCCAGCTCCGAGGAGATGGTGAGCAGCCCTCCGGCCGAGCTGCCGAGGGCATCGGTGCAGCGGGTAAACTGTGCGATGATGCCCTGGAGTTTGTTGATGAAGACATTGAACCACCGGGCGAATCGACCGGTTTCGTCCCTTGAGTCCACCTGGAGCCTTCGGGTGAGGTCCCCTTCTCCTTCGGCGATGTCTTTAAGCTCTTCAAGGGCGGCATTGATGGGGCGGACAATGGTACCGGAGAGGAGGACGATGGCCATCACCACCAGGCAGGCGGAAACCAGGCAGGAGACAAAGCCGATGCGCCTGATCTGGCGGACATCTTTGCCGAGGGTGGCCAGGGGTACGCTGACGGCAAAGGACCACGGGGTGTCGGTTTTACCGATGCGCATGGGGGAGAAAAACATGAAGGCACCGTGGCCGTATCCTTCCTGTGCGCCGGTCAGTGTAGACTCCTTTCCGTTGCGGATGGCGGCAAGGAGATCGCCCGGTGCTCCGGCATCGGCAAGGTTTGTGCCCGTGAATCCCTTGTCGGGATGGGCGATGATCACCCCGCTGTGTGAAATGAGGATCGCGTTGCCGGTACCGAAGGGTTTGATGGTGGTGATGGCACGCTCAAGTTCGGTTAAGGCGATGTCAATGCCCACGACGCCGATGACAGTCCCGTTTTCCTTGACGGGCACCGCAACGCTTGTCATGAGGATGTTCCCCGTATCCTCTTCGGCATAGGGCTGGAGAACGGTCTCTTTTCCGGAAACCTTGGCACGTTGATAATAATCGGCTTCCGCGTAATCGTCATTGACGGTGACGGCAATGTTTCCGTCTTCCATGTACCAGTAAGGGTAGTACATTCCCGATGCGTCATGCCATGACCTGTTGGCGTACTGCCGGTCCCTTCCGTCGAGCATGTCGGGTTCGAAGATAGCCCAGATTCCCAGATAACTGTCATCATCCTGAAGCAGGGCTTTCAGCGAATCATCCAGCATGTCGCGGTCGATGGCGGTGCGGTGCCGGACTATGCCTTCCATGACCCGGGCCAGGGCCCTGGTATCGGTCATGGCCTTGTCCAGCTTGCGCTGCATCACGCCACCATATCGGTAAGCTATCTCAGCGGCTTTTTCACGGGCTTCTTGCCCGGAGGCTGCGCCCGCTTTGTAGGTAATATAGAACACTGCAGCGATGAATGGAATCAACGCAACGGAACAGAACACAACCAGCATTTTTCTTCGTAAACTGCTTTTGTCAAAACCCATGTACTCCCCCCTGCCGTTAAGATGTGCCCCCGTTTGAGGGGCAGCCGCGTCCGCATAAACCGAAGGAGCCGGGAACAACAGGCCCACGCGTAAGAATGAACCGGCGGCCCTGTGTCCACGGGGCGTGCTGCCGGTCCTTTACGGCACCTGCGGGTCCGTGCTCAAGGGAGCCCCCATTCGGCTTTGACGTTTTCTAACGACCCTTTGATTCGTAATGATAGAATAAGGAATATACTGTTTGCTGAAAATTGGCGCGGGGTATCAGGGGGGCTCGCCCAGCTCGTGGAGGATGTGGGCTGACGAGCCGTGTGGCGTGGCATGCAGGTGATGTGTTTTTACCATGTGTGTGCCTGATATATCATAAAAAAATCTGTTTCGAGTAAAGGTTATAAAAAGTGCTGTTTTTTTAAAGGATATATCGACACCAGCGATAAAATACATAAATGTTATTTTTTCGCTAAAGGCAGGGGTCCCATGGATGGGCCATCAGTTGATCTGGAAAGAGGGGTTGTGGGTGACCATCGTTCGGCCGCAGGGGCGAGCCCTCGATCGAACGATGGTCCGGCCCCTGTTGCCGGTCTGACGCGCCTTGCATGAAAAGGGACTGTCTGCCGCTTTTTGTGTACACCACGGCCCAGGGAGGTCTTATTCGCTGTCCAGGGCTTTGGTGATTTGTTTGCCGTAAAGATAGGCTCTCCAGCCGGTTGTCTCGTCAATCATGGTATACGAGCCTGCCCTGATGGCATTTTTTTCGGTGGCCAGTTGGCTCAGCCGGTCGTAGATGGTTTCTGATTTGGCGCTGCCATTGTAATTCCTGGGAATGTAGACTCGGTTAACCGATACCCGAAGAATACCCTTTTCTGTGGTTCTGGCCCGTACCTCAAGGACGCGACCTTTTCCGTTTGTAAAATAGGTTGCGTCTCCATGGTTCTGGGATATTGCGGCGGTCCCGAGGGCGTGGAGCTCGCTTCCCGGCACCGCGGCGCGGCCGAAGAGGAGGTCAAGGGGTGATGCCGATGTCGGCGGAACGACCGTTGAGAGAATAATCAGCATTAGGGCTGCGTTGATGAGCGTTTGTTTTATCAGGGTGATGTGTTTCATGTGTGTCTCCAGTGGTTCCTTTTTGCTTAAAGGGTGGCATAAAAAAATGGTCGTGATGGTGTGAATTGATGCTCCCAGCAGGCCCGGTGAGAGGGGAGGGGGCGCCGGGAACATCGTGACTCAGAGCCCCACATGAAGAGGCGATTGTTCAGCCTGTCCATCGGGGACATCCGATATGGCTCTCGCAAGGATTATGCGGGAGCACCCTCTTCGAGACTTTTAAGGATCGATGTTGTCATTTCTGTTAGGCTGTCGAGGTCGGCCTGGTTGGGGCGGTCTCGAATATCACCCATTCGCCCGCCCACCGACAGCGCCTCAAGGTTCCCGTGAAACGCCCCGACAATGTGCCAGGCACCCATCACCTCGATGCCGAGGTGGTCGAAAAACTGCCCCATCCATTGCGTGGTGGGATACGCCTCGTTGATCCCCGTGTGGGTGCCGCCGTAGGTGCAGTAGGTGACGGCTTTGATGTGCGACCTGCGGGGGGCATTTCGCGGCAGCGCACCGGAGGCGCGATAACCGGTGCATGCTTTGTCGATCAATTTCATCAACGGCTTGCCGGGTAGCCAGTGGTATACACCGGAGCCCATGAAAATAAAGTCATAGTCCAGGAATTCCACCTCAACACCTCCTTTGACGGGGACGGTCGAGACGGTATGGCCTTCCCGTATTGCCACCTCCTCAATTTTGCGTGCCACTTTTTCTGTGTTTCCTGTTGCCGAAAAGTAAATGTTCAAAATGTTCATGATGTCTCCTCTTTGATGGATAGGTTACTATGTTGAGCAGGGGATCGCCGGCACCGTGCCGTAACTTTTCCCCGGGTACCAGTGTGTTGTTTTTCGGCTTGGGTGTATACCCGGTATACGCTGCGGACAAGCATAGACATACCTCGGGTGTTTACTGGATAGAGACCCCGTTGCGGCCCAACCCGAATATTTCATGAGAAAACGATTGAGCCAAAGCAATAAAGCATTATTCCAGGTGGTTACTGTGAAAAATTAAGACATTTGTAAAATACAAAATGTAATTCACGGTTTTCTGCTCGATTTTCTCACCCTTCGGGCGAGCCGAGTGCACCCATCTTCTGCGTTATCAGAGCTTTGAGGTAAACTACTACATCTGCAGCTCTGATGCCTTGAATATGGGTGCACTCGACTCGTGAAATATCCGGGCCAAGGCATGTCCATCGGTAGCGGTCAGCCGTATACTGGGTATACGCTCAGGGTGAAAAAAGATGACCATTCAGCTTATGCCTCCGGCTGCCCTGCCGGGGGCGAAACGTTTGCCGGATCACATAAACACGGGTTTGACAAACAGGTCTTTATCGTTCTTCTTGAATGACGTTTGTTTGAAAGGCGGATGTGATTTGACCCAAGGAGTTCACCTACGTCCCTGTCAATGCGTCACCATTAGACAAACGTCAATGGGCTACGCGCGACAGGCGAGGGGCAAAGCGCATCCGCAACCGGCTTTCAAGGTGCCCCCACCTTGCCGCCAGAGGCAGCTTTTCAAAGCTGAATAGTTGCAAAAATAATTACAGGTGTTTTTCCGACATCCCTTGGGCCTTGCGAAGGAATGTGACGATCGTGTCGACTTCCTGCGGGTCTAAGCTTTGATAGTATGCCATGAAGTCGGCATTCATCTCGTTGTGAATTTTCTCATGCATCGCATTGGCGTTTATGCCTTGGTCTGTCAGGCGGATCAGGATCCGGGAGTTGTTGGCCGGGTCCGTATGTTTTGCGGCGAGGCCTTTTTTTTCCAGTTTCCGGACGGTTTTAGAGATCGCACCTTTGGTGACATTCAATATACGCGCGATTTCAGAGATGTGCACCGTCTCGCTTGAGGCGATCAGGGCCATCAGGTGAATTTCGCTGCGGGAGATGGAGAGCCCCTCGATATACTGCTGGGGCTCTTTTTCCCCTTTGATGATTTTTTCCACCAAAACCATAAATTCAACAAGCAGGCTATTTTTATTCTGTGTTGTCATGGGGTGAACGTATACCGGGTATACGCTACCGTCAAGCAATAAATTATTATTTTATGGACAGGAAGCAGGCAAGGTCAGAATGAGGGACTTCTCGGAAGGAACCTATTCGGCTCAGTATGGGCAGATCAGGCCGCAGCCGTTTTGGGGTTCGGGCCGTACGGGTTCCCCTCGTCCTTGCTGTCCATGATCAGGAAGACAAGGTAGACAATGGCGCCGATGAGGGGGACCAGGGTGATAAGGAGCCACCAGCCGCTTTTGCCGATGTCGTGGAGACGTCGGATGCTGACCCCGATGCTTGGCAGGAGAACGGCAAGGCAGTACAGGGCGCTCAGGAAGCCGGGGCTGCCGAACATTCCCTCGATGAATGCGATGGCAATGGTGATCAGGGCGTTGAACAAGGCAAACATCCAGAACTCTTTTCTTCGGGCTCGCCCGTTGAAGACAGCATACTTCTTCAGGACCTCGATATACCAGTTCATGCCTTTTTCCTTTTTTTTGTGTTTTTTTTACTGAAGGGTTGCGTATGGGGTTATGCGAATTTTGATAGCAAGGTTCACTGGGCCTCAAGTTGAAAACCATGATTTCAGGGTGGTGCCGTGTCGATGCAGATCAAATGACGGGCTGTAGAGATCGGAAGCCTGTGGGGCTGGCGTGCTTCATTAACGAGCATGGAGAGGAGACTTCGGGAAAGGGGGAGACGCTACTTTCTGGAGGCCATGCCGATGTCCGGAAAGGTCACGGTGATGATTTCATAGATGCTTGTGGCAATGACCGTGACGAAGACCATCATGGACGTGACGAGGATCATCACCCCTGCCTTGGTACTGAGGATGTGCATGGCCTCTGCGGCCTTTATGGCCAGGGGCATGGTCAGCCACCCGATGAGCGTGGCCAGGACCACGGCAAAGACGATGCGGGCCTTGTTTGCCCGCACGCCGCTGAACAACCCGAAGACAAAGACGGCCAGTGCCAGCACAAGGGCTGCAATGGACAGGGTGCTGCTGACCTCAGGCCATGCAAAGTACACGACGGTTTCCGACGACATGGGTGGGCTCCTTGCTGGAATGTTGGGTGGTGTGGCGCTCCGTGCGGTGGCGTTGGGTTGCTTGTAACTATCTCATGTTGCTTGTGATAAATCAAGTGTGGGACGGTTTTGGGGATGGGCGCCGGCAGGTCTTCCGGTTGTGTTTTTCTGGACCATTCACGTGGAACCGTCCCTTTTTTTGTGGCTGGCGACAGTGACAATTGAATTGGGGTCGCGATGATACTTATACTTCTTTTTAAGAGGCTTCATGAGACGTAATTGAACTTTTTGTTGACTGACTAGAATAAGAGTACGAGGCTGTTCGAAGGGGGGCGCTGTGTTGAGCGGTTCTCCTTGCCGCCGTAGGTTATTTTCATTTGCTTTGCCCGGAGGCGTCAAGGCTGTATCTGCCCCAAAACTCTTAAGACAACAAGGCGGGTGGGATGGATTTTCACATATGGGTGGTTTTTGTGGTGGCGGCTTCGGTGGTCCTTGTGGTGCCGGGACCCACGGTTGTTTTTGTGGTGGCAAAGGTGACGGATCTGGGGATTCGGAGAAGTTTTCCCGTTGCCTGCGGGGTGCTTGCCGGGGACCTTGTCTGTATGTCTCTTTCGTTGGTGGGGGTGGGGCTTGTCCTTTCCACATCTGCTGTCGCCTTCTCCATAGTCAAATGGCTGGGGATCGCGTACCTGGTCTATCTCGGCGTGGATATTATGGTAAAGACGCGTTTAAGGCACACCACTGCGGCGGAAAAAACTGAGCATGAGGGGGTAAATGAGAGTCGCGAGAGCTCACGATCTCTCTTTTTTAATGCATTTTTACTGAACACCCTGCATCCGAAAGGGATGATTTTTTACTCATCATTCATGCCCCAATTCATCTCCGGAGAAAAAGCGGCATCCTTTCAGTTTCTGACCATGGGCCTGACTTTTTTGTGTCTGGCTGCCGTGAACCTTCTCATCTACATGGCCATGGCAATGCACCTGAAAAGGCTCAAGGGCTCAGGACGGTTCCGCTCCGGTACCTTGGTCAAGTATGTCTCCGGGGTAATTTTGATCGCAACGGGAGTGTGCGCTGCGGTGATGTGAGGTCCCCTTGCCTTGATGGACGAGTGTGTCCCGCTGAAGGACCTTCAGCCCTGTTTTTTAACTGCCGAAAGGGTCGGGGTGGTTCGCCTGAATCCATACCGGGCTCGGGCCGTACAGGGGAAAAAAGTCTCTGTGGGTATACCCACGAGACCCCTCCTCCAATTCGCGTTGCTGTGCTTAACTATCCGGTTTCTTGTTTTGGAGACATCGTTTTCTTGTGGCATATCCGGGATAGTCTCAGGCAATGGACCGGGCAAGGGACGCGCCAAGCTCAAAGGCCTGGGCCAGGGTGTCTTCTTTTTTCTTGATGTCGCCCCTGCCGAAGACGTTGAGAACGGGCAGCTCTCCCACGATGTCGTAGCCCAGGGCCTTGAGGGGAAGGCCCATGGCCTCCATGGTAAAGCCCATGTCTTTTTTTGTCTCCTGCTCGCAAATGGCCACAATCACGGCTTTTCTGCCCTGGTCCCCCAGCTGGCTGGACCAGGGGCCGGGCCGTTCAGCGGTGAAATTGTAGAAGCAGTAGAGGCGGTCGATGAAGGCCTTCATCCATGCCGTGATGTTGTAGTTGTGGGTGGGGGAGATCAGCACCAGCCCCTTGGAGGCGATGATGTCCGGGTAGAGAAGGGACATCCCGTCCCTCTTGCCGGTGCAGATGCGGTCTTTCCGGCACCGCTCGCAGCCGATACAGGGGTCGAACTGCACATCCCGCAGGTGAACTTTCCGGGTCTCCGAGCCCTGGCGGCTCGCTCCTTTAAGGACCTCTGTCAGCAGGAGGTCCGAGTTCCCTTTGGCCCTGGGGCTGCCCCCGATGCCCAGTACCGCGGGCTCCGGGGTGTGCGAACTGATGTTTTGAAACAGTGGGGCATCGAAAAATCGCATGGGTGATGTCCTTGGCATGGTAGGCGCCAACCGGGGCTGGCGGTTAAAAAAAGACTCTGCTGATGGCCTCAGGCGGCTTTTTGCAATCGATGCAACCATAGGGGAGATGTGGCTATAAATCAATGGACTGTGCCTAAAAGCTGTAGCGCACCCGCACGAAACCGCTGGTGCCCGTGCGACCCGGTGAGGCGTCTTCGGCCCCGGCCGGGATATTCAGGGAGAGGGATACGTCCCATCCCGGGTATCCGTGTAACGGGTGTACAGGAAGGCAAGGTCCCAGCCGTTTCGGTAATGGGTGAGGCGCACCTGGCTGTCCACATGGCGGTGATCCTCATCGGTGCGGGCCGTGAGCTCCAGCTCGGAGGAGGCAGAAACTTCCTGGGAGAGCATGGCCGCGTCAAGGCCCCGGGTTTCATATGTCGGGTCCAGGGATTTATTTGATTTCATCCGTATAGGCATGGCGGTTCTCTTCGGGAATCATGGCCTCGTCCTTTTCGGGGAGATAGACGGTGAGGTGGTAGGCCCGCTGCCCCTCGTCCCTCGGGCCAAATCGCATCCGTCTTTGATTCAGGTTGGCCTGATTCTATTAAAACCTGTTTGCCAAACTTTTTAAAAGTTTGGCCCCCGGCAGGGCCGCCGGAGGCATTTTTACATGTTCTTATGCGCTGAATCGGTACGGGGTGGTGGCGGCGCCACGGGAGGCGATGGACACCGAGCGACTGGGCACTGGCGGGAACCCCTTTTTTCCGGTATAACGACGCCATGACACCAACGAAACTTTCACAGACGGCCCTTTTCCATAAGCTTCCCGAGGCACAGCAGCAGTGGCTGCTCGACATGTCCGAGACCTATGCCCTTTCTTTTCAACAGCTCAAGATGCTGACCGAATACAGCGCGGACCTGATCTGCTGGCGTGCCGGGTCCCTGGAGCAGTTTCATCGCCCGGAGGCGGTGGGCAAGGCAAAGGGGAAGCAGGCGGCGGCAAAGGTGTTTCAGCAGTTTCGGGATGGGTACGAAGCGTTAAAAAACGGGCAAAAGCAGTATGCGGGAGCCGAGGGGTTTTCGGCTGCGGAACGCAAATTTCCGGCGGAGCAGATGGTGGAGGTCCAGCTTCGGGGCAACATCATGGGGCGGTGCCCCGTGGCCTCTGAGAAGACCCGCTGCTGCAACCTGACAACCCTGGATGCGGTTCAGCAGTGCGGCTTTGATTGCAGCTACTGCTCCATTCAATCCTTTTACCACGGAAATCAGGTGCGTTTTATCCGGGACCTTGTGGCCCATCTGGATACCCTGGAGCTGGACAAGGACAAGCCTTACCACATCGGCACCGGGCAGTCCTCGGACTCCCTGATGTGGGGCAACCGCTTCGGGCTCCTGGACTCCCTGTGCCGGTTTGCCTCGGCCCACCCCAACGTGATCCTTGAGATGAAATCCAAGAGCGGCAGGGTCGATTATTTCCTTGAGAACCGGCCTCCGGCCAACATGGTGTTTACCTGGTCCCTTAACACGCCCACGGTGATTCACCATGAGGAGAAGGGGACCGCTTCCCTGGAGACACGCCTTGCCAGCGCCCGGAAACTGGCCGACAAGGGACTCCCGGTGGGGTTTCACTTTCACCCCATGGTCTGGTACGAGGGCTGGCGGGAGGATTACCTGGCTCTGGTGTCCCGTCTGACGGAGATGTTCCGGCCCGAAGAGATCGTCATGGTCTCTCTGGGGACCCTGACCTTTATCAAGCCGGTGTTAAAGCGCATCCGGGAACGCATGCCCGACAGCTCCATCCTTCAGATGCCCACGGAGGAGTGCGCCGGGAAACTGAGTTACCCCCTGTCCATCAAAGAAGACCTCTTTTCAACGGTGTACCAGGCCTTTCCTCAGTCCTGGAGAGAGTCCGTCTTCTTTTACATGTGCATGGAGCACATCGACCTCTGGGAACCGGTGTTCGGGCGCAGCTACGCCTCCAACGAGGCGTTCGAGGCGGACATGATCAAGACCTATCACGAAAAGACAGCCCGTATCCGTCAAGCCAACCCATAGTCAGGCCAATTTTCCCCTCATGTCAAAACAAAAAAGCCCCCGACAGGAATGTCGGGGGCTTTTTTGTTATAAAACTTAGTGGTTAAGCTTTTCGGTAACTATTCAGCTTGCCTCCGGCGGCAAGGTGGGGGCACCTTGAAACCCTATGGCGAATGCATGGAGGTCGCTGTTATACGAATGCTCACAAGGCATTCGCGTGATGTATGACATGGGGCAACCGCTTATGCTGAAGAGGCCTATTTCATTCTTCTGGAATCACGATGAAGGGCATTTGCAATTCGCTTGACTTTAACCGGAATAACTCCGGCGGGTCGCTTTTTTGAAAAAAAGCTCCGCAAAAAAATGTCCCAATGCACGAAAAGTTGACACTATGTCGGCGGAGCCTGGAAAGGCTTTCTTAAGACCTGTTTGTCAAACCCAAAGTATCTAATTGGCAAACGTTTGGCCCCCGGCAGGGCCGCCGGAGGCTTTTTCGAACCGACCCGCTACGTCTACAGCTTGAAGGCGCTGACCAGATCCTGGAGTTTTGCGGCCATCTCCTTTAAGCGCTGGGAGTTGTGGCTCACCTCCGAGCTCTGGGTGGAGATGGCGTTGGCTTCCATGTTGACGTCGGCGATGTCCCGTGCAATCTCCGTGGCCACGGTGGAGGCCTGGGCCACGTTTTCCGTCACCTCCAGGGTGCCCCTGGATGCCTGGGAGACATTGTCGGCGATCTCCCGGGTGGTGGCTGTCTGCTCTTCGATGGCGGCCGCGATGGTGCTGACGATGTTGTTGACCTCTCCCACCACGTTGGAGACCTGATGGATCTGGGAGATGGTGGAGTCCGTAGAGCTCTGGATGGCCTGGGTCTTTCCCTTGATCTCCTCGATGGCGTCGAAGGTTTGCCGGGCCAGTTCCTTGATTTCGTTGGCCACCACGGCAAAGCCTTTGCCGGATTCCCCTGCCCGGGCCGCCTCAATGGTGGCGTTCAAGGCCAGGAGCGTGGTCTGCTCGGAAATGTCCGTGATGACATCGGTGATCTTTCCGATCTCACTGGCAGCAGACCCGAGTTCCCCGACCTTTTCAGAGGCCCGTGTGGCTTCGTCCACCGCCTCTCCGGTAATGTGCCGGGCGGTTTCGGTGCTTTCGGCAATCTCGTTGATGGTGGCGGTCATCTGTTCGGCGGCGTCGGCCACGAGGCTGACGTTGGTGGCCGTCTCTTCCACGGCCGCGGCAACCGAGTTCATGTTGGTGCTCATCTCTTCGGATGCCGCTGCCACGGTCCGGGACCGGTCGGCGGTGTTGTCGGAGCTTTTGGAGAGGGTGCCGGAGATCCCTTCCAGTTGTGTGGACGCCTCCAGCAGCCGGGTTCCTTCGCCCCCGATGTTTTCCATCATGGACTTCAGGCGGGCCACCATGGCATTGAGGCGCCGCATCATGCGGCCCATCTCATCGTTGCTTTTTACCTGGACGACACCGGAGAGGTTGCCCTCTTCAATCTGTTTGATGAACCGGCCGGTGGCGGTAAGGGGGGCCAGCAGGCTCTTTCGGACGATGAACCAGGAGATGAGAAGGATCAGGGCCAGGGCGCCGAAGGTGAGAAGCGCGACGTTCAGCTTTGCCGCCAGGATCTGGCGGTTGGTCTCGCCCAGGGACATGGTGAGTTCGAAGGCTCCGTGGATCTCTCCGGCTTTCCATCCCTCCTTGGTGCCGCCCAGGGGGTCTTTGGTTCCCCGGGGGAACCCATGGCAGACCATGCAATCGGCCGTGAGCTTGATGGGGCGGAAGTAGCGGATTTCATCGTCTGAGATAACGATTTTTTCCGTGAGCCCTTTGGTCTTGATTTCGTCTAAAATCTCTTTTTCAAAGGCATTGGCCTCGTTGGCCCTGTTTCGGGGGGAGATTTTCGGCACCTTGAAGGTGTACCCCGTGGAGTCAGCGTTTAGCTTCACCATGTCGATGGCGGTGACGACCGGCACGGCCTCAATCAGTTTGGCTTTGGGGATTTGGTCGAAGGGAACGATGATCCCCTGGGTGAGTTTGTGGGCCATTTCGTTTCGGGCGGCCTCAGCCATCAAGACGATGGCGCGGCTTTTCTGCACCATTCCGTCCACAGCGCTGTTTCGGATGTCGGATACCCTTAAAACGCCGAGAATAATGGCGATGGCCAAAGGGCCCAGGGTGGTGATGGCTGTGATTTTCCACTTGATGCCGATGTCTTTGAATGTCATGGGAATTTCTCCATTGGGACGTTGGGGGGGTATCCGCCACAGGCGTTCCTCCCGAGGAACTGAAAAGTAAGGAAAAAAAAGTAGCACAGTGTGGCTGATGAGGCAACCATACTGTGCTGATAAGAGACGTCGGCGTGATTCCGTATTTTGATGTCAGGAAAGGGATTGCGGATTTTTCTTGGCAGGATTTGGGCAGGATATCTCGTGTGGTGTTACGGGGTTCACCGTGTATTGCTTTACCCTTTGGCAAGTCGTTTTTGGATAAACCTGATCAAAGCCCGCCTTCACCCTGGGGGTGCCGCAGGCTCTTTTGCAGAGCGGAGGGTCACGATTGGCCCAGGATCGATCTTACGCTCATGAGGGCGAAGCCCAGCAGGTTAAGGCCTTTCCAGTTCTTCGGGTCCCTGCAGAGGGGGGCTTCTTCGACCAGGCCGATTCCCCAGATGGTATCCATCGGGCTTGCCTCCACCAGAATGTGATCCCCTGTGCCCAGAAGATATGTTTTCAATGCTTCATTCTGCTCGAATTTTGCTTTGTTTCCGCGCACCACAATGTCTAAACGATGCCGGTTCCACTCGGCTTCATGGAAGTTTTTTATGCTGCGGCCCCATTTTTTTGCTTCCCGGGGGTGTGCGCACTCGATGATCTTGCGCCGCATGGTCTCGTCATTGAATAGCCGCGCTTTTTCCGCCATCATGTAGACTTCCGCCGACGTATAGCGAATACCGTCCAGGTCAAAGGGGGCCTGCCACCACTGGCTGAAGCACTGCTTGCCTGTGCGGCCGTCCTTTCTCGGGTGATGCCCCCAGAAGAAGAGGTAGTCGAGTCGGTTTCCGCCCTTTGCCTCTTTTTGCAACGAGTCAATATCAAAGATTTTTTCATGCATAAGACAATTTCTTTCCTGATGACAGATCAACACCGGGTCCAAGATACCGTTTATATCAACATCCCGCCCCAGGCAAGGTGAATGGTTGACGCTCTGGTAGAAACAATCCACACAGGTGCTTATCAGTACGGCAGTTACGTGGATAATTATGAGCTGTCCGAGCCTTTACGCTTTTTCTCACCGATAGTCGAATTCAAATTCGATCTGGCCCAGAAGGTTAAGGAATCGACGCGTCTTGGCAGGAACAAAGGCTGCCCCCGGATAGAGGGCGTACCAGGGATATGGGGACAGCTGGTACCCTTCCAGCAGTCTCACCACCTCACCGGTTTCGAGAAGTTTCCGGTAGGGCCACATGGGGGCCAGGCCGATGCCGAATCCCTCCACCACAAGATCCCGAACCGCAGTGAGGCTGTTCACCGTGAATTTTCCGTCCGTGACGTGGACCCGTTCCCGCTTGCCCTGGCGGTGCAACTCCAGGGGGAGCTCCCGCTGCTGTTTTGAAAAAAGCAGAAAATCATGGTGTTTGAGATCCTGGGCGGTTTGGGGGGGCGGGTGGGTTTCAAGGTAGCCCCTGGACGCAACGAGGATCATGGGCATGTCCGCAAGTTTTTTGCACATGAGGTTGGAATCTGGAAGGTCCCCCACGTGAATCTCCACATCAAAATGGGAGGTTGGGGCTTCGGCGTATCCGCTGTTGAAGCGAAGCTCCACCCTGAGCTCCGGGTACTGTGTCACCATGTCTTTCAGGACCGGGACCACAAAGGCCAGGCCAAACTCCAGGGGAGCGCTCACCCGAAGGAGGCCCTGGGCCGTATCGGCCACGCTGGAGACCCTTGCCTCCAGGGCGGATTGTTCATCTGTAAGCCTGCGCATGCCTTCGTAGTAGAGGAGGCCGGTCTCCGTGGGCGTGGAGCGGCGGGGAGAGCGCTGCAAAAGTTTGACACCCAGGCGCTCTTCCAGGGCCATGACCTTGCGGCTCACCGCTGACGGGTCGGTACCCAGCTGCTCTGCCGCGGCTTTGAAACTGCCGGCCTCCACCACCCGTAGAAAAATCCGTTCCGTTGATTCCATGTGCTCCCTCCCTTAAGCGTACAGAGAACAGTGTCCGTGCGTCCCGGTTTTTAAAAAATCGGCGCACCGGTGCGGCCGTACAGGAACCCGGCAGACCTTTGTTCCGATTGTAAATTTTGCAATTTTAAAATGCAATAATAGGGTCTACATGAATGGCAATCATTTCGGTATCCTTTGGCCCGAATGTCGACTGGGGTTCCCTGTGGGGATCACAGGCAGGGGCTGGTTCGTCAGGGGAAATCCATTTTCCAGACTGAGTTGCTGGATGAAAAAGTGACGAATACCCAGGGACGAGAAGCGATTGAACAGGAAAGCAGGGCCTACCCATTGACAGAAAGATACGGTGGGTTGCTTGTTATTGTTCAGTAATTCTATATAATTAGATAAAAAGCAAGCGTAGCCCACAATCTCTCCTCTTTGGTCACCCCGCATTCTCAGCTCCCCATCAACCTATGCTTGACGGCATGTCACTCAGGAAAAGATACCCCCAAACATAAGGAACTTTAACGACCATGGACACTCAACAAGAGATGAACAAAATGGAGACCTCTCTGGCCACCATGAAGCGTGCATTTGCAAGCAGCCCCATGCCAAGCCTCAATACGCGGATCGGTATGCTCAAGAACTTGAAAACCGCCCTCATCGAGTACACGGGAAAGATCAGCTCAGCCATGAGTGATGACTATGGCAAGCGTAGTGAGATCGATACGCTGATTGCCGATATTGCGCCCTGCATCGCCAACATAAATCATACCGTTGGCCACCTTCATGAGTGGATGGAGCCCTCCAAAAGAGACTCCGGGCCCCTTCTTTCAACGGCATCCGTGGAGGTGATCTACCAGCCCTTAGGGGTTGTGGGCATTGTTGTCCCGTGGAATTTTCCCGTCATGCTCTCCATCGGGCCGCTTATTTCAGCCATCGCCGCGGGAAACCGCGCGATGCTCAAAATGAGTGAATTCACCCCCCATACAAACAAGGTCCTCGGAGAGATGCTCCAGTCGGTGTTTGATGAAGCCTATGTCAACGTGTTTGAGGGGGAAGCAGAGGTTTCGGCGGCCTTTACGGCACTGCCCTTTGACCACATCCTCTTTACCGGATCGACCACGGTGGGGCGCCATGTCATGCGTGCCGCAGCCGCCAACCTGACTCCGGTAACCCTTGAACTCGGGGGAAAATCGCCGGTCATCGTGGCCGACGATGTCTCCATGGAGATGGCGGTGGAACGGATTATTTACGGGAAAAGCCTCAACAACGGCCAGGTGTGCGTGGCACCGGATTATGTGTTCCTGCCCGAGGGCAGGGTGGAATCGTTTATTGCCGAATACAAAAAGCAGTACGGGGATCTTTTCCCGGACGGGGTGGATTCTGAAAACCTCACCTCCATGGCCAACACGCGTCAGTTCAATCGCATCGAAGGGCTTTTAAACGGCGAGACAGAAAAACAGACCCGCATCGAACCCTGCCATGGAAACAGCAGGGACAACGCAAAAAATCGATTGGTCACCCACATGATTGTGGACCCGGCAAAGGATTCTGAGGTCATGACCGAAGAGATTTTCGGTCCATTGCTTCCCCTGATTCCCTATGGGGATGTCCAGGAGGCCATGGCCTATATCCAGGGCAACCCACGCCCCCTGGCCCTTTACCTGATGACCTTTGACGAGGACCTCCAGCAGCAGGTCAAGACCACCGTCCATTCAGGTGGCATGTGCATCAACGACAGCGTGTTTCACCTTGCGGTGGACGATGCCCCCTTTGGCGGTGTCGGCGAATCCGGCATGGGAAACTACCACGGGTTTGAGGGCTTTTTGACCCTGTCCCACTCAAAGACCGTGATGACGTCGGGCACAAAACACAACATCAAGCATCTTTTCGCAAAGGACGACAATGCGTTCAAAAAGGCCGTATTGGAGGCCATGTTGCGATAGAAGGCCGACACCATGAGCCATTTTGCAGGCTCCGTGTCAGCCAGCCACCCGGCCTCCGGGCCAATGAAAACATGAACCCTCCATGGCACATGCAGCATCATGAAGGGTATTTAGAAACAACAGGAATGAAAACCATGCAGTCTCACTCTTTTGATTACCAGATGAAAACCATCGTCCACGCCAGGGAAAACGGCATTGAAAATGTGCCATCACTGTTTCTGGGCATGGGGGCAAAGCGCGTTGTCCTCTTTTCCGACAAGGGCCTTGAGGCCGTTGGGGTTGTGGATACCTTTGTCGGCATATTCAACCGCCAGAAGGATGTCTCCCTTGCCGGGATTTTTACCTCCATTGAACCCGATGCGGCCTGCCAGAACATCAATGACGCCACGGCTTACATGAGAAGCTGCGGGGCCGATGCCATCCTTGCCGTGGGGGGCGGAAGCGTCATCGACGCCTCCAAAGGGGTCAAGTACGCCCTGGACAGAGGGCTCTCCGATATTCGAGGGGATATCGCAGGCGGTGGCAGGCTGGAGGTCTGGCCGGACTCTCAGGGGTTTGCCATCCCCCACATCGCCGTCCCCACAACAGCCGGTACCGGTGCGGAAGCCTCCCCCATTGCCGTCTTTTTTAACGAAGAGGAAAACGTGAAGGCAAGCCTTGTGGTTTCCGGGCTTGAGGCGGACATCGCGATTCTGGATCCTTGCATGACAACGGGGCTTCCCAAGGGGCTTACCCGCTCCACGGCCTTTGACGCCCTGACCCATGCCGTGGAAGCCCTTGCCTCGCCTCTGAGCAATAGCTTCACGGACGCCTATGCCATGCAGGCGACCCGCCTTATTATCGATAACCTGCCCAGGGCACTGGAGGCGCCCGGGGACACAGCGGCCCGTGCTGCCCTGCTGCAGGCCAGTACCATGGCCATTTCAGCCTTCTACTCTTCCCTTGGGGGAATCCCCATCCACAATTGCGCCCACGCCTTCGGAGCCGTCGGTCATATCCCCCATGGAGACGCCAACACGGTTCTGATGCCCGTTGTCATCGACGCCTTACCCGAGTTCTATCAGCCGAAAATCGGCAAGCTGGCGTCGGCCTTGGGGGTGATGCCCGGTGCCGATGATGGGCAGACCCTTGCGTCGGTGGTGGCATTTCTGAAAAGTTTTCAGGATCGAATCGGGGCGGATACCACTTTTTCAGCCCGGGCCCTTGATGACAACCAAAAGAAACAAATCATGGAGACCGTAAAAAAAGACATGGCCTACCAGTTTTACGCCATCAGTGAGGAGAAGATCGCTCAGATTGTCAACCGGGTGGCATAGCCCCAGACGTGAAGCATCCTCGCCCAAAGGCGTAACACGTGGCCTGTGCCATGTGCCGGTTTCATGGACACGTATCACTCACCCATTGAAGGACCGATAATCCAACCAAGGAGGACGATACAATGAAGCTCAGCTTACGCGGAAACATGAGGACAGGTACACTGGTCACCGTGATGGTTGTGATTGCTTTGGCTGCGTTTCGGCTGCCGGCCTATGCGGAAGAGGCGCAAAAACCCAACATCGTCATTATCTGGGGGGACGATATCGGGCAGAGCAACATCAGCGCATACACCAAAGGCCTCATGGGCTACCGGACGCCCAACATCGATTCCATCGCCAAAGAGGGGATGCTCTTCACCGATTATTACGCTGAGCAGACATGCACCGCCGGGCGTGCAGCCTTTATCATGGGGCAGAGTGTTTTTCGAAGCGGCCTGAGCAAAGTGGGGATGCCTGGCGCCGACCTCGGCATGAACAAAGAGGACCCCACCATTGCAAGGCTTTTGAAAGCCCAGGGGTATGCCACCGGGCAGTTCGGAAAGAACCACCTGGGTGATAAAGACGAGCACTTGCCCACCCTCCACGGGTTCGATGAATTTTACGGCTCCCTGTATCACCTCAATGCATCGGAGGAACCCGAACTGCCTGACTACCCCAAAGATCCGGAGTTCATCAAGAAATACGGTCCCAGGGGTGTACTTTATTGCCTTGCCCTGCCCAATGGGAAACAGTCCATCGAGGATACGGGGCCCCTCACAACAAAACGCATGGAGACCATCGATGACGATGTTGCCGATCGGTCAGCCCGATTCATCGAAAAACAGCACAAAGCAGGGACGCCTTTTTTTGTCTGGGTCAACTTCACCCACATGCACTTTCGCACCCACGTAAAACCTGAAAGTGTGGGCCAGTCCGGCCGATGGCAGAGCCCGTACCATGATGCCATGATCGATCACGACAAAAATGTCGGCACGGTCCTCGACAAGCTTGATGAGCTGGGTATCGCAGACAACACACTTGTCTTGTACAGCACGGACAACGGGACCCATATGAACACCTGGCCCGATTCGGCCATGTCGCCTTTTCGGGGGGAAAAAAACGCCAACTGGGAAGGGGCGTACCGGGTACCTGCCATGGTGCGGTGGCCCGGAAAAATCGAAGCGGACTCGGTGTCCAACGAGATTATGTCCCACATGGACTGGATGCCGACGCTCCTTGCCGCAGCGGGCGTTCCCGACATCAAAGAGAAGTTGAAGAAAGGCTACAAGGCCAGCAAAAAGAAATATCGCGTGCACCTGGACGGCTACAATTTTCTGCCGTACCTGACGGGCAAGGAAGAGAAAGGCCCGCGGGAAGAGTTCTTTTATTTTTCAGATGATGGGGATCTGCAGGCTCTGCGGTACGACAACTGGAAGGTGGTCTTTGCCCAGCAACGTGCTCCGGGAACCATGCTCGTGTGGGGTGAGCCCCTGGTGCACACGCGTATTCCGTGGCTCTACAACCTCAGGACGGATCCCTATGAGCGGGCGTCCATCACCTCGAACACCTATTGGGACTGGTGGATGGATCATGCCTTTCTCCTGATTCCCGCCCAAGCCTATGTGGAAACGTTCCTGGCGACGTTTAAAGACTTTCCTCCCCGTCAGGAAGCGGGGAGCTTCACCATCGATAAGGTTATGGAAAAGCTCAAGACCCCCAGCAGCCTGTAGCGCTCCTTTAAAACGCAGCGGCAGCCAGTTTTCAAGATGGCTCTCCCTGTAGCCGGAGGCAACGGTGGTCTGAACCGTTAGATGGTATATAGACAGAAAGCGGCCCGTAACGGGCCGCTTTCTGGTTTGGCGTATGGACGGCTGAAGGGGAACGGCCGCATTTGGTACGTCCGTTGTGTCAGTGACCGCCGCACCGGCTGTACAGGAGGTTGCATATGCCCATGAGGGTGGTGTCCTGTCCGTATCCCGCCATGAAAGAGAGCCCCACGGGGACGCCCTGGATGTCTGCCACCGGCATGGTGATCTGGGGCGCGCGTGACAGGCTTGAGATGGCGTTTACGCCCATGGAACGCGGGACGTAGTCCCCTTCGTAAAAAGCCGGTGTGATCTCGTCCAGCCGGGGGGCGGGGTCCACCGTTGTGGGAAAACAGAGGATATTCCCGCCACTCAGGAAATCATTCAGTTGGCGCTGGAAGGTTTTTCGAAACGTGAGGCGGCACTGGATATCCTTGCGATCCGAGGCCTCGGCATACCCGTGAAGACCGGCCGCCGCCCCGGGACTCAGCCTCGGCTTATCATGGGTTACCCAGGCTCCGAAGCTGTTCCAGATCTCGATGGAGAGCAGGTACCCCAGGTTTTCAAAGAGCCAGCGCCAGTTGACATGGGACGCTGTGATCTCCGAGAGTGTTGCGGTCTGTGTGCGACACATCTCGGCGATTTTTCTTTGAAACGGTGCCAGGGCCTCTGCCATCTGCCCGCCTGCCAGTTGAAACACATCATCCACAAAGCAGACCGTCGGAGGGGCTGTGGGACCCTGCCCCTCTTCTGCCAGGAGAACTCCCATCACCTTTTCCAGGACCTCTCCGGTTCGTGCCATGATCCCCACGGTGTCGTAGGAGGGCGCCAGGGGCAGCACCCCGGACACGGAGATGGCCCCGTGGGACGGCCTGTAACCCCAGATGCCGCAATTGGCCGCCGGAACCCGCACCGAACCACCCGTGTCCGTGCCGAGGGCAAAGTCCACCTGTTTCCCCGCCACCGCCGACGCAGATCCGCTGGAGGATCCCCCGGGAATCCTGTCCGGGGCCTTGGGGTTTGCCGGCGTGCCGTAAAAGGCGTTGACCCCCAAAAGGCTGTAGGCCAGCTCATCGGAGATGGTTTTTCCTTTAAACGTCGCCCCTGCACCCAGGAGCTGCTCCATGCAGATGGCATGGGCAACAGGCTCGGCGGCGTGGGCATCTTTCCAGCCCGGGCTTCCGTAGCCCGTGACCTCACGGGCCACATCGATGTTGTCCTTCAGGGCAAAAGTCAAGCCGTCCAATGCGCCGGGGGCGTATGGTGCGTGCGTTTTTTGACTGACAAAGGGATCGGACAGGGGGGTGGTTTCACATGAATTCATTGAATCACTTCTTTTTCTGGGCTCATTGTTTCACCCCCTTCTCCCGTTCTCTGATGGAGACTGCCGGGGGCGTCGCTGTTCATTCTACACATTGAACTCTCAAGAATTAGGAATATGACAATGATCCGGACTATTCAACAGGAAATGAATGTGGATTCTCCTGGCGTGGGAGAGAACTCTAAATAAACTGGTCCACATGGGGTGCGGGGCTTTTCTAAAACGCGACCCACCGGAGGTGTGTTTTGTTCAGGGTAGGGCTCACCCAAAAAATAGAAATGGATGAATCCTATAAGAATGCCGCCGTGATTTGACCCGGGGGACGAGGGTTAAAGCGTAGCGGCAACCAGCTTTCAAGGTGGCTCACCTTGCCGCCGGAGGCGTTGTCTCTTGTACCTGCCTGAGGTGCTCCAAAGCCTCCCGGAAACTCACGCTCAACCGCTGGTTTTCCGTAAGCAGGATGAATCCCAGTCGTTGGGCTTTCTTTTCGATGAAGGCCATGTGGAGGGCGCCCCAGGGGACGATGAGGGTGTCGTAACGGGGGAGGGCCTTGGTCATCATGGCGACGGCAGCCTCGTTTCGCCGGGTGAAGATGTCGTAGGTAATGTCGGAAAGGGCGTTCTCATCGTTTACCTGGGAGTCGATCCAGGTGGTGTACTGTCTCCATGCTTCAGCAGGGGAGTCGGTCTCTGATAAGGCCGTTGCAAGGGTGTTGATGAAGGCCACGGTGGCGGGGGAGACCTCGGAGAGGTCGATGTCGGCGGAGACGATATGGGGTTTTCCGGCTCCTGCGTCCGACGGGTCCAGGGGTTCGAAATCCGTGGAGACGTAGGTGGCGTTGAGCTGCATCCGGGATTGGGAGTCCAGGCCGAGGAGTTCCCCCATGTTGTCGTAGGAGAACTGCGTTTTAAGGAGCCCTTTTTCGTCGGAGACCCCTTCGGCCAGGATCAGGGTCCTGCCGTTGGTCATGGATGTACCGATTTCACGGTAATAGGCCGTTCGCCCGATGTGGATCATGGGGATCAGACGCAGGGTTTTGCCGTCTTTGCCGTAGGTCTTCTCGTTCATGTACAGGCCGGTAGTGGTGATGCGCATGAACCCGTTGGTTTTGGCCTCGACATAGCTGGAAAAAGCAGAGAACCCCATGAGGCACAGGAGGACGGGGATGATGAGAATGCCGGCCGACATGCAGGCCAACGTGTTTTTCAGGCTGAACCAGGGGCCCTGGATCATGGACGGGCTCAGGAGAAAGGCGTGGTCAGACTGCTTTCGGATGGCCCAAATCCCCGCAAGGCCGATGCCCAATTGCCCCAACGCCATGATCAGTCCGAAGGCCCCCTTCGGGATGTACAGGGGCATGGGCCAGAACAGGAGACCGCCCCACAGGGCATAGCCTGCCATGGGCAGAAAGACCCTCTTGGGAAGCCGTCGGTCCAGGCCCATGGCCACAAAAACAGGCCCGGAAAGGAACAGCACCAAAAAGGCCAGGAAGTCCCTGGGCTGGATGAGCAGGTGCATCCCGCTTACCGCCGTAAAGAGTTCGTCCAGAACCGAAATCGCCCCGTCGGCAAGGAAAAGGATCAGAAAGAGGTTGGCAAAACGACGCATCATGGGTGCAGCCTTTTGTGAATGAGAGCTATTTTCTGCTTGAAGGGTGAACAACGACACTGGAAAAGCCGAAAGCATGCCTCCGGCGGCAAGGTGGGGGCACCTTGAAACCCTATGGCGAATGCATGGAGGCCGTCATTATGCAGGCGTTCTCGGGGCATTCGCGTGACGTGTGACATGTGGCAACCGTTTTTGCTGGAGATACCCATTTCATTCTTATCTTTTGTTCCCAGGCTCCCCTCAACGTATATGTCGGACGGAGTCCGACCCGAAGGCCGTTGCGCTTTGTCCCGAGGAACGAGGGGCAAAGCGCAACGGCAATCAGCTTTCGAGGTGGCTCACCTCGCCGCCGGAGGCGTTTTTTTATGACCTATGGCCTATAACCTGTCCTTTTAGTGCGCCTCGTTCCAGTTGTCCCCCACTTCGATATTGACGGACAGGGGCACGGCAAGCTCCCAGACATTTTCCATGGCCTGCTGCATGAGGCCCTTCACCTCACTGACTTCCGATTCCGGGGCTTCAAAGACGATTTCATCGTGGACGCTCATGATCATGCGTGTGGCAAGATTTTTCTCTTTGATGATCTCGCTGCAACGGAGCATGGCCAGCTTGATGAGGTCGGCGGCGGTGCCCTGGATGGGGGTGTTGACGGCGGAGCGTTCGGCGAACTGCTTGACGTTGCGGTTGGCGCTGGTGATCTCGGGCAGGGGCCGGATGCGCCCCAGAAGGGTGCTGGTGGTTTTGGTCTCCTGGGCCTCTGCGATGCAGGTCTCGATAAAGGTTTTTACGCCGCTGTAGCGGGCAAAGTAGTTTTCGATGAAGCTCTTGGCCATCTTCTGGGTGATGGCCAGCTCTTTGGAGAGGCCATAGGGGCTCATGCCGTACATGATGCCGAAGTTCACGGCCTTGGCCTGGCGGCGCATCTCCCCGGTGACAAAAAGGAGGTCGCAGTCGAACATTTCTGCTGCGGTGCGCTTGTGGATGTCTTCGCCGGAGTTGAAGGACTCGATGAGAATGGGGTCCCCGGAGCAGTGGGCCAGAAGGCGCAGCTCGATCTGGGAGTAGTCGGCGGCGATGAGCTTTTTCCCTTGGGCCGGGACAAAGGCGCCGCGGATCATGCGGCCCTCATCGCTTCGGACGGGGATGTTCTGGAGGTTGGGGTTGGAGCTGCTCAGGCGCCCGGTGACGGCCACGGTCTGGTTGTAGGAGGTGTGGATCCGGTGGGTGGTCGGGTGGATCAGGCCCACCAGGGCGTCGGCGTAGGTGCTCTTGAGCTTTGCCAGGGTCCGGTAGCGGATGACCTGGGCCGGAAGGTCGTGCTTGGCGGCCAGGGCGGTTAAGACCTCCACGTCGGTGGAATAGCCGGTCTTCTTTTTGGTCTTCTTCTGGACGGGCAGTTCGAGTTTTTCAAAGAGAATGGCGCCGAGTTGCTGGGAGGAGTTGATGTTGAACTCTTCCCCTGCGAGTTGGTAGATGGTCGCCTCGATGGTGTTCATCTCGGTTTCAAAGGTCTTGGAGATGGTGACCAGGGCTTCTTCGTTGACGGCCACGCCGGTGTGCTCCATCTCGGCCAGGACATGCATCAGGGGCATCTCCATGGTGTCGAACAGCTCGGTGAGGTTTTTCGCCTCAAGTTCCTTTTTAAACTCTTCGGCAATCATCAGGGTGATGTCTGCGTCTTCGGCGGCGTAGGGCACGGCCTGGGAGAGGGGAACCTCGGAGAAGAGGAGCTGGTTCTTGCCTTTGCCCGCCACCTCTTCGAATTTAATGTTCTGATGGTCGAAGAGCTCCAAGGCCAGTTCGTCGAGGCCGTGGGAGCGCCGTGTGGGGTTTAAGAGATAGGAAGCGATCATGGTGTCGAAGGCGATGCCGGCAAGTTCAATGCCCGCGCCCTTGAGGACCAGGAGGTCGTACTTGATGTTCTGGCCGCACTTGGAGATGTCCGGGTCTTCCAGGATGGGTTTCATCACGGAAAAGACGGCCTCTTTGGAGAGCTGTTTGTCGGACTCCAGGCCGGTGTGGCCGAAGGGGATGTAGTACGCCTCGTGGGGCTCCATGGCCACGGAGATGCCCACCACCTCGGCCCGCATGGGGGACAGGTCCGTGGTCTCGGTGTCCACGGCCACCAGGGGTGCGGCTTTTATTTTGCCTGCCAGTTCGGCCAGGGCCTCGTCGGTGAGTACGGCGTGGTACTTTTTTGCCACCTTTTTCTGCGGCGCGCTGAACATCTTGATGTATTTTTTAAAACCCAGCTCCTTGAAGAGTTCAAGGAGGGTCTCGCCGTCGGGCTCGGGTACCACCAGGGCCTCTTCGTCAAAGGGAAGGTCGGCATCGGTTTTGATGGTGACCAGGTCCCGGCTGATGAAGGCCAGGTCTTTGTTGGTGATGAGGTTCTCTTTCTGCTTTTTCTTGGTAATGGTCTCCACCTGCTCGTAGAGGCCGTCCAGGGAGCCGAACTGGTTGATGAGGTCCGGGGCGGTTTTTTTGCCGATGCCCGGGACCCCGGGGACGTTGTCCGAGGTGTCGCCGGTGAGGGCCATGATGTCGGTCACCTGCTCGGGCCAGACCCCGAGTTTCTCCTTGACCGCGTCCCGGTCCAGGTAGACGTCCCGGGCCGGATCGGAGATGACGCAGGTCTCGGTGACGAGCTGCATGAAGTCCTTGTCCCCGGTGACGATGACCACTTCAAAGCCCTGGGACTCCGCTTTTTTGGCCAGGGTGCCGATGACGTCGTCGGCTTCGAGTCCCTGCTTTTCCATGGTGGGGATGCGGTAGGCCTCGGCCACCTTGTGGACAAAGGGGATCTGCGCCCTTAAGTCGTCGGGCATGGGGGGGCGGTTGGCCTTGTACGCTTCGTACATCTCGTGGCGGAAGGTGGGGCCCTTGGCGTCAAAGCAGATCACAGCGTGGGTGGGGGCAAAATCGTTCATCATCTTGACGATGATGTTGGTAAAGCCCAGCACCGCATTGGTGGGGAGCCCTTCGGCGTTGGTCAAGGGGGGAAGGGCGTGGAAGCTTCGATATATGTAGGCACTGCCGTCGATGAGGTAGATTTTTTTCTTGTCTGTCATGGGTGGATGGCTCCGGGGTTGATGGGGCGAGGCCTGTTGACAGGGGCCTTTCGTTGCATTACCTTCTGCACCGAACATCGTGATGGGATCATACGGCCGGTGAGCCGGGTGGTGATGCCCCTTTGGGTCTTTAAATATCGGGACAACCCTTAAAGGACACGGTGTCACTGTTTACGTGTCGGATTGTTTTGGTTTATGGGTCGATGAGAGCATTGCGCGGAAAAGCCGCCGCAATGGCGTATACCTACCATGAAAAGGGCCAAACGGCAAACACCCGGAGGTGAACCATGGCAGAGAAAAAAGGCGAGATCCTGGTCTCGGACCGGCAGATCAAAAAGGTGCTGGAGCAGGCGAAAACCATCGCGGTGGTGGGGCTCTCCCCCAAGCCCGAGCGGGATTCCCACGATGTGTCCAGGTACATGCAGCAAAACGGGTACGTCATCATCCCCGTGCGTCCCGCCCAGAAAGAGATCCTGGGGGAAAAGGCCTATAAAACCCTTGATCTGGTGCCGGGTCCCGTGGACATCGTGAATGTGTTTCGAAAAAGCGAAGACGTTATTCACCACGTGGATGAGGCCATCGCCGTCGGGTGCAAGGTGTTCTGGATGCAGCTCGGCATTGAAAACAGGGAAGCGGCTGAACGTTTGACCGATCACGGCATCGACGTGATCATGAACCGGTGTATCAAGGTGGATCATGCCTCGTACTTCAAAAAGAATATCCTCATATAAGCAAAAGAAACTCAAGGCCCAGGAATCGTCCTGCCACTGCTGCGGGAAAGGGGATCTCCCCTTTGCCTGGCGCTGCCGCTGTGGTTTTACCATCTGCCAGGAGTGCATGGACGAGAACGTCTGGGGCATGTCCTGCAACGGCATCACCTGGGAATGCCCGGACTGCAGCGCCCAGAACGGATTCGGGAATCAGTGAGACAGGCGATAGGCTTATAGGTCATAGATCATAAGGCTATAGGGAAAATAAAAAAGGGAGCGACCCGCAGCGGGCGCTCCCTTTTTTTGTTTTTTATGCGGCTTGCCCTACATGAAGAACTTCAGAACAAAGATGACCGCGATGATGTACATCACCGGAGAGACCGTTTTGGCCTTGCCGGAGAGGACCTTTAAGATCACGTAGCTGAGCATGCCGAAGACAATGCCCTCGGAGATGCTGTAGGTCAGCGGCATCATGAGGAAGGTGATAAAGGCCGGAAGGGCCTCGGTGGCATCGTCGAGGTCGATGTTCTTGATGGGGGAGAGCATGAAAAAGCCCACCATCACCAGGGCCGGAGCGGTGGCTGCGGCGGGGATCATGAGAAAGAGGGGGGCCATGAAAAGGGCCACGAAGAAGAGGCCGGCGGTGGTCAGGGAGGTGAGGCCGGTGCGACCGCCTTCTGCCACGCCCGAGGCGCTTTCAACGTAGGTGGTCACAGTGCTGGTGCCCATGCAGGCGCCGAAGGTGGTGCCGATGGCGTCGGCAAAAAGGGCCTGCTTGGCCCCGGGCAGACGTCCCTTCTCATCCAGCAGGCCGGCTTTGGCGCCGACGCCCACCAGGGTGCCCACGGTGTCGAACATGTCGATGAAGAGGAAGGTGAAGAGCACCACGGCCATGTCGGTGGTGAAGAGCTTGGAAAAATCGAACTTGAACATGATGGGTTCAAGGGAGGGGGGCGCGGAGAAGAGCTTTAATCCTTCCACATTGGTGACGCCAAGGGGGATACCCACGAGGGTGGCCACGACGATGCCGGCCAGAAGAGCCCCTTTTTTGTTCAGGGCCAGAAGGGTCCCGGAGACGATGATCCCGATAAAGGCCACCCAGACGGTGTGATCGGCCATGTTGCCCAGGGTGACGAGGGTGGGGTCGCTTCGGACGATGACCCCGGCACCCTTGAGGCCGATGAGGGCGATGAAGAGGCCGATGCCCACGGAGACCGCATTTTTGATGGAGATGGGGATGGCGTTGATGATGGCCTCACGCACGTTGAAAAAGGTGAGGACAATAAAGATAAGGCCTTCGATGAAGACTGCGGTGAGGGCCATCTCCCATGAGTAGCCCATGTTGAGGACCACGGTGAATGCAAAAAAAGCGTTCAAACCCATGCCGGGGGCCAGGGCAAAGGGGAGCTTGGCCACCAGCGCCATGACAAGGGTAGCCACAAGGGCGGACAGGGCGGTGGCGGTGAAAAGGGCCCCTTTGTCCATGCCGGTGGCACTCATGATGTCCGGGTTGACGGCCAGGATGTAGGCCATGGTCATAAAGGTGGTCAGGCCTGCGATCACTTCCGTCCTGACATCGGTTCCGTTCTCTTTGAGCTTGAAAAAGTTCTCCAGCATCTTCTTAGTAACCTTCCTGGTGGTTCACACATATCCCTGCCGTAGCGGGCAGGGTTCAACGTCTGCAAGGACCTTGTACCGGCCCTTTGCATCACTCCTTGTATCCACGGCGGGGCCCCGGTGATGGCGTGGTCATCCGGGGCGCCAAAAAAAAGAGTGCCGGTACAATGAAACCCTTGGATTTGCATGATACCGGCACGAGCTTTCTATACCACTATGTAAGCGGCAGGGAAAAGGCATTTTTTGAATGTGTTATCCCGTCAAGCGGGACGGCCCTTCATCCGTGTCTCTTTGCGGGGCTTGCGAAAAAGGCGGGACCAAGGGGTGCCGCCCGTGGGCGGCAGGTCCTGGGTGCCCCGTTATTCGGCGGAGGGCACGATCTCCAGGAGCTCCATTTCGAAGATGAGGGCTTCGTTGGGGCCGATCTTGGGGCCGTTGCCGTTGGCGCCGTAGGCCAGGGCCGGGGGAACGTAGAGCTTCCACTTGGAACCGGTTGTCATGATCTGGAGGGCTTCGGTCCAGCCCTTGATGAGGCGATCCACCTGGAAGGTGGCGGGCTCGTTGCGCTTGTAAGAGCTGTCAAAGACCGTGCCGTCGAGGAGCATGCCCCGGTAGTGGACCTTGACCTTGTCGGAGGCCTTGGGGGTATCGCCCTTGCCCTTGGTGATCACTTCATACTGGAGGCCGGACTCGGTGGTGGTGATGCCTTTTTTTGTTTTGTTCTCGGCAAGGAAGGCGTTGGCTTTTTCGAGGTTGTCCACGGTCATCTTGATGCGCTTGGCCTGCATTTTTTCGATGGCTTTGGTTTTGGTGGCCATCATCTCTTCGCTGGTCATGAGCTGCTCGTTGCCGTGAAAACCGTCCTGAATCCCTTTGATGAGGGCATCGAGGTCAAGTTCAAGGGCATTGGACTTGAGGTTGGTGCCGATTTCCATGCCGATGGTGTAACCGATCTGCTCATCAAAGCTTTTGAGGGCGCCTTCTTTCGCCTCTTCGGCCAGGGTGACGGTGACCAGTGTCAGGGTTATGAGCAGGGCAAGTGATGCAGAGATCAGGCTTTTTTTCATGTTAGGTGTCCTTTGGGTTACAAGTCGTTGGTTGGGATCTCCAGTAACGAAGGGATCCGGGGTACCATCGTATCTACAGGTTGGTGCTGAACAGTCTTTCTTTTTATGGAAAACGTGTCTGTGCGGCCGGGTGTGTCATGATGCGTTGCCCAGCCCCAGCAAGGGGGGGATTTCGTCAAGGCTATCCATGTGGGCATCGGCCGTGAGCTCCGGGTTGCCGAAAGCCACAAAGGGGACACCCGCGGCCTGGGCGGCGAGCTGATCCGTGGTGGAGTCCCCTATATAAAGGATCTCATGGGCCGCTACATCGAAGTGGTCCATGATCTTGTGGAGCTGGTCCGGGGCGGGCTTGGGGTGTTCGACGACCATGGAGGTGACCACCAGCTCAAAGAGGTCCGAAAGGCCGTGGAAGGCCAGGACCGCTTCCATGGTGTTGGCCCGGTTGGTGGCGATGGCCCGCTTGCAGCGGGGTGCAAGGGTGGTCAGGACCCGGATCAGGCTGGGCTCCATTTTCATATGGGGGATGAGGGAGGCGTAATCAAATGCGGCGGTTGCCGCACGCACCTCGCCCATGTCAACGCGTCCTTCAAACAGGTAGTCCAGGGCCTGGCCCACGGTGGCCATGTGGACGTAGCGAAACTGTTCGTCGCTCAGGGAGGGCATCCCGAACCGGTCGAGGATGGTGTTGTAATATATGCGGTTGGTCTCTTCGGTGTCGAACATGACGCCGTCGCAGTCAAAGGCGACCACACGGATGGCTTCGGGGGTGATTTTTTGTTTCATGCCTTAAAAGCCCCGGAGTGCGGGGCTTTCCATTGTAAATGTTGGTGACTTGATTGGTTATGGCATCGCAGCTGTGCAAGGTTGCGGCAGGGCCTAAGCCTTTTTGCGGATGTACAGGGTGACCTGGATCCTCATCTGCGGCCTGATCTTGCTGTCGGTGCCGATGGAAATGGCGCTGGAATACCGTCCTTTTTGGCTGGTGACGTTTTTCACGGTGAGTTCATACTCCTGGCCGTTTTTTCCCGCCACCTCCTCGACGTCCACCGTGAACAGCTTGGGGTCCATGGCATTTACCGAGAGGAGTTTAAAGGGGTATTCCTTGCTGGGAACGATGCGCACCTTGGCCGTGAGGTCCTGGCCCTCGGTGCCGATGAGGCGCACCTGGGCCGGGGTGATGGTGACGACCTTTTCCACATGCCCCTTGAAGATCAGGGAGGTGGTCTGGTGTTTGGGGTCGTTGGACTCCACCTGAATGTTGCGTTTGAAGTCCCGTCCCCCGTATCCCCGGGTGTTGCCGATGATTTTGATGGTTCCGCTGCCGCCTGGCGCGATTCGCTTCGAAAACGAAGCGGCGGTGCAGCCTCAGCCGGGCCTTACGCGGGTGATGCGGAGCTCTTCGGAACCACGGTTCTCGACGGTAAAGATGTGCTCCACACGCTGGCCCTCGGGGGCGGAGCCGAAGTCGAATTGTGCTTCGGGGATATGGATGGCAGGCCCTTTGGCTTGTTCCGCAGCCGAAAGGGGCAGGGCGGTGCAAAGCATGAAAAGCACCAGCGCCACTAATTTTTTGGACATGATTTCACCTCAGTATCGAACGTTGCTGTCGTCGCGGGGGGACGAAGGGGTGAGCATGAGGGCTCGGGCAACACATAACCGTACAGCTTAACGACCAAAGCCGGCTTCCCGTCGACACGCTTTTTGGGCTGGTACGTATCTTGAGAGTAAATAATCCCTCAAAAGAGGTGATGGTGTACAGTTATTTATTGCGCGAGCGCGGACTCGTTGCGTATCAGGTATCAGCATCGGCGCATAGTGTATGTTTCTCGCCGGGTGTTGTCAAGGTGAAGGGCGGACCCGGAGTCCTTCCTTACGGCATGGGGAAAGGTGATTTTACTGATCGTTTCTTTTTGGGTGTCAAGGAGGGCAAAGCTCGGGTCCCCGTTGGAGCCCATGATCTCTCCGGGGTTCAGGAGGGTGCAGCGTCCAATGGTCTCCTGGTGCCAGGTGTGGGAGTGACCGCAGCAGACCAGGTCGAAGTTGCCGGTGGCGGCAAAGGCCCGACCCACCTCCGGGTGATGGGTAAAGGCGATGCGGCAGCCCCCCAGGGTCACCTTTCCCACCACGTCATGGAGATGGATGTGGGAGAGCTCCTTGTAGGCGGCCCGGGCCAGGGTCAGGACGCTGCCGTCGTTGTTTCCGAGGACGCCGTGGACGGGTATGCCCGCTTTCTCTATGCGTTTGAGCATAAAGGGGGCCACAAAGTCCCCGCAGTGGATGATGGCCTCGGCCTTGGCGTCGGCGATAAGTTCAAGAGCGGTCTTCAGGTGCCAGATGTTGTCGTGGCTGTCGCTCATGATGGCAATGCGCATGGTGGTGTTCCTTGAAATCCTATGGCGAATGCATGGAGGTATTCATTATGCAAGCGTTCTCGGGGCATTCGCGTGATGTGTGACATGTGGCAACTGTTTTTGCAGGAGAGGCCCATTTTATCCTTCTGGAAACACGATGAAGGGTATTGGGGACTCGCTTGACTTTAACCGGAATAACTCCGGCGGTTAAACGGTTGCCAATTTTTGAGCCGGGGTCAGCAAAAAGGTCTTAAGAATTCTTCATGAATGAATGTTGCGCTTAAGGCGGATGTGCTTTTCCCCGAGGAACGAGGGGGAAAGCACATTCGCAACCTGCTTTCAAGGTGGCACACCTTGCCGCCGGAGGCTGTTTTTGCTCCCAGCTTTATCCCAGGGCATAGGGGTCCACGTCGATGGAGATGGAGACGCCGGAGAAGCCGCCCTCCTTGCGAAAGGCGGCCAGGGCGTCGGTGATCATTTTTTTCATGGCCGACGGGGACTCTCCTTTCAGGAGGATCTGCCAGCGGTAGCGGTTCATGGCGCGGGTCAGGGGGGCTTCGGCGGGGCCCATGATGGCGATGCCCTGGTCGGGGCGGCGTTCCCAGAGGAGCCCGGAGAGTTTCTGGGCGGCGGTGCGGCATCGTCCGCTGTTTTTGTCGGCGATGCGCACCAGGATAATCCGGGTGAAGGGGGGGTAGGCCAGGGCGCGGCGGAAGCTGGTCTCCTGGGTGTAGAAGGCGTCGGCATCGTGGTCCACGGCGCAGCCGATGGTGAAGTGATCCGGCACGTAGGTCTGAAGGATCACCCGGCCGGGTTTGTCGCCTCTGCCGGCGCGTCCCGCCACCTGTGCCAGGAGCTGGAAGGTGCGTTCCCCTGCCCTGAAATCGGGAAGGTTCAGGGCGGTATCCGCACAGATGACCCCCACCAGGGTGATGTCGGGAAAATCGTGTCCCTTGGCAATCATCTGGGTTCCCACCACGATGTCCACCTGCTTTTCCCGGACCCCTTTCAGGATTTTGAGCAGAGAGCCTCGCCGGGCGGTGGTATCCTGGTCCATCCTCGCAACATTTTTATGGGGAAAGATGTCCTTGACGGCCTCTTCCACCTTTTCCGTGCCGCTGCCCAAGAGTTTTATCTTGTGGCCGTTGCAGATGCGGCAATGGGTCTTGGCCGGCTCAAAATAGCCGCAGATGTGGCAGCGAAAGGCGTTCACCCCTTTGTGGAAGGTCATGGAGACATCGCAGTGCCTGCATTTCAGGGGCTCACCGCAGTGGGCACAGATGGGCGCGCCGGAGAAGCCGCGCCGGTTCAAAAAGAGCAGCACCTGTTCGTCCCGGTCCAGGGTCTGGGTCATGGCCTCCACGAGGCGGGGGGTGAGAAAGGTGTGGATACCGGGCAGGTCTTTGTATTTTTTCAGGTCCACCACCTCGATTTCGGGCATGGGTTTCTGGTTGACCCGCTTGGTGAGGAGCACCTCTTTGAATTTTCCGGTGCGGGCGTTCCAGGCCGACTGGATGGAGGGGGTGGCCGATCCCAGGAGCACCACGGCCCCTTCCATGCGGGCCCGGACAGCGGCCAGGTCCCGGGCGTTGTACCGGAGGCCGCTCTCCTGTTTGTAGGAGCCGTCGTGTTCCTCGTCCACCACGATGAGGCCGATGTCGGTCAAGGGGGCAAAGATGGCCGAGCGGGCCCCGATGACCACGCTGACCCGCTTTTCGGCGATTTTTACCCACTGGTCGTAACGTTCCCCGTCGGAGAGGCCGCTGTGGAGGACGGCGATGCGGTCCCCGAAGCGGGCCTTGAAGCGGCGATCGGTCTGGGCGATGAGGGCGATTTCGGGCACCAGCACCACGGCTGTCTTTCCGGCGGCAAGGGCGTCCTCCACCAGCCGCATGTACACCTCGGTCTTCCCGCTCCCCGTCACCCCTTTTAAAAGGAAGGTGGCGTAGCCGGAGGTCAGCTGGGCAGATACCGTGGAGACCACCTGCTGCTGTTCGTCGGTGAGGGACGGCGGCGTGTCGGGCACGATCTCTTCACCCAGAGGGGAGCGTTCCACACGGTCTTCGGAGAGGTGGATGAGCCCCATCTCCACCATGGGCCCCAGGGTGCTTTTGGCCGAAGGCAGCTTTCGGTTGAGGTCGGCCCGGGCCGTGGGGCCGTGGACGCGAAGGAAATCCAGGAGGAGCTGCCGTTTTTCCGTGACCCCTTTTTTGGGGAGGGGACCTGCGGCGGCTTCGGCCACGGTCTCCATTTTGGCCCTGGCCCGTGCGGTGCTGAGCTCCCGGGTGACCGTGACCCATCCCTTGTTCTCGAGGACCTTGATGAGGGACCGGGGGATGGGCGGTTCACTGTCCAAAAGCTGCTTGAGGGGGACCGGGGTGCTTCCGAGGATGTCGATGAGTTCTTTTTCCGCCTCCGGGCAGGCCGGGTCGTCGGCGGCGCGTGTTCCGCTTGTCGTCAGGGACACCACCTGGCGGTCAACCACGTTGAGGCCACCGGGCAGGGCCGTTTTGATCACATCCCCCATGGGGGCGATGTAGTAGTCTGCGATCCACTGGAACAGGGGGACCATGCCGGGGGTGAACAAGGGGCAGGGGTCCAGGGTGTCGATGATCTTTTTGACCCGCATTTTTTTGCTGGGCGGTGCAAAGGCCGTGATGTACCCCGTGACGGTGCGGCGCCCGAAAGGCACAAGGACCCGGGACCCCACGGCTGCATGGGGGCGCAGGTGATCCGGCACCAGATAGGTGTAAGGGCCGGAAAGGGGCAGGGTTACGGTGACCTGGGCGTAACAGGTGGCGTCGGGCATGGAAGTCTCGGTTTGGGGTAAAGGCGGCTCGGCCCGGCGCTGTGTGCGCCGCTTGTTCAAAGGGCAGGCCGTGGGTTGTCTGTGTCGCCGGCACGCAGGCTCGGTGGTGAATCGCCACCACTATAATGATGCGATTGAAAAAAGTCACCCCCCAAAGCGGTCCCGGCAGGATCCGGTCCTGGCGGCTGCCTGTACGTGGTCCGGCAGGGCCACCTTCATACTGGATCGGGGTGAAAACCACAAGCCCGGGCGGTGAATACAGAAGGCGAACGCCTTAGGGGCCAGTTCAAAAACAAATCATTCATGAACCGCAGATTCATAGAGAAACCAGAGAAAACCCCAAAGCACGCCTTCTATGGTTGAAGCCTGATGAACCACAGGGGCAAGATGGCTCAGGTAAAAACAAAGGCGATGCCTCCGGCGGCGAGGTGTGCCACCTCGAAAGCAGACTGCGAATGCGCTTTTCCCTTCGTTCCTCAGGGAAAATCACATTCGCCTTTGATTTTGGTTGGCCTGAATCTGTTTTTTAAAACTTGTTTATTAAACTTTTTAAAAGTTTAGCCCCCGGCAGGGCCGCCGGAGGCATCTTTCACTTGGCTGCCTCCGGCGGCAAGGTGGGCCACCTTGAAGGCAGACTGCGAGTGTGCTTTTCATTCTGGGTATGTTGAGAAAATTTTGCCGGATAGGTGTTTACAAAACGTTTCGAAAGCTTGGCCCCGGGCAGGGGCGACGGCCAAGCCGTTGTCGGGTGGTGCAGCTCATTGAACATAAAAACAGGTTGAAATCCTGGGACGCTTTTTATATACTTCGTTGATTTTGCCGTGAGGTCCGGGTGGGTTTTTGGTAAATACACTAAAGAGTCCGATGGGTTGTGCCGTCCGGCGTGGCAGGCATGGGGCTGACTGGTTTCGGAACGGAGCCGATGCAGCCGGGAGCTTGCGCCACGATGCGTGATCTTAAATCCGGCGGAGACCCTTTATCCGGCGGCCCTTCAATTTCCGGGGAGCCCGGGGCGCACCATGGCAAAACAGACAGAAAATGGATGCCCGGGCAATGCAGGACACCGCTCCAAGGCGGTGGCGTTTCTGCCCGGCGATCAATAAATAGCGCGACATTTAAGCATTTGGCTTCAGGAGGATCCCATGGCCGTACATATTGCAGAACACCCCCTTATCAAACACAAACTGGGTTTGATGCGTGCACGAAATATATCCACCAAAGATTTCAGGGACCTTTCATCAGAGGTTGCCCGCCTTCTCACCTACGAAGCCACCAAGGATCTGGAGACCGAAGAGGTTGAAATCGACGGATGGGCCGGTCCCGTTACCGTGGAGCGCATGAAGGGCAAGAAGATCACCATCCTTCCCATCCTCCGGGCCGGACTCGGTATGATGAACGGGGTTATCGATCTGATTCCTTCGGCCAAGGTCAGCGTGGTGGGGCTCTACAGAAATGAAGAGACCCTTGAGCCCGTGGTCTATTACGAGAAGATGGCAGGGGAGATGGACAAGCGCATCGCCTTGATCCTGGACCCCATGCTCGCCACCGGCGGTACCCTCATCGCCACCATCGACATGTTGAAAAAGGCCGGTTGCAACAGCATCCGAGGTCTCTTTCACGTGGCGGCACCCGAGGGCATCAAGCGGGTGACCGACGCCCATCCGGACGTCGATATCTATGTGGCCGCCGTGGATGAGCGGCTCAACGAAAAAGGGTACATCCTCCCGGGCTTAGGTGATGCCGGGGACAAGATATTCGGTACCAAATAGCTTTTTCAGAGGGGCATGTGCCCCTCTTTTTTTATGCCCTTTTGGCGGCGGCGGGCCGGAATGATTTCAGGAGGCCCGCCCTGCTGTGCACGGGGGAGATACAGGTTGGTTTGTTTTGCGGGTCCTTTCGGGGGCCTTTTTTATGATGTTTTTTACGTGTGTGTGGCTGATCAGGAGGGGAAATGAAAAGCAGCAAGAGTAATTACAGGTTTGATGTAAAGGACTCGTTTCTAGGGGCCCAGATGCTCTTTGTGGCCTTCGGGGCTCTGGTCCTCGTGCCGATTTTGACAGGGCTCAATTCCAACGTGGCCCTGTTTACCGCAGGGGTGGGTACCCTGATTTTCCAGGTGGTGACCCGGGGAAAGGTCCCGGTTTTTCTGGCGTCGTCCTTTGCCTTTATCGCCCCCATCTCCATCGGGGTCCAGCAGTGGGGCATCGCCGCCACCATGAGCGGGCTCATCGCCGCCGGTATTTTTTATATTGCCTTGAGTTTTCTGATTCGCTGGCAGGGGTCTGCCGTCATTGAGAAGGTCCTGCCCCCTGTGGTGACCGGTCCGGTGATTATGGTCATCGGCCTGATTCTCTCCCCCGTGGCCGTGAAGATGGCCACCGGTGTAGCCAACCCTGCGGCCATCATTCCCAAGGGCACGGCCCTGACCGTTTCCATGGCTGCCCTGGCGACCACGGTTCTCGTCTCCCTTCTGGGACGTGGCATGCTGAAATTGATTCCCATTCTCTGCGGGATTTTCGTGGGGTACATCGTGGCCTTGTTTTACGGGCTGGTGGATTTTACCCCGGTGAAGGAGGCGGCATGGATTGCCATGCCCGATTTTACCTTTCCCGAATGGAATTCTCAGGCGGTCTTTTTTATTGTCCCCGTTGCCATCGCACCGGCCATTGAGCACTTCGGCGATATTCTGGCCATCGGCGGTATCACGGGCAAAGATTACCTTGAGGATCCCGGCATTGAGAACACGATGCTTGGTGACGGCCTGGCCACCAGCTTTGCCTCCCTTCTGGGTGGGCCCCCCAACACCACCTACTCCGAGGTCACCGGGGCCGTGGCCCTCACCGGCGCACAAAATGCCGGGGTCATGACCTGGGCAGCCATCACCGCCATTGTTCTCGCCTTTGTGGGCAAGCTCGGGGCCCTGCTTTCCACCATTCCCACTCCGGTCATGGGGGGCATCATGCTGCTTCTCTTCGGTGCCATCATGGTGGTGGGCCTTAACGCCCTCGTGAAATCCGGTGAAGACCTTATGGAATCACGGAATTTGACCATCGTGGCCCTCATCCTTGTCTTCGGTATCGGCGGCATGAGCGTCTCCGCTGGTCAGTTTACCCTCCAGGGCATCGGCCTTGCCGGCATCTTCGGCGTGGTACTGAACCTCGTACTGCCCCGCTGCCGGGTGGACGAAGAGTAATGTCGGGTATGTAGCGACATCGCATGTCCGCCCGACTAATATAGGGATGGAAAAAAAACAATGCCTCCGGCGGCAAGGTGAGCCACCTTGAAAGCCGATTGCCGCTGTGCGTTAACCCTCGTTCCTCGGGTTAACGCACAGCGGCATTTTTGTGGGGGGGGGGGGGCATTTTTTTTGTATGGGCCCAAGTTGGAATTGTTCAGGGAACAATGCCTCCGGCGGCAAGGTGTGCCACCTTGAAAGCAGTTGCGAATGCGTTTTTCCCCTCGTTCCTCGGGGAAAATCACATCCGCCTTTCAATGAAACTTCGGCCTTGATCATCGTTTGGGCCATCGGCCTATTTGCATCACCCCCCGAACACTCTTGTCCCCTGGAGCGCCGCACTCCTGTGCGGCACGGGTAACGACGGACTAAAAAGCCGCACCGGAGTGCGGCGCTCCGTTTCGGTCGATTTTTCATGGTTTTTTTGAAGGTCGCGGCCCAAACTCATTTAAGAAGAACTGTTAAGATCTGTTTGTTGAGTTTTTTTAGCAATTTAAACCCCGGTAGGGCCGCCGAAGGCCTAAGCTGAATGGTCACAACTTGAACAGGTTAGAAAAGCTCGCCATGACGGTGGGCTTTTTTTGGTTGTAATCTCAGGTGGAGATAAGGAACGAGATTAATACGAGCAGGGTTCACGAGAGCGACGAAAACAGGGTACAGCCAACGATTGTTATGCCATTGGGATTTGCCCTGAGGAACGAAGGGCAAATCCCAATGGTGGCCTGCTTTCGAGGTGGCACACCTCGCCGCCGGAGGCGTTTTTTTGGCCTTTGGGTATAGGCGTCATAATGGCCCTGTCTACCACCTTGCAAAGTGGTCCTCGCAGAAGCCCGGGGCGTTGGTGACGGGCACCGGATCGGCACCGGGGGGCGTGACGGTGCCGGTGAAGCTGCCGCAGAGCTGGGTGAAGAGGCTGCCCATGACCAGGGCGTTGACCTTCTCCTCGCGGTGGCCTTCCGGGGTGAAGGTGAGATCGATGATGCCGTCCATGGAGGTGATGCGCCAGGGGGTGGTGGTGTCGTTGTCCCGGTAGTCGAAGTGCACCGGGCCGATGTGGACGGGGGCACCGTCGATCCAGATCATGTTCTCGGTGAAGCCGGTTTCGTTGACCCCGGCGGCGAGGTTCATGCCGAAGGGCCTGCCGTCGGCCAGCACGGCTGCGGAGGAGGCCCAGCTCCAGAAGGTGTTGCGTCGCATGTAGCCTGCGGACCAGTCGGTGAGGGCAAGAACGTGGGGTGAGGCGATCTCCGTGGTGGTGCCGTTGACGGAAAAGGTGCCCTTGACTGACACGGGTGACCGTTTGTCGGTGTAGGTCCAGCCCCTGTAGCCGGTGCGGGATGCCACCCGCAAGGGGGCGGGGTGGGGGGCGGTGAACTCAGCCTTTAGAGAAAAGGTGTCGGTGCGGCAATCCACCCCGGTTTCTGAAATGGTCAGGGCCAGGGATGAGGTGTTGATGCGGCTCATGGGGGTGTCCGGGGTGGGGCGGATGGTTGCCCTGAAGGGCGTGAGGACCGAGGTCTCGGTGAGAACGCCTGTTTTTCGGTCAAAGTGATAGGCAAACCCGTTTTTGATAAGCCCCAGGTCCACCACCGCGACCCCGGCCAAAAACTCGTCCGCCATAAATCCCACAAAGTTGAACCGGTTGAACTTGACGCGTTTGTACAGGGAGCTTCGCCTGCTCCCAAAGGCTGTCCTGAGGTCAAAGTCCAGGAAGTTGAGTTCCCCCACCGGATTGTGGTGGTAGCCGTAGGGGAGTGTTCCGTCATCTCTGATCAATGTGTCCATCTCTCCTCCGATAATCGTCGGGTTAAGGCCATTATTTCCTGTGAAATTTACATCGTATGCATTGTATGTCTGAACTGATTTCAGGGGCGTCTGGTAGTCCGGATTTTCTAATATACCCCTTTTCCGCACCTCTGGGGTCACAATACCGACTCATTTATTCAAGGACAGGTTCCCTCTGTGTGTACGGCATGTCTCCACTGGCCCTAAAAATCAATTGTATACTAAAAAAATGCCGATACATTAAATGAACTGCGTTTCAGATGATGATTCAAGTCTATGTGTTGAAACGCTGGTATTGTAGAAATCGTTATTTAACAATATGTTAATCCTCAGTCTGGAATTGTGATTCTAATTTTAGAGTGTAAATCCTGTTTGCGGTTGACAAGTGCTTTTCACGGTCTCTACTATCTCTCCAATCGCGCAAAAAAAGTTAGTTTCCTGTTGTGGTGGATTGACTCGCGGTTGCTTGTGGTGAACTTAGTTAGCTTATAGCAACTGTTGACAATATAGGTAACAACAAACTTTTTGGGAGAGAAGTATGAAGGTGGAAAAAATGGTGAAAAAAGGATTGGTGGTCCTTGCAGCGGTGGTTCTGACCGCATCGTCGGCTTATGCGGCCAACGTTGAAACGATGGGAATCGGCGCAATGAACACGGCTCAGGCAGGCGCTGTGTCAGCCTATTGCGACAACGTGTTTGCAGCGTATTACAACCCGGCGGGCCTCTCGCTTATCGAAAGACCCACCATATCGGCGGGTGCCATGTACTACAACGCCAAGATCAAGGTGTCTGATTGGAATGTGGTATCACAAGGGTCAAATGATACCTTGGATGGCGCACCATCGGATTATGAATCCGATACCATGGACATCGTCAGCCCTTCGTTGGGCTTTGCCATGCCGGTGACCGACAAACTTACCCTTGGTGTGGCCGCGTATACCCCCTACGGCCTGCATGTAACCTGGGACAAGGACCCTGCCAACTCTCCGTCCAGCGCCTATGCCTGGGAGTCTTACTACGGTCGCGTAGCTGTATCCCCGACCTTGTCCTACAAGGTTTCTGATAAGTTTTCAGTGGGGGTTGGGGTGAGCCTTGGCCGCTCAATCTCTGAAGCTGGAAAGACCATGGAATACAGCGATGACTTCAACCCCACTGCCATTGCTAAAGAAGCAGGAGGGTTACTTACACCTGATCAGGCCCAAGCAAAGGCAGGGCTGAATGCCCTTAATTTCACCGGCGATGCGGAGAAGGCTCAAGAGCTGGTAATGTCGGCTACGCTTCTTGATGGCGCTCAACTGAAGATGGAGACCACCGACGATTTTAACTACTCTTTTAACGTTGGGCTGATGTACCGTCCCATTGAGCAGCTCTCCATGGGCCTGACCTACCGAGGTCGTTCCGATGGCGATTTCGAAGGGGATGTGATGATATCTGGCGCCATGGGGGGGACACAGGACCTCGATGGTACCGTCACGATGGAGTATGACCATCCTGAGCAGGTGCAGGCAGGTGTCCGCTGGATGCCCAGTAACAAGTTTTCGGTTGAGGCCGACGTCACCTGGACCCGGTGGAGTATCAACGAGAACCAGGATGAGCATGCTGTTATCAACGTGCCCGACGCTTATGTTGGTCTGGTAGGGGCATCGACTATTGAGACGACCTTTGAGCATGAGCGTGACTGGGAAGATACCACCGCATACAAACTGGGCATTGCTTACCAGGCCACTGAGGCTTTCGTCTTTCGTGCCGGCTATACCTACGACCCCTCACCCGTTCCCGATGAGACCTTTGAGTTTGGCTGGCCTGACACGGATCGCAACGTCTATGCCCTTGGTATGGGCTGGCGGATCAATGAACGATGGAATCTTGATGCTGTCCTCCAACACGTTGTTTCGACGTCGAAGCGTTCCACAACAGGTGAAAGCACCGAGCTTAATAAAAATTACTCTGCAGCCTATGGTGCCCCTGCCCAAGTGTACTGCGAAAACGAAGGTATCCTCTGGGGTGCAGGCATGACCATGACCTACACCTTCTAAGGCATCGCTTTAGCGTCTCCTTTGATTTACGGACAAAAAAGGTCGCTCCCCCCGGGGGCGGCCTTTTTTTGTCGGTGGGCCCCGGAGTTGAAAAGCAGGGGCCGTTCTGATAAAAACCACGGGTTGTTCGTAAAAACCGGCGCAACGCCGGTTTTTCTGTGTGTATGAATCATGGGGAGTGGAAGTAGGACGTATGCAGGACGGTAATGTGTCGATTTTGATTTCGTTTGTCCTCTACCTGATATTTATGGTGGGGATCGGTTGGGTGTACTACGGCAAGACAAAGACCCTGTCGGATTACATTCTGGGGGGCAGGGGCCTCAACAGCTGGGTGGGGGCCATGAGCGCCCAGGCCTCGGACATGAGCGGATGGCTCCTTCTGGGACTTCCCGGCTACGCCTATGTGGCGGGGCTGGAATCCTTCTGGATCGCCTTCGGCCTGGCCATGGGCACCTGGTTGAACTGGAAGTTCGTGGCGGTGCGGCTGAGGAATTACACGGAGATGTCCGGGGACTCCATCACCCTGCCCGATTACTTTGAAAACCGGTTTCGGGACACCTCGCACCTGCTGCGGATCATTTCGGCCATCTTTATCCTGATTTTTTTCCTGATCTACACCGCCTCCGGCTTTGTGGCGGGGGCCAAGCTCTTCAGCACCGTGTTCGGCCTTACCTATAACTCGGCCCTTCTCATCGGTGTGGCGGTGATCATCTCCTACACCTTCCTCGGCGGGTTTATGGCGGTGAGCTGGACCGATTTTTTCCAAGGCATGATCATGATCGTGGCCATCATCGTGGTGCCAACCCTGGGCATCATCAAGGCCGGAGGGCTTGCCTCCACCCTGGAGGGCGTTCGTTCCATCAACCCCGCTTTTTTGAGCATCTTTACGGACACCACCGGGGCGCCCCTTGCCGTGATGTCCGTTATCTCCCTTGCGGCGTGGGGCCTGGGCTATTTCGGTCAGCCCCATATCCTGGCCCGTTTTATGGCCATCCGGACCACCGCTGAGATCCGCAAGGCCAAATCCATCGCCATGGTGTGGGTGGTGGTGAGCCTCTCCTTTGCCGTGGTGGTGGGGCTCGTGGGCCTCGTCTGTCTGGACACTCCCCTGGCTGCCGGAGATCAGGAGAAGATCTTCATGGTGATGGTTGATCAGATGGTCCCCACGGTCCTTGCCGGGGTGTTTCTGGCAGCGATCCTTGCAGCCATCATGAGCACGGCAGACTCCCAGCTCCTCGTAACCTCCTCGGCCCTCACCGAGGATTTTTACAAGGTGCTCTTCCGCAAAGAGGCCTCGGATACCGAGCTCGTCTGGGTGAGCCGGTGTGCCGTGATGGTTGTGGCGGTGTTTGCCTGGCTGTTTGCCCGGAACCCCGACAGCTCCGTGCTGGGCCTTGTCTCCTATGCCTGGGCCGGATTCGGCGCCACCTTCGGCCCTATTATCCTTCTCTCCCTGTACTGGAAGCGCATGACCCGCAACGGGGCGCTGGCAGGCATCGTGGCGGGTGGTCTCACAGTTATCGTCTGGAAACAGCTCACCGGTGGATTCCTGGGCCTTTTTGACCTCTATGAGATCGTTCCGGGTTTCCTGGTCTCCATTGCCGTGATTGTGGCCGTGAGCCTCATGGACGACGAACCTGCAAAAGAGATCCAGGCCGAGTTCGACGCGGTGAATCGCGCGATGTAAGGGTTAGGAAATACAAAAGCAATGCCTCCGGCGGCGAGGTGTGCCACCTCGAAAGCAGGTTACGAATGCGCTTTTCCCCTCGTTCCTTGGGGAAAATCACATTCGTCTTTGATTTGGATTGACCTGAATTTGTTTTTTTAAGCCTGTTTGTTAAACTTTTTAAAAGTTTAGCCCCCGGCAGGGCCGCCGGAGGCCGTTTTAACCGGATGGCCTCCTGTACCCACATAAAAAAGCCGTGATGGATCGTAATAACGATTCCTCACGGCTTTTTGTGTCTGGTCTTGGGCATTTTGGCAGGTTTTATTTGAATACCGACGCCAGCCCTTGGGCCAGGGCGCCTTGTCGGGCCAGGTCCACGAGGCTCGTCCCGGCAAGGGGGCAGGTGGAGGGGGTGATCCAGGGGGCAAGGGCTTGCGTGTCGTTGTTCAGGGCGACGGGGCAAAGCGAGTCGGCCCCATTCAGGGCGTCTTCAAGGGCGGCGGGGGGAAGATCGCCCGTGGCCACCACGGTCCACTCTTTTTTCAGCTCCTGGTGGAGGAGAAGGGCGTCGAGCTCGCGGCGGACGATGGCGGTGCGTGGGGTAGAGCCGGTGAGGACCAGGGGAACCGGGGCGCTGCCCTCAACGGTGTGGTACTCGCCGTCGTGGCCGTGGCCCATGCGGAAGATGACGACGCGCTTGAGTTCTTTGTCCCGGATGACGGGGATGGTGATGCCTTCGGGCAGGAGGATTTTATCAACGCCTTCGGTGCCCCAGGAGTCGGCCGGTCGCCTTGTGTTTCTCACCTGCCAGCCGAGGAGGGCTTCCCGCAGGGTTTCAAGGGAGAAGCCCGATTCATAGAGCCAGGCCTGGATTGTTTCGTTGTGTTTTCCCCAGAGCATCTTCGTCGCTTTAATGGTTGCGGCCACGGCTTTTTCGTTCCACAGCCCGGGGTTGGTGACCGTTTTTTCAGGTGTTTCCATCAGTACAGCTCCATTACTGAGTGCCATCGTTCCCGCTCGGTTGCCACGGGAAGGTCTCGTTGTTTCATGGTGTCCACAAGGTGCGGTTCGTTGAATCGCACAAAGGGGTTGGCCCGTTTCTCATCGGCCAGGGTCGAGACCACGTGGTCGGGATCGTAGAGGGAAAGGTAGCGAGCGATCTCCGTTTCATTTTCAGGTTCGATGATTCGTGCAAAGGCCATGGATTCCTGGACGTAGTCATGGCCTGCGTAGATTTTTGTGTCGTCGGGAAAGGTGAGGAGAAAGGTGACGGTTCGGTAGAAGCTCTCCATGTCCCCCGAAAAGCAGGTCCCCACGGTGCCGTTGAAGAGGGTGTCTCCGGTGATGAGGCGCCCTTTGATTTCAAAGGTGAGGCAGTCGTCCATGTGGCCCGGGGTGTAGTGGACGATGAGGGGGTCCCCGTCGATGTCCAGGCGGCCGCTCTGGCGAAGGGCCGGAATGTCCTGGTGCGTTGCCCCGGAGCGCAGGATCAGCGGGGTGTTTCCCACGGTGTGGTCCGGGTGGGTGTGGGTGTTGATCACATGGGTGAGGCGAAGGCCCCGGGCACTTACGAAGTCCAGGATTTCGTCCACGGCCCCGGGGTCGATGGCCACGGCGGATTCGGGACCGCTGACCACATAGGAAAAGTTGTCGGCGCTGTACCGGAACTGAGTGAGGGTGAGCATGGGTGTCTCCCGGGGGTTAAACGGGTTTTACGGGAAGGGCTTCCACGGTAAGGCTGAGCTTGCCGTTGTCCGTGCGGAGGTCCCAGCTTTTGATCCCCTTCATCATGGCGGGGTAGGTCTCCTGCTTGGAGGAGATGAGGCCCAGGACGAATTGGGTAAAGACCTCTTTTTTCTCCCCGGGCAGATGGGCGGGAAGGCGCTCTGCCACTTGGGCTTTGTACCCGTCTTCTCCCCGGCTTTCAAAGAGGGAGAGGTTCCAGCCGGTGACGGCAAGGGAGACAAGGAGTCGTTTCATGGCGTCGTCGTCGCCGCAGGCGGCGCAAAGGGGGGCGGCCAGGGAGAGGACCGCGTTGGCGACGTCGGCATTGGTGCAGGCGGCAAAGCTCTTTACGGTAAGGGTGCTCATGGGAAATCCTGTGTTTGGGGTGAACATCACGGCGCCTCGCGGAAGGGGCAGGGGCGTCGGGGCTGCATCTGCCTGATTCCCGGCAGGGATGCCTCTAAACCTTAAGATGATTCCCAAAAAAGTCAAGGCGGAGGTTGCCTCGTCCTGGCCCCCGGCAAGGCTGTGCCGGGTCGCTGCCTTCCGGCAGGATCACCTGGGTGTTCCGGTGCGGCGCAGGGCGGCACAGGCCACAATTCCAACCGGTGTGTGATGATTTTGTGCATTGTATTGTATTTGTGGGGTTTTGTTGACGGGCTCCGACCTGCCAAAGCTCCGGCACGCCCCCTGACATGGTCCTGGCCTCAACGGACAGATCCCCTGCCGAAAATGCGGTGATTTTCATGGAATGTCTCCGGGGAATGCACCTTGATCTTTGCCATGGGCTGTTTTACTATTGCGCACCTGCCGCATCCTGCGGTTCCAGGGGGCGTCAGGGACGCAGATACGATACACAGACAGCCGGGGCACCGGCCGTTCAACGTAAGCCACCACAAAAAAACAGGACAGAACTATGGGGATGAATATTGTGGATCGCATTGATGACCGGGTGAAGGTCAATCATGTGCTGATCAGCGTGTCGGATAAAACGGGACTGGATACATTGATTCCTGCCCTGGTGCGGGTCAACCCGTCCATTCGTATTTTCTCAACCGGGGGAACCTTCGGGGCCATCGAAAAGATCCTGGGCGATGCCGCGGCAAAGCACCTGGTCCAGGTGTCGGATTACACCGGTCAGCCGGAGACTCAAGGGGGACTTGTGAAAACCCTTGATTTTAAAATATATCTCGGGATTTTGACGGAAACATACAACGATTCTCATCAGGAAGACTTAAAGAGAACCGATGCGGTTCCGATAGATATGGTAGTTGTGAACCTTTATCCCTTTGCGGCAACCGTTGCCAAAGAAGGGGTCACCGTGGAAGAGGCTCGGAGCAATGTCGATATCGGCGGGCCCACCATGGTCAGGGCTTCGGCCAAGAACTACCTCCGGGTGGCCTCGGTGGTGAATCCATCGGACTACGGGGCTGTTGTGGCGGCCCTGGAGGCCAACGACGGGGCTACGGATCTGGCCCTGCGTTACGGGCTGGCGGCCAAGGCCTTTGAGCACACGGCCTCCTATGACCGACACATTGCCGATTATCTTGCAGCACAGGCCCCGCAGAGCGTTTCGGGGTGTTACAGCGCATCCTAAACACCCTATCCGGACCCGACGGGACAGCGGTGGCTTTTTTTACAGGCCGCCCACAGGTCCTGCGGGGGGAGAAAGCACATGGCAGACGATCTGAAGAAGATGTACCGAACCATCATGGACGACCACTTTGCTCCGGCCATGGAGATTTCCTTTGTGGATGGCGACAACCGCCAGACGCTCTTTTATGAGAAAGTGGCCTGGACCATCGACCAGGTGAAAAAGGGGCTGCGCTACGGCGAGAACCCCGGCCAGGAGGCGGCCCTTTACCGCCTGGCCAACGGCAACCTGGTGGTGGGAGAGACCCAGACCATCGCCCCCGGGCGCTACCTTGCCTCGGACATCGAGCTGCTCCAGTCCGGGAAACATCCCGGCAAGACCAACCTCACCGATGCCGACAACGCCCTGAACATCCTGCGTTACTTCACCGATACCCCCACGGCGGTCATCGTGAAGCACAACAACCCCTGCGGCGCGGCCCGTGCCGCCTCCCTTGAGGAGGCCTACGCCAAGGCGTACATGGCCGACCGCATCGCAGCCTTCGGGGGATGCATCGCCCTGAACCGCAGCGTGGACAAGGCCACGGCCGAGGCCATCAGCAACCAGTACGCCGAGGTGGTTGTGGCACCCGATTTTGAAGAGGGGAGCCTCGATATCCTGGCTGCGCGGAAGAACCTCCGGGTCATCCGTATCGGCAACATGGACCGCCTCCAGAGCTATGTGGGCGAGCGTGTCGTGGACTTTAAGAGCCTCATGGACGGCGGGCTCATCACCCAGCTCTCCTTTGTGCCCGAGGCCAGGAGCCGCGAGGACTTGAAGATCGCCCAGTGCGAGTACAAGGGGACCCTCTACACCATCGACCGGGAGCCCACCGACGCCGAGTACGAAGACATGCTCTTCGGCTGGCTGGTGGAGTCCGGCATCACCTCCAACTCCGTGATCTACGTCAAGGACCAGGTGACGGTGGGCATCGGCACCGGTGAGCAGGATCGCGTGGGCGTTGCCGAGATCGCGGTGGACAAGGCGTACAAAAAACTTGCCGACCGCTACACCTTTGAGACCTGGGGTATGGGGTACGCCGATCTTACGGACGCCGACAAAAAAGCGGAGATCGACGCCCGGGTCAAGGCCGAGAACGGCGGGATCAAGGGGGCGGCCATGGTGAGTGATGCCTTCTTCCCCTTCCGTGACGGGGCCGATGTGGGGCTGCGCGAAGGGGTTACCTCCATTGTTCACTCCGGCGGATCCATGAACGACTACCAGTCCATCGAGGCGTGCAACGAACATGGCGCCACCATGGTTTACACCGGCCAGCGGAGCTTCAAGCACTGATTCTGAACTGGTCGTAAAACGATGCCCTCACAGCGGCTTTGGCAGCGCTGTTCGGACAAAGGGCATTCTCAACGTACATTCCGGTGGAAAGATGCACCGGAGATGACCGGCGGCACGCCTCCAATGCCAGTTGGAGGCGTGTTTCAGGCCCGATCTTAGAAACCGTGGTTTCTTTTTTTTACCGGGGCCTGGTAACCCATCTGGTGTTTTAAGCGGTGTATGTATGACGGACAAGCCTGTGTTGAAGATTGGTCACTTGCGGATCACCGATCACCTGATTCTCGGTGTCACGGATCTCAAGTTGAGGAAGGGCATGGAGACCTTCAAGCACTGTTCCCTTGAGCCGGTGCTGAAAAACGGGTGGAACGAGGTGGCCGACGATTTGGCCACGGGTGCCCTTGACGGTGCGTTTATCCTTGCCCCCACGGCCATGGACATCTTCAAGTCCGGCGTGGGCATCAAGCTGATCCTTTTTACCCACAAATCGGGCAGCATCCTGGTGAAGAGCCGGCGTGCTGGTATTCAGCGTATCGAAGATTTTGCCGGTAAGGTGGTCCTGATTCCCTATCAGCTGTCGGTGCATAACATGTTGTTTCACCGCCTTCTCAAAGAGAAGGGGCTCAACCCCGGTACCACCCGGGACAAAAAAGCCGACGTGTTCCTGGAGGTGGTGGCTCCCTTTCAGATGCCCGATGCCATCGACCTGGATGAGGACGGCGAGATCGCCGGGTTCATTGTGGCCGAACCCATCGGGACCAAGGTGATCAACAGCGGCAACGGGGAGGCGCTTCACCTCTCGTGTGATCTCTGGCCGAAGCACCCCTGCTGCGTGCTGGTGATGCGTGACGAAGTGATCGAGAAAAATCCCGATGCCGTCCACGAGCTGACCCGCAGCCTGGTGCGTTCCGGCATGGCCGTGGAGGCCCAGCCAAAGCCGGCCTCCATCATCGGTGCCGATTTTCTTGGGCAGAACAGCGACCTGATCTACAAGGTCCTCACCGAGCCCAAAGAGCGCATCTCCACGGACGAGCTTTTTCCGGTCATTGATGATCTGGCGAAGATTCAGGATTACATGAAAGATGAGATGGGGATTCTGACGGACAAGATCGACATGGAGAAGTTCGTGGACACCCGTTTTGCCCTGGATGCCGGGGCCAAGTAAGCAGCAGAGAGGCCGGAAGGCACCGAGTGGCACTATGTGTGCGGGCTACTTGGGGCCGGCCTTTTCGATGATGCTGAAAATCCCTTCGATGGTGCGGGCTCCCCAGGAGCCTTTGCCGCTGAAGGTGGGCCTGCTCTCCTCGTTAAGCCGTTCAGCAACCTGGGCGGCGGATAATCCTTCCCGGCGTTTCATGCCGATGATTTCCTTTAAAATAAAATCTTTGTACGCCTCGGGGTCCGAGGGGAGGGGCGAAGGCTCCTCCGCTGGCCTGGGGACCTGCCGCGGCATCTTTTTGGGCGTCTGTTCGGCAACAGGACGCGGCTGATCCTCCCGGGGTGGTGTGTCCACGAGGTTCCAGAGGTTGTCGGCGTCCCCGGTGGGTTTTTCGGCTTTTTCCGGGGTTGCCGGAGGCACCGGTGGCTCGTCTTCCACGGTCCAGAGGTCGTCCAGGCCCGTGTCGCTCATGGGTGCTTTTTCGGGCTCACGGGGCGGTTCGTCTATGAGGTCCCAGAGATTGTCCGGCTCCTCCTCCTCTCCTTTTCCGGGCGTTTCGTCCAGCAGGGCCCAGAGGTCGTCCAGGTCTTCCTCGACGGGTGTGTCCACGAGGTCCCAGAGGTTGTCCATATCCGGATCCTGTCCGGGCGCATCGTCTTCGATGAGGCTCCAGAGATCATCCACGTCCTCCTGGGGCAACGGGGCCGGGGCATCGACAAGGGCGCTGAGATCATCCAGGGGGACGTCGTCGGTCTCCGGGACGAAGTGATTGTCCAGGGGTGTTTTTTCTGGTGCCTGTTCGGGCCGGGGGGGCGAATCGTTTCGAGGGGTTTCCGGTTCGGAGGGCTCGGCAGGCACGGTGGGTTGAACGTAAGGGGCCTGCTGTGCCGCTTGCATGGCCGGTACGGGGAGGCCCGAGGTGGTCAAGGCGGTGAGGATGGCTGACAGGCTTCGGGACTTCTCCTCTTCTACGGCAATGCGGCGCTCCATGGCCGAGGCTTTGCGCTCTTCGGCTTCGGCGAGGCGACGCTGCTGGATGACGAGGCGTGCCAGAAGGGCCGGTGTGGGGTTGTCCTCATCCAGGAGGGAGAGGATGTCGTCATCGTCGTCGTGTCGAAAAGCGTTGCGGGAAAAGAGGGGCCCTTGGCCTGCCGCCCGGTTCCGTAAGGCCAGGCGTATCTCCTCGCGGGTGAGACCTGATTCGGTGCATTCGGAAATGTAGGTAAAAAGGTGGATGTCCTCACGGCTGAGGGTCTGTTCCCCTGCATCTCCGGTACCGGAGAGGAACTCGCTGTAGATATGTTTCCACAGGAGAAGGGTGGAAACCCCTGTTCCGAGCTCCTTTGCCGCCTCTTCCACACTGTATCGCTTTTCGTCGGCCATGCCTTCTCCGTGGGGTGGCAACTGATGGATTTGCTGATGTCAGGAGATGATCAATCACCCGCCCTAATAGTATCGGCAATTGTATCGGCGCATTTTAGTGTATTTTAACCTGCGGTGTCAATCGGACGCCCGCTTCTCCCCCCAATGGGTAATCACCAGGTTGAATCCGAAGGCGAGGTCCAGGGCATCGGCCTCGTCAAAGGAGAACCAGGCAATTTTCTGCCCCTCGGTCAAGTGCACGGTTTCAGGATCAAAATCAGCCCGGGCGGTGAAGACATATTCAAGGCGGTCGGGGAAATCATAGACCCCGAAGGGGCGGATGAGGTCGGGACAAAATCCAATCTCTTCAAGGAGCTCCCGTTGGATGCAGGCTTCCGGCGTTTCGCCTGCCTCCACATGCCCCCCCGGCAGGTCCCACATATTGGGACAGGGAAGGTGGGGCAGGTCGTCCCTGAGCATGAGCAGCACCTTGTTCTGTGGATTGATGAGCAGGATACTGGTTCCCTCTGGTTTCATGTGAATTCCCAATGATAAATAGATGCTAACAATTGTTTAATAATTGACAAAAAAATTCAATGCAGTTTATATTTATAAGGTTTATCGGGATATTACAAGACGGAAAAAAAGGATCAATTTTCACCGTGTTTGAGACGATAAGGGAGGTAGTGGCAACCTGTGGACCTCTACCGTGAACGGATTGATAACCGGGCCAGGCATCGCGACGACGCGACCGGTTAAGCTCGCCAGGAAGGAGCGCGTATGGGTATCTACCCTAAAAAAGACTGTGAAATTACCTTGTGTCTATCGAACAACAGCCAACTCGATGGACTCGTGAACATCGTGGGCCGGGACATCCGGACCTTTCTCCTGGACAACGAGTCCGATATCGTGATGTACGAAGCCGTCAACGGGGAGGACGAGAGTCGGCGCCCCATGATCGTTCCGAAAAAGCATATCCTCTGGGTGGAGGTCAGAAACGGCGATTTGTCCGAGAGAAAGGTCGCCATCTACCGCAAAATGAAGATGAAGATGACCAACGGCCAGGTGGTGAGCGGAGAGATCGATATCACCGGTTACGACAGGGTCTCCGATTATTTTTTGAAAAACACCGACATGTTCAGCGAGGTGTCCCGCGTGGCGGTGGACGGAGAATCTGTCCGCTCCATCGTGTTTGTATCCACAACCCAGTACCTTTGGGTCATCCCCGACGAAGACTCATAACCGGGACCCGGAGGTCATACATGGCAGAATTGGACAAGGTTTTTCAGGCCGGGGTCAACTTGCGGGCATCGGACGTGCACGTGGTACCGGGTGAACCGATTATCCTGCGCAGAAAAGGGGGGCTGGTTAAAACCAGGACTCCCAAGCTCACCACGGACCAGACGCAGCGGTTGATCACCGAGTTGCTCTCCGACGAGGAGAAGGCGCACCTGGCCCGGGAAAATCAGCTTGATTTCTCCTACGAGATCAAAGGGCTGGGTCGCTTCAGGGGAAGCGCCATGGCCCACAACCGCGGTCTGAGCGCGGCATTTCGCATGATTCCCCCCGCCATTCCTCTCCTTTCAGAGACCGGGCTTCCCGAGGTGGTGGCGAAGGTTCTGGACCAGCACCAGGGGCTGATCCTGGTCACCGGGGCCACGGGGATGGGCAAAACCACCACCCTGGCTGCCATGGTGGACTTTATCAACGAACGCAAGGCCCACCATATCCTCACCGTGGAAGACCCCATTGAGTTTGTTCACCCCAAAAAAAAGGGGGTGGTGAACCAGAGGCAGGTGGGGCGGGACACCCACTCGTATCTCAACGCCCTTAAAGGGGCCTTGAGGGAGGACCCGGACGTCATCGTCATCGGTGAGCTTCGGGACCTTGAGACCATCTCCCTTGCCATCAGTGCCGCCGAGACGGGGCACCTTGTCATCGGCACCCTCTCCACCACCAACGCACCGAAAACCGTGGACCGCATCATCGACTCCTACCCGCCGGGTGAGCAGTCCCAGATCCGGGCCACCCTGGCCGAGACCCTCAAGGCCGTCGTGACCCAGAAGCTTATTCCTTCGGACACCGAGGACCGCATGCTCATGGCCGCGGAGATCCTCATGGTGAATTTGCCGGTGGCGGGCTTGATCCGGGATTCCAAGGTGTTCCAGATTCCCAACCTCATGCAGACGGGCAAGGGCCTGGGCATGAAGCTCATGGACGAGTCCGTAAAGGATCTTCTGGACGAGGGGCTCATCAGCGTGGAGACGGCCCTGATGCATGTGGAGTCAGAGACATTGCAGCGGCAGCTCAAGGCCAAACTGGCAGGGTGATGCGAAGGGATGATCATGGAACGGATACGGACGGCCGGGGCCGTCGGCAGGAGAGCGTGTGGCAGTTATTGATACCTACTTCAGAGAGTTGAATGAGAAAGGGGCAAGCGACCTTCACATGGTCGTTGGGCGACCGCCCCTGTTGCGCTTAAAAGGGGAGCTCGTGGAGACCGCTCACCCCGTCCTGGACCGGAATCGGATGACCGAGGTCCTTTTTGAGATCCTTCCCGGGGAAAAACAGACGGAGTTCGAGGCCAACCTCGACCTGGACATGGCCTATGAGCTGGAAGGGGTGGGCCGGTTCCGGTGCAATTTTTTCTACCACCACAACGGCCCCGGGGCGGTGTTTCGGATGATCCCCACCGAGATCCTGACCTTAGAGCAGCTCGGCTTGCCCGAGGTGCTCAAGACCATCGCCGATTTTCCCAAGGGCCTGGTCCTTGTTACCGGCCCCACGGGGAGCGGCAAGTCCACCACCCTGGCCGCCATGATCGACTACATCAACAAGAGCCGGGAAGCCCACATTATAACCATCGAAGACCCCCTGGAGTTCGTGCACCAGAATCGCCGCTGCATCTTCACCCAGCGGGAGATCGGCACCCATGCGACAAGTTTTGCCGACGCCCTGAAGGTGGCGGGCCGCGAAGACCCGGACATCATCCTGGTGGGCGAGATGCGGGACAAGGAGACCATCAGCCTGGCCCTGACCTGCGCCGAGCTGGGGATCCTTGTTTTCGGAACCCTTCACACCAACAGTGCTTCCAAAACCGTGGACCGCGTGATCAACGCCTTTCCCGCGGACCAGCAGGCGCAGGTGCGCACCATGTTCTCCGAATCGTTGAGGGCGGTGATCGCCCAGCAGCTGCTCAAGACCGCCGACGGAACGGGCCGCTGTGCGGCCAACGAGATCCTTTTGGGCTCCACGGCCCTTGCCAGCGTCATCCGAAGCGGCAAGATCGCCCAGATCAACTCCATGATCCAGACGGGTACCTCCCAGGGCATGCAGTCCATGGACCAGCACCTCATGCAGCTGGTGACGGCCAAGACGATCACCGGCGGCGCCGCCTATGAAAAGGCCATGGACAAATCCCTCTTCGATGCCATGAAACACACGTGATTTTTTTAAGAGACGATGCCTCCGGCGGGTCGTTTTTTGAGAAAAGCTCAGCAAAAACATTCCGGTTGCGTGTTCGTTACGTCGAACTGAGCCGGAAAGCAAACCCCTTCGAATGAATCGAAAAGATTTTAAAATCTTCTTCTCAAACAGCTATCTGACAAGATGTCCTCATCATTTCTTCAATGAAAGGCGAATGTGATTTTCCCCGAGGAACGAAGGGGAAAACGCATTCGCACCCTGCTTTCGAGGTGACACACCTCGCCGCCGGAGGCATTGTTTTTGCCCCTGATTCAGGCGGTCCGGCCGGGAAGGTCGAGGTGATCCACCACCTTTCCCGAGGCCAGGTCCACCAGTTCGAGGCGGGTGCCCGTGAGCCGGGCAAAGCCCTGGTGGCCGCCCCGGGGGCGGGCCGGTGAGCCCGGGTTGAGGAAGACCTTGCCCATGAGGGTGTCCAGTCGGGAGACGTGGGTGTGGCCCTGGACCACGATGTCGTAGTCGGTGAGGTCCGGCAGGTGGCGGTGTCCGTGGGCCAGGAGCAGGGTGGTGCCTTCCCAGGAGAAGGAGGCCGTCAGCTCCCCGGAGAAAAAATCGGGGTGGTCGCAGTTTCCGCAGACATACCAGGTGGGCCCGGCCAGGGCCTTAAACTCGTGCCGGATGGTGTCGGGGTCGTAGTCCGGGTGGCTCTTGCCGTAAACCGTGTCAAAGAGGTCGCCGGCTACGGCCAGGCCGTCGCCGGGCTTCAGCTGGGCCTTGATGAGGCGCCAGGTGGGCAGGTGGCCGTGGATATCGGCCGTGATGATCAGTTGGTGGGGCATGGTGGATCCTGTTGTCGGGTTCATGTGAGTGCTAAAAGGTTGGGTACAGGCGTGAGAGAAGAGCCGGAATGGCCGATTCCACTCTCAGGATGCGTTCTCCCATGGAGACAGCCTGGAAGCCGGCTTCCTTGAGTTTGTCCATCTCATAGGGGATAAAGCCCCCTTCCGGGCCCACGGCAAGGGTGACGGGACCGTCCACCCGGACGGGGCAGGGGACGGCGTCGTAGGGGTGGGCCGCCAGTTTTTCCGTGCCGACGGCCATGGCCGGCAGTTCATCTTCCACAAAGGGCTTGAACCGGTTTTTTAACAGAATCTCCGGAAGCCGGGTGTCTTTGGCCTGCTCCAGGCCCAGGACCCGCTGGGAAAGGAGGTTCTCCTCGGACAGCCGCGGGCTTTGCCAGAAGCTTTTTTCCACCCGGACGGCATTGAGCAGGACCAGTCGCTTCACCCCCATGCTGGTGGCGGCGATGATCACCCGGTTGAGGACCTTGGGCCTTGGAAGGGCAAGAATCAGGGTGAGGGGAAGGGGCGGTGGCGGCGGCGCGTCCAGGCTCACGGCCAGTTCCATGGCGTCTTTATCCATGGAGAGGACCTCACCGGTTCCCAGGTTGCCGTCAAGGCGACCCACAGTCAGGGTATCTCCCACCTTGGCCCGGTGGACCTCTTTGACGTGGCGAAGGCGTCGTCCCGTCAGCCGGGCTGTGGTCTGCCCTTGGGTAAAATCATCATCAAAAAGAAGGATCAGGTTCATCCGTATGTGTTCCATGGGGTTCATCGGTTCGAAGAGTGGTGCATCACAAATCTTTTCCTTGTAGCATTGATGATGAGACCTTGTCGAGGAGCCTCAGGGGCGGTGGCAGGGCAAACGTATTTAGCTGCAAGTTGCCTCCGGCGGGTCGCTTTTTGAAAAAAGCTCCGCAAAAACTTTTCGGCTGCCTGCGCTTTTATTATTCAGGCCAGGGGGCTGAACAATAAAAGCGCAGGTATGCACATCAGACGAAATCATTGGAAATACGAGTGCATTTGAATGAACCAACATCGCGCTTAATGCCTGTTTGTCAAACTTTTCAAACGTTTGGCCCCCGGCAGGGCCGCCGGAGGCAAACTCTACATGCGTTGGCCCTGGGGGCGGTGGGGTGGGTCCGGGGGAACATTCTGCGGCGTCCCTGGCAAGGGCGATGAAGCTTGACACCCCCCGTTTGCGTGTTACTTTAGAGCATTGCGCATGTGTTTTGCACGGAGATCCGGGGGCGTGTTTTTTTGCTCTATGGTGTCGACGCGCCCTGTGCGCAACAGAGCGAATGGATCACAGGTTCCGCCTTGGGGGTGGGGCCGTCATGATGAATACAATGAGGCATAGAGGTTATTATGGGTTGGCTTGGAAAAGTGGTGGGCGGTGCCATCGGACTTGCTTTGGGCGGTCCGGTGGGTGCGGTTGCCGGGGCGGTGTTCGGACACGCCTTTGATATAGACGGCAGTGAACTTAACCGTGAGGAGCGGCGTGGGCTGACCAGCAACGAAGAGGCCCAGATGACCTTTTTTGTGGCGGCGTTTTCCATGCTGGCCAAGCTCTCCAAAGCAGATGGCCGGGTGAGCCAGGATGAGATCGAGTCCATCGACCAGTTCATGACCCAGGACCTTCACCTGAACCGGGAGAGCCGCAACATTGCCATCGATATCTTCCGTGAAGCCGTCAACTCCCCAGAGCCCTTTGAGGGGTTTGCGCGCCAGTTTTACACCACGTTCCGTAACCAGCCCCGGCTCCTTGAGGTGATGCTGGACGTGATGCTCCGGGTTTCCACGGCAGACGGGCAGTTCAGCCCCCAGGAAGAGGAGCTGATCCTGTCGGCGGTCCATCTTTTTAACTACCCCTCTGAAGGGTACCTGAAGCTCAAGGCTCGCTATGTGGACCAGAGCGACGCGTACCACTCGGTGCTCGGCTGCGACCGGAACGATTCCGATGAATTCCTGAAAAAGCAGTACCGGAAGCTGGTCAATGAGTACCATCCGGATAAAATTGCGGCCAAGGGGCTTCCCGAAGAGTTTACGCATTTTTCAGAAGAGAAGTTCCGGGAGATTCAGGATGCCTGGGAGCACGTGAAAAAAGAGCGGGGGATTGCCTGAGGGGCCACCCCAAGCGCACAGGGCCGGCTCACCGGCCCGCAAAGCCTGTGCGGAGATTCCGTTCTCCGGGCTTTTAGTCATGACCGGTTTCAACACGGCCAAACGAGGCATCCGCAGCCGAGGGAAAGGAATGGTAAGGGATGGGCAAAGAGGAGAAACGACAACGGGTGTATGAGGCGGCTCTCCTGCTCTTTTCCCGGTACGGCTTCAAAAAGACAACCGTGGAGGACATCGGGGACGCCCTGGGCATGACCAAGGGGAACCTGTATCTCTACGCCAGGAGCAAGAAAGACCTCTACGAGTCGGCTGTGGCGTGGGCCCTTCGCAATTGGCAGCAGAACTCAAAAGAGGCGGCCGACAAAGAGGAAAGTTGTGCGGCCAGGATCTACGCTTATTTTATAACCGGGTACCGATACCTTGAGTCGGATCCGGTCCTGCGTCACCTGATCCGTCATGATCAGGCCCTTTTTCCCCTGACGGAAGCGGAAGACCGCTTCCAGGAAATCAACCAGGCTTCGCGGCACATTCTCCAGATTTACCTTGAAGAGGGCATCGCCACCGGCGAATTCCGTCCCTTTGAGGTGGCGGGTGTCGCAGAGCTTCTCTACTCCTTCTACGTGATGCTGGTGATCAAGCGGTATGTGGTGCCCGGGAATATCCCGTCCCAACGTGATTTGAACACCGCCTTTGATCTCATCTTGAACGGCTTACTTGCCTGAACGTAACCCCCCCGGGAGGTATGGTTGTGAGACGACACAGGACGTGGGCTGCATGCCGTGTGATCGGTGTGGCCTTGATGGCCCTTGGTATGGTGGCCGGGTGCGGGAGCAGCGGTGGCTCTGAAAGCCAGGAAGGCCCCACCTGGACGGTGATGGTCTACCTGGACGGCGACAACAACCTGGAAGCCGATGCCCTGACTGATTTCAATGAGATGGAAGCGGCGGCGGCAAGCCCCGATACCCGGGTTATTGTCCTGTTTGATCGCAGCAGCGGGTATACCCGGGACCAGGGGGACTGGGCAGAGACCCGTCTTTACGAGATATACCACGACACCGATACCTCGGCCATTGCCTCCAAAAGGCTCACCGACACGACGTGGCTGGGGCTTTACGGGGACGGGGACGATGAGTTGAACATGGGCAGCGCCGAGACCCTGCGCCGCTTTATCGCGTATGGCAGGGCCACCTATCCCGCCGAGCACACGGCTCTTATTCTCTGGGATCATGGCAGTGGCTGGGCCCCGTCCGCATCGGACGCAGCAGCCCCGGGTACGAAATTCATCGCCACCGATGAGACCAGCGCGGGCGATGCCCTTTCCGTGAAGGAGGTGGCCTTGGCCCTTGAGGGGCAGGGCGTGAACCTGCTTGGCTTTGACGCCTGCCTGATGGCGGAGCTTGAAGTGGCCTGGGAGTTTCAGAGGGTTGCCCGCTTTATGGTGGCCTCCGAGGGGCTGGAGCCTTCGTCCGGATGGGATTATACCGGGTTTTTGACCTGTTTTTCCCAGTTGCCGTCAGCAAGCAAGAGCCCGGAAGCCCTGGGGCGGTGCATTGCCGAGACCTACATGGAGAGCCGGGTGGGCGGCATGGACCTGGGCCTTTCCGTTGTGGACCTTGCTGCCCTTTCGCCCCTGGGGGCGGCAGTGGACGAGCTTGCTTCTGAGATGACGGCCCTTTCGACCAATGCGGTCATCACGGCGCGGTATCTGAACGCCGCCCATTACAACGCAGACACCTGCGTGGACCTTCGCCAGTTTGCCGAGGTTCTGGGGGCCTCTGCCGAGACCCGGAATGCCCTGGGCGAGGCTCTTTCCGATGCGGTGATTTACAATGAGGCCACGCGCCCGGAGATGGCCTGCGGCCTCTCCATCTATTTTCCCGTCTTTGGCGTGACCTCCGGCCAGTACTCCCTTTACACCTCCTCTCACCTGTCGTTTGTGGCTGATACCCAGTGGGACGAAGCCCTCGACCACCACAGCCGGGTTGCGGACTGGGCGGCCTTTATCGCCGCGCACCCTTAATAACGTCTTGATAAGACCTGTTATGTTGCTATAATATCCCCTGCTTGTCTTTGCATGCCCTGGCGACCGTGCCCGGGGTAAGGCCTCACCTCCGGTTTTTTTATCTTAGATCCTTTCTTAGCCGTCATGTTCCGGGGCGGGCCGGGGCCTTGTCCTTTTCGGGGCGATCCTGCCACACCAACACATCAATCATGCCTTGTCGGAGCCTTTTGTGCTGTCCGTTTTCAGGCTTTGACCCGTTTACTTTTCGCTACCGGCGAGGTCATTCAGGAGGGGTTATGGACGCTGCTGCCGTCAACACCATGTCATCTGCCTTTGATCTTTTTGCCCACGCATCAGAGTATGTGGTCGATACCTCCCAGCGGTCCCTTTTGTTTTGGGATGTGCTTCGGAAGCGGGGGAACAATTACCTGGATCACCTCGAAAAAGGGCAGCCTCCGGTGTTGATTTTTGATTACGAAATCATTTGCGATGCCCGGACCTTCGATCAGCCGGCCAACTACGCCCTGGCTCAGATCCGGGGGAAACGCGGCTCCGAGGATCGCGGGTTTACAGGGGGTGCGGATCGCAGGGTGAGGGCCGTCGACGGGACGGGCGATCAAGCGGAACCAAACCGTCGCCCCATCGTTATCATCGACCCCAGGGCCGGTCACGGCCCCGGCATCGGCGGGTCCAAGGAGGCGTCGGAAATCGGCCATGCCCTGGCCAACGGGCACTGTGTCTATTTTGTCCTCTTTTTCACCGAGCCCATGGAGGGGCAGACCCTGGCCGATGTGAAAAATGCCGAGATTCTTTTTTTGGAGGAGGTGGCCAGGCGCCACCCGGGCTCCCTCCGGCCCGTGGTGATCGGGAACTGCCAGGGGGGCTGGGCCACCGCCATTGTGGCTGCCGAAAGGCCCGACCTTGCAGGACCCATTGTCCTCAACGGTGCGCCCCTTTCTTACTGGTCGGGGGTGGGGGGGACAAACCCCATGCGCTACAAAGGCGGGCTCCTGGGGGGCGTCTGGATCAACGACCTGGTGAGTGATCTCGGCGGGGGGCACTTTGACGGGGCCAACCTCGTCATGAGCATGGAGGGGCTGAATCCCGGCAACACCTTCTGGTCCAAGCAGTACAATCTTTATAAAAATGTGGACACCGAAGAGCAGCGGTTTTTGGATTTCGAGACCTGGTGGGGCGGTTTTTTCCTCATGACCAAAGAAGAGATCCACACCATTGTCGCCGATCTGTTCATCGGGAATCGCCTTGCCAACGGGCAGCTGAAGCTTGATGACGGGCCCCCCATTGATTTGAAGCGATTCAGCGACCCCGTGGTGGTCTTTGCCTCCAGCGGGGACAATATCACCCCGCCCCAGCAGGCCCTCAACTGGATTCCCATGGTTTACAAGTCCGTGGATGAGATCAAGACCCGGGGCCAGGTTATCGTCTACATCGTGCATCCCACCATCGGCCACCTGGGCATTTTTGTGGCGAGTTCCATTGCCGGAAAGGAGCAAAAAGAGATCATCGGCAGCGTTGAGATGATCAATTTTCTTGCCCCCGGACTCTATGAGATGGAGATCATTGCGGCCCCGTCCAAAGAGTGGCTCAACGACTACAAGGTGAAATTTTCCGAGCGCACCATAGACGACATCCTGGCTTATGATGACGGGGTTGAAGATGAAAAGGCCTTTGAGCTGGTGGCTTCTATTTCCGAGCGGAACAGCGCCCTGTACGGCACCTGGGTGAGCCCCCTGGTTCGGGCCATGGTCAACCCGCTTTTTGTGGAGTGGATGCTTGAGATGCATCCCATGCGTCTGCAGCGAAGTTTGATCACCGATCGGAACCCGTTGATGAGGCCGGTGAAAGACGCCGCGGAATATGTCCGCAGGACGAGGCGACCCGTTTCGGAAGAGAACCCCTTTGTCCAGGTGGAGCGGGCCGTTTCGGACATGGTGGTGACTACCCTGGACTGGGGCCAGTCCCTGAGTGACCTGACCCAGGAGAAGGTGTTCCATCTGATATACGACAACCCGGCCCTGGCATGGCTCTACGGCGTGGATCGGGGGCCGACCCCCGAAGAGGAGAAGGCGACCCAAAAGGCCGAGGCGCAGGAGAGGCGACGGGATCGCAAAATGTGGCTGGACAGGCTCGATGAGGGGGGCTACCCGGAAGGGGCCATTCGGATGATCATCGCCATGGCGAGTGTCGACGGCTCTGTGGATGAGGCGGAGATGGCCATGGGAAATCGCATCGTCAAGGCCAGCTGGCGCCTGAAGCGCCTCACTGCAAGGGAGCTCCACAAGGTGGTCAAGGAGCAGTCACGCATCCTTCAAACGGATTTTAAAAAAGCCCTTGAAGCCCTGCCTGTGCTGCTTACAGAGAAAAAGGACCGGGAAAAAGCCGTCAAACTTGCCAACGACATCGCCCTGGCCGACCACACAATCAATGCCAAAGAGGCTGCCCTTCTTGCGCAGATGAAAAAGATCCTGGAGCTGCCTGCATAGAATCCGGCGGACTCCCTTGGCGATTTCTTTTCTGGCCGTCACCATGACAAAAAGCCGTAAAGGCCCCGACAGGGGTGTTTACGGCTTTTTTTGTACCTGAAACCAGCTTTTGCGGTGGCACACCGTGCCGCCGGGGGCCGCCAAGTTAAAGATGCCTCCGGTGGCCCTGCCGGGGGCTAAGCTTTTACCTGATTTATAAAAAGCGGGTTTAACAAACAGGTTTTAAACACAGATTCAGGCCAATCAAAATCAAAGGCGAATGTGATTTACCCTGAGGAACGAAGGGGAAAGCGCATTCGCAACTTGCTTTCAAGGTGGCACACCTTGCCGCCGGAGGCATCTTTTTGGTTTTTATTCGGAGCCCTCTTGACCCTGTGGTTCATCCGGCTTTCATCTTAGAAGGCATTGCTTTCATTCATGCGGATCACCCGGGGAGTCACCGGTTTGCGGACAGAGGGGCGCATGTAGGGCTCGTGGGGGTGGCCCAGGGCAATGACGGCGTAAACGGTTTCATTTGCCGGGAGGCTGATGCGCTGTCTCAGCTGTTTGTCCCGGGCCAGGGCTTCCACGGCAAAGCCGATGAGGCAGCTCCCGAGGCCCATGGCGTGGGCGGCCAGGAGGATCTGGTTTGATGCGAGGAGGGCGTCCTCGGCGGGACATGATGCGTCCTGGGAGCAGCTGACGAGGATGGCGGCCGGAGCCCCGTGGAAGAGGAGGTCTTTGTGCTGGGTGGTCCAGCTGGCGATGCCCTCTTCGATGCGGTCGTGGTAATCGGCATGGTACCGGGAGAGCTCCGGTTTGCCCAGGAGTTTGAGCAGGCCGCGCAGGGGCGCGATGCGGGCCAGGCGGTTGAGTTGTTGAAAAAAGGAGAGAACGCCCTTTGCAAACCCTTTGACGGATGTCCGGTCGGGGAGCAGGGTAAAGTGCCAGGCCTGGGCGTTGGTCCCGGATGGCGCGGTGGTGGCGATGTGCACCAGGTCTTCAAGGACCGCCATGGGGACGGGGTCCTTGGTAAAGTGCCGGCAGGAGCGGCGGGACGCCATGAGCCAGGCGAGTTTGTCCACCTCAAAGGCTCCGGGGGCGAGCCATCCGTCGGGCATGGCAAAGGTCTGGTAGCTTTGCCCCATGGGGCGGTGGTCCGTGAGGGTGATGGCTTCTGTGGGGCAGACGGCCAGGCAGTGGCCGCAGGAGAGGGAGTCGTCTCCTGTGACGACGGCTTTGCCCTCGGCCAGGGTGAGGGTGTCATGGGGGCAGATGGCAACGCAGGCGCCGCAGCCCGTGCATTTGGATTCATCGATGACCACATGGATGGGGCGTTTCATTCGGCTGTCTCCTTGAGAAGGCTTCGAGCCTCTTTTTCAGGTCCCAAAAGGATGGCGATCCACCGGGTCTCCTCCCGGGCCTCCAGGGTGATTTTAAGGGCCATGGTGAGGGGGACCGAGAGGATCATGCCCACCGGGCCCATGACCCAGCCCCAGAAAGCCAGGGAGAGAAAGACCACCAGGGCCGAGAGGCCCACGCCGCTTCCCATGACCCGGGGTTCGATGAGGTTTCCGATGGTCACATTGATGATGAGGTAGAGGCAGGCCACCATGAGGGCTGTCACCGGTCCCAGCTGGACCATGGCCAGGAGAATGGCCGGTACAGCGGCGATGATGGAGCCGATGTTGGGCACAAAATTGAAGATAAAGGCGATGAGCCCCCAGATGGCCGGGAAATCCACCCCGAAGACCATGAGGCCCACATAGACAAGGCTTCCCGTGGCAAAGCTCGTGGCGCTCTTGATGGCAAGGTAGTGACGGATCCCTTCGGTGATGCGGTGGAACCCTTTATGGGAGGCGTTGCCGTTGCCCAGGGCGGCTTGGAGTTTGACCGAGAACCCCGAGGCCTCCATGAGAATGAAGATGACCGTCAGGACAATAAAAAAGGTGTTGGTGAAGACCCCGCCCAGTCGCGTGAGAAGGGCCCCTAAAAAGGCCATCATGCGACCGGGATTGAGGACGTTGAGCAGGGCCTCGCTGGTGATGTCGATATGGGCACTCTGCAGCAGGGGAACCACACTGCTCACCAGGGCTTCCATGCGTTGCTGGTAGAGGGGGATGCTCTTTGTAAAGGCCTCCACGGCTCCGGTGACGATGTTGATCAGCAGGAGAAAGAGCATGAGAACGACAAGGACGATGACAAGGACGGCCACCCCGGTGGGTACTTTTTTGCTCTCCATCCAGAACATGGGCGGGGAGACCGCCACGGCGATGAACACGGCAAGGAGAAAGGGGACCAGAACGGACGAGGCCGCCTGGATGCCTGTCACCACGATGACGAAACAGGCCATTGAGATCAGGATACCGGCTTTGGGCGATGTTCCGGAAGGGGTCTGCATGAAAGGTCCTTTGTGTCGGGAGTGTGGGGCTGGACAGAGAGATCCAGGGGCCTGACCCGCGGTTTTATACTCGGGCAAACGGTTCCATGTGACTGATTTAGATGTATACACCAAGGCGGGCTGCGGGAAAATACAAAAAAGCGAGTCGGGAGGGGGGCATGAGCTGTGCCCCCGGAAGGGGATAACGGGTCAGGACCGGGTGTCTGCGCTATTGAGGGGCGGCTTCTCCCCAAGGACCCGGGAGACGCGGTTCAGGTCCGGCAGGGAGCCCAGGACGGGCAGGTTGACATACCGGGCAATCTGTCGCTCGGATTTCAGGGCGGCGTCGTTCCACTCGAGCGCTGCCACAAGGGCCATGACGGCCAGAACCGAGGCGGTGAGCAGGATGAGGAGGGGGACCAGCCTGTCCGGCCGCCAGATGGCCCGCAACGCCGTGCTCTCAATGGCCCCGATCCGCCCGGGGAGGCGTTCGCTGGGCAGGTGCATGCCGCTGATTTCAATGCCCTCCCGGGCTTTTCTCACCAGCCTTCGGGCATAGTAGTCCACCAGGTTTGTACCGAGCTCCGCATCTTTTCCAAGGTAGCGGATCCGGGCGATGCCCCCCTGGTAGGAGAGGGTGATGTCGTTGCTGATGGCGGACGTGACCTGCCGGTAGCGTTTGGTTTCCAGCTGCTCGATATTGATGGCGGAGAGGTTGAAATAGCGATTGACGTCAAAGTTGTCCCGGAAGAAGATGGCCTGGGCGCTGACCACTTCGGTGATGGTGTTGAAGGAGGCGGATGTGAACGGGGTCTCTAACGGCAGACGGATGTCCTGCCAGACCGCGTGCCGGTCCGGCGCGCAGGCCGCGGAGAGCAGGTAGAGCCCGGGCATGAGAAAGGAGAGGAGAAACCAGGCTTTGTAGCGCTTGAGTCCGTGGGTGTAGCGTTTGACAATGTAGGACATGGCTGTCTCCTTAGTAGAGGATGGGGTTTTTCCACTGATTGGCCACCACCCCGATGATTTTTGCACCGTTGATGCGCATGGCCGTGGTGGTGCGTTTCAGGGTGGAGCGGGGGGTTCGGTTGGTCATGAAGACCAGCACCACGCCGTCGGCTATGCTCGAAAGCAGGACGGGGTCCCGCATGTTCTGATTCTCAGGAAAGGTGGCGGAGGTGTCCACGATGATGGTGTCGTAGCGGTGCTTGGCCTCCTGGATGAGGCGGTGATCGTAGCCTTCCACGTTGGAGAGGGCCCCTTGGGAATCATCGGTCATGCGGGCCGCCGGGAGGATGTCGATGCCCAGATGCGTCGGGACAATGAGCTCGTCTATGGAGGCCGCCCCGTAAAAGGCGGCCGGGTTTTCAATGAGCTCTACGTCGAAGGTTTTGTGAATGGCCGGGGCATACCAGTTGTAGTCCACAAGAAGGGTCTTGCGACGCTTCGGGTGGCTGGCTGCCATGGCAAGACCGGTGGCCACGGTGGTTTTTCCCTCTCCCCGGGCGCCGCTCGTGATGACGAGGCAAAGGGATTCCCGTCGCCCGGTGGCGGTCTGGATGGCCGTGAAGATGCGTTTGGTCTCGGCGATTTTTCCAAGGGTCTCAAGGTGTGACTCATTGGGACGGTTCATGAACGGGCGCTCCCTGGGTTGGGTGGATCCGGGCTGAGGCCGGGTGGGTTCAAGGCTCATGTAAAAGCTCGTGGTTCCGGGTGTTCGCGGCAAGGGGCGGGTGACGCGGATCGGGTGGCGATCCATGCGTATGGTGCAGATGGAAGACCGTTGCATGGCCCGGATGTTTCATGGGAAAACGAACACGTCAACGCAATGGTGCCTTATGGCACCGGCTTACTGACTAAAATGCAGTTATTCCAAACATGCAAAATGTAATGTACGGTTTTCAGGTCGATGTTCCCGCCCTTCGGGCGAGCCGGGATAGGGCCGTGCGCGGCCGGTGTCTGGTGGCAGGTTGTGGGTAATGGGTTTATATTAGACCAAATACATGCGGGTGGCAACAGGGGAGACCAAGGCCCCGGGTACCCGTTTTATGGTGTCGGGAGGAAAGATGGCGTTCAGGTTTGATCCACCGGAGGTGTTCCGGGAGATGGGGGCGCAGATTCTTGCGTTTGATGGGGAGAAAGGGACTATTGAGGTGCGTTTTCCCGTAAAGAAGGGGTATCGCAATCCCATGGGGGCCATGCAGGGAGGGATGGTCGTGGCGGCCATGGACAACACCTTCGGCCCCCTTACCGTGCTGCTGGGGACCACCAGCGTGACCACCCAGCTGAACACCAGCTTCGTAAAGCCCGTGGGCCGGGACGAAGCCTGCATCATTGTTGTCGCCAGGGTAACCGCAAGATCACGACGCCAGATTCACATGGCCGCCGAGGTGTGTAACGCCCAAGGGGAGATCGCGGCCCTGGGGACAGCCAGCTTTCTGGTGCTGGAGACCCGGGACCCGGAATCGGTCTGACCCTTATTTTCTTTTTTTAACGGTTCAGTTGATCTTTGCCTCCGGCGGCAAGGCGTGCCACCTTGAAAGCAGAAGGCGGATGCGCTTTGCCCCTCGTTCCTCGGGGCAAATCACATCCGCCTTTCAAACACATTTTTTTAAGACCTGTTTGTTTCCCTTTTTAAACGTTTGGCCCCTGGCAGGGCCGCCGGAGGCATACCCTGAATCGTTGCCTTTGCCGAAAGGGTTTTTCGGCCCCTTGGATTCGCAGTTGTTGGCGGCCGGGGTTTGGGGTATACTGATTTTATTCATGAACCCGTGCAATCATGATTGTTTTAACGCATCAGACGCATCAGAAGATGGCGGCTTTGTCTTGCCTTCGTAAGCTGCCAGGGTCCCCCGTTTTGCTGAAAAACGCTCCGGCCTTTCCTTTGTTGATCTGTGTTGATACGCGCCCTCCCTTCGTTTCCGGATTTCAGCAACCCTTCCTCTTTTTTCACCCGGTTTATGTCTTTGGGAGCGAAAACCTATGACCATGCAGAAAACAATGAACCCCCCCGGTCTGTTGATTGTGGACGATGATGAAACCATCCGGATGATCTTAAGGCGCGTGATGGAAAAGCAGGGGTTTGTCTGCCACATGGCCTCACATGGCGTGGAGGCCCTGGCCGTGCTCGAAGAGCACCCTGTTGATATTGTCCTGACGGATGTGGATATGCCGGAGATGGGAGGCCTTGAGCTGGTAAAACAGATTCGGGCCAGGCACAGCGCAGACCCCATTGTGATGACCGGTCATATCGACGAATTCAGCTACGAGCAGATCATCCAGACCGGTGCCGTGGATTTTATCCTGAAGCCCATGGCCCCGGGAGAGGTGGTTTTAAGGGTGCAGCGCGTGCTGAGGGAGCGCCGCCTTGTCAAGGGGCTCAAGGAGACCCACCAGGCCCTTAAAGACTCCTACCTGGATACCATCAACCGGCTGGTCACCGCAGCCGAGTACCGGGACGAGAACACCGGGAGCCACATCACCCGCATGAGCACCTACAGCGCGTTTCTTGCCGAAAAACTGAACATGGACGGGGCCTGGGTGGATCGGATCCGCTACGGCTCGGTCATGCATGATATCGGCAAGATCGGCATCCCGGACCACATCCTCATGAAACCGGACAAGCTCTCGGGAAACGAATACCATGTGATTCGGACCCATCCTGCCATCGGGGCGCGGATTCTTGCAAACGCCAAGTCCGATGTATTGCGCAGCGGCCAGCAGATTGCCATCTCCCACCATGAAAAGTGGGACGGCACCGGGTATCCCCAGGGACTCTCCGGAGAGCGTATCCCCCTGGCCGGGCGCATCGTGGGTATCGCCGACGTCTTTGATGCCCTTGCAACGAGACGGCCGTACAAAGACCCCTATCCCCCGGACGTGATTTACGGCCTCATGCAGGGGGAAAGGGAGAAGCACTTTGATCCTGGGCTGACAGACATCGTCTTGAACCATTTTGATGACTTCCTGGCCATTCGCAACGGCAACTGCAACGGCGGCACAGAGATGGTCAACTCCGGGGCTCCTTTCAGCTGGAGCCAGCGGGATGCAGGGGACCACCCCTCCTCGACATAGGGACAGGTCCGGCGCAAAGGGAAAACATAAAAAAAAAGCGATGCCTTCTATGGCTAAAGTGCATGGAAAAGCATGCCTCCGGCGGTCAGGGAATGATCCCCTGAACCCCAGGTTGCGAATGCGCTTTTGAGCCAGATGAAACGGACTCTGTTTTTAAGACCTGTGTGTCACACTTTTTAAACGTTTGGCCCCCGGCAGGGCCGCCGGAGGCATTTTTTTAAGGGGGCGGTTTACCTTTTTCAGGCCGTTTCGGCCAGTGCGTCGAGGTTGGTTCGTGCAAAATCGATGGAGGGGTCCATTTTGAGGGCCATTTTGTAGTAGGTGATGGCCTTGTCGGTGTTGCCGAGCTCCCGGTAGTTGGAGGCGATGTTGGCATAATCAATGGCGGAGTTGGGGTTGAGGCGGAGCACTTCCCGGAAGGCGTCGATGGCCCGTTCGTGATCGGCCATCATGTAGTGGCAAAAGCCCATGAGGTTGTGGATGTCTTCCCGTTCCGGGTCGATGTCGATGCCGGCCTGAAGGACCTTCAGGGCCTCCCGGTAGCGGCCCGTCTCTTTGAGGCTTACCCCCATCCAGGAGCAGATGGAGGGGATCTCCGGCTCGTCGGGGTTGGCGGACAGGGCTTTTTCAAAGGCGGCGGTGGCTTCGTCAAAGGCGCCCCGGTTCAGCAGGAGCTGGCCCTTGTAAAAGTGGAGGTAATAGCGCTGCCCCACGGCCTCTTCTATTTTGGTGATGCGCGTCAAGGCGTCGTCGGCATCGCATTTTTCGGTGATGAGCCGTGCAGCGAACATGGGCACACTGGTGCCCAGGCTCCGCTCTCGGAAGTGGGCACCGGGGATGATGGTGTAAAATGCGGGGATGCCCAGCTCCGGGTGGGTGGTTTCGATGGTGAGGACCTCCATGTCGATGGACTCCAGGGCCGCCACGTAGCGTTCGATCTCCACCTTGATGTTGGCATCCGACAGGTCGGGAAGGCTGGAGAGGGGCACATCGGGCTGGGGACGGGTGATAAACTCGGCCTCGGCAAGGTCGGTGTACTTGGGCAGGCCGCTGGCCACATAGTTGGCATCGGTGTTGAAATCACCGGCAAGCTGGGCAACCTCGGTCATGGCTCGGCTCATGGCTTTTTCCGGGTCGGGGGCGGTGCCTGCGGTCCACACCAGCTCGCTGGACTCGGGGAAGGTGGCCGGATCCCAGGCCAGGACCCCCACCGTGGGAATGCCGGTATCAAGGGAGAGATCTGAAAATACGAGGTTGATGTCGTTTTTTCGGTATTTGGCGAGCATGTCCCTGACGGCGGGGTCGGTGGCGGTGTCCGGGTCGATGGTGGGGGTGGTTTTTTTGCCGTGGCTGACAAGGGAGCAGACGTGGCGTTCCACGATTTCGGAGATTCCCTGGCAGATGGCCTCTTCCTTGCAGTTTCCGGCGGAAGGGCCGTTGAATTCGTTGATGGCAAAGAACCAGTCAAAGGGGATGAGCACCTCGGCGCCGGTGGTGAGGTTGCGGGCCGGGGTCCATTTCAGGGGAATGTCCGAGAAGATGGCCTCGGCCGTGTCCATGGGGGTCTTGTCGTCGTGGACCGATCGGGCAATAAGGGCAAAGGGAAGGGCCTTGTCCTTGAGGTTGGCGTAGGTGTCGGTGACAAAATGGCTTTCATCGGCCTTGAAGGCAAAAAAGCTGAACCGTTCGGCAAGCTCCATGACGGCGCTGGCCTCGGACTGCTCGGGGGTGGCCCCTTTGCCCATCTGCTTGGCCGTTCCCGTCAGGGCCGAGGCGTCTTTGCCGCAGACACTGAAAAATACAGGGATATCGAGCCTTCCGTTGTCGATCCGCGACGTCTCCTTGAGGATGTCCAGGGAGAGGTTTTTTGCCTTCTCCTTGAAACGGGCCACGGTCTCTTCCGGGGAGATTATTTTGTCCTGATCGGTGGTGCAGATTTTGATGGCATCTTCCAGTACAATTCCGGCACTCATACAACACGTCCTTCCCATGGGTTCCCGGGTGGTTCCGGGAATGGATTATTGCTTTGGTATGCGGTGATCATGCAACGCCCGGCTTCAGGAGGCGGCGGGGTATTTCGTGTGGTTCCCCCCGGTTATCGGGGGCCGGGGACGATGCGTGAAAAAACAATCTTCGTACCATACAACATGCGGAAGTGAAAAGCCTTTTTTACGTTGACCCCCCAGTGTCAATCTGGTAATTGGGTGGGGATATCCAAAGGGGCGGAAGAGGGTTTTAAAACGCTTGCCGGAGGGCCGCTCGGCCCATCAGGGGGCGCCATTGAATGCCCTGCGGACGCACAGCGTTGTGCCGCCCTTTTTCACCACCTGCTCGCGGGAAGGCGGAGCCATCACCACCCACTGCCTTATAGCAAATCGCCTCAACTCCGATATTTCACAGGCATCTCAATATGACACGCACAGCCACCATCACGCGCAACACCAAAGAGACCCGTATTTCCATCGATCTGGACCTGGACGGCCGGGGCAAATCCGATGTAACCACGGGGATTCCCTACTTTGACCACATGCTTACCCTGTTTGCCGCCCACGGCTTTTTCGACCTCACCATGAAGGTCGACGGAGACCTGGAGATCGACGCCCATCACACGGTGGAGGACACGGGCCTTGCCCTGGGCATGGCCATTGCCGACGCCCTGGGGGACCGGGTGGGAATCAAGCGGTACGGCCTGGCCGTTACCCCCATGGACGAGACCCTGGCCGAGGTGGTTCTGGATCTCTCCAACCGACCGTTTCTGGTCTACGACTTTCCCGACCACCGGGTCCGGGACGGCAACTTCGACGCCTGGCTGGCCCGGGAATTTTTCCAGGCCCTCTCCGTCAAGGCGGGCATGAACCTTCACATCAACGTTCGGTACGGCGAGAACGATCACCACATCATCGAAGGGGTCTTCAAGTCCCTGGGGCGCGCCCTGGACCAGGCGGTGTCCATTGATCCGCGTATCGAAGGGGTTCGTTCCACCAAGGGCGTGATTTAGGGCCTTACGGGCCAGGGGCGCCAGTCATCAACGTTGCCACCATCAAGGCGGGCAGGGAAACCCCCGGAGCCGGCCAAACCAGGGAGGTGTGTATGGGGTATCCGACGCGGGTGTGGCTCCTTGTGGTTTTGATCTCTCTGGTGAGTGCCTGCACGCCGGCACGGGAGTCCACCAAGCCCTCCAAACCGGCTGTTCCCGTTACCCTCTTCTCTTGCCGAGAGGTGGCGGTTCCCCCCTTTGACTGGGTGGCCCCCGAAGACACGGTCTACATGGAAAGTGAAAGGGAGAAGGGCCGCGACGTGCCTCCCCTCGCATCCTTTGCCGGGCCGGATCTGGCCCGGCGTATGGCCGTCAGCCTGAAAGAAAAGGGCGTGGATGCCACCGCGGTCTCCGTCAATGACACCGACAGCCTCCAGGATCAGGTGTACGCCCTGGCAGAGCAGGGCTACGGCTGCGTGATCCTGGGCCGTGTGGAACGTTACGAGGAGCGCATCGGCTCCGACTGGTCGGTGAACCGACCGGCGTCGGTGGCCTTCAAGATGATTTTAATGGATACGGCCACGGGGCGCGTGCTCTGGAAGGGCTCCTTTGATGAGTCCCAGCAACCCCTCAGCGAGAATTTACTGACCTTTAAGCGGTTTGTCTCCCGCAAGGCGCGTTGGGTCACTGCTGCGGATCTGTCAGAGACCGGGTTCAAGGGGCTCGTGGACTCCATGGTTCAGCTGGGGGGGCGCCCTCGTTCTGTGGCCGATGGAGAGCAGGAACGATAATTTTTGTTTTCGGAGTGTTCCTCCCAGGTTGGGGCCGGATGCCGGAAAATAGTTCTTGACAAACACGTTATTGGCATTAACTTATGCACCTGCTTGGGCGAGCTTGAAGGGCCTTTGCCGCCGGTTTGCAGCGGCGCATCCCTTTGATCGGTATGGCTTGCGTTTCAAGCATCTTGGATGCGTTTGCCGCCCTTGGGCGGTGGGCGTTTCAGGCGGTATGTTCGGCTTTCATCCATGGCGGGTGGAGGCTTTCATTATATAATATGGTATGACAGACGACCTGCCGATGGTTCGGCTATCTTGCATGAGGGGCCATCGATGTGGTTCTTTCTCGGATTGGATACCGGACTCTCGCGGACAGGAGCTTAGTGCACTTGATTCCCGAAGAAGTGATTTCAGATATTAAGCACGCGACCGATATTGTTCAGGTTGTCTCTGAAACCGTTCAGCTCAAGAAGACGGGAAGCAACTTCGCAGGCCTTTGTCCGTTTCATTCCGAAAAAACCCCTTCCTTTACTGTCAGCCCGACAAAACAGATTTACTACTGCTTCGGATGCGGAGCCGGGGGCAGTGTGTTCAACTTCGTCATGAAGCGTGACGGGTTGAGTTTCCCGGAAACCGTACGTTCCCTGGGCAGCCGGTGCGGCATTGAGGTGCCGGAGCGGCCCATGAGCGACGAAGAGAAAGAGAAGATCGGGGTCCGGGAGAAAATTTTTCTGGCCAACCGCCTGGCGGTCGATTTTTTTTCACAGACCTTGAAAGGGGCGTCAGGGGCCGGGGCGCTGGCTTACCTTCGCAACCGCGGGATCACCGACGAGACCATGGAGAAGTTCGGGCTCGGGTATGCCCCGGATGCCTGGGACGCGGTGTCGGGGTGTCTTTCCTCCCATCGGGTGCCTGTGGATATTGCGGTGGGAAGCGGCCTTCTTATCGCCAAAGAGACGGGGCGGTATTATGATCGCTTCAGGAATCGCATCGTCTTTCCGATATTTGATACAGCCATGCAGGTGTCGGGGTTTGGCGGGCGCGTTATGGATGACGCCCTGCCCAAGTACCTGAACTCCCCGGAGACACCTGTTTACCATAAAGCCCGGTCCCTTTACGGACTCCACGCCGCGCGCGAGGGGATCCGGCAAAGCGGGACGGCTTTCGTCGTTGAGGGCTATTTTGATGTTCTGGCCCTGTTTCAAAACGGCATCACCCAGGTGGCGGCAACCCTGGGCACCGCCCTGACCCGGGACCATGTGCGCCTGTTGTCCCGGTGCGGCGCCGAGCGGTTTGTCCTGGTGTTCGACTCTGACGGGGCGGGGATCCGGGCGGCCCTTCGAAGCGTACCGGTGTTCCAGAAAGAGTACATGACGGCCAAGGTGCTGGTGCTGCCCACGGGGCATGATCCCGACTCTTTTGTACGGGAATCCGGGCCCGAGGCCTTTCTGGCTCTGGCGGACAAGGCCATGGATCTCCTTGAGTTTCTCATGGATGCCGCCATAAGGAGCCACGGGCTCAGTGTGGAGGGTCGTTTGAAGGTCCTTGCGGACATGAAAGAGCCCCTCCTTGCCATGGAGGACCGGGTGGCCAGGTCCCTGTACATTCGGATACTGGCCGAGAAGGTGGGCATCGACGAAGAAGCCGTCAGTGAAAAGATTCACCGGGGACCCGGGCCGACATCCCGACCCCCGGTTGCGGAGCCGTGGCAGGAGGCCTCGGGGAAACCTTTGGGCCGCCTCAAGGAAGAAAACAGCCTGGAGTATCAGATCGTCTCCATGCTGGTGCGTTACGCGGGTATCCATGCCTACTGCAGGGAGGTGGGCATTACAGATTATTTTGAAGAGCCGGGGCTCAAGGAGATTTGCTCCCTTGCCCTGGCTTATGACGGACCCCCGGAGGCCATGACGGACTGGTTTCTGATGAACCTTCGGGAGGAGGGACAAAGGGAACTCGTGGCACGTCTTGCCATTGACGAGTTTCCGGTAATTCACCAGCGGTGTGTTGCTCTGATTGACCAGTATGTCCGCAACAGAAACAGATTGGGCGATGACCTCTCAAAACGAATCAGGGATGCGGAAGCGCGTGGTGATCACGAGCTTTTGCTGGCGCTGCTGGAAGAGAAACGACGCTTTTCCCAGGACCTGAAGAGACGTCAGCACGAAGCCAGGAAGGTTAAACATCAATCCGGGGTTGCAGGAGGCAAAACCATATGACCAACAAGTCCGATACCTCTCCCGAGAAGAGCAAGAAGAACCAGGAAGCTGCGTTTAAGGCTCTGCTTGTGAAGGGAAAAAAAGTCGGAGTTCTTACGTATGATGAGATCAATGAGGCCCTTCCGGATGAGGTGGATTCTTCGGATCGGCTGGATGACATCATTGTGATGCTTCAGGAGATGGATATCAAGGTGGTTGCGGAAAGTGATCCGGAGCACGACGAGGCGGAAGAGAAGGAAGATGAACCCGCCGAGTTGGACTCCGAGCTTCCCATGGCCGCTGAGGAGACCCCGAAGAAGAAGGTTGCGGTCTTTGAGTCCGAAACCGGGGCAGCCGATTACGGCACGGTGACCGATCCCGTTAAGATGTACCTTCGCGAGATGGGCATGGTGACCCTCCTCTCCCGGGAAGGGGAGATCGAGATCGCCAAGAAGATCGAGATGGGGGATCAGGAGGTGCTCAGGCACCAGCTCGATACCACCATTGCGGTGGGCTATATCCTCTCCCTTGCCGACGGCATTGCCGCAGGCAAGCTTCGTCCGAAAAACGTCCTGCGAGATGTGGATGAAGGGGACGGGGCCGTCGATGAGAAGAACCTGGTGGGTAAATTCCTGGAGACCATTTCCGAGATTCGTACCATCCACGAGGAGAACACCGGGCTGCGGTACCGCATCTTCACCGAGGAGCTCTCCTCGGATGAGCAGCGTAAGATCAGGCGCTCCGTGAGCCGTCGCACCGAAAAGATCTTCAACCTTCTCAAGGAGTGGCGCCTTGAAGTCAGCGTCTCCGACATCATCGATGCCAAGATCCTGGAGAACATTGCCTGGTTTGAATCCATGAACAAGGTGCTGGGCCGTTGTGCCGACACCTTCGGCACCTCGGTGACCGAGTTCAGGGGCCAGCTCTGCGATGTGGAGACCTTTTTGGCCTGGGCCGTTGAGAAAAGTGCCCTGGGAGAAGAGAAGCTTCGCACCATCTACCCCGATTTCGCGTACCTCCAGATGCAGATCGAAAGCCGCGAGCTGGGTATCAAGGCCAACGGCCGTATCCTTTCGCGCATTGCCTCGTCCATCGAAGAGGGCAAGGTGCGGGCCAAGGAGGCCAAGAGCGAGCTGGTCAAGGCCAACCTCCGTCTTGTGGTGAGCATCGCCAAAAAATACACCAACCGAGGGCTGCAGTTCCTTGACCTCATCCAGGAGGGGAACATCGGCCTGATGAAGGCGGTGGACAAGTTTGAGTACCGAAGGGGCTACAAGTTCAGCACCTACGCCACCTGGTGGATCCGGCAGGCCATCACCCGTGCCATTGCCGACCAGGCGCGTACCATTCGTATCCCGGTGCACATGATCGAAACCATCAACAAGCTGATTCGGACCAGCCGCTATCTGGTGCAGGAGCTGGGGCGTGAGCCCTCTCCCGAGGAGATCGCCGAGAAGATGGAGATCCCTCTGGACAAGGTGCGCCGTGTCCTTAAGATCGCCCGGGAGCCCATCAGCCTTGAGACTCCCATCGGGGAGGAGGAGGACAGCCACCTCGGCGATTTCATCGAAGACAAGAAGTTCATGCTCCCCTCGGATGCCGCGGTGAACATGAACCTGGCGGAGAAGACCCGAAAGGTCCTGGCCACCCTCACACCGAGGGAGGAGAAGGTTTTGAGGATGCGTTTCGGTATCGGGGAGAAGGCGGACCACACCCTGGAAGAGGTGGGCAAGGATTTTGCCGTTACCCGTGAGCGTATCCGCCAGATTGAAGCCAAGGCCCTGAGAAAACTCCGACACCCCACACGAAGCAAAAAACTGAAGAGTTTCATCGAGATTTAGGGCGAGACCTTTCCCTTTGGCACACCCCGGGAAAGGGGCGCCCCTTAAGCCTTTTTGCAAGGCGGATAACACTTGACAAAAGGGGCGCGCCGGGGGTAAGGATACTCACCTTGATGCACGGGCCTATAGCTCAGCTTGGTAGAGCCACCGGCTCATAACCGGTCGGTCCCTGGTTCGAATCCAGGTGGGCCCACCAGCTCAACACACCGTGAAAAGGGAGACGCCACAACAGGTGAGGCAACGCACTCACTTTTCATGAACCATGGCGGATGATGCACCATGAACGATGCAACAAAAAGCCGAGACAGTTTTTAAACACCAAGGCGTGCTGGCTGAAAAAGGCCACCACGCCTTTTTTATTGAAGGGCCCCGATATGCGTGGCCCGGGCCTATTCGCCCGGCCTTTCGGGCCTTGGAAAGAGGATTGGAGGAGAGATGAGCGCTACGGTATCTGAGATAATCTCCATGATGGAGGAACTTGCCCCATCATCCCTTGCAGAAGACTGGGATAATGTGGGGCTGCAGGTGGGCCGCACAGACCGGACGGTCACTCGGATTCACATCGCCCTCGACCCCACCCCGGAGGTGGTGGCCAAAGCCTGCGACGACGGGGCGGAGATGCTGATCACACACCACTCTCTGATCTTCGCCCCCCTAAAAACCCTGGACCTTGCCACCCCCCTGGGCGAGATCATCGCCCGCTCCGTTTCTTCCTCCCTTGCCATCTACTCCGCCCACACCAACCTTGACAGTGCCCCCGACGGACTCAACGACGCCTTCTCCCGCATGATCGGAATAGACCCCAGCGGTCCTCTTGTACCCTCTGTGGATTCGGAGACGGTAAAGCTCGTCTTTTTTGTGCCTGAAGAGTACCGCCACAAGGTGATGAAGGCCCTTTTTTCAGGCGGGGCAGGAGCCATCGGCAAATACAGCTGTTGCTCCTTTTCGTCTGCCGGGCGGGGTACCTACATGCCGTCAGGCGACGCCGAGCCCTTTGAGGGCAGCGCCGGAAAGATGAGTTGCGTGGATGAGGTGCGCGTGGAGGCGGTGGTCAAGCGATCGAGGCTGGACCATGTGCTGAGTGTGGTGCGGGAGGTTCACCCCTATGAAACCATGGAGTACAACATCTATCCCTTGCTGCGCACGGCCGATGCCGACGCCAGCGGTGCGGGCCTCGGCCGGGTGGGGGCCTTAGCCGCTCCCATGACCCTTGCAGAGCTTGCGCAACGGGTCAAGGAGGTCCTTGGCCTCCCTGCGGTGAAGATGGTGGGGGACCCCGGCATGACGATTCGGCGGGCCGCCGTATGCACGGGCAGCGGGGCTTCGCTGATGAAGGCGTTTTACCGGAGCGGAGCCGATGTCTACGTCAGCGGTGAGCTCAAATACCATGATGCCCATACCGTTCTTGAAAAGGGCAAGGGGCTTGTGGATGCCGGCCACTTTGGCACGGAACATTTTGCGTGCGGCCTTCTGGCCCGGGCGCTCAAAGAGAAAATCCGGGAAAGGGGGCTTGCCGTCGAGGTGGTGGCAAGCGATATCGAAAAAGACCCCTTTGCCTTTGTTTGACAGGGTTGTGCGGCGAGATGCCGGCACAAGGGCCCTGTCCCGATACAGACCGTGACACAGTCCGTCAGGCACTGATATATTTACCGGCATAAGGCCGGTCCACAGACCTTGGAGGCTTAATAACTTACATGCGTAATCTTAATGTGACCCGGGAACAGATCCAGACCCTGATGCGACTTCAGAAAATCGAGACGGAGTCTGCACGGATTGAAAAGAAGCTCACAGGGGTGACGTCCCAGACTTCCGTACAGGGCGCCCGTCTGAAAGAGCTTGACGCTGAGCTGGAGGAGGCCCTTGAGGCCCTGGACGGCGAGAAGAAACGGTACGCGGCCATTGAAGAAGAGATTGCCGAACTCAATACCCGTGTGGCCAAGAGCCAGGAGTACCTCCGTGTTGTCACCAACAACAAGGATTACCAGGTGCTTCGCCGCGAAGTGGACGATAACACCAAGCGGGTGGGGGAACTCGAAGAGGTCCTTATTGCCATGCTGGACGACCTGGAGGAGCGAAAGAAAAAGATTGCCGAGCTCACCGAGGTCCATACCGGGGAAGCCGAAAAGGTCAAGAGCATCGAGCAGGAGATCTACAACGACACCGCCGAGGAGCGAAAGGCCCTTGAGTCCATGGCCGTAGAGCGTGAAGAGGTGGTCAAGGTTATTCCGCCCGCCCTTTTCGCCCACTATGAGAAGCTGCTCAAGACCACGGGTCGGCTCGCCGTGGTGGCCGTCTCCGGCGGGGTATGTTACGGGTGTTTTATGAACATTCCTCCCCAGCAGGCCATCGAGGTCCAGCAACAGGGCGGACTGCACCATTGCCCCCGGTGCCACCGCATTCTGGTAAGCGAACCCACCGCCTGAGGCCAGGGGTGAAAATGGTCGTTTTCCTTTCTGTCGTTTTGAGGTATAACACGGGCACACAATCGGAAGACGGTTGGAGGGGAACAGATGATCGCCGGGTTGCTTCGTGCAGCCGGGAGGAAAGTCCGAACACCACAGGGCAGGGTGCTCCATAACGTGGAGTCGCGGTAACGCGAAGGCAAGTGCAACAGAGAGTAGACCGCCACGTACCCGTTTCGGGTGCGGGGTAAGGGTGAAAGGGTGCGGTAAGAGCGCACCAGTTCTTCGGGTGATCGGAGAAGCTGGGTAAACCCCACCCGGTGCAAGACCAAATAGGGAAGTGTTTGAGGGCTGCCCGTCCGAGCTTCCGGGTAGGTCGCGTGAGGTGTCGGGCAACCGGCATCCTAGATGAATGATCATCGCCCCGTTTCCGGGTAACCGGGACGGGGAACAAAATTCGGCTTACGTACCCCTTCAACCGTCTTCATTTTTTTCTGACGGATCCGTAAAAGGCCATCCGCTTTTATTACGACAGACCAGAGGCAGGCGACAGGCTTTATGGCAGATAAACAGTCGGCATGTTCCATTACCTTTAAAGAAAAGGTGCAGATCTACTCCCACGATTTTCTCAAGGCCTGTGTGTACATCGCCAGGTTTGACAGGGACGAAAACCCTTTTACCAAAAAGCTCTACTCCCGCATGACGGCCACCAGCCACCTGTTGGAAGACTTTCTGGACCTCCACGGGGCCAAGAACAACAGGGACTGGTTCTACTACCGGGAGCTGACCTCCCTTATCCGCCACATCAGCCTCAGCTGCTATTCCCAGCGCCACATCGCCAACCGCATTCCCTTTTACGACCTTCCGGACATCGCCGATTTCGAATCCCAGGGTCGGATCACCTTGGATTTTCTGAATGATATCCTGAGAAAAGCCGCACCGGCCATTATCGAAGAGGCGCGGCGGCTCGACATCCGCGTGCCGGAAGGCGGGTATGACCAGGCCAATTTCCCCGGGGTTGTGTCGGGCGAGATGCTTGAATACAACATCGATGACGACGCCGGCCACGACCAGCGCAAGCACATCGTCAAGATTTCCAGTGAGTTTTTAAACATCGCAAAGCTTTTTGCCCCCTTCACCTTCTATGAGGAGCAGACCCTTGAGGCGATCCGTGAGATGGTGCCTGCCAAGGTCAACGAGGTGGAGATCAGGGGCTTTGAGATGGTGGTCCACAACCTTCAGTCCTCCTTTGACTCCTACGTCATTCAAGGGGGCTTTCGGTACGGCAACCGCAAGCTCAAGCAGCTGCGTGCCCATTTTTCCGTGGTGCTGCACATCATGGAGGTGCAGGGGCGGCTGCTCCATTTCTACGAGCGCCATCTCCACGAGGTGGGCTCCATCCACACCTACCGCGAGGTAAGGCAAAAGCTCGGGGAGATTGTCGACATCGACAGGCTCCTGGACCGCACCGTCAACTACTGCCTTTTTTACGCCTGCCACTTCATGAGCTGCGGCAAGCGCCTGGCCAAAGAGGTGTTGAACGAGAACATCGAAAGGGGCATCATCACCGTGGGCATCCCTGAGACCCGGGGGTTTCACGCACGGCCCAGCCTGATGGTTGCCAAGATCGTTCAGAACTACGGGGGCGAAGTGGAGCTGGTGGTCAACGGGGACCGGTTCGATGCCAGCAGTGTCCTGGATATCCAGTGGGCCGGTGGCAAGATCCAGAAAGAAGAGGTCTCCCAGGTGGTCTTTGAAGGGGACACGCGGGCCCTTAAGGACATCGAAATTCTCGCCTCGGTCAACTATGCCGAAGATTCCATGGGCAAGGGCCTTCCCCTTCCCAAAGAGCTGAAATATCTTAAGTAATAACGGACTGGCTTCGGGGAGGAGTGCCTATGCAGATTGCCGCCATTATCGTCGCCGGAGGCAAGGGGCTTCGCATGGGGGCAGATACCCGCAAGCAGTACCTTGAGCTGGGCGGGATTCCCATTCTTGTGCGCACCTTAAGGCGGTTTCTCGCCTGCCCGCAGGTCGACCGCATTGTGCTGGCCGCTCCGGCCGATGATTTCTCCTTTATCCAGTCAGATCTTTTTCCCCTTCTCCCCGAAAGGCACCGCATTGTCCTGGCCCCGGGAGGCGCCGAGCGCCAGGGGTCCGTCTACAACGCCCTGATCACCCTTGGGCCGGATTTCGAGGGCCTGGTGGCGGTCCACGACGGGGTTCGGCCCTTTGTTTCCCCGGAGGAACTCCGGCGGGTGTGCGAGGCGGGCCAGCGCTTCGGGGCTGCCATCCTGGCTGTCCCTGCCTTTGAGACCCTCAAGCGGGTGGGGGACGAGGAGACCATTGCAGGGACACTGTCCCGGGAGGGGCTCTGGATGGCCCAGACTCCCCAGGTGTTCCGTTGCGACCTCCTTGCCGCCGCCCATGAACAGGCCCGTGAAAACGGCGTCCTGGGCACGGATGATGCCTCTCTGGTGGAGCGCATGGGGGTGCCGGTTCGTGTGGTTACCGGGAGCCGCTGCAACATCAAGATCACCACGCCGGACGACCTGGATCTTGCCGCTCTTTTCCTTCCTCGTTTTCCTTTCTGATTCAAAACTGCCTATAAATAGGGGTGTGTTCGTGACTCATGATGAGTAATGCGGTGGTGGTCTCATCGGGCTTTGGGTAGTCTTTCACATTGCCTTGGGGGCGCGATTGTGCTACAGATGGTGGCTGGCTGCCCGTGTATGAAAATCTTCTAGGGTCAGTGACCGTTGTGATGTTTCAGTGCCGAGGCGGCCCCTGCGCCCGCCCGATTTTATTTTTCCGACCCCTTCTCGTCCATTGGAGCCGCAATGATCGGAAAGTCCCAGGAGATGGCTGACAGACGTGCCCACAGGCGCTACCGAGCCGGTGACGGAGCTTATGCTGCGTTGTCTCCGGACTCAAGCAAGGTGGGGCCCATTGTGGACATCAGCATGGACGGGCTCTGTTTCCGCTACATTGTCCATGCCGATCAGCCCAAGGAACCGGTGGAGACCCATATCTATGTGGGGGACAACGGCTTCTACCTGGAAAAGATGCCCTACGAGACAGTGGAAGACGTGGAGATCGACAACCCCTCGTCCCTGTCCACCATCATCATGCGCCAGCGGCGCGTCCGGTTTGTGGGGCTTAGCGCCAACCAGAAGGCCCAGCTCAAATACTTCATCGCCCACCGCACCTCCGAACAGGCGGACCTGAGGGTGAGGTAAGGCACCGCACAGGCATTCCCGGACGTCTTTTGCACAAACGGCAAGGGCGTAAACGAAGAGATTTTCTTCGTTTACGCCCTTTTTTTGTGGGTGGTGCTTGAAAGCCGTTCTGCCCCTTTGTCAGGGCTCAGAGAAAAAATAAATGTGCAAATCAACCCGCCTGCAAGGTGGCTCACCTTGCCGACGGGGGCCTCGCCTTTGCCCGTTTTTTTTGTGCCGTCCCTTACAGGACGCCCTCTTCCACCCTGTGGCAGGCCACAAGGCCTGTACCGCAAGGCTTGGCCTCGGGAATTTCCTGGACACATCGCGTGTCGGCGTGGGGGCACCTGCCGTGGAAGACACATCCCGTGGGCAGGTTGATGGGGGAGGGGACCTCCCCTTTGAGGCTGATGTGGCTTTTTTCTCCGTTTAGCTTCGGGATGGCGCTCAACAGGGCCTTGGTGTAAGGGTGCCGCGGTTCGGCGTAGAGGGTTTCCGCGTCGGCAAGTTCACAGAGGCTTCCCAGGTACATCACGGCCACCCGGCTGCTGATGTGGCGCACCACGGAGAGGTCGTGGGAGATGAACATGTAGGAGAGGCCCCGTTTTTCCTGTGTTTCCATGAGGAGGTTGAGGATCTGGGCCTGCACCGAGACGTCCAGGGCGCTGATGGGCTCATCGGCTACGATAAAGGCCGGATCCACCACAAGAGCCCTGGCAATGCTCACGCGCTGGCGCTGGCCCCCGGAAAATTCATGGGGGTAGCGCTGGGCCCACATGGGATCGACTCCCACCTGCTCCATGACCTCGGCAATGCGGTCCTTCACCTCTCCGTTTTTTATGCCCGGGTTGTGGAACCTCAAGGGCTCCTCCAGGGTTTTTTGAACGGTCAGGCGGGGGTTCAAAGAGGAGTAGGGGTCCTGGAAGACCATCTGCATTTTGGCCCGGTAGGGCATCATGGCCTTGGGGGTGAGGTTGTCGATGCGGTTGCCTCGAAAGCGAACCTCCCCGCTGTCGGGGGTGTGGATGCCGATGACGCATCGGGCCAGGGTCGATTTCCCGCACCCGCTCTCCCCGACCACGCTTAAGGTCTCCCCTTCCAGAATATCCAGGCTGATGCCGTTGACCGCCTGGACCACTGTGCTGTGGAGGCTGAGTTTTCCGCCTTTAAGGCTCAGTTTCTCCAGAAAACCTCCGGAGATGTCGAAGTGCTTGACGACGTTATTCAGTGTGAGGATGCGCTTGGTGGATTCTGTGCTCATGATGCAAGGTCTCCCGAGACTAAATGGCATGCGGCCATGTGGCCTGTTTTTTCATCCGCAAAGGCCGGCTCGGGCCGTGTTGTCATGCAGATCTCTCCCTTCATGGGGCAGCGGGGGTTGAAGGCGCAGCCGCCGGGTATGTCGGTGAGGGTGGGCATCATCCCCGGGATCTGGTAGAGGGGCTCGCCCGGTGTGCGGCTCTCCGGCAGGGCCTTGATGAGCCCCTGGGTGTAGGGATGTTGCGGGGTGTTGATGATGGCTTGTGTGGGGCCGCTCTCAATGACCCGGCCCGCGTACATCACCGCGATGCGGTCGGTGACTTCGGCCACCACGCCCAGGTCGTGGGTGATAAGGATCAGGCTCATGCCGTCGGATTCGCACAGCTCGATGAGCAGGTCCATGATCTCCGCCTGGATGGTCACGTCCAGGGCGGTGGTGGGCTCATCGGCGATGATGAGGTCCGGATCGGTGAGGAGGCTGATGGCGATGATGATCCGCTGGCGCATGCCCCCGGAGAACTCGTGGGGGTACTGGGCCAGGCGCTTCTCAGGGGACGGGATGTGCACACGGGCCAGCTTTTCAAGGGCGATGCGCTCGGCCTCTTCCTTGGTGACATCCATGTGAGCGTGGATGGCCTCGGTCATCTGGGTGCCGATGGTCAGGACCGGGTTCAGGGCCATCATGGGGTCCTGGAAGATCATGCTGATGCGGTTTCCGCGGATGCTGCGCATCTCCTCTTCGGAGTAACCGGAGATCTCCGTGCCGCGGAACCGGATGGAGCCGTTGGCGATGAAGCCCGGTTTGCGGATCAGCTTGATGATGGAAAAGCCCATGACCGATTTGCCGGCACCGCTTTCTCCCACGATCCCCAGGCGTTCTCCCTTGGTCAGGGAGAGGGAGAGGTTGTCGATGGCGGTGACCTCTCCGGTTCGAAGGGCGAATTTGACGTCAAGGTTTTGTATGTCGAGTATAGGTTCCATGATCGGTTGTCACCTTTATCCTTTGTAGAGCTTGGGGTTGAGCACATCCCTGAGCCAGTCCCCGAGAAGGTTGATGACAAGGACGAGGACCACGAGAAAGAGGCCGGGAAAGAGGGTGATCCACCAGACGCCGCTGAAGATGTATTCAAATCCGGCGTTGATAAGGGATCCCAGGGAGGGCCGGTTCACGGGCATGCCGAGGCCGAGAAAGGAGAGGGCCGCCTCGCTCATGATGGCGTTTGCCACCTGGACCGTGGAGATGACCAGCACCGAGCTCATGGTGTTGGGCAGGATGTGGCGGAACATGATGCGCATGCGGGAAAGGCCCACCACCCGTGCGGCTTCCACGTACTCCTTGCCCTTTTCCCCCAGGACCGAGGCCCGGACCGTCCGGGCGTACTGGGGCCATTCGGCGATGCCGATGATCACCACCAGCAAGGGGACGGCCAGGTCATTGTAGCGGCTCTCACCGAACACCGTCTGGAAGATGGCGCTGATGAGGATGGCCACCATCATGGTGGCAAAGGAGAGCTGGATGTCGGCCATGCGCATGAGAAAGTTGTCCAGCCGGCCGCCTAAGTAGCCCGCAAAGAGCCCCACGGTGATCCCGAGAAACGCCTGGAGCACCACGGCCCCCAATCCGATGAGGACCGAAAGGCGCATGCCGTACATCATGGTGGACAACAGGTCTCGTCCCTGCTGATCCGTGCCCAGGAGGAAGGTGCTGGAGCCGCCGTCCATCCAGGCCGGGGGAAGCTCCGAGTTCAAGATGTCGATGGTTTCGGAGTCGTACGGGTTGTACGGGGCGAGAAGGGGGGCAGAGAAGCTGACGATCATGAGCACCAGCAAAATGGCGAAGCTGACCACAGCGATTTTGTCCCGCTTGAAACTATAAAAAAAGTACGAATCTTTGAAATTTCTAAGTGACTGTTTCATTTTCTCCCCGATACCCGGATGGTGGGATTGACGAGACCATAGATGATATCCACCATGGTATTGACGACGACAAAGAGAGCGCCCACAAAGATGATGTAGGCCACCAGAAGGGTGGTGTCGGAGCGCTGAACCGCTTCAAGGAACATAAAGCCCATGCCGGTCCACTGAAAGACGGTTTCAGTGAGGATGGTGTAGGCGAGCATGATGCCCAGCTGGACGCCGCCCACGGTGATGACGGGGAGCAGGGTGTTCTTGAAGGCGTGCACGAACCAGATGCGCTGCTTCTTGAGCCCTTTTGCGTAGGCAAAGCGGATGTATTCGGTCTCCAGGACCTCCATCATCTCCGAGCGGATGAGCCGGATAAAAAGGGGCAGCATGATGGACGAAAGGGCGATGGCGGGCATGATGAGGTGTCTCAGCCCGTCCACGGTGAGAAGGCCCGTCTGCCATCCCCACAGGTTGACCGTTTCGCCCCTGCCGTAGGAGGGGAACCACTCCAGGGTGACGGCAAAGAGGTAGATCATGAGAATGGCGGTGAGAAAGACCGGGATGGAGACCCCCACGATGCTGCCCCCCATGGTGAGGCGCGAAAACCAGTGGCGGGGGTTGATGGCGGCGAAGATGCCTGCAGGCACGGAAATGAGGATGACGATGAGGCTGGCTGCAAAGACCAGCTCGATGGTGGCCGGTGCCTTGGCCAGGATCACGTGCAAGGCCTGTTTCTTGTGGATGAAGCTGGTGCCCAGGTCGCCATGGGCGGCGTTTTTGAGAAACCGCCCGTACTGGGTCAGGAAGGGGTCGTTCAGTCCCATCTGGTCCCGGAGCTGCTCGCGCTCCTGGACCGACACCCGGACCCCCACCATGTCCCGAACGGGGTCGCCGAACTGGTGTTTGATGGAGAAGCCCAGCAAGCTGATGATCAGCATGACGAACAGTGCCTGGAAGATGCGTTTTACGGTAAATGCAAACATGGGTATGGTCGCGTCCTTATTGTCACGGTGCATGGGATGACGTGTCGGGGCGGCACAGGCCGGAGGGCCCTTGTACTGCCCGTCACGATTCCCGGGGGCGTTCTACCCGCTGCCTGCCGGTGTCCGAGAGGGACACCGGCAGGTAGCGGGTACAGCTGGCAGGGAACATGTTCCCTCGCCGGTAATCGAAACGCTCGTATTCAAGCATATGTGGTCGGTGAAATGCAAACGAATCCGCCAAAATAAATGGCCGGCTCAACCGGTTGATGTCGGTGGAACCGGCCAGGGATGTCTATGCTTTTACGCCTTACTTGATCACGAGATCGCCCAGGTAGGGGAAGTTCATGGTGTTGACGATGGGCTCGATGTCCAGGTTCTTCACCGAGGCCCATGCCAGGTTCTGCCAGTGCAGGGGCACAAAGGCCGCCTCGTCGTAGAGGATCTGCTCGATTTCCTGGAGCATGGCGGTACGCTTGGCCGTGTCGGTCTCAGACTGGGCTGCCAGGGTCAGCTCATCGACCCTCGGGTTGCAGTAAGTCCCGCTGTTGTACTGGCCGTAGCCGGTCTCGGTGTTGATGCACATGGTGAGGTACTCGGTGAAGTTGCCGGAGTCTTCGGTATCCGCGTGCCATCCGATGAGCTGGATGTCGGCCACCTTGGCGTCGAATTCATCCCAGTACTGGGCCTTGGGCATGGTCTGCAAGGTCACCTTGATGTTGATCTTGGCCAGCATGTTGGCTGCTGCTTCGGCGATCTTGGCGTCGTTGACGTAGCGGTTGTTGGGGGAGATCATGGAACACTCGAACCCGTTTTCGTAGCCTGCCTCTTTCATGAGGGCCTTGGCTTTTTCCAGGTCGTAGCGGGGCACGAGGTTTTCTTTGTAGCCCAGGTAGCCTTTGGGGCTCTGCTGGCCGGCGGTGGTGGCGAAACCCTTCATGATGTTCTTGACGATGCCGTCGTTGTTGATGGCGTGAACGATGGCCTGTCGGACGCGCACATCCTTGAATTCGGGACGTCGGGTCTGGTTGAGCTGAAGGGTGATGATGCGGGTGCCGCCCATGGTGACGAGCTTGGTTTTTTCGTTGCTTTCAATCTGGTTGAAGTCCTGGGGGGAGACGGGGTAGATGAAGTCGGTGTCCCCGGAGAGCAGCGAAGCCACGCGGGTGGCGGTGTTTTTGATGGGGGTGAGCACGATCTTCTGGACGTTGCCGGGGGAGGCTTTGTCCCAGTAATCGGCATAGCGCTCGTAGACGGTCTTTACGCCGTGTTCCCGGGAGATCACGCGGTAAGGGCCGGTGCCGGATTCGTTGTTGAGGGCAAAGGAGGGGCCGCTTTTGACCTGGGCGTCCTTGGGCTGGCCGTTTTCATCGGTGCCGGTGTAGAAGACGCTGTCCATGGGGAAGATGTAGGTGGCCATGTTGAGGAGCAGGGGGTAGGGACGCTTGGTGACGATGTCGATGGTGTGCTCGTCGATGATGTTGATGCTGTCAAAGGGCTCGAAGAGGCCTTTGTAGTCGATGCTTTTCTGAAGACGTTTAAAGGTCCAGACCACGTCTTTGGCGGTGAAGGGGTTGCCGCTGTGGAAGGTGACGTCTTTTCTCAGCCAGAAGCGAACGGTGAGGGGATCCAGGCGTTCCCATTTTTCAGCCAGTCGGCCTTCGATGGACATCTCGCGGGTCCAGCGGACAAGGGGGTCGAAGGTCACATGGGAGTAGGCCAGCATGCCGCCTGAGAGCTGAATATGGGGGTCCAGAGAGACCGGGTCTGCGTCCATGGCAAGGTGAATCGTGCCTTTTTGGGTTTCGTCGACCTCTTCCTGTTTTGAACATCCCGACATCATAAGGGCGGCGCCCACGAGCAGGACGGTTGTCAGTGCCAGTATTCGTCTCATTCATGCCTCCAGAAAATTAGTGTGTTGTAAAAGACCAGGCCAGAGCGTTCACTCGGTTGCGCCGGTCCCCCGGGGAGGGAGACCGCCGGAGTGTCGTCTTGCATTCCCGGTTTGGAAAAGGCGCCGAGGATCCCGTGCGCTGGTTTTCCGTGTTCTTCATCAAAAAATGGTTCGTGTGCCGTGTAAAGTCAGGTATGCCTTCGGTATGAAATGACTTGTTATTCTAGAATCATACCGAAGATAAGTTATAAAAATTAGCAAAAATAAATATGAAAAGCAAATTAATTCATCAATGTTCTTAGGGGGTAACAGTGCGTTTGGGATATGGGGATGGAGTTATATATCGGTGAGATAACAGCGAATTCAAGGGGAGGGGAGGGGAGGTTTTACCGAAAAAAAGTGAAAGCCTGGGGAACACCGGAGGCCTCCAGGGAGCCAGGGGCAGGGGATAAGAGGGCCGGCAAAAAAAGGGTACAGTTCACCCGTGCCGGAAAGACCGGTTTCAAAAGAAGATGTTACGGACGGGATACAGGGGGGGGAGAGGCTGACCGTTACACTTTTTCGTCGAAGATAATGCCGACCATCTCTTCGATTTTGGCCGCAAGGTCCAGGACCTTCTTGGCCGGAATTTCACGGATGACTTCCTCGGTGTCCCGGTTCGTGATCCGGACCATGGTGCGCCCGGTTTCGTCGTGCCGCGTGAAGTTCAGGCCCACGGCATGAAGGGTGTCTAAGTCTCGGGATATCTCGTCGAGGGTCTCCTGGGAGAGCTGCTTTTCTCGAAGCCGGTCCTCCCGGTCGGCGCGCACTTTTTCCTGCCGCTCTTCGGTGCTGGCTTTGTTGTCCGAGGTGGCCTCGGACCCGGGGGCGGGGCGGACGGGTTCCGCCTGGGAGACATCGTCTCGCCGTTGGGGCATCTGGGGTTGGACTTGCGATACGGTTTGCATCATGGTGATCTCTCTTTATCCATGGGCCCCCAAAGGGATACGGCGCCGGGGTAAGGGCAGTGAACGTCCCTTTCGAGGCCTGGTTTAATCTAAAGGGGTTGTGACGGTACCACGCCGGGCGGGGTGCCGTCGGTCAATAAGGGGACGCGTAGGCCCCCCTTATCCGTTTTTTGTTTGCCGAGGCGGTGAGCTGGGATCGGATGGCCTCCATCTCCCCTTCGATACGCAGGGCAAGATTCCGGCTTCGTTCCAGAATGCGGGACAGGGCCTCGGCATGCCCCTGGTCCACGGGCAGTGTTCTGAGCGTGTTCATCAGGTCGGCCTGATGCCTGGCAAGGGTGGACAGGGCCTCGGGCTCGGCGGAGGTCAGGGTCTCCTCCACCCGGTCCATGAGGGCCTCCATGCTCGCCATGACATGGGCCGGGGTCTCAGATGGCGACACAGACACCGCAGCTCTCCCTGGGCTTTTCAGGCTGGCGTACCGACGACTGCCTTCGAATACGCGAGGCCTCGGCAAAGCCCTCTTTCAGGCTTACGATCAGGGTCTCCACTTCACGCAGGGCGGCCGTGTCGTTTTTGATGTTGGCTTCGGTGAGGCGCCGGACCATGTAGTCGTACAGGGCAGCCAGGTTTTCGGCGATCTCTCCTCCGCGCTCCATGTCCAGTGCTGCGCTGAGTTCGGTGAGGATGGCCAGGACTTTGGATATGTACTCCCCCTTGAGTGCCGGGCGTTTTTCATCGATGCCCCGAACGGCGAGGTGGATGAATTTGATGGCCCCTTCGTAGAGCATGACGAGAATGCGATCCTGGGGAAGGTCCTCGCGAGCTGCCGATGCGGCATATGCACTGTAAGTCATGGGTGTCATGGGTGTAAACTCCTTCAACTGTGGCGGAAACGGGAGGGCTTTCTTCCGATTCCGGATCTACTGCTTGGATACCCCGGGCAGAGCCTTCAACTGGGAGGCGAGGTGATCGCTTGTGACTTTGTACTGGGCCAGCAGGCTCTCAAGGGAGTTGAACTTTTTCCGGAGCCTCTCCTCGGATCGTTCCGCCTTGTCGTCGATTCGGGTGATCTGTTTGTCGATGCTTCCGATCTTGCTCTTGAGCCCTTTGCTTCCGGAGGCGAGGATGCCGCCGGTGGGGTCGTTGAACCCTTCGATGAGGCCGCACATACGAACCGCAAATCCCTCTTCGCCTTCGTCTATGCTGGTAAAAAAACGCTTCAGGTCGTCGGGACTCTCGGAAACGGCCCGGGAAAGGGCTTCCTGATTCAGTTCCAGATAAGGCTTGCCGTATTCGGGGTCTTCTTTGTCCGTGACACGCCGCATGGTCACCCCGATGTCGGAAAGATAGCGGAAGCTGTCGTTTCCGGCCACCGTACCCGCTGTGGCGCGGGTGAGGGAACCGTTGATGCGGTTGGCGGTCTGGTCGCCGAAGAGGGTGCCCTGTTCTTCTCCTTCGCCGTTGTACTTCTGGCTGTTGAAAAAGAAGGTGAGGACGTTGTTGTATTTTTCCACAAAGGTATCGAGCTTTTCGGAGATGGCCCCCTGGTCCAGCGCCACGGAAAAGGTGGTGGCAGGGGCCGTGCCGGAAAGATTCAGGGTCACATCCTTGACCACATCGGTGATGGTGTTGGTGGGGCGGTGGATCCCTGCAACTCCGTCCACGGTGATGATTGCGTCCCGGGCTTCCTGGGTGACGGAAAACGCGGTTGTGCTCTCCTCGCCTTCTTCGCCTCCCGGTGCCACCAGGGCTGAAAGCCCTTCGTTGTCCGAATCATCGCCGTCCTCGTCGTTGGAGACGGACACCTCAATGGTGCTGGCCGCTCCGGTTTCGTTGGTGGCAAGGGTCAGGAACTGGTGGGTGCCGTCAAAAATCACCCCGGCTGTGACATCCCCTTTTTCCGCGTTGATGGCGTTGGCCAGGTCATGGAGGGTGAAGTTGGCCCCGGAGGTGATCTCCATGGGGTCACCGTCGCCCACCTGAAGGGTCAGGGTGCCGCCCCCGGGATGCGCATCCTCCGTGAAGGGGCCTGCGGCCATTTTCTGGCCTGCGGCCAGCTGGTGGATCTCCAGGGAGTAGCTTCCCGCCCTTGCAAACGAGCCGGCGGAAACCGTGTAATGTTCCGGGTCTGGTGAGGTGGCCGTACGTGCGGTAAAGGCGCTGGGGTAGCGAAGAGAGCGTGCAGCGTTGCTGAGGCCGGAGAGCTCCTTCGACAGGTTGGCGTAGGCGGAGATAAGGACTTTGAAATCCTCTTTCTTCGCTTCCAACCCTTTGACGGGTCTCTTTTCCACTTCGGTTATCTGATCGACAATGCCGTCGAGATCGATGCCCGAAACGATGCCGCCAACCGACACTCCCATGATCCTGCTCCTTTGGCACCTGCCGTGCGGCCGGTCTGACCGTGACCGTCGATGCCTTTGCGAACGTTTTCCCGGTGCACGGGATATTCAAAGGCGCCGGGAAAAGGCCCCGGTGAGGGTATCACCTGGGGCCTTTTCCGGCACATGTTGTTACCTGTGCACTCGTTTTATCCCGAATAACCGGATAAAGGCAAACCTTCTCTTTTAGCGGGTGCCGAGGCCCCGTTTCTAACCGATCAGGCTGAGAACAGACTGCGGCAGCTGGTTCGCCTGGGCAAGCATGGCGGTACCGGCCTGCTGCATGACCTGCAGTTTGGTCATGTTGGCAGTCTCGGAGGCGAAGTCCGTATCAAGGATACGGGACCGTGACGCGCTCAAGTTCTCAGAAACGTTGGAGAGGTTCTGGATGGTGGATTCAAAACGGTTCTGAACCGCACCCAGGTTGGCCCGCATGTCATCCACCTGTCGGATGGCGCTGTCCACCGACTTGATGGTTTCGTTGGCGGCCTCCATGGTTGAGACATCGGCGTTGGAGATGGACCCCTTGGCCTGGACGTTGTCCTCGGTAAGGGTTGCAAAGCCGGCGTCCGTGGCGTTGAGGCCGGACAGGGAGAGGGTGTCCCCGGCAGTCAGGGAGACAGAACCCGTGACACGCACGTCGTTGAAGTTCGAGTCAAAGGCGGTGGATTTCACGCCGCCGCCGAACACGAGGTTGGTGACTTCCGCGTTGGTGGTGCTCAGGACGATGTCGCGACCGTCGTCGGCTGCAAGGGTCAGCTCGCCGTCATCATCGACACTGGCCGTAACCCCGGTGAGGTGGCTCTTGGCGTTGATGGCGTTGGTGAGGCTGCCGTCGGAGTCGTTCTCTTTGAATTCGGCAGGGCCCACGCCCACACCGTTGATCATCAGGTCGCTGTTGCCGATGCGGCCGACACCGACGTTGCTGGGGCCGTCCCCTGCCACGCTGGAGCCGGAGTAGTCTGCGGCGTCCATGTCCGAGGCTTTGAAGCTGGTGGAGGCCTTGGCGTAAACGCCCTGGAGGCTGGTGCCTTCCATGCCTTCGCCGGGATCTTCCTCGTTCATATCACGGATGGAGTTGATCCGTGCGGCGATGTCTTTGGCGCTACCCCCGCCGTAGCTGGCGGAGTTGGTGTCCTTGAGGTCGGCGGTGGCCGCCGAGGTGATATCCCCGCCGTACTTGGCCTGGGCGATATCCACGGAGGATGCGCCGTCCACCTGGACGCTGACGTCGCCTGCGGTGACGGTGCTGCCTGCGGCCCCTTCCTGGATACCGATGCTGCCGGCGTCGGCGGCGTCGTTGGCCAGGGAGACGCGGGAGGCGGTGGACTGGACGATGCCGGGCTGCTGGCCCAGGGCGTTGGCCTTGACGTTAACAAGGTCCACCCCGATGGTCTCGTTGGCGTTGGCGCCTACCTGGAACTTGAAGGTGCCGGAGCTGCCGTCGAGGATGTTTTTGTTGTTGAAGGTGGTGGCTTCGGCGATTCGGTCGATCTCGGAGACCAGCTGGTCGATTTCGAGCTGGATGGAGGCCCGGTCTTCAGCGGTGTTGGTGTCGTTGGCTGCCTGGACGGACAGTTCACGGATCCTCTGAAGGCCGTTGGTGGTCTCCTGGAGGGCACCTTCAGCCGTCTGGGCAAGGGAGATACCGTCGTTGGAGTTTCGAACAGCCTGGTTCAGACCGCGGATCTGTGAAGTCATTCGGTCGGTGATGGCAAGGCCGGCGGCGTCGTCTTTGGCTGAGTTGATCCTCAGGCCGGAAGAGAGGCGCTGGAGAGATTTGTTGAGGCCTGAAGCGGTGTTGCCCAGGTTACGCTGTGCGTTGAGAGAGGTGACGTTCGTGTTGATTGAAAGTGCCATGTGATTTCCTCCGTGAAATAAACTTTCAATGGTCGGCATCCGTGCCGTAAACTCAAATTGTCTGTATCGATGTCGGGTGCGCCTAAGGTGTTCGGAAAATCCTTTTTCCAAAAGTGGCATAACGCCGGGTGAACCCTCGATATAAAGTACTTATCGGAGGCTTTGCCGGTTTCTTTAAATAAAAATCGCGATGAATGATTGAAAAATGACGAGGTGAGGCGGGGTGATGTCGGCGAGGCGTTGAAAATACAAGGGGTTCTTGCGGGGTGGCGCCCCGCATGAATGCTCTCTGCGGGGCGCCCGGGGGGATGGTTTATGACTGCGGGATATCCGCGGGCCGCTCCGGCTTTTGGGCGGGGGCGGATAGCTCTTTCAGGTTCCGGATCAGCCAGTTTACCTCGTTGACGGGGTCGATGCCGAGGCCGGAGTGGCTGATGGAAAGGCGATCAATCATATATGCGTACAGGGCCGAGAGGTCGGTGTCGTCCTCCCCGTGGGGCGGGGCCTTTTCACCGGCCTCTTTCAGGTGGTTCAGGATCTTGACCACGGTGGAGATGCTTTTCTTTTGCTCGCCGGGCCCGCTGCCGCGGGCATGGGCGAGGTGCCCCATGGCGTCGTCGTACATCCGGATGAGCTCCTTCCGCCCAAGGGGCGAAGGGCTTTCAGGGGTGCTGTGCAGGGGATGGGTGGATGGCATGGTTTCCTCCCTTCATAACTATAAAGGTGTCGGGCGTGGCGCCGGTGTTGGTTGGGTTCAACGGGTGGTCAGGTATGTTCGGGAGGCCGGGGGCAGTTTATGACGTCTCTGGTCAGTGGGAGGCGGGAACGATGTCAGAATGCGTTTCTGTTGAGATGTTTTGTGAACAACGTACTGAAATTGATAATACAACAGCTTGTGCGTAAAAGCCATTACAAATAAACAATGGGGATGGCCGTGTGTGTCTGTTTAGTTGCTGTGCTTCAAGTAATACGACCCGGATCAATGTCCTTATGCCGCGAACCGGGGCCGTTGAGTCGGGGCGATCTTTTTTTTGCGGGGTGCCATTTTTGAAGGGGCCCGGGGGGGAAACCGGCCCGGCGGCCCTTGCTGCGCGTAATTCTGTTTTTGTCCGGCCTGCCGCAGCCTTTCGGGGCCGGGTGTCCGCTATTGACGACTGGCCCTGAACTGCCCTATCGTTTTGTTTTTCCGTGGTTGCTGTGGTTGGATAATCAGATGAGACGAGGGGTGTTGTGGATCGTTTAAAGGCGTTGACGGAAGACCAGGTAGTCGCACTGAATGTGCTTGCGTTTGTAAGGGGGCATATCCAGGAGTCCACCCTTGCCGAGTGGACCGGCAGCACCATCCGGGAAACGTCCCTGGCTCTTAAGGGGCTCCATGGGGCCGGTCTCGCCTGTTCCCATGGGGGGACTCGCTGGCAGCTTGCCCAGGGAGGGCTTGACCGCGCCCTGATCCGGGCAAACCTTCCGAGCCTTGAGTCACGGGCTTATCGCGGGGGGCTTGTCTCGGAGATAGATCGGCTTCGCGCCCCCGATGAGATTGCGGTTTTTGAGGCTTTGGTGGCCGATATCTCCACCCAGCTTGAGGTCTCGGTCACCGCCGGGCTCCAGGCCCTCCTGACGGAGACCCTGGAGCAGATGCTGGCCTTCTGCGACGAAGAGCCCTCCCTGGAAAAATCCCGTGAGGAGCTCTCCCGTTTTTTAGAGCTTGTCATTGCCATTTTGGGGCTCAGTCTTTACCTTGCCCGGAACTTGTCTCTTTCCATCCGTCTCTATTTCTTTGCCAATGAAATCGCCATCCGCATCGGTGATATGCGCAAGCGTATTATCTTGAAGCTCAGTGAGGTTCTGCTGGATCACTTTACCGGCCGTTCCTCCCTTCAGGCCTTGCCCTCTCTCATGGAGAGCCAGGAGGCCATCGACGAGCTCGGGGACAACGACATCCTGTGTATCGCCGCCATGTTTCTCTCCTCCCTGCACTTCAATCAGGGGGACATGAAGAAAACACTGCGCTACTACAACGAGGTGGATCCGGCTTCCTATGTCTGGAATGTGCGTTACTACAAAGACCTGTCCGGTATTTATCCCTCGTCTGCGGCCCATTTTCTGGGGAAATTTCACCTGGCCATCGGCATTGCCAAATCGGCGTGCCGCACGGCCCACCTCAAGGGGAATGAGCTTACCGAAGGGTGGTGGTGCCTTCAGCTCACCATGGTGCTGGGGGATGCAGGGTGTGACCGGGGGCAGGTGGAGAGGTATCTGAGTCGGGCCAGGAGTCTCCTGAATCCGGAACTCCACGAGATGGCCTATCTTTTTTATCTCCACGTAACGGCCTGTACCCACAGCCGGTACGGTGAGATGGAGAAGGCCTTCGAGGCCTTGCGGGCGTATTATGAATTCTTCTCCTCCTGTGAGTTTGAGCAGACCCTGTTCGGCCGGTCGCGAAGCTATGAGCTCTGTGTCGATTTTTTCAGGCGGGGGTATCCCCCGATCCCTGCCGTGGATGTGGAGGCAGAGACCCGCAAGAACTTGAACGGCGGAGACAAGATGATGCGGGGGGCAGCCCTCAGGCAAAAGGCCCTTTTGGCCTATGACGCCGGAAAACCCCTGCCGGTGGTCCGCCAGCTTCTCACAGAGAGCATGGAGGTGTTTCAGGAGGCGGGCGGGGTGATACGCATTCCCCAGACCCGGCAGCTCCTTGATCGTCTGGAGGCCTTTGAAAAAGAGGGGGGCAAGGAGAGGCCCCGTTTGTTTCTGGAGGAGATTGCCTGGCCCGAGGTAAAAAACCAAGCCGGGCAGCCCGGTTCGGGAAGTCTGACACAGCGGTGCACACGACGTTTTAAGAAACTCACCTCCCATAAGGACCCGTCGATCTTTTATCGCCAGCTTGTTACCACCATTCAGGAAGAGTTCCAGGCCGAACGGGTGATACTCCTCCAGGGCTTCGAAGGCGGGGAGGTTGAAAGCGTCGCCGGGTGCAATATCTCCCGGGAGGAGCTGGAACAAGGGGTGTGTACTTCGCTTCTGCCCCTGGCTTCCCAGGCCATTCAGAGGCAGGAGGTGGCCAGGGTGAACCTGGAGTCCTTTGCTGCCGTTGCCATTCCCATCAACACCCGGGAAAAATCCACCTGGGTGTTGTACGCCGAAAGCCAGGAGACCTCCGGGCTCCTGGGGCGGGCCATGGAGGACATGGATGAGAACCTGGCCCTGCTGATCTCATCGGAAGTGCGCTCTGCCGTGATTCTGGAGGCCTCACGCCAGCAGCCTCAATACTATCCCATGCCCGGGGACACCTCCCATGAACCCTTTTACGGGGTCTCCATGGCGCCACTGCTTAAAAAAGCGGCCCAGGCCGCCCGCACCGATGCCACCATGTTGATCCTGGGGGAGACCGGGGTCGGCAAAGAGCTCTTTGCCCGGCACATCCATACGGAGAGCGGGCGAAAGGGGCCTTTTATCCCGGTTCACCCGGCGAGCATGGCCGAATCTCTCATCGAAAGTGAACTCTTTGGCCATGAAAAAGGGGCCTTTACCGGTGCCACCTCGCAAAAGGTGGGCTTTTTTGAGCTGGCCAATCAGGGGACCCTTTTTATAGATGAGGTGGGTGAGATCTCGCTTTCGCTGCAGGTGAAGCTCTTGCGCGTGCTGCAGAACCACAAGTTCACCCGGGTGGGCGGCACCAAAGAACTCCTCTCCGACTTCCGGTTGATTGCCGCCACAAACCGGGATTTGAAACAGGACGTCATCGACGGGACGTTCCGTGAAGACCTTTTTTATCGCCTTTTCGTCCTTCCCTTTACCATTCCGCCTTTAAGGGATCGGGCCGAGGATATTGTCTATCTGGCCCAGATGTTTCTGACTCATTTTGCCAGGCGCTACGGGAAAACGGTGTTGAGTCTTACCCCCGGGCAGATTGCCGACCTTCAGTCCAGGCCCTGGCAGGGCAATATCCGTGAACTCAAAGGCATCATGGAACGGGCGGTGATTCTCTCCTCCGGGAACCGGCTTGAGCTGTTTCCCGTGGCCCACGATGCGGCCGTGGTCGCGTCCGCTGACCGTGTGGCAGGGGCCGGTGCCGATCTTTTTGACGGGTTGCCCACCCTGAAAGAGCTGGAGGCGAGGTACCTGGCCCATGTGCTGGCCCTTACCGGCGGCAAGGTGGCCGGGCCGGACGGCCTTGAAGGGGTGCTGAAAACCAAGCGATCCACCATCTACGCAAAGCTCAAGCGCCACGGCCTGATCGGCTCCTGATGCCTGGGATCGGGCGCGTGGCCCCCGCCCCGGGGCGGCGTCCAAAAACCAAGACATGCACGACGGGGTGTCCCGTTTTTTAGATCCAGAAAACGGGACACCCGTACCTTCCGCCTGGGCCACATCTCCTCACCATGCCTGTATTATCCCATCTCTGCTGTTCTTTGTTTACCCTTTGTGGCCCTAAATGTGGGTGGTCTGGCGATGTGTCTGCACCCGATGTGGTATGGCTTGCCGTGGCATGCCGATGCGCTGAAAGGCCGCATCTGTTTTGTGGCATGGTTCGTGCTCAACCCACAGAGACAAACATTGATGCCCGGTAGCTCCGGTGCCATGAATTTTTCGGGCCGGGGCGTCGGGCGATCACACCGACAAACAGTGATGTAAACATGATGTTGGCAGACTTTGTAGGAGGAAATGCGATGAAGAGAGTGGCTTTATGTGTGGCGATGCTGTTTTTGATGGCGGCGTTCAGTGCTCCGGTCTCAGCAAAGGTGGTGATGAACCTGGGGTGGCAGACAGCCGATGACAGCGCTTACGGCGAACTGGTTACCATTTTTTCTGGTCTGGTGGATGAGTACACCCAGGGGGAGGTGGTGGTCAAGCGCCGCTGCTGCGGTCAGATCGGGGGCGAGGAAGACGGCTTCAAATCCCTTCAGATCGGCATCGTGGACGGGTTTATTATCACCATGAACAACGTCTCTCCCCATTACCCCCTCATGGACGTGTTCGTCCTGCCCTATATTTTTAACAGCCTCGAACACGCCTCCGAGGTTCTTGAAGGGCCCATCGGGGATCGGTTCAGGGATCAGCTCTACGCCAAGACCGGCGTTTACCTTCTCTCCTACAATGCCGTGGAGCCCCGGGACATGTACAACACCAAGCGTCCCATCCGCAGCATGGACGACATGAAGGGCCTGAAGCTCAGGGTCCCCAAAAACAAGATCATGATCAGCACCTTCCAGGCCTTCGGGGCCGAGCCCGTGCCCCTGGCATGGTCCGAAATGTCCACGGCCCTTCAGACGGGCACCGTGGAAGGGGGCGACAACGGCACCTTTGTCATTCGTTCCCAGAAGTTCTTCGACCTGGCCGACAACCTCACCGTCCTGGATCATTTCACCTCCTTTTCTCCTTTGTTCTGCAGCAAGCGGTTCCTGGGGAAACTGACCGATGCCCAGCGCGATGCCGTCATCAAGGCGGGGCGTGACGCCGGCAGGCTCCACCGGGCCAACATGCTCAAAAAGATCGAGGAGTGCCGCTCCTACCTTGAGGCAAACGGAATGAAGATCACCCGTCCGGACCGCACGCCTTTCATCGAAGCGGCCCGCAAGCTCCAGGATGAGATCCTCTCCAAGCGGTCTGCCGAGTTCCGGGAGATGGTGGATCAGATCCGTGCGTCCTCCGGCAGCAAAAACGACGCATAGCCCTTTACCAGGGCAATGATGGCGTCCATCTGCTGTTACCCGCTGCTCCGGGAACCTCCTGAACCCCCGGGGCAGCCCTCATAAAAAAAATCCGACTTATGTGTCATGAGTAAGGAGCGTTTGATGTCCCCGTCAACCCTGATGCGCTGGTTCAACACGAAGTTTGAAAGCACCCTGTGCGTGATATCCCTTGTGGTGATGTCCTGCTGCGTCTTTCTTCAGGTGATCCTGCGGTACGTTTTTCATCAGTCTGCCCCGTGGGCGGAAGAGCTGGCCATTTACGGCATGGTGTTTTCCGTTTACTTCGGCACGGCCCTGGCTGTTACCGAAAAAAGCCATGTCCGCATTTTGAACCTGGTCCAGCTTTTCCCCAGAAAAATCGCCGTCGGTCTCATTGTTGCGGGCGATGCCGTCTGGTGTGCGTTTAATATCTTTATGGTCGTCCACGGCGTGGATTACGTGGGGCTCCTTTGGGACACCCATTTTATCTCCCCCTCCCTGGGCATTGAGCAGCGATGGCCCCAGGCGGTTGTGCCCTTTTGTTTTGCGTTGATGACCTTTCGGATTCTTCAGTTCTACTACCGCTGGCTTCGAACCGGTACCTGTGAGCTGACCTGCGACCTGCCCGGTGACGAGCCGGTGCGGTGATCGCGATTCGGGCGGTATGAAAAAAAGACCACGCGCAACCCCCCACGTGCATGATGTTTTAAGGAGTATGAATTATGAACGGACCTTTGTGGATGTCCATCGCCTTTGTGGGCTGCATGCTCATCGGCGTGCCCATTCCATGGGCGGCCGGTGTCGCCACCGTCATCGGCCTGCACATTATCGATATCCCCTTTACCCTGCTGAGCCAGACCGCTTACAACGCCTTTGAATCCTTTCCCCTGATGACCATTCCCCTTTTTGTTCTGGCCGGCAAATTGATGGAAAAAGGGGGGATGTCCGAGCACCTCATCCACATCGCCCGCAAGATGGTCGGTTCCCTTCGGGGCGGGACCTCCCTTGTGACCATCGTGAGCTGCGGGCTCTTTGCCTCCCTGACAGGGTCCGGGCCCGCCACCACGGCGGCCATCGGTTCCATCACCATTCCGGCCATGGTGGACGAGGGCTACCCAAAAAAATTCGCCTCCGGGATCTCCGCCTCTTCCGGGGCCCTGGGGAGCATTATTCCCCCCAGCAACCTCTTGATCATTTACGCCCTCATCGCCGAAGAGTCGGTTCCCAAGCTTTTTCTGGCCGGTCTGGTGCCGGGGTTTATGGTGATCCTTTTCCTGATTCTGACCTCCACCACGGTCTGCAGAGTGAGCGGGTTCGGCGGGAAGGTGGACGATGATTTTTCCTTTCGCCCACTTTTACGGGCCCTCTGGGAGGGGAAGTGGGCCATCGGCGCGCCGCTGATCATTTTAGGCGGGATCTACAGCGGGATCTTTACCCCCACCGAGGCCTCGGCCGTGGCGGTCTTTTACGGCCTCTTCGTGGGCATCGCGGTCTACAAAAAACTCACGGTGGGCAACGTCATCGAGAGCCTGAAGTTCACCACGACCATGGTGGGCACGGTGCTGGTGATCCTGGGCTCCACCAAGGCCTTTGGCCAGCTGGTGGCCTTCTACGATATTCCCCTTGCCGTGCAGGGCTTTTTTACAGGGTTTACGGACAACCCCTTCCTCGTGCTGATGATGATCAGCTTTCTTTACATCCTGGCCGGCATGTGGATGGAATCCATCCCCCAGGTGGTCATTTTCACCGCCGTGCTTCTGCCCGTGGTGAAAAGCATGGGGGTTGACCCCATCTTTTTCGGGGTGTTGACGGTGTTGACGTGTGAGGTGGGGTTTTTGACCCCGCCCATCGGGGTCAACCTCTTTGTCTCCTCGCGTATTGCCGGGATCTCCCTGGAGGAGTCGTCCGTGGGGGTGCTCCCCTTTGTTGTTCCTTATATCGCTACCATCACCATCCTGTGTGCCATGCCCTGGCTGACCACGGGTGTTGTCGAGATGTTTTTCAAGTAGCCGTCCCTCTCCCCCCGGAGGTCGTTTGAGGCCTGCGGGGATACCTGATGATCTAACGGAGTGTACCAAATGATAGACGTACTCATAAAAAACGGCGTGGTGGTTGACGGGGAGGGCGGGGCTTCCTTTAAAGCGGATGTGGCGATCAAGGGCGAGCGTATTTGCAGTGTCGGCCAGACAGGGGGCGAAGAGGCCGCCCTTGTCATAGACGCCGAAGGCCACATGGTCTGCCCGGGATTTATCGATCTGCATACCCACTCGGATTTTACCTTTCTGGTGGACGGCAGGGCCCAGAGCTCCCTTCATCAGGGGGTCACCACCGAGGTCGTGGGGCAGTGCGGCTACAGCTGCGCCCCGTGTACCAATGCGCAGGACTTAAAAGGGATCCTTGGCTATCAGCCCGGTGTGGAGGTGGACTGGCGCAGCGCCGGCGATTACCTGGACCGGCTGAAGCGGGGAGGGGTCGGCGTGAATGTGGCGGCCCTTGCCGGCCATGGCTCACTCAGGCGGTGCGTGATTCCCGAGGGCAGGGGCCAGGCGTCCGATGAGCAGCTCCAGGCCATGTGCGAGCTCCTGGATGCCTGCATGCAGCAGGGGTTTTGCGGCCTCTCCCTGGGGCTTGAGTACGAGCCGGGCATCCATGCCGATACCCGGGAGCTGGTGGCCCTGGCCAGGGTGATTGCCGCTCGCGGCGGGATCCTTTCGGCCCATGTCCGGAACAGGGACGTGCACTACGACATGGCCTTCAGTGAGGTCCTCTCCGTGGCGCGCATCACCGGTGTCCGCCTTCAGATCTCCCACATAAGCCCCAAATTCGGCGCACCGGATGATGCGGTGGCTAACAGCCTGGCCATGATCGACCGGTTGAATTCCACGGGCGGTGATGTGGCCTTTGACCTGATCCCCGACAACTGGGGTCCGACCCTAATGGCCTCGGTGCTTCCCATCTGGGCCCATGTGGGGGGCATTGACGCCACCTTGAAGTATCTGTCCGACCCAACGGCCCGGGCGAAGATGAAGGCCTCTCCCAACCCCATCTGGCAACTGGTCCTGCAGAAGCGCTGGGATCTCATCACCCTGTTTTTTTCACCCGAACACCCCGAGCTGGTGGGCAAGACCATGGCAGAGATCGGGGAGGCCATGGGGTGCGATCCCCATGACGCCGCCTTTGACCTTCTCCTTGCCGCAGGGGAAGAGATGGCCCAGGTGATCTGGGCCGGGTGGAATTTTGATGAGACCATGCAGCAGGAGCTTTTGGCCCACGGGCTGTGCGGGGTTATCTCCGATGCCCAGACCGTGGCCCCGGACGGGCCCCTGGCCGGGAATACCGGCGCGCCCACGGTCTACGGGTGGGTCGGGCAATTTTTCGATCGCTACGTGAAGCAGGTGGGCCTGCTCTCCTGGGAAGAGGCGGTAAGGCGGATCACGAGTCTTCCGGCCCATCGCATGAACATGGCGGATCGCGGGCGCATCCATCCCGGCTTGAAGGCCGACATCACTGTGATGTCCCCTGAAACCATCGCCTGCCGTGCCACCCTCCACGAACCCAACAGGTACCCGGACGGCATCGTCCATGTTCTTGTCAACGGAAAGGTGGTGATACATGACGGCAGGCGGTTGCCCGGGAACCACGGCCAGGTGATTCGCCGTCGCGAGTCGTAAACAGGCCACTGCGCGGTATGATATGGCCCCGGGCGAGCCTGCCGGGGCCATGTAAAACAGAACGCACCGGCAGGGCGTATGGACCGGGCAATCACCGACGGGAGATGGGAGACGCGGCGGCCCGGGAAAGGTAACGGGCGGCCGAAAAAGAGGGACGATTGCCTTGGGGAGGGCAGTCATTCGTTTGACCTCGGCCTGGGAATCGGCTATGACATAGCGATATATTGCAGGCGTTTTCCCATGCAACCTCCTGAAGGATATGGAGAATACCGCACGTGCTGCCGATTTACGGGCCAGCCGGAACCGACCACCCGCCCTGCGGGTGTCTTTGTTGGTGGCTGTCATCAGCGCCTTACCGGGCGCTGATTCTGTTTAACGGCAGAAATGAGGGGGGCAGAAGGCGCACGGGGGAAGACGCCGAAAACCAATGAGATCAGGAGATACTGCTTGAAGATCGTTATCGTAGGGGCCGGTGAGGTGGGGTTTCACATCGCCAGTCGCCTCTCCCTTGAAAACAAAGATGTCATGGTGGTGGACACCAGCGATGAGGCCCTGAAACGGGTCTCTGAAAATCTGGACGTGCAGGTGGTGAAGGGGTCGGGCAGCAGCCCCGAGGTCCTTATTGATGCCGGGGTGAAAAAGGCCGATATCCTTCTGGCCGTCACCGACAGCGATGAGACGAACCTGGTGGCCTGCCTCACCTGTGACATCCTCTCTCCGGCCACAAAAAAACTGGCCCGTATCCGCCTCGGCGATTACGACGCCTACCATGAGCATTTCAGGACCAGTGCTCCCCATATCGACACCATCATCAACCCCGAGATCGAGGTGGTGAAAACCATCTACCGCCTGATGCGGGTGCCCGGGGCCGTGGATGTGGGCGAGTTCGAAGGCGGCCGCGTCAAGATCGTGGGCATGCGCCTGGAGGAGGGGAGTCTTTTAGACGGTCTTCGCCTCTCCGAGTTCTCCTCTCGGCTGGGGGGCGTGCGTCCCCTCATTGCCGCCATCGTGCGTAAGGGACAGCTGATTGTCCCCCACGGCAACGACATTCTCCAGGCCGGGGACCTTGTCTATTTCATCAGCGAGGCCACCAAACTCAATGAAGTCCTGCGATTTTTCAACCGCCGCATGAAGCCCGTGAACCGGGTCCTCATCGTGGGGGGCGGGCTCATCGGGACCCGCCTTGCCGATCTCCTGGAGAGCAAGAACATCCACACCAAGATCGTGGAGAGGAACCCGGAACGCTGCCGGTACCTTGCCGAGCGGATGAACCGCGCCGTGGTCCTCTGCGGGGACGGCTCCGACCAGAGCCTGCTCATGGAGGAGAACATCAAGGACATGGACTTTGTGGTCTCCCTCACCGATGATGAGGAGACCAACATCCTGGTTTCCCTCCTTGCCCGGAGCGTCGGGGCCGACAACACCATTACCAAGATCAGCCGGTTCAGCTACATGCCCCTGATGGCCAGCATCGGTGTGGAGCAGGTGGTGAGCCCGCGGCTTTCGGCCATCAACTCCATTTTGCAGCACATCCGCAAGGGCAAGGTGCTTTCGGCCATGAGCGTCCACGGCGAGCAGGCCGAGGTCATCGAGGCCGTGGCCCTTCAGACCTCGGAGCTGGTGGACACTCCCATCAGCAAGGTCTCCTTTCCCCGGGGTGCCCTCCTTATCTGTATCATCCGCGACGACGAAGTGATCATCCCCTCCGGGGAGAGTGTCATCAAGCCCGATGACCGGGTGATTATTTTTGCCACGCGCGAAGCCGTTCCCCGCATTGAAAAGATGCTCACCGTCAAGCTGGAGTTCTTCTGATGCGTTGGCCTGTTGTGACGTATATTACGGGGTTCCTGCTGTTTGCTCTGGGACTCTCCATGCTGTTGCCCGTGGTCTGTTCGGCCATTTACGGGGGCGGGGACCTTGCCGCCTTGAGTATCTCTGCCGTGTTCACCACGATCTCGGGGGCCATCGCCGTCCTGATCTGCCGGGACACCAGCTTCGATAACATCAGCCAGCGCGAAGGCATGGCCATCGTGGCCGTGGGCTGGACCGTGGTGGGGCTGTACGGGGCTCTTCCCTTTTATATCAGCGGGGCGTTCCCCCATTTTGTGGACGCCTTCTTTGAGTCGGTCTCCGGGTTCACCACCACGGGCTCGTCGGTGCTGACCAATATCGAGGCGGTGCCCAAAGGGCTCCTCTTCTGGCGAAGCCTGATCCAGTGGCTGGGCGGCATGGGGATCATCGTCCTCTCCCTTGCCATTCTCCCGTTTCTGGGGGTAGGGGGCATGCAGCTCTACAAGGCCGAGGTGCCGAGTCCCGTGCCGGATAAATTGAAGCCCCGGCTTTCAGAGACCGCCTCCATCCTCTGGAAGGTGTACGCCCTGATCTCCGTGGTGGAGGTGGTGCTCCTTCTTTTCGGGGGCATGAACCTCTATGACGCCCTCTGCCATACCTTCACCACCATGCCCACAGGGGGTTTTTCCACGAGGAATGCCTCGGTGGCGGGCTTTGACAGCGCCTATCTCGATGGGGTGATCATCGTCTTTATGGTCCTTGCGGGGATCAACTTCTCCCTGCACTACCAGATGATGCGGGGCCGGACCCTGATCTTCTGGCGGGACTCCGAGTGCCGCTGGTTCCTTTTTATTGTGCTGGGTCTTTCGGCTGTGGTGACCTTTGATATTTACGGCACCGTGTACCAGAGCCTGCCCGAGGCCTTGCGCTACGGGTCGTTTCAGGTGGTTTCCATCATCACCACCACGGGCTATGCCACCGCCGATTATGAGCTCTGGCCGGGCCTGAGCCAGGTGCTGATTTTCCTGTGCATGTTCATCGGGGCGTCTGCGGGTTCCACCGGGGGCGGCATGAAGATCGTCAGGGTGATGCTCTGCCTGAAGTACTGCTACCGGGAGCTTTACATGCTGATCCACCCCCGTGCGGTGGCCACCATCAAGCTGGGGGGCAAGGCGGTCTCCGAGGATGTCATGCGTAGCATCATCGGCTTTATTGCCATCTACATCGGCCTGTTTGCCCTGTGTTCCGCGGTTCTGGCGGCTATGGGGGTCGATTTTGTCACCGCCTTCACCGCCGTGGGGTCCTGTATCGGCAACATCGGACCCGGATTCGGCCTGGTGGGGCCTGCGGAGAACTTTGCCCTGATTCCCCAGGGGGGAAAGTGGCTTCTTATCTGGTGCATGCTCCTCGGGCGCCTTGAAATCTACACGGTCATCATTTTTCTTGTGCCGGAGTTCTGGCGGAAATAAGGTGGGTGGCCTGCTTTTTGGTCTGAATGCGACGGTTTAGGGCGGCGCCGTTCACCGTCTTTGCATGAATCGTCATTTTTCTGTGACTTTCGGCTTGACACCGGCGTCACAAGTTGAGTATAAGCTTCGAGTCTTTGAGACGCAGCGGGTCGTTAACTCAGTTGGTAGAGTATCTGCCTTTTAAGCAGAGAGTCACTGGTTCGAGCCCAGTACGACCCACCATGCGTCCCCATCGTCTAGCCTGGTCCAGGACACCGGCCTTTCACGCCGGCGACAGGGGTTCAAATCCCCTTGGGGACGCCACACTGCATTTCAAAGCCTAATTTAAGGCGCAACATGGGTCGTTAACTCAGTTGGTAGAGTATCTGCCTTTTAAGCAGAGAGTCACTGGTTCGAGCCCAGTACGACCCACCCATGTGTCCCCATCGTCTAGCCTGGTCCAGGACACCGGCCTTTCACGCCGGCGACAGGGGTTCAAATCCCCTTGGGGACGCCATTTCGCCTTAAAGCCCGTTCCACACTATGTGGGTCGTTAACTCAGTTGGTAGAGTATCTGCCTTTTAAGCAGAGAGTCACTGGTTCGAGCCCAGTACGACCCACCACGATGTCCCCATCGTCTAGCCTGGTCCAGGACACCGGCCTTTCACGCCGGCGACAGGGGTTCAAATCCCCTTGGGGACGCCACTTGATTTCACGAGGGGCTGACTGAAAATCCAGTCAGCCCCTTTTTTGTGTGGGGAAAACGTAAGGCGAGGCAGTCCTTTTTTGGAAAAGGATGACATGTCCAATGCAACCCTGTATGTTCATGTCAGGCAATCACGCCGGTATCCCCCAGATTAATTCCATACGGACAAGACCCATGAAACCCATCGTCGCCATCATTGGACGCCCCAATGTGGGCAAATCCACCCTGTTCAACCGCATCACACGAAGCCGAACGGCCCTCGTGGATAACATGCCCGGTGTCACCCGGGACCGCCACTACGGCGAAGCCCTCTGGAACGACGCCCCCTTTCTGGTGGTGGACACGGGCGGATACCTTATTGACGACGAAGACGCCTTTGCAGGTGCCATTCGGGATCAGGTGACCCAGGCGGTGGCCGAGGCCGATGCCGTTGTGATGGTCCTGGACGGAAAAGGGGGGATCTCTCCCTACGACCGCGACCTGGTCACGATCCTGCGGGAGTCCCATCCCAAGGTGTTTTATGTGGTCAACAAGATCGACGGGGAGAGGCAGGAGGAGAACCTTTACGACTTCTACTCCCTGGGCATCGAGCATCCCTACCCGGTCTCCGGTGAGCACGGCTACGGAGTGCCTGATTTCCTCGACGACCTGGTGGCATCCTTCCCCGAAGCCGCGGCCTACCCCAAAGAGGATGATGAGATCATCAACGTGGCGGTGGTGGGACGTCCCAACGCGGGGAAGTCTTCCCTCATCAACCGCCTCACCGGGCAGCAGCGCCTGGTGGTGAGCGACGTGGCCGGAACCACCCGGGACGCCGTGGACACCATGATGAAGCGTGACGGCCAGCTTTACCGGTTCATCGACACCGCAGGCATCCGGAGAAAGGGCAAGGTCAAGGACAAGCTTGAAAAATTTTCCGTCCTCAAGGCCATCAAGAGCATGGACCGCTGCGACGTGGCCCTGATCCTCATCGACTCCTCGGAAGGGGTGACCGACCAGGACGTCACTGTGGCCGGCTATGCCCACGATAAAGGGTGCGGGGTGATCTTTGTCTTCAACAAGTGGGACCTGGTTCCCGCAGGTGAGAAGAGCCCCAAACTGTTCAAGGAACGCCTGGACATGGGGGCCAAGTTTCTCTCCTTTGCGCCCTTCACCACCATCTCCGCCCTGACCGGGCAGCGTGTGGAGAAGATCTTCAGTCAGATTCGGGGCGTGTACGACCAGTACAACACCCGCGTCTCCACCGGGGACGTGAACCGCATCATCGAATGGGCCACGGAGCGGACCCCGCCTCCCCTGCACAAGGGCAAGCGCCTGAAGTTTTTCTACAACACCCAGGTGGCCGTCAAGCCCCCTACCTTTGTCTCCTTTGTGAACTACCCGGACGCGGTGCACTTCTCCTATCGCCGGTTCCTCATGAACCAGGTGCGTGAGTTTACGGAGCTGGACCAGACCCCCATCAAGCACATCTTCCGGGAAAAGACCGGTCGCATGGAGTTCGGGCCCAAGCCGGAAGAGAACACCAACACCCGGAACAAGGGGCACAAAGACAAAGAGAGCCGCAACAAGGTCCAGAAGAAAAAAGAGCGGCAAAAGCAGAAAGTCAAAAAGTTGAAGCGTGACGGGCAGCAGTGATAAGCCCGTTGTCCCCTCGGCCCGGTTCGGCTGAGGCGAGGGGCCCGGCGGTGGTACCGCCGGTTTGAAATAAAAAAAGGCAACTGTTCAGTGTATGCTCCCGGCAGCCCTGCCGGAGGGTAACTATTCAAAAACGTTTGATGAACAGGCTTGAAAAAAACAGATTCAGGTTGATCTGAATCAAAGGCGGATGTGATTTTCCCTGAGGAACGAAGGGGAAAGCGCATCCGCAACCTGCTTTCAAGGTGGCACACCTTGCCGCCGGAGGCTGTTTTAAGTTGAATGGCTGCCTGACGTTTTTTAAGGCATTTCCGACAGCGGAAAAGTGATTGGGTGGGTATGGATCTGTTTGAATACAGAAATGCGGAACACGGCAACCTGAACGCGCCCCTGGCCGAGCGCATGCGTCCCCGGACCCTTGCGGAGGTCTTTGGGCAGGAACACCTCACCGGGGCAGGGGGCCTCATCGCAAGCGCCCTTGCCACGGATCACATCTTCCCCATGATCATGTGGGGCCCTCCGGGATGCGGAAAAACCACCCTGGCATCCATCATCGCCTCAGAAACGAAGTGCCGGTTTATCAAGATTTCCGCCGTACTTTCAGGCGTCAAGGACGTCCGGGCCGTCATCGAAGAGGCCAAAAAAGAGCGCAACCTCAAAGGCCGCAAAACCGTTCTCTTCGTGGACGAGATCCATCGCTTCAACAAGGCCCAGCAGGACGCCTTCCTCTACCATGTGGAGAGCGGCCTCATCACCCTTCTGGGCGCCACCACCGAAAACCCTTCCTTTGAAGTGATCCCCGCCCTTTTGTCCCGGGTTCGTGTGGTGACCTTGAAATCCCTCACCCCCGAGACCATTTTCAACGTGCTGAAACGGGCCATGGAGGACAAGGACCGCGGGTTGGCGCGCATGGAGGTGGCCGTGGACGACGAGGCCCTGGATCACCTGGTGCGCATGGCAGACGGTGATGTGCGGACCGCCCTGAACACCCTTGAGATCCTGGTGGAGCAAAAGCGCATGGAGGCCGGCAAAGGCTGTCGGGTCACCCTGGCCGAGGCCGAAGCCCTGTTGGAACGAAAAGCCGTCCGTTACGACAAGGGCGGTGACGAGCACTACAACCTGATCTCCGCCTTTCACAAAAGCCTGCGCGGCAGCGACCCCGATGCGGCCCTCTACTGGATGGTGCGCATGCTCAAAGCCGGGGAAGATCCCTTTTACATTGCCCGCCGCATGGTCGCCGTGGCCACCGAAGACGTGGGCATGGCCGATCCCGCCGCCCTCTCCATGGCCCTTCACGCCATGGAAGCCTACAAGTTTTTAGGGGCCGCCGAAGGGGAACGGGCCCTGGCCCAGGCCGCGGTCTATCTTGCCACCGCACCCAAAAGCAACAGCGTCTACACCGCCCTTGCCGCCGTGCGGGAAGAGGTGGACAAAGGCGGCTCCCTTCCCGTTCCCAAACACATCCGAAATGCACCCACCCAACTCATGAAGAACCTGGGTTACAAAGAGGGCTATCGCTACGCCCACGACTACCCCGGAGGCTTCGTCCCCCAGCAGTACCTCCCCGACGAGATCAGCGACAAGAGCTGGTACACCCCCACCGATCGTGGCTACGAGTCCGTTGTCGGTCCTCGCCTCGCATCCTGGAAAGAGATCATCTCAAGGACAAAGAAGAAGCGTTAAAGGGCATGCCTTCTATAGGCTAAAGTGCCTGGAAAAGCCTGCCTCCGGCGGCAAGGTGGGGGCACCTTGAAACCCTATGGCGAATGCGCGGAGGCCGTCTTTATGCAGGCGTTTTCGGGGCATTCGCGTCAAGGGTGGCGTCTGGCGACTGTTTTTGCAGGAGAGGCCCGTGTCTTTTTTTGTGAAAACACGATGCAGGGTTCTTCCGATTGCCTTGTATACCCCTGTTGATACGTACGTTCCCGCATACGAATAAAACGACACCGCATCCACATTCTTGCAGGGGATTGTGACAATACCCGTATCGTCGCCTGCTTTGGTTGCGGGCGCAGCCCACAGCGAACGCCCTTGCGCGTTGCCCTGAGGCACGAAGGGCAACGCGCAAGGGCAATCAGCTTTCGAGGTGGCTCACCTCGCCGCCGGAGGCATGCTTTTTCATCATACCGAGAACTGAAACCGTCGTTCGCCGTTGATATCGGCTGGCCCGGTGGGGCTGTAGGTGCGTTCGGTGGCGGTTAAGGTGCGGTCGGCGCTCAGGGTGACGAGGCAGCTGGAGCGGGTGCCATAGACCTCGCTGTGGATAAAAAGGGGCCCCAGGATGCGTTCCCACTCTAAGGTCATGCCGGTCTCGGGGAGGAGGGCATCTTCGGGTGTGGTCTGGTCGGCAAGGAGGGAAAAGAGAGACTCTTCGCTGGGGTGCGCCATGGCTTTCAGGGCATCTTTGCCGGTCTCCACTTTGGGCCAGGGGGTGTTGAGAAGGGCGTTGCTCACCCCGTGGACCCCGGGGGCCAGTTCCGTCAAGGTATCTGAGATGTTGCTGTAGTGGAACAGGTGGTCCACGGTACCGAAGAGGAGATTGAAGCCGTTGTAGCTGTTTTTTTTCCGGCTCAGGGCGTCGGCAAAGGTCGGGGCGTCATCGGTGCCTTCAAGGAACCGGGAGACAATCCATCCCCTTGAGGCGGCGTCCGGGTTGATGCGGGACGGGTCCCGGTGGTTGGTGAGGGCTGCGAAACGGCCGGTTTCGGTGACGCCCATCCAGGTGCCGCCCTCTTTTAGGTCGGTGCCGCAGAGAACGGACGGGGCATTTTCGTGCCAGGCCATGGGGGCGGTTTCGCGGGCGTAGAACTCATCGCGATTGGCGGCGATGACGAGGGGAAAGGACGGGTGGCTCTTTAGGGAAACAAGGATCAGGCACATGACGTATGTTGTCTTTTGCTATCGGTTCTGTTACATCTTGGTGCGATAAAACACGCGGTGGCGACGCCGGTTTTCGCACGGGATCATCGAGCCTTTCATCATAGCAGAAAAGTTCGCAGAGTCATGACAAAATATACAAACGGGAGGAATCCATGAAAAATGTTGTGATTGTCAGCGGTTCACGGACCGCCGTCGGTACCTTTGGTGCCGGACTCAAAAGTGTCAGCGTGGCCGACCTCGGGGCCGTGGTGATGAAAGAGACCCTGAAAAAAGCAGGGCTCCGTCCCGACGTGAGCGCCGCGATGCAGGCCGCCTGTCCCGACGCCCTGAAAGACCAGGGAATCACCGAACTGGAAGCCAAGGGGCGGGACTGGGACGATACCGCAACCCCCGTCACCGTGGATGAGGTGATCATGGGCAACGTTCTCCAGGCAGCCCAGGGCCAGAACCCCGCCCGCCAGGCCATGATCCGGGCAGGGTTTCCCAAGGAGACCCCCACCTTTTCCCTGAACAAGGTCTGCGGCTCCGGCCTCAAGGCCATTGCCCTGGGCGCCCAGTCCATCATGTGCGGAGACGCCGAGGTGGTTCTGGCCGGGGGCATGGAGTCCATGAGCAACGCCCCCATGGCCCTTCCCAAGGCGCGATGGGGCCACCGCATGGAGCTCACCGGTGTCGGCGAAGTCACCGACCTCATGGTCTTTGACGGCCTCTACGAGATCTTCTACGGCTACCACATGGGCATCACCGCTGAAAACATCGTGGAAAAATATGGCATCTCCCGCCAGGAGCAGGACGAACTGGCCCTGATGTCCCACAACCGGGCCCTTGGAGCCATCAAGACCGGCGTGTTCAAGCCTGAAATTGCCGATGTGGTGATCAAGAGCCGGAAAGGGGATACCCTCTTTAATGTGGACGAGCGGCCCATGGAGACCTCCATGGAGAAGCTTGCAAAGATGCGGCCTGCCTTTAAACGGGACGGCAGCGTCACGGCCGGCAACGCTTCGGGCATCAACGACGGCGCCGCGTCGGTTCTTATGATGACCGAGGAGAAGGCCAAAGAGCTCGGGCTCACCCCCATCGTCAAGATCAAAGGGTTTGCCTCCGGCGGCCTGGATCCCGCCTACATGGGCCTGGGGCCCATCCCGGCCGTGAGAAAGGTCATGGGGCGCCTGAACATGAGTGTTTCGGACATCGAGATGATCGAGCTCAACGAGGCCTTTGCCTCCCAGGCCATCGGCTGCATGCGGGAACTTAATATTCCCGTGGACAAGCCCAACCAGCTGGGCAGCGGCATCTCCCTGGGCCACCCCATCGGCGCCACGGGCGCCCGCCAGATGGTTACCGGCATGTACCATATGCAACGGGAGAATCTTGCCACCGGCCTCATCTCCATGTGCATCGGCGGCGGCATGGGCATGGCCATGGTGATTGAGCGTTAGGGCTGCAAGAAAAAAAGCACGAAAAGCAGCCTCCGGCGGCAAGGTGAGCCACCTTGAAAGCAGGTTACCGCCGGGCTTTGCCCCTTGTTCCTCGGGTCAAAGCCCGGCGGTATGCTGGCGAATCATTGTGGGATTAACACGTAAGCCGGGTTCTCTCGAATGGTGCCGGTCCTTAGTTTTTATTGGTACCACCCGTGTGCTTTGGCCATGGCTTCCCAGGCAAAAAGCGCACGGGCAGGACACGCAATGAGGTCGGTGCATCCTCATTATCTGATCCGCTTGAAACGCGAAAAGGACCCCTTTCGGTAAGACGTACCCCCACCCATCCCGTTGTCATCTCTTTCGGATCCCCTGTGCGGGGCTTTTTTGCTTTACTTGGGAGGGCGTTGTTGTTACATGTAAATCACTCGATTTAAGGGAAAATCGATTGATTTTGCGTTACGCTGCTTAAACCAAGGAGGCTTTTGATACGATGGACAAGGCACAGAAGGCTGGTATCATGATCTTTTCCGGTGTTCCCGCCATTATGGGCGGTGGCATCGTCTTTGCCCTTTTCGGTCACGCTGTACTACCCGTTGTGATTTATGAAACCCTGCTGTTTGCGGGTGTGTTCTCGATCCTTCGGAAGTAGCCCATTTCAGCCGGGGGGCGGCAAGGCCGGATATGTCGGTCCCGCCCCTTTTCGGCTCATGACGCCCCGATCAGCCCTTTTCCCGGGCCATCCCCGGGGTTGTGGATCTTTGCTCTATGCTGGACAAGACACCCCGCGATCTGATTCTCTGGTTTTTTCTGATCCTTTTTCTTATCTCATTGTTTCTCCTGGGAAAGCTGCTCTGGCCCTTTGTCTCCGTGCTCGTCATGGGGGCCGTGGTGAGCGGTGTCTTTTTTCCCGTGTACAACCTGTTCAAACGCCGGGTGCCCCCGAGGTACGCCTCGTTTTTTACCTGTCTCCTTATTTTCCTGGTGCTGTTTGTCCCCATAGTGTTGTTTGTGGGGGTCCTGGCCAATGAGGTCCACAACTTTTACGTGCGGGCCGTAAGCCCGGAGGTTGTGGATGCGGTGAAGCAGTTCTTCGTCTCCCGGAACATCCTGGGGCGGATCAACAGCATCCTGGCCAACTTCGATTTGAGCCTTACCTTTGACGAGTTGATTCAGCCCATCACGGACATGGGAAAATCCGTGGGGATGACACTGCTCAACCAGGCCAACGCCGTTGCCTCCAACCTCCTGAAGTTTGTGATCCATTTCTTTTTGATGCTCATCATCATTTATTACCTGCTTCTGGACGGCCAGCGCCTGCTTCAGTACATCATCGACCTGTCGCCCCTTCCCGACGATCAGGACGCCAAGCTCTTCACCAAGTTCAGGGACATGGCAGGGGCCGTGCTGGTGGTCAACGGTATCAGCGGCATGATCCAGGGGGTGGCAGGGGGCATTGTTTTTGCATTTCTCGGTTTTCGATCCCCGGTCCTCTGGGGGGTGCTCATGGCCTTTTTTGCCTTTTTGCCCATCGTGGGCATCGGGATTATTTTCCTGCCCGTTGCGGTCTGGCTCATGGTCATAGGGCGCATGGGGGCGGGCATTGCCGTCCTGGTCATTTACGGTGTCCTGTCAGGGGGCGTGGAGTACCTGTTTAAACCGGCGGTGGTGGGCAAGCGCATCAAGATGCATACCCTGCTGGTCTTTCTGGGGATTATCGGCGGGCTCCAGCTTTTCGGGATCCTCGGGATCATCTATGGCCCTCTTGTGGTCACCTTTTTTTTGACCTTATCGGATATATATAATAAGAGTTACAAAAGCCTTGTGGAGCCCGACGGACGAACGCGGATCCACCTTGATGAGGTCTCGGAAGAAAACCTTGACGAGTAGCCATCCCCTTTCGGATGGCTTCTTCCTGTAAAGCCCGTGAAACCGGGCTCTTTGGGCCCCGAGGCGATTAAATTTTAAATGCAAGGGACGTTCGGGAAAAGAACGGATCGGCCAGTCGTGACGCGTGCCGATTCAGCGGGCCGGTGTGCAACCACGGGTCCGGCGATCAACGATCAGCGGGTTCGTCAGAACGGCCGGTGATCCTGCATTGGTCGTTTTTTCCCGTGAAGTCCCCAACGTTTGCGAGGCCGTCACGAATCTCCGATGTTCGGTTTTTTCGGAAACAGGTGCCATTGCGACTTTGGACATGCACGTTAGCAGATGAAGGTAGTGAACCCTATGACTCAACTGGAAAGCTCTCCACATATCAGCCTCGAGACCGAGATGAAAAAATCGTACCTCGAGTATGCCATGAGCGTCATCATCGGCCGGGCCCTGCCCGATGTCCGGGATGGACTCAAACCGGTACACCGCAGGTCTCTTTTTGCCATGCGGGAGTTGAAGAACGACTGGAACAAGCCGTACAAGAAGTCCGCGCGTATTGTCGGTGATGTCATCGGTAAGTATCACCCCCACGGCGATACGGCCGTGTATGACACCATCGTTCGTATGGCGCAGGACTTTTCCCTTCGATACACCCTGGTGGACGGCCAGGGCAACTTCGGCAGCATCGACGGGGACTCCGCTGCCGCCATGCGTTACACGGAAGTGCGCATGCGTCCCATCGCCCATGAGATGCTTGCGGATCTCGACAAAGAGACCGTGGACTGGGCGCCCAACTACGACGAATCTCTCCTTGAGCCGTCGGTACTCCCCGCCAAGTTTCCCAACCTGCTGGTCAACGGCTCCTCCGGCATCGCCGTGGGCATGACCACCAACATCCCGCCCCATAACCTGGGGGAGGTGATCGACGGTGTGTGTGCCCTCATCGAGAACCCGGAGCTCACCAGCGAAGAGCTCATGGAGTACATCCCCGGGCCGGACTTTCCCACCCGCGGTATTATCTACGGTCGCAAGGGGATCCGCGAAGCCTATACAGGCGGCAAGGGGATCATCAAGATCCGCGCCAAGGTGGAGATTGAAAAGGCCAAGAAGGATGACAGCGAGACCATCGTCGTCCATGAGCTTCCCTACCAGGTGAACAAGGCGCGCCTCATCGAGAAGATCGCCGAGCTGGTGAAGGCCAAGGTCATCGAGGGGATCCGCTATGTCCGGGACGAGTCCGACCGGAAGGGCATGCGCATCGCCATGGGCGTGAAGCGGGACCACATGGGCGAGGTGGTGATCAACCAGCTCTTCAAGCACACCCAGATGCAGAGCAGTTTCGGGGTGATCATGCTGGCGGTGGTAAACAACCGGCCCGAGCTTCTCACCCTTCGCGAAATGCTGGATCATTTCCTGCTGCACAGAAAAGAGGTGGTGGTTCGAAGGACGGTGTACGACCTCCGGAAAGCCGAAGCCCGCGCCCATATCCTGGAAGGGCTCAAGATCGCCCTGGACAACCTCGACGAGGTGGTGGCCCTGATTCGCAAGTCCAAGAACCCGGTGGAAGCCAAAGAGGGGCTGAAAAGTCGCTTCGGTCTCTCCGACCTTCAGGCCCAGGCCATCCTGGACATGCGTCTGCAGCGTCTTACCGGCCTGGAGCGCGAAAAGATCCTGGAAGAGTACGAAGGGGTCTTAAAGGACATCGCTTGGTTCAAGGAGATTCTGGGCAGCGAGCGCATCGTGCTCAACATCATCAAAGACGAGCTGACCACCATCCGGGACGAGTTTGCCGACGACCGCCGCACCAAGATCGTGGAGGCCACCGGCGAGATCTCCCTTGAAGACCTCATCGAAGAAGAGGACATGGTGGTGACTGTCTCCACCCGCGGGTACATCAAGCGGACGCCCATCAGCGTCTACGAGAGCCAGCGCCGTGGCGGCAAGGGCCGTGTGGGCATGGCCACCCGGGACGATGATTTTGTTGAGAAGCTCTTTGTGGCTTCCACCCACCACATGTTCCTCTTTTTCACCAACCTCGGCAGGGTTTACTGGAGCAAAGTTTACGAACTGCCCCAGGCAAGCCGGACCAGCAAGGGGCGAGCCATCGTCAACTTCCTCAACTTTGTGGAAGGGGAGAAGCTCACCACGGTGCTGGCCGTTCCCGAGTTCAAGGAAGACCAGTTTGTGGTGGTGGCAACCCGCAACGGCACGGTGAAGAAGACCGATCTCATGGCATACAGTCGCCCCCGTCAGGGTGGCATCATTGCCGTGGGCCTTGCCGACGGCGACGAGCTGGTTTCAGCCCGTCTCTCCGACGGAGCAATGGACGTGCTTATGGCCACCCGTGAGGGCAAGGCCGTTCGTTTCAAGGAAACCGATGTGCGCGCCTCCGGCCGTAGCGCCAAGGGGGTCCGCGGGGTACGGCTCGTGGATGACGACTACTTGGTGAGCATGGAGGTTCTCCACCCCGGGGAGAAGGTGCTGATGGTGACCGAAAACGGCTTCGGAAAGCGGACGCCCGTTGAGGAGTACCCGTTGCGAGGCCGGGGCGGCAAGGGGGTCATCTCCATCAAGACCTCCGCCCGAAACGGCAACGTGGCCTCTTTGCTCCTCGTGGACGACGAAGACGACGTCATGATGATGACCAACAGCGGCAAACTGATTCGTATCCGTGTCCGTGACGTGTCCGTGGTGGGTCGAAACACCCAGGGCGTTAAGCTCTTCCGTCTGGACGACGGGGAGCATGTGGCCGGGGCGGTTCGCCTGCCGTGGCAGGAAGAGGACGAAGACGACGAGGCCGAGGCCCTTGAGGGGGCCGGGGACGACTCCCCCGAGGCCGATTCTTCCGAGGAGGGCTCGCCCCATGAGCCCGATGCCCCGGAAGAGGATTCGGGGGAGGCCGACGAGCCCACCGATGATGAATAGACCATGATAAGGATGGCGGGGCTTGCCCCGCCATTTTTCGTTTAAGGACATTTTTTTTTAACTTTCCTGGGAACTGTTCGTAAATCATCATGGGCACGAAAGCCCTCCGGCCACCACATCACGGCGGGTTTTTTGGATGCTCCGTCCCAGAGACACGGGCGACAACGATGGTTCCACAGGGCGATACATGCAAGACAAAGGGATGTATGGAAAACAAGACAATGAAGATCGGGGTTGTCGGCGGCGGAAGCTGGGGAACGGCCCTGGCGTTTCTGCTGGCTGAAAATGGATTTGAGCTGGATCTCTGGGTGTTTGAAGAGGAGGTGAGGGACCAGATCCTGACGGATCGTGAGAACAAGGTGTTTCTGGCCGGTGCCACGCTTCCCGAGACCATCACCCCCACCTGCGATTTGAAGCAGGCCGTCAGCGGCAAGGACCTGGTCCTGGTGGTGGTACCTTCCCACCACATGCGCAACGTCGCCACCGAGATGGCGGCCTACATGGATGAAAAGACCATTGTGGTGAGCGCCTCCAAAGGCATCGAGAACAAGACCCATCTCACCATGACAGGCGTTTTGGGTGAGTGCCTTCCCCAGATTCCCAAAGGGCAGATCACCGTGCTCTCCGGCCCCAGTTTTGCCAGGGAGGTGGCCGCCAAGGTCCCCACGGTGGTTGCCGTAGCCGGCAAAGACACCGAAGTGGCCCGCATCGTCCAGGGCGTTTTTGCGTCGCCTGTGTTCCGGGTCTACGCCAACAACGACCCCATCGGGGTGGAGATCGGCGGGGCCATGAAAAACATCATCGCCATTGCCGCCGGTATGTGCGACGGCTTGGATGCGGGGCTCAACCCGCGGGCGGCCCTGATCACCCGGGGGCTCACCGAGATGAAGCGCCTGGGCCTGAAGATGGGGGCCGAGCCCCTGACCTTCTCTGGCCTTGCCGGGGTGGGGGACCTGATCCTCACCTGCACGGGGAGCCTCAGCCGAAACCACACCGTGGGCATGAAAATCGCCCAGGGCATGAGCCTTGACCAGATCCTGGACGAGATGCGCATGGTGGCCGAAGGGGTGAAGACCACCCGTTCGGTCTACAACCTCTCCCACAAGCTGGGGGTGGAGCTGCCCATCTGCAACGAGGTGTACCATATCCTCTTTGACGGTCGGAACCCGGCAGAGTCCATCAACCGCCTGATGACCCGGGACCTGAAAAACGAGATGGACCTGTAAGGCGACGATGCAAAAGATGTCTCCGGCGGCAAGGTGAGCCACCTTGAAAGCTGGTTGCAAATGCGCTTTCCCCTTCGTTCCTCAGGGGAAATCACATTCGCCTTTTTTTAAGGCATGGTGATGGCATCGTGTTAAATAGCTGTTTATCAAACTTTTCGAAAGTTTGACCCCCGGCAGGGCCGCCGGAGGCATAAGCTGAATAGTTACGTGAACATTTGACAAACAGGCTGTGCCTGGGGTTGCGGAATCCTTCGCGACTCATCTCACCCCGAGGAACGAGGGGTGAGATGAGTTGCATTCTGGGGTCCAGGGGATCATCCCCTGGCCGCCGGAGGCATTGTTTTTTTAAGCACTTTAACCATGGAAGGCACTCTTTCTACAGGAGGGTTTCAGATGGTGACAGGGGGGGCGGATGACCGGCGGGGGCATCGGCGGAGATTGCGGGAGCGCTTTCTTGCAGGTGGCCTGGAGGGGTTTCACGACTACGAGGTGGTGGAATTGCTCCTGACCCTGGCCACGCCCCAGAGGGATTGCAAGGGGCCCGCCAAGGCGGCCCTGGAGCGGTTCGGGTCCCTTCAGGCGGTGTTTGAGGCCGAGGACAGGGAACTCATGGAGATCTCGGGCATCGGGCCCACCAATCTCTTCGGCCTGCGCCTTATCAAGGAGGTGGCCGGTCGCTACCTGGAAGAGCGGATGGTCAGTCAGCCCCGGATCCTCAACTCCCGGGAGCTCATGGATTTTCTGACCCTGAAGATCGGTCACCGGAGGCGGGAGTGCTTTTTCGCGGTCTACCTCAACGCCAAAAACCGGGTGGTGGCGTCGGAGGTTCTCTTTGAAGGGAGCCTGACTTCCAGCGCGGTCTACCCGCGGGAGGTGGTCAGCTCAGCCCTGGCCCACAAGGCGGCGGCGGTGATCTTTGCCCACAATCACCCCTCCGGGGAGTCGGATCCGTCCGGCGAGGATATCCGGGTGACCAAAAAGCTGGTGAGCGCCCTGCGGGTCATGGGCATTACGGTCCATGAGCACCTGGTGATCGGTGCCGCCGGCCATTACAGTTTTGCCGAACACGGCTACATTGACCGCTTCGTCCGAGAGGCCGAGGCGGTGGCCTCCGGGCCCTAAAGGAGTTGCCTGCTGTGACAGATGAACCTAAAAAACCGGTGTGCTACGGTGTGATTGACGAGGTCTTTCCCATGGGCGGGGACGGCTTGCGCCACTCCCCCGGGCGATGCATGGCCTGTCCCCACAAAACCCCGTGCCTAAGGACTGCCCTTTCCACCGATCCCGAGGCGGATAACGTTCGGGAAGAGCGCGTAGACAGGGCCTATGCCGCGGGAAACCTCTCGTTTCTGGCGCGTTGGTCGAAGAAAAAATCCCTGGCCGGCAAAGGGAAAAAACGAGGCGCGTAAGTTTTTGTTCAATTATTCAGCTTGTTGTTGCAACCGGCGGACCTGCCGGAGGCATTTTTTATCGCACTTTAGTATTCGACGTTTTAGATGTCGCAACAAGGGCCTGCGGGTGGGGGCCGTATCATCCTTTCAGGGCACCCCTGGTTGCGACGCCACGACTCATATTTTTTAAGGAACCGTTAAGATGAAGACAATCAAGGAACTGGACATTACTGGAAAGCGGGTCTTTATCCGTGTGGACTTCAACGTGCCCATGGATGCCGGGCAGAACATCACCGATGACATCCGTGTGCGCACCTCCCTGCCCACCATTGCCTACGCCGTGGAGCAGGGGGCCAAGGTGATCCTTGCCTCCCACCTCGGGCGTCCCAAGGGAAAGCGCGTCCCTGAGATGAGCCTTGCCCCGGTGGCAAAGCACCTGTCCGGCCTCCTGGGCCGGGAGGTCGCCATGGCGCCCGACTGCGTGGGCGACGAGGTGGCGTCCATGGTGGGGGCCATGAAGGGCGGTGAGGTTCTGCTTCTGGAAAACCTTCGCTACTACGATGAAGAGCAGGCCAACGACGCGGCCTTTGCCGCCAAGCTGGCCGGTCTCTGCGATGTGTATGTCAACAACGCCTTCGCCGTCTCCCACAGGGTCCATGCCTCGGTGGCGGCCATCACCGAGCAGGTGGCGGAAAAGGGTGCAGGGCTTCTCCTGGAAAAAGAGATCGCCTTTTACAACAAAGCCATGGAGGCTCCGGTACGCCCCCTGGTGGCGATTATCGGCGGTGCCAAGATTTCCAGCAAGCTGGGAGCCCTTACCAACATGCTCAATGTGGTGGACAAGGTCATCATCGGCGGGGCCATGGCCAACACCTTCCTCAAGGCCCAGGGGCTCTCCGTGGGCAACTCCCTGGTGGAGGACGAGATGCTTGAGAGCGCCCGTGCCGTCATCACCACCTGCCGGGAGAAGGGCATTCCCCTGTACCTGCCGGAGGACGGCCTCGTGGCCAGAGAGTTCAGCGCCGATGCCGATTTTGAGGCGGTTTCGGTCAACGCCATTCCCGAGGGCACCATGATGCTGGATATCGGTCCTGAAACCACGTCCACCTATGCCCAGGTGGTGGCCCAGGCCAAGACCATTGTGTGGAACGGCCCCATGGGTGCCTTTGAGATGGCGCCCTTTAGCAAGGGGACCCTTGGGCTCGTGGCCGCCGTTGCCGAGGCCGATGCCCTGACCGTGGTGGGTGGGGGCGATACCGACGTGGCCCTTCACATGGCGGGGGCTGAAGAGAAAGTTTCCTACGTCTCCACCGGGGGCGGTGCCTTTCTGACCCTGATGGAGGGCAAGCCCCTGCCCGGTGTAACCTACCTCGGGGCCTGATAAGTGGCATTTTGTTCCGCCTGCGTTTCGCTGAAAAACATCAATTTTAAGCGATAATGCTCAAAAATAAACGGTCCCGGAGCTTCCTCATCGGAGCCGGGGCCGTTTTTGTTGGGTGCAACGGTATCTAAAACACGTTGAAATAGCAGCTTATACATTCAATTCTATACGCAATCCAGTTGACCCTCCCCAGGAAACATGGTACAAGATGTTGTGATGTGTCCAGCCATGAACCGCTAAAACTTCGGATCACAGGACTTGCTCCTGCATTTCAAGGAACGAGAGAGCGCATTTGGTACCTGCGGGGGCTTCCCTACACAGAAAGAAATCAGCAGGTTAGGGCACGGAAGAGCTGGTGTGCCGCGTGGGGCCTGTGGCCTTTACGCACCCGCGAAACCTTCTTTTTTCCGGGCTCTTTTTCTGCCGTGTTGACAAGTCGCTGACAACACCACTGCCACCTTTTTTTTGCGTCCGGAGACATGTCCGTTGATGTTTGCCCGGAGACGAGGCGTTCCGGACACCACGCTATCGCGGATCACTACATGAACGATGCCCGCCTTGAGACGAGACAGGGGCGGGCGATATACCTTTGACGGGGGGTCCTTTGGGATACTGGGGCTACAGGGAAGAGCTCAGCCGCGCCCACAAATTGAGGCGCGTCTATTATGAAGTGCTGCGGGACGATCTCGATGAGTTTGTCCTGCAATACGGCTTGGTGGAGTCGTACGATAATTTTAAAAAAAACAACATGGAATACCCCTTTGTCGAGCGGCGTGAGTTGAAACCAAGGGCACGTATCCCCGGCCAGGAGTATGAGGAGCACAACGCCTTTCTCATTATCTTTATAGAGGACACCATTCCCGCGTCCTTTAAAAAGTACATCCGTTTTTTCGACGTCAACAAGACGGTGAAGAGCAACCTCATCGCCTCGGGTGTCCTGGACCTTTCCGCCGAGTTTGACCGCGGGTGGAAGTATCTGGACTCCATTGAGTTCAGCGGGTTCCTGCGCAAAATGCTTCCGGTGGATTATGCCCTTCTTATCCAGAGGGACCCGGTCTCCCGTGCCACGGATCGCTACGCCCTTTCCCATTACCACGTGCGCATCGACTGGCCCATCGCCGAGGCCGCCGAAGAGATGGGCAAAGACCTGCGATATATCATCAAAGACCTGTATGAGCGCGGAGACAAATGCGCCGAGGATATCCAGAAGAAGTTCTTTGAGATGTACGGCCTGCCCATCATGGCCGGAGGCAGGCGCACGGCGGCCAGTGTGGCGGCCCAATATCTCCAGCGCCTCAACTCCATCTCAACGGTCTATGTCTCCAGCAGCGAGTCGCGCTCTGTTCTGCGATTTTCCGAACGGGGTATATCAAGGTACATCCTGGTGCGGTTTACCCTTCAGGAGATGCTTGATGTGTCCGAGGAGAACTCCATGAATCTGGAGACCTTCACCAGCAATTATGTCATCGATTACGAGGAGAAGGACGGGGTCTGCATCCTTCGGGTGGATTACGACCATACCCCGCCGGCAAGGCCTCCGCAGGATGGAAAGATTCGTGCCATCAAGGCGGACAGTGCCTGGACCACCATCACCAACCAGCTGATCATGCCCAAGCCCGGGGTGTGGAAATACCCGCTTCTCAGGGTGAATGTGGTGTATACCTGATTTCTGGTTCTCCGCGCATCCCTTGACCAAACATAAAACGCCCCGCTGACATCCTGTCGGCGGGGCGTTTTTTTTAGGCTGAATGGCTGTTTTCGTTGCTTTATCAGACCAGGTGCCGTCGCATGGCGATTTCATCGCAGTCGGGGAATTTTACGCAGGTGATGCAGTCGCTCCATATTTTCAGCGGGAGTTCCGACCGGTCGATGACGCCAAACCCCATTTTTTCAAAGAACCCGGGCCGGTAGGTGAGGGTGAAAATATCCTTGATGCCAAAGGCCACCGCCTCGTCCAGGGCGCTCTGGGCCAGCATTTTGCCGATGCCCTTTCCGGTGTGGTCGGGGTGCACGGCAAGGGACCGTACCTCGGCAAGGTCTTCCCAGCAGAACTGCAGGGCCCCGCATCCGATGATGCCTCCTTCCGGCTCTTCGTATACGAAAAAATCCCTCACATGATCGTAGAGTTCGCTCAAAGGGCGGGAGAGAAGTTCGCCGCGGTTTCCGTATTCCGAGAGGAGGGCGTGAATCTGTTTGATGTCCTGAATGGTGGCTTTTCGTATCATGGGTGTTGATATCCAAGGATAATAAAGGTGGTGCGCTGGTCCTTTTTTTTCGGGGCGCGAAAATTAAGGCGGTGGGGAAGGGGGCCATGTCATGGGACAACCCCCGGGGTCGGTCCGCTTCAGCGGCGTGGTTTCATGGCCCTGGGGGGCGTCGAAGACGCGGGCCCGGGTCCCATTCGCCCCGGGTCTGACGTTTGCAACAGGTTGAATGTATAACCGAAGGGGGCGCCAAAGGCAATACCCTTGGCGGCTCTGAATCCTCCAAAAGCAAGAGAACGGTGGCGAGGTCCTTTTTTAGAGACTGTAGGAGGGCCACCTCTCTCGTTCTGAGAGAGTCTGATTGGGTGTAACATGTAGTTAATACAACGCTTGTGTGGGTGGTGGCTTCGGTGGCACCATGTTTGCAATATGCCCTCTTTGATGGCTTTTTCCCGGCAGCTTCATGGGCTTATTTTTTCATCCCATGGCTGTGGATGATGCGCGGAGGCCCTGAGCCCCCTTTCTGCGAGGCGACCCACAGACGAAGAGGACGCGTTATGGACACACTGATTCTTTATCTCTCCCTGGCCCTTTTCACCCTGGGATGCATGCACCGGGTCTCGGCCTGGTTCACCCGTGACGTCTGGTACCTCTCCCGGTCGGGCTCCGGCGGGGTGGAGCCCCTTGCGCGCCTGAAGGTGTTTGCCAAAGGGGCCATGGGCCTTGGCAGGGGCCGGGTCCTCGTACAGGTGGCATGGCAGTGCCTTGCGCACGGGGTGATGCAGGTGCAGGTTTTAAAGAGCAATCGTTTTCGCTGGTTCATGCACATGCTTATCTTTGCCGGGTTCATGGGGCTGACCCTCATGCACGCCTTTGAAGAGACCATCAGCGAGCGTTTTTTTCCGGACTACTACGCCACGGTGAACCCCTATTTTTTTCTGCGGGATGCCTTCGGGCTCCTTGTGCTGGCCGGCCTTGCCATGGCGGTGGCACGCCGGGTGATGATGCGTCGCAAGGGGCTCTTTTCAAACGGCATGGACTATGGGGCCATCGGGATACTTGCGGTGATTGTCCTTTCCGGGATGTTTCTTGAGGCGGTGAAGATCTCGTCCCACACCGTGTTTGAAAACATGGTGGATGAGTTCGGCATGATAGAGGATGAAAAGGACGTGGCCGCCCTTGAAGCCTACTGGGGCCATGAGTTTGGTGTGGCGATTCCCGGGGCAGGAAAGGTCCTGGATCCGTCTTTGCTGGAGCAGGGCCAGGCCATTCACGAAGAGAGCTGCATGTCCTGCCATGCCGACTCCAGGTGGGCGGTGGCCGGTTATCCCCTGGCCACGGGCCTGGGCACGGAGACCGCCCTTCGCCTGGACCGGGCCGGTGCGGTGACCTTTTTCTGGTGGGTACACTACGTAAGCTGTTTTCTTTTTCTGGCCTGGCTCCCCTACGGAAAGATGTTCCACATGTTCTCCACCCCCATGGGCCTCATCGTGAACTCGGTGACTGGGAAAAAAGGGGGCAAGGAAGCCCTTGCCATCCGGCGCTCTCTGGCCCTGGATGCCTGCACCCGATGCGGCACCTGCAGCCAGTACTGCTCGGTTCGTCCGGCCTATGAGATCACCGGAAATCCCCTGGTGCTTCCATCGGAGAAATTGTCTTTTTTTAAGAGCCGGGCCGGGCAAAAGGAGCTCTCAGGGGACGATTTTTTCCGGGCACGGCAGGGGGTCACCCTCTGCACCGACTGCGGCAACTGCGCAAGGGTCTGTACCGCAGGGATTGACCTGCGCAACCTCTGGCAGCACATGAAAGGGGACCTTCTGCAGTCGGGCAAGAGCGACCCCATGTTTTTGTCACCCCTTGCCTTCGGAAGTTGCCTGGAGGGGGACGGGGTGGACAGCGACCAGCTTGCACCGGCCATGAAGCGGCTCTCCGGACGGTTCGACGATCTGTCCGATCCTTCCCGGGTGATTCATGTGGGGCAGGAACCGGTCACCCAGCCCTTTGCCTCCTTCGGCATCGACGCCTGTTTTCAGTGCGGGGGCTGTTCCAGTGTCTGCCCCGTGGCCGAGGCCGTGGACGATCCGCAGCAGAGCCTGGGGCTTCTGCCGCACCAGGTGGTGCAGGCCCTGAAGCTCGGTGAGGTGGAGATGGCCGAAGGGGCACCGATGCTCTGGAACTGCCTGACCTGTTATGTGTGCCAGGAGTCGTGTCCCCAGGGTGTCCTTGTGACAGATCTATTTTATGAATTGAAGAACAGGGCCTACCGACGAACCGGAGAGGGCCGCAGACTTGCGTCGGGCCATCGCACGGGCTCAGGGAGATAATACCATGGGATATGTACTTTTTTCGGGATGCACCATTCCCTCGCGGCTTCCGGGCTATCGGGATGCCACCATGGCAGTTCTGGATGCTTTTGGGGTGGATCACGTGGACGGGGACGGGTTTAACTGCTGCGGGTACCCGTTGCGAAATACCGACCGGGAGATTTACCTTTTGTCGTCGGCCAGGAACCTGGCCCTGGCAGAGAAGGCGGGGCGCGATATCCTGGTGATGTGCAAGTGCTGCTACGGCAGCTTCAAGCACGCCCAGAACGCCTTGAACCAGGATCTTCAACTTCGGGACGAGGTCAACGCCATCCTCAGGCGGGAGGGGCTTGTCTACCGGGGCGTGGTGCGCGTGACCCATATCCTTTCGTTTCTGAGGCACGGGGTGGGCCTTGCTGCGATCCGGCAGCGCGCGGTAAGCCCCCATGCCGGGGTACGGGCCGGGGTCCAGTACGGCTGCCACATGCTGAGGCCAAGCAATATAAACGAGATCAATGAAACCGGCGTGCCGGCATTTTTTGACCTGCTCCTGTCCGCAATCGGCATGGAGAGCCTCGACTACAGCCGTAAATTCGACTGCTGCGGGGCACCCCTTAACGGGATCAACTCGGTTCTCTCCAAAAAGATGACCGTTGCCAAGCTCCGGGCAATCCGGGAGGCAGGGGGCTCTCTGGTGGTCACGGGGTGTCCCTATTGTCACCTCCAGTTTGCAGGGGTCGTGGAGGACGGCGACGGGCTTCCCCGCCCGGTTGTCTACCCCCAGCTGCTGGGGCTTGCCATGGGATTGCCCGTGGAAACACTGGGGATCGGACCTGCCGAGGCCGAGGTCCTGGGGCTTACCCGGGTGGTGAACTGCGCTACCATGGGGCTTTCGCAGCCAGTGCATGCCGGGCAGCACCCCGGCAGGTGATGACGGAGGCTGCCCGCAAGGCGGGGGCCCCTTCCGTGGCCTCCGGGGACCACCGGCGTGGTCGATCTTTCTTGAAATAACCCTTCTCATATGCCATACATTTTTAAGTAAGCTTCCTTTTATCAGCGCCCGCGGGGAGGGCGGATCCCATTGGGGTCTGCGTGCCGACCCATCCCCTGTGAACGCGCCTTGCTGCCATATGGTAGAATTGCGGGCGCCTCAGCGATTCTTTTTTTTTAAAGTGGGTTCCTCGTTTGTTCTGTTCGACGGTGTGGCGTTAGTGGGTTGTTTGTGGTGACCAATGTTCATGGATCGGTGCCTTCGCACGCTTTTGTGAAATGGATTATTCTTTTCGGTTCCGGGGCAACCCGGGATTCACCCAACAGTGGCTGCATGAAATTAAATCCCATTACACTCACATTTTCCGGCGAGGACGCCCAGCTTGAAGAGGCGTACCTGGCAAGGGACCACGAGAAGTACATCTGGCAGGTTCGCATCGTTCTGGTCCTTGCCGCCATCTTTTATATCCTCTTCGGATTGATGGACGTGGTGCAGGTTCCCGAGCACCTGGGAACCTTTCTCATGATCCGGTTTGCCTTCTTCCTGCCGGTGGTGGTGCTGGTTCTTTTTGTCTCCTTTACCCGGCTCTTTGCCCGAATCCTTCAACCGATGCTGGTGGTGGTACTTATGACAGGAGGGCTGGGAATCATCATGATGCTCAGCCTGGCGCCGTCACCCGTGGGGTACACCTACTTTCCCGGCCTGATCCTTGTCTTCATGTTCGGTTACGGCTTCGGTCGGGTCAAGTTCCTCTGGGCCAGCCTCTCCGGATGGTCCCTTGTGGGGATTTACACGGTGTCGGCCCTTTTTTTCTCGGATGTTCCTGTAAAGGTCGTGGTGAACAACAACTTTTTTTTTGTCACCGCCAACTTTGTGGGGATGGCCTCCTGCTACATGTTTGAGTATTTCAACCGCAAGAATTTCTGCATCTCCTGCCAGCTTGAAAACGAGCGGTGGAAAGCGCGTCAGGCCAACCTGGAGCTGGAGCATCGGGTCCAGGAGCGAACCGCCCAGCTTGCCACCATCAACAAGAACCTTCGTGCCGAAATCGAAGAACGGAAAAAAGTGGCCCGGGAGCTCCGGGAGATCCACGGTGAGCTGGAACTCCGGGTGGATGCCAGGACCCGTGAGCTGGTTCGCATGAACGACGAATTGTCCCATGCCAAGGAGGCGGCGGATCAGTCGGCCCGGGTCAAGACCGAGTTCCTTGCCAACATGAGCCACGAAATTCGAACCCCCATGAACGCCATCATCGGCATGAGCGACCTGGCCCTGAACGAAGAGATCACCCGGGACCAGCGGCGGGAATACCTGGACATCATCCGCACCTCGGCCCGGTCCCTTCTGGGGATTATCAATGACATCCTGGACCTGTCCAAGATCGAGGCGGGCAAGCTGGACCTTGAAGAGACCCCCTTTGACATCGGCAGCCTTGTTGAGAATATCTCCGCAATGTTTTTCGATCAGATCAACGAAAAGGGCCTTGAGTTTATTATTGATATCGGCGAAGGCATGCCCGAGCGCCTGGTGGGGGACCCCTTGCGGCTTCAGCAGGTCCTGGTGAACCTGACCAGCAATGCGGTGAAGTTCACCGACGAAGGGGAGATTACCCTTCGCATCGCCGTGACCGAGGAGAGCGAGGAGCAGGTGACCCTGGAGTTTGAGGTGGCCGACACGGGCATCGGCCTGGATTCCGAGACCAGCACAGGGCTCTTCGATGCCTTTGCCCAGGCAGACGGCTCTACCACCCGAAAATACGGGGGGACGGGCCTGGGGCTTACCATCTGCAAGCGCATCGTGGACATGATGGGAGGGGGCATCAAGGTTTCCAGTGCCCCGGCTGAAGGGAGCACCTTTACCTTTACGGCCCCCATGGCAAGGGACACCACCGTGCCTGCGGCCGTTGCCTACGACATGCCGACCCACCTGCAGGATGTGCAGGTCCTGGTGGCCGAAGGCAACGTGACCTTAAAAGGGGTGCTGGAGCGGATGCTGGGCTCCTTCGGCTTCGGGGTGACCAGCTGTGAGAACGGGGCGGACACCCTTTCGTTCCTGGCGGGCCCGCACAGCATCGACCTGCTCATCGTGGACATGAACCTGCCGGACATGGACGGGGTGGCGCTGGCAACAAAGCTGGAGGGCCAGAAAGGAAACAGGCGCCCCCGGGTGATTTTGCTGGATGCCTTCAGCGCCGGGGGGAATCTCTACGACACACGAAATTCCGGCATCGACCGGGTGGTGACCAAGCCCCTTCGTCCCTCCACGCTGTTTGATGCCATCATGGAGACCTTCGGGGAGGCCGTGGTGTCCCGCAACATCTCTTTTCCGGATTCATCGGGGCTGGCCGGTCATTACGGGGGCGTGGAAGGGTCCACGGTCCTGCTGGTGGAGGACAACCGCATCAATCAGATGGTGGCCACCGAGATCCTCACCTTTTCGGGGATCCGGGTGGAGATCGCTGAAAACGGCCTTGAGGCCATCGAGCGGGTGAAGGAGAAAACGTACGACGCCGTTCTCATGGACATGCAGATGCCGCAACTCGACGGCATGGAGGCCACGCGGATTATCCGCAACGAGCTCAAGTTCACCCGGGTGCCCATCATCGCCATGACCGCCCACGCCATGGAAGGGGATCGGGAGGCATGCCTGGACGCGGGTATGGATGATTACATTCCCAAGCCCATTGACCGGGAGCGGTTAATGGAGGTTCTCTCCCGGCACATGAACGGCGCCGCGGAAGATGTGGTGCGGGAAATCCCGCAGCCCTACTCCCCCAAAGCCCCCGAGGAGCTGCCGGCCCTGAATGTCAACGAAGGGGTCGAACGCATCGGCGGCAGCCACGAGATCTACCGCTCCATTGTGGAAAAGTTCGTGGATCTTTACACCGATCGCCTGGTGGAGATCCGTGCCATGGTCAACACCGGGGATTTTTCCCGGGCCGCCCACGAAGTGCATGCCATCAAGGGGGCCTCGTCGAATATTTCGGCCACCTGTCTTTTTACCATGGCACGGGAACTTGAGTTCGTGCTGAAAACGGGCCACGAAGCCGAGGCCCTGGAGGGGGTGGACGCCCTGGAAGAGGCGTTTATAGGGGTCCGGGACGCGGTGGCAGGGCTCTGATGGCCCATGAAGCCAACCGGCTGAGGGACATCTGCCTGGGGCAGGTGCAATATACTGAAAAAGATGGAAGAAACTTTTGGTGCTTCTGTGGGGGTATGGTATACTTTCACCCATGGAGGCAGGTGTGCGACAGGACAGAAACCTCCCCATCTCTATGGGTTTGATCCCGCCTGATTGTTCTCGTTACATGTGACGGTTTTCTTTCGACTATGCTTTTCCGGTAGGTTCCCCATGATGATCCCATGACTCTGCGTGTGTGTTTTTCTCATGCGCTCCCTTCATGATGTCGCACCCCATGCGACTTCCCATGCACGTCGAACACGGCGGGGACCCTTACGCCCACTCGGGATAAGGTGACCACGGTGGATGATGCGACGGATGAAAAATCCCTGCATTCGACCCGTTATGCATGGAGCACTGGTGTGATGGACACGATCTGCAGTATAAGCCCGGCCCGCCGAGGTAGCGGGCGAAGATGGTCCCCATTGACGGTGACTTCTCTTGCTGTCCGGTATGCCTGCCTTTTATTTGAGGAGGACGGAGGTGTTGTATGAACGTCTTTATGGATGAACGGCACAACAAACGCATGCACATTCCCGGAACGATTCAGTACTCCAGACCCCCCGCAGGAGACTGCATGGACGCCGATCTGCTGGATTGCACGGACAAGGGGCTCTGCTTTCGGAGCAATTGCCCCTACCTTCCGGAAACCCCCCTTGTGATCCGATCAACCAATCGGAAGGATCCCCAATGGCAGCATGCAAAAGTCGTGTGGAGCAGGCCCATGAGCCAGACCACACGGGAAAATCCCGCATACAGCGTGGGGGTGATTTTCACCAGCTGAGTTGTTCGGCTTTATTGTATCAAGGGGCGGGGAGGCCTTAAAGGGGAGACAGGCCCCATGCCTCCACAGACATTGCGGAAGATCGCGGCGTGTGATTCCGGGTCCATCGGCCTGTCATCCCTTCGGGGGGTGGCAGGCCGATGGCGTTGACCCGGATCGTTCATGGGAAAACGGCCTGGCACAATAAAAGCCGCCGACGGCAAGGTGGGCCACCTTGAAAACGGTTACGAATGCGCTTTGCCCCCTCGTTTCTCGGGTCAAATCACATCCGTCTTTGGGGTGGTGTGCATTTGAATTATGTATTAACGCTTTTCAATCGTTTAGCCCCCGGAAGGGCGCCGGAGGCATAAGCTGACCCGTTACCGGTTTTCTAACCCCCTTTCGAGGGGGCCGGGTGGGTCACTCCACGGTCTGGTGAAATTCCCTGTTCAGGTCCGTGTGGATTTTTTCAGGGGTTTTGGTTTTGTATTTTTTCAGCAGGCGGCTGTATTTTTCCATGTCCGGTTCGCCGCCCCGGTTTCTGCCTTCCAGGATCAAAGGGAAAAAGACGGCACACAAAAGGTGCTGGATGGCGTGGTCGTCCAGTCCTTGTTTTTTCATGGCGTTGGTAAAGGCGATGATCTCGATGGGAGCTTTGCGGGCCACCTGGGCCTCCACCAGGCCGTGGAGGAGGATGTGAAGGTAGGGGTTCACGCCCTGGCCCGGTTGATAATCATGGGTTTCGGGGTGTGCCACCCCGTCCACTTCCTTTGCAAACATCGCGTCGTGGTTTTGGATGATGCCCGCATAAAAACGCTCCATGCCGGAGAGTTCTCCCGTTTTTTGATCCTTGACCTTTTTCCAGAGGGTGGACAGTTCGTCCCGTGTGAGCTGGAATTCGTCGGTACCTGCCTGTGTTGTCTCCATCTGTCACCTCATTGCCGGGGCCGGATTAATGGCTGTTTTAGACCGAATGTAAAAAAACAGGCTACCTTGTTTTTTTAATCGGTGTCAACCGGGTTGTCGCTTCCGGCCGAGGCCTGCTTCCAAAACAGAAACGCCCCTCCGGCAGGAACCGGAAGGGCGTTATCCATGGATGGGCAAGGGGCATGCCACCCCGAGTCGTCGGAGTTATGCGCTCTTGGCGCTGATGCCGTACTTGTCTATTTTTTTGTAGAGAAGGGTGCGGTGGATGCCGAGGCGTCGGGCTGCCTTGGCCTTGTTGAAGCTCTCCTCCTGGAGGGTGGCGGAGATGATGTTTTTTTCCGCATCGTTTAAGGCCTCTTTAAGGGAGGAGTGACGCAGGGTCTCTTTGCGCTCGCTGAACTGCTGCATGCAGAAAGGGAGGTCGTCCTCGGTGAGGGCGCTGCCTGCCATGGAGGCCACGGCTCGTTCCAGGCAGTTGGAGAGTTCGCGCACGTTGCCCGGCCAGGTGTACCCGGAGAGGAGCTCTTCCGCGTCCGGGGAGAGGCTGACCCCGTGGAGCCCTTCCTTGTCGGCGATGAGGCCAAGGAGGTGGCGGCTGAGAAGGGGGATGTCCTCCCGGCGTTTGCGCAAAGCGGGCAGGTGCAGGTGGATGACGTTGATGCGGTAGTAGAGATCGCTTCGGAAGCTCCCTTCGCTCACCATTTGGGCGAGGTTGCGGTTGGTGGCGGCGATGAGGCGAAAGTCCGACCGGATCACCCGGGTCCCCCCGACACGTTCGAACTCTTTTTCTTCCAGCACCCGCAGCAGCTTGGGCTGCATCTCAAGGGGCAACTCGCCGATCTCGTCCAAGAAAATAGTACCCCGGTGGGCCATTTCGAATTTACCGGGCTTTCCGTCGTTGCGGGCGCCGGTAAAGGCCCCCTTCTCATAGCCGAAGAGTTCGGACTCCATGAGTTCCCGGGGAATGGCCGCGCAGTTGATCCGGATAAAGGGGTGGACGCTTCGCCGGCTTTCATGGTGGATGGCCTGGGCAAAGATCTCCTTGCCCGTTCCGCTCTCACCGGTGATAAGCACCGGAAAGCTGTTGGAGGTGGCGGTGAGGGCCTCTTTTTTGATGCGGTGCATGGGCTTGCTCTCCCCCACGATGCTGTCAAAGGAGTAGCGGGTGGAGCGCAGGTGGCGAAGTTCCTGTTCGTAGTGCTTCACCTTGGACTCCAGAAGGGAGTATTTGCGGGCGAGGCTGGCGATCTGGCGGATGTCCTCAAAAATGACCTGCCCCACGGCGGCCACCACCTTGCCCCCTTGTTTAACGGGAATGCGCCGGGCCAGGACCTGCTGGTTGTTGATGGTCTGCACCTGGTTCATCTCGGCTTTGCCGGTCTGGGCGACGATATGCAGGCGGGAGTCCCCCAGGATCTTGGTGCAGTGGGTTCCGATGATGGCACCGTAGGAGACGTCCAGAAAATCCAGGTAGGGTTTGTTGATGTCGATGATGTAGCCGTCCGGATCCACCACCACGGTGGCACCGTATGTGTAGTCGAAAATCAGCTGGTAGTGGTCGATCTCTTCCTGGAGCTCTTCAATGATTCGGTCGTTATCGCGTTGCATAGGCCTTTCAAACCTTATGGGGATCGTTTGCCGATCCCATCTGTATCTGTTTTACGACACTTTTGGGTGTATCATTGATGCTATATGTCGCATTTTTGATACAGTGTAAAGCTCTTTTTCCTGCGCTGGCGTGTCGGCAGGGGGTAACTGTCCGGCATCGCATCCTTTTCGGGGCATATTCCATGGCCCGGTAGGGGTGGGTGTCCCGGATAACATGGGACGGCTTTTTTCGAAGAATCATCGGGTTTTACCACAGGACGGAGCAGGATACCACAGGAATTCGCTGAATTTTCGGGTGGATCGGTATTCCGGTGGGGATCGCCTAAAGGTATCAGGGGGTTGTCATGGTTGCTACGGGCGTGTTGAGGGGGTGATTTTGCGTATTCTATGATAAATCGCGTTAAGTAATTGATAACACAACCGTGGGGTGGCTGGTGGCCTGATGTGGCACAACAATTGCTTTGACCACAGGACTGTAATGCACGTGTGCCGGCCGGGGGGTTACCCCGAAGGTACCCGACGCGGAGGAGCTGCTCCAGGGTCGGTTTTCAGGTCAGGCACACGGGCCGTTCGGGTCGCTTCGGAGCGTCCCGGGCAAATATCCGCCCCCGGCCCGTAAGGGGCCGCGCGGAGATCAGGCATAGAATCATTCGTACACGGTGATGTGCTCTGATGCTTTTGATTTCCGGACTCCCACGTGCCGGCAGAAGCGAAAGGGCGCATGCGTCACATCAGGTGGCACCCCGGTGCGAATCCAGCGATGGGCTCCCAGACGAAGAGGTCGGGAGGCCATGTAAAGGAGTGAGTGAGATTTATGAAAAACGCAGTCATTGTTTGTGGAGCGCGTTCTGCCGTAGGGACCTTCGGTGCCGGACTCAAGAGTGTCAAGGTTGCCGATCTGGGTGCCGCGGTCATGAAAGACCTGTTTAAAAAAGCGGGCCTTCGCCCGGTCGCCAGTGACGAGATGAAAGCCTGCTGCCCCGATGCGCTGAAGGACCAGGGGCTCACCGAGCTGGAGGCCAAAGGGTGTGACTGGGACGAGGGTGCCATCCCCGTACCGGTTGACGAGGTGATCATGGGCAACGTGCTTCAGGCTGCCCAGGGCCAGAACCCCGCACGCCAGGCCATGATTCGCGCCGGATTTCCCAAGGAGATCCCCACCTTTTCCCTGAACAAGGTGTGCGGCTCAGGTCTGAAAGCCATTGCCCTTGCGGCCGAGTCCATCATGTGCGGCAACGCCGATGTGGTCATGGCCGGCGGCATGGAATCCATGAGCAACGCGCCCCTGGCACTTCCCAAGGCACGCTGGGGACACCGCATGGAGCTTACCGGTGTCGGCGAAGTGACCGACCTGATGGTCTTTGACGGTCTGTATGAGATCTTCTACGGCTATCACATGGGCATTACTGCAGAAAATATTGTGGAGAAATACGGCATCACCCGTAAGGAACAGGATGAGCTGGCTCTCCTCTCCCATAACCGTGCACGCAAAGCCATCAAAGACGGCTTGTTCAAAGACGAGATCACCGACATCGTGATCAAGTCCCGCAAGGGCGATACCATCTTCAACGTGGATGAACGACCCATGGAGACGTCCATGGAGATTCTCTCCAAGATGCGTCCCGCCTTTAAAAAAGACGGCACGGTCACCGCAGGCAACGCCTCGGGGATCAACGACGGCGCGGCTGCCGTCCTCGTGATGAGCGAGGAGAAAGCCAAAGAACTGGGGCTCACCCCCATCGTCAAAATCAAGGGTTTTGCCTCAGGCGGCCTCGACCCGGCATACATGGGCTTAGGTCCCATTCCTGCCGTACGAAAGGTCCTGGGCCGTCTGGATATGGGCATTGCCGATATTGACATGATTGAACTCAACGAAGCGTTTGCTTCCCAGGCCATCGCCTGCATGAGAGAGCTGAACATTCCCATTGAAAAGCCCAACCAGGTGGGCAGCGGGATCTCTCTCGGGCACCCCATCGGGTGCACCGGCGCACGCCAGATGGTCACCGGTATGAACATGATGAAAAGAGACGGCCTGTCAACGGGCCTGATCTCCATGTGCATCGGTGGCGGCATGGGCATGGCCATGGTGATTGAATCATAAGTCATACGTTCGTGTTGGATGCCGGGAGTGTTGACGCAGGCACAACCGGTTAACCGGCAGGAGAAGCTTGGCCCCCTGCTCTGTGCGATCAGGTGTGTTTGCCTGATCGTACGGGTGGGGGCCACAGCCCTTCGAACATGTGATCTGACCCGGACAGTTCGCACTGAAACATCGCAGTCGGTGGTTCAATTTCCGGTGACACGTTTATTCAATTTGAATTGGGTGAGATTATGAAAATTATGGTAATAGGCGCCGGCACCATGGGCGCAGAAATTGCTCAGGCGTTTGCACAGAAAAATTTTGACGTGATTTTACGAGACATCAACGAAGAGGCCGTCGCCAAAGGGCTTGCAGGCATGACCAAGCGCCTTGATCGCCTGGTGTCCAAGGGCAAGATCGAAGCCGCCTTCAAAGATGAGGTGCTCTCCCATGTGAAGGGCTCCGTGGACATTGCCGACGCCGCCTCCTGCGGGCTCATCGTGGAAGCCGCCGTGGAGAACATGAAGATCAAAAAGGCGATCTTCCAGGAGCTGGACGGGATCTGCCCCGCAGAGACCATCTTCGCCACCAACACCTCGTCGCTCTCCATCACGGAGGTGGCCTCGGCCACGGGACGGCCCGACAAGGTGATCGGGATGCATTTTTTCAATCCCGCCACCATCATGAAGCTGGTGGAGATCATCCGGGGGATGACCACCTCCGATGAGACCTATGCCACCATCAAAGAGGTGACGGAAAAGATCGGCAAGACCCCTGTGGAAGTGGCGGAAGCCCCGGGTTTTGTTGTGAACCGTATCCTGATCCCCATGATCAACGAGGCCATCGGGATCTATGCCGAGGGCGTGGCGTCCGTTGAAGACATCGACAGCGCCATGAAGCTCGGTGCCAACCACCCCATGGGGCCCCTGGCCCTGGGTGACCTCATCGGCCTGGACGTCTGCCTTGCCATCATGGACGTGCTGACCGAAGAGACCGGCGATCCCAAATACCGTGCCCACACCCTTCTCAAGAAGTATGTGCGCGCGGGCTGGTTGGGTCGCAAAAGCGGGCGCGGCTTTTACGACTACAGCAAGTAGCAGCAGGGCATAGGCAGCTGTCGACGACGGCCTGAGCGATGGGCTGGGTTTCCCTCGCACCAGGCACCATGGACCGTGTTGTGCCGCCTTTGCGTACCGGAGGGCTTTACTCCGTGCGCGGGGCGGCATGATTCCACGGCCTGTGAGGAAAAACAGAGGTGAAAACATAGAAAAGGCTTGAATTCTATGCGTAAACCGTGATAAAAGACCTTCTTTACAAGCAGTAACGCTCACAACGATGTGTGGCGCTATCAAGGCGATGAAGCTTGCTGAAGGGACCTGAAGAATGACGATTCCTTTTGCGGGCTTTTTTTGTCTCGACATACCGGTGGGGACGTACCCCCCACGCTTTGGGAAGGGCGTGGAGAGTTTGGTTTCGACGTCACCGTAGACGACCAAAAAGACCAGAAGAAAAAATGGACCATTCGCACGCGATGCATCGGCGATGCACCGGCAGGTGGAGCTCGTTCTGAAATCAGCGTGAGGCGACGGTTCAGGGAAAAAATGCACGATCAGCACCTCATCCGACGGGAAGCTCCGGGAACGTTTTTCGCGACGATTTTATCGGCGGGAAATTCATTATAGGTTCCGGGGAATGTGTGAGGGGCTGCAGCAGCATGTTGGATGCGGGCTTTCTACGGCCTGCAAGGAAGGGACAATCCGATGTAAGGTGCCGGTGCTGTTCGACCGGCTCCCGGGGGTGACGCCCCGGGGCATGCTTTCTTGGGTTGAGAATCACAGTTCCGGTGTTCCCGGTCGATTATCAATATGGAACATTCGGATATCAATACGGGTACCTTTTGGGGCAGACGCACCCAGGGGGTGCTGCCAGATACTCGGGGGGTCGTGCCTGGCATGATGTTTCGGGAAAAGAGGACAGCAACGATGAACAGTTCAGAACCCATCCGGATAGAGGCCGGCTTCATGAATGAAGTCACCGAAAGAAGTGGACAGATGTTCAGCTCCTGCTTTCAATGCCGCAGCTGCTCGGGTGGATGTCCCATGGCTGAGGAGATGGATTACCTGCCCAACGAAATCATTCGCATGGTCCAGCTCGGGCTGAAACAGGAGGTTCTTGAAAGCCGATCGGTCTGGCTTTGTGTGGGATGCCTTGCCTGTGTGTCCGAATGCCCCAACGGAATCAGTCTTCCGGAGATGATGGATACCCTGCGCCAGATCGCCCTGGAAGAGAAGGCGACGGTCAAGGAGCCGGAAGTCGTTGCGTTTCATCAGGAGTTCCTCGGCCAGGTCAAGCGTTACGGCAGGCTGTACGAGCTGGGTTTCATGGCGCGTTACCGCATGAAGTCCCTGCCGGCCTTAAGGGATATTCCCAACTACATGAAGTTTATGTTTTCCGGACGGTTGAGTCTCTTGCCCGAGCGGATCCACAAGCGCGTGGACATGAAGAAGCTGAACGAGGTGTGTCATGTCTAAGGTGGCTAAGAGAACGATCCCCGTGGGGAAACGACGTATCTGTATCTACCCCGGGTGCTCGCTGACGGCCAGCTCCCGGGACTTTGCCGACGCCCTGTTCCAGATGGCCAAAATGGCCGGGATGTGGGTGGAAGAGCTCAAGGACTGGAACTGCTGCGGCGCCTCTCCGGCCCACAGCGTGAACCCCGAATACGCCACCCTTTTGTCCGGGCGCAACCTGATCCTCGCCCAGAAACAGGGCGTGGAAGACCTCTATGTGGTCTGCCCCAGCTGCTATATCCGCCTGAAAGAGGCGATGCACAAGCTGGCCAATGACGAGTCTCTGCGGGACAAGCTTTTCCAGGCTTACGGCACCCGGTACACCGGCGAGGTGAAGGTGCGGTTTTTCCTCGAAGCCCTGGAGCCCGGCGATGAGGCGATTTTTGAGGGGCAGATGAACCGCTCCCTGGAAGGTCTCAACGCTGTTATCTATTACGGCTGCCTGATGTCCCGCCCCGAGCGTGTCACCGGCTTTGACCTGAAGACTTACGAGTCCAGCATCATCAAGTTCGTGGAAAACACAGGGGCAAAGGTCAAGGACTGGGGCGCTTCCAGCCGCTGCTGCGGGTCTCACCTGGCCGTCTCCCGGCCGGAGCTGGCGGACCGCCTGGTGGATCGCATCCTGGAGCAGGCCAACCAGGCCAAGGCCAACTGCGTGGTGACCTTTTGTCCCCTCTGCCAGGTGAACCTGGAGATGCGCGGCACGGCCAAAAACAGGCTGCCGGTCTTTTTTATCCCCGAGCTGGCCGGATTTGCCTCGGGGGAAGTCAAGGCCGAGAAATGGGCGCGTCGCCACCTGGTGAACCCCATGCCCCTTCTGAAAACCAACCGGATTCTCTGATCCGCATGGTGTGAAACAAACAGGCGAAAGGCCCCGGTGCCCCTTCAAGGATCCCACCCAGCAGGATTTTTAAGGGCCTCTGATGTGACTTTCTCACCCATAATACGTTGCACAGCCTTTTGTCTGTTGTAAAAAAGCCCCCGGTTTTTGCCGGGGGCTTTTTTGCGTTCGGGGCTGTGTTTTTTTATGGGGCCGGGTCGGCAGGTGTCCGTTTTTACTTGTGCGAATCCTTTGTGAAATGCGTGGGAGTTGTGATACCGCCTGGAGAACATGACGGAATTATAGCCAGATATGCATTTCTGCTTTCTACCTTTCGTTTTAAAGTAAGTATTAAGTTTTGGGCCGCGATGTCGATAATTGGGGAAAATGACGTGGTTTGCTGCTGACGGTCTTGCGCGTTTTGTCCTGTGTTTTTTTTGCGGGTGATCGGTGTTGTGCTCCCTGAACACTGATGCCGGTCACGGCATGGGCATCCGGCAGGCCGCGAGAGCGGTGCCGGAGGGATTCTCCGGTGTTGTACCGCCGGGCAGAGCCGCTCACTCTGGGAATGCCGTAAGGGAGGGTCATGGATGTTTGCTACAGTCGGTCTTAAGAAAAAGTTGATGGCGGGGTTTGTTCTGGTCGTCGGGGTGCTGCTGCTGGTGGGGCTCACAGGGTATTACAGCTTGAACCGGGTGATCCACAAAGCACGGGAGGGCAGTCTGACCCTGGAGCTTGATGTGGAGATGAACGGGCTCATGGCCGAGCAGAGCCTCTACGCCAAAGAGGGGACACCTGCGCAGTATGAGGCCCTCAGGCAAAGCGTTGAGCGTGCCGGGAAAAAAGTGACCCGCTTGCAGGAGGTGGTGGGCACCACCGAGGCCGTTAAAAAACTGAGCGCAGGAGGAAAGGCGTACGGCACGCACCTGGTGTCCCTCAAGGAAGCCAAGGAGAAGAAGGCTGTATTGCTCGGAGAGCTTCAGGAAAGCGCGGGGGACGTGAATGCCGTGGTCACCGATGAGACGGCCGCGGCCCAGGAGTCGATTCGAAAAGAGGTGATCAAGAGCAGCACCTTTTACCTGAAGAAGACGGCTTATTCCTCTGTGCGCAACCTCGTGGATGTGGCCCACGGTGCCGTTGAAAACATGCTGATTTCCGGCCGCCCCAAAAAAGAGGCCCTGGCCATGATCCGAAACATGCGGTTTGAAGGGAACAACTATTTTTTTGTGGTGGATTCGGCGTATACCCTCGTGACCCACGGGGGAAACCGGGCCCTTGAGGGGATGGACTATTCCAAAATTACCGACCCGAAGACCGGCAGGGCCTTTGTGGTGGAGTCCGTGGACGAGGCGTTGAAAGAAGGGGGCTCGGTCACCGAATACCATTTTACCAAGCCGGGCATGGGGGAGGCTGTGTTTCCCAAGGTGACGGTGGCAAAGTACTTCAAGCCCTGGGACATCGTGATCTGCGCCGGTGTGTATGTGGATGACATCGAAAAGGCCGGTGAAGAGCTGAGCGGGGTGATCCGGGGCGGCTTTGAAAAACTTCAGCAGATCGACCGGGTGGGAACCCTCCTGGGCGAAGCGCGCCTGGGGGTTCTTTACTACATCATCGGCGGAGGGGCTGCCGACGAGGTCAATGCCAGCCTCACCGAGCTCATGGCGCTTCCGTCGGTCACCGAGCGCATCACCTCCTCGGTGAACACCTACATGAACCGCTGGGATCGGTATGTTCAGGAAGACGTTGAAGAGAAAAGGGTCGGTCTTGAGGCGCGGGAGGTGGTCCGGGACATCTCCTCCATGATGGGGACCATGGCCGACGAGGCCGGTATGGCCTTTGCCGATACGGCTGCCAAGGGCAAAGCCGTCATCGCCCTGTTTCTAGTGCTGGGCGCGGGCCTGGCGGTGGGGGCAGCCATCGTTCTCATTGTGTCCATCACCACCCCCCTTAAGCAGACCAGCGCCATGCTGCGGGATATTGCCGAAGGGGAAGGGGACCTCACCCAGCGCCTGACCGTGGCAAGCAAGGATGAGCTGGGGGACGTGGCGTACTGGTTCAACGCCTTTGTGACCAACCTTCAGCAGATGATCGGCGAGATCGCAGAAAACTCCGAGACCCTGGCCCTCTCGTCGGACAGGTTGACGGCGCTGGCAGGTCAGATGTCCGGCGGGGCCAAGGGCACCTCGGAAAAATCAAACACCGTGGCCGCCGCCTCTGAACAGATGAGCGGCAACATGGGCGATGTCTCCCGGGAGACCGAGCAGTCCGCTTCGGCGGTCAACTCCATGGCGTCGGCAACCGAGGAGATGACCGCAACCATCGGTGAGATCGCCCAGAATTCCGAGTCCGCCCGTACCATCACCGGAGAAGCCGTGACCCAGGCCAGGCGCACCAAAGAGAAGGTCGGGGACCTGGGGGAGGCTGCCCTCCAGATCGGCAAGGTCACCGAAACCATTGCCGAGATATCCGAGCAGATCAACCTGCTGGCCCTGAACGCCACCATTGAGGCGGCTCGGGCAGGGGAGGCGGGCAAGGGCTTTGCCGTGGTGGCCGATGAGATCAAGGAGCTGGCCCGTCAGACGGCCGCCTCCAGCCAGGAGATCAAGGAGCGCATCGGCGGTGTCCAGGCCTCCACCGATGACACGGTGGCGGAGATCGATGCCATCACAGGCGTCATCGACAGCGTCAACCAGATCGTCATCACCATCGCCGCCGCCATCGAAGAGCAGTCCGTCACCACCGCCGAAATCTCCGGCAACGTCAACCAGACCTCTTCCGGCATCCAGGCCATGACAGAGAAGGTGCAGGAGAGCTCCGGCGTGGCCCGGGACATGGCCCGGGAGATCGCCGAGGTGAACCAGACCGCAGGGGAGATGACCGAGGTGAGTGCCAGGGTGAACACCAACGCCGAAGAGCTTAAGGGGCTTGCCGATGAGCTCAAGGGGATGGTGGGGCGGTTCAGGGTGTAAGTCGGGTCATAGGTAAATCGGTAATAGGCAAAAGGCGAAGCTTCGCCTTTTGCCTTTTTTGCTGTAAAAACAGTTGACCCTTGCGGAGGCTGAAAATAAAGTGGCCCCCATGATGGTAGAGGCAGAATGGAACAGTCGGAATGTCATGGCTGTTTTTCGGGTGGATCATGGGACTGGATATGGGTGGTAGCGCTAACGATGGGTTCGATTTTAACACTGTCTGTCATGCCCGAAGGGGGGCTTCTCCTGGAGTGGGCGAATGCAAAACGGTCGGTTTCCAAGGCCCTGGAGACGTTCCAGCGGGACCTGTATGACCGGTTTGACAAAACCCCGGAGAGCTGGCTTTTTGCCCTGGGCTGCCTGGAACTCCCCGGCGGGGTGGACCCCTCCCTTGCCTGGATGGCCGTGGTGGCACGGGACTATGTAAACGCTCTGGCGCGTCTGTCCGATCTGGAGACTCTCCGCGAGACAGCCCGGGTACCCATGGACGACGACCAGGTGGCCTCCCATCTGGCCGGTGTGCCCATGATGGTGGGCGGGGACCGGGTGAACACCGTCATGCTGGCCTCGGTGTGGGAGGCTCTGGGGGAAGGCTACGCAAGCCTTGCGGCTGCTCACAAGGGGAGCGTGGCCGAGCTTTTTGCCGCCCTTAATCCCGGGATTCATCTGGCGGGGCGGGTCTTTTTTCATCTGGTTGAGAACCGGAACTCCGAAGAGCCCTTCGCCTTTATGGCCACCTATTCCCAGGCGGGTCCTTCCGGCGGAAGCGCTCGCCACCTGCCCATGACACGCGCCCTGGAAGAGTTTCAGGATGAAGAGCTGGTCTCCCTTCTCTCCACCGTGTATCGCGCCTCGGATGAAAGCGAGCTGGTGGCAGGCCTTGTGGAGAGCGGAGAACTCTTTTATCCCCTGGCCTGGGGCGCAGACGAGGCCTTTCAATTTTTGAAAGAGGTGCCCCTATACGAATCCTGCGGGGTGATCTGTCGTATTCCCAACTGGTGGAAGCCTGCAGCCTCCGGGGTGGGGGTTCGGGTCTCCCTGGGGGACACCCCTCCGTCCTTTGTGGGAGAGAGCGCCCTGCTCGGTTTTTCCTCTGCCCTGATGATGGGCGATCTTGCCCTCACCGAGGACGAAGCCCGGGAGATTCTGGCTGAAAGCGAAGGCCTTGCCTTCCTTAAAAACCGGTGGGTGGCCGTGGATCACCAAAAACTGGCCCAGGCCCTGGACGCCTGTGAACGGGCCCGGGAACTCGTCCGGGAAGGGCTTACCCCGTCAGAGGCCATGCGCCTTCAGCTTCGGCCCGGGGCGCTTTTGGGCGATGCCCTGGCAGACGTCCCCTGCGAGGTCTCCCGGGGCGAGTGGCTGGGTGCCACCCTGGCCAAGCTGGAAAACCCAGGCCTTGCGCCCACGGCCTCCCCCGGGCGAGGGTTCAAAGCCACCTTGAGGGGATACCAGCAACAGGGACTCAACTGGCTCAGTTTTCTGGACCGCTTGACCTTTGGGGCCTGCCTTGCCGATGACATGGGCCTTGGAAAGACGGTTCAGCTCCTGGCCTTTCTCCACGGTCGCGCCGGGGAGGCGACAAAGGGGCCCTCGCTTCTGGTGCTTCCGGCCTCCCTTGTCACCAACTGGCTTAACGAGATACGCGCCTTTGCCCCGACCCTGCGCGTGTTTACGGCCCACCCCGATTACGTGACGGCTGAAAACGGACGCACCCTTGCCGCTGAAAAAAAGCGGCTGGCCGCCCATGGCCCGGAGGATCCCGACGCCTTTGACCTGGTGATCACCACCTATACCCTGGTGCAGAAGTACCCCTGGCTCATGGACCGCACCTGGGACTGCCTGGTCCTGGACGAAGCCCAGGCCATCAAGAACCCGGCCACCCGACAGACCCGTGCCGTCAAAGAGCTTTCGGCACGTCAGCGCATTGCCATGACCGGCACCCCGGTGGAGAACCGCCTGGGGGATCTCTGGTCCCTCTTTGATTTTCTGAACCCCGGGCTCCTGGGGTCGCGCAGCGAATTTGCCGAATTTTCAAAAAGCCTCAAAGACGACCCGGAGGGGTATGCCCGGCTGCGTCGGCTCATCTCGCCCTTTGTGCTGCGTCGCCTGAAGACCGACACCTCCATCATTTCCGATCTTCCCGACAAGGTGGTGATGAAAAGCTACGCAGGGCTCTCCAAAAAGCAGGTGGTCCTGTACCGCAAGGGGGTGGAGGATCTGGCCCATCGGCTGGAAACCGCCGAAGGCATCGCCAAGCGGGGCCTGGTGCTCTCCTCCCTCATGAAGTTCAAACAGCTCTGCAACCACCCGGATCAGTACGTGGGCGCCGGTGCATTTAAAGAGAGCGAGAGCGGAAAGTTCCAGCGTCTCCGCGAGATCTGCGAGACGGTTCTGGAGAAGCGGGAGCGGGTGCTGGTCTTCACCCAGTTCAAGGAGATGACCGAACCCCTTCGGGCTTTTTTGGAAGGGGTCTTCGGGCATCCGGGGCTGGTGCTCCACGGCGGGGTACCCGTGGGCAGGCGGGCCGAGCTCATCGACACCTTTCAGGCCGATGCCTACTGCCCCTTTATGGTGCTCTCCCTGAAGGCCGGAGGCGTGGGGCTCAACCTCACCCGGGCAAACCACGTGGTCCACTTTGACCGGTGGTGGAACCCGGCGGTGGAGAACCAGGCCACGGACCGGGCCTTTCGCATCGGGCAGACCAAAAAGGTGGTGGTGCACACCTTTGTCACCAAAGGCACCGTTGAGGAGAAGATCGATGCCATGCTTGAGGCCAAGCGCGACCTGGCGGACCAGGTGGTCTCTTCGTCCGGGGAGACCCATGTGACGGAGATGGCCGACGACGAATTGGTTGAGCTGTTTACATTGACACTTTAACCCTTAGATATGGCGGAAGGTTTTCATATGAGTTACTACGGGTTTCCCAAGTACGTCTCGGTGGCCGAGAAACGGGCCAAGGCGGAAAAAAAACTGAAGCAGCTGAAAAAGAAACATCCGGATATCTCTCCTGTGGTCATCACGGGAAAGGCCCTGGCCACGAGCTGGTGGGGCAAGGCATGGAACCGAAACCTGGAAGGATACGCCGATTACGCCAACCGGCTGGAGAGGGGCAGGAGCTATGCCAGGCACGGGGCGGTGCTGGATTTAAAGGTGGAGGCCGGAAACGTTACGGCCCTGGTCATCGGGAGCGAACCCTATCCCTATAAAGTGACCGTTTCCATCAGGGCCATCTCCGTACCGAAATGGCTGGCCCTGAAAGAAGCGGCCGTGGGCACCATGGATTCTGTCCGGGATCTGATGGCAGGGCGCCTGCCTGACGCCATGGTCGACCTTCTGACCGAGAAGGGGAAAGGTCTTTTCCCCGCCCCCAAGGAGATCTCCTTTACCTGCAGCTGCCCGGATTCCGCTTCCATGTGCAAGCACGTGGCCGCCAGCCTCTACGGGGTCGGGGCTCGCCTGGACGACGATCCGTCCCTTCTGTTTCTGCTGCGCAAGGTGGAGGTGCAGGACCTTATCACCGAAAAGGTGAACCGGACCAGGGGGACGCTGCGTCGCAAGGCTGTGAAAAAGAGCGATCGGGCCTTAAAGGAGACCGGAGGGCTCTCGGATCTGTTCGGCATCGACCTGGGTGAAGGGGAAGCCCCGGCACCGGTTCCTTCTGCAAAGGTCAGGAAGAAAGCCGCAGATAAGGTCGGCGCGGGGAAACGAAAAAGCCGCGCCGTGCCCGTGAAAAAGGCCGCGCCCAAGGGGCGGCCACCAGGAAAGGGAAAAACGGCATCAAATCTGCCGGATGCCATGACCCCTTCCATGAAGCGGCTTGCGACCCTCATGCAAAAAAAGCGCAACGGCGTGCCCGTGGCCGAGATGATCGCGGCCTCGAAGATGGACCCCCAGAAGGTGCGAAACACGCTTTATCAGATGAAACAGAAAGGGTGGGTGGCGTCCCCGTCCCGGGGGGTGTATCGGCTGGTGCAGGTGGGATAAGCGGAAAAGCATGCCTCCGGCGGCAAGGGGCTGAGCCCCTTGACCTCAGCATGCATACGGCTCGCTATCGCTCACCGTCTGCGAGAAGATGAGGGGGAAAGGTGCCGTGCTAAAGCCCACGGAGTTTTTTTCTGTAGTCGGCAGGGAGATCACCGCTGGGGCGGTGCGTGAAAACAAAAAAAGGCCCGGAAGATTAATCTTCCGGGCCTTTGTATTTTTTAAGTGGTAGCGGGAAGCGGATTTGAACCACTGACCTTCGGGTTATGAGCCCGACGAGCTACCAGACTGCTCCATCCCGCAACAACGAGGCAGACACTACATGGGGGGCTGTTTGAAGTCAAGGGATTTCGAAATATGATGAAAAAAACGTTCGCCATTCATCAAACCACTCCCCCTGCATGACCGGTTTCCCCGTACCCGATGGGTACGGCAACACGCTTTCAAAGTGGCTCACCTTGCCGCCGGAGGCAGCCAGGTTAAAGACGCCTCCGGCGGCCCTGCCGGGGGGTAAACTTTTGCCTGATCTTAATACGACGGGTTTGATAAACAGGTTTGAAAAAACAGATTCAGTTTAATCTGAACCACAGGCGAATGTGATTTTCCCTGAGGAACGAAGGGGAAAGCGCATTCGCAATCTGCTTTCGAGGTGGCTCACCTCGCCGCCGGAGGCAAGCTTTTGCCACCCACTTTAACCATAGAAGGCATCGTTTACTCCCTGCTGTCGGTGAGGTAGCTGCTGCATCCCAGGCCGTAGGCCACGCTGGTGAAGGCGTTCTGGCTGTCGATTTTCTGGGTGCCGAAGCGCTGCACGAAGAGGTCCCGGATTTTAAGGATATGGGAGGAACCGCCGGTGAGAAAGACGGTGTCGATGTCTTCGGCACCGAGGCCTGCCTGGGCCATGACGGTGTTCACACAGGCGTCGATTTTTTTAACATCCCCATCGATGATCTCATCAAACTCGGTGCGGGCAAGGGGTTCGGAGATGGCCAGCTGGCCCTCCTTGAACCGGACAAGGGCGGTCTCGTCGGTGGAGAGGCGGCATTTTGTCTCTTCAATGGCCCGGAAGAGGAGGTAGCCGTAGTTGTCTTCGATGAGGTTCTGGAGGTTTTCGATGAGCTTGGGCTTGTCGGCTCGGTGGCGGATATCCTTTAGGATCGCCTCGATCTTGGGGTGCCGGAGATGGGGGATCTGGTGCCACTGTTTCAGCTTGCCGAGGATCAGGGAGGAGACGGGCAGGGTGAAGTCGTCGTAGAGGGCTTTTACCCGCACCTCCTTGCCGAAGTAGGGGGCGACCTTGTGCCACATGATGGCAGAGTCAAAGGTGTCGCCGCCGATGTAGACCCCGCCGAGGCCCAGGACATCGTCGCGTCGGTCCCGGTTTTCTCCGTGCTGTCCGCCTCTGGCCTTGATGATGGTAAAATCCGAGGTCCCGCCGCCGAAGTCACCTACGAGTACGGTTTTCTCTTCGCCTGCGGCCAGGGAGTTCTCGTAGGCCAGGGCAGCTGCGATGGGCTCCAGCTGGAAGTGGACATCCTTGAAACCGGCAAGCTCCGCGGCCTTTAATAGCCTGCGGTTGGCCAGGGCTTCGCACTCCGGGTCCTCGGAGAAGACAACGGGTCGGCCCAGCACCAGGCTGTCGGCGGCCTGTCCCACGGCCTTTTCGCCCCTCTCCCGGATGGTCCGCAGGATCATCCCGATGAGCTGTTCCAGGGTGTAGGTCTTGTTGCCCACCTCTGTTTTTTCAAAGCTGGCGTCGGGCAGGAAGGATTTGATGGACTGGATATACCGGCCGAAGGCGTCGTTTTCGATGTACTGGTTCACGGCCTCTTGGCCGGAGAAGAAGAGGCGCTCCTCGTCGTCGTAATAGATCACGGATTTCAGGGTCTTTCCGGTTTCGTTGTACCGGTCGATGTCGATCATCGAGACCTTGCCGTCGATATTGGCCGAAAGGGCCGAGTTGCTGGTTCCAAAGTCCAGTCCGAATACCACAGACGTCATACGAATCACCTCGAAAAATAGGCGCGGGGCTGCCCGGGGCATGTGCCGCCGTCCTTATCACAAAAAACCGGCGCACAAGGGGCTTGGGCACCGGCCTGGGGGCTTCCTCTTTAAATTGAAGATCGGGAATTTACACCAAGCCATGGCAAATGGCAAGGGCGGTGAAAAGAAACAAGGTGGGGGCACCTTGAAACCCCATGGCGAATGTGATTTTCCCTGAGGAACGAAGGGGAAAGCGCATTTGCAACCAGCTTTCGAGGTGGGACACCTCGCCGCCGGAGGCATGCGTTTGTTTTTTTTTGTCTGTGTGCGGCGCATTACAGCCCAAGTGCCCTGAACGTGTTATGGTAAGCCCTAATTTGTGCCTTGTTTCGGACCCTTTGATGACGCCATGGAGCCCCTTATGAGACGTGTCAGCCGCTTTTCTTTTGTGTTGTTTTTTTTGTTTTGCCTTCCGGCCTTCTGCTATTCCGCACCGTCGGGCCCTTTGTCCGGCGAGGAGAAAGCCCGGCTTTTTGTAGAGGTGATGAGCCCTGTGTTTGACCTTCATTTGAGCCAGGATTTTTCCTCCGTTGAGGAGGGAGGGGCTTTTTCCGGCCTTGTCCTGGATGAGGGCAGCGAAGAGGCCCGTTTCGAGGCCCGTGAGTTTTCTGACACCACCGGGCTTAAGCTCTCCTGCGTGGTGGGCCGCGAAGACACCGTCCTCACCCTGCCCGAGAGCTGGGAGGGCGCCGATCGGGACGTGGTCAAGGCGATTCACGACAGGCTGGCGTTTTACTACGGGGAAGAGAAAATTGACGGGGGCGTTCGGGTCCTGTTTCGCCACGCACGCCTGGAGTCCAAGGACGCTTATTATGTGGTGCAGCTTGATATCCGGAGTCGGGACGGGGCCTCTCCATCCTTTACCCTGGGGTGTTACCGGAAAGACAGGAGCCTTGCCACCGCAGTGTTCGGAGTGCCCAATGCGTCCTGGAAGGCCTGGGAAACCGAGGCCGACGAGAACGGCAAAGGGGGCAAGACCCGGGTGGCGGTTGCCATGTACCGGGGAAGGAACGTGGAGGGGGATGTCTTCGGCACCCATCTGCTGGAGGTCTCCTATGTCAGAGGGGTGCCCTGGCTTAACTTTCAGCCCCGGCTTTACCCCATGTGGGAGAAGGCATACCCCGAGGCAGCCAAAAAGGGGTTTATCAGGGAGATGACCGGGGTTTTTGTGGATGGAAACGTCTTTGACGCCTTTACCCGGGCAAAGGTGCGGCGCCCCAAGTTTGTCGGTGACCCCGGTCAGCCCTTTTTTTCTTTGAGCGATAAGGACCTTGCTGTGTTGAAAAAAGGTTCGTTCATCCGGTTTGACCTGGTGACCGTCTTGGGGGAAAAGGTGCAGGTTACCTTTCCCCTTAACGGTTCCCTGGAGGCTCTGTCCAAGGTGGCGGCCCTGCCGGAAAACAAGCCCGAGGCCACCCTCCACGGCCTGATCATTGCCGGGGACCTCAAAGCGGTGGAAGCTGCCATGGCCTCAGGCATCTCGCCCAACACCAGGGCCGCCGACGGGGTCTCGCCCCTTGCCCTTGCCGTGAAGATGGAGGATGCCGAAATGGTGCGGCTCCTGGGCAAGGCCGGGAATCTCAAGACCGAAGAGAAAAACAGCGACGGGGACGGGTTTCTCCATACCGCAGCTCACTATCTGCACGGCAGGGCCATGCTCGACGCCCTGTTGGACATCGGCTGCAACACCGAGATCCGTGACCCAAGCGGCCGTACCCCCTTGAGCCGCACGGTCTGTTACGACGGATTTGGCAAGATCTCCAGCCTCCTTAAGGCCGGGGCCGACATCGATGCCGTGGACGAGGACGGCTACACCCCCCTGCACCACACCGTGCGAAACCGTTTCTCTTCCGAAAACGAGACTGCGTATCTCATCAAGCACGGGGCTGACAAAAACCGGCGAACCAAGGCGGGCAACACCCCCCTCATGGTGGCCATGGAGAACCAGTGCTGGGACCATATCCAAAAGCTTCTGGAGCTGAAGGTCTCCCTTTCCCCCAAGAACAACAAAGGCCAGACCGCCCTTGCCATGGCCGAGGCGTATCGGGACAGCGACGACCTGACGGAGATGATCCCCACCCTGATCCTTGCCGGCGAAGAGGCCGTGAAAAAGACCCGAGAGTCCTATACAACCCTGGCCCAGCTCCTGGAGGTCAAGGCGGTGTATCACATCGGGTTTCACAACACCACCGACGAGACTGTCATGGTGGCCGTGCGCATCAAAGACACCGACGGGGACTGGGTGACCCGGTCCTGGGCCAAGTTTCCCCCCGGAGATAAAGGACTCATGGCCCGCAGCCCCAACAGTATTTTTTATTTTTTCGCAGAATCGAAAAGCTGGGAATGGAAGGGGACCGACAACTACCGTACCATTTCTGGAAAAAGGTACGGCATGCGTGAGGTCAAGCTTAAGGGCAAGGACAAGGGCGAACCGTATTACTACACCTTGAAATAAGACCACGAGCCATTGAAATGCCATGTATTTCGATTGAAAATCCATGGAATTTAATATAGAATTTCATCCACATATCATGGGGATATGACCTGCCCCTGTCACCGCAACGGTGACCTTACATGCATCCGCAAGACGGCGGAATGACCTTGCCTACCTTTCCATGGAGGATAATATGATCGAGAGAAACCAGGTGTTTAAATGCTCTTTGTGCGGTAATATTGTTGAAGTGCTTGTTGGGAGCGGACCGATTCCCGCCTGCTGCGGCCAGGACATGGATCTTCTGACGGAAAACACCGAAGACGCGGCCGTTGAAAAGCATGTCCCCGTCGTCGAAAAAATTGCCGGCGGCTTCCGCGTGACGGTTGGCGAAGTGGCACACCCCATGCTGGATGCCCATTACATCCAGTGGATCGAGGTACTCGCCGACGGAAAGGTCTACCGGCAGTACCTGAACCCCGGGGACGCCCCCGAGGCGACCTTCATGATCGACGCCAACAGCGTCACCGCCCGTGAGTACTGCAACCTGCACGGTCTTTGGAAAAAACAGTCATAGACCGGCCATCGGTGAGGCAAGGGACTCGGATGCCATGCACGGCAGAGGGTGCCCTCTATTTAAGGATGGTTCCGATCCTTGCCCACCCTGAAATCAGGGAGGACGAACCATGGAAAAAAGCTGGAAATGCACAGCCTGTGGCTACAGCCTGAAAGACAAGGAACCTCCTGAGGAGTGTCCAGCGTGCAAGGAAAAGTGCACGTTCGTGGACAACATCGATTACACCCAGAACATCGGAGACAAGCGACCGGACGAGCGGATTTGATGCAGAGGAGTTGGAAGGAGGGGTGATGAGGAAGGTTGGAGGTGCCCTGGCAGCCTTGCTGCTGATGGGCGTATGCGTTGTGTTTGCCGGGCAGGGAACAGAGTCCCTGGTGCTGCCTGTGGAGGGGAAATACGGTGCGGTGGCGTTTCCGCACTGGGATCATCAGGACAGCCTGGGGGATTGCAACGCCTGCCATGGGATGTTTCCTCAGGAGACCGGTTCCATTGATCGCCTGAAAGCCGACAAGGCCCTTAAGAAAAAGCAGGTGATGAACAATTGCCGATCCTGCCACCGTCAGCGCGCCAAGGCCGGAGATCCCAGCGGCCCTGTCAAGTGCTTCGACTGCCACGCCGCCGGATAGGCCACATAACAAGAGAAAAAACCGCAGTGCCGGGCACTGCGGTTTTTTTGTGCGATGAGATGAGCAATGGGGGGAGACACCATGGTTTTTGAGAGCCTTCACGCCGGAGGCGTTGCATTGCCGGTACCAGCCTGGATCGTCAAAGGGCTTCATCTTGTAACCCTCACCACCCATGTGGCGGTGATGACCCTTCTTCTGGGGGCCGCCCTGATCCATGCCGCCGGTTTTTTTCTCCTGGACGGCAGGGGGCCGGAGACGCCGAAGTTACCCGTCTGGATGGCCTTCACCATCAACACGGGGGTCGCACCCCTGCTGTTCTGCCAGGCCCTTTTCGCCCACTTTATCTACACCAGCTCCATTCTCATGGCCGGGTGGTGGCTGGGGGCCGTGGGGGTCTTAATGACCGCCTACTACCTTTCGTACCTTGCCGTTTCATCCGACGCACCCCGGCAGACCCGCAGATGGGCAGCCGTTTCCACCGCCTTTCTGCTGCTGCTTGTCTCCTTTGTCTTTGTCTGCAATATCGACCTTATGGAAAAGCCGGGACAGTGGGCCCGGTATGGGGATTCCCCCCACGGCTGGATCCTCTTTTCAGGTGGGGCCGATACCCTGTTCCGGTGGTTCCATGTGGTGCTGGCGGCCCTGTTCCATGCCCTTCTTTTCAGCCGACTGCTGGGCAGGGCCGGGCAGCTCAACGGGCGCGGGGGCATCTGGCTGGGGGGAGGGCTCCTGGTCCTTCTGGCAGCATCGGGGCTGATCCATGCCGCCTTTCTTCCCGAAGCCGTCAGGCAGGGGGCCGGACGCGGTGTGCTCAACCTCTATCTTCTGGCCGCCTCGGCCGGTTTCCTCGGGGTGCTGCTGGTGGGCGGGCGGCTTAAGACCTGCGCCATCTGGGCCCTTGTGAACCTCACCCTGATGATCTGTTTCCGGGAAGAGATCCGCACCGGTTTTTTGTCCCCCGTCACCACCACCGGGCCCACCGATTACGGCTCCTTTGTGATGTTTGCCGCAGCCCTTGCCCTGGGAGGCGCTGCTTTTGTTTACATGCTGGGCCTTCTTCGCAAAGGGGGTGAGGCATGATGTACCCTGTTCTGGATTTTTTTAAAGGGGGCGGCGGGCTTTTGATCGCCGTCATCGCCGTGGTTCATGTCTATGTGGCCCATTTTGCCGTGGGGGGCGGGCTCTTTCTCGTGCTTACGGAAGCCCGGGCACGCAAGCGAAAAAGTCCGGCCCTGCTGGCTTATGTGAAGGGACACACCCGGTTTTTCCTGCTGCTCACCATGGTCTTCGGCGGGCTCTCCGGGGTGGCCATCTGGTTTACCATCGGCATCCTGAGCCCGGATGCCACGGGTAAACTCATCGAGATCTTTCTTTTTGCCTGGGCCGCGGAGTGGGTCTTTTTCTCCGTTGAGATCACGGCCCTTCTTGTCTACTGGTACAGGTTCGACACCCTGTCCCCGACAGACCACCTTCGGGTGGGGTGGCTCTATTTTGCGGCGGCCTGGCTCTCCCTTTTCATCATCAACGGGGTCATCAGCTTTATGCTCACCCCCGGTGACTGGGCGGTTACCGGCCGGTTCACGGACGCCTTCTTCAACCCCAGCTTCTGGCCCTCCACCCTGTTTCGGACTTTTTTGGCTGTGTGGGCCGCAGGGCTCTTCGGGTTTGTTACCGCTTCCTTTTCAAAGGACAGGGAGGTGCGGGACGCGGTGCTCGGTTTTTACACCCTCTGGGTGGTGGGCATCGGCGTGGCCGTGCTCGGGGCAGGCCGCCTTTACCTCTCCTCGGTGCCCTCCTTTCACCTTGAGGGGCGTTACGAGTTCGCCGCCACCATTCCCGGCCTGATTTCGGGGTTCACGGGTTTGACCCTTGTCATCATGGCCCTTGCCGCCTGCATGTGGCTTTTGAAACACCGGGGCCTTCGAAAGCCCCTGGCCCTTGGTGTTCTGGCCCTGGGCCTGCTCCACATGGGTCTGTTTGAAATGGTGCGGGAGCATGCGCGCAAACCCTGGATCATTCCCGGGGTGCTCTATGCCAACAACATCGCGCCCCGGGACGCGGAGATGCTCAATCAGAAAGGGCTTCGAAGCCGTTCCCCCTGGCTGGCAGGGGATGAGCTCACCGGCCGAAACCTGTTCAAGGTCCAGTGCCTCTCCTGCCACAGCGCGGGAGGCCCCATCAACGATATCCGGCCCCTCACCGCACGGTACACCCCCGAGGGCCTGGACCAGGCATTGGCAGGGCAGGGGGCGCTTCACAGCTACATGCCCCCCTTTTTCGGTGATGCCCTGGAGCGGCAGCTTCTGTCCCGCTGGCTCACCGAGGGCCTGCACGGAACAAAAAGTCCCGGGGTGCCACAGGCCGATCCTGCCCCTGAGATCGCGCCGGAAACTGAGAAAACCCCCGTGCTCCTTGCCTGGCGTGATACCCAGGGCAACGGGCGGCTCCGCAGCCCTCTATTTACCTCGGAAGACCCGGTGCCCCAGCGTGTTCAGGCATCCATGGTGGTGCCGGGAGAGTATCCGGAAGTGGTCATGGAGGATCTGGAGATGGCTGTGGAATCAGGCGAAACAACCCGCCCCATGGCCTTTGACGATGACCTCGGTACCTGGGTTCTGGAAGGCGAACCGGGCAGCCTCAACGGCCCCTGTCTTGTGACGGCAACGGCAGACGGAGAGGAGCTGAACCGGGTCCTCTTGCCTTCAGAACCCGATGCCACCCGGGGGTGTTTCCATTGCCACGGCGGAGCGCCCAGTCCATCGGGCATCGCCGCGAACACCGCAGAACAGATCCTTGCGGCCCACGACAAAAACAGCGGCACCTCCCTTTCCAGCAAGGCAGCAAAGGGAACGCCCATCACCTGCGCCCGGTGCCACCGGGGAAACCGCCCCTCGCCTTCGGCAGCCCTCCACGGCTGGCACAATGTGTACATGGCCGACAAAGGCGAGGCCTCCTGTCGCTTCTGCCACAGCAGCAGTCCCGAACGCCCCCCGGCCTTTTTTTCCGGTCGGCACAGAAAGCCCATGGACTGCACTCGCTGCCACGGCACCCTGACCGTCCATGCGGCAAGGCTGCTCAAGCCCTTGTCCGTGCCTGAAGTGGTGCCCTTAAAGGAGTCAATGAAAACAACACTGGAGGCGGTATCGCCCCGGGATGCCTATGTGCACCTTCCCGACTGCCTCTCCTGCCACGAGGGCTTTGAGCCGCCGTCAGCAGATTCTTTAGCCTCCATGACAACATCGCAGGAAGAGCAGTTCAGCGCCATGAAAGACGAGATGGAGGCCCTCTCCTGCGCCGCCTGCCACAACAGGGCCCATGAACTGGCCCCTGCAGCGCGGCCGGGCACCAACCGCCAGGCCGTCGCTTACATGGGTGAGCCCGGGGTTATGGGGCGCATTACCTGCACCGTCTGCCATGCAGAAGAGCCGGAAGATGAAGGTCATCATCCGGGGATGTTGAAAAACAGATGATTTTTTTGGTAGAAAAAGTGTAACCGATTTTGAAAAATTGGCTCCCAAAGGGAGTCCACAAGGATATCTTACTTATAATAAAATACATACCAGGAGATACAGATGCAGAAAATCGTGATTGTTGGAGGTGTTGCAGGGGGTGCCACGGCTGCGGCCAGGGCACGCCGCCTGGAAGAAGACGCGAAGATTGTTATTTTTGAACGGGGTGAGTACATCTCCTTTGCCAACTGCGGGCTGCCTTATTATATCGGCGGGGTGATCACCGAACGGGATGCCCTTCTGGTGACCACCGAAGAATCCTTTTCCAGCCGGTACAACGTGGACATCCGCAGCATGACCGAGGTGACGGGCATCGATCGGGAGAAAAAAGAGGTAACAGTCCGGGACGTCAGGACCGGCATGACCTCTGTGGAGAGCTACGACCGCCTGATCCTCTCCCCCGGTGCCGAGCCCTTCCGCCCGGAGATCAAGGGGCTTGACCTGCCCGGTGTTTTTACCTTGCGAAACATCCCGGATACCGACCGCATCAAGCGTTACGTGGATGCAAAAACGCCGAAAACCGCATTGGTGGCTGGGGCCGGGTTCATCGGCCTGGAGATGGCTGAAAACCTCGTTGAGCGCGGGGTGGAAACCACCGTCGTGGAACTCACCGATCAGATCATGCCCCCCTTGGACGTGGAGATGGCCGCCGCCATTGAAACCCACGTGAAGAGCAAGGGTACCACGGTCCTGACCTCCACCACGGTCCAGGGCATCGAAGCCGCCGACGGGGCCTACGATGTGGTACTGCAAAACGGTTCAGAGCCCGAAACCAGGCGGTTCGACCTGGTGCTCCTGGCCACGGGCGTGCGCCCGGAGACAAGCCTTGCCCTTTCCGCAGACCTTGCCATGTCAGAAAAAGGCGGGGTGCGCGTGGATGCCTCCATGATGACCTCGGATCCCGCCATTCTGGCCACCGGCGATGCCGTGACCACCCTGGATTACGTCTCCGGGGCCGAGGTGGTAATCCCCCTTGCAGGCCCCGCCAACCGCCAGGGCCGCATCGCAGCCGACAACGCATCAGGCCGAAGATCCGTCTACAAAGGCACCCTGGGCACCTCCATCGCCAAGATCTTCGACATGAACGCCGCCTCCACCGGCATGAGCGAAAAACGCCTGAAAGCCGACAACATTCCCTACAAAGCCAGCTGGACCCACTCCGGCTCCCACGCAGGCTACTACCCCGGCGCCGAGATGATGGCCATCAAACTTCTCTTCGCCCCCAACGACGGCAAGGTCCTGGGCGCTCAGATCGTGGGCGGCAAAGGCGTGGACAAGCGCATCGACGTCATCGCAACCGCCATCAAGGCAGGCATGACCGTCTTTGATCTCCAGGAACTCGAACTGGCCTACGCTCCCCCCTTCTCCTCTGCCAAAGACCCCGTGAACATCGCGGGCTACGTGGCCGGCAACATCCTCATGGGCGACGTGGAGATGATCGACTACACGGAGACCCTCGCCGCAGACTCCGAAAAAGACCTCATCCTTGATGTGCGTACCGACGAAGAGATCGAAGAAAACGGCACCCTGGACCACGTCCTCCACATCCCCGTGGACCAGATCCGCAACCGCTGCGACGAAATCGACAAGTCCAAGCGTATCCTGGTCCTCTGCGCCATCGGCCTGCGCGGCTACCTCGGATACCGCATCCTCAAACACCGAGGCTACGACGTCAAAGCCGTGGCTGGCGGATACGCCACCTTGCGGCACATGAGATAAGGTGTCAGGAAATAAATAAAAGCAATGCCTCCGGCGGCGAGGTGAGCCACCTCGAAAGCAGGTTACCGCTGGGCTTTGCCCCTCGTTCCTCGGGTCAAAGCCCAGCGGTATTCTGGCGAACTACTGTATGATTATTTATTTCCACGAAATCTAAAACGGCAATGGGCACCTCGATCGGGGTGCCTTTTTGTGTTGAAAAGGCTTATAGTTCGAGATAAAGTACTCCAATGGAAGGCAATCGGTCGGGATTTGTCTGATGCCCCCCTGGAGCGCCGCACTCCCGTGCGGCTTTTTCCCGTGAGCCCCCACAACTTCACTACCCCCCACGTAGACCGCACACCGGCACTCCTTAGGAGCGCCGCACTCCCGTGCGGCTTTTTCCCGTGAGCCCCCACAACTTCACTACCCCCACGTAGACCGCACACCGACACTCCTTAGGAGCGCCGCACTCCCGTGCGGCTTTTTTCCGTGAGCCCCCACAGCGTCACTGCCCCCACGTAGA
>NZ_FMUX01000007.1:1100-2546 GCF_900101345.1 Desulfoluna spongiiphila | reverse complement strand
GGAGCGCCGCACTCCCGTGCGGCTTTTTTCCGTGAGCCCCCACAGTTTCACTACCCCCACGTGGACCGAACACCGGCACTCCTTAGGATCGTCGCACTCCCGTGCGGCTTTTTTCCCCTTCCTCCCACGAAGGATCTCACCACGAGATACTGGCTCCAGTATAATCAAAACAAACAGAACCAAACCAAAATCAGCCTCACAGCAGAGGTACCCTGGCCCCATTCGTCGTTTTCCCCCGCTCTTTCATGCTCTCCTGCTCTTCCCTGTAAATGGCCACCATGCGGTCGATCTTGGCGTACTGCCGGGCCAGCAGATCCTCGGTGATGGTCCGAATTCCCCACCGCTTGAAGTCAAGTTGAAGGCCGTTACCGCCCGGATTTTCGGCTCCCTCCAACTCGGTAAAAAAATCACCCACCGATTTCAGCAACCGGTGAACATCCTTGATGGAATCACACAACTCGGAAATCTCCGATCCGGAAAACATGCCGGGTGAAGAGTGGCTGTTCAATGAGGTCATGATGAAGTCCCCAGTTTTTTAGTGGATAGTGGGATTAGTTAATAGGGAATAGGTAAGAGGGCATACAAAGCACACAAGCCGGTTTGCTAAGGCCCGGTACGTTGGTGAATGGTGCCCGTGGTGAGGAAAAAAAGCCAATAACCGTCATCCATCGTAGGGTGCACTCCGTGCACCAGAAGAACCAAAAAACACCAAGACATCAACACTGCACCGTGTAACACGTAAACGGTGATCAGGTTATGACCTATGCCCTATAACCTGTTTTCCCTATGACCTTCTTCCCCTGTTTTTTCGGATCAAACACCCCCGGAAACACTCCGGAGGAAAAGAGACGCAGCTCAACCATTACCCATACAGCTTGAAGAGCAAAAAGACATCCGAAGGGAAATTAGCGAAATTAGGGACAGGCTCTTTATACTGGACACTCCATGCCCGCCTGTGAGATAGTTGTGTGCGTCGATATCCTGTCTGAATAATTCAAAAAATCATTTTTGATTCAACCTCACATCAGATTCTGCAATACCGGGAAGGAGGGTGTTATGCCGCGAGTTCCCCGTATGGTCGTGACGGATTCAGGTCAAAAGGCCGCGTACCATGTGATCAGCCGGACTGCACTGGACGGTCTTCCGTTCGGCAAGGTCGAGAAAGATGTATTGGTACGGATCATTCAGAGGTATTCGGCGATTTACAGCGTCGAGGTTCTGGGGTTTGCCATCATGGGAAACCATTTCCATTTGCTGGTGGAGGTGAGCCCTGGGGGTAGCATGTCCAATGAAGAGGTGCGAACACGTTTTCATCTGCTTTATGGAGAAGGTATCGGATTTCCCGAGGGGCGGCTGGAAGAGTATCGAGAGCGGTTTTGCAGTTTGTCGGCCTACGTCAAGGACATCAAGCAGCGGTTCTCTTGTTTCTACAACAAGCGCAAAAAG
>NZ_FMUX01000007.1:0-828 GCF_900101345.1 Desulfoluna spongiiphila | reverse complement strand
GGCTGGAAGAGTATCGAGAGCGGTTTTGCAGTTTGTCGGCCTACGTCAAGGACATCAAGCAGCGGTTCTCTTGTTTCTACAACAAGCGCAAAAAGCGTAAAGGGACCCTGTGGGGTGAACGCTTCAAGAGCGTCATCGTGGAGCAGGGAAACACGTTGGTCCATTGCCTCGCTTATATAGATTTGAATGCCGTGCGAGCCGGTATCGTGAAGCGCCCGGAGGATTATCGGTGGTGCTCCATCGGGTACCATATCCAGACGGGAAACAAGGACGGGTTTCTCTCATCGGATTTGGGGACGCCGGATTTCGGCGTGGATGATGCCGCCACGCAGCTTAAGACATACCGTGAGTATCTGTATCATATAGGTGCCATCGACAAGAGGGGCAAAGCGAAGATATCCAGAAAGGTACTGGAGGAGGAGACGACAGAAGGGTATGAGATGAACCGGCTGCGCCGATTTCGGTACAGGAGCCGCTATTTTACGGATTCAGGGATCATTGGTTCTCGGGCCTTTGTTGAGACGCAGTATGAAACCTTCAAGGATCATTTTAGGTCCACACGGGGAAAAATCCCAAAGCGCGTCAAAGGGATTGAGGGGATGTACTCCCTGAAACGACTGGCCGAGGACTGAGTGTGTTGTTCTTGATCGCTTTTATACCCAAGCAAAACCCTTGCCTCGGTTTTTTGTGGGCCGATTCCATGATTTCCGGATGAGACATGCCGTCTTTTCTCCTTTGATTTCAATTTGATGATCAGAGAAGAATTTATGGAAATTAGGGACAGGCTCTTTATACTGGACACTCCATGCCCGCCTGTGAGATAGTTGT
>NZ_FMUX01000005.1 GCF_900101345.1 Desulfoluna spongiiphila | reverse complement strand
CCGGTGATGCGCTTGATGGCCGCCGGATCCTTGATCTTGCCCTTGACCACGTTGTGCTCGGGGTCCAGGACGATGAGTCCGCTGGTCACCTTGGTGACGGGCTGATCCGTGTCGGGAAGGACGCGCCCCATCATGGGCCCGCCGTCCACCACGCGGTAGTCGGAAATTTTTGGGCCCCCCGCGAACTCCAGGAGGTCGGAGACGATGGTGCCCACGGGTACCTTCACCACCATGTCCTGCCCTACCTCACCGGTGACGGTGACGTAACGCTCGGTGAGCGGGATGTCCTTCATGGCGTTTGCGATATTATAAAGGGACTCGGTGTTGCTCACCACCACCCCCACCTGGAGGGGAATCCCCGCCTCGGGCACGGTGCGGCCGGTGACCTCACGGACCAGGACCTGCTCGTCCCCTGCCGGGTAGAAGTCCCTCAGCTCAAAGGCTTCCAGGCGACCGCTGGTGTCTTTGGCCACGGCGTCCTTGATGGTCTGAAGGGCCTTGGCGTGTTTTCCCTTGATGCAGATGACCCCGCGGGAAGCGCCCGTGGCGTCCAGCACGGCGTTCAACCCCTCAATCATGATATCGAGCTCATGCTCCATGATGTAGGGGTCGCTCATCAGAAGGGGCTCGCAGGAGGCACCGTTGACAAGGACCGTGTCCACCGTTGCGTTGATCTTCACATGCGTCGGGAACCCGGCGCCACCGGCGCCTACCACGCCGGCGTTCTTTACCTTCTCTACAATCTGATCTCTCATATGACATTCCATTTTGATTAGTACGCTTTGCGCAGCAACTGCCGGATATCCCTCAAGGAGGGACGCCTCGGGTTGGTGGGCGTGCAGGCGTCGTCCATGGCGTGGCGGGCCATGGTTTCAAGGGAGGTCTGGAAATCGTCCTCCTTGATGCCCAGGTCCCGGATCCGATTGGGGATGCCCATCTGGCTGTTGAGCCAGCGCACCGCCTCGATGAGGCTCTCGTTGCCCTGCTCCACGGTCTCGCAGGGGAGCTCGAGCTTCTTGGCGATGGTGCGGTAGCGGTCCCGGACGTCAAAGCTGTTGAAGCGGATGACGTACGGGAGCAAGACGGCGTTGGCCTTGCCGTGGGGGATGTGAAACAGCCCCCCCAGGGTGTGGGCGATGCTGTGGGCCACGCCCAGGCCGCTGTTGTTAAAGGCCATGCCCGCCATGCAGGAGGCCAGGAGCATGTTCTGACGCGCCTCCATGTCGTCGCCGTTGCGGTAACAGCGCAGGAGGTAGCGGAAAACGTACTTGATGGCGTGCACCGCGTACAGGTCGGTGAAGGCGTTGGCCGGTGTGGAGACAAAGGCCTCCAGGGCGTGGGTGAGGACATCCATGCCCGTGGTGGCCGTCACCGACGGGGGCACCGACCGGGTAAACCGGGCATCGAGCACCGCCATGTCGGGGATAAGCAGGGGATCCATAAGGGGGATCTTCATCTGCTGTTCGGTGTCGGTGACCACGGTGACGGCGGTGACCTCGGAGCCGGTGCCGCTGGTGGTGGGAATCACCACCAGCTGGGGCTTGCCCTTGGCCGGGTCCGCCTTGTAGGCGAAGTACATGATGGCCTTGGCCGCGTCGATGGCCGAGCCGCCCCCCAGGGCGATGATCAGGTCCGCCCCGTCGGCAAGCAGTTTCACCGTGCCTTCACGCACGGTCTCCAGGGAGGGGTCGGGCTCCACCTTGTCGTACACGCAGCTGCTGATGTTTGCGCGCTCCAGCCCGCTGATGATGCGGTCGGCAAAACCGATCTTCACCATGAAGGGATCGGTGACGATAAAGGCATGGCGCCCCGTCAGCTTCTCCAGGGTGTTGATGGCGTTTTCGCCGTAACAGATCTGGGTGCGCCCGTTAAATTGTGTCAAGGCTGCGTCCTCCGGTTACTGAGATTCCCAATCTGCGGGATAGGTGACATACATGAAACGGGCGGACTCGGGAACGCTGAAGGCGATGGAGGTGTTCTTGGGGATAAAGATGATGTCCCCTTTGTTGCCAACCACCTTGCGGCCGTCGATGACGATCTCCAGGGTTCCGTCGATGATGTAGTCCACTTCGTCGTACTTCAGGGTCCAGTCAAAGGAGGTGGTCTCCATCTCCATGATGCCGCAGCCGAGGCGGGGGCTCTCGTCCAGGGTCACGATGTCGGTGAGAAAGACTTTGTCTCCGGCTTTGCCTGTGTCGAAGGGCTCAGGCTTCACGGTCTCGGTCTTTACGCAGAGAACGCCGCTTTTTTCGTCCACGACCTTGGTAAAGGCCGGTGCCTTGGCGCCGCCGAGCTGCTCGGCCACCACTTTTCGAATCAGATCTTCAAGGACTTTTTCATTGATACCCATGTGGAACTCCTTTTCCGGTGCGATGGTTCGGGGTGATGACAAGGGCCGGCGACCTGATGTGGCTACCACAAGGTCACTGACCACGCCGCCTCCCGCCGCGTCGGTTCATACAAAGCGGACATCTGTCCGCTTTCGGTTGGCATGCATTCAAGATGGCAGTACGTGGCGTTCTGCCGTCACGTGTCTGGAGAAGAAGACAACCCCCAAAGGGTCCTCCCCTTGCCCGGGCACGCGAGGGCTGCCGGCGGCACCCCGAAGGGGCCGCCGGCACACATCCCTATGCTTCGCGCTTCTGGGGGAGGATCAGCTCCACTTCAGAGTGGGGACGGGGAATCACGTGTACGCTGACGAGCTCGCCCACACGGTCGGCTGCTGCTGCGCCGGCGTCGGTGGCTGCCTTGACGGCGCCTACGTCCCCGCGGACCATGGCGGTGACAAGACCGGAGCCTACCTGCTCACGTCCAACCAGCTCGACGTTGGCTGCTTTGACCATGGCGTCCGCTGCTTCGATGGCTCCCACAAGACCTTTGGTTTCGACCATTCCAAGTGCTTTCATTGTTCTCTCCTCTATATAAAAATTGGGTTGACTGCCCGAAGGCATTGCCGCGCCCGTACACACCCGTGTCCAAGGCGCCCTGTCTCGGGCATAGCGCCCTCAACACCTAAGCGTTGTTCTTGATCATCTCGACCACTTTGGAGCTCACCGCCTTTACCTGGGCATCGTCGGTGATGCCGTACTCTTTTTTCAGGAGATCGGCGACCATGGCCTCAAGCCGGTCTTCTTCACTCGTCTCGGGCCTGGGGCCGTAGACGATGGTGACGCCTTTGTTGCGTAAAACATCTTTGGCGCCGGGGGTCAGGATTATGGAGCCGTCCATGTAGACGCTGCCGCCCACGATGATCTCATCCACACCCTTTTCGCTCACAAGTTTTTTTGCCATAATTCACCTCGTTATTTGTGCAAGGCCCCCGCAAACGGGTTACAGACGCCTCACCAACGCATTGACGACCGAGGAGTCGGGCGACGGAATCACCACCGCCTCCACAAGGTCTTTTCCAAGGGTCTCTCTTGCCGCCGCAACCGACTCTTCCACGGAGGCCACATCACCTGTCATCACAAAATACGATTTTCCGTTGATGCCGTTGCCCGTGACGATCCGTGCAAGAAGCGCGTCGGATCGTTTGACGGCCTGGTCGGCGGCAGCCACCCCCGAAGAGGCGGTCCGGCACTCCACCACGCCGATGGCGCCGCAGTGGGTGACGGTGGGGCTGTGCTTCAGAACATCCAGCACCTCCTGGGAAACGCCTCCGATGGTGTAGCTTCCCGCAAGGGAGTAGCCGGCCCCTTCGGCAGCTTTCACCGAAGTGGCCACGGATTCCCGATCGCCGCCCACATGGATCAGGTACCGGCCGGAACAGATGGTCCCGGCCTTGAGCAGGGTGACCCCTGCGGCCTTGACCATGATGTCGGCAAGGACCGCGCCTGCGGCGATGCTTCGGCTCTCTATGAGTCCCAGGGAATCCATCGCCTACACCCCTTCCCGGACCTCGACCTCATCGATAATCCCGACGATGGTGGCATCCACAGGTGCATCGGTAATGGCGCCGGCGTTTCGAGCCGAGCTGCCCGTGGCCACAAGAACCCTTTCGCCGATGCCCGCACCGATGAAGTCCACGGCCACGAGGGTCTCGAGTTCTTCGTTGGTGCAGGCGTCTATGCGCCTGACCACCATCAGTTTCATGCCGCTCAGGCCCTCTTCTTTTCGTGTGGCCCACACATTGCCGATCACTTTGCCAATTATCATCCTGGTCGCCTCGTATGCTGGTGGAAAGGCCGGGTGGTCATGGCCCTTCCGTTGTTATCCCCGGGAAAGGGTGATGCCAAGGTCTTTGGCGCTCTCCACAGCCAGGGGTGTGACCTGGGCGTCCGCAGGGAGCCGAAGCTCCTTTGCGCCCTGCCCACCGGCTTCTGCCACGTCCGCTTCCGTCACCAGGGGCTTCCTGATCCTGACGGAATCGCGCTTCGTCACATCCATGGCAACAAGGCCGTAGCCCGCAAGGGCCGCTTCCTGACCTTCGAAGAGCCGCATGAGGCCTTCCGGAGCGGTATCGGCGTGGCGTTTGTATTCAAACTCCACCACCTCCACCGTCTGGCCGGCCAGCATGGCGCGAAATGCCGTCTCCATAAGGGGCCCGTCGGCTTTGCCGGAGGCCATGTCCGCCATGTGGCGAATGGAGAGGTAGGGCACGATGCGCCGCAGTGTTTCGCCGGGGCCCGGGTCCTCATCGGGGTAGAGAAAGGTGTGCCCTTTGCCCAGCCGTTTTTGGACGGCCTGGCATTTCGGGCAGGTCTTCTCACCGATGATAAGAACACGGGTGGTCTCGCTGTCCCCGTTCACCTGCTTGAGGACTTCGATGGCAATGGCTTTCACCAGTGCTTCAACATCCATGGTTTGTCTCCTGTTCGCCCGTAAGCACGGAGCTCAGGGCAATGCCCATGGGGGTCACGAGAAAGGGGTTGGCCGGCTTGTGGACCGGAATGCCGAGCTCTTTTTCGAACACGGTCTCCATGCCGGTGAGGCAGCAGGTGCCTCCCACGAGGTAGACGGATTTTATGTTCCGCCCCTCGATGTGCCCTTTCACGATGGTGGCCATCTTTTGAATCACGGGCCGGACCGCGGCAAAGATCTCCTTGTGCCGCGTGTTGTCCTTCTTGATGTCCTCGGCTTCCTCAAAGCTCACTTTGTAAGCCCCGGAAAGCACGAGGGACAGATGGGTTCCGCCCGTGGCTTCGTCGGCTACGTAGACCACCTTGCCGTTCTCCAGGATGGAGAGGCCGGTGGTCCCGCCGCCGATATCGACGATGACACCGTTTTCAACCCCCAGGACGGCATTGGCCGCCGTGGGCTCATCCAGCAGGTTGGTGACTTCCATCCCCGCGCCCTCCACCACATAGCCGTGGGTCTTGCAATCGGACTCACCGGTCCCCGGAGGCACGGCGATGGCCGCCTTCTCCAGTTCCCGTCCGAGCCGTTCCTCCAGCTGGGCTTTCAGGCGTTTCACCACCGTCATGGCGCCGATGTAGTCCACCACCAGGCCATCTTTGATCACCTGGGCAAACTCCATGGCACAGGCCACGGGCTCCTTTTTGCTGTTCATGACGACCAGCACAATGTAGGCGGTACCTAAGTCCACGCCCACAAGGAGCTCTTCGGTGGGAGACACCTCCCGAGTGGTTTTAAGACACGTTTCAAGATCGGCAATGGTCCGATCAACGGATGAAAAGTCCACCATTAGGCCTCCTGGGTTACGCCCACAATCTTGCCTCGGGCGTTTTTGCCCAGGCCGCAGCTGTTGGCTTCGTCAAAGTCGATGTGCATGGCCAGGCGAAAATCCTTGTTCACACGCACGATGACATCCTTGAACACCGCCGGGCGGCTTCCGTCCATGTGGACGTCGACCTTCTGGTTGTCGGAGACACCGAACCGGGCCGCATCGGCCGGGGACATGTGGATGTGGCGGGCGGCAACGATCACCCCCTCTTCCAATCCTGCCAGGCCGCTGCCGGAGGTGAGCACGATGCCGGGGGTCCCGGCCACGTCGCCGGACTGGCGTACCGGGGCCTTGATCCCTAAGATTCGTGCGTCGGTGAGGGAGAGCTCCACCTGGCTCTTGGGCCGGGCCGGCCCTAAGACCGCCACGTTGTCGATGACGCCGCTGGGCCCGATAAGGCGGACCCGCTCCTTGCAGAGATACTGACCCGGCTGGGAGAGCTCTTTGACATGGGTCAAAGGTGCGCCGAACAGCTCTTTGATGTCCTCTTCACACAGATGGACATGGCGTCCGGAAAGCTCCACCGGGATGGCGTCCCCGGCAACCGATGACTCCGGGGTGCCGGTGCTGCCCACCTGGGCCATGACCTTCTTGATAATATCTTCTACGATTGTCTGATCCATCTGTTCTCCTACGTGTACATGCCGCCTTTGTCTTTGAGCATCATGATGTAAATGGCGCTGCTCATGCGATTCAGAGCCTGGACGATGTCGGGCTTATCCAAATGAAAGGTCTCTTTCAGTGCACTGACGGCCGAAACTTCCATTTCCCGAATCTGGGCCCGCAGGCGGTTGAGCCTTAAAATCATCTCACCCATGTCGTATGCGGGAAGCAGGTGCCCTACCCCGTAGTACTTTTTCGGGTTGTGGGAATGGGCCCTGAGCTCTGCGTCGGACAACCCGAGGATGGGCTTGTCCGGAACCGGGGTGTCCAGGACATCTCGGCGCATGATGTCCCGGGTCCACTCAAGGATCTCGGAGAGATCCGCCACCAGGGCTTTTTTCCCGGCATCATGGGCTTTGGCCTGCAGCAGGAGGATCTCCCCCTGGCAGGTGTCGAGGCGTCCCCTGAACACGATACGCGGATGGTCCTTGGGGACCAGCCGGTTGCCCGTGAGCTGCGTCATGTGCTCGGGCTTCGTCTCATAAAGGCCGCCGTCGATGGCCGACACATACCTGGGGCCGGCCACCTTGGTTTCTTCTGTCTTCCCTTCCGCCTCTGTCTTCTTCGGGGCGGCCCCGGGCTGTGAAGTGCATGGCTCTTCAACGCCCCTGACGACCTTGACCCCCTTCTCACCGAGAAGCTGGGATGCGGAGGGGGTCAGGATCTGACCCTCCTCCAGCCTGAAAGTCTCAGGAACGTCCTTTCTGAAGAGATCTCTCAGATAGGATTCCGATATGACTTTCATGACTTATTATCCTTCGATTTTGGGAAGAATCAGTTCCACTTCACCGTGGGGACGGGGAATAACGTGTACACTGATGAGCTCGCCCACACGATCGGCGGCTGCGGCACCGGCATCGGTGGCGGCCTTGACGGCGCCCACGTCACCGCGAACCATCACGGTCACAAGACCTGCACCCACCTGGCTGCGGCCGATGAGGGTGACGTTGGCTGCTTTTACCATGGCGTCTGCTGCTTCCACTGCGCCTACAAGACCTCGGGTTTCGATCATTCCAAGAGCGTTCTGTGAACTCATGTGTTTTCTCCTCGTGTTATCGTATTAAAATCGTTCGTTTTAAAAACCTGCCACTGAGCAAAGCAATTTGCTTGCCAGAATCCATGGGAAACCGGCCGTAAGCGGCAGGTTTCAAAACCCCGCAAGGGGTGAATCACGTCGTGATTAAACGGTGCCGCTCATCTTCTTGAGCTGCTCCATGATCATGTTGGTCACGGCCTGCACGTCGATGTTCTCAGCCGGAGCCGAACCGGTGGTTGCAGCTGCATCGTCCAGGCCGTAGGCCATGCGACGGATGTTGAAGAGCTGCTGGGGTCCCACGTTCTCGGAGGTGGCGCTGCCGCCCACGGTACCGCACCCGAGGGTGAGGGAGGGAGCCATGTTGGTGGTGATGCCCACAGCGCCCTGGGTGGTGGGGGTGTTGACCAGGCAACGGGACACGGGCTTTTTGAGGGCAAACTCACGGATCACGGTCTCGTTGTTGGAATGGATACCGATGGAGTGTCCCAGTCCGCCGTTCATCAGGAGCTTGTAGCAGAGCTCGCAGGCTTCCTGCCAGTCGTTGACCACGTAGAAACCGAGCAGGGCGGTGAGCTTCTCCTTGGAGAAGGGGAATTTGGGACCCACGCCGGGCTCGTCGCAGAGCAGCAGGGTGGTGCCCGCGGGAATCTCGATGCCGGCGACCTTTGCGATGTCGGCTGCACAGCGGCCTACGATGGCAGGGTTCATGGAACCGTTGCCGCGCTCCATGATGCGCTTGACCTTGTCCAGCTTCTCCCCTTCCAAGAAGTAGCCGCCCTGGGCGATGACGCTGGCTTTTACCTTGTCTGCGATGCAGGCCTCGGTAACGATGGACTGCTCGGAAGCGCACACCGTGCCGTTGTCAAAGGTTTTAGAGGACAGGATCTTCTGGACCGCCACATCCACATCGGCGCTGCGCTCGATGAAGGCGGGCACGTTGCCGGAGCCCACACCCAGGGCGGGGGTGCCGGAGCTGTATGCCGCCTTGACCATGGCGTTGCCGCCGGTGGCCAGGATCATGTCGGTGATCTTCATCAACTCATCGGTGCCCTGCATGGTGGGAACGCTGATGACGCCTACGAGATCTTCAGGGAAATCCATGGCCTTGAGAACGCCGCGGATCATGTTGACGGTGGCCGTGATGCACTTCACCGCGGTGGGATGCGGGGAGAATACGATGCCGTTGCCGCTCATAAGAGAGATGATGGCCTTGTACATCGTGGTGCTCGTGGGGTTGGTGGAGGGGATAAGACCCGCGATGACGCCCATGGGAGCTGCAATCTCAACGATTTTACGCTCGGTGTCCTCGTTGATGATGCCGATGGTCTTGGTGCCGCGGTAGTAGCTGACCAATTTCTCAGAGGCGAGAATGTTCTTCTGTTTCTTGTCCTGCCACTTGCCGTAACCGGTCTCTTCGCTGGCCATCTTGCCCAGCTCTTCGGCCATCTCGGCACCCACCTTGGCAATGGCCTCAATCAGCGCGTCCACACGCTCCTGACCGGCCTGGGGGAGCGTGGGCTGCGCAGCGCGTGCCGCACGGACCAGGGCTCGAGTCTCCTGAATTGAGAGCAAATCCTTATCTACCATCTTCACGTCCTCTCTTACTTCTCTAATGTCTTCATGTATTGCACAAACGCCTCAAGAAGGTCTTTCTTCTTGGCATACTTGATCTCCCCCCTCGCAATGGAAAAGGAGGGAAGCTGCCGGGCGAGGCGCCTCAGTTTGGTCACTTTCATTTTTTTCAGGTCTGCCATGTCGAAGCCCGGGGCGTCCCCGGCATCCGAAGCGGACGCGGGTTCCTTCGCCTGGTCGGTGCCCTGGACAGACACCGCCACCGGCGCAGGAGCCTCAGCTGATTCCACCTCGCGGTGGGCGACCGGCTCCGGCGGGACGTCGACGGGGGCCTTGGGCCCGGGAATACACGCGGGGCGTTTTCCCTCTTCGATCAATATGCCTTCAAGGCCTTCGGCGGTCCGGGCGATGACGGTAACGGAGAGAACCTCACCCAGGCGGGCGGCCGCCGTGCTGCCGGCATCCACGGATGCCTTGACGGCGGACACATCGCCTTTCATCAGGATGGAGACCAGGCCACCGCCCACCGCCTGGGAACCCATGATGGTGACATCGGCGGTCTTCACCGCCACGTCACCGGCTTCCACGGCGGGAACAAGTCCCACGGTCTCGATAATTCCTAACGCCTTGCCGTTCATAAGGGCCTCCCGCTATTAGTATTTCAGGGGATTGTCGGCCACATGGATCACGGCGTCGGCAAAGGCGTCACAGGCCGCCTTGCAGGCGGACTGGCTCCCGGTGAGCAGGCCCCCGCCGAAGTTGGTCTCTGAAGGGGGACCGAAAAATTCCACCATCTCCACGTCCGCTGCTTTCAGGGCCGCATCCAGGGCGTAGATCGCCTCGATGGGAGGGGCGATGAGGTATGCCATGGCCTCTCCTTCGGGGATGCCGCCCAGATCGGACAGAAAAGAGCCGGTACGGGAGACGCAGTGGGCATAGTAGGGGATGGAGTCATCGTCGTTGGCGCTGTAAAAGCAGGCGTCGTTTTCGATGAACTCGATGGCCGCGTTGACCCCGCTCTTCACCTCGGCCGGGTTGGGGCCGGAGAGGATGCCGATGAATTCACCGGCGAGCTTGGTGCTGGCGTTGTCTGCCCCACCATAAAAGCTTTTGGCATAAGCCACCTTGACGTCGGCCTTTTTGGTGGCTTCGTCGATGGCGGTGTACCCCACGTCATCGCAGTCGGTGGTGATCATGCCGATGCTTCGGTGCCCTTCGGGCAGCTCCAGGCGCTTGATCATGTCCGAATCCACGTTGGGTATCATCTTGACACTCAGGACGGTCGTGCGAAGTGCATCACCTTTCATGTGTTCATGTCTCCTTGGTCTTCTTAAATTTGAAGATCGATGCCGCTTGCTTTCTGCTCGAGCATCTTTTTAACGATATCCGCAATCTGTGCACCGGCCTCAACGGCGGGGGTCCCGCCCTTGTGGATGTTGGAGATGATGGTGCGTTTGGATTCGGAAATCCCTTCGCGGCACTGGTACACCATGTAGGCACTCATGGACTCGCCGGTGGCCAGGCCCGGGCGCTCGCCCACGAGGGCGACGGTTACCTGGGGCTGGGTTGCTTCCGAGGCGCTGTCCATGGATGGCACGCGGGCATAGCGGATGAAAAAGGGCGTACCGGTTTCGATGCCGTGGTTCTTCAAGCCCTGAAGCGCTGCGGCCATGGTGTCCTTGGCGTTGGTCTCGATGGCGGTGGAACTCAGGCCGTCGATGACCACAAACTGAACCGTGGGGTTCATCTTGCACTCGGCCTTGGCCTTGGCGATGCTTTCGTCATCGAGCTTGCGACCCAGGTCGGGGCGGGTGAGATACTCGTCCTTGTCGGCGCACTGGGTCTTGAGCTCCAGCAGGCCCCACTCCTTGATGAAATCGGGGCAGACGTTGCTGAAGACCGCGTCCTGGGCCACAGCGTGGTCGGCGCGGAAACGCAGGGAGCTTCCGGTTAAGTACCGGGGCCCTGTGCGCCAGATCCCGATACGGGCCGGGGTGGTGGCCTTCATCTTGAGGTAGGCCTCGCGGTTGTTGGGCTCGGGAACCAGGAGCTGCTTGCGAAGGTCGACGGCAGCCAGGTCCTCGCCCACTTCGCAGGAGGCTGCGGCACAAGGCTCGTCAGAAGCGACCGGAGCTGCATCAGAGCTGTCCATGGTGGTCAGCACCTCAGCGATGATATTTTTAAGTTTGTCTTCTGTAATCACGTCGATCCTCCCTGCTATCGAATGAAAAGGGACGCGTCGCCTGCGCGGCGGGTCATTTTACCGTTTTCCATGAGGCCCATCTTCTCGAGCCAGGCTTCGAACTCGGGAACAGGACGCAGACCCATAATCTCACGCAGGGCGGGGGTCTCGTGGTAGCCGGGGCACTGATACATGAGCATGATGTCGTCGCCCTGGGGAACGGAGATGAGGTAGTTCACACCCGCCGCGCACAGGAGCATGCCCAGGTTTTCTATGTCGTTCTGGTCGGCCTTCATGTGGTTGGTGTAGCAGGCGTCCACACCCATGGAGATGCCGGAGAGCTTGCCCATGAAGTGGTCTTCGAGGCCAGCACGGGTCACCTGCTTGGCGTCGTAGAGGTACTCGGGACCGATAAACCCGACCACGGTGTTGACCATGAAGGGGTTGTAGTGACGGGCAAAACCGTAGCAGCGGGCTTCCATGGTGAGCTGGTCCACGCCGTGGTGGGCGTCGGAGGAGAGCTCGGAGCCCTGGCCGGTTTCAAAGTACATGACGTTGGGACCGACGGAGGTGCCCTCTTTCAGCATCAGGTCGTGGGCTTCGGAGAGAAGCGAGGCGGAGACGCCGAAGTCTTCGTTGCCCTTCTGGGAGCCTGCGATGGACTGGAAGATCATGTCGCAGGGAGCGCCCTTTCGAATGGCGTCCATCTGTGTGGTGACGTGGGCCAGCACGCAGTTCTGGGTCGGGATCTCATACTCATCCATGATCTCGCGGAACATGGTGAGGATGTTCAGGCAGGAGTCGGTGGTGTCGTTCACCGGGTTCAGGCCGATCACCGCGTCACCGGAACCGTAGGAGAGGCCCTCCAGGGTGGAGATGCGGATGCCGTCGGGATCGTCGGTGGTGTGGTTGGGCTGAAGGCGCCAGGCCAGTGTGCCGGGCAGACCGATGGTGGTGTTGCACTTGGCGGTGATGGTGATCTTCTTGGCACCGTAAACCAGGTCCATGTTGCTCATGAGCTTGGTGACGGCCGAGATCATCTCGGAGGTCAAACCGCGGGAGGCACGAAGCAGGTCGGCGCCGGTGGTTTCGGAAGAGAGAATCCATTCGCGAAGCTCTGCCACGGTCCAGTTTTTCATGGCGCCGTAGATCTTCTCGTTGAGGTCGTCCTGGATAATCCGGGTCACTTCATCCTCTTCGTAGGGCACCGCGGGATTGTTTCGGATATCTGCCAGGGTGATATTGCTCAAGATCTCTTTGGCGGCGACCATCTCCGTGACGGAAGCAGCGGCAAGGCCGGCAAGGCGGTCACCGGACTTCTCCTCATTGGCCTTGGCCATGACATCATAGAGATCCTTGAACTCATAGACGGCCCCGAAAAGGGTTGTTTTCAATCTCATGTGTACGTCCTTATCTTAAGTAGAGTAAAACGCTGCGTCGTTATTTCCTGCGCACGCCTCAACCAATGACGAGTGCACAGAGTGCGGGATCATGCCTGACGGACATGGAAGTCTCCCATGAGCAGGGTGTTTCGTTGGAGTAAGGAAACAAGGCACACACCTCTTCCGGTAATGCGGCCAAAGTCATCGGGCAAATTGGAGTTTGCAGGCCCCACCCCGTTCAAGGTCGGCCTGTTCCCTTACATGACGCAGAAACGGCAAAACACCTGCGCTGCATGGCGCTTCGACAGCTCGGCGCCTCTTTCGATGCTGCGGGTCGCCTGCGTGTCGAGTCGCCATTGAGTCGAACGCGTGCGCTCCTGCCGAGCTCGGCGGAGGGCGGACATGGGCCCGTCCTTCCACCGTGGTGCACTTCTCCCGAACGCCTTTGTAAGGGAATCCGCTTTGGACGGCCCCGCCTGGGCGGGGCCGTCATGTCATCATATGTTGCCTCATCGGTCGGCCCGGGCTGTGACGCTCCGGAGCCGGCCGATGATGTAAAACCTAATTCAAGTCGTCTTCGGACGGGTCGTAGTCGATGAGGTGATGACGACTGTAGACCAGGTAGTAAACAATCAGCAGCACGAAGACGAGGGCTGCGATCATGGTCATCTTGGCGTTGGCCAGGTAACAGGCCACAAAAGCGAAACAGCCAAGGACGGTGCTGACGCCGGAGGTGATCTTGCCCCCCGGGGTCCTGTAGGGACGGTGAAGGTCGGGCTCCTTGACGCGCAACACATAGTGAGATGCCGTCATCATGATGTAGGAGATGGAGGCACCGAATACCGCCACCACCAGCAGGCTGTCGCCGTCCACCACAAGGGAGAGGGCAAACCCGATGGACCCGATAACGATGAGCGAGACATACGGGGTCTTGCGCGTCCCGGTAAGGGACAAAAATGTGGGCAGCATGCCCGCACGGCTCATGGCAAAAAACTGCCGGGATGCGCCGTAGATGAGCGAGAAGAAGCTGGCCACGAGACCGGCCAGGCCCACCACGTTGATCAGGCGGCTGACAAAGGTCGGCCCGCCGTAGGCGTTGGGAGACTGGATGGCCCCGATGAGGGGGTCGGCCGCGTCACGGATAAGAAAAGCCGAGGAGCCGCCGGGCCCGAAAAAGAGGATCAGAGCGGCAAAGATCAGAAGCGTGGTCATGGAAACAATAATGGCCTTCGGCATGTCCTTGGTAGGATCCTGGCACTCTTCCGCGGCCAGGGGCACCCCTTCCACCCCGAGGAAAAACCACATCCCGAAGGGAAGCGCCGCCCAGACCCCGAGCCAGCCGTTGGGCAGAAAGGCGGTTGCGCCTGCCACATCGGCCGCGGGCTTCATGTCAAAGAGGTTGGCCATGTTGAAATGGGGGATCATCGAGACGATGAAGGCCACAAGGGCGGCCACGGCAATAACGGTAACCACCATGATCAAGGTCAGGGCCTCGCCCACGCCGTAGAGGTGAACACCCACAAAGATGCCGTAAAAAAGAGCCTTGGTCATCCAGGTGCCGCCCAGCAGTATGGAGACACCGCCCTGCATGGCCTCGGGCACCATGCCGATGAGGGAGCCTCCGGCGCCGAAGAGGGAGCCGCAGTACCCGGCAATGAAACAAGCAATGGCTGCAGGGGCGATGGCGTATTCCAGAAGAATCGCCGTGCCTGTGATGTATCCGCCCAGGGGGCCGAAGGCCCGCTTGGCAAACTCGGATCCGCCGCCCGCCGAGGGCATGATGGTTGCCAGCTCGGCCTCTGCGAGCACCATGCTGGTGTACATGACTGCCATGAGGACCGTGGCGATGAGAAGACCACCCCACCCAGCTTTTTCGATACCAAAGTTCCACCCGGCAAAATCACCGGAAATCACGTAAGCAACGCCCAGAAAGGAGAGAAGGACCCAACCTGCCGCTCCTTTTTTCAATTCCCTCTGCGCGTAATAATCGTCTTGAACTTTTACCGCACTGTTGCCTGACATAACGCCTCCTTGAAAAACAGTATTCTTGAAAAAATCATCTCGTCGACTTCATCAATAAAACCGTCTGCTCTGTCTCGTCTCTTCTATCGCCCTCCTTTATTTCTTTTGGCGAAGCGGTAAGCCCTTAAGGGCTTACCGTCGCCAGGTGATTCCTGTGTTGCGTCGCCATCTCAATAGCTGAACAACAATGTCTTGACGATGACGGGGACCACGTTGCCCCCGGCAAGCTTGCGACCGATGTCGATGTAGTCGCCGTTTTCAACCTTTACCGTGTCGATGCAGATGACCTCTTTGCGATCCCCCAGCTTGATCTGGAGGGTCTGGCCCAGGGCCTTGGCCAGGTCGTTTTCAACCACCACGGTCAGGGGAGCGTCCTCCTGCATCACCGCATCCATGCCCTCGAGGATGCTCTCAGCAAGGACATGGATCTGCTCAAAGCCGATGTCCCTGGGCCCCTTGAAGGCCAGAGCCGGCATCTGCTTCTCCCCTTCCTGGAGCCTGTACCAGGCCACCTTGTCCCGAATGATCCCGCCCCAGGACTCAAAGGGAAGGGCTTCGTCCTCCCGGGACAGCTTCAGAACGGGAATGTTCTGGAGGGGAAGGCAGGTGCAGCTCACGGAGATGGTGCTTCCGCTGATGTCCGTGGTGTGGGAACCGGCCCCCACCACCGTGGCGCCGATGGTTTCGGCGGATGCCAGGACGGGAATGCCTTCCCCGATGAGGGAGTGGGCAATGGCCTGGCCCAGCAGCAGGCCGATGTCCCCGTATAAAAAGGTGTCGCAGGTAATCTCCTCTGTCAGGCAGTCGGCCACCCCGCCGGAGATGGTGACGTAATCGATGGTGTAGTCACGCCGGAGATCCTTGTCGGTGCAGATCAGGGCCAGGTCGTCTGTGGCGGGCCGGATGCCCATCACCTCTTCCAGGAGTTCGCTCATGCGCATGGCGATCTTGGTGAGAAACCCCCGGTCCACGGCCTGCCCAACGGCAACGGGAATATGATTGGACTCGGCCAGTTTTTTCATCTTCTCGGAGATGTAGGCGATCTTACCGCCGTCCACCTTGATGAGCCGCCCGCCGATATCAAGGCAGCTGGTGTCGATAACCTCGCCATTGTCGAAGACCGCGATGTTGGTGGTTCCCCCGCCGATGTCGAGGTTGGCCACCACGGCCCCGCGTTTCTTGGACTCCCCCGAGGCGTTGGCCCCTTTTCCTGCGATGATGCCCTCAAGGGCGGGCCCTGCCGTTGCCACCACAAACTCTCCGGCAAAATGGGAGAGGGCTTTCTGTACCTCGGCGGCGTTTTCTTTCCGGGCGGTCTCACCGGTGATGATGACGGCCCCGGTCTGGACCTGCTCCGGGGTAACCCCTGCCTTCTCGTACTCGTGCTTGACGATGAGGCGTACCTTCTCCCCATCGATTTCGGTGGTGGATTTCAAAGGGGTAAAGTGGATATCGCTTCGGTAAATGACCTCTTTATCGGCGATCTTGATGCGGGGAACGGATATCATGGAGGCCGTGTTTTCAATGGTGATCCGGCTGAAAACCAACTGAGTGGTGGAGGTACCGATATCAATACCGACGCTTAAGATGCTCTCTTTCATGGATAAACTCCGTCCCTTTCTGCGATCCTGACCTTATGTCTGCGGTCCAAAAACAAAAAAAGCCTGAAGATCTCCGCAACGGTCTGCGGCTTCTCCAGGCTTCATCGCCTTTTGGCGTCCCCACCCCATTGTGGAGACTTCCTATTTTTTTCTCTACGGGTTACGCCGGTCTGACCGGCCCCCCGGGTGTGTTCAGTTCGTTTGCGTCAGGCTCGGGTATTCAGGATTATCCTGACTCGTGGCCTCATCCAGGGGAAAGTCAAAGAGCACCTTGGTGCCCCCGTCTCCCGACGCGGTGGTGAGGGTTCCGTGGAGCTTGTCTTTAACAATGCTGTTGACAATCCGAGTCCCCAAAGCCCCTTCCCTCACCTGCCCCACGTCAAAGCCCACACCATCATCGGTGATAACAATATTGCCGTAGGTGGAAGCCTTGCAGATCTCCACGCAGATGGTGCCCTTTTCCCGCCCCTTGAAGGCGTGCTTCAAGCTGTTCTGGATCACCTCGTTGGTGACCAGGGCAATGGAGGTGGCCGTATCGGAGTTGCACATGAAGGTGTCTCCCTGAATGGAGATCCGAACCTCCTTGCCCCCCACCACAGAGTAATCCACGATGCTGCTCTTGATGCGCTGGAGCATGGTAAGAAGGTCCACGTCGTCCACGCCGTTCTGGGCGAGGATCTCGTGGGTGGCCGCGATGCTCAGCACGCGGCTGATGCTCTCGCTGAAGGCGGTCTTTGCCGAGACGTTGTCCACACGCCGGGACTGGAGCCTGAGAAGACTGGCGATGGTCTGCAGGTTGTTCTTCACCCGGTGGTGAATCTCCCTGATGGCCACGGACTTGAGAATCAGCTCCTTCTCTTTGGCTTTGACGTCCGTCTCATCCCTCATCAGCATCACAACTCCCGATACGTTGAAATCCCTGTTCTTCATCACGGCGTATTTCAGGTTCAACACCAGGCTGCCCACCTTGACTTCATTGTGGCTCAGCTGCCTTTTTTCAAGGACATCCTGGAACACCACCTGGTCCAGGGCCATGTTGGAAAAATGGATCCCCTCCAGCTTGTCCAGGTACCCGAGCTTCCGGTAAATGGTCTCGGCCACCGGGTTGGCGTAGGTGGAGATGCCGGATTCGTTGAACATCACGATGCCGTCGCTGTCGTGGTACGGCAGGTTGTGGTCCCGGTGACGCGATGTCATCAGGGCCTCCATCAGCTGCTCGGTGGTGCGGGAAAGGACCGAGAGGTTGTTCTTGGTCTTCACATGGTCGGTGATGTCCTTCTCCGCAATGAGCACGCCGATGACGCGGCCTTCGTCGTTCTTGATGGGCGAGACGTTCTGGCGAACGTTCTTGTTCTCCTGGGTCACGGCCCACATGTCGGAAGTGGGCATGCCCACATCCAGGGTTCTCAGGACCGCAGGCTCTTTGCTCCGGTAGGCCAGCTCCCCCACCACGGACCCCTTGTACAGGGACTCCTGGCTGTTGGGCTTGGCCTGGGCCACAACCACCGCCTCGTCCGGGTCGCGCGTGATGCAGTCTATAAAAATATCCGCGCCCGTGCAGTCGGCTATCATCCCGAGGTTCTCCGCCACGGATTTCAGCTTGGCGATATCCTTGGCGGTGAGGTCGTTGTGTTTGCAGCAAAGTTCTTCGATCATGTGAATCCCCATTGATTCCCTTCTATCCGGTTACCCGTTTAAAACGATAACCTTTGCGATCTCCTTCATGGAGCACCGCTTGTCCATGCTCAGCTTCCGGATCCTGTTGTAGGCCACCTCTTCACTGATGTTGTAGGCCTTCATCAGGATCCCCTTGGCGCGCTCCACCATCTTCCGGCCTTCGAGCTGCCCCTGGGCTTTCTGCATGTCGCTTTCAATTTTGGCAATCTCAGCGCCCTTGGCCACGGCAATCTCCACCATGGGCAAGAGGGATTCTTCTTTCACGGGCTTTACAACATAGCCCATGACGCCGACATCCTTGGCCTGTTCCACAAACTCTTTGCCGCTGTACGCCGTCAGGAGAAGGATTCCCCCTGCGGTGTTTTCGTCCCGGATCATACGGGACGCCTTGAGTCCGTCCAGAAGCGGCATCTTGATGTCCATCAACACCAGATCCGGTTTGTGCTTGCGGCACATCTCCACGGCATCAAAGCCGTCGGACGCCTCACCCAGCACCTCGTAGCCGGCCCCTTCGAGAATTTCCCGAATGTCCATGCGGGTGATGGGCTCGTCATCCGCTATGACAATTCTGTACCCCATGCTTTCTTAACTCCTGCGTGTTTCGTGTGCCGCCTGAAATAAGGACGCGTCCTTCATGGTTTCAGGCCAACAACTCCTGCAATATATCAAGGCCGACGTTCGTCTTTGAACTTGACCGGATAATCTCTTTTACCCCGGCGTTTGCCAGGAATCGTTCCGCCCTTTCCACGTTGCAGCCTTCGACATCGATCTTGGTCACGATCCCGATGACTTTCCGGGTGAAAATAGTGGAAAACTGTGGTGGAAACAAGCTGCTGATCCGCGTGGCGTCCTGCACCATGGCCACCACATCGCAATCTGCCGACGAGGTGATCAGGGCCGGATAAAACCGCCTGTTTTCAAGAAACTCTCCGGGGGTGTCAATGAACCGGCCACAAAACTCAACGGCCTGGGTCTTCTTCGATGAGAAACCCTCTCCCGAGAGCACCTGAATCAAGGTGGTTTTGCCCACCCCGGATTCGCCGATGAGCATCATCTTTTTCTGTTTCGTGCCGTCTGCCATGGATCAGGACCGTGTCATTTCGACGGAGGCGTAATGCAGCACCTCGTCAAAGTAGTCAAGGACCCCTTTAAGGGCCGATTCCACGCTGGACACATCCCCCACCAGGACCAGGGAGCCGCCGAACCGGTCCAGAAAACCGATCTCGACCCCTGCCGCCTTGGTGGCGATGTCTGCGGCAATGATCACCCCTTCACTCGGCGTAATGGTCAGGATCCCGATGGCGTCACCCGCCTCGTCATCCAGCCCGAGCTTCATGTAAATACTTTTGTGGGGGCTGGCGATCACATGGGCCAGGGTCACCTGTTTACCCGGCACATACTCTTGAATTACCCGTTGCTTCTGTTCGCTTGCGTCAACTATCACATCGTCCCCCAAAAACAAAAAAAGCTTGTACCGGGGACCAGACATTCTCTCCCCCGAAACAAGCATCATCGCTGCTGATATTACACTTCGTTGTGTAACAAAATAAGTTGTTTAGTGCGTACCATAACCACATGAAAATTGACAAGCCTTTTTTTCAACACAGACGGTTCGTCCTGATGTCCAACCCCTTTCAAAGGCTGCAACAAAGATCGGAACGCCTTGCATTAACGATATATTTTCGCCAGAGCACCATTAACTAACCCCTGAAAGCTTCTCAAATTTTTCAGCAAAAAAAGCTGGCCGCGGGCCCTGCCACAGACACCGGCCCGTGAAAGTACCATCCAACATGACATCAAGGAGTTAGGCTGTAAACACATCGTGCAAATCACATGCCAAATTTCACACAGACACCCTGCCCCGAAATCCTTTGATCCACATGTTACTACAAAGAGAACACCACACAACAAAACCCAACCAGACCACCCAAACCCCGCGCCGAATAACCCGCCGTAAATATGGACCCCAGCCCCGTTTCGACCCCTTCATGCCATGAGCAACCCGACAGGCACACAACACAACAAAAAATGGCCGCACACATAATGTGTGCGGCCATATGGATCTTACGTCGCGGTGTCCGGAATATGCGGACGATTGTCAGCCCATGGCGGACCCATCGTCACTTGCAGGACACATCCGCAGTCAATGCGCGGATCAGGCAGCGGCGCAAACCTCTTCGGGTGCGCCGTTTTCTTCCTCTTCTTTCTCCAGGGCCAGGGCCGCGGGAACAGAGAGAAGGTACGCCAGACCGAAACCAGAAGCCCCGCCGAGGAGCTTGCCGGCCATGACCGGAAGGATCATGTTGGGCTGGAAGTTGGCGGTAAAGGAGAGGTGATCGCCAAAGGTAAAGGCGGCGCATACGGAGAAGGCAACACACAGAACCTTGTCCTTGGGACGCATGTCGGCGATGAGGCGGAACATGGCAAGGATGTTGGCGGCGGCGGCGAGGATACCGGCAGCACCGGTGCTCTCAAGACCAACCATGTGACCCACCTTGTCCATGGGACCGGCTGCGTACTTCTTGATCAGGTAAACCATGGGGAAGGCACCGCAGAGCATGATCCCGATAAAGCCTGCAACTTCCAGGGCACGGAAGTTGTCTGCCTCGTCCGCGATGATGGGGTCAAAACCCCAGGAACCGAAGACGTTGGCGAAGAACCCGGTGAAGTATTCAACGATGGAGAAGACAAGCACCAGGGTCAGAGCGATGTTCATGCTGCGACCGAAGAAGAGAAAGCCCTTGATCATGGTATTGGGGACCATCTTCAGACCGATTGCAAGACTCACACAGAAAATGGTCAGGGGCATGAGGTTCAGGAAAATCATCTTGAACGTAAGACCCAGAGCAAAGGCTGATTCGGCGTTTACGGAGATCATGCCGCGAACCATCATGTCGGAGATGGAGAGCATGCTGCAGGAAATGAAGACACCGATGGGAATACTGAGGAGACCGGCCATGACACCGAGAGCCATGTATTTGTGGTCTTTTTTATCCAGCATGGTAAGACCCACGGGGATAGAGAAGACGATGGTTGCACCGGACATGTAACCAACAACCATGGCCATGATCCAGCCTTCGCGGGAAAGAGCCAGGACATCGGCAAGCTGGTAACCACCCATATCAACGGCAATGATGGTGGTGGCTGCAATGGCAGGGTCAGCACCGATGGCATTGAACATGGGACCGCATACGCTTTTTACGAAGGCGGACAGGTAGGGGCTGGCAGCAAGGATACCGGCGGTGGGGATGAAGATGGGACCGATGCTGTGAAGACCCTCAAGGAACTCCTGCCCAAGGGGGCTCTCATCATCCTTGATGTATGAAAATGCACCCAGAACAGCGCAGATCATAATGATGTAAATAATAATTTGACCAATGTTGCCCATGACAAAACTCCTAAATTCTACAAAAGTCTGTGGTGGATCGCCAACCTGCTCCGCCCAATATCGGCTGGACGGATGTCAAAGGTGCGACCAAAAATTATCCTCTTCTTGCAATTACCCGATAATTTTGGCCAAAAAAAAACTTGCAACTGGGGTATTCTTCTCCCGGTAGCAAGCTTCATCGACTCATATCAGCAGCACGCCTTTGTGCCGCCCTACTCCAATTTTTAGAAATCTTTAACACAGATAAACTCACATTGACAAGAGACCATATTGAATAATTTTATTTTACAAACAATGTTCATAATTGGTCCGGTTATTGCTTTAAGCCTTCCCCCCTGGGGGAACCCCTCCCCTTCCGGGGATTTTCCCGGGCCTGCCTGACCACCCATCCGCAGGTCACGGGCAAACCGCTTAAGCTGTTTCTCCCGGCCCCTGCCCTTGACAGCGCCCTGTTGGCGCCTGTGGGCGAAGGGGCGAGGAATATTGGATTAAATAATTATTCCTTACCGTCTCCTTATGGCTTTCCATACGAACGAGCCTCGCTTATGATAAGAGAAAAAAATCACCCGTAACCAAGGTTGGCCTACATGACGAATCAGCTTGAGAAACGAAGCCACGAGCGCTACAAAACGCACCAGACCATCTCCTACCGATTGGCGTCGTCCCCTGAATACAAAAAAGGAACGACGCGCAATCTCTGTAAAACAGGTTTTCTCCTCATGTCCGACGAAGCCATCCCCGAGGGGGAAGCCCTGGATCTGGCCATACGGGTAGACGACACCCCCATCCACTTCAAAGGCCGGAGCATCCACACCACGCAAACAGATAGCGGTGATTTCCTTTCCGGGGTCGTCGTGCTGAAAATCAGCACAGACGGCATGGCCCCCTTCCTCTCCTTCATCGACTCTTTAAAAGCACCTGAACAAAGCCCCAACTCTGCCATGGACAACGTTGTCCAGCGAATTGCCTCGGAGCACAAAATCATCACCCAGTACGTGATGGTGGTCCAGGGAATCCTTGCGGATGCTGCGGACGGGACAGGCCCCCTGGAGATCGAGACAGTTCTTGACCTCATGCAGAAAGAACTCTCCACCCACTTTTACATTGAAGAAAAACTGCTTTTTAAAACAGGACTCATCCATCTCCCCACCGAATTCCACGGCCTCATCACGGAGTTGACCCAGGAGCACACGGAGTTGGACCTGGAGCTGAACCGAATCATCGAAGCCGTTCAGGGACTCCAGCCCGGAGAAGGGTTGCGGGAAAAAGGGATCAACGAAAAAGTAGAGGGGTACCTGGAGAACTTGAAAAATCACGCCACCCGGGAACTCACCGAGCTGTTTCCTATCCTTGAATCCAACGAAAAGGCCATACAGAAACTGACACTGGCGGTGGGCGAAATTGTCAATGGGTAACGAAGGGCTGAAGGGCTAAGGCTGTGGCTGTGGGTCTGGCCTGGCAAGGAAAAGCGGCCGGAGGCACCCCGGGTACCGGGAAAGTGCCCGGCCGCCCCGGAATCAGGGCTCGAACACAGCACTATCGAGGGGGCCGTCCACCACGAGGTTCCTTAAAAATACCGTCTCACGGTTGCCGTTGGCAAAAAGCTTCACAACCTTGATGGGCAGCTGGAGCTCCGGGTGGACCCACAGCAGATAGGTGACCTGCTTGCCTTCCACAAGAATCCTGGGGCAGAGGTGGGTACCCACCGATTCCGGAGGCAGGCGAGTCACCGTCCCTTCCCGGCCGTAACGCTGGGCTGAGCGAATCAGGGCCCCGATATCGGAGCGGTCCACGGTGTGCCCCTTGGGGTCGGTGATCAATCGATTGTCCGGCGCAAGGGTGAGTGTCAGCAAACGGGTCGCAAAGGGACGAAGGGAGACCGTGTTTTCATGGGGGTTGTAGATCAGGCGGGCACCCTTGTGGGGACGGATAAAGTCCATGCGGATATAACCCGGCTTCTTGTAGGTATAAATGATGCGGTTGCGGCCGTCCTCCCCTTCCGAGTCCAACAGGGTGGTGTAGTGGTCCAGGGCATCGAAGCGCTCCAGCATCCGGTCAAGGAGAGGCAGCTCCTCTCCCCACACGGGTGGCACCACGGCCAGGCAGGCCAAAAGCAACAACAAGGATGCGACGCGGCGGATCATGGGACGACTCCTTCGCTCACATACCGGGAAAATCCGCGCATGCCCTCGGCCATGAGGCGCTTGTGGTTTTCCGTAAAATAGCTTTTTAAAAAGGGAGACAAAAGGCTCATCCAGGGCCGGGCGGTCCGCACCTGAAGCGAAAACTGCCCCCGGGTGCCCCGGCGGCTCTTCTCAATACAGCACGAGCAATGCCCTTCGATGTCCCCATGGATGTCGGCAGAGATATACGCCTGGTCGGTGACTTCCCGAAGCACAGCCCGGATATCCAGACCATAGGGCAAGGCCCCCTTCCAGCGTGTGGTGTACTGCTTGCCCGCCATGCCGGGAGGAAGCGCATCAGAGGACTCGGAAGACTCCAGCCCCTGCCACCAGCCGGGCCACGCCTCCACGTGAAGCATCCCGTCCCAGACGGTCTTCACAGGCGCTTCAACCACCCACTCTTCTTCAAAGCGGTAGCTTCGCCACCGATCCAGCCATGCAACCCCCACGTCGACCTGCCTTATCCCAAAGCCACTGCTATACCCGTTCCATGAGCCCCGCCGGCGTCACGTACGAGTCCGGCACAGTAACACAGCAACCTTCGGGTGAGAAGCGGCAAGTCACCGTGCACTCCGGCTGCTGTTATTTTTGAAGGCAACGGGACCTTGCCCCATCCCACCCGATACAAGCGGCACATTTTTTCAAGGCCAGGGGAACGCTGCGTCCAACAGCCAGCACCAAACCGACAGCGCAGAGCTCACATCAAAAAAAACCACACGCCGGTGCTTGACAGTCCCCCGGGCCGGGGGCAAGGTGGGGGTGTCGCCTCACCCTCTTACAAGGACGACACCCAGAACGGGGACACCCACGATGACGCTTTCCGCCACCGCCGGAGCCGATTGAAAGAGGAAGACTTCCATCAATACGCCGAGGACATATGTCAAAATCAGGTGAATCCAGACGTGACGTCAAAAAAAAACCGCAAAAAACCCTCAAAGAAAAAAGACAGGCCAAGTTAGAAAAGAAAAATAAAAAAATATCCCTCTCAGAGGGCTAACGCCTGACTCGCCCCTTCCCGGTTCAGCACAGGAAGGGGCGGGTGAACGAGCCACTACCCATGACAACGCACAGACCCATCGCAGAAACCGACTGGCCCCGGATACTTGACATCCAGCGTGAGTGTTACGCCCAGCACTTCAGGGAAAGCCTGGAAGCCCTCAAAAGCAGGTGGGCATTCTCCCCGGACACCTGCCTTGTGGCGGAAGGCCCCTCAGGCATCATCGGGTATGCCTTGTCCCACCCCTGGAGACAGGGCCATGCACCGGCCCTGGGGATACCCCTTGACGAAGGCATCAGCCCGGACCTCCTCTACATCCATGACGTGGCCGTTTCAAAGGGAGCCCGAGGCTCCGGCGCCGCATCGCTTCTTGTGCGGGCCCTCACCGCCTGTGCCGTTGCAAACGGCCTGAATCGAATGGCCCTGACATCGGTCCAGAAAAGCGCCCCCTTCTGGACGCGTCACGGGTTTACCCCGGCAGCCGTTGACGACGCCCTGGAAAGCTATGGAGACGATGCCGTCTACATGGTCTCCCCCCTCCCTGTGTAAAGAAAAAACAAAAGCTGCCTCCGGCGGCGAGGTGTGCCACCTCGAAAGCAGGTTGCGAATGCGCTTTCCCCTTCGTTCCTCAGGAAAAATCACATACGCTATTGATTCAGATTAAACTGACCTTTTTTTTAAGCCTGTTTATTAAACTTTTTAAAAGCTTAGCCTCCGGCGACAAGGTGAACCACCGTGAAAGCGGATTACCACAGCGTGTTATCCCTCGTGCCTCAGGCCAAACCACTGCGGCACCCTTTCACTATTTGACCATGTACCTCTTGCCGCGCCTTTCCCTATTACCTATTTACCTACGTACGGCACAACCCACGACACCTCCAGGACCACGGCCGACAGATCAAGGTCGTCGCTGCCCTGGGAAGGGGAATACCCTGCTGCGGTCCCGGACTCGTCAAAGACCGCCCATTGGTACCCGAGGCGTATGTCCACCTGCCCGCACTCCACGCCCACCCCGGCTTCCAGCCCCAGGGTGGAGTCAAAATTCCGTACGGGGTATGCCAGATCACCGCTCAGCTTTCGGTAACTTGCCCCGGCGTGAAGAAAGGGACGCCAGCTGCCGAAAAGCCCGGATCGCCGCTGCCCCAAATACCACAGGGGCCCTGCCCCCAGGGTGTAACCGTCCACCGAAGAGGAACCCGTGGTGGCAAGGGTATCCATGCTGCCGCTGTAAAAATCCACGGCCGCCTTCACCTCCAGTGTCAGACAGGATGAAAAGGCGTACCCCACCCGAACCACGGGAGAGGCCACGTTGTCCACGTCCAGGCCGTACCGGGTGCCCCCGGCAGATGCCACATACTCCTCGCCGATATACCCTAGGCCCACCCCGAGCTTAAGGCTCCATGGGCTCTCCTTCTGGGTGGTGCCCCTCACGGCGTCGTGCGCCTCACCCGCCAGGCTGATCTCCGCCCCCCCCAGCACAACAAGGGTTGCAACGGCCATGACAGCAAAGGCGCGCCGCACCATGCGCATCCCGACGACACCCATGATCCCCATCAGGCCCAAGGCCCACACCAGCAACCCGGCTGCAGGGGTCGGGGTGGTTGCCCCCACAAAACAGGGACCGTAGCTTCCGCCACCGTCTCCCGAAACTGTATCCCCCCCATTGTCTGTATCCCCGCTGTCATCCCCGCCGGGGTCCACCTTTGTCCCCAGGGCGTAGGTGGACATGTGGTCCAACAGCAACCCGAAGGTATAGGTGATAAGACCTGCCTCCGGGACATCCGGACGGGTGGACAGGACCGTCCCGCCCTGGGCGAGGGTCATGCCGTTGTGCATGCCGTCCACACCGGCAGGGGTGATGTTTCCATCCTGGCCCACATAATAAATGGACGGCACGGAAACATCCGCCGGCATGGAGACGGTGATCTCCACGTAGAGGGTTTCACCGTCCTTGAGCCGAAGGAGTCCGTCCGCCCCCAGGGTAAAGACCACACTGTCCGTACCCAGGGTACGCTCCACGCCATCGGTGACAGGCACCTGACGCGGCGGCTGGACCAGACCGGCGTAATCATTCCAGGCTTCGGCGAGCTGTTGTTCTTCCAGGACAGCCCCCGCGCCAAAAGCTGCGCTGATGGCAACCGGAAACGCATTGACCTGCCCCACCTCATCCCGGTTGTCCGTGGTAAGGGTCGTGTCCACCGGAATTTGTCCAGCGGACACCGTGACCATCCGCGTCGTGATCAAAGCCCCCGATTGCCCTGACAGGTTTACGGGGTCACTGAGTTCAAGCCGAACGGCGCTGACGGCATTCTTCTTTCCGTCGTCCCGCTCAACCTGAATAAGGTATGACCCTTCGACCAAGGCCCCCGTTACCGGGACCAGGCCCCTTGCAGCACCTGAAGACTCTGTCACAACACCTGTCAAGGACGCCTTAAAATCCCCCTGGGATGACAGCAGATGGATGGCCGTGATGTCATCTCCGAAGTTTGCTCCGTACACCGTAATTTCCGTTTCCACGCCCGTGGACACCACCACAGGGCTCACCGAGGTCACCACGGGCATGGGGACCGGGGCTTCCGTGATGGTGTAGAGCGTGTCCGCAACCCGGGAGACCCCGTACTTGTTGATCACCCGGACCTTGTAGACACCCACAGGTGCACCCGCCGGGATCCTGGCGGAGAGCCTGGTGACGGTTCCGCTCAGGCTTTCGACATGGAATGCGCTTCGGACCCCTTCAAAACCGATCATATTGGAGCCCTCGGATTCAAGAAAATTATCGCCGGTTATTTCAAGTTCCCTTGCCACGGAGTTGTCCCCGGATTTGATGGAGAGGTTGGAGATCACCGGCAGTTCATCTGCCGTCACCACCACGTCGGTATCCAGTGCCGATTCGTTGCCCGCGGTGTCCATGGTTCGGATGGCCACATAATACGTCTGCCCCGGAGAGAGCCCGCCCACGGTAAAATATTCCATGGTTCCCGCTGCAGCGGGCTCCAGGCCGCAATGGATCTCCGTTGCCGAGGAAAGAGCCCCTTCCGTAATGGGGGCCCCGGCAATCCAGAGCCGGTACCGCCTGCAACTCTCATCCACCTTCCACGACAGGGCCACCGAAGTGGAGGCCGGAACCCCCTGGGCGGCATCGAACAGGTCAAAGGAAGGTGCTGCCGTATCCACGGTCCAGGTCCAGGAAGTAGCACTGAGAATATTTGACTGGCCGTCTACGCCATCCTGCCAGTCTCCACCATGAGATGCGTTGACATACAGGGTATGCTCACCGTCCGACAGCGCGCTGAGTTCGATGGGGTCACCTGCAGAGCCTGTCTCCCAGGTCGTGCCCCCGTCAATGGTGTACGCGTACCTGTCGATGGGATTGCCCGAATCCGTCCCAGAGACACCGATGGTGGCGGAGGTTTCGCTAGTCACCAAAACTGGCGTATCCGAAAGCACGGCCGTGGGCACATCGGTATTTACGGTCCAGGAGGCCATCTCCTGATGGGCGGCCTCCTGCCAGTTGCCCGCCATGTCCGCTCCGATGACGTAGAGGGTGTGTGATCCCGCTCCGAGGCCTGTAAGGCTTATGGATTCTGAAACCGAGTATATCTCGCCAAACTCCCCACCTGCATCGTCCATCTTGTACCTGTAAGCTGTCACCTCATTGCCTCCCACGGTGATGGTTGCCCGGGTTGTGCCCACGGTCCCGGCGGGAACGTTGTAAAGGGTCACGGAATCCGGGGCGGTGACGTCCACGCGCCATGACAGGGTTGTCACCTCTTCGTCACGCTGCCAGAGACCGGATTCACTTTTCCCGATCACGTACAGGGTGACAGGATCGTCACCGGCCTCTGCCACCTCACACGTCAGGTCATTTTCAACCAGTGACTCAGCCTGCCATGCCCCATCATCCAGACGGTACATGTAACTCACCACCCCGATACCCCCGACGGTCATGGTCCAGGACAGGGAATTGCTTACGCCTTGGGGATGGTTGGCAAGGGTGGCCCGGGGGGGATCCAGGTCGATGAACCGCAACTTCAGGTTGTTGTCGACGTCCAGGCTGTTTCCGCAACTCAGCTCAGAGGCCCCGGTGTTGGTGCAGTCGCGAACCGCAAGGGTATCCAGGACCACCGTGCCGGTGGCCAGGAGGTTCCAGCTGGTTCCCGTATCGGAGCTGGCAAGGGAGAGCCTTGCGTCGTCACGACCCGCCAACCGGAGCACCTCGTCCACCACGGTATCGGACCCCGCCTCAAAGGTCAGGGTGGCAGGGGCCGTGGCGACCTTTATCAGCCGGTGAAAGGTGGTATCTCCGAATACGGCCTGGTCTCCCCCGTCCAGCACCACGGAGCCGTCATGGTGGGCAAAGGTGCCGCCGGAACGATGGAAATCCCCGCTGACACTCAATTCACCCGAGGTGGATGTAAATGTCCCCGCTGTCTGGACAAAGGAGCCGTTGACATCCATGGGCAGGGCTCCTCCGGCAAAGGTGCCACCGTTGATCACCAGATCCCCGTTCACCGTGAGTGCCCCCTCCCCTTGGGTCACCGTTCCGGTAAACCCGGAGCCGAGGACCAGGCCTGCCAGGGTCACGTCCCCGTCAATTTCGATGGCTCCCGCGCCCTTCAAGGTGAGGGTATCGGTGGACGTGGGCAGCCGACCTGCGTTCCAGTTGGCCGGATTGGACCACAGCGCATCCTCAGCCCCGGTCCAGGCAAGACCGTCGTCCACGGTGGTCACGACCACCGATCGGCTACCCACAGAATCGAAAAGGTCGTCGCTCTGGCCCGCGTCCACGGCAACGGTAACGGTGGTGGTCTTGTTGCCGTCGTCCTCATTGTCCTCCACCCCCCTTACGGTCACTGTCTGGGGTGCTCCCCAGTTACCGGAGGTAAAGGTTAAAGCGGCTGCACTCACCGTGGCCTCGCCCGTGTCACCGCTGGTGACCGTGATCACCACGTCAGAGGCAGGCTCTGCATCCAGAACCACTGTGAAGGTATCGGTGGTTCCGCTCTCTGCAACCGTGGCCGTGACTTTGCTCAAAGTCATTCCTGCCGTATCGTCGTCTGTGGTGGACACCGTCACCGACTGATCGGCAACACCGTCAAAATCATCGTCGCTTGCGCCGTCGTTCACCGACGCGGTGACGGTGCTGGATTGGCTGTCGTCGATAATACTGTCGTCCACACCCGTGACGGTCACCGTCTGGGGCGTGTTCCAGTTACCGGAGGAAAAGGTCAACGCAGAAGGACTCACCGTGGCTTCGCCCGTGTCCCCGCTGGTGACCGAGATCACCACGTCGGAGCCAGGCTCAGCGTCAAGGACCACCGTGAAGGTATCGGTGCTTCCGCCCTCGGAGACCGTGGCCGTGGTTTCGCTCAGGGTCATACCTGCCGTGTCGTCGTCGGTGGTGCTCACCGTCACCGACTGGTCGGCGACACCATCGTACCCGTCGTTACTGGCGCCGTCATTCACCGCGACGGTGATGGTGGTGGACTGGCTGCCGTCAAGGAGGCTATCATCAACCCCCGTGACGGTTACCGCCTGGGGCGTGTCCCAGTTACCGGGGGTAAAGGTCAAAGCGGAGGGACTCACAGAGGCTTCGCCCGTGTCCCCGCTGGTGACCGAGATCACCACGTCGGAGACAGGCTCGGCATCAAGGACCACCGTGAAGGTATCGGTGGTAGCGGACTCGGCCACGGAGGTGGAACCACCGGATTCTGTAACGGTCATACCAGCCCCGTCATCATCGGTGATGGTTGCGGTATGGGTGGCACTGGCCCCTTGTAAGGCATTGGTGGGAATCCCCATGTCGACGATCACCGTCTCATCCCCTTCGACAACACCGTCCAAAGCAATGGTAATGATGATGGTGCTCGTCGTGGAGCCTGCCGCTATGGTCACCGGGCTGGACGAAATGGAATAATCCGTGCCCCCCCCGTAGCCGTGCTGCCTGTGCCGATGGTAAAGGGCACCGTCACCGCCCTGCCGCTCACCGCAGACAATTCCGCCGTAAGGGTCAGGGTCCCGGATTCATCGGTACTCGCCTGGGCGGCAGATGTAAAAACCACGGTGGGTTCGGCGTCGTCATCGGTGAGGGTGACGGTCTCTTCCTGGACCCCGCTCTCCGACCCGTTGGTGACACTGGAAATGGAGACGATCACCGTCTCGTCGGCTTCATCCAGGACGTCATCCACCCCCGTGATGGCGACCGTACCCGACAAAGATCCGGACGAAATTGTGATGGATGCCCCGGAAGCCGTATAATCCGTGCCGCTTCCTGCTGCGGTTCCGGAAAAGGCAAGGCTCACTGTCACGGCCTTGTCAAAGGCATGGGACAAGGTGGCCTTGGCGTTTGTGCTCCCGCCGTTTTCGTCAATGCTGCTCGCGGGAGCCAGGGAGAGGGTCACCGTGGGCTCGGCTGTCACGGTGAGGGTGCAGGTGTACGTGGAGGTGCTGTCGTCGTCTGCATCGCTGACGCCGAAGACAAAGGAGGAGGAGGTGCCGCTGGTATTGAGGTAGCTAAAACGCCCGGCATCCAGGTCGGCTTTGGAGACCGTTCCATTGTTGGCAAGGACCTGCTCGCTGCCGTTGATGGTGCCGGACCCGTCGGTGTCCACCCAGAGGCTGCCGTTGGCCGGAACAGAAGGAATGCGAAGATGATCCAGGTCATTTCCTTCCACGTCCCCGTACCCGAAAGCCCCTGTGGTAAAGCTGTAGGGAGTCCCCTGGTAAATGGGGGCCGCAGTAAAACCTGCGGCCGTCGGCGGATCGTTGGCGGCTGTCACGCTCACCGTGGAAGAGACGGACAGGGCTGCCGTATCCGTCCCACCGTTTGCTGTTCCCCCGGAGTCCGTCAACACCGTCAAGGTCACCACTCGATCCGGAGACGCGGTGGGGGTGTCACTGCTGTTGAGGTAGGCCATGGCATTCACAAGGGCTGCGGCCTCACCCGTGGTCAGGGTGCCCCCACTTAAGCTCACCGTGGCCGTGGTGTCCGACACCGTCACCCCGTAGGCAAGGGACGAACCTGACGTGGTCCCGGTTTCGCCCTGGGTAAGGGCCACGTCCGTCCCGTCAATGCGCAAAAACTCCGTGGCATCCCTGACCTCTGTGACCTCCACCTCAAGCCCGGCAAGGCTCTGCCCCCCCTCCACCGTGCTCACCGACGCAGACTCAAAGAGAACCGCAGCCGCTCCGTCTTCGGAAAACTCGGGATCTTTCCCTGTGGCCGAAAGGGTGGGCGGATCGTTGACCGCCGCAAGGCTGATGGTGCGGGTGTCGCTGGCCGATGCCCCGTGGCTGTCCGTTGCCGTCACCGTAAGGGTGCGGTTGGACGTGCCGGGATCGTCGGATGTATTCCGGTACAGGATGGATCGAAGCACATTCTGGACAATGGCATTGGTGGCATCGGCATCAAAGGTGATGCTCAGGGCCGTGCCGCCGGTGACGACGCCACCCGAGGCAGAGACATCCCCCACGTCGGTGCCGCTCACCATGAGGTCGGTGCCGCTGACGCTGACGCCTGTGCCGGATATGCTGACCTCATCGGCCGCTTCGCTGTTGGCCGTTACCTGGGCTTTGAGGGTCCCGGCGTTCCACTCCGAATCCCCATCCGCATCGCTCAGCGTGGCGGCGCTGTCCGTCTGGACGGCCCCGCCATTTTCCGTATAGGCAAGGGTGGCATCGGCTATAGAAATCACGGGCGTGGTGTTGGTGGTAAATTGCGCCACGGTGCCGTACCCCGTCCCCACGGCGTTGGTGGCATACGCCCTGAAGTAATAGAGCGTGCCGGTGGCAAGGGACCCGACGGACTCCGAAAATATTCCCGTGCCGCTTCCTATGGCATGGATGGTGACATTGGCCTCCCCGGCTTCGGGGGTGGTGTCCACGGATGAGTAAACCACACCCCGGGCCGTTACGCTGGCCCCGCCGTCAGCCGTGACATTGCCCCCCAGGATGGCAGAAGCGGCGGCAACGGAGGACGCGGCGGCTGTGGTGACCGTGGGTTTGACTGGGAGGGTGTAGATAAAATCATCTATATCAATTATAAGTTCAGTGCTACTTAGTCGAAGTTCGTCAATGTCGAGCCATCCTAAGGAGACAGGTCCTGAGTTACCCGCCGAAACATTCGTCGTCTGAGCAGTGGGATTATCGTCTTTGAAGCCTGTGATGGTAAGAGCCTCTCCTGCGTTGTTGATCCACAGGCTTGTCGCCGTAAAGGAGCTGCCATCGGTTTTTGATATACTAAAAATAGTAACCTTATCATATTGATCACCGCCAATATTAAAGCACGCTGTATTACCACTCCCGAATGAATTCCACCATGCGATTTGCGCAGTGGCCAAAGTCCCATCCACGGTTAAAATTTGATAGGTAAAATCGTTGAGTTCATACGGGGTATTCCCGTTAACAAGAGCCTCGCCGCTAGGTTCACCGGAGACATCAAACGTTTCTGTGGCTGCGAAGGCCTTACCTGCCCCTATGGCTGCAAAAATAAGCACAGTAAACAGGGCGACTCTATATAGAGGGTGCATTAACTTCATTTTCATAGGGGCCTCCCGTTCACGTGCCGGCCGACATGGCACGGATCCAGTTTATTCTCTAAAAAAACTACCCGCTGCGTTTCTTGAAGGGGCTGGCAAAAAAATAGACTACTTGACCTCAATCGCAGATAATCACCGGGACTTCCGCGAACTTTACTGCATTCTATTTTTTGATCCAGAAATCCTCAGGCTTCTTTGTTCGTGGACACGAGACCGAAGCATGAAGGGTAAGAGCCAGGAGCTATCCCTGTTCGGTTCATAAGGGATGAGATGGCTACAGCCAGTGATGAGTATGTGATGATATGTCACGTGAGAATCACGCAATATTAAATTCTTACGGTTCCATTCTGGGTTCTGTATACCGCTCGTGTCAAGGCATCAATGTGTGCGGGGGCATAGGTCTCACGGGTTCAACAACGCAGAGCGCGAGCCCTTATATTCGCTATAAAAAACATGACTTCATAACGGATCCAGGTCCATACGTGATGATTCGTCTAAAATAACATCTGAAACACCCGTTTTATAGGAACAATTCTAACATCCACCACAACAGGCAATAACTTTACTAAATTGACCCAGAATAGTGATATAAATCTTTCCAATCAACGAAGAGATAACACCGATAAAAATGTCATTGAATTACATTTTAATATTGAATTATCTTCAAAATATAAAAAAACCCGCCAAGTGACGTATCACCTGACGGGCTCAAGGCCTTTTATTCTACATGTCAGTGGTCTCTCAAGGTGAAAAAAGGAGAGGTTGGAGGGCCAACACCTTGGCATCGGTTATGTGTGTTGCCCGAAGGGAGAGAAAAGCGAGCAGAAAATAGGGAATTGCATTTTGTATTTTTGAAATGACTGAGCTTATTTAGTTATCGAGCCGCCTCCCCATGACATATCAGGGGTAGAGATCTCAGACAGAAAATCAATGCACAAAAAATACCGCTGCGCTTTACCCGGAGGGACGAGGGTTAAAGCACAGCGGCAACCAGCTTTCGAGGTGGCTCACCTTGCCGCGGAAGGCCTGTTCTCCGGAGCCACGTTTATCATACCGTGCTATGTTGAACTGAACCTCTGCATTATCCTTTTGTCCGAGCCCTGACACTTCCCGCCGGTCAAACGCACAGGTACGGGTTCTGCCACCCGCTGATGTTTTCCCGATGAATGGTTTCATACACGGCATGGTTGTAGGGAAGGGGCGTCCCCTGCCCGATGACCAGTGGTTGGGCCCCGTTGCTTCCCAGGGCAATTTTTTCGATATCCACCGCCGGACAGGGGGCCGTGGACCCCATACAAAAAGAGCGTGTGCCCCGTGGGCCTTCCACCGCCTCCTGTTTCATCTTTTCCTTAATGGCCTTCCAATCCCGTCGTTCAAACTCAGGCACCAGTTGGGAAAAAAGAAGCCCGGCCTCATACCCAAGCAGCGTATAAAAGTCGGGTTTCTGTTGTGCAAAGTCTCGAACGTTCCGGATAAAAGCCATATTGGCGTCATCTTGTGCGCCGGGGCGCCACAGGGAGGCTGAATAAAGGGCCATGTCCAGATTGCCCATCTCGCCTAAAATTTCATCGGAAGCCATATGGGCCGTGACAACAAGGGGCACTTTTCCTTTCAACCCCGATTGGGTAAACGCATGCAGAAACTCACGGGCCTCAGTGCCGCAGAACACGGCGTGGACAAAGGAAACCCTGGCCTGCTCCAGGGCGGAGAAGACCTCACCGATGGCCTCCGTCACCTGGGAGCCCCCGGGCCGGTACGGCAGCACATGCAGGTCAAGGGCCTCGGCACCCGCTGTCACCGCCCCCTGCCTGAAGGCCGACTGCAGATGGTACCCGGCGTCGTAAATCGGCATCACCACGGCGCCTTTTTCTCCGAACTCCCTGTGGGCCCACTCCCCCAAAGCAAACTGGGACTGCCAGAGCTGAAAACTGTTGCAGAAGATAACATCGGACAGGGGGTGCGGGTAGGGAAGGTACTCCCCGGCATCGAAAAACAGGGCCGGCCTGCCGTGCTTCTCAATGGCTGGAACCAGGCCGGGCAGCGCGCGATAGCTGATCACACCGGCCAGCATGTCCACCCGATGGAACCCGATGAGTTTGTGCACAGCCTCCAGAACCGTTTTTTCTCCCCCCTGCCCGATGTACTCCGGCACGATGTGAAACAACCCATGGTATCTTTCCGGGATGCCGCTGTAGAAACCGCTGATGGTCCCGGGCACCATGCCCGGATAGATGGAGGAGTAGGGAGACAGAAAGCCGATGCGTACCGGTTGAGCCATGTGGGTCACCTCACCTTGCGTGTGTCATGATTACTGCCGTTGAGGAAAAATCCCGTCGGTGCAGATGCCGAAACTGAGTCCCAGGCTGGGTTGGACCACATCAAATGCCGTGCCCGATCCCGTCAGGGAGGAAGACACCGTCTGGGGCCCGGACGAGTTGGTGACCTCAACCCCGTCAAGGGCCACTCCCGGAGCCTCACTGTTGAACAATTTGGTCTCGAAACGGCTGTCCGGAGCCCCGAGGGTCGTGGCGCTGGAAGTCCCGGCAACGGCTTCCGTGCCCGGCTGGGCACTTGCCTTGAACTCAACAGAGATGGCAGGGGCCGGAATTTCCACCAGATGGTTGTGGGCCGGCAGGTTCTGGACCAACAGGGTCCGGCTCCAGTACCCGTACCTGTCACCGCTGTCGCAACGGGGGAGGCCCGGCCCCTGCCCCGTGCCCATGGGGACCCTTCCACGCAGATCCGGCAGGTTAAATGTTACCCGTCCATCCCCTCCATAAATCAGGCCGATCAAAGCATACAAAGCCGTGTTGTTGGCAATATCCAGGGGTTGGCCCCAGCAGCCGGCCCAGTTACGAGGAATCCAGTTCATCCCGAACATTGCGATCATCGCCATAAAAGCGTCCATAAACCCTCCTTTTCGAAAAAATGTGTCTGCCACAAATTGAGAAAGTCCTCCGCTGCAAGCACTGCCTCCGGATATGGAGTCACAGGGCAAAGCAAGGCGTCAGGCAACATTCCTCCCTTTCGTTTCCCGGAGGCCCCGGCAACGGGTACCGGCCCGACCATCGGGCCATTGGACAACACTTTTCAAGGATCGTGCCAATAGCCCTTTCCCCGGCAAGGACCGTAAAATGGGGAACCGCATGGCTATAGCTCCCATCTCTGTGGACGAAATCGAAAGGACAAAAGGGTCAACATGGACGGATTCGTCCATGGGGGGAGCTGCCCAAAGACGCAGCCCTGCCTGTACCGCGGTCGCGACGGCTTGCCCCACGAATAAAAAAAGGGAGCCTTACGGCCCCCTGTAGTTACGGACGTCAATATCAATGACGCCATATGTTTCCCGCACATCTCAGCGAAAATTATTCCTTCTCTTCAAGGGTGACAACAACATCGGAATCCCACGCCAGCCACTCCCGCCACGCCTCATCCATCTCTTTGTGCAGGACAAAATGGTGATCCGTTTTCACCTGTTTGCCCTGCGCCTCAGTTTCAGGCGTGGCAAAGGCGATGCCTCCGGCCACCAGGGCTTCAAAGGATTCGGAAGAGATCTTCATCTTCGTCATCAACCCGCCCTGAATGCGTATACCGCTGACATTCCAGAACCGTGTATCGCTACTGACAAGGTCGGCGAACTGTTTGTAGATATTGATGTAAACATACACCTTGTCCCTGTTTTCAGATAATTCGGAGCCCGTTACGTGACCGACCTTGACCTGCCTGTACGTCACCGGGCGGTCCTTTTTCAAAGATCCCAGGGTCTCGCTTTCCAGCACCAGGTTCAAGCCGGAGGCCTCATGCATGCGAACCGGAGGCTCTTCATAGACCGTAAACGACCGGCTCCGTTTTCCGGTACCGGGTTCGAGCTTCAGGTACGATCCTTTAATGACGCTGTCGATATTGCGGATTCCCGCCACACCGATCTCAGGGCTCACCACCCAGACATACGTCCCCTTGCGCAGAAGGGCTGCTGATTTCTTCGACACACCGGCCACTGCCACCAACGATTGCATGTCCTTGGCCAGGTTGACGTCCTTCACCTCCCCGATGGTCACGTTCCGATACGTAATTTCCGCCCCTATATTGACACCTCGATGGGGAGGCATATGCAAGGTGATCTTCACATCATCGGCTTGGCGGGCCTCCCGAGCGTCTCTATACAAGGGAAAGGTATGGTCCGCAGCAACCGCCTTTCCTCCCGGGGGTGTTGCAAACTGAACCCCCCCTGCGAACATGGACTTGAAGGTTCCGATTTTCAAGCTGACCTCCGGAAGGTTCGCTTTCAGCTGGATCCCGCTCACATCCCAAAAGTACGATGTGCTTGTCACAAGGTGCTCGTACTGTTTGTAAACCAGGACATCCACCCGAATCATCGAATCATCTCCCAGGCTCGATGCAAGGACCTCGCCGACCTGGATCTTCTTGAAAAGAACGGGGGCTCCCTGTTCGTGCATACTGGATGAGGGTGTCTGGAGGGTCAGGTGAAGGCCCGGTGCACTTTCAAGGAGGGTTGGCGGGTCATGCAGAGCGATAAATCGGGATGAGATCGTCTCCGAAGATCCCGGCAACACACCGATATAGCTCCCGGAGACAATGGTATCGAGGCCGGAGATTTGATTCACCGACACTTCCGGGCGGACCACCCAGAATTTGGTGTCGTCAACAATATGCTCCCTGGACTCTTTTTTCATTTCAACAATCGCATCCACGTAGAGCAGGTCCCTGGAGACGACCAGCCTGTTGACCATGCCCACCGGAATGCCCTTGAAGAGGACCTGGGTCTTCCCCGGCGTAATCCCCACGGCGTCCTCCATGCGCACAGCGATTTCGTAACCGGCCTCTCGAACACTTTTCAACACCAGCCAGCCCCCGATCATCAAGGCGATAAGGGGAAGGATCCATACGGGGGAGATGCTTTTCTTGGTCTTCACGACGGCTTTGTTCATGGTGTCCTATCCTTACACTAAAAGATTTCTGGAGAGATGCGCACGATGAAAACGATCAGCAGGGCCCAGCCATGGTCAGGCATCCCCATGGTTTCCGTCCCAAAGAAGCCGGGCGTCAAAGGTCAGGGCAGCGAGCATGGTGCAGGCCACCACCCCGCCGAAAAACGGGGCCCCGATGGCCGCATGGGTGGAGGAGAACCCACCGAAATTCACAAGCACCGTCATCAGGGCGATGACAAAAATATCAAGCATGGACCACCGGCCGATGAACTCAATAAAACGAAACATCTGGGTTTTTTGCCGGAGGCGTGTCTTCCACCCGAGTTGGACGGAGAGAAGCGCAAGGGCCAGGCCGATGATTTTGTAGACAGGCACAAGCACCGAGGCGGCAAAGATAACAACAGCGATTCCGTATTCCCCGGAGTGCATAAAATAGATAATCCCGTCCATGATGGTGGAGTACTGGGAGGACCCGAGAAAATCCACCCGCATGATGGGCAACAGGTTGGCCGGAATCAACAAAATGGCCGAAGCCGCCACCAGAGCCCAGGTCCGGCTTATGCTGTCCGGTTTTCGATAGTGAAGGCTTGCGCCGCACCGAAGGCATTCCGCCTCCCCCTCGGAATCGGTAACGTCACCGGGGGACAGACGGCCGCAGTCATGGCAACACATCAATCCCGCCGCCATGGCGGTCTCCTTCCCGGGTCCGGGTGCCGGGATATCCCGGTTATCTTCCAAGCCAAGCTGCTCTTCTATTTGAACCCAAAGACCGGATTTGTCCAAAAAAGACAAGGCGCACAGGTTCATGAAGACCATCACAAGGAAGCAGAAAAAACCCAGGTTAAAGGAGATGCTGGCCATGGAGTATACCTTGATGATGGTCACCAGGACGCCGATGAGATACACCTCGCCCATGCCCCACTCTTCAAGGGACTGAAAGGTTCTCAGGAGCCATGCCTGACCTCGGGGCCAGCGTCTTACCTTGGCCAGCAGGGCCAGCAGAAAGAGCAGCGCCGGATTTAAAAAGGGAAGCAGGACCGCCGTAAGAAACACCATGGCCGCCACGGAAATATACCCCTGGTGGTACAACAGGATGCTGTTGTCCACAATGCTCCCGCTCGTCTCCATACCCAGGGCGTTCAAGGTCATAAGCGGCGTAAAGACCGCCGGGAAGAACACCAGGAGCACCATGAACGTAAAGGCCAGCGTCCGGTTGATGGAATCGGCTTTGGCAACATGGGTTTTGGAGCCGCACCTCGGACAATAGGCGGAGCTGCCCGGCGGGAGATCATCGGCTTCCAAAAGCAGGTCGCAGCCATGGCATGAGGTTACGCGTGGAGGTATCATCGTGCACCTTAAGATACAGCATTCTGAAGGGATGGCGCCGTTCAAGGCGTATCGTCATCCGTACATGGAGTGTGCCGAGAAAACGTGATAATAAAAGGCGTGATATCCTGGCAAGTAAATCACATTAAAATAAATTATAGCAGAGATTAAAGACAGTTGTCACGACCCATCGTCATCCATCCCCGAAGGAGGCGATATGTGTTTCGCAACGCCGGAGGACGCCCTGACCGAGACGAGACCTGTGGCTCCCGGGCAACACGCTGCCGGTGGAAGGGTTCGGGGCAATCACCGGCGATTCCTGTCCCTCAGGCTAATCGTTTGTCCACCGGATTTGAAATTCAATCTCCTCTTCCGCCCCTTCCCTTTCGTGTTCAACCGTAAACTCAGCCCGTACCGGGACGTAAATCCTCTCCCCGGCTATTTGGATTTCAAATTTGGATCCCGTCTCAAGGGCATCGGCCAGTCGCCTCAGCTTGGCCACAAACTCGGATGTAGTATAACTTTTTTCAATATCCCGTTCTTTCTTCATCGTGCTCTCCTTAACCCGGATATTTCACGAGTCGAGTGCACCCATATTCAAGGCATCAGAGCTGCAGATGTAGTGGTTTACCTCAAAGCTCTGATAACGCAGAAGATGGGTGCACTCGGCTCGCCCGAAGGGTGAGAAAATCAAACAGCAAACGCTGATTTACATTTTACATTTTCAAAATAGCTAACATTTTCATTGTAGCCACCCGAAATCATATAACTTTCCTTTTGGGCGGTTGTTTTCTCATGAAATATCCGGGTTAACTCATCAGGTGACAGCCTGGGTCATCCTGCCCCCAAGCGCATAGGCATGTTCGCAATCCACGGGAAACACATCCCGGTGCCGCCGCATCTTGGCGTCCACATCGACCCTGTCACACACAACCTTTGTGTGATCTTCAAACTGAAGGGTATCATGGCAGTAGAGAGCCTCCGAGGAACCGAAAATCATACCCAGGCTCATCTCATTGGACTCAAGGGCGTACCTCAGGCGCATCTCCTCCATCTCCTCTTCCGTGATGTTCATGGTGTAGATAAACCCGGTGGCCATGCTGCGCGGAAAGATGGACTGCCACGGGTCAGTATACTCCAGGAAAGGAAACATGAGCCGCTCCATAAACGAGCGCATCTCCCCTGTCACCCGTCCGAAATAGATGGGCGAGCCCAGAATCAGGGCGTCAACCTCCCTGATGCCGTCCAGCACAGTCGTCAACCCATCTTTCACCGCACAGATACCGTAGCTTTTTCTATCCCGTTGCTTGCAGGCAAAACAACTGCGACACCCCTTGTAGTCGAGATCGTACAGATGAATCAACTCCGTCTCCGCCCCTTGAGAGGCAGCCCCCTCAAGGGCCTTTTCAAGCAATGTCGCCGTGTTCCATGTCTTTCTCGGACTGCCGTTGACTGCCAGAACCTTCATGGGATAGCCTCCTGCGTCAGTAATATGGCCCGACACCCGCGACCTGAAACGGCTGCCGGAGAAAGCCTGCGAAACGGTAAGAAGAGATGTTCAACCCGACTGCGTGCATGGTCAGGCCGGAACCTGAAATACCCCGGAGGCATCCGCCTCCCGGGCCATGAGCCCAAAGGCTCCATACATACATGGTACCGAAATCGAAGCCTCATATAGGCATGGCGTCAGGGATCAAACAAAAGGTGCACATCAACCATGGGTGCCGCTGTGAGATGGCCCGAGGAACGTGGGCTAATTGCTCATCTCTCAGCCGTGAGCATGCTTTATTTATTTACCACATACCATGTAAGATTGGTGACTTAAAAAACATAAAAATCCAGAGACACTCAAAAAAGTGGCTCAGATGAGGAGATCCACCGGCTCCCTAATCTTTCCTCACGCATTTCTAACCCTGCCCACATCCTCTCCACACGGTGAGCTGAACATATGTCACCGGACAGCCCCCCCGGCAGCCACAGTCGACAGCGTGTAAACACACCCAGCAATCATTGACGGCCCTTACCCACACAGGAGGTTACGATGCAAAAAAAGCACCTTGTCCCACGTGCCCCATGGGCGACTCTTTGCCTTTCACTGCTCCTTGTACTGACGCCATGGCAACCGGCATCCGCGGCTTTTGGGCAAAAAACCGAACTAAACTTTATTGTGGAACCCTATCTGATCAAGCCTGGCTCCGACACCATGACGGTGATGTTCGAAGCCTTCTGCCTCTCACCCACCCTCTGTGTCAAGGAGGCAGGCACCTCGTCATGGACCCGCATCGCCCCAAGCATCACACCGGTCCTGCCCACCCTTCGCAAAACTCGGATCACCGGGCTCAAGGCAGACACCACGTATTTCTACAAAGTGGAGACGCTTCTTCGAAAAAGCCCGGAGTACCGCTTTCATACATGGCCCCGTACCGGGGGGGACAAAACGATTGCAAGACTCGTTGCCATCAGCGACAGCCAGGGCGATCACCCGGAGCGCCTTGCCGATGTCATCACCAACGGCATCATCGCCGTGGAGGGAAAAGGAAGCGTGGACGCCTGTTCCGAAACCATCTCCGCCCTCCTCGTGACCGGTGACCTGGTCACCCATGGCGACAACAAAGCCCAGTGGGTAAATGAATTCTTCGCGAACCTCCAGCCCCTTGCCTCAAGGGTCCCCCTGATTCCGGCCCTGGGCAACCACGACATGACGCCCTTCTTCTATACCTGCTACTTTGACATGTTTCCCGACGGCAGCCTTGAGCACTGCCTGAAACTATCCCGCTACAACCTGCTGAACACCATGATACTCACCCTCAACAGCAACGACCTCATCCAGGTCGACGGGCTCCCGGATGCAGGGGGACTCCTCCAGCGGGAATGGCTCCTTGACCACCTCTATGACGCCCAAGACGATCCGGCAACGGACTTTGTCCTCGCCCAGTTCCACCACCCCTGCAAATCCGAACTCTGGCCCCCCGGTGAAACCGAGCGGTCCTGCCGCTTTGTTGCCATGCTCGAACGGTTCACCGCCGACACAGGCAAACCCAGCCTCCACCTCTTCGGCCATACCCACGCCTACTCCCGGGGCCAGAGCCGGGACGTACCCCATGTCTGGCTCAACGTAGCCCCCACGGCAGGTGACATCGACTACTGGGGCGAATACGACATGGCCGATTACGATGAATTTCAGAAATCTGTGGATGAGTTCGGCTACTGCCTCATCACCCTCCAGGCCGGAGAACGCCCCGCCGTTGAGATGGTGAGGCGGTCCGGGGGAAACGGTATCCAGTGGTTTAACTACACCGACGACACCATCGCCGACGCCTTTGCGATCCACCGTGACAACCAGGCACCCGAGATGCCGGGAATCGCGGCAACCGAATACGCCGGATCTCTCTTCCTCCAGGGCACGGACTTTATCGATCCGGATGGAGATGCTCACCTGGAGTCGCACTGGCAGCTCATAGCGGAAACAGGCGATGGAAAGGTCATCGACATCTGGGGCAATCACACCCGGACGGAAAACATCTGGATGGGAGAGAACATTCAAGACGGTGCGGACATTACGCGGCATGCGATACCAGAACTGCCCACAGGAACCTATTCCGCCCGTGTGAGGTACCGGGATGAGGGGCTCGCCTGGTCCCCCTGGTCTGAGGCGGTATCGGCAACGCTGCCCCCGGATACAATACGATAAAGAGCTTTGCTGCCCGCGCGTCAAACGGCACCCCATCGTCTTGCCCCTAAAAAAAATCCCGCCTCGTGGTGACGAGGCGGGCCTCCTTTCTAAACCCCAAATCCAAGGCTCGGATAGTTATTATGTCACCGCAGAGAGCCTGACCCCGGCTTCCTTCCCGCACTACCGCTTGCTGTCTTGTGGACTTGACGACTTCACGTAATAGTAGCTATCACCTCTGCCTGATCTTCGTATATCTACTTTCTCATAGCCAAAGCAGTTCAACATGGCTTCCATCAAGAAGAAAAATACGAAAGCAAGCCCTATTCCTATTTTAATTGAGTTACCTAACATTTCTTCAAATTCATCTTTATGTTTCATTACCCATGACTGCACCCAATGAAATGGTGATTTTTCTATCGCAAGGTAAACATAAATACACACCAAGTAAGGAATGGCGCAAAAGAGCAGCTCAGATCCCGGGCCGATTCGCCTGAGAGACAACACGCAGTGGAGTATAGAGCTCATCAACAAGGGAAAACCGATCACCCACAGGCAGTAGTAATAATACTGTTTTCTGTTCTTATTCATAGAATCCTTATTCGTGGTAATGTTCTGAGGTTGCATAACGAGGTCCTCACCGACGGAATCAATACTTATAGGAGTGTAAGGGATAGGGCTATGACAAAAATAAAATATACACGTATTGGCGTGTATAGCATTCCATAAATGACTTACCCATCGGTGAATTCCCGCCACCGATCAAACGGCCAACATATCAGGATGTAGAATTATTTTCCGGCCGTGCCCTAAGGCATGGCTGACCACTGAAGGGAAATGTACAAAAAATGCCGCTGGGCTTTAACCCGAAGGACGAGGGTTAAAGCCCAGCGGCAAACAGCTTTCAAGGTGGCTCACCGTGCCGCCGGAGGCATCGCTTTTGTATGGTTTATTTTTCAGAAAGAACCTCGTTTAACAGATCCCCCTGTGCGGAACCCGGTGGCGTCATACCAAGGTATGCTGCAATTGTAGGTGATACATCCACGGGGTGAACCAGGCGGTGGATGGTTTGGGAATCTATGTCGGGTCCCATAAAAACAATCGGCACATGTGTATCATAGCGCCATGGAGAACCGTGCATACCTGCCACAGGGCCTTTATCAAATAAAAACCAATAAGGTTCTTGAATAATATAAATATTGCCGGAGCGGGAATGATGAAAATTGTTTTGAACCTGTTTTAGCAATTGTGTTGTCTGAAGTGGCGGCAAGCCACTCTGCGATACGGCAAGGGCAACCCCTTCCTTTTCAGTCAATGTGGCTGCGATCTGTTGTTCTACGTATTTAAGGTCGAGCTTTGCAGCCTGTATTTTCTCCTCATGAAGGTACAGGTACGGGCGGTAGAAGAAACGAACGACATCCTGGATGTTAAAAAGCTTTTGCCCTATCTCATTTGTGGAATCAACAATAGTGTCAGGATAGAGGCGATGGGATGAAAACCCCAACGCCGTCATGTATTCCGGCATATCCGCCATACCATGGTCAGAAGACAAGATGAGCAAGGTATGTTTAAGGCCGACGTTCTTATCAACAAAGGCAAAAAGGTCCGCCAGGGTATGATCCAGTTGGACGACAATGTCTTCACTCTCAAGACTGGACGGCCCGAAAAAATGGTTGATCACATCCACTGACGAAAAACTGATGGATAGATAGTCAGGAAATTCATCCCGACCAAGCGCCTCATTGACTATCAAATCTTTGGAAAAATCCAGAAGAAGCTGGTCTCCGACGGGACTTGCAAGAATCTGCGTATAAAGCAGTTTGTTTCCTGCATCACCGAAGGAATGGGGGAAAACACGGCCAAACCCTTTCAGGTCTGTTTCATAAGCCCGGTCATCCTGGGCCCCTAATAGGTAGGTTGGTTTATCATTCAACAGAGACCATGATTTACCGGCATACGCTTCGGCAAGACGAAGGGCATTCCACTTTTTCACCCATTCCGGGTAACGTTCATAGTAATAGGAGCTGGTGACAAAATCACCATTGTTTACAGAAAACCAAAAGGCCTTCCCCACCTGTCCGGCCATGGGGACTGCCCCCCGGTCTTTTGCGGATACCGCAAAAATTTTTGAACGGCCACCGTAATAGGCGGCAAGGGAATCGCTGAACGTTGGAGCAAGAATCGCTTTCGGCGACCGTCCGTCTGTTCGTGACAACTTTTGGGACGGGTCAACCTGATCACCGGTTGTGCTCACCTCCCGGCTTGGAAGCATGGGACAGTCCGGGTCTTCAATATTGTACCCCAATGTTTTGCTGTCGGTATCAAACCAGACATTGCCTATCATGCCGTGTTCCGATGGAAACGCTCCCGTGGCCAATGTTGTATGCCCCACAATCGTTTCCGTATTGGCATGCTGGTAGTGGGCGTTGGTGTACACGGTTCCTTTCTTGAGAAGAAGCCGAAACCCCTTTTTTCCAAAATGGCTGCCATACCGATTCAGTAAATCGCCACGCAACCCATCCACAGTAATTTGCACAACAAGTTTAATTTCATGTTGAGTTTGGCCGCTCGCCAGAAAAAACGGGCTTGTGCCAAACACCATGATTGTCAAGGTAAGCAGAAAACAGAGGCGGCGTTTAAAGCTTTCTAAATCCGATTCTTTTTTCATATCCCTGTTCCAGTATTTATAAGGTTCGCCATAAAAAAAGGCCATAGGGGGGGGGCTCCGCCACATTCGGATATTTGAACCTGCGCATCTAATTGATTTTTTCAAGATCGCCAAGCATCCAGGTCTTGTAGAAATCCTTGCTCTCGGGTCCATACAGACGAAAGAGCAGAAAAAAGTCTTCGCCGGTTGGAATCCAATTCGACTCTTTGCCCTCTGGCGCTTCAGGTGCAAAATAGACATCACAGGAGCCGTCATCATTGATCTGCATGGCGTCGGCATTACGGGATGAAAGCCCTACTCTGTCAACATCACGGATAAAATTCTTCGTTTCCAGGCTATAGACAATAACCGACCAGAAATCCTTGGCAGGGGTATCTTTCGGTACATTCAGCTTGTACGTGGACTTGCCGTCATACATGTCGCCGTGGGAATCAAACAGTCCCGTCAAGTAGAAGGTGCCACCGCCCAGGTACCTCGGTAAATAGGTGACATAGAAATATTTTGCAGCCCTGTCGTCCACCAGAATCTCTGTCTCAGTCTCATGGGTGAATCCCGCTTCGGGTTGCCCCGGGCCAAATAGCCAGAACATCCACTGGGCTTTCGGCTTCCCGTTTTTATCTTTCCACAGGGGTTCCATGGACTTGCCGGGTGTCACAAAGTATTTCTGCATTGAGGCATAGGCGAGGAGCAGACCTTCATGCATTGCTTTGCGTTGCCGCTCAGTCGGCTCATACGGTTTCCCCTTTACAATCCCCAGGTCCTTGAGAAGCGAGACCATCGCCTTGTCCTGGGTGCGAATGGGGTTGTTCTGAACGACATGATCCATGTCCTGAAAGAATGTATAGTTGTAATATGGAAGGCAATCATAGCTCTTTTCGGTAGCATTGAGGTGGTTGGTCGGCGGCGGGTTGGCCGCTTCGGACAGGTAGTAGATTTTAACCCCCTTCGCGTAGTCGCCGGCGTCTTTGTCGGTGGCATTGTTGTAAAGACGCGGCCTAAAGGAAAAACCATACTCATAGGTGTCTGTTTCATAGACAAAATAGCCATCCTTCTCCAGCTCGGATTTTGGCGTCTCGCCATCGTACCCGGGAGGCAACAGCAAATACTTTCCACCCCTGCCTTTATCTCTGCCAGCAGGTCCGACATCTTCGATGGGCTGTGACCATGCATTCAGGATGGAGCCGAAATAACTCACCTTGTCCGTTGCAGGAGGCACTTCGACGATAATGGGACCACGGCTGGAAGACAGGGATGCCCAGGCATAGGCCGTTACATCGTTTGCAGTCAGAAAGCCGTCGTCAGAGCCCAACGGTGCGTTCAGATAAGCCACATCGTTGAGGTCTCCACCCAAATCACGACGGATCGCCTTGACAAAGTCCACCATGACGACGGCAGGCATGTAGTAGATTGCTCCCTGAGTGGCGCGCTGGACCATGATCTTGTACTCAATATCCTCTATAGAGCGGGCTCGATCGAGTACCCCGTCTGTCTGATCAAATGTCTTCTCCGGCGGTAACTTTTCTGCCGCCTGTACCGATCCGACCGCCACCATCATCAGCAGCAGCATAGTCACCATGACGGTTATCTTCTTCTTCATCTGAATGTTCCTTGAGATTGTTCTATGATTGGGATCCGCCCCAGAGGTCTTCGAAAAGGCCCCGTTGTAGGAGTCAAGCCCTGGGGGGCTCCGCTTGTCCTCCAGGCTCGACGGGGGAGGCCACGACTCGATCCGGCAAGTCACCAGCCCATGGAAATTTTGGTGTAACACAAGACAGCCCTGCAAAAATGGGGCAAATGGGGTCTATACATTTGGCTCTGGTCATCAGCTGTACTGCCAGCCAAGAGAACCCATGAAAAACGGATCAAGGGATGGTGAAGAGGGACGAAGGCAATTTTACGATTCAACAGACGCGAAACTGCACGCAGGGGAGGACTTTTCCATGGATTGAGAGGCTTGCAAGAAATGACGTTGCGTTTATCGCAATAACGTACCACATTGCACGAAAAATCTAAACCACTTAATTAATGAAGAAATAAGTCCCAAAAAAGGATTATCTGAGCACTGAGGGCCTTGCCCGTTGTACGGGCATACCACCCGCTGACAAAAAGAAAGGAGAGCGCCATCACCCCATAGGTGGTCTGCAAGGTAAGCAGCGTGCGTAATGCTAATGTCTTGCCCTTAACGTGTTCCATAACTGGCGCCTCCTTTGAATTTAGTACAGGCTACTCAATGGTATTCTTATAAATCTTTCCATCCTTCATGATCAGCGCCAGGTTCTCGTCGGGCTTTGTCAAAATGCTGATGTCCTCCAGGGGGTTTCCGTTCACCAGAAGAATGTCAGCCAATGCCCCTTTTTCAATCACACCAAGTTTACCGGGGTAGGGGTTTCGTGGGCCGGACAACGCAAGCACCTCGGCATTAACCGATGTGGCCTGCCTTAGAATTTCCGCATTTGTGAACCACTGGGTACGATTGGTAAACTCCGTGACCTGCAGTTTTTTCAATTCCATTGAGCCGACCATATCGGTGCCGAACAGCACGTTGGCCTTGTGCTTTTTGCAAGAGGTCATCAGGTTGTCCAGGCCCTTTTTGGCCTGCTGCTGGCGATCCCTTTGGGCCAAGGTGAAGCTCTCGGGAGGAGGACTCATAAACAGAGCGGTCTGCGCGCTGATATAGACCCCTTTTTTGGCGGCCAACTTTACTGTTTTCTCCGTGATCAAGTTGGCGTGTTCAAGGGTCTTGGCGCCGGCCTCTATGGCCATTCTGGTTGCCGCATCGGTGTAGGTATGCACGGCAACGTAGGTGTTCCAGCGTTCGGCTTCACCGACGGCCGCCTTAAGCTCTTCAAGGGAGTATTCTGCGATATCAAGGGGATCATACAAGCCGGAGACGGCACCACCTGTGAATACCTTCAGGAAGTGCGCCCCTTTGCGAAACTGCATGCGGCTGGCCGTCAGGACTTCGGGAACGCCGTCGGCAAAAATGACCAGTCCCGCATACTCGACGTCGGTTACCCCGGCGCCTCCCATCATCCGCGGCATGGTGGACGGGGACCTGAAGTCACCATGGCCGGTCGTCATGCTGAGGGCGGCCCCACCTGAGTAGATTCGCGGTCCAACAAAGTAGCCTTCGTCAATGGCACTTTTGACACCGAAAATGCTGCCGGCTACATCTCTGATTGTCGTAAAACCTCTCATCAGGGTACTCTCCGCCTCGACCAGGGAGAGGGCCGCCTGATAATCGAGGGGTTTAAACATGTGCTCGGTAACCCCCATATTCCACTGGAGATGGGTGTGGGCGTCAATGAACCCCGGAGTCAGGGTCCTCCCGTTTCCGTCAATGGTTATCGCCCCCTGGGGCGCGGCGATATGTTGCCCCACGGCCTCGATGATATTGCCCTTCACAAGCACATCCTGACGGGGGATCAGTTGGTCACTTTTTCCGTCAAATACATTCACGTTTTTAATAAGAACGGCTGAGGTAGCTGCATCTTCATGCCCTGCGGCTTGCACCATGCCGACAAGCCCTGTCAACGCGAACAGGGCAACAATCACAATCATTCTCTTCTTCATGGGTAGTCTCCACGTCTTTTAAACCGACTTGTTAAACGATTGCCCTTTGAAGCAGGCTCATCACCCTTGCAAGGAACGGGGTCACAGACACGATCACTAATCGCCATCGCCCTTATTACGACACGTCACGCGATCCACACCGATGGCGATACCGACTGTTCACTAGGACCTACAACGTTGCATTCGCGATGTAAATACCACTAAAGAGGTATTTTTATGGTTCACCGCCATGGGCAAAAACAACATCATGTGGGGTTGATGAGTCCAAGATCGCGCGCGCTGTTGAGAGCTCCGATACGATTTGTTGCGGTCAATTTCTTGAAGACATGTTTCAAATGGGCCTTACCGATTGCAGTGGAAATACATAGTTTTTCGACTATTTCCATGTTGCTCACACCTTGGGCCATAAGAGGCAGCAATTCGGCTTCACGGGGGGGGGTAAAAGATCGGTGAAGGGCTGTTCGGAGGTGGCTTCTGCCATCTGATACCCGAAAGAGAACAAAAACAAGGAGCGACCTGACCACACAGGCCCCTTCACGCCGGTATTTCAAAGCCTCTCGAACGTAAGAGAAAACGTCACCCCTTAAAAGAGTCAGAAGGCCCTGCAGCACCAGTGCCTCGCCTTTTAATTCGCGGTATATCTCAGATTCCGGCCAAAGCCCCGCCAACATGTGCGACGCTTTTTCTGTGAACGAGTAGATATCGATATTCTTGCATAGATCGGTGCCGAGAACGATCATCGTGGTGAGCAGCACCGGATCCTGCTTCAGAACCTGCCCAGAAAAAGCCGCAAGCCGTAACCCATAAACTGGCAAGGGGACTCTTCCCGTAACCGGCCGGTGCCGTGACCAGTGTCAGGGGGCGTTGACGGCCCTTCTCAAACCGAAGATGACTGGCAGAGACGCTGGTGTCATGAAACGCGCCCTGTTTCCTATTCACTAAACCTCCCCTTTTCCAGAAACCCCAACGTCTCTTCAATGGCTGTCCTGTTCTTCATGATAAAGGGATGGGTGGCGGGGATGGCTCTAAAATCGGCCATACCGGCCACAGGGGCCCTGGCAACGGCCACTTTGCCGTCATCGGGGCCGGGAATCAGGGCGGAAAGGATAAAGTTGATGGTACGGGTACCGGTGAGGATGCCTAAGGGGAACGTCACCGGGCCAAGTGTGGCTGGAAGCTGATCCGGGCCGGTGCCGAGCTGGTTGCCTGCAGGGCCGTTGATGAGCTTGAAAAGCCGAAGGCCGCCCAGTTTATCCACGGTTTCACTGCCCTGGTTGGGTGGGCTAAGCATGACGGCGCTATGCGGGGTTTCGATGAGCCCCTCTTTCACCAGGTACCGAAGGACAATCCCGCCCATGGAGTGGGTGACAAAGGCGAGGGACCCTCCGGTGGCCTTGGAAAACGCGTTGACCTTCGGGGCCACGTGGTCCCGGCAGAGGACCTCCACAGGATGGCTGGTGGAGGGGTAGTCGATATTGAGGGTCTGGTACCCGGCGGCTTGCAGGGCTTTTTCCATCTTTTTCATGGAGGACGCCGAACGCGCCAGGCCGTGGAGAAGGACCACGCCTTTGGGGTGACCCGGGCCTGTTTCTGCCAGGGCAGCTGAATCAAAAATCAAAAAAAAGAGCAGGAAGAAAACTCCATATTTCATCGTCATATCTCCGAGGGAAATGCCATGGTCAACACAGGCTCACACACAAGGGCAAAGCCTCCGCGACAAGAGGGGCACCCGTGAAACCCTGCAACAAAGGTATGGGATCATGGTTATGCAGTCGCTTTCCAGGCATTCCCGTATGAGGGTAAAGCCCGGCAGGGCATGCCTCCTTAATAATACAGTGCGGAGGCCCTTCACCTTTAGCCCTTTGCCTTTAGCCCTTCATCACATTGCACCAGCACCGCCCCTTCCACAACACAGGCGTGTTCGGTCAATGACGGGTCCACCAGCACCCGCACCGCGCTCCCCCTTTTTTTTCCGTGCCAGCTTTCATCAACCACCACCACGGAAGTGCCTTTCACGGCCCTGCCCTCTTCTGTCGTCCCGGTGAAGGCCACCTGCATCCGGGTGGCGGTGAAGGGCACGCAGTGGGAAGGTGAAAGGGAATCCACCGTGCCGTCAATGAGAACGCCGCAATGGTATAGCCGCCGTCTGGCAACGGCTCCGGCCCATGCGTAGAGCAGAAACGGGAGGCCCATCATGGCAAATATGCCGCCGATGACGGCAATGGCCCAATGGGGAAAAACCACCGGCGGAAAATCGGGGAGGATGGAATCGCCGCCTGCCACGAGCGCCGTCACAGCCTGGCCGGGTTTAAGGCCATATCCCGCCTCGGCCATGGTCTGAACAACATCGGTAACCGGTGAGCCACCGGCCTCATAGCGATAGGTGATGCGCACCGGATTTCGATTCTCAATGGTGATGCGGGTCACCGGCGTCACGTCCACCACGGTGGCGGCAACGGAGGCCCCCTCGGCTAAAAGGGAGTCAAAATCAGGCCCCTTGCCGTCCATGGAGGTGATGAGCCAGCTGAGCAGGATCAGGACGCCTGCGGGCAGGACCGTCAGCATAAGCCCAACGGAGAGGGCCCGTGGGCGGTCCAGTAAAAAACGGATGAAAAGGCCGGCGGGCACGCGCCGGGATGCTGCATCGTTCATCATGTTCCCCTTAAGGATAAAAAAATCTTGCCTCCGGCGGCCCTGCCAGGGGCCAAACTTTTGAAACGTTCGACAAACAGACAAAAAAACAAAACCCCGGCACGTCTAACGTGTCCGAAACATGTCAAACACACACGTATCACAGCTAGCTTGAAAGACAAAAGGTGTTCTTTGTTTTCAGGGCTGTGAATGAAAATTCGGCGTGTTTACATGCATCCCTTGCCGTCGAAATCACTGCGCTCCGGTGGAGCCAAAGGCTCATCTATAGAAAAGGACGACACGCAGTCGTGGCGTTTCAATGCAATGCGGGGCATGACAAAAAAAGCCGCACTGGAGTGCGGCGCTCCAATCCGGTTCAGGACATGCCTACAAAAAAACGCACCGGAGAGCTGTGCTCCGGTGCGTTCTGCTTTTCTGATACTCTTTAATTAAGGTCGCGGCATCAAGCGGCAGCAACCCAAACCGTCCGGGTTTACCGCAAGGAAAGTCCCCCACGCCCTGCCCTGTGACCTAAAAAAGGCCCGCAAAGCGGGCCTTTTTTCTAAGCCGTATAGAGATTGTTGGACGAGAAAACCGGGTCGGTGGTGAGGTAGACGCCCAGTCGCCTCAACCCCGCTTCATCGCCGGGGGTGGGCATGTGGGTCATGTGCATCTCACACCCTTTGAACTCCTTGAGCCCTTCCATGGCAAGCTGCACCGCGTGGTTGCTGGTGGCGCTGATGGCAAGGGTGATCAGGGTCTCCTGGAGGTCCAGGGAGAGGTTCTTCTCGCCCAGGACATCGATTTTCAGGTTGTTCACCGAGTCCACGGTGGCCTGGGGAAGGAGCTGGATCTTTCCGGGGATCTCCGCCAGGTATTTCAAGGCGCGCACGATGGCGCTGGCTGCGGCGTGCATGCGCGGGGAGTTGGAACCGGTGATGATGGTGCCGTCTTTCAGCTTGATGGCGGCGCCGCAATGGAGCCCTTCGTTGCCCAGGCGGGGATCGGCCTTGGCCTCTTCGGCGGCCCTTCTGGCGGGTCCCACCACGGAGCGGTCCTCTTCGGTGAGATCAAACTCCTTCATCAGCAGCTCTGCACGCTGGACGGTGTCTTTGTCCACCATGCCGAGGACGTATTCACAGCGGTAACGCAGGTAGCGCCGGATCAGCTCCTGCTTGGAGGCCTCTTTGGCGCCCTCGTCGTCGGCGATGGCAAAGCCCACGCGGTTTACGCCCATGTCCGTGGGGGAAAGGTAGCAGGACTCGTCGCCGGTGATCTTCTGAAGGATCCTCTTGAGCACGGGAAAGACGTCGACATCACGGTTGTAGTTCACCGATTTCGTGTCGTAGGCCTCCAGGTGGTAAGGGTCGATCATGTTGACGTCGGCCAGGTCTGCCGTGGCCGCTTCATAGGCGATGTTCACCGGGTGCTTCAGGGGCAGGTTCCAGACGGGGAAGGTCTCGAATTTGGCGTAACCGGCCTGGATGCCGTGCTGGTGATCATGGTAAAGCTGGGAAAGGCAGGTGGCCATCTTGCCGCTGCCGGGACCGGGGCCGGTGACGATAACCAGAGGTTTTTCCGTCTTTACGTAGTCGTTGACCCCGTAGCCTTCGTCGCTGACGATGGTGTCCACGTCCGTGGGGTACCCCTTGGTGAAATAGTGGGTGTAGACGTTGACGCCGCGGCGCTCAAGCTTGGTTTTAAAGAGCACAGCCGCAGGCTGGTTTTCAAAGCGGGTGATGATAACACCCCGCACCTCGATCCCCCATTCGGCCAGATCGTCGATAATCTTGAGGATGTCGGTCTCGTAGGTGATGCCGAAGTCGGCGCGGACTTTCTTGCGTTCGATGTCCCCGGCGTAAATGCAGATCAGTACCTCCGCCTGGTCTTTAAGCTTCTGCAGAAGGCGGATCTTGATGTTCGGATCGTAGCCTGGAAGCACGCGGGCGGCATGATAGTCAAACATCAGTTTGCCGCCGAACTCCAGATAGAGTTTGTTGTCGAATCGTTCAATACGCTTCCGGATCTCACCGGCCTGCTCCCGCAGGTACTTCTCATTATCAAAAATCTGATTTGCACTCATAATCAAAACCTCAAGGGATCGGTTCAAAAGCCGTCATGAAAACGCAGTCAACCCTTCGGCACAGCAAAACCGTACCGCACTACCTTGCGTGTATCATTCAAACGACTCTTTCAGGGGGTTGGCATGATGGTCCCAAAAAATGCAGGGCCCCGCTGCGGCGGAACACTGCATGATGGCCACACCGTCACAGAAGCACTGGCTGGCTGGACAGGGCGGTCGTATCATAGACTTCGTAAGACAACATCTAAACTCAGCCCGGAACCGGGTTAAGGGGTGGTGAACGGGTTATCTATTGCCACAATGTTCCGGGATTACCATAGGTGAAGAGAACTGCAAAGAAGATTCTTTCACGCCGTGGAGCCGGTCTTCCGGGAAAAATCCCGCAGAAAGCCAAATGGCGGGGGGTCCGGCTTTCAGGCCGTGGGACGGAAGAGATAAAAAGAAACTCCGGCGGGGGCAACCCGAGGAATCCCCCGGGCCCCATAGGGCCGGTTTTGGGTTTTTCCCTGAAGCCCGCAGCCTCCCGCCCGGCGTCACCCGTGGAGACAAAACAGCCTGTTTTTCTTCTCATCTTTGCATGGAAAGCCCCCTGTTTCATGCAGGCCGGGCCCTTTTATCCGCCCCATCCGGAGCCGTGCGGTCTCCCCGTCGTTGACCCGTTTTCCCCGCCTGTGCTAACGTATGAACATCTCAGTGCATTTCTTTTTCAGCGCCCCCACGTCCCAAACCCACTCAACCGCAAAGGACACCCCATGAAAACACGCATGACGGACCTCTTCGGATGCAGGTACCCCATTCAGTGCGGCGGTATGCTCTGGATCGCCAAACCCTCCCTGGCCGCTGCCATCAGCAACGCGGGCGCCCTGGGCAACCTGACCTCGGGAAACTACAACAGCGCCGATGAATTGCGAACGGCCATCGATGAAACCCGCCAGCTGACCCGCGCCCCGTTCATCGTCAACATCACCACCATGCCCTCCATCCGCCTTCCCGTTGAGCTGCTCCAGGATTTTTTCAGGGTGTGCTGTGAAAAAGAGGTCACGGCCCTTGAGATCGCCGGTGCACCCGTGGACCGGTTCCTCGGCCCGGAATTTATCCCCATGGCCAAAGAGGCCGGGGTCAAGGTGCTGCACAAGGTGGGTACGGTCAAGCACGCCGTGCACGCCCAGAAGGTGGGCTACGACGCTGTCACCATCGCCGGGTTCGAGGAAGGGGGCTTCCCCCACAAAGACAATGTCTCCACCCTCGTGCTGGTGCCCAGGGTGGTCTCGGAGGTGGACATCCCCGTCCTGGCCGCAGGGGGCATGGCCAACGGCCGGAGCCTGGCGGCGGCCCTCTCGTTAGGTGCCGACGGCATCATGATGGCCACGCGCTTTCTTGCCACCCGGGAGAGTGAGGTCCACCCCAACATCCACAAGGTGCTCGTGGATAAAAAAGAGTACGACACCTCCCTGAACCTTCAATCCCTCTTGAGCGCCTTCGGGTTGCAGGTACGCGCCCTGTCCAACACCATCATGAAACAGGTGGCGGATGTGGAACATGCCGGAGGCGACCTGACCGACCTTCTCCCCCTCATCTCCGGTGAGCGGGCCAAGGCCGTCTGGAAAGAGGGAAACGCGGAGGAAGCCATGCTCACCATCGGGCAATCCGTGGGCCTCGTCGAGGACATCCCCACCGTTGGAGAGCTCATGGAGCGAATGATCGCAGAGGCCCGGGAGTCCCTTGATCTGGCCCGGGGCCTTTTGTCAGAAAACGAAGGGGCGTGGCAGCAGAAAAGCTCGGCATGAGATATCCGGCGGCCCCTCCCTTTTGCGGTGCATGCATGAAACGATATGTCACACTCACAGTCTTGGGCCTTTTGTTGCTTGCCTCCTGCAGCGTGGGGTCGGCCATACGAAGCGGGGCGAGGACCGTCTACAAAACCGCCGTGGACGAGCGCAGCATCAAGCACATCTTAAACGATAAAAAACTCACCGCCCTGCTCATGGAAGAGATCCTGGCCGATGACGTCACCATGGTCCTGGACGTCTCGGCCAAGTGTTACTACGGCTACCCCTTTATCGTGGGGCAGTGCGACACCCTGGCCGAGGCCGAACGCCTTGTGGCCATCGCCAGGGAGGTCACCGGCAAGCCACCGGTCCCCTATATCCTGAAAAAAGGGGATGAGCGGTTCTGCACCCTCGCCGACAACCTGCGTATCACAACCGAGCTTAACGCACGGCTGGTTGCGGACAGCGCGGTCTTCTCCACCAATATTTTTGTCAAGTCCGTGCAGTGCCATGCCGTGCTCCTCGGGGTGGTCAGCTCGGACAGAGCCATGCAGGCCGCCGAGTACCACGCCCGCCACACCCCCGGGGTCAAAAAAGTGCGCTCCTTTCTCGTGGCCACGGGAACCGGTCGGTCCTGGGAAGCTGTCATGGACGCCATCGCCGAGATGACCATGAAAGAGGATGAGGAGTTGATCACCGAGGATCAGCCTGAGGCGCTGGACCCGCTGCCTCCCGTCATGGTGCCGGAAGAGACCGCGCCACCTGTTCCGTGAGATGACCCGTTGCTCACCGATATGTAAACCGCACATCACTTCTTTTTTTCTATTGAACAGCGGATAGTTATGCCGTATGTTTTTTAATTAAAAAGGTTTTCCAAAACACCACCACTGCCCTTACCCTGAGAAGCAAGCCATATAAAACCCAGCGGTCATGAACACACGAGATGCCCCCGACGGCCCGTGGCAGTTCATTTTACGGCCCGACCCCGACACCTGAAAAACAACAAAACCCACCTTGTCCCGTCCCGGTGACTCTCAACGCCCCCATGGCGTTGCCTTCCGGGATTGGCCGAACCCGTTGCACCCCAATAAGCGGCCATGCCCCAAAAAGCCATGAACAGATGTCTGCATAAACAAACTCTCACACCCAAAAGGACAGCGTACCTCCCATGAAAAAAACATCCTTTGTGACCGTTCCCATGCTTATCGCCGTGTCTGTTGCAATCCTTTGCGCATCATGCGCCGGAAGCCGGCCGCACCCGGATGCTCCCCCCGGCCGGCAGGTTATCGGTGAGGTGGAACCGGTGACCCTTGTCAAAGCCGGGGTTACCCTGCCCGCCCGCATCGACACGGGCGCAACCACCTCCTCCCTGGATGCCACGAACATCAAGAACTTCGAGCGTGACGGCAAAAAATGGGTCCGTTTTACCCTTACAGACAGGAAAAGCAAAGAAGCCCGGGAACTTGAGCGAAAACTGTCCCGCACCGTAAAAATCACCAGCCACGGCAAGAAGAGCCAGGGGCGCCCCGTGATCAAAATGAAGATCATGCTGGGCGGTGTCGAGCTCTACAAAGAGTTCACCCTCACGGACCGTTCGGAGTTCACCTACCAGATACTCATCGGGCGCAACGTTCTTGAGGGCGAATTCATCGTAGACGTCACCCTGAAAAACGTCACTACCCCCATGGACGAGGAATAACTCATGAAGCAACGCATCCAGATCATCACCATCATCGTCGTGCTCATTGCGCTGGGGGCAGGTGCCGCCGCATACAAACACATCAAACTCGGTTTTCCGTTCTTACCGGAACAAAAAGAGACGGTCTGGACCGTTGAGGCGACCATCACGTTCACGGCCCAAGGCGGCCCCGCAGAGGTCTCGGTCAACATGCCGAAAACGGATGCGCTTTCCACCATTGGCAGGCAATCCGTGACGGAAGGATATACCTTCAAACGGGAAGGAAACCAAGGTATCTGGACCACCGACAAGGCAAAGGGCAATCAGAAGATCTTTTTTCGGACCACGGCATACCGCCACACCAAAGGCGAAAAACTAAAACCCGGTGGCACCATGGAAACAACGCCCCCCCTTTCCCTTGCAGGCACGCAGCAAACCGCCGCGACCCACATTGTCGCGGCGGCAAAAAAGACCGAGGATGAACCGGTTGATATGGCCAACACCATCATTAGCGCCCTGAACGATCCCGTGAACGATGACGCCGTGTTGCTCCTCTCCCATGCGGAGGAGCACGGCGGAAAATACATTCTTGCCAGCGGCCTTATCAATATGGCGGGGGTCAAGGCACGGAAGGTCAAAGGCCTCAAGCTCTCGGAGGGCAAAAAAAAACAGACACTCAAAGGCTACATAGAGATCCTTGACGGCAACCGCTTGAAACTCATGAACCCCAGATCCGGTGAACTTGAAAACCGGGACGAGTTCCTCCTCTGGCGGTATGGCAACGATGCCATTCTCGATATCACCGGGGGCTCGGGTGGAAAGATCACCTTTGCCACCCTGGCCAGGGCCGTCTCAGCACAAACAGCCGCCGTCAGGCACGGTCAATTCGATAGAAACATGCTCATCGATTTTTCCATTTACAGCCTCCCTGTCTCCCAGCAGAACACCTTCAAGCTCCTGCTGCTCATTCCCATCGGCGCACTCATCGTGGTAATCCTTCGAAACCTTGTGGGAATCCAGACATCGGGCACCTTCATGCCCATTCTCATTGCCATGGTCTTTCTTGAAGTCAACCTCCTGGCAGGCCTCGCCCTTTTTGTCCTTATCGTGGGCATCGGGCTTGTCCTGCGCTCCTACCTGAGCAGCCTGAACCTGCTCCTTGTTCCACGGATTTCCGCGGTCCTTGTCTTTGTCATCATCATCTATGTAGCCATCAGCGTGATCAGCATCAAGATGGGCTTTGAGGCAGGCCTCATGGTGACCTTCTTCCCCATGATCATTATCTCCTGGACCATTGAGCGCATGTCGGTCCTGTGGGAGGAGGAAGGCCCCAGGGATGTCCTGATCCAAGGGGGAGGCAGCCTCTTTTCCGCCTCCCTTATCTTTCTTGCCATGCAGAGCAAACTCGTTGGGCACCTGGCCTACTCCTTTCCTGAGCTGCTGCTCGTGGTCCTGGCCGTCATTATTATGATCGGAAGCTACTCCGGGTACCGACTCACCGAGCTGCGCCGGTTCGAACCCCTTGCCGGAGGGAGGTGACCATGTTCATGACCTCTCCGTCAAAACTCAAAAAGGCCGGTATCGTCGGCATGAACCGCCGCAACGTCGTGATGATAGCCCGCAACAACCCGCGGCGGCTCTATCCCCTTGTGGACGACAAGCTCAGGACCAAAATCATCCTTGAAAAGGCCGGGATCTCGGCCCCGAAGCTTCTTGGCGTGGTGAAAACCCAAGGGAATGTTAGGGAGCTGGAAGGCTTTCTGGAAGGGTGCCCGGCCTTTGTGATCAAGCCGGCCAGGGGAAGCGGCGGGAAAGGGATTCTTGTCATCAGCGGCCGTGAGGGCCGGGATTTTTTAAAGCCAGGCGGCGGGCGCGTCTCGATCGGTGAGGTCAAGCGTCACGCATCCAACACCTTGAGCGGCCTCTTCAGCCTCGGAGGCAGCAATGATGTGGCCATGATCGAAGAAATGGTGGAATTCTCCGATGCCTTTGACGGGTTCTCCTACCAGGGAGTCCCCGATATCCGGGTCATCGTGTACAAAGGGTACCCGGTGATGGCCATGACCCGTCTCTCCACCACGGCCTCGGACGGCAAGGCCAACCTTCACCAGGGGGCCGTGGGCGTGGGCATCGACATCGGAACAGGCAAGGCCCTTAAAGCGGTTCAGTTCGGCCGCCCCCTCACCCACCACCCGGACACTGGCAAAGACCTCTCCACCTTTGTTGTCCCGGAATGGCCCAGGTTTGCAGAGCTGGCGGCACGGTGTTACGACATCACCGACCTGGGGTACCTCGGCGTGGATATCGTCCTGGACAGCACCAAAGGCCCCATGATCCTGGAGTTGAACGCCAGGCCCGGCCTTGCCATCCAGATTGCCAACGGCACCGGCATCCAGCCCAGGGTGGACGGCGTTGATCAGGAACGCCACACACCACGGGGACCTTACGAAAGAGCCCTTTTTGCCATGGACACCTTCTCGGCCCACCGCAACACCCCCGCCCTGAAATCCGGAGCCAGGGTATGACCCACCGAATGCCCTGCAACTCACCCGGTCCTCGGCGCCGCCCCGCCGAGGACCTTCTCCCAATCTAAAATTTATAGCTCATGTTCACGGCAAAGGCGTGGATCTCATTGGTGGCATAGTCGCCCCGGAGGGTTCCGCGCAGGGGCTCGCTCTCCAGATCCATGTTCGCCGCCCCCGCATCGATGAACTCGTAGGCTGCCCCCACGGTCATGTCCGCGTTGATATCATACTGAATCCCAGTGCCGATCCTTACCTGCCGATCCAACGGGGCGTCGGGTGTGCGTGTGGTTCTGTCCATGGGCGAGGTGTCGTAGGCCATGCCAAAGGACCAGAGCCAGGGGTCGTCGAAGCGGTACTGGGCGCCCAGGGCAAAATGCCAGGTATCGTCGTAGTCGTGGTCCTGAACCAGGCTCGTGGACGTGTCGGATTTCAACGTCAAGGTCTGCTGCCCGAAGGCACTCCAATCCTGCCAGCCGATGTTGGCCAAAATAGCCCATTGGTCCGAAACCTCGAACACCCCGCTGGCCATGACCGCCTGGGGGATATTCAACCCCAGGTCCACGGTGCTGTCGGTGAGCCCCAGGCTATCCAGCAACACCTGCAATCCCGGCCCGATGTTATTCAGCGTCGCAGAATCCTTGAATTCCATCTCCACCTCCGAACGGTAGGTCAACCCGAGCCGGAGCTTTTCCGTGGGCTCCACGAGAACGCCCAGGTTGAATCCAAATTCGGTGTCGTCCTCCTCAACGCTCAGCTGGCCGTCCGCTCCGGGCTCCAGGTTTGCAAGGGCCACCTTCTGGTCCAGCTCTCCGTACACCAGGCTGATGCCGAACCCGAAGGAGAGCATCTCATTGACCCGGTAGGAGATCCCGGGGTTGACCGCATAGGTAATGAGTTCGGCCTCCTGGATATAGTAACGCCCGGCCCAGGTGGCACCGTAATCCAGCCCCAGGCCAAAGTAGGACCCGGTGGAGATGCCCAGGCTGACATCCTCATTGAGCTTGTGAACGTAATGAAAACCAAAAATTGGAACAAACCCTCCGGCATCACCGCCGTCGCCCCCGCCCTTGTTCGACTCATACGAAGAAAACTTGGCTTTGACCTCAAGCCCCACCAAGGCCACCATGAGCTGGGATCGATCAAGGCGAGACATGCCGGCCGGGTTGAAGCTTGCCGTGGAGGCATCACTTGCCAGGGCCGCACGTCCTGCCTGGGCCGTGCCCATATCCGGTGTCCCGGCCTCATAGAGCCAGACACCGCCCCCAAAAGCTGCTTGGGCCGACAGAAGGAGCAAACCAATACCCACCAAAAACCATCCCGTTGTTTTCATAGCGTCACCTTTAAGAAAATGATGGATTCAATGAAACCTCGCATGTTGGCCGAAGACCTGAACATCCCATGGGATGAAGTCTTGACGGGTTCAGTACACGGAAAGAAAAAGGTACCGAGCACATTGATCATAATGTATCGGGAATACAATCGTGCCGATCGCAGAGGTACGATCCAGCCATGGAACCGGCTACAGGAGGAGGTGTCGGGCAAAGGGATGGACAGGGCCGGTGAGGCCTTGCCTCTCATCTTCTTGGGTGAGGGAAAAATCCATGACGGTTTGGTGAAAACAACCCGCGGGCGTGACAGGCAGCTACCTGCAACTCAATAATACTCTGTAAATATACGTAATACTGGATCAATGATCAAGAATAAAACCATAATTCAAGGCACCATGCGCCTTTGACAGCCAAAGGGACGGGCCTTGGGGCGCAGGCTCACCCGGACTCAGCCCCTCTGGCTGACCAGCCGGGACACGGTCTCTGCCCACACAGAGTCCCACCCGCAGGAGAAGTAATGGTCCCTGGCCGCCTCCACGGCAACCGCTGTCAGATGCTCCGGGCAGCCATCAAGGGTTTCCCGGTGTGGGTACCAGTTGTCCCGTGCAGGAAAAAAAACCGTTACATCAGACGCCCTGCCCACAAGCTCCGGCATGGCGTCAACCCCCGGGATAAAGAGTTCCCGGAGAAAACTGCCCATGGGAAAAGTGCCGGTGGTGCCGTTTAACACATCCTCCAGGTTGTTTTCGTGCCAGTAACTCGGATCAAGCCAGTCGGTGTCGGCAAGGATGCGCTTGAAATGGACCGGATCGGCGGCAAGGCGGGAGGTGACAAAGACAAACTCCCCGATGGTTCCGGCCTCGTACATGTAAAAAAGAGACCGACGGGAGTTGATGACGGGAGCGGCAAAGTAAAAGTCCTTCACCGGCAGACCGGCAGCAGCAGCCTTGAGCCAGGCGGCACAGGCACCGGAATGGCCGAGGGCACTCAGGGGCAGGCCCGAAAGGCCAAAATGATCCAGAAGGCGTTTCAGGTCATCCCCTGCGGTGGCAACGGAGAGGTAGCCCGTGGATCCGCCATGGCCCCGCGGGTTGTAGAAAAGCACATGCCAGCCCGCTGACGTAAAGCTCTCCACGGGCATGGCATACATGCGGCAATCGCCTCCCATGCAGGGCCAGAGTACCACACACCCTTTGGACCGCGGCGTGCTGCAGGGGCTCCATGCGGCTTCTACGGTGACGCCGCCGGGCATGGGGTGATGGGTCCAGGCCATGTTCATCATACCTTGTCATCCCGTCTGTTTGAAAAAGGGTATTCAGGCCCCCACAAGCAACCCGCCGACCCCCATGGCGTACACATCGTCGGGCGTGACCTCCATCCCGGCAAGAAGCCTTGGCAGCAGGAGGTCAAAGGCTGTTTTTTTCGACGCCAGGGCCCCGGCGGGGACCCCCACGACGGTGGTCTCTCCCAGGGTCCCCAGAAGGGTCATGGCTCCGGGGAGAACCGGAGACCGGGAAGATGAGACGCAGACGCCTGCTTTTTCAAGGCCCTTCTGGGTCACATCGTCGGGGTCCACGGAGAGGCCGCCGGTGGTGATAATGAGCTTGACGCCCTCGCCTGCCATGCGGGTCACCTCGGCTGCGAGCCTGGAGGGTTCATCGGGCACAAAGGCGGACGTGGCGACGGTGGCTCCGTAGGTGCCGAGGATGGTCTCGGCGTAGGGGAGAAACCCGTCTTTGATGCGGCCCTCGTACACCTCGGTGCCGGTGATGATGATCCCTGCCTCACGAATAATGTAAGGGGCCACATGGAAGAGCGGGGTATGGGCCAGGGCCATGCACCGTGTAAACTCGGACCGGGAGAGAAACAGGGGCACCGCCCTTGTTCCGGCAAGGAGTTCCCCCTTGGAGACGGGGGTGCATGAATGGATGGTGGAGAGGATGACATCGGCCATGGCGTTGAGCCTGTTGACCCGCTGGGTGTCCACGTAGAACAGCCCGTCGTGTTCTGCCCTGAACTCCACCTTCCCCTCTTTGGGGGGACCGGCAACGGCTGCGCCCTCCCCTCCCAGGGTGTCTCCGAAGGCAATGGCCACGTCGTTTTCGTGGACGAGGCTCTCCCGGTGGTTCTGCTCTTCCAGGTAGATCCTGTTTTTGCCCATGTTCTTGAGAACCTCGACGTCGGCGTCGGTGATGCGCTGTCCCTTGACGATGGCGGGCCCTTTCTGTTTCCGGGGCACGATAAGGGTCATGTCGTGCAGGGCGTGCCCACCCACGGCCTCTTCAAGGGCTGTGGAGGTCAGGCGCACCTCATCCTCGTTATTCTGAACGTAAAGGGTGGCTTCCCCGGAACAGGCAGGGCAGATCTCGGCGGCTTCAACGGCCCGGAACCCTTCACCACAGAGCGAGCACCGATGGATATGGCTGACATTCTTTTTCTTGCCGCCTAAAAACGACGGATCAAGGGAAACAGGCTCACAGGTAAAAAGGGAGACGCCGCCCTCCCGTATCTCGTTTAACAGCGCAGGGGTATCCTGCTCTGTTTTGGGCACCAGCTTGAGCAGCCAGGCTTTGAACTGAGGCCACCGGTCCAGGACCCCGTAATCGGGAGCCACCCGCACCCCCTCGCCGGTGTGCTTGTCGTACAGGGCCAGGGCAAACCGTCCCGTCGGAACAATCTTGAGCCATCCGTTGCCGACGGTGCAGGGAGTGAGGAGCTGAACCGCATCGGGAATGCAGGCCCGGGTTTCACTCACCGCATCGAAGAGCCCCCCTTCAGGCAGGCTGGACAGGGCCAGCTCCACCATAAAGCCGCCGGCCACCATCCCCGGGGCCACATGACCGTGAAATGCCTTCACCTCATCCACATACCCGTCAAACGAATACCCACGAATTGTCATAAATACCTCTCATCAGAACAGGACATAAATTAACCACAGAGACACAAGGGGGCAAAGAGACAAAAAATACCTTATTTGTATACTACCTACCCCGGACAGACTCAAGGCCGTATTTTCTCCTACAGACCTTCCACGCGACAGGGTACGAACCGGTGCAGGGGGGTGGCGGCAAAGGAGTCCCTGTGGGTATTTTTGGTGAGACGATTGACGTTGACGCCAAAGACCTCTCCGTTGTGCGTGAGTCCGAACCCATGGGGAATGGCCACCTGACCCTTGCGCATGTGGTCGGTGACTTCGAGTTCGATCACCTCGGAGGCAGCCTCGGTGATGATCTTTACCATCTGGCCGTCCGTCAGGTTGAACCGCTCGGCATCACCGGGATGCATGGCAAGGGTGCAGGCACGCCTGCCCTCGTTCCAGGCGGGGTCGCGCATGAGGGTGTTGCTGTTCTGTGCGGTGTGCCGCCCGGCCATGAGGACAAGGGGGGCCTCCTCCGTCATTTTAAGGGCTGCGGCCTCGGCCTCGGGGGTAACGGTCTTCACCCACGCATCCATTTCAGGAATGTGCAGATGCATCTTCCCGTCGGGATGCCGAATCTCGGCAAGGTTCCCGTCCAGATCCATCTTGCCCACCCAGAGGCCGCCGGGATGATCGACAATGGCCTGGAACACGGCCTCGCTCTGGGCGATCTGCGGAGTAAGCAGGGCCACAGGAGCCACGGCGCCATGGCGTACCATGCCGGCAAGGGCCTTTGCGAGATTGGCCGGATTCAAGGCGGTCTGCCAGAGTTTGGGCAGGGGAAAACCGGCCCGGGCCGCATTTTTCCGGTTGGATTTCGGCATGGCCAGGGTGATGCCCCAGAGGGCGGCCAAGTTGGCCGAACCCAGTTCTTCCCCCAGGGTTTTGGCCAGCACAAAGGGAAGCACCTTCATGGCTTTCTTGTTTTTGGAGGCAAAGCTGAACAGGGCCGCAGCAAAGGTTTTCCGGTCTTTTTTGGCCGCCTCGTAGACGTAGGCAGGGATCTCGGGGATGTACCCGGCAGCCTCGGCAATGCCGGTGTAGATTTCCCCCACCTCCTTGGGGTCCCCCTTGGGGCTGACCATGGGATGGCGCATCTGGAAATAGACCTCGGGGTAGTTCCAGGGAAAAAAGGTGCCGTCATAGGACTCGTACCCGCTCTTGGCCGGGAGCACGTAGTGGGCCAGCTCGGCGGTCTCCGTCATGGCCAGCTCTGAGACCACCAGCAGGTCGAGCTTTTTAAAGGCCTCTTCGTAGGCCGTGGTATCCGCATAGCTCCGCAGGGGGTTGGACCCGGAGCAGAGCACCGCCCGGAGGCGCTCGGGATGGTCCGACAGGATCTCTTCCGGCATGACGTTGGGGGGATAGGCACCGTTCAAGGCGGGAAACCCGGTCTCCACCGTACGCCAGTTTTTCTCGTCCCGTTCGTCGGTGTGGCTGCCCAGGGGCACGATGGTGCCTGGAATCACGTTACCGCCGGCAACGCCGCTTCGCCCGCAGACCGATGCCAGGAGCATGTAGAGATAGCTCGTCAGGGTGCTGTGGCGGTTCATGTAAATCCCGAGGTCAAAGTGCATGCACCACGAAAGGGTCACCAGCTTTTCGCACAGGGCATAGACGTCCTCATACGAAACCTCGCACACCGACAGGGCCGCTTGGATGTCAAAGCCCCTGAACCAGGGCTCGATATCGGCAAACCCGGTGCAGTACGCCTCAAGGTAATCGCGTTTCTCCCACCCTTTTTCAAGGATCAGGGCGATCATGGCCCGGGCCAGAAGGGCATCGGTGCCTGGACGCACCGGGATATGCAGGTTGGCCACCCGGGCCGTCTCGGATTTCCGGGGGTCGATAATCGCAAGGAACTTGTCCGGGTTTTTGGAAAACTCCTTCAAAACCAGGGGAGCCCTCGGCATCTGATGGCTCTCCATGCCGTTCCACCCGATGCCCAGGATCATCTCGGCATGGTGCTCATCGGGGATGGCAAAACGGTTCTGACGCCCCATCATGCGTCCGCAGGCCCAGAAATAGCCGGTGAGCTCCTGGCCCAGGGCGTTGTAGGAGTACTTGGAACCCACGGCCTTCATGAGGGTCATGCCGAAGGCCGCCTCAAAGTGGCAGCCCTGCCCCCCTCCCCCCATGTAGGCGTAAGACTTCGGGCCGTGCTCATCCACGATGCCGCGCAGCCTGGAACCGATCTCGGAAAACGCCTGCTCCCAGGAGATCTCTTGAAACCCGTCTTCGGTGCGCTTCAGGGGCTGTGTCAACCGGCCTTCGTGGTTCTGGTGAAAAGCCACGTTGGCCCCTTTCCGGCACATGTACCCCCGGCTCCTCACGTTCTCCTTGTCGGCCCGGACCTTCACGATGCGGTGCCCCTCGGTCTGAACCTCAAGCCCGCAGTTCTGCGCGCACAACACACACCCCGTCTTCTTCCACTCCCCCATCTCTCTCTCCTTGCTTGCCTTTAGGGACGGTACAAAAACAAAACCTACAAAAGCGATGCCTCCGGCGACAAGGTGAGCCACCTTGAAAGCTGGTTACCGCTGCGATTTACCCCTCGTTCCTCGGGGAAAATCACATTCGCCTTTGATTTCGAGTGGCCTGAATCGATTTTGTAAAGCCTGTTTATTCAAATTTTTAAAGCTTAGCCTCTGAAGGCAGGCTGCGGATTCGCTTTGCCCCTACGCCCCAGATCCCCCCTTGCGTGTCTCCCCTATGACCTAAATTTATTTCACATGCGTAATATACAAAACCAAAAAAAAGAACATCCGGCAAGTAAAAAAACACACACCACCTGCTCAAACGCTCTGTTTTTAAAGAAAGCACCTTCCTGAACGATGCCTCAGTCTCCCCCTCTCACCGGGCTGTGAGCCCAAAAAAACCGAGGCGCTTTATGTCGGAAACCACATACACACAGAAGGGAATCAGGCTTTTGAATATATGCGTGGAAGAATTCCAGGGTGTTTCCGTCACTCGCGCCCCGGCCCGCTTGTCAAGCCGGGCTTGCTGCACAGGAATGCGGGAAGGGTGTCCGGCCCTTCCCGCATCCCGTCAAACCCCTGTTATGCCCGCCGAAGCGGGCACACAGCCTTAGACAAGCTCATAGACCCCGGCGGCACCCATGCCGCCGCCGATGCACATGGAGACGATGCCGCGCTTGGCTCCCACACGCTTCATGTTGGCAAGGAGCGTGGCGGTGAGCTTGGCGCCGGTGCAGCCCAGGGGGTGGCCCAGGGCAATGGCACCGCCGTTGAGGTTGATCTTGGACTCGTCAAGGCCCAGCTCCTTGATGCAGTGCAGGGACTGGGTGGCAAAGGCTTCGTTGAGTTCAATGACGTCGATGTCGTCAAGGGTGAAGCCGGTCTGCTCAAGGACCTTGGGAATGGCATACTTGGGCCCCACGCCCATTTCATCAGACTTGCAGCCGGCAACGGCGTAGCCCACCAGCTTGGCCACAGGCTTCAGGCCGAACTTTTCGCACGCCTCCTTGCTGGCAAGGAGGGTGGCGGCAGCACCGTCGGTGGTCTGGGACGAGTTGGCGGCGGTGGCCACACCGCCGGCCTTGAAGGGGCTGTTCAGGCGAGCAATGCCTTCCACGGTGGTACCTGCCCGGACGCCGTCATCCTTGTCCACGATAAACTCTTTCTTCTCGTAGGTCCCGTTCTCGCCCAGGACAAAGTTGTAGGCCGGGGTGGGGACGATCTCGGTGAACCAGCCCTCCTCCTGGGCCTTGGCCGCCTTGGTCACGGAACGAACGGCAAACTCGTCGCACTCCTGACGGGTGATGCCGTAGCGCTCGGCCACGTTCTCGGCCGTAACGCCCATGGAGATATACATCTCGGGGTTGGAGGCGGCAAACTGGGCATGGGGGCGGGGTTTGTTGCCGCCCATGGGGACGTAGGTCATGGACTCGATGCCTGCACCCAGGGTGATCTCAGACCATCCAGCGGCGATGCGCAGATGGGCCAGGGCGATGGCCTCGATGCCGGAAGAGCAGAACCGGTTGACAGTGGCACCGGACACCGATTCGGGGAACCCGGCCATCTGGTTGGCCACGCGGCCGATGTTGAGGCCCTGCTCCGCTTCCGGGAAGGCACACCCGCACATGACGTCGTCAATCTCTTTGGGGTCGAGGCCGGTCTTCTCCACACAGGCCTTCATGATAAAGGAGAGGAGGTCTTCGGGACGGGTCTCCTTGAACTGCCCTCTCTTGTTCTTGCATCCGGGGGTTCGAACGGATTCAACAATATATACTTCGCGCATATTTCACTCCTTACCTGATGTCGTTTTTTCATCGTTTCGTCTTTTCACGCAAGACGAGCCACATCGTGCACATCTCCGGCGGGATCGGCCCGCCGACGGCTTAGTTCCGCAGGGGAGCGCCTTTTTTGAGCATGTGCTCGATACGTGCGATGGTCTTCTCTTCCTTGGCAAAATCGATGAAGGCTTCACGCTCGAGTTTGTACATGACGTCTTCGTCAATGGCCGTGCCCTCTTTGACGGAACCGCCGGAGATAACCGTTGCGATGCGCGTGGCGATAAGGGCATCGTGATCGCTCAGGAAGCCCCCTTTCAACATGTTGAAGATCTGCGCGTGGATCATGCCGGTCCCGGCTTCACCCATGACGGGCACGGGCTTCTTCACGGGAGGTGCGTACCCGGCGTCCACCATGGCCAGGACCTCTTTTTTGGCTTCGCCGATGAGAAGATCGCGGTTCATGACGATGCGGTCGGCCCAGGGGTGCATGTGGCCCAGGCTGAAGGACTGCTTGGCGCTCATGGAGTACTTGGCCATGCCGATGGCCATGAAGACCGGTACAAAGAGCTTGGACAGGTCGGTGTCTTTCTGAACGGGATCGGGAAGCGAGAAGACAAACTTCTTCCAGAGGTTGGTACACCCGCCGCCGGCGGGCAGAAGGCCGACGCCCATCTCCACAAGGCCCATCATGAGATCGGCGGCACCGACGATCTTGTCGGCCGCGCCGAGGCACACCTCGCACCCACCGCCCAGGGTCATGCCGTAAGGGGCCGCCACAACGGGAACGTTGGCGTACCGGATGTCCTTGATGCCGTTCTGGGCAAGGGAGAGAAACTCGTCCATCTCCGCATATTTCTTGCCCTTGCAGAGCCCAAGGACATAATCGAGGTCGGCACCGGCTGAAAACGCCCCGGGCATGCCGCCGGCCTGGTTGCCGATGACGATGCCTGCCGCGTTTTCAAGGGCGAACTCCTTGACGTCCCCCATGAACTCGATGATCTCGCGGTTCAGGGCGTTCATCTTGGTGGTGAACTCCACACAGAAGATGTCGTCGCCGATGTCCACCAGGGAGACGGACGGACAGCTCTTGACCACCTTGCCGTCGGCCTTGCAGGTGGCAAGGGAGAGCGCGGTGTCGCTGAGCTTCACGGGCTGGTAGCTTTCGGTGGTGAAATCATAAAAGTACTGACGCCCGCCTTCCACCTTGTAAAAGGAGTCGTTGCCAGCTGCCAGCATGGCCTTGACCTTTTCAGGGACAGCCAGCCCGTCGGCTTCCATCCGGGCCACGGACTCTTTGACGCCCACGAGGTCCCAGGTCTCAAAGGGACCGGTTTCAACGGCATAGCCCCACTTCATGGCGTTGTCGATCTCCACCACGGAGGCGGCGATCTCGGGAATCCGGTTGGCGGCGTAAATCAGGCCGTTGGCCGAGCAGTCCCAGGCAAACCTGGCGCCCTTGTCGTCGCCGTACACGATGGCCTTGATTTTTTCAGCGGGAGTGGCAGCGGCCTTGGCGGCGGTGATGCAGGGAAGGTCCGCCTTGACGAACTCAACGTACTCGCAGGTGGCGGGATCGAGCATCATCTTGACTTTTTTACCGTCGGCGTTTTTCACTTTTTTAAAAAAACCGCCCTTGGTCTTGTTGCCCAGCCAGCCCTTTTCCACCATCTTTGTCACGAAATCGGGAAGGACGTGGGTTGCGCGCTCTTCGTCGTCGGGGCAGAGATCGTAGGAGTTTTCCATGACGTGGGCCATGGTATCCAGGCCCACCAGGTCGGCCGTTCCGAAGATGGCGCTTGACGGACGGCCCATGGCCGGACCGAACAGGGCGTCCACCTCGGCCAGGGTCAGCCCCTGCTTCACCACCTCCTGCATGATCTTGCCCATGCCCTGGATACCGATGCGGTTGCCGATGAAGTTGGGGGTGTCCTTGGCCCAGACAATGCCTTTGCCGAGGTTGATCTCACCGAACCGCTCGATGAAGCGAAGGACTTCCGGGGCGGTCTCTTCACCGGGGATAAGCTCCAGAAGGTGCATCCAGCGAACGGGGTTGAAAAAGTGGGTGCCCAAGAAATGGGTCTTGAACTCGGGGCTCAGGCCCTCGCTCATGGCCTTTAAGGGAATGCCCGAGGTGTTGGAGCTCACGATGCAGGTGGGCTTGCGGATGCCCTCGATGCGCTTGAAGAGCTCCTGCTTGATCTTCAGGTTCTCCACAACCACTTCACAGATCCAGTCGCAGTCGGCCAGCTTGTCGAAGTCGTCGGTGAGGTTGCCGATGTCAATGAGCCCTGCGTCTTTCTTGTTGTAGAAAAGGGGGGGCTGAGCCATGAGGGCGCCGTCCATCCCCGCCTTGACAATGCGATTGCGGGCTGCGGGGTCGTTTTTTTCGTCGTCTGTGAGGTCAAAGGGAACGATGTCCAGAAGCAGGACCTTCACCCCGGCACCGGCGAGGAGAGCGGCGATTCCGCCACCCATGATACCAGAACCGATAACCGCAGCGTTACTGATCTTTCTAACCATAAATTCCTCCTACGTGTATATTTTGTTAACAATCATGATGGCCACGTAAAATACGAACTCACATTTTTATGGATCCTACGGAGTGGAGGAAGGGGCTGGGAAATGGAATGCGACGAATGACCGTATGCTCAGACGACCGACTGTATATTAAGACAAACGTTGTTTCTTGATTCGACACACTGAAGCTTGATTCACCATTATTCACGCGACTAAGCACAACCACGCCCCTGTCCAATCACCCAAAAAAGCGAACAGAACATGTGGTTTCTACGTGTTAAAAGGGAGCTACCCTGGTGAGGAAAGGTTCAGAAGGCGAAAGGGAATAGTGCGGAGCTCCAGAGGACAAGGGTGTCGGGGGTAATGTCACTGGGCCGATGGTCCAAACGAGGATCAAGGCCGACGCCTGTTTGAACAGAGGATGTGTTTTGACCCGAGGAACGAGGGGCAAAGCACATTCGCAACCTGCTTTCAAGGTGGCACACCTTGCCACCGGAGGCATTTTTTTTAAGAGACGACGAGTCACCCCTTCGTCTTTGGCCCTGGGCCTTCTTTCTACATCTGTTTAAAGAGGTGGGAGTAGCTGCGGCTGACGGTGAGGATCTCTGAAGACCCCTTCAGTTTGACGGCGAGACGTCCGGTGAGGGAGTGGCTGATCTTGTCGATGCACCCGGCGTTGATGATCGTGCCGCGGTGGATGCGCCAGAAGGTCTCGGGGTCCAGCTCCTCGCTCAGATCCTTGATGGGCTTTTTGATGAGGGACTCCCCTTCGGCGGTGAGGACGGTGGTGTATTTGGCGCTGGATTTAAAAAAAAGGACGTCGTCCACATAAATGAGGCGGATGCTGTCCCGGTGCTGGGCCTTGATCCACTTCAGGTGGTGTGCAGGGGCCGGTGGGCCCACGGCCCGGATCACCTCTTCGATGACGGCCTTGAGTTCCGCAGGGGGGGTGTTTTTTGCCACCTGCTTTTTCAGACGGGCAACGGTTTTTTCAAGGCGCGCGTTGGTGACGGGTTTCAGCAGGTAGTCCATGGCCTCGTTTTCAAAGGCGTCCACGGCATACTGGTTAAAAGCCGTGATAAACACCACCCGGGTGCTTCCGCCGCACCGCGCCGCCACCTCCATGCCCGAGAGCCCGGGCATCTTGATGTCTAAAAAGGCGATGTCCGGAGATTCGGATTCAATCAGCGACAGGGCGTCACGGCCGTTTCCGGCCCTGCCGCAGATGCGCAGCTCCGGCCAGATCCGTGAAAGCATGGACTCCAGATAGATGACCAGCTGCTCTTCGTCATCAGCGATGATGGCTTTAATCTGTCCCATGGGGCACCTCAATGGTGGCCAGAAATCCGTTGGGCCTGTTGCCCCCCAGACTGAGCCTGGCCTGGCCGTCGTAGAGGGTGTCGAGGCGTTCTTTGATATTGGTCAATCCCACGCCCCAGTGACTGCCTTCATGAAACCCCAGGCCGGAATCGGCCACGTCGATGCGCAGGGTTCCGGGCCGGGCCGAGGCGGCAATACGGATGTCGCCGCCCTCGATGCGGGGTTCCAGCCCGTGCTGGATGGCATTTTCAACCAGGGGCTGAATGAGCATGGGAGGAAAGGGGATACACCGCAGGCCGTCGGGGACGTCAATCTCGTAGGAGAGCCTCTCCCCCATCCTGATCTTGAAAATGTTCAGGTAGGCCCTGATCATCTCCATCTCCTGGCCGATGGTGGCCATCTCCTCACGGCTCTTGCACAGGGAGATCCGCAGGTAGGCGATGAGGTCGCTGATCATCACCTTGCCCCGGTCCACATCGGTGTCCAGCAGGCTTAAAATATTGGAGAGGGTATTAAAAAGAAAATGGGGCTCGATCTGGGCCTGAAGCATGCGGAGGTTGGTCTCCACCACCTTTTTTTCGATGGTGAGCCGTTTGATCTTCTCCCGCTGGATCCGCTCCCGGGCCTGCCGGATCTTCTCCTGGGAATTCAAGATAAACCGGAACAGGGAACCGCCCATGACGGTTAAAATCACCACCTGGACGATGAGTTCGCTCTTTTCCGGGAGGTAAAAGAAAAGGTCCTTGCCGGAAAAAAAGGCACCCAGAATGATGCCCGCACAGGCACCGGCCGCCATGGCAAGGGCGGCCCCGCCCATCTGGACCAGAGGCCCTTTCCAGCGCAGGCACACCAAGGCGCTGAAGGTAAAGGCAAAGGCGCAGGTTCCCACGCACTGACCGATGATCAGGTTGGTGGAAAACCCCTCACCAAACCCCATCATGGTGCTGAGCATCACAATGACGGTCACCGTGAGCACAGCCGATGCATACTTGCGCGCAATGAGCCCTGCGTGGTCACGCAACACAAAGGCCTTTCCGGGTTCTACCTCACGCATCTCACACCTTGATGTTGGGGCCTGTTGAAAAGCCTGCCTCCGGCGGCGAGGTGAGCCACCTCGAAAGCAGGTTGCGAATGCGCTTTCCCCTTCGTTCCTCAGGGAAAATCACATTCGCCTTTGGTTCAGATTAAACTGAATCTGTTTATTAAACCGTCGTTTTAAGATCAGGCAAAAGTTTGGCCCCCGGCAGGGCCGCCGGAGGCTCTTTTAAGCCAGTACTCTTTCCAGCCCCTTACATCAATTCTTGCCTTCCATCATGGACTGAACAAATTCCAGGGTACCGCGCACTTCCGGCTTGGTAAAGATATCGAAGCCGTCTCGCCAGGGCTCGCTGGCCAGACGGTTGCGGATGCTGTCGGCCGTGTCCAGCCGCATCATTTTCTTCATGACAAGGAAGGGCCGGTTCGGGGTATCGATCCAGGAGGTCACGATCTGCTTGGCGCGCTCGATGAGCTGGTCCTCTTCGACAATCTCGTCCACCATGCCGATCTCAAGGGCCTTTTCAACGCCAATCATCTCACCGAAGAACATGACGTTGCGATAGGTGCGGTCGTCATTCAGGCCATAGCGAACCACATGGTACTGGGCGATGGACAGGGGCAGGCCGATCTTGATCTCGCTCATGCCCATACGGATCTTGGGATGGTTTTTAACCAGGCGGTAGTCGGCGGCAAAGGACCAGATCAGACCGGCGGCGGCACAGTGGCCGTTGATGGCGGAGACCACAGGCTTTTCGCAGGTAAAAAAGTTGGTGAGAAGCTCTTCCTCCTCTTCAAACCAGGCAACCGCCTCTTCATGGGACTGGAACCCGATAAAATCCGGAAGATGGAACCCGCTGGAGAAGAAACGCCCGTCCCCGGTCAAAACGATTCCCTTCAAGGCGTCGTCTTCATTGACCTTCTTGACGATGGCATCCATCTGGCGCAGGGTGTCAAGGGTAATGGAGTTGGTGGCACCATGGGACAAGGTGATAATGACGATTCCGTCTTCGACTCTTTCCTTAATCATAATTCCCTCCGAAACGACCAATGGTCACAAAATACACAAAAATACCTATATAAACACACAGAACTTTGTTCACCGGCCGTCTGTCTTTTTTTACAGGCGGCAAAAAATGGATATACCCGACTTGCCCCGAAATGTCCATCCCGCATTTCGGAAAACCCGGGGCAACCCCGCCTCGCCGCACCCCCAGAGAGCCACAAACGGCACGGCATTTCGAACTTTCGGCGACGAACCGGACTATGCGGTGATGAACAGGCTCTGACGCGCCACAAAGGGGGGCAAACCTGCGGCAGGAATACGGAGAGGAGAAAAGGGCACGGCCACCCTTTTCAGCGATTTCGAAGGTAGCCCGAGTGGGTTATTTTCATGTACCGCTGCCTCTGGAACATGGCTTTTCGCCTGGCCTGGTCCAGAAGCATGGAGCGACGCTCCCTGCCCGGGTCTTCCGAGACCATGCGGTCGATGCGCATGGAGAGGCTGTGAAGCTCCCCCAGCACCGCGGAATCCGTGGTGGGCAGTTCTCTGATGAGGCGCTCCATGCGCGTGGCAGCACCCCTTAACTCGGTGATGAGGCCTTCGACTTTTTCGTTTCTAAAGGGGTTCTTCGGGTTCATGCATCCTCTGCAGCGACCTGGTTTTTAGCTGGAAGCGTGACGGTAAAGGTGCTGCCCACACCGGGTTGGCTTGTCACCTCAATGGCCCCGGCAAGTCCGTCCACAAGCTGGCGGACAATGGAGAGCCCGAGCCCCGTCCCCACGATAAACCGCCTTTTATCATCTTTGATGCGGTAAAACTTGTCAAAAATCTTTTCCAGGTGCTTTTTTTCGATACCAAAGCCGTCATCGGTGACCGCCACACGGAGTCCCCCGGCATCCGGCACGGACACGGTCACCGTCACATGCCCCCCGCTCCCCGTGTACTTGATGGCATTGGTGATGAGGTTGCCGTAAATGCTCTCAAGGGCCGTGGGGTCGGCGTAGAGGATGGGCAGGGACTCGGGAGGAAGCGCCAGCTCCAGAGAGACCCCCTGGGCCTGGGCCCGTGCCCTCAGAAAATCCACCATGGCGGATAGCAGACCGGCAGGCTCCACCTCACGGGGCTGGGAGAACTCCGCCCCCCCTTCAATGCGCTGAAGGTCTAAAAGATCGCCGATAAGAGAGATCAGAGCCCCGGTCTTGTCCCGGGCCCGGCGGACCATGCCCCTGTTCTCCTCCCCCATGGCGTCCCCTGCCTCCTCGTCCACCATGGAGAGCTGCTCGCAGATGGCCGTCAGGGGGGAGCGGAGTTCATGGGAGACCTTGGAGACAAACTCAGACTTCATCTGGTCGAAGGTCTTGAGGTCGGTGATGTCCGTCAAGGTTACCACCGCCCCCAGGCACTCCCCCTCCGCCGAGAGCACATGCTGGCCCCTGGCAAGGAAAAAGCCGTTTCCCGGCACCTGGAGTTCACACGAGGGGATTTTGCCGTCGGTCATGAACACCCCGGTGGAGATGCTGTTGATCCAGAGGCAGAAATCGGCATTGTCGATGTAGCGTGAAATGTGGTCCTGCCCCGTCAACGGAACCCCACCCGCAAAAAGCCGCTGAAAAACCGAATTCATCAGCACCACCATGCCAAAGGCATTGGTCACCACCACCCCGTTGGGCAGGGACTCAAGGATCGCAGCCACCCGGCTCTGCTCGGTCCCCAGGTCCGCCAGGGTGCGTTCCCGCTCCCGCTTGAGCTCTTCGGCTCTGCGGACCACACGGATATGGGCCAGGGCCCGCCCGGCAACCAACCGGATCTGCTCGGGCTCAAAGGGCTTGGCGATAAAGTCATAGGCCCCGTTCTTCATGGCCATGATGGCGGACTCCACGGTGGCAAACCCGGTCATGATGATCACCAGGCAGGCAGGGGCCGTCTCCCGGATCATGGCCAGGACCTCCATGCCGTCCATGCCCGGCATCTTCAGGTCCAGAAAAACCACCCGGGGGCTCTCTGCCTCCAGGACGGAAAGGCCCTCGGCCCCGTCCGCCGCGGTGAGCACCTCGCATTCTCCCCTGGAGAGCGAACGCCGACACCCTTCCCGGATGTCCTCTTCGTCATCGATGATCAAGACCTTGACGGCATCCTCGTCCATCGCTTTCATGGCTCTCCTTGTGATCGGCTGCAGGGAATCTCCACTCGGAATGTGGCACCTGCCCCCTCGTTGTTGGACGCGGTGATGGTCCCCCCATGGCTCTCCACGATGCCGTACGCCAGGCTCAGCCCCAGGCCCGTACCCTCCCCGGCCGCCTTGGTGGTAAAAAAGGGCTCGAAAATCCGCTTGAGAAGGGCTTCGGGGATCCCGGAACCGGTATCCGAGACCTCGGCGAAGACCCGGCCCTTGGACGCCACGCCGCTCTTGACCGTGAGCACGCCTTCGTTGTCCATGGCATCGGCGGCGTTTAAGATGATGTTCATGAACAGGTGGTTCATCTGCTGGCCGTCGGCCACCACCTGGGGAAGGGAAGCGTCCAGCTCCTGGCGGATCTCGATGTTCTGGAAAATGGTCTGGCTCTCCAAAAGGTAGAGGGTCCGGCTGATGGCCCGATTGATGTCCAGGGGAGACATCTCCCGCTGGGTCTGGCGGGCAAACTCCAAAAGCTCGCGCACCGTGTCCCGGCACCGGCCTGCGTCGCGGAGGATCCGCTTGACGTCCTGCTGGGCCTCTTCGGGGAGCTCGTACTCCTCCAAAAGGAGGCGTGCAAACAGCAGGATCCCGCCCAGGGGGTTGTTGATCTGATGGGCCACGCCCGCAGCCAGCTTCCCGAGGGAGGCCATTTTCTCGGCCTGGAGGAGCTGAAGCTGGGTCCCTTTGAGCTCGGCTTCCATGCGCAGCACCTCGCGCATGTCCCGGAAAAACCCGATGGAGGCCACCTCCCTGCCCTCCTCGTAGACAATGGCCGCGTCCAGGTTGATGGGCACGCGCTCCCCGCTCTTGTTCATGCCGTCCACCCGAAGGGCCTTTACCTTGCCCGGGCCTCCGTGGGGCGCACCGCGCATCTTCTTCATGATCTCTTCGGCCACGCCCGGGGGATAGACCTTGCGGATGTCCATACCGCCCACGGCCTCCTCCACGGAAAACCCGCAGATGTCCGAGGCCGCGTCGTTGAAGATCAGGATCCGGCCCTGGATGTCGGCGGCGATCACCCCGTCCACGGCACTGTTGATGAGGTTTTTCAAAAACGCGTTGGAGCGAACGAGGCTCTCTTCCATCTCCTCAAAGGAGGAGACATCGTAGTCCAGCAACACCACATAGGCGACCTCATCGCCGCTGTAGAGGGGGTAGGCGTAGTGGCAGGCTTCAGGCAGGGGCTTGCCGTCCACCGCCTCCACCTTTCGAACGGCCCGCATGCCCGTTCGAAACACCTCCACGGCAAGGCAGGGGCTGCAGGGCAGGCCTCGCCGGTAGAGAAGCTCATGGCAGGTCCGGCCCAGGCACTGCCGGCCCATGCGGCGAAGGCCCGGGCGGAAGTTGGTGGCAATCACCCGCAGATCCCGCGAAACCAGCATCAGGTTTCGCTTCTTCTCCTCAATGGCCCGTATGGTTCCATCGCGTTTGTCCGGATACACAGTGAGTCGGCTCCATCAAAAAAAAGGCCGCGTACAACGGTCTTCCGATTGCATCGCGGCCTCAACATTAAATCCAGTGCTTTGTTCTGAACACTCACATCATGCACACACCCAGACGTTACTCCACAACGGGCCTGGGAAGAACGCCCGCACGCTCGGCGATCTCCGGCACCCGGTGCTCCCACTCAATGGCCATGAGGTGCACCCCGTTAACGCCCTTCATCTCTTTGAACTCCTCGATCTGCTCGCAGGCGATCTTGATGCCCTCCTCAGCCACCTTGCCCTTGCCCGCGCCCTGGAGCCGCTTGATCACATCATCGGGCACTTCGATGCCGGGCACCTTGTTTTTCATGTACTTGGCCATACCCACGCTCTTCATGGGGGTGATGCCGGCCAGGATGTGCACCTTTTCGGTGAGGCCCATGTCCACGGCCTGCTTCACCCACTCCCGCATCTTGTCCATGTTGTAGACACACTGGGTCTGGACAAAATCCACCCCGGCCTCCACCTTCTTGGCCAGGCGGTGAACCCGCCACTCAAAGGGATCGGCAAAGGGGTTGGCCGCCGCCCCGATGAACATCTTCGGGGGCCCGTCGATCTCTTCGCCGGAGAGGAAGGTCCCCTCGTCGCGCATGGTTTTGACCGTGTTGATGAGCTGAATGGAGTCGATATCAAACACACCCTTGGCGTTGGGATGGTCCCCGAACATCTGGTGGTCGCCGGTGAGGCAGAGCATGTTGCGGATGCCCATGGCCGAGGCCCCTAAGACATCGGCCTGGATGGCCAGGCGGTTTCGGTCCCGGCACACCATCTGGTAGTTGGGCTCCAGCCCCATCTCGTTGACCAGGAGCGCGGCGGCCCAGCTGGACATACGCACCATGGCGGTCTGGTTGTCGGTGATGTTCACTGAGTCCACATGGCCGACCAGGTGCTGGGCCTTCTCCTTGACATGCTCGACGTTGGAACCGCGTGGGGGACCCAGCTCGCCGGTAAATGCAAAGTGTCCTGCTGCGAGAATTTTCTCAAGATTGCTTCCTGATTTCATATCGGCACATTCCTTCGCTGTGTGTTATGTTTCCATGGCCTCGCAAAAGGTAGAACAAGCCATATCGACGTTCAGTTAACCCGCATGTTTCTGCTCTTTCTCAAAATCGGGAAAAACGCCCTGCTCGCGGCAGATGGTGCGGGCAAAGGCGAGCATTTCCGGGATATCGATGCCGAAGGGGCAATAGCACCGCGTGCAGAGCACGCATCGCTCCCACACCACGTCGCGGATATCCTGCAGGGTGGCCCGGTCCACCATCCCCTTTTTCTTGTACAGCACCCCGATGGAGTTGATGAACTTGTAGGAGGGCATGTAGGTGGGATCGTTGTCCCGGGCGTTGAAGAGAAAACAGCTCTCGGCGCACAGGGTGCAGTGGGCACATGCGGCCAGAGAGAGCTTCATCTTTGCCTTTCTGCTGTCGAGCCGTTTCTTGATAAGGTCGGTGTCAACCCCGGCTGTGTTTTTCTTGAACATGTCGACTCTCCGTATGGAAGGGAGCCCCTGAACGGGCTACCAGTTTCTGTTGCCGCTGCCCAGAGCCCACTCGCCCTTGACGGAAAACCGCACCGCAAAGAAGTAGACCATGTGGACAAATTTGGTGAAGGGCGCAAAAATCAGCATCGCCTCACCGGCCAGGATATGCAAAACGATCATCAGTTTGTAGTCAAACGCCTGGTGATACGCAAGAAACCCCGTGATAAACGGAGCCGTGGCCAGGAGCAGCATCAGGTAATCGTACCCGCTGGTGATAATCCGGACCCGGGCAAGAAAGAGCCTGCGGTAGAGAAAAAACGCGCCGCAGAGCAGAAACACCACGGTGAGCACATCCGAGGTTCGTTCGCTGAGCGAAAACAGGGAAAACCCGATGGCCCGCTCGATGAGGATGTTGTGCCCCAGGAGAAACAGCGGCACAGCCACAAGGCAAAAATGAAAGACCGAGGTGACGATGATCATTCCCGGGCTCGTTTTAAAGATGGAGAGCTTCAGGGCATGGAGAAATCCCCCCGCCCCGGCAGGCGGCACCTCGGCCGCCAGGCCCTGCGGACGCTTCAGTTTCGGATCCTCAACGGGACTGGAGAGGGAGAGAAACCGAATCACCTGCCAGATGATGCCGCCGAAGAAGATCGCAATGGAAATCCAGACCATCGGACCCCTTATAAAATCATACATGAGAGCCCCACTTTCCTTTTCAATGGGTTGACGTCTGCGTGAAAAGGGATGCCCCTTTCACCGGTACCCGGAGCCGCCGATGCACCATCGGCCCGAAGGCTCCTTGCTGAGGAGGCACCACGGCATCACTTGTAATAGCGTTTCTCGTATTTCGGCTGAACCACGGTGCGCTGGAGCTGGTTCTGCCACTGCATCACCTTCTGGAGTTTAAGGATATCGTCCAGGCGATCCTGAGCCTTGAGCCGTTCGTAAATATCCAGCCAGGCACAGGGAACCTCCTGGCTCACTTCGCACATGCCGTTGTTGGTGCCGCCGCAGGGACCGTTGAACAGGCCCTTGGCGCATCGGGTCACCGGGCAGATGCCGCCGGTGTAGGCCAGGACGCACTCCCCGCAGGCCCTGCACTTCTCTTCGTACATCCCCAGGCTCCGGTCCACACCGATGAACATGGTGTTGACCGCCGGAAAGACAGGCTTGTCGGGGTAGCGCTCGGCCATGAGCTGCACCCCGGCCCCGCAGGCCATGGAGAGGATACAGTCGTAGTCCACGGCGATGTCGTCCAGCTCCTGCATCAGGTCCATGTTGCACTGCCGTTCCACCGTGTAGTTGCCCAGCTGTTTGGAGGTGCCGCTCTGCTTGAACGTCAGCTCAAGCTCGGCATTGAGTTCGTAAACCTCCCGCTGCCCTCCGGCCAGACACACCGATACGCAGCCGCCGCACCCCACGGTCAGCACCTTGCCGTAAGCGGATATGGCATCTGCGATCTCTTCCAACGGTTTTCTCTTGGCTTTAACCACGGTTCCCTCCCATTATAAGTTATCTCAACCCCATCCCCGGATGAGGCTGTCATCTGGCATGATCCCTCGCCGACCAGGCGGCTGCCCGGCGGCATCTTTCCATGACGAACCGTTACGGCCTTACATGGCACTCACCACACATGACCGGACCGGCTTTTTCGGCTTCATGGCAGGAGATACACTGGTTATGAAAGGCATCCATGGGTCCTGTTTTCGCATCATCTCCGTGGCAGGAGACGCAGGACACGGCACTGAGCTCCTCCCGGTCCATGCTGTTGAGCACCATGGTCTCCTCCGGCTCCGTCTCCATGAGAAGGTCCTCATCAAGGACATTCTCCCCGTCCTGGTAGTCGTGATGGCAGGACAGGCAGTCCTCGGCCACATCAAAATGCATCTCATGGGGAAAGGAGACCGAAGGTCTCTGCTTGGCGTCCGCCTCCGCTGCCCCGGCAGTCGGCGCCACCGGGCACAGGGCCAGTGCCGCGAGCATGAAAAACGACGTTACGCAAGATCGTGTTCTGATTTTATCCATGGGATTGTCACACTCCTCGCAGATATGGATGAACATAAGATGATGGTGGAAGCATCCCTTCCAGCCATCACAACCAGGTGTCGTCAAAGGAAAAAACAATAAGAGAGAGAAAATGCACGGATCGTGTCCTGAATCGCAACGCGCGATGCCGGGCCCGCCCTAAGCGTACACCGTTCAGCCTCAAGCACACCTATCAGACACGTGATACTTTCAATACGCAAATTGACTTCTGATGTCAAGTAACTATAAAACTCAACTTTTGATTTCTTCGTAGCCAATCCTGAAACCCTTTCAAAACAAGAAAGAGTTCAAATTAATAACGGAATCACCACGCAAGGAACACCTGCAGCAATAGCTAAACATTTGTCTTCACAGCCCCCTTGCGTGCCACATATTGCGGACAAAACGCCACCCCCTTAAGTACACGCAAGGCCGGAGCCCACCGAAGCCCCTGGACCCCGACAAGGCCCCCATTATATCCCTATGCAAAAATTTTACAATCGGACAATTCAACCAAACATACCTCTTCTTCCTGCCCAAGGTGCCCCTGGTCCAGTCCCATCTCATCGCTTTCTAAGGACATATCGACCGCCCTCGCCCCACGGCCTCAACCGACAGCCATATTTCCTTCATGCGAAAGGGAACGCTGTGATCTATATCACTCGAAATTCACAGGGCATTCTTTCCATTGCCGTCACTTTACGAGAAACCGTTTTTCATGTTGACATCACTTGATGCGGCTTCCTATAATTTCTAAGTTTCAGGCACGGGTGCCTGAGAAATAGGAGGGGGGACACCCTTCGTCACGAAGTGAAAACCGATGGTTACCTGTTCACTGCCTCGGCGACCCTTCAGGGGACAACCAAGCGTCCCTTTGGCCTGCAACCAGCTCCCGGGGCATCCCCGGGGACCGTTTTTTTTATTCAGACAAATCGAGGAACCGTAGCCCATGAAAAAAAGTGCCCTTCTTGTTGCCTTCGTCCTGCTTGCCCTCCTGACGGCATGCCAGACCGTCTCCACCCAGCGCGTGGAGACCGACAGCGTCACGGACGTGGGGGACAAATGGAACGATACCGACTCCCGGCTCGTTGCCGACGAAATGATCGACGATGTGCTCTCCCGCCCCTGGCTGAACCGGTTTTACAAGGCAAACAACGGCGAGAACCCCGTGGTCATCATCGGCTCGGTAAAAAACAAGAGCCACGAGCACATCAACGTGAAAACCTTCGTCCGCAACCTGGAACGTGCCCTGCTCAACTCCGGCCAGGTGGAGTTCGCCGCAAGTCGCAGCGAGCGGGACGAAATTCGCGACGAACGTCTGGACCAGGCGTCCCACGCTTCGGAAGAGACCGCCAAATCAGCCGGCCAGGAGGTGGGGGCCGACTTTATGCTGCAGGGGGAACTGAACAGCATCGTCAACAAGGACGGGGGGAAATCCGTACGGTTCTACCAGGTAGACCTGACCCTTATTGACCTGGAAAAAAACAAAAAAGTATGGATCGGGGAAAAACAGATCAAAAAAGTGATCAAGCAGAGCCGTTTCAAATTTTAATCTGCCTGTTTTCCCAGCGTATCGATTGACGAAAAACCGCCCGATCTCCATCAGGAGATCGGCGGCATTCCGGCTGGTCGGTCTCCGGCCAGCCCGGCTGCCCGTCCACTCGCTCCGTGTAATGCTCTCATGAGGAAGGTGTGACCCCCATGAAACGACTTGTTCTTCTGGTGGCGCTTCTTATCGCCACCACCGGATGTGCTCCTACATTTAACTACGCCAACCTGGACAGCCTTCTCAAGGCCGGTGACTGCGTCGCCTCCAAGGAGATGATCAAAACCAGGCAATCCGACTACGGCAAACATGCCCAGCTGCTCTATCACCTCGACTGCGCCATGATCTTCTACGAGTGCGGCGACCTCAAAAGTGCCGCGGCCGAGTTCAGCCAAGCCGATGAAATGGCCCAGGCCCTCTGGACCAAAAGCCTCAGCGCCGGTGCCGCCTCGTTCTTGGTGAACGACCTGATCATCGACTACCCGGGTGAAGACTTTGAACGGGCCCTCATCAACATGATGGCCGCCTTCACCTATATCCGCGGGGGCGACTACGAAAGCGCCCTTGTGGAGTGCCGGAAGCTCAACACCCTCCTGACGGAGTACAACGACCAGTACGAGTCGAAAAACGTGTACAAAGAAGACGCACTGGGCCGCTACATCAGCGGAATCCTGAGCGAAATGGACGGCGAATACAGCGACGCCTACATCTATTATTACGAGGCGTTCAGGGCCTACAAAGACTACAACGCGGCTTACGGCACCCCCACCCCGCCCTCTTTGTATGCCGACCTGTTGCGCGTGGCTGTTCCCGCAGACAGGGTCCGGGAAGCCAAGCGCCTGACAAAGGGCTACACCGGTACGGTGCCCTCCCACCGTGCCACCCGTAAAAAGGGACGCATCGTCTATGTGCAGTTAAACGGGAAGGCCCCCAAAAAGGTGGAAAACAAGATCACCCACCTGGCCCCCACAGGCCCCGTCTCCATCGCCTTTCCCCGATACGTCACCTTTCCGCCGGGGTGCAGGGACAGCGGCCTGGTCTTGACCGACACAAACGGCAGCACCCTCACCACGCCGTCGGCCCTGGCGGAAAACATCACCGCCATTGCCGTCAAGAACCTGGACGACAGAAAAACCCGCATCTGGACCAAGACCATTGCCCGGGCCGTTGCCAAACAGGTGGCCGTTCATGCGGCGGCCAAGCAGATAGAAAAAGAACAGGGCGAATTTGCCGGGATGCTGGCCCAGCTTGCGGGCCAGGTGGCAGCCAGTGCAACGGAAAAAGCGGACACCCGCTCCTGGCGCACGCTGCCCGGTGAAATCTATCTCGCAAGCCGGTTTGTGGAACCCGGCGAATACAAGGCCTCGGCCATCACCTGCGCAGGGGTCGACGCCTACCTTGAAACGGTCAACGTCAAGGCGGGAGAGACCGTCTTTGTCTTTAACCATACCATGCATTAACCACCGGTACGTCCGGTGCCCAGCAAGGCACCGGACACGCCCATGATGCCCGCCCAGCAAGGGAGATAAGTGAACACATGAAACGACTGATGCCCCTGATACTTGCCACCTCACTGGCCCTTTCCGGCTGCGTGGCCTCCACTCCGGGCAAGGCCCGAACCAGCAGCAGCAGTGAGGCCCAGCGAGAGCGCGCCAGACAAGCCTTTGACGAACTGGAAGGGCGTCCTCCGGCCCAGGCCGCGGCCCCTGCGTCCAAACCGGCCCCTGAGCCCCCTCACCGTGAAGAGTACAGGCCCGCCCCGGCCAAGGGGACCCCTGCGCCAGACTTTTCCGAGTCCACCCATCTCATCGCCAAAGGGTACGGGCAATCCCGTCCCGAAGCCGTGCGTCGGGCCAAAGCGGAGCTCTCCAATATTTTCGAGTCCCGCATCGAAAGCGACATCTCTTCGGTCACCCGGGCCGTCACGGACTCCGCCCAGGGGGACACCCTCTACAAAAACGTGCAGTCCAAAATCCGTGTGGCTTCTTCCGTTGAACTGGAAGGCGTGGAGATAGGGTCCGTCACCAAAGACGGACGGGAATATATGGCCGAGGCGGGCCTGGACCGGGCACGTGCCGCTGAGAAATGGCAACACGACATCAACCGGCTCAACGCCCGCATCGAGGTGGAGGAACAGGCAGCCCGGGCCAGCCGCGGAAAGCTGATGCAGCTCAAGCACCTCAACGAAGCCATGGACCTCTTCATTGAGCGCGAGGCCCTGGTGAGCCGCCTCCGCGTCATCAACCGTCCGACCCGGGGAGCTGACCACAAGGAGTTCGAGGCCCTTGTCTCAACCCTTCAGAAGGTCAAAACAGATTTCCGGCTCAACCTCAAGGTCGATGCACCCAACGGCGAGGAGCTATCCCGCAAGCTGGCCAAAAAGCTCACCGAAGCCGGTTTCCTTGTGGAATCCAACGGGCGCGGCGGCGATGCCACCCTGCACATCTCCATGACCCTTTCCCGGGTGGAGCTCAACAACCCCAATTTCAAATTCATGCGCGCAACAGCCGATGTGGCCATCATCGACCCCACAACAGGCAAGATGGTGGGAAGCTTCAACGAAAACAAACGCGAAGGCCACATCACCTATCAGGAAGCCGGCGTCAAAGCCACCCGCAGCCTCGCAGGTGCTCTGTCCGCTGAAATTGTCGCCTATTTCAACTAACGCCTTGAAAGGAGCAACCATGACCGACGGCACCATGCAGCCCATGGACATCGACGACACCCCGCTTTACGGCCCCAAAGGCCTTCTGGTCTGCGGCCTTGAAACCGAAACGGCAGACGCCCTGGTGTCCCTGGTGGGACAACTCGGGTGGAGCGACCTGCCCATCGCCTTTGCGGGACGAGACGATCTGGCGACCCCGGTGGGAAAGCTCTTTACCGAGCAGCCGAACAACTGGGAAGCCCTGGGCGGGGTGGCCGTGGTCATGGCCGGTATCACTGGAAACCAGCTCCAGCAGCTCATGAAAAGCTGGCGCGAAAACGCCCTTCCCCGAACCCTGTGGGCCACCCTCACCGAAACCAGTGAGACCTGGCCCCTGGGCACCCTCCTCAAGCACCTTTCCGAAGAGCAGAAGGAGATGGCCAAGGCCGCCCGCCGCAAAAGATAGAAGCAAGACGAATCCGTTCATCCGGTGCCGTTCTATCCTGACGCCGCTTTGCCTGCAGACAATAAAAAAACCGCTTCGGTATCGAAGCGGTTTTGCAAAACGGGACAAAAATAAAACATTCAAAAGCGATGCCTCCGGCGGCAAGGTGAGCCACCTTGAAAGCTGTTTGCCGCTGCGCTTTAACCCTCGTCCCTCGGGTTAAAGCGCAGCGGCATTTTTTGTGCCTGAGCCCTGACGGGTCAAGTGGTCACGTCCCCTGCTCCACACCTGCCAGGATGGCCTGCTCAAAGGTGGCCCGGTCCACGGAGGCGGTAAACAGATTGGATCCGTAGCAATCGAACCGCTTGTCCGGACGCATGCCGACCTTGGTCAGCACCGCCACCGAGGCCCTGTTTTCCGGCATGGCCGCCCCGTAAATCCGAGGCAGCTGAAGCCCCTGAAAGCCATACAGAACAAGCCGCATGGCCGCCTCAAAGGCCAGCCCCCGGCCCTGCACCGTCTGGATCAAACCGTAACGCAGATCGATGAAGGGGCTCTCCACCACATGCTCCAGCCCGCAGTACCCCACGGGCTCCCTGCCGTGCAGCTCTTCCAGCACAAAGGTCCCGAAACCGTACTGGTCCCAGTGTTCAAGCCGACGGTCCACATGGAGGTGGACCTGCTCTATGGGGCAGGGGTAATCCACGGGGAGCCAGCGTGTCAGCTCTCCATCGCTTAAAAAACGCTGCATAAAGCGCCGGTCCTGTTCCTCCATGGGGCGAAAACGCAACCGGGAACTGATCAAATCCATACCCACCTTCTCTTAAAAAATTCCGCGGGCCAGGGAGCCCTGTCTTATCATGCCCTGGCGAACATCCGCTCAAAGCCTCTTTTTTTTGTAAACACAGCCATGCCCCTGTGGAAAAGCTCGGGACTCAGCCGCTTCATCCACCACATGATCTTGCCGTCCCATTGAGGAATAACATAAAGCTTCTTCTTTCGCACGGCCTTCTCAATCTCCCGGGCCACATCCTCAGCGGTATACTTTGTCTTTGCGAAAAGCCCTTCGGCGACTTTTCGCTGCTGCTCGTCCGTGGAGTGGAAACGTTCCATCAGGTTCGTCTTGAAGAAAGTAGGAGCCGCCACAGTAACACCGATGCCCTGGGGCGCGAGTTCTGAAAAAAGGGTCTCGGACAAGGAAATCACCCCCGCCTTGGTCACGTTGTAGCTGCTCATCTCAGGGAAGGAGACGATGCCCGCGCTGGAGGCGACATTGACGATGTGGCCGCTGCCCTGGGCCTCCATGAAGGGGATAAAGTGACGACACCCCTGGATCACCGCCTTTAAATTCACATCCATGATCCACTCCCAGCGATCCTCGGGGATGGCATCCAGGGTCCCGGCAGCACCCACCCCGGCATTGTTGACCAGGACATCAAGGCCCCCCCACTGGTCTTTAACCGTCCGGGCCAGCTCTTCGAAAGCCCCCTCCGCCGTGACATCGCACAGCCGGGTCAGCCCTTCGCCGCCCGCGTCGCCAATCATCCGCCCCGTCTCCTCAACGGTTCGCGCGTCCATATCCGCGACACAGACCCGCCACCCTTTTCTCGCATAGACAAGGGCCAGGGCCCTTCCCAGTCCGGAGCCTCCTCCGGTGATCACAATTCGCTTCTTTTCAGACATCTCCGCTCCTTTGCCGTGCGATTTAAATTGAGAACAACACACTGGAAATCAAGAGAAACACAAACAAGCATTCATGAACCATGGGACTACAGGGGATCATACACCATGCATGCGAGGAATCAAGGTATTCGTTACTCCTCGTTGCGACAAGGGAGGAAAAGGGAGAAGGTGGTGCCGGAATCCGGCGAAGAGGTATAACTGACGGTGCCACCGAGATATCGCTCGGCAAAAAGCTTCATGGAGTACGTGCCCACCCCCCGCCCGCTGCCCTTGGTGGAAAAGGAACGCTGAAAAATCCCAAGTTGAATATCGCGGGGGATGTAGCCGGCATTGGTTACTGAAAAATGAACGGCATCGCCGCAGGGGGTACAGCCGGTATCCACGCGGCCCCCTTCGGGGGTCGCCTCCAGGGCATTTTTGAACATGTTGATAAGGATGCGCCGCAAAAGGACCGGGTCGGTTTCGACGACGGCGTCCCGGGAATCCGGGGAGAGACTCAGGGTGCGGGAATGGGTGGATTTGTTCCGGGTGTAAAGCCCCAGGCATTGTCGGAGGGTTTCCAGGGCGGAGACCGGTATGAACTGGGGCTGAAGCTCACCGGCCTCGGCCTCCAGGAGATTCTTGTGGGAACGGATCTCGTCCAACAGCCACTGGGACGCGTAAAAAACCGTTTCCACTTCCCCTGCATCCGGCCCGAAGCCAGGGCCGTCCATCAACAGCTCGGCGGTACCGGAGATGGCGGCTGCGGTATTGGAGATATCATGGAAAAAAGTGCGTTCCAGGCTTTTCCTCCTGTTCTCGTCGGAGATATCCACCGCGGAAAAAATAGTAAACAGCTCCCCCCCACGCCAGATGGGTGAGGTCCGGACCCGCAGTTCCAGAACCCCGCCCCCCTGACTGGTGATGACGCACTCCATCACCGAAGGCTTCTCATCCTGGGAGGCCAGGATGGATTTCACGGCTCCGCAGACGCTGCAGAACTCGGTGGTGCCGCAGCCAGACTCCGAGGAGAGGGCGTTGACGCACCCCAGTGCTTCCCCGGGACGCTTGCCGTACACCTGCTCCGAGTCCTTGACCCCGGCAAGTTCAAGGAACCGCTGGTTCACACAGACAATCTGGCGGCACCGGTTAAGGACCAGAAACACCACGGGGAGGGCCTCGGCCAGTTCGCGCATTTCAAAACTCGTGAAAAGCTGGCTCTGAGCCCTGATTTCACCTGGCCCAAGTCGCTCCACCGAAGCAAATTGCGTCACCGCTTGATCCACGGCTCGACCCTCCGTTGCCCTTGGGTTGAAGCATGCCATGCCCGCTGCGGCTGGAAAGGAACAGCCCTGTCAACGCCGCAGCAGGCAGCTGTGCGTTATTTCGAGTTGCCAAACACCACCTTGTAGACATCTTTGTAGACCTTTGCAAAATGAAAGGTCATGCCCTTGCTGATGTAATCGGGCAACTCGTCCACATCCCGCCGGTTGTCGTCGGGAAGCACCAGCTCCCGGATACCGATACGACGGGCCGCGATCACCTTCTCGCGAATGCCTCCCACGGGAAGAACCTTTCCCGTCAGGGTAATCTCCCCTGTCATGGCCAGGGGCCGGTCAATCTTTCGTCCGGTGGCAAGGGAGATCAGGGCCGTGCTCATGGTCACCCCGGCACTGGGGCCGTCCTTGGGGGTGGCCCCTTCCGGCACATGCAGGTGGACAAAGGCCGAATCAAAGTAGGCCTTGTCCACGGAGAAATCCCGTGTGTGGGAGGAGACAAAGCTGTAGGCGATCTCCGCTGATTCCTTCATGACGTCCCCCAGCTGCCCGGTGAGCTTGAAGCCCTTGGCAAGATCGTGGATCTTGGTGGCCTCCACCGATAAGGTGGCGCCCCCCATGGTGGTCCAGGCAAGGCCCGTGACGATGCCCACCCCTTCCATGGGACGCTCTTTCCGGAAAATGGGCGGCCCCAGGTACTCCGGGATGTCCTTAACCCCCACGGAGACAGGCTTGTCCCCGGTTGTGAGAAAGCTCACCACCGCTTTTCGGACGATGCGGTTCATCTGTTTTTCAAGGTTCCTGACCCCGGCTTCCCTGGCGTAGCCGTCGGCAATGGTCCGAATGGCCGCATCGGTGATCTTCAGCTGTTTTTTGGGAATCCCGCTCCGCTCCATGAGGCGGGGCCAGAGATGCTTGCGGGCGATCTCCACCTTTTCGGCGGTGATGTACCCGGAGAGCCTTGTCATGTCCATGCGGTCCAAAAGGGGCTGGGGGATGGTGTCCAGCTGGTTGGCCGTGCAGATAAAAAGCACCTTGGACAGATCCAGCCTCAAATCGAAGTAATGGTCCAGGAACTCGCTGTTCTGTTCGGGGTCCAGGGCCTCCAGAAGGGCAGAGGCGGGATCTCCCTGGTAGGAGGCCCCCACCTTGTCGATCTCATCAAGCATAATTACGGGGTTGGAGACGCCGGTGTCCTTGAGCGCCTGAACGAACTTGCCCGGCAGGGCCCCGATGTACGTTCGGCGGTGCCCCTTGATCTCCGCTTCGTCGCGCATGCCCCCCACGCTGAACCGGTAAAATTTCCGCCCCAGGGCCTCGGCAATGGATTTTCCGATGGAGGTTTTGCCCACCCCCGGAGGGCCCACCAGAAGCATGATGGAGCCCGAAACCTCTTGTTTATAGACCCCCACGGCCAGGAACTCGATGATGCGGTCTTTGACGTCCATGAGCCCCGAGTGGTCCCGGTCGAGTATTTTTCGCGCCCCCTTGATATCCAGCTTGTCCTCGGAGGAGACCCCCCAGGGCACGGAGGTGATCCAGTCGAGGTAGTTGCGGGACACGGCGTATTCGGGCGAGCCCTTTTCAAGGACCTGCATCTTGTCTATCTCGCTTTCCACCCGCTCCAGGACATGCTCGGGCGGGTCCAGCTTCTCCAGGCGCTCACGGAACTGATCGATGTCTGCCGTGCGATCATCCTTGGCGATGCCCAGCTCCTTCTGGATCACCTTCAGCTGCTCCCGGAGGAAAAATTTTCGCTGATTGTCATTGAGGCTTTTGTTCACCTCCTGGCTGATTTCGCTCTGGAGTTTCAGGGACTCGTGTTCTTTTTTCAACAGGACCAGCACTTTTTTCATGCGATCCATCAGAGAGGTGGTCTCCAGGATGTCCTGGATGTCCTTGCCCGGGGCGGTGGTGATGGACGCCCCGAAATCGGCCAGGGGCGAGGCATCGTTGGGGCTGAACCGGGTAACGAAGTTCTTGACCTCCTCCCCGTACAGGGGGTTCAAGGGGATGATCTCGCGAATGCCCTTGATCACGGCAACGGAGTACCCCCTGAGCTTTTCCGTGTCCCCCCTTGTCTCCACGGGATAGGTCACCCGGACATGGAAGGGGGCCTCCTTGGACAAAAAGTCCTCAATGGTAAACCGCCGGACCCCCTGGGCCACCACCTGCAGTTTTTCGCCGTCGGCCATGACGTTGTGGATCTGCGCCACGCACCCCATGCGGAAAAAACTGTCGGGACCGAGCACCTCTCCGGCTTCGGGCCTCACCAGCACCAAACCCACCAGACCGTTGCTCTCGTTGATGGCTTTTTCTATGGTGGGCTGCCACTTATCCTGGCTGATAATAAGGGGCTGGGCCTGAAACGGCAGGAAGGGACGCCCGGTGACAGGAAGGATCACCAGGTTATCGGGCATAATCTGATGAGGAATGGCAAGGCTTGAGGTCTGATCTGCCTCGTTTTCAGACACGACTTCAGGAGTAATGGGCTCATCGTTTTCCATGGTCAGGCTCCTTTCACGAATAAGCATGGGTTGTCTGCTTAAGGAATTATGCTATGGATTCAGCGGGACCGGAAAATGGGTCGACGGGAGACGGGCTTGCAAAGATGACTCTTCGGGCCTTTAAGGAACCCCATGCCTTCAAGACCGATCGCTGATTGATAAAAGGTAAGGCACCTTCTCATCATTTCAAGCCGATGAGTCATTATTGCACAAAGCCCGCCGTCTGTGAACTTCGCAATCTGTCAACAACCACTCAAAATCACGGATGGAATCCTCAAAAACAGCGCGTTTGTTTTCTCCCCGGTGTTTCCGCCTGCCATAAAAAAACCCCCACCGCTTGCAAAAAGCGATGGGGGTCTTCCGGTTTCACAACCGGTGAGATGACTGCGGCCTGTTCTTCAGAGAATGGAATCCACAAAACTTGCCACACGGGAGTGGGTCATGCAGGACCCGAAGAACTCATCCGGGGGCGCCTCGGTGACAAACTGCCCTTTTTCCATAAAGATAACGCGATCTGCGATTTCCCGTGCAAACCCCATCTGATGGGTGACGATGATCATGGTCATCCCCTCATCTGCCAGGCCTTTGATGGTATTGAACACCTCACCCACAAGCTCGGGGTCCAGGGCGCTGGTGGGTTCGTCAAAAAGCATGATCTTGGGCTTCATGGCAAGGGCGCGGGCAATGGCCACCCGCTGCTTCTGACCGCCGGACAGGGTGGCCGGGTAGACCTTGCGCTTCTCCGAAAGGCCCACCTTTTCCAGCATGTCCTCTGCGATGATATGCGCCTCTTCACGGCTCTTGCCCTGGACCGTAACGGGCCCTTCCATGATGTTTTCAAGGACGGTCATGTGAGGAAACAGGTGAAAATGCTGGAACACCATGCCGATCTCGGCTCGCAGGGCACAGATATTCTTCTGAGTATCTAAAACCCGTTTTCCCTTTTTCTCGACATAACCCACCGTCCGACCTTCAAAAATGAGGTCTCCGTCGTCGATCTCTTCCAGGATATTCACGGCTCGCAACAGGGTGGACTTTCCGGAACCGGAGGGCCCGATGATCACCACCTTCTCTCCGGGCATGACGGACAGGTCCACGGCATCCACGGCCGTTGTTTTTCCGAAGCGTTTGGTGATCTTCGACAGGCTGATAATCGGTGCATTGCCCGGGGTCGGGTTTGTAACGTTATCTGTTTTCATAGGCTCCGACTCGCTTTTCAATTTTCTCGAAGGTCACCGTAAACACGGTGGTAAACAACAGGTAAATCATGGCGGCAATGATCAGGACGTTCACGTTGAAGTAGGTGTTGAACATCTGGTTTGCTGAGCGCATCAACTCCACCATGGCAATGGTGGAGACCAGGGCGGTGTCCTTGATCAATGCGATGAACTCGTTGCCCACAGGGGGCATGAGCCGCTTGTACGTCTGGGGAACGATGACCCGGCGCATGGCCTGGGTGTAGGTCATGCCGATGGCCTTGGCCGCCTCCATCTGACCGCTGTCGATGCTCTCGATGCCCGCCCGGATAATTTCCGCCAGATACGCCGAGTAGTTGATTCCCAGGCCGATGATGGCCGAGGTGGTGGGGGACAGGGTCACGCCCAGGGAGGGCAGGCCGTAGTAAATAAAGAAAAGCTGCAGAAGAAGCGGCGTCCCCCTGAAAAACCAGATAATAAACCAGCAGAACCCGCGAATGGGCGGCAGGCCGCTGATGCGCCCCAGGGCGATGAGAAGCCCTCCGATGGGCGAAATAACCATGGTGATGACCACAAGAAAAAGCGTGATGCCCGCCCCTTGGATAAGGGAAGGCAGAAACATCTTCATGTCGTCGATAAAGAGAACCCACTTGGGCTTTTTGGATTTGGCCAGGGAGGCCAGGACGTTTTTGGCCTCCATGTGATCGGGAAAAAGGGCCAGCACCTCGTTGCAGGAGGCTTCTGCCTCATCGGACATGCCCAGGGCATGGTAGAGTTGGGCCTTCTGGATGCGACTCTTGACAAAATCCCCGGCGTTGTCGGTGCCGCTGGGTGCGGGAATCCGATCCAGAACCTCAAGGGCGCTCTGGTAATCACCGGTGGCGATGAGGTTGCTCGCCTCCCTGAACACCTTGTCCGGGTTGATGTCACCTGCGGCAAGGGCCGCTGTCGGCAGGGCCAGCAGAACCAGCCATATAAAAAGCAGAAAGCCTCTGCGTATCGTGGGTCTCATGGATATGTCTCGCCTTCATTTGACGGCTGTGTAGCGTGGATAACCGGTCTCAGTCACACTGAGAACCGATGGTGGGGCGTACTCACCAAACAGGAGAGGACGGCATCGCCGCCCTCTCCCCGGGATCTTTCTATGGTCGGGTATCAATTACCACTTGGTGGGATCGGTGATGTCCTCACCGAACCATTTTTCGGAGATCTTGGCCATGGTCCCGTCGGCCACCATCTCGTCTAAGGCCTTCTGGACAGCGCCACGGAGCTCGTTGTCCTCTTTTCTGAAGGCCACACCAAAGGGCTCTTTGCTGATAAAACCGGGCAGGGTCTTGAAGGATCCCACCTGCTTGGCGATGGCGTCACGGCCGGTGACGTTGTCGATAACCACGGCGTCAAGACGACCCGCTTTGAGGTCCAGAAGAGCCTTGGGGTTGTCTTCGTACTCGTTGATGGCCTTGGGGGCGTTGGGAAGCTTCTTGGCCGCGGTAACAGCGGGAGAGCCTTCCTGGCAACCGACGATCATGCCGCCGAGATCCTTGTAATCGGCAAAACGCTTTTCAGTAAAGCGAACCACCACGACCTGACCGTCGAGGATATAGGGCTTGGTAAAGTTGACACGGGCAACACGCTCTTTGGTGATGGTCATGCCGTTCCAAATGCAGTCAAATTTCTTCGCATACAGGGAGTTGATCACACCTTTCCATGCCGTGGGCTGCAGGGCCAGCTCAATGTCAAGGCGCTTGCAGACCTCTTTGGCGGCGTCGATGTCAAAACCTACAATGGTGCCGTCGGCGACTTTGTATCCCATGGGAGGGAATGAGTCATCCAGGCCGAGGACAAGCTTGCCTTCTTTCTTGACGCGATCAAAGGATCCGTCTCCTGCAAAGGCCATGGTCGTCATGGCGAACAGACAAATCAGGAAAACAACCGCTCTCTTCATAACAGTCTCCTTAAGGTGTAGTGGTTTAATCTGAAACGTATGGGAAATATACGATCAGGCCTTATTTTGCAAGGTATTTTCCTTTTCGGCCGTTCTCGAATCCCTTAATTTTCAAAACAAAAAAGTCATTTTACACCCTGTATTCAGGAGCGTTGAAAGACCTTAAAAAACAAAAAGGGGGGCGTCTTCTCGCCCCCCTTGACGGGCCCCTTGAAAAGGGACCCTTTTTCTTTACCGGACACATCTCCCGCAACACGCCGGTATCATAATTCATTGGCGCCGCCGGTCTGCCGCGTGGTCCCGGGCACTATTTTTCCTCTTCCGTCTCTTTGGCGACCTCTTCGTCCCTCAGGTCTTTTCTCAGGATTTTTCCCACGGTGGATTTGGGAAGGTCTGAACGGAATGAAACAGCCACCGGCCACTTGTACTTGGCGAGTTTGCCGGAACAGTAGTCGATGAGTTCTTTTTCGGTGGCGGTCTCCCCTTCCTTCAGGACCACAAAGGCCTTGGCCGCTTCCCCGCGATGGGCATGGGGGATGCCTATGGTACACGCTTCCTGGACCTTCGGGTTCTCGAAGAGCACCTCGTCGATGTCCCGGGGATAGACATTGTACCCGCCGGAGATGATCATGTCCTTTTTCCGGTCCACAATGTAGAAATAGCCGTCCTCGTCCATCTTCGCAATGTCCCCGGTATGGAGCCAGCCGTCACAGAGGGTCTCGGCGGTGGCGTCCTCACGGTTCAGGTACCCCTTCATCACCTGGGGGCCCCGGACCACAAGCTCTCCCACCTCTCCCACCGGCATCTCGGTCACCCCGCCGGCAAGATCCACGATGCGGGCTTCGGTGTTGCTGATGGGCACCCCGATGCTGCCCACCTTTCGCGGCCCCCCGTGGAAGGGGTTGACGTGGGTCACCGGAGAGGATTCGGTCATGCCGAAACCTTCGGCAATGACGGAACCGGAACGTTTTTCAAACTCGCGAATCACTTCCACGGGCAGGGGGGCACTGCCGGAAAAACAACCTTTGAGACAGGACAGATCGGTCTTGTCTATGGCGGGATCGTGGACCATGCTGATGTACATGGTAGGCACCAGAGGGGCAAAGGTGGGGCGATACTTCTGGATGGCTTCCAGGAGCTGCGGCCCCTGGGGCTTGGGAACCAGAACGATCCCCCATCCCATGGACACCGGCAGGTTCATGGCGGTGGTGAGGCCGAAAATATGGAAAAACGGCAGGGCCCCCACAAAACTCTCGGCGCCCTCCTCCAGGCCGGGGAACCAGGCTGTGGCCTGCTGGGCCTGGCAGCTTAAGTTCCGGTGGGTGAGCATGACCCCCTTGGAGACACCGGTGGTGCCCCCGGTGTACTGGTACATGGCCACGTCATCCCAGTCCAGCTCTTCGCGAAAATCCGACGGGGCATGGGAGGCGATCATCGCCTTCCACTTGTAAAGGTCGGGGGCGGGGCTGACGGACGCGGCCATCTTTTTGCGCTTGGCCACCAGGGGAAAGAGAAGGTTCTTGGGAAAGGGCAGGTAATCTCCGATGGAGGTGTAAATAATCTTCTTGATGCCTGTCTTGCTTCGGAGGGCCACCATCCGTTCGGCCAGAAGATCCAGGGTGATGAGGAGCACGGCACCGGAGTCGTTGAACTGGTGCGTCAGCTCCCGATCGGTATACAGGGGGTTGTTCATGACAGCCACGGCCCCTAAGCGCATGATGGCGTAGTAGGCCACGACACAGGGAATCACATTGGGCAGCAGAATCGCCACGCTGTCCCCTTTTTTGACCCCCATCCCCTGAAGGCAGGCCACCATGGAGCGTACCATGCGGTCAAGCTCACGGTACGAGACCTTGTATCCCTGAAAATTCAAAGCGGTGTTATCAGGGAATCGACCCACCGAACGTTCCAGGAAATCCGAGATAAAAAGCTGTTCAAAATCGAGATATTCCGGAACCCCTGTTTCGTAACTGCTCAGCCACGGCTTGCTCTGGTAAGTCACTTTGTTGGTCACGCGTCTGTCCTCCATATATTCATACTGGCGTTGAAAGTCATTTCTAAAGTGTATGAATTATGGGAGTGGCGATTCGGTGTCAACAGGATTCGGCGTTGCCAGGTTACTTTATCAAGTTATTTTTATTAAACATTTTTTACGCGCACTAGCGACTGATTAAACAAGGTATTCTATTCGACGCGCCCCGCAGAGTGTGCCCTTCGGGAGAGGTCACTCTTCATCATCCCGGGAGCCCCCGCCCAGGGTCTCCTCCCGGAGGTCCTTTCGCAGAATCTTTCCCACCGTAGAACGCGGAAGTTCCCCCCGAAATTCCACGGACACCGGCCACTTATACTTGGCCAGCTTGCCGCTGCAAAAATCGATCAGCTCCTGCTCAGTGGCGCTCTCCCCATCCTTAAGCACCACAAAGGCCTTCACGGCTTCCCCCCGGTGCGCGTGGGGAACACCGATGGAGCAGGCGTCCTGAACCTTGGGGTGTTCGTGGAGCACCTCGTCGATATCCCGGGGATAGACATTGTAGCCCCCGGAGATGATCATGTCCTTCTTGCGGTCCACGATGTAAAAGTAGCCGTCCTCGTCCATCTTCGCGATATCCCCTGTGTGGAGCCAGTCACCTGCCAGGGCCTCTTGGGTTGCACCGGGATTGTTCAGGTACCCTTTCATCACCTGGGGCCCCCTGATGACAAGCTCACCCACCTGCCCCACCGGCATCTCGGTCACCCCGTCGGCAAGGTCAACGATACGGGCTTCGGTGTTGCTGATGGGCACCCCGATACTGCCTGCTTTCCGGGGCCCGCCGTCAAAGGGGTTGATATGGGTCACCGGGCATGATTCGGTCATGCCGAAGCCTTCGGCGATGACAGCCCCGGAACGCCTTTCAAACTCGCGGATCACCTCCACGGGAAGGGGGGCACTGCCCGAAAACAGGCCTTTGATGCAGGAAAGGTCCGTCTTTTCGATGGCGGGATCATGCATCATACTGATGTACATGGTGGGCACGAGGGGGGAAAAGGTGGGCCGAAACTTCCGAATGGCTTCAAGGAGCTGAGCCCCCTGGGGCTTGGGAACCAGCACGATGGCCGCCCCCATGGCGATGGGAAAGTTCAGGGTGGTGGTCAACCCGAAAATATGGAAAAAAGGAAGCCCGCCGATAAAGATCTCTTCCCCGTCAACCAGGCCTGAAAACCATGACGTGAGCTGCTGCACCTGGCAGCTCAGGTTCCGGTGGGTCAGCATGACCCCCTTGGACACGCCCGTGGTGCCCCCGGTATACTGGTACATGGCCACGTCGTCCCAGTGCAGCTCTTCACGAAAATCAGACGGGGCATGAGAGGCGAGCACCTCCTTCCACTTGTAAAGGTCCGGGGCGGGGGTAACGGAGGCGGCCATCTTTTTCCGCTTGGCCACAAGGGGGAAAAACAGATTTTTTGGAAACGGCAGGTAATCCCCGATGGAGGTGTAGATAATCGTCTTGATGCCCGTCTTCTCGCGAAGGGCCACCATGCGATCGGCCAGCAGGTCCAGGGTGATGAGCATCACGGCACCGGAATCGTTGAACTGATGCGTCAGCTCCCGGTCGGTATACAGGGGATTGTTCATGACGGCCACGGCCCCTAAGCGCATGATGGCATAATAGGCCACCACACAGGGGATCACATTGGGCAGAAGAATCGCCACGCTGTCCCCTTTTTTAATCCCCATCCCCCGGAGGCAGGCCACCATGGACCCCACCATGGTGTCGAACTCGCGGTACGAAACCCTGAAGCCTTGAAAAACCAAGGCGGTATTGTCTGGAAACCGACGCACCGAGCGTTCCAGGAACTCAGCGATAAAAATATTTTCAAACTCAAGGGATTCAGGAACCCCCGTTTCGTAGCTGCTCAACCACGGCTTGCTCTGGTATGTCACCTTGCTGGTCACGCCCTGTCCTCCACACGTTATACTTGGGATTAATAAGTCGGATCGTAAGGCGTATGAATTAAGGGAGTGACGAAGCCCTGTCAACAGGATTTGGCGCAGCACACTCACATTATCAAGTTATCTTTATAAAACATTTTTCACAGCCGGTAACACCCCATGGAACCTGAGGGATCCCTGTCAGGCAGCTTCTCCTTCACGGCAAAACACAATGGGTCGGTTATCCGCGGGCCCGTCAGGCACCCGCGGACGGAGGCTCAGGCTCCTTTTGCGCTGACGCTTTTCCCCTCCTCTTCCTCCCGGAGGTCCTTTCTCAAAATCTTGCCCACCGTGGACTTGGGAAGGGCCTCACGAAACTCCACGGCCACCGGCCATTTGTACTTGGCCAGCTTGTCGCTGCAGAAATCGATCATCTCCTGCTCCGTGGCGCTCTCCCCTGCTTTCAGCACCACAAAGGCCTTCACGGCTTCCCCCCTGTGGGGATGACGAACACCGATGGAACAGACTTCCTGCACCTTGGGATGCTCGTAGAAGACCTCATCAATGTCCCTGGGGTAGACGTTGTATCCCCCGGAAAGGATCATGTCCTTCTTGCGGTCCACGATAAAAAAGTACCCTTCCTCGTCCATCCGGGCGATATCGCCTGTATGCAACCAGCCATCGGTGAGGGACTCGGCCGTGGCGTCCGGGCGGTTGTGGTACCCCTTCATCACCTGGGGGCCCCGCACAAACAACTCTCCTACCTCGCCCACGGGCATATCGGTCTCCCCGTCGGTGAGATCCACCACCCGGGCCTCGGTATCAGGGGCAGGAATCCCGACACTTCCCACCTTCCGCTTGCCGCCGCTGAAGGGATTCATGTGGGTCACCGGGCTGGATTCGGTCATGCCGAACCCCTCCACGATAACAGACCCGGAGCGCCTCTCGAACTCTTTGGTCACCTCCAGGGGAAGGGGGGCGCTACCGGAGAAGCACCCTTTGATGGAGCTTAAGTCGGTGCGATCAATGGCCGGATCGTTGAGCATGCCGATGTACATGGTGGGCACCAGGGGGGCATAGGTGGGCCTGAATTTGCTGATGGTCTCCAAAAGCTGAGGCCCTTGGGGCTTGGGCACCAGGACCATCTCCCAGCCCATGGACACGGGATAGTTCAGGGCACAGGTGAGGCCGAAGATATGAAACCACGGCAGGGCCGCGATGCAGCACTCGCCTCCCCTGTCGAACTCGGAAAACCAGACGCTGGCCTGCTGAATCTGAAAGGAGAGGTTGCGGTGGGTAAGCATCACCCCCTTGGCGGGGCCGGTGGTCCCCCCCGTGTACTGGTACATGGCCACGTCGTCCAGGCTCAACGTCTCACGAAACTCCGTGGGTGCGTTGGCAGCAACCATCTCCTTCCACTTCATCACGTCCGGGGCCGGAGCCACGTCGGCGGCCAGTTTTTTCCGCTTCCCCACCAGGGGAAAGAGGAGGCTCTTGGGAAAGGGAAGGTAGTCACCGATGGAGGTGTAGACAATCTCTTTGATGGAGGTCTTGCTTCGAAGAGCCGTCATGCGGTCGGCCAGAAGATCCAGGGTAAAGAGGACCCGCGCCCCGGAGTCATTGAATTGATGCAGCAATTCACGGTCTGTGTACAAGGGGTTGTTCATCACACAGATGGCCCCCACACGCATGATGGCATAGTAAGCCACGAGACAGGGAATGACGTTGGGCAAAAGCACCGCGACCCGGTCGCCCTTCTCGACACCGATGGACTTCAACCACGCGGCCACGGATTTCACCATCCGGTCGGTCTCCCGGTAAGAGAGGCGAAACCCCTGGAAGTTCAGGGCGGGGTTGTCCGGGAACTCGCTTACGGAGCGCTCCAGAAAATCGGTGAGGAAAATCTCTTCATAGTCCACATGGGAGGGAACGCCCTCCCCGTAACTGCTGAGCCACGGTTTATCCTGGTAAGTGGTCTCGGTCATGGGTCCTCCATGGAAAGTGGGTTGAGCAGGAGTGAAACATGGTTTATAAGGACAAACTCATGTTAGCCTCTCGCGGTAACATTATCAACCCCATTCCTTAATTGCCTTCTATTTAAGAGGCCCGTCTCCTCAACGCGCCACAGCCGGCGCCACACCACCAACCCCGATTGCTCAACGGGAACAAAAAATCCACCGACCGGACCGGAACAAAAAAAGCTGCACATTTCCCCAAATGAAGCGAGGAAAACATGCAGCCGGTTTTGATGGTGTGGGAAGTAGCCAGCCCCCTGCGCCCCTTGAAAAAACGCATCGCAAACCCAGCGAAACGGGGTGAGACCCTGCCCTAAAAATCAAATGCCCCGTTACCGGGTGTTCCCCTCCGGCTTTTTGAGTGCCCATGCCGCAGGGGGTGGATTAGACCATGGACTTCAGGATTTTGTTGGATTCCTCAAGGCCGGCTTCGCAACAGGGCCCCAGGAACCCACGGATATCCGCCATGTAATCCAGAGCCCCGCGTCGCTCGGCGTCCACCATTTCCCGTGCGGTCTCCGAAAGCGCACCGCCAAACGTCTCCACCATCTCCGCCACATAGGGGTTGTCCCCCACCATGGCCGCATACAGGTCGGGGTCCTGGGCAAAGAGGCGCCCGATGAGATCGTTCTTCAGCTTGAAGATGGGCGTGGCATAGGAGAGGGCATCATCCGGGGTGACCCCGAGTTTTTGAAGCGTCCGGCCCATGGCGATGGTGACGACGTGGGTCAGCCCCTGGGCCAGGGCCATGGACCGGTCGTGGTCTTTGGGGGTCATGCGCGAGACCCTGGCCCCCCCTGCGGAGAATTCCGCCTCAAGGAAGGTGAGCCACCGCTCCCCCCGGCCCTGACTAAGGATAATGTTCTGCCCGGAAAGCCCATCGGTGTGGGGCCCGAACATGGGGTGAGTCCCCACCACCTCGCAGGAGGTGGCATCAAGCATGGCAGCGGTGATCTCCTCTTTAAGGGAACAGATGTCAAAGAGCCCCTGCTCCCGGGACATGCGGCGGCCCAGCGCTTCGGCAACGGTCGGCGCCACATCCATGGGCGTGGCGATCATGATAAGGTCGCATCGCCGGGTGAGCTCTTCGGCCGTGGTGGTCGTGTCCACATCGGCCAGGAGCACCCGGTGGCCCCGCCTGACAAACCAGGCATCAAAAAGACGCCCCATGCCCCCTTTTCCTCCGACGATCCCAAGGGTTACCTGTTCCATGCCACCGCCCTCTGCCTTAAGAAATGATCCACCAGGACCAGGGCCACCATGGCTTCGCACACCACATTTACCCGGGGAATGGCAGCCACGTCATGGCGACCGCGTGTCCGAATGGTTGCCGGCTCCCCTTTGGTGTTGATGGTGGCCTGCTCCCGCGTGATGGAGGGGATGGGTTTCACCCCCACACGCATCACCAGGGGAGCTCCGCTTGAAATGCCTGCCAGCACGCCCCCTGCATGGTTGCTGGCAAACCCTTCGGGGGTAATGGGGTCGTTGTTTTCAGAGCCCGTCAGCCGTGCCGCCTCAAAGCCGTCACCGATCTCCACCCCTTTGACGGCGCCGATGCCCATGAGCGCCCCGGCCAGGGCGGCGTCGAGTTTTTCGAATACCGGCTCGCCCAGGCCTGCGGGCACGCCGTCGGCGATGATCTCCACCACCCCTCCCAGGGAGTCGCCCTGACGCCTCACCTCATCCACCCGGGCATCCATGGCCTCGGCGGCCTCGGCATCGGGACAGAGGTAGGGGTTTTCCGCCATGCTCGCATAGTCGCGTGCCTGGGCCCTCACCCCGCCGAGTTCAACGGTTGCGGCACGCACGGAGATCCCGGCAGCGTTGAGGATCTCATGGGCAAGTGCCGCCGCGGCAACCCGTCCCACGGTCTCCCTGGCCGAGGCCCGTCCCCCGCCCCGGTAGTCCCGGATCCCGTATTTGGCATCGTAGGTGATGTCCCCGTGGCCGGGCCGGTAGAGGTCCATGATATCGGCATAGGAACTTGACCGGGCGTCCTTGTTTGCCACCATGATGGAGACCGGGGTCCCCGTGGTTTTGCCATCAAAGGTCCCCGACAGGATCTTCGCCTGATCCGGCTCCTTGCGGGAGGTGCTGGTCTTGCCCTTCCCGGGCTTCCGGCGATCGAGCCACGCCTGGACGTGGCCTTCGGTAAAGGGAATCCCTGCCGGAGCGCCGTCGATCACCACGCCCACGGCCTCTCCATGGGATTCGCCCCATGTGGTTATGCGAAACAAACCGCCAAGGGTGTTGCCTGCCATATATCTATCTCCCTGGTATGCGAATATTTTCCCACTCGCGTCGGGCATCGCCCGGTCAAAAATCAAAATAAATACGAACTGCTTTCGAGGTGGCACACCTCGCCGCCGGAGGCAGCTTGGTAAAAGACGCCTCCGGCGGCCCTGCCGGGGGCCAAACGTTTAAAAAGTTTGACAAACAGATTTTGCTCAATCCCCCCAAAAGCCTTCGCGAATGCCCTCGCCCTGAGGAACGAAGGGAGAAGGCATTCGCAACCTGGGGTCCAGGGGATCATCCCCTGGCCGCCGGAGGCAGGCTTTTCCTGCCTACTTCAACCATAGAAAGCTTGTCTTAAACGTCTTTCACCTGCCGCAGGATCTCTTCGGCCACCTCGTCCGGGGACATGCCGTCGGTCTCGATGGTCACGTGGGCGGCCTCACGGTACAGAGGATCCCTTTCGGCGAGGACCGAGGCGATCTCATCTTCCACCCGGGCCCCGGTGAGGGACGGCCGCTGGGTGGCGGTGGCTTCATCGGCGGCCATGCGCCGGGCCAGGGTGTGGACCCGGGCCTTGAGCCAGATCACCACACCGGAGCCGCGCATGAGGCGCCTGTTTTCAGGGCTCAACACAATCCCGCCCCCGGTGGCCACCACCGCTTTTTCCCCATCGGCCACCTGCCTCAGGGCAAACCGCTCCAGCTTTCGAAACCCTTCCCATCCGTCCCTTTTTACGATCTCATCCACGCTGGCCCCGGCATAACCGACGATAAATCCGTCGGTATCCACGACATGCCGGTGCATGCGCTCGGCCAGGATCCTTCCCACGGTGGTCTTGCCCGTGCATCGGTAGCCTGTCAGGTAGATGTTGTTGAACATGTAAGGGTTGCCTCGCTGTGTCTTGGGTTTCTAAATAATGCCTGTGCCACAGGCGCCGTACCTGTTTACTGCAACGAATCAAACACGTCCCAGTAGGAGGGAAAAGACTTCTTGACGCAGCCGGGATCCAGGATCCGAACCCCCGGGGTCGTGAGTCCGGCAACGGAAAAACTCATGGCCATGCGGTGATCGTCATAGGTCTCCACCTCGGAGCCCGTCAGGGTGCCTCCGGTGATCTCCAGGCTGCTCTCCTTTGCCACGGCGTCGATGCCCATCTTTCGGAGCTCCACGGCCACGCAACCCAGGCGATCGCACTCCTTCTCACGCAGGTGGGCCACATTCTCAATAACCGTGGTCCCCTTGGCGTGGGCCGCCACCACGGCCAGGGTGGGCACCACATCGGGCATCAGGGCCATGTCCACGGTGACGGCGGACAGCTCGCCCCCGGTGACGGTGGTGCCGTCGTCCTCGTGGGTAACGGTGCACCCCATCTTCTCCAGCACGTCCACAAGGCCCACGTCCCCCTGACGGGATTTTTTGGTGACATTCATCACCTTGACGCTCTTGCCGGTAACGGCCGCCGCCGCCCAGAAGTAGCTGGCATTGGAGCCGTCGGGCTCGCAGTGGTAGGTTCCCGGTTTGTAGCTCTGATTCGGTGCCACCCGAAAGACCTGAAAGTCATCGTGGGTCACCTCAATGCCGAAGCGGGCCATGATATCCAGGGTGATTTCCACATAGGGCCTGGAGACCAGCTCGCCTGCCACCGTCACCTCGATCCCCTTGGGGGCGTAGGGTCCGGCCAGGAGCAGGGAGGAGAGAAACTGGCTGCTGATGCGGCAGTCCAGGGTCACCTTGCCGCCCTCAAAATGGCCCCCCGTCACCTTCACAGGGGGACACTGGGTAGGGTTCACGCACTGGGCCGGGGTCCCTGCCTGGCGCATGGCCACAAGGAGATCCTCAATGGGCCGCTCCCCCATGCGCTTTGTCCCGGTCAGGACCGTCTCTCCCTGACCCAGGGCGGCGATGCCGGTAAGCAGCCGCATGGAGGTCCCGGAGTTGGCCAGGTAAATCGGCTCGGCACAGGCTTGAAACCTGCCGCCGGTGCCCGTCACCACCATGGCCTCCCCGTCGTCTTCAATCACCGCCCCGAAGGCCCTTAAGGCGTCACGGGTCAACAGGGTGTCCTCGCTCCGCAAGAGCCCGGTGATCCGGCTCTCCCCTTCTGCCAGCGCCGCTGCAATGAGCAGCCGGTGGGAGTAACTCTTGGACCCCGGAAGGGTCACCGCCATATTGTCTCTGCCCATGCCGGGCGTTATCTCTCTCATGGTCTGCCTCATCTGTGATCTGAGAAAATCGATTATAAAAATGCCTCCGGCGGCCGGGGGATAATCCCCTGGACCCCAGGTTCGCGACTGCTCCACCCCTCGTACCTCGGGTTGTCACATTCGCTGACGGGCTGCGCCCGTGGGAGGCCGCTGATATTTTTTTACAACATCCCTCATGAAATCCGAAGGGCGCTCATGCCACGGCGTAGCCATTCACTACTCACTGTTCAATGCCTCCAGAACGGTCCGCCGCATGAGGTCCACCGGGGCCGTCCGGCCGGTCCAGAGTTCAAACTGGGCCACGGCCTGGAAGACAAACATGGCCGTGCCGTCCACCGTGGGGCACCCCTTGGCCCGGGCCGCAGCCAGAAGGGCTGTCTCCAGGGGATTGTACACGATGTCCATGACCAGGGTGCGGGGGGTAAGGCCCTCCACCGACACCGGCATGGCTTCGATGCGGGGAACCATGCCCACGGAGGTGGCGTTGATAAGGATATCCACCCCGTCCAGATCCAGGGAGGCAAGGGGGGAAAACCCGGCCCCCAGGTCACGTGCCAGGGCCCGCCCCTTCTCTTCGCTGCGGTTGGCGATCACAAGGGCGCCGCCTCTTTGAAGGATCCCGTACCCGATGGCGCGGGCGGCACCGCCTGCGCCGATGAGGGTCACCTTTTTTCCGGCGATGGTGCCTTGGGTCTCAAGGGCCCGCATGGCCCCTTCCGCATCCGTGTTGGACCCCAGGAGCCTTCCGTCGCGGTTGACGATGGTGTTCACCGCGCCGATGGTCCGGGCGGTGTCGTCCACCTCGTCCAGATGGGCCATGATATCCGTCTTGTGGGGAATGGTGACGCTTGCCCCCCCCATGTTCAGATGCCTCATGGCCTCTGCGGCCCCTTTGGCCTCATCCAGGCCGAAGGCAAGATAGACGGCGTTCAGACCCAAGGCGTTAAAGGCCGCGTTGTGCATGGCCGGCCCCAGGCTATGGGTGACGGGGTTCCCGAACACCCCGAAAAGCCGTGTTTTTGCATCGATCCCCATGGCCGTCATACCTCCCGGGGGCTTTCATCGGCGCTTCGGTACCCGCCGTGGGCACCCTTGGCGTAGGAGCCCAGCACCTTGAGGTAGAGGCAGAGCCCCTTCATGGTGGACAGCACCCGCTTCACCCGGGCGTCGTCTTTGTGGCCTTCGATGTCCATGATAAAGAAGTAGCTCCAGTTCTCCCGCTTGGTGGGCCGGGACTCCAGCTTCACCATGTTGAGCCCGGCATCGGCCACCGGCTCCAAGGTGGTGAACAGGGCACCGGGGATATGGGAGGTCACGAACATCACCGAGGTCTTATCGTCGCCGGTGGGGGCCTGCTCCTCTTTGCCCAGCACAAGGAACCGGGTTTCGTTGCGGGAGGAGTCCTCGATCTTGGACTCCACCACCCTCAGACCATACACCTGGGCGGCCTTGGTGCTGGCGATGGCCGCCGACTTGGGATTGGCCGCGGCTTTCAGGGCGGCCTGGGCCGTGCTGCTGCACTCTTCCAGCACCACGTCGGGCAGGTTCCGCTGGAGCCAGCTCCGGCACTGGGCAAAGGGCTGGGGATGGGAGTAGACCACCTCCACCTCGTCAAGGTTCCCCCAGAGGGAGAGAAGGTCGTGGCTGATGGTCTGGTAGTACTCCGCCGTGATGGTGACATCCGACTCAAACAGAAGGTCCAGGGTGTGGGTCACCGCCCCCTCGATGGAATTTTCAACGGGCACCACCCCGTACTGGCAACCTCCGCGTTCCACCTCCGCAAAAATTTCGGCAATGTTGCGGTAGGGGGCAAAACGCCCCGAGTGGCGAAAGTGGTTCAGGGCCGCCAGGTGGCTGTGGGTGGCCTCCGGGCCCAGGTACGCGATGGTCAGGGGCTTCTGGAGTTCCCGGGACGCCGCCATGATCACGCTGAAGATGTACTGGAGCACGGTGTTGTCCACCGGTCCCTGATTCAGGCGGCAGATGCGGTCCATGATCAGGGATTCACGGGACCTGTCGAGGACCTTGCTGTCGTAACGGCGTTTCAGGTCCCCCACGGAGGCGCTCACGTCCAGGCGTTCGTTGATGAGAGCCACGATCCGGGTGTCGATGCCGTCGATCTTCTCCCGCAGCCCGGCCAGCTCTTTTTCAAAGGGATCCCCATCGGGTTGAGGCTTATCCATGGTGGTTACTTCTCCGTAATGGTTTCGTCGACCTTGTGACCGAAATGGCGCCCGCCCTCTTCGTGGAAGGCCATGACGCGATCCCCCGGCGCAAGGGTCACGACGGATACGGGCTCGCCTTCGGGGGAGGTCAGGCGGATGGTTTCGGCGTTCTGCACGATGGTGGCCACCCCTTTATCTCCGATGCGGGCCTTGATCAGGAGCATGGGCCGTTTCTCGATTTTAAGGCGGCCCACCACGGCGCTTGAGATCGTGCCGTCGTGGCTGACAATCTCCACCTCATCGCCGGCCTCCAGTTCGCTCAGGTACCGGGTGCGCCCGCCGGGAACGCGGGTGTAGGCATGGACGGCACCGGCGTTGACCCTGAAAGGTCTCGGGGCCACGTAGGGGTTGGACACGGTCTCCGCATGGACCAGAAACAGCGCGCTGCTTGAATTCCCCACCAGCATGCCCTCCCCTTTCTCCATGTTCCGGCAGGTGTCCACACAGACGCGATCACCCATGCCGATGTTTTTCACGTCAATGACTTCCGCCTCCACCAGGGACAGGCTCCCGGTCTCTCCCTTGAGAAGGTCCAGGGTCTTTTTCAGTTCCATGGGGTCGCGGGTATCGAGCATCACCTGCTTCACCCCTTTTTCCAGGATGCCGAAGGCAAGCTGGGCTTCGTCAAAGGAGTGCACCAGGGCGGCCACGTCGGCTCCCTTGGCGATGAGGTTCTCCAGGGGAATGATGGTCCAGTCCGTGCATTCCAGAACCACCAGCTTCTGTGCGGCAAGGCGGCAGATCGCCTCCTCGTCGTCGCCGCTTGTGATGGTGAAAATTTCCACATCCTTGCCCGGCACCAGATCGCCGTCGGCACAGATGGTGGTGACGCGGCCCAGCTCCTTGATCTTTTCCGAGCAGCCGTCGGGCACCATGATGCCATCAGCTCCGGATTCCAGGGCTGTGAGCACCAGCTCTTTGTCCCAGGGGTCTGCTTTCACCCATATTTTTCTCATCATCAAACCGTCCTTTAATTAAAGTACATCCTGCTGTCAGGGATCGAAAATAATAATCTCATTCAGGCCAAACGCTGTGGGCCGTCTTCCCGTGAACACGTCCCGTCATCGTCTGTATCGTTTTATCAAGCCACTGGCTCTCACGCCATGCTCTCCAAATGGTCCAGGGCCTCTTCCACGGACAGCCCCTGATGGATGATCATGTGCATGGCCTTCACAAGGTTTTCGGGGTCGCGATGCTGGAACACGTTGCGACCGATGGAGATACCGGCACCGCCCGCATCGATGGAGCCCTTCACCATCTCCAGGATCTCGCGATCGGAGTCCATGGTTTCGCCACCGGCGATGACCACGGGCACGTTGCACCCCTCGGTGACCTCCCGGAAACTCTCGGGGCTCCCCGTGTAGTTCACCTTGACGATGTCCGCCCCCAGCTCACCGCCCACACGGGCCGCATGCTTGACGAAATTGACATCGTAGCTGTTGGTGATCTTTTCGCCGCGTGCGTAGCACATGGCCAGAAGTGGCAGGCCCCAGGTGCGGCAGTCGGCGCTGACCCGGCCAAAGTCGTGGAGCATCTCCTTTTCGTCGGCATCGCCAAGGTTCAGGTGAAGGGAGACGGCGTCCGCCCCGAGCTTGATGGCCTCTTCAACACTGCAGACCAGGGTTTTGGCGTTGGGAAAAGGGGAAAGGCAGGTGGAAGCGGAAAGGTGAATGATCAGGCCGATGTCGGGGCCGGTGCCGCGAAGCCCTTCGGCCACGAGGCCTTTGTGCTCCACAATGGCATTGGCGCCCCCGTTGGCGACCTTTTGGATGGTGGTTTTCATGTCGATGACCCCCTTGATGGGGCCCACGGTGGTCCCGTGGTCCATGGGGACGATGATGGTGCGGCCGGTGGATCTGTTGAAAATCCGTTCAAAACGAATCATCTTGCCGATGCTGCTCATGGTGTTCTCCTCCAGAGGATGGGCCCTCTCATCAGAGGCGCCCGAGGGTTCGAAGCATAAAAAAAGGCCGTGAAAGGTATCTTCCACGGCCTGGATGCTTCTTTTTGCTGATCTGGAGTGCCGTGGGACCTTGTGTTTGGTCTACCCACGGCTGTTTTACGCTTACAAGTGTGTGTGGTTCAGCGCATGCCTGGGTACACCGATGTGATACCAGTAATAAAAATAATAAAATGCGCTAAAAAATCGAATCATTTTTTTCTCTTTGTCCACATGACGTTTGGTCTGCACATGCGAAAGGCGAACATCGCCTTCCGTCACACTTAGCGATAAAACTTTCGTGAAGAATTAATCTATGGAAATGAGGTTGTCAAGATGTTATTTACCGAAAGGTGCAGCCCGGGGGAGGCTCCCGGCACCCGAATTCGTTACTACAGACAGTAACAGCGCGCATTTCAGCCCATTGGCCATCGCCGGTTTCGCCCCGGCTTTTTCAGCTAAAAAGGAACGCAAAAGCCCCATGAGACGCTTTTTTATCAAGAAAGAGGACATCACGGAAAACCACGGCATCATCAAAGGAGACGAGGCACGGCACATGATCCGAGTGCTCCGTTTAAAAACCGGCGGCCACATCATTCTCCTGGACGGCCAGGGGGGAGAATACGATGCCGTCATCGATGAGATCCAGGAAAAAAGCGTCGCCGTGACCCTCACCGCCTCCCGGGAGGAAGCCGTCTCCTCCCTGCCGTCCATCACCCTCTGCCAGGCCTTTTTAAAAGAGAAGAAAATGGACGATCTGGTGCGCCACTTAACGGAGCTGGGCATGGCGGCCTTCCAGCCCTTTTTCTCCAGCCGCGTGGTGGCCCGGCCCAAAGGGGACAAGCTGGAAAAACGCGAGGCCCGCTGGGAGAAGATCGCCGGTGAAGCCGTCAAACAGTGCGGCCGCACAACAGCCCCTGCCATCTGCCGTACCACCGAGCTGAAAGCCCTGCTACAGGAGCTGCCCTCCGGCCCCCACACCCTGAAGCTCTTCTTCTGGGAAGAGGCCCAGGTCTCCTTTAAACAGCTCGAAGCCCTGGACACAAACGGCCTCACCGACATCACCCTGATCATCGGCCCCGAGGGGGGATTTACCCGGGAAGAGGCGGACATGGCCAAAGAGGCGGGCTTTCTCATCGCCGGGCTGGGAACGCGCATCCTGAGAGCCGAAACAGCCCCATTGGCGGCACTCTCCATCGTCCAGTACCTGTTCGGGGATATGTAGGGCAGACCGGCTGTACACAAACCTTCCTTGACAATCGATTTATCAAGCCTATCTTTAACGGGAGTTCATGTCCTGCGGAACATTAATGACCCAGGACTCATCAATTCTTTTGCTGTATTATCCCTTTAAAAGCGGGTCCACGGCTCAAGGGTTGGATACCTATGGATGCCCCGGAAACCGCCTTCACCCGGTCTGGTTACCCCCCGGGCCATCACAAGTCTTCCAAAAAGGAGACCCCATGGAAAAAGTAGAAAACGGATTGTTCGTTCAGGTAGCATATAAAGGGACCCTTGCCGACGGTGAAGTGTTTGACAGCAGTGAAGGACGCGATCCCCTTGAAGTCCAGATGGGAACCGGCCAATTGATCCCCGGATTTGAAGCTGCCCTGATGGACCTGACAGTGGGTGACAAGAAAACCTTCACCCTGGGTCCTGAAGATGCTTACGGCGAGCGTTCCGACGAGCACACCATGGACTTCCCCGCTTCCGACGTCCCCCCGGAAATGAACCCCCAGGTGGGCCAGGCCATTGCCCTTTCCACCCCCCAGGGCCAGCAGGTTCCCGCTGTCATCATCAGCGTGGATGACGAGAAGGTCACCGTGGATTTAAACCATCCCCTGGCCGGAAAAACCCTCACCTTTGACATCGAGGTTGTGGGCATCACCAAGGAAGCCACCCAGCAGCCGGCAGGGGGATGCTCCCCCAGCGACTGCAGCGGATGCGGAGGCGGCTGCCACTGATCCAACCCAGGTTCCATGCTGCTTAGGGGCCTTCCCTCGGCGGCTTGACCGTATAAATATAAACGCCCTGTGCCCGTATGGGCACACAGGGCGTTTTTTTTATCTTCCCTTTTAACTTCCTGCCCGCATGCCACATTGACTCCCCCCACCAAAAAGAGTATTATCTCTTAAATTCAACCCATTGAGCCACCGGCAGATGCTCCGGAGCCCTTCTCCTGCCAGCATGTCCCCACAGGCCCCAGCGGCCGCACAAGCGCAATCCCCTAACGTCTCCATTTAACTTCTCATGAGGTGTGCCATGCTCAGCCAACGGATGAAGCTCTATTTTCTCATCGCCATTTTCAGCTCCATTGCCATTGCACTGATCGGATTCGTTTACACCAAAAAAGACCTCCCCCCCTACCCCGGCACCGTCGCATCCATGTACGGCCAGCCCCTTTCAGGCAAAGGGGACATCATGGCCGGCCAGCAGGTATGGCAGCGCTTCGGCCTCATGGACCTGGGCAGCGTCTGGGGCCACGGCACTTACCGGGGTCCCGACTTCACCGCCCAGGCCCTGCACAACATGGGGGTGACCATGCGGGAGGTGATGGCCCTGCAGCGCTTCCGGAAAAACTACGCCAATCTCTCAACGGAAGAGAGAGGTGCCGTGGACGCGGTGGTCATCAAACAGATCAAGACCAACCGCTACGACAAAGAGAGCGACACCCTCACCCTGACGCCTCTCCAGGTGGCCGCCCTTTTTAAAAATCGCGATTTTTACCACCGGCTCTTCACCGACGGGGACGAAAACGGCCCCATCAACCCCGGCACCATCACAGACCCCACCCAACTCCGGAACCTGGCCGATTTTTTCTTCTGGACGGCCTGGTGCGCGGGCACCATCCGCCCCGGAGACACCCACACCTACACCAACAACTGGCCCCACGACCCCAGCGTGGGAAACGCGGTCTCGGGCAAGTCCCTGGTCTGGTCGGCCATCTCCCTGGTGGCTTTCGGTCTCTGCCTGGGGGGAATGATCTACCTTTACCACAAATACGGGTTCAACAAGGGAGCCCTTCCCTATAAACCGGAACCTGCCATGGCCCTGGCCGGTGCCCCCATCTCGTCCAGCCAGAAGAAAGCCGCCAAATTCTTCCTGGTGGTGGCGGCCCTCTTCTTTGTGCAGGTCAACGTCGGGGGGCTCATGGCCCACTACACCGTGAGCCCGGACTCCTTTTACGGCCTCAAGGCCATCGCCGCCTTTATCCCCTACAACTGGGTCAAATCCTGGCACCTTCAATTGGCGATCTTCTGGATTGCCGTCTCCTGGATCGGCATGACCCTGTTCGTGGCCCCCATGGTGGGCAACCGGGAGCCCAAAGGACAAGGATTCCTCGTAGACCTGCTCTTCTTTGCGGTTCTGGTGGTTGCCGTGGGCAGCCTCACCGGCGAGGTCCTGGGTATCAAAGGAAAACTGGCCGACTACTGGTTCTGGCTGGGACACCAGGGATGGGAATACCTTGAATTGGGAAGGCTCTGGCAGATCCTTCTCTTTATCGGCCTCATTCTCTGGCTTTTTCTGGTGGTGAGGGCCTTGAAGGACCACTTCAAGGCAGGCCAGGACAAATGGGGGCTCCCCAACTTCCTGGCCTACTCCGGAGTGGCCGTGGTGGGATTTTTCAGCTTCGGGCTCACCTACGACCCCCAGACCCACATCACCATCGCCGACTTCTGGCGCTGGTGGGTGGTCCACACCTGGGTGGAAGGAGCCTTTGAATTCTTCGCAGCCGCCGCCGTGGCCTTTGTCATGGTCAACCTCGGGCTGGTGCGCCTGGAGGCCGGCCTCAGGGCCGTCTATCTCACCGTGGGCCTGGCCCTTTTTGCGGGTATCATCGGCGTGGGACATCACTACTACTGGTTCGGCGAGCCGTCCCTCTGGCTCGCCCTGGGCTCCACCATCTCGGCCCTGGAACCCGTTCCCATTCTCCTTCTCCTCTCCGAGGTGTGGCACGGCCAGAGCGCCCTGGTCAAAGGAGGCAGCGATTTTCCTTACAAATACCCCCTGATGTTCCTCATGGCCGCCATCTGCTGGGAATTCGTGGGAGCAGGCGTCATGGGACTCTCCATCACCACCCCGGTGGTCAACTACTACGAGCACGCCACCTACCTCACCGTCAACCACGGCCACACCGCTCTGTTCGGGACCTACGGGATCCTGGGCATCGGTCTCTCCCTGTTTTCCATGCGCGGCCTGGTGGAAGACAAGGGCTGGAGCCCGAACCTGCTCAAGCTCTGTTTCTGGAGCATCAACATCGGGCTCTTTGTCATGTTCACCGCCACCCTCCTGCCCACGGGGATCCTCCAGGTGCTGGACAACATCAACCACGGATTCTGGCACGCCCGCTCCGACGCCTTCTGGTCCAGGGACATCGTCCGGATTATCGGAAACACCCGCATGGTGCCCGATTTCATGATCATCATCGGATCCGGGGCCTTTCTCCTGTTTATGCTCAAAGCCATGGGGAATTTAAAAAAGGTGACCATCGGCTCGGGAGAGCCCTTTGCTTAAGTAAGGGTAGCCGCAGGAGAAACAAAAAGCATGCCTCCGGCGGCGAGGTGAGCCACCTCGAAAGCTGGTTGCCATTGCGCTTCGCCCTTCGTTCCTCAGGGCAAATCGCAATGGCATTCGTGTGAAGTTCGTGGAGATGAGACGTGGCATGCACTGTGGTGAAAGCCAAAACAAACATACCCAGGCAATTCAATTGCCTGGGTATGAGGCTTACTTTGATCACGCCCAATGATTCAGTCTTGGTGTCTCCGACAGCTTCGGTACCAATCAAAAAAACTGTTTATCAAACTTTTCAAAAGCTTGGCCGCCGGAGGCGCTTTTTTATGACTTCTGCGTGGCGGCGCCCGACTCAAAGGCCGCCTGTTTCACGGCTTCGGCCACCTTCTTGCCCACCCGGCGGTCCAGGGCATCGGGGATGACATACTCGGCGGTGAGTTCATCGTCTTCGATGATACCTGCGATGGCGTAGGCGGTGGCAAGGGTCATGGCGCTGTTGATCTCCCGGGCCCGGGCGTCCAGGGCGCCCCGAAAGATACCGGGAAAGGCCAGGACGTTGTTCACCTGGTTGGGAAAGTCCGAGCGTCCGGAGCCCACCACCGCGGCCCCGGCGGCCCTTGCATCGTCGGGCATGATCTCGGGGGTGGGGTTGGCCATGGCAAACACCACGGCGCCTTTGTTCATGGAGGCCACCATCTCTTTGCTCACCACGTTGCCCGCCGAGACCCCGATAAACACATCGGCCCCCACCATGGCATCGGCAAGGTCCCCTGTGCATTTTCCCTGGTTGGTCAGGCACGCCAGGGCCTCCAGGTGGGCAGGGTTGTCTCCGCAACCCTTGCAGAGGATTCCGCTCTTGTCGCAGGCCAGGATGTCCGAAACGCCCAGGTCCAGGAGCAGCTTGATGATGGCTCCCCCTGCGGCTCCGGCGCCGTTGACCACCACGCGGATCTCGGAAAGATTTTTCTTCACCACCTTCAAGGCGTTGATAAGGGCCGCTGCCACCACAATGGCCGTTCCGTGCTGATCGTCATGGAAAACGGGGATATCGAGCTCGGCCTTGAGCCGCTCTTCGATCTCCATGCAGCGGGGCGCGGAGATGTCCTCCAGGTTGATGCCACCGAAGGTGGGGGCGATCATCTTCACGGACTGGACGATGTCCTCCACATCGGTGCTGGCAAGGCAGATGGGAAAGGCGTCCACGTCGGCAAACTCTTTAAATAGAATGGCCTTGCCCTCCATTACCGGCATGGCGGCTTCCGGGCCGATATCCCCCAAACCGAGTACGGCCGTTCCGTCGGTGACCACCGCCACCAGGTTGCCCTTTGCCGTGTACCGGTACACCTCGTCCCGCTCGCCACTGATCTCCCGGCATGGCTGGGCCACCCCGGGGGTGTATGCAAGGCTCAAGTCATCCCGATTTTCGACGGCCACCTTGGAGACCACCTCGATTTTACCCACACTCTTCTCGTGAAGCGCTAAGCTCGCCGCGTTGTAATCCATTTCCGTTTCCTTCCCCTCCGGTCCGTTCCGCTCCGAAGTGCTCATTATCCGACCGGAGTCATTGCGATCATTTATAACAAACTACCTGAATCCATGGATTCGGGTCCCTCTTTACCTCAAGGTGGCGTGCCATGTCCCGCGCTTATTTGGAAAAACGCAGGGCGTCTCAACAAAACATCGGCTCCCGCATGAAAGAGACCTGTGAGATCACAGTACTTTTTGTCATCCCCCGGCAAGCCTGCCTTTTATAAAAAAACGTCACTAGTCAGCTCAAACATGCCTCCGGCGGCCCTGCCGGGGGCCAAACTTTTAAAAAGTTTGACAAACAGGTCTTACCAACGATTCGAACCGGCTGTTTTAACGTGATGCAACCGGAACGTTTTTGCGGAGCTTTTTTCAAAAAGCGACCCGCCGGAGGCTTTGCCGGTTAGAGACGTTTTTTTTCACCGGACCCAACGGCAAAACACCCCCCGACTCACTGCCGGAGGGTGTTTTGTTATCCGTTGTCACGTGAGGGGTGTCTTAGACAATCATTTTCAGTGCCGCTGTAGCCAGGATCAGCATAAAGGCCCCGCCGATGCGTGATGAGATCTGGGCAAAGGGCATAAGGTCCATGCGCTTGGAGGCAGAAAGAACCGCCACGTCGCCGGTGCCGCCCATGTTGGCCATGCAGAGCCCGCCGGTGATGGCCGCTTCGATGGGGTAAAAACCGAAGAGGCGGCCCACAAAGCCGGAGCCGATGATGGAGCCCACAACGGTGACGGCCACCAGAACCACATACTGAATGGAGAAGGCGTCAATCACCTGGTTCAGGTTGGTGTAGGCCACGCCGATGCCAACCAGAAGGGCCGGGGTCATGCTGACCATGACGAAACGGAACCACTGGAAGGCACCCAGCTCGTATTTGCGGGGGAGGATCCCCAGGGCCTTGACCACGGCCACGCTGATGATCATCAAAGCGTAGGAGTGCAGGGGGATAAAGCTCCCGAGGAGTTTGCCGAAGACGAAAAAGGTGGTGGCCATGAGCAGCCCGATGCCCATGAGCTGGTAATCAATGGTGGGCTCTTCTTCCTTCTCCTCGGCCACGGCGTCCTGATTCTTCATCAGGGTACCGTTGCCCGTCAGGGAGGGAGAAGATTTACCGATCTTGTCCAGGATACCGGCGGCCACGATGGCAAAGGCGTTGCCCAGGGCCAGGGCGGGAACCATACGGGACATCATGGCTGCGGGATCGAGGTTCAGGGTGCTGCCGAAGATCTGGGACAGGGGAACCGCCCCTGCGCCCATGCCGCCGCCCATGATGGGAATGGCGATGTAGAGGATGGCCTCTTTGAAACCGTAGCCCATGAGCATCCCCACGGTACCGGTCATCACGATGGAGACGGCCACCCCGCCCAGAATCACCGGCAGATACCTCACCGAGGCACGAATCAGGAGCTTTCGGTCCATGCCCAGGATGCTGCCCGTGATCAGGGCGGCAATGTAAAAACTCAAGAAGCTCTCGCTCTTCATGAAGCTGGTCATGATCTTCACGGAGGGCTGGGGCAGCACGCCGTAGGTGACCAGGGCCGCAGAGCCGAAAATAATCAGGATGGGGCCGCCTCCCAGGTAGTCCTTGATGCCGGGAGTGCGGTCGCCGATTTCATTGAAAATAGCACCCAGGGCCATCATCAGGGGAAAGGCCCCGACCATGCCCTTGGGCAGCACCTGAAGGTAGGTGGTGAGAAACACCACACCGGTTAAAACGAGAAAAAATGGAAGGGGAATCCCCATGATCTTGTAGTCACGAAGGCCCTGTGCGGGCATAACGGCGGTCGTTGCTGTTGACATCGTCATCTCTCCTTGGTTCGTTATTTCCTGATGGCTGCACCGGATTCATACGCCGCCTGCTTCACAGCATCGGCCACCTGCCTGCCCACGCGCCGGTCCAGGGCGTCGGGGATGACATACTCTGCGGACAGTTCGTCCTCTCCAATGATCCCGGCAATGGCGTAGGCTGCGGCCAGGGTCATGGCCGGGTTGATCTCCCCTGCCCTGGCGTCCAGAGCGCCCCTGAAAATACCGGGGAAGGCCAGGACGTTGTTCACCTGGTTGGGGAAATCGGAACGCCCCGAGCCCACCACCGCAGCTCCTGCGGCCCGGGCATCGTCGGGCATGATCTCAGGGGTGGGGTTGGCCATGGCAAACACCACGGCACCGGGGTTCATGGAGGCAACCATCTCCTTACTCACCACGTTGCCCGCGGAGACCCCGATAAAGACATCGGAACCCACCATGGCATCGGCCAGGTCTCCCGTGCGCTTGCCCCGGTTGGTCTTCCGGGCCAGGGCCTCCAGATGGGGCGGGTTCTCCGCATCTCCTTCCCGAAGCAGGCCGCTTTTGTCGCAGGCGAGAATATCCGTGACACCCAGGTCCAGGAGCATCTTGATGATGGCGCCTCCGGCGGCTCCGGCCCCGTTGACCACCACCCGAATGTCGGCGAGCTCTTTGCCCACCACCTTCAAGGCGTTGATAAGGGCTGCGGCCACCACAATGGCGGTGCCGTGCTGATCATCATGGAAAACGGGAATGTCCAGCTCTGCCTTGAGCCGCTCTTCGATCTCCACGCAGCGTGGCGCTGAGATGTCCTCCAGGTTAATCCCCCCGAAAGTGGGGGCGATCATCTTAACCGACTGCACGATCTCATCCACATCGCAGGTGGCAAGGCAGATGGGAAACGCGTCCACATCGGCAAACTCTTTAAATAAAATGGCCTTGCCCTCCATCACCGGCATGGCCGCCTCCGGGCCGATGTCCCCCAGGCCCAGAACCGCGGTTCCATCGGTAACCACCGCCACCAGGTTGCCCTTGGCTGTGTACCGGTAGACCTCATCCTTCACGTCGCTGATCTCCCGGCACGGTTGAGCCACCCCCGGGGTGTACGCAAGGCTCAAGTCGTCCCGGGTCCCGATGGCAACCTTGGAGACCACTTCGATTTTGCCCACGCTCTTTGCGTGAAGCGCTAAACTTTCAGCATTGTAATCCATCCTGATATCCTTCCCCTCCGGTTCATCCTGCACCTCCATGGTGCGAATGCGTCATGTGCCAGGATGTATTGCAGCCCCCGTACCAGCAGGCCCGTTTTTTTAGATGCGGCATATATTCGATAAATTAGGCACCAAACGCAAAAAACCCGCTTTTCAGAAAAGCGGGCTTTTTCCTGCTGGGCAGGACTTTTTCCCGGGGGGCAGGAATGAGGGAGGGGGGATAGACGGGAACCAACGTGACGGCCTGGTGCTTCTCCCATGCCCGGATAAATCCGAACGCCCCGATACCCGAACATGGTGCACAGAGTGCACCCTACAGGCCGAGGGCTTTCCGGCCAGGTGCATGGGCTCAGGGATGCAAAAAGCACTGTATTTACGCGACTATTCAGCCCCCAAAAAAAGAGCCTCCGGCGGCAAGGTGAGCCACCTTGAAAGCGGGTTACGAATGCGCTTTGCCCCCTCGTTCCTCGGGTCAAAACACATCCGTATTTAAGACCTGTTTAAACGTTTGGCCCCCGGCAGGGCCGCCGGAGGCATACGCTGAACAGTGACGTATTAACCTTTCATCTACGGTCTGTCACCTGCCTTCACTTTAGCCCGTGCTGCTTCAACAGGGCATAAAGGCGGGATTTGGAAAGACCTGCCAGATCGCAGGCCTTTTTGACGTTTCCGGCGGTGACCCGCATCAGGTCATCAAGGTACCGCTTTTCCGCCTCCCGGCTCACGGCATCGCGATAATCCTGCAGGGTCGGCATCTCATCCAGGCTGTAACCGTTTTGAGGGCTCTCGTCATCCCGGGGTGCCGAGCCGAGCCTGGCCCGGGCCACCCGGGCCCTCAGGCGGGGCGGCAGGTGCTTTGGAAACAGGGTGGATTCATGCCGTGCCGAGATCAGGGCCTGATCAAGGATGTTCACCAGCTCCCGCACATTGCCCGGCCAGGCATGGGCCTCCAGGGTACCGTAAAAATCGGCGGAGACCCCTTTGTAATCCATGCCGTAGCGATCGCAGAACCGGTGAATGTGATAGGCCGCAATCTCTTTGACGTCTGACGTGCGGTCCCTTAAGGCGGGCAGCTCCATGGTAAAGGACTGGATACGATACAAAAGGTCCTTCCTGAACGTCCCCTCGTCCACCATGGCCTCAAGGTTCCGGTTGGTGGCGGCCACCAGGCGAAAGTGGCTCTCCACCTCATGCCGGCTCCCCAGGGGGCGCACGGTACGCTCCTGAAGTACCCGTAAAAACGCCTTTTGAAGGGCCATGGGCAGCTCCCCCACCTCGTCCAGGAAAAGGGTGCCCCCGTGGGCTTCCACGATAAGGCCGGTGCGCGCCCGCTCCGCTCCGGTAAAGGCCCCTTTGTTGTGTCCGAAGAGCAGACTCTCCACCAGGGTCTCCGGAATGGAGGCACAATCCACGATGACAAAGGGTCCCTTTTTGCGAGCGCTGTTTTCATGCACGGCCCGGGCAAAGAGCTCCTTGCCCGTCCCCGTCTCCCCTGTGATCAGGATATTGGCGTCGCTCACCGCCGACCGGGCCACCAGGTCCAGGCAGCCCTTGATCCCGGGGCTGCTCCCGATGATACCCTCCCGCACCAGGGAGACCACGGGCGCCGAAGCCGCGGCGCTCTTTTTCTCCTCCCGGTACTGAAGGGCTCGGGCAAGGGTGAGGGAGATCTCCCGGGTGGAGGAGGTCTTTTCAAGGTAGTCCCACGCCCCGTTGATCATGGCCAGCTCTGCCCCGTCCGGGTCTCCCAGGCCGGTCATGATGATCACCTCCGGAGAGGAGGGCATCTGCTCCAGCTCGGAGATGGCCTCCAGGCCGTTCCCGTCGGGCAGCCGCACATCGAGAAACACCGCATCAAAGGAGGCCTGCCGGGCCTTGTCGAGGCCCTCCGTCAGGGTCTTCGCCGTCACTGCCAGGTGCCCCTTGGCCGTTATCACCCTGGAAAGGGAGTAACAGAGGGTTTCATCATCATCCACAATCAGGACCGTTGCCATGGGTACATCACCTCTGATCTTTAAAAAATATATTACTATTCAGCTTTCAAGGTGGCACACCTTGCCGCCGGAGGCATCTTCTTGGTTTTTACTCTGAGCCCTCTTGCCCCTGTCGTTCATCCGACTTTAGCCATAGAAGGCATAAACTAGATAGTTACAAAGACGTGACTGTTCGAATTGCAGTATGCACCCATATCACGCAACCAGCACATTACGGATGGTCTTTGCAAGCTCTGCCCGGTTAAAGGGTTTTCTCATGAAGGCCAGGATGCCGTGGCGTTCAAGGAGCCCCGGGGTGATGTCCACCGTGCCGTCCTGGTAGCCGCTGTACAGGATAATGGGCATCTCCGGGCAGAGGGCCCGGATCTCATTTGCCAGCTCCATGCCGTTGAGATAGGGCATCATGTGATCGGTCATCACCAGGTCAAACCCGCCGGGATCCGTGCGGACGGCCTTCAACGCGGCCAGGCTCCCGGTATGGGCCACCACCTCGTAGCCCATACGGCACAGCATTTTCTCGGTGCCGTAGATCATCTGTTCGTCGTCATCCACCAGAAGGATCCTCTCCTTGCCCTTTCGCTCCAAGGGTACTTCAGCCCCGGCTTTCATCGGCTCCGTGCCGTGGGCACAGGGAAGGTACACGGAAAAAATGGTCCCCCGACCGGGGTGGCTCGCCACGGTGATGGCCCCCTGGTGCCGCTTGACAATGCCGTGGGACATGGAGAGCCCTAAGCCGGTGCCACCCCGCTCTTTCCTGGTACTGAAAAAAGGGTCAAAAATCCGATCCATGTCGTCTGGAGGAATCCCCTTTCCGTTGTCCCGGACGCTGAGGCGCGAGTAGCGCCCCGGGGAAAGGTCCGGGTGGATAAGGGCCACGTTCCTGTCCAGGTCCACCGAATCCAGGGTAATCTCAATGAGGCCCTTCTGGTTTTCCACGGCATGGCTGGCGTTGGTGCACAGGTTCATGATCACCTGGTGGATCTGGGTGGGGTCGGCAAGCACCAGGCCGGACTCGGCCTGGAGATCGAGGCGGACATCGATGGTAGCCGGAATGGAGCTTTTCAGGAGCTGGCTGCACTCTTTGAGCAGCTGCTTCATCTGAACGGGCTGCTTCTCCTGATCCTTGTCCCGGCTGAAGGCCAGGATCTGGCGTACCAGGCTCTTGCCCCGCTGTGCCGCCTTGAGCACATGGGTCAGGTCTTCGTATGCGGGTCCCTCTTCCCCCACCTCTTCCACGGCCAGCTCCGTGCAGGTGGTGATGCCCCCCCAGGATGTTGTTGAAGTCATGGGCAATGCCCCCTGCAAAGGTGCCGATGGCCGCCATTTTGTGGGACTGGCGCAACTGCGCCTCCAGTTTTTTCTCCCGGGCCTCCGCCCTCTTGCGCCGCGCGATGATCCGCATGAGCACCGCAATGGTGACGGACTGGTACACAAGAAAGATCAGGGTGGCCCAGATGACGTATTTGTACTGGTAATAGACCGTCACCGGCTCGTTACGGATCAGGCTTCCCTTGGGAAGGGAGTTGTGGGAAATGGAAAAATGGCGAAGGATTCGGTAATCGAAGATGGGCTGGATGGAGCTGTGGCGAATAACGGGGATCTCCGCAGGAGGCTCGCCGCTTAAGATCCGAAGGGCAATGCGTGCGGCCTCTTCGGCCTGCCTGCGACCACTGAGCATTCGCCCCCCCAGCACGCCGCTGCCCAGGGTGTACTCCCAGGGAGAGTATACCGGTCGCCCGGAATGGTTGAACACAAGGGAGGTGCTCTCGGGAACCGTCAGCCTCACCCCTTCGGGGGTCAGGTAGTAGGAGAGATAAAGAATCAGGGTCTCGTCGGGAAGGGTGGCAAGGGATGCCTTCAACGCATCCAGTGATTTCAGGGAGAGATCGATGAAGCCCACACGTTCTTCGTAGGCCGGAATGATCTCAAGGAGCCGCTTCCGGTTGATGCGGCTGGAGGTGGAGGCACCGCTCACATAAGCCACATACCGCGTCGACGGGTGCATGGACAGGGCCAGGTCCAGGGTGCCTGCCAGATCGTAGTCCTCGGCCACACCGGTGTACCCCGTGTGACCGGCGATCATCGACTCGTCAAAGCCGTTGATCCCACAAAACACCACCGGGGTGTCGGGGAACAGCTCATGGCGGTTCTGGAGGAGAAAATTCAGGGCGTTGTTGTCTGCGGCCACAATCACATCAAAACGCACGGCCCCGTATTTCAGCCGGTACACCTCTTTCAAGGTCTCGAAGATCTCATCGGGACGATACCGCTTGGTGTCCATGTACTCAAAACTGACCCGAAGGGAGCTCCCCCGGCCGTCAAACACCGAGCGTAGACCCTCTGTGACCGAGTCTGCCCACACATACCCCGGGTGGTAGGAGTTCAGAACCAGCACCTGACGAACCGGGGCCGACTTCCCTGCCTCCGTGGCGCCCGCCTGTCCGCCCAGAAAAAGGAGCCACAGGGCCAAAAACGTGAAAACTCTCTGATATCCCATTCACCCACCGCTGATTTACCGTATAAAAACGACACACTGCACCCCAAGCTATGTCAGAAACCAGAAACACCGTCAAGCAAAAGCCGATCCCGGCAAGGTCGTCTGTCACGTTGACCCGGCCCCCTTTCCCGCCTCATCCAGCAGCGTTCTGACAACACGCGCCAGCTCCTTTTTGACAATGGGCTTGGTCATAAACGCCTTGATCCCGATCTCAGCCAGGGCCGCGTCGGTGACTCTGTTGCTGTACCCGGTGCAGAGAATCACCGGAAGCTCCGGTCGGATGCGGAGCATCTCTGCTGCCAGCAGATCCCCGGTCATGGTCGGCATGGTCATGTCCGTCATCACCAGGTCAAAGTGTTCCGGGCCCGACCGGAAAAGCTCCAGGGCTTCCACGCTGTCGGTCCGGATCACCGCGGTGTACCCCAGGCGCCCCAGGATCTTGCCGATCATCCGTGCAATGGCAGGTTCGTCATCCACCACCAGGACCCGCTCCCCCCCCGTGGGCAGGGTGTCGTCCTCCGGAAGCGGTTCCGACGGCTCGTTCTCCTCCTCGGTAATGGGCAGGTACACGGTGAACACAGCCCCGCGGGGCGTGTTGTTCTCCACCTTGATCTCCCCTCCCCACTTCTTAACGATGCCGTGGACCATGGCAAGGCCCATGCCCGTGCCTTCACCCGGGGCCTTGGTGGTAAAAAAGGGCTCGAAGATGGACGGCATCACCTCCGGGGGAATCCCGCAGCCCGTGTCGGCGACCCTCAGGCTCAGATAATTCCCGGGGAGCAATGAGACCGGCACCGGGGTGCCCCCGTAGCCAAGGGCCGTATCAAAGAGCTTCACATCCAGAACCCCGCCCTCCCCTTCCATGGCGCTGGCCGCATTGGTGCACAGATTCATGAGAATCTGGTGCACCTGGGTCGCGTTTCCGAAAATCAGGGACTCGCTCTCAATATCCCGGGTGATCTCCACCGTACTCGGAATGGACGACCGGATCAGCTTCAGGGCCTCGTTTACGATGGGCTTCACCTGGATGGCCACCATCTCCTCGTCGCCCTGGCGGGCAAAGGTGAGGATCTGTCGCACCAGCGCCACGGCCCGGGTCCCGGCCAAGTAAATTTCCTGGAGATAGCCCTCCAGCCGTGTTTCCGGCGGGACGTCATCCAAGGCCAGCTCGGTGTAGCCTAAGACCGACGAGAGAATATTGTTGAAGTCGTGGGCGATGCCCCCGGCCAGCCCACCGATGGCTTCCATCTTGTGGGACTGGCGCAGCTCCTCCTCCATCTTTTTGATCTGGGTGATGTCCACCCCGTGGTGGAACCGTACCTGCCGCCCGTCCACCCACTGGATGCTCCGTTCGTAGTTGATGTAAAACGCCCCGGCCTGGTTGCGGCTTTCCCACACAAGGGCCCCGGCATGGTCCGGGATGCCCGCCCGGGGAGACACCCCCGGGGGCCCCGCTTTTTCCCGACCGGCCATGAACAGGGCATGATATTCCTGACCGGTGAGCCCCTCCCCGAAACTCTCGATCATGGCCTTGTTCATAAAAAGGATCCTGAAGGTGTCGGTGTCCGACACACAGATGATGGCATCCACGCTGTCCAAAACGGTCATCAGGGTTTTGAGGGAGCGTCGCTGAGCCTCCTCGGCCTTGACGGACTCCGTAATATCCATCATGTTGCCCACCACCCGGACCACCCTGTCCCCTTCAAAGACGGGGCGCCCCGTGGTGCGAATCCACTTCTTCTCCCCTTTGCACGTGGTGATCTCACAATCCAGATCATAAGGACGGCCCCTGTCGATGCATTCAGTAAACGCCCGGCCCACCGCTTCCCCATCGGCCTTGCTGTAGCAGGCAATGGAGACCTCAAAATGATCCACGGTCGGGTCCACCTCCAGCCCGTGGATCTCATAAAGCTGATTGGTCCAGAGAAACAATTCGTCGTCCACATGGTATTCCCAGCCCCCGATATTGCTGAGCTTCTGGGTTTCATCCAGCAGGGCGCGGTTCCGGGCAAGTTGGTGCTCAACGGCCTGGCGCCGCTCCATATCGTGGAACAGGCGCTGCCGCATCTGGTTCAACGCCGACACCAGTTCGTCGATTTCATCCGGGTACTCCGGATCAACCTCCCGGTTGGGCAGCTCCAGCCGCGTGCCCAGTTCATGGGGCCGTATGGATGTGGCGTACCCTGCGATGGCTGAGATGTGCCGGGTTGCCACCCGGTGAAGCACCGCAAGAATAACCATGGAGACCAAAAGGACTTTAAACGCCTGGGTCACCAGAATGACAAAGAGGCGTTCGAACAGTCGCTGGTGGACCCCTTCAAGGGAAGCATAGGCGTCAAGGACCCCGATATGTCGCTGCTGGCCCCCGTGGGAAAAAAACATATCAAACCCTCTTCGCACCCATTGCTCACCCTCCTTCAATCGCCCCGCTGAAAACAGCACCTCTCCGTTCTCACGAATTTCCAGATAGATCAGGTCCCGCATGGTGAGCATGTCGTTGAGGTGGGTTGAGATCTGAAGGTCATCGAGCTGCCACAAGCTCCCCGAAAGGCTCTCCAGGTGTCCTTCCCTGATCTGGGTAAACTGGTCGTCCACGGCGCTCAGGTCTTTTTTATACTCCAGGAAAAGATTGAAACTGGTCCCCACAAAGGTGATAAAAAAGCTGAAGATAAGGATATAAAACAGCTGCTTTGCAGCCAGGGAGCCTTTGAGGCGGCGGGATATCGTCTTGATGCGTCTAAAGGGCATACACACCTCGGTTGGAGGAAAACGGCACCCACAGGGGGCCATGGCGTATCCAAAGAGTGGCCACAGGGACGGCCGAAAATGTCGGGCCGTCAGGCAGGAAGCTGGTAATGTGTCTGGCTCGGCGTGCTGGTCAGGGGAAAAAGGCAGGACAAACGATGCAGGGGGTGCGGAAAGGGCTCAACAAATCGGATCGCCCGGTTCCGCACCACCTGCTTTCAGTTCAGAAAGATGGCAAGGCGTTGTATCGTATTCAGGTGGCTTACACCACCCCCTGGTCAATCATGGCATCCACCACCTTGATGAACCCGGCGATATTGGCACCGGCCACATAGTTGCCGGGCATGCCGTACTGTTCGGCGGCATGCAGGCAGGTGGCATGGATATTCTTCATGATGCCCTTGAGACGGCTGTCCACCTCGTCACGGCTCCAGGAGAGGCGCATGCTGTTCTGGCTCATCTCAAGGCCCGAGGTGGCTACCCCTCCGGCGTTGGCCGCCTTGGCAGGGGCAAAAAGGACACCCTTCTCTTTAAAATAATGGGCCGCCTCCAGGGTGCAGGGCATGTTGGCCACCTCCACCACGGCCTGGCACCCGTTCTTCACGAGGGTTTCGGCATCCGAAAGGTCCAGTTCGTTTTCAAGGGCCGTGGGCATGGCCACATCGCAGGGAACCTCCCAGGGTCGCCTGCCGGGAACCCACTCACAGCCGAACCTGTCGGCATAATCCTTGGCGGGCCTTCGGTAGATGGTCCAGAGGTCAGCCATAAAGGCGAGCTTTTCTCCCTTGATCCCCTCGGGGTCATGGACGTAGCCGTACTCATCTGCAAGGGTGACGACTTTACCGCCCAGCTCATTGATCTTCTCGATGGCATAGGTCCCGACATTACCGTACCCGGAGATGGTGACGACCTTGCCCTCCATGGTCTGGTCCCGAAGCTTGAGCATCTCTTCCAGAAAGTAAACAGCGCCGTACCCCGTTGCCTCCGGACGCACCAGGCTGCCGCCCCAGTTCAGGGCTTTGCCCGTAAGCACCCCGGTAAACTCGTTGGTGAGCTTTTTGTACATGCCGAACAGGTAGCCGACCTCCCGGGCCCCCACCCCCACATCCCCTGCAGGGACATCGGTATTGGGACCGATATGACGAAAGAGCTCCGCCATAAAACTCTGGCAAAACCGCATCACCTCGTTGTCCGATTTGCCTTTGGGGTCGAAGTCGGAACCGGCTTTTCCCCCGCCCATGGGCAGGGTGGTCAGGGCATTTTTAAAGACCTGTTCAAAGGCAAGGAATTTTAAAATACCAAGGTTCACGGAGGGGTGAAACCTGCACCCGCCCTTGTACGGACCGATGGCACTGTTCATCTGGACGCGGAACGCACGGTTAACCTGGACCTGCCCGTCGTCGTCCACCCAGGGCACACGAAACATGATCACCCGCTCGGGCTCCACAATGCGCTCCAGCACATTGTGCCTGCGATACTCGGGGTTCTGCTCAAGGACGGGGGCCACCGATTCCACCACCTCGGTTACGGCCTGGAGGAACTCGGGTTGGTGAGGGTCTCTGCTCTTTACGACCTCTAAAATGTCTGGCATATCGCATCTTCCTGTTTGATGAATTAACGAACGCATCAAAACAATGCGTCAGGATTTCGTATTGCGCATTTTTTAAATACAAAAAACCTGATCTTAGAAATGGCGTATGCCAAACAATGCACGGGGGTCAAGGAAAAAGTCCCCTGATTTTGGAAGGTTCATGCAACCACAGGAAATCTGTAGCAATCGCACATCCCGCATGGTCACAGATCAGTCAGGCAACCGATCTTTCCTCAATTTCCCCCGTGTTCAGCCCTTTTGGCAGATAGAATCCCCAACCACACACCGATGCCCGCCAGGCTGGCGGCATCGCTATTGTATGTTTTGTACCGACCCTTACCTCACGGTCAGCCGTTTCTTATCCGCGTAGTACTTCATAAACTGGGCCCGCTCGTAGACCGATGGGTCGCTGCTCTTCTCCTGGGAAAGCCGCCCTCTAAAATCGGCGATGGTTTGTATCCCTTTGCTGCCCATCCACGTCTCCAGCTCCTCGATCATCACCCCCAGGTGCTTGACCCCGTTTTTGTAGAGGGTCGATACCACCTGCACCACGTCGGCTCCGGCCAGGATCTGCTTGACCACCCCTTCGCCGTCGTGGACACCCGTGGAGGCCACCAGGGAGCAATCCACCTTTTCGGCCATGATGGCGATCCAGCGAAGGGACAGGGCCATCTCCGAGGGCGTGCTGAACAGATAAGAGGGAACCACTTCGACCTTTTTAATGTCCACCCCGGGGCTGAAAAACCGATTGAAGAGCACCAGACCGTGAACCCCCGTGCGGGAGAGTTTCTGGATCATCGGCCCGAGATCGGTAAAATAGTGGGAGATCTTGAGTACCACCGGAATGGTCACGACCCCCAGGATTTTTTCTATGATCTTAAAGTAGAGTTCCTCTTTGTCCTTGCGACCCTGGCTGAACTGGGTTGGGGGGAAAAACATGTTGAGTTCAAGGGCATCGGCTCCGGCTCTCTCCAGCTCCCGGGCAAAGGCGATCCACTCCAGGGAGTCTGAATAGCAGTTGATGCTGGCAATGACGGGAATGTCCACGGCCGCCTTGGACTCACGGATCAAGGTGGTGTACCTGTTCAGGTTGTCTTCACGCACCTTGTACCCGTAAAACTCAATGGGATTTTTTCGACCATCGTAGTCAAAATACTTAACCGAGGCATCCGCGGCCTTGGTGTCCCGAATCACCTTGTCGCTTTCAAGGTTGATCTCTTCCTGAAAAAGGGATTTCAGCACCACGGCCCCTGCACCGTTTTCTGCAAGGCGCCTGACCCCTTCCACGGTGCCGGACAATCCGGAACTGCCCACGATAATAGGGTTCTTGATCGACATTCCCAGATACGAGGTGGACGTATCCATGCATCATCTCCTTGGTTGGTGGTGATCGAACAGGAGCCGTCCCTTCCCGAAGGCCAAGGGCACGTCCGGAAAAAACGGCACATGCACAGGAAAAAGCGCCGTAATGAGGCGTCGATGAAGGAGCATGTATGTTGCCCCGGGGGGGATATCTGTGCGCGCCCGCCTGAAGGGAAACACTGGCGAGACATAAGAAGGAGTAAACATGGGCACGCGATGCCAGGGAGGCCACACCCGAAAGGTACCGCCAAAATCCCTGTGGTTGAACAGAGTTACATCTTACCCGAGGACAACCTGAGAATCAAGTTGCGGTGAGAAACCTACCTCAAAAGATGCCGATGCCCTCCATGAAAGCGCTGTCACCCGGTATCACGGCCCTGCCCGCAATGCATTGACAGAACAGGATGCCTTTGCTAAAAAAATACACCCATCACAACACACAACAATGTTTCTCTCACTAACCACAAACACCGCCACATGTTTCGTTTCCCGGGCACCACGGCATGCCACAGACACCTCGGCTCTTTGACCCATCACCAGACCCCGCCACCCAAGAAAAGGACACCCCCATGAAAGCAAACCGACTCATTTTTTGGATGTTCCCGCTCCTGATGCTTGTCTTGATCACTGGGGCCGATGCAAAAACGGCCAAGGGGAAACCCGCCCTTGTCCTCCAGATCACCATCGACCAGATGCGCGGCGATTTTCCCATGCGATACAAAGACCGCCTGGGCAAGGGGGGCCTGCAATACCTGATGCAGCAGGGAACCCATTACACCAACGCCCACTTCCGCCATGCCGACACCGAGACACCCGTGGGCCATGCCGCCCTGTTCACCGGCACGTACCCGGCCCACAACGGCATTGTCGCCGGAAACTGGTTTGACAAGGACAAAGGACGCGTCATTTACAATTGCGAGGATGATCGCTACCCGCTCATCGGAAAAAAACCTGCCCAAGGCGAGGGCCGTGCCCCCACGAACATACTGTCCTCCACCATCGGCGATGAGCTCATGCTCTCCAACAACAGCCGATCCAGGATGTTCAGCGTCTCCATCAAAGACCGGGGCGCCATCCTCCCGGGGGGCCACACCGGCAAAGCCTTCTGGTATTCCAAAGGCGACGGCTCCTTTGTCAGCAGCAGCTATTACTACAAAACATACCCCGACTGGGTTACAAAGTGGAACGGAGAAAAACACGCCGACACATACAAGGACAAAGCCTGGGAGCTCCTGCACGATCCATCCACCTACGTCTTCGGAAAGGATGACGACCGCCCCTTTGAAGTGGACATGTTCGGACTGGGAACGACCTTCCCGCACCCGGTCAAGGGGAACGCCCCGCACTTCTATGCCTCCCTCATCGCCACCCCCTTCGGGGATGAGCTGACCGCAGACTTTGCAAAGACCCTCATCAAAGAAGAAAAACTGGGCAAGGGCCCCCACACCGACTTTCTGGCCGTCAGTTTCTCGGTCACCGATTACATCGGCCACCTGTTCGGTCCATCCAGCCTGGAGGTAGAAGACAACATCCTTCGGGTCGACAAGTTGCTTGCCGACCTGTTCCGCTATGTGGACGAGCAGGTCGGCCTGGACCGGACGCTCATCATTCTCTCTTCCGACCACGGCATGTGCGAAGCACCAGAATACATGGCAAGCTTGGGCTTTGAGGTGGGCCGCCTCACCTCTGCGACCATCGTCAAGGACACCTTGGCAAAGGCACTGAAAAAGCGATTGAACGTTCCAGAAACGGTCATCCGGCTTTACGAACACCCGTACGTCTATCTCAACGAAGACGAGATCGGAAAAACCGAGTACAGCGTTGCCCGGGTAGAAGCGACACTTGCAGAAGAAATCACCCGCATCCCGGGGATCATCGGGGCCCTGACCCGCACCGACCTGCTCAAAGGGGCCGTTGCCCCCACCCGCACCAACATGACGATCTTAAACAATTTCCATGGGAAACGCTCCGGCAACATCCATGTGATCGCAGACCAGTTCTGGTACTTTTACTACGAAATGGACACCACCACGGACATTGCCGCCATCCACTGCTCGCCCTGGACCTACGACACCTATGTCCCCCTCTTTTTCGCAGGCTACGGCATCCCGGCCCAGCGCATCGCCCGGCCCGTTACCCCGTACGATATCGCCCCGACCCTTGCAAGCCTCCTTGATATCAAACCCCCGTCGGGCTCCGTGGGCACCCCCCTGGACGAGGTGCTGCACCAGAATGCCTCCGGGGAAAACTGGGTCACGGCAAGCCGCACCGCGTTGCCCTCGGCTGCAAAATGATCCAATTGTATAGGGGGGGCCCAAAAGGCTCAGGGAAAAAACAAAAAGAAGCCTCCGGCGGCAAGGTGTGCCACCTTGAAAGCAGGTTGCGAATGCGCTTTCCCCTTCGTTCCTCAGGGGAAATCACATTCGCCTTTGATTCAGATTGAACTGAATCTGTTTTTAAAAACTTATCAAAAGTTTGGCCGGCGGAGACATCTTTAACCGGACTGTCTCCGCCGGCAAAGTGGGGGTACCTTGAAATCCTATGGCAAATGCATTGAGGCAGCCATTATGCGATCGTTCTCGGGGCATTCGCGTGATGTGTGGCATATGCCATCCGTTTATGCAGGAGAGGCCCATTTCATTCTTATAGAAACACGATGAAGGGCATATGGGATTCGCTTGGCTTTAACCGGAATAACTTCGGCGGCAAGGGGGGAAGCCGTGATGAAGGGCGAATGAGTTGACAACCGGGCCGGACCAACCTATATGAACAGGCATCACACGATGCGGCCCTCAAAAAAGCCGCACACGCAGGGGTGGCTTAAGGCCTGAGATCATACCCGTCGAACCTGATCCGGATCATACCGGCGAAGGGAATTGCGAAAAGCGTCGATCTTTTTTTTGAGGGAAGCATCCCTCCTTTCAAGCCCTCCTCAGCCGTTTTTCAACCCATCGTATTTAAGGATTAGCATTGTGAATGACCTTGCCCTAAAAGCAGCTGAGAATCTGTCACGAATCAGGGAATCCAACCCCCTTGTCCACAACATCACCAATTACGTGGTGATGAACTACACGGCCAATGCCCTTCTCTCCTTAGGGGCCTCACCGGTAATGGCCCATGCGGAAAACGAGGTGGAGGAGATGGTCTCCTTTGCAGGCGCCCTGGTTCTCAACATCGGCACCCTGAGCGATCCCTGGATCCGGGCGATGATCACGGCCGGTGCCAGGGCCCGTGCCATGGGAACGCCCGTTATCTTAGACCCCGTGGGCTCCGGTGCCACCACCTTGCGGACCCGCACCGCCACCCGCATCATCCGGGAGGCCGGCGTTACCCTCATCCGGGGTAACGCCTCAGAGATCCTCTCCCTGCAACAGGAAGGCTCCGGAACCCGCGGCGTGGATGCCGTGGATACCGTTGCAGATGCCGCCAACATGGCCTCAGATCTTGCAACGGAGCTGGGCGTCACCATCGCCATCACCGGCCCGGAGGACATCGTCACCGACGGCACCCGCACGGCACGGATCCTGGGCGGTCACCCCCTCATGGCTAAGGTCACGGGCACGGGCTGCACGGCCACGGCCATTGCCGGTGCCTTTGCGGCCGTGGACCCCGATCCCTTCACCGCCGCCTGCTCCGCCCTGGCCTTTTTCGGGCTGGCCGGGCAACGGGCAGGAGAACAGGCCTCGGCCCCCGGAAGCTTTATGATCGCACTCCTCGACGCCTTGTACACCCTCACCCCCGAGGAACTCAAAAGCGAATGCCACATCGACGTCCTGCCCCCGGCCGAAACTGCCGGAGAGACAGGGAAGCTGTCCCGATGAACCGCCCCGTGGACTACTCCCTCTACCTGGTAACGGACCGGGGCCTGGCAAAGGAACGAAGCATCCTTGAAATCGTCAAGAAGGCCGTCTCCGGCGGGGTGACCTGCGTCCAGCTCCGGGAAAAGGCCTGTTCCACCCGGGAGTTCATCGACCAGGCCCGCGCGCTAAAGGCATGGCTGGATCAAAAAGGGGTTCCCCTGATCATCAACGACAGGGTGGATGTGGCCCTTGCCGTGGGCGCCTCCGGGATCCACCTCGGGCAGAGCGACATGCACATCCGCGATGCCAGATGCCTTCTTCCTGAGGGAAGCCTTATCGGTATCTCTGCGGAATCCCAGGAAGATGCCCTCGCAGCAGAAAGGGACGGGGGGGACTACATCGGCATCAGCCCCGTGTTTGCCACCCCCACCAAGACGGACACCGCCCCGCCCTTGGGCCTTGAAGGGGTAAGGCGGATGCGTAAAGCCATACGGATTCCCCTGGTCGGCATCGGAGGCATCGGCCTGTCAAACGGTGCTGGCGTCATGACGGCAGGGGCCGATGGCATCGCCGTGGTCTCAGCCATTGTCGCCGCAGATGATCCGAAAAAGGCCGCAAGGGCCCTCAAAAAAGCAATTGAAAAAAACGGAACGTGAGGGGAGCCACCTCAGGAGGGGTCGAATGCGATTTCCCCTGAGGAACGAAGGGCAAAGCGCAGTCGCTACCTGCTTTCGAGGTGGCACACCTTGCCGCCGGAGGCTCTTTTATTATGCCTTACTCTATGATGTGATACCTGGCCCGTGCTTCCGCCTTGGGCATGCCGTTGAAATGCCACCATTCAAAGGCAAGGGGTAAAAAACCCGCGCCCGCCATGACATCGGCGAGGAGTTTTCGATTGTTGCGCTGCGCCGGGGAAAGGGTGCGTCCGAGCTTTTTCATGGCGAACATGGCGCAGAGTTGGAGCCTGCTCTTCCGAAACGGGGTAAAGCCCATGTCCAGCTCGTTGCCGCGGCCGTCCACGATGGTAATATCCACGGCAATGCCGTAGTTGTGCATGGAGCCCCGGGCAGGGTTTGCCACGAATTTTTCGAACCGCGTCCCCTTCATTTTGTCGTACATCAACCGTGACACGCTCCTTGGACGCGCCGCATCAAGGATAAGCAGGGAGTACTCCGGGTGACGCGCCTTCAGCCCTTTCTGGGCTTTGGAAAGCTTGACGGCAACCTCTTTTCTCAGGTACGCCGCCTTGAGGCCGGCATAGAAATCTTCCCGGAAATAATTTTTGCCGGCATCGGAATTCACCAGATCCACCTGAATCGTCTCGTCAATACGATGCACGTCCACAAGCCCTGCCCGGATGAATTTATTTTCAACCTCATTTGCATACGCAACGCCTGCAACCAGAAGCATCACCATGCTAAAAAGCACATATCTTCTCAAAACGAACATCCTCCCTGTACCGGCACCTTGAGGGGTTCCCTTCTGCCCGGTACACCTTCCTGTTGGCCGGATCATAGACTGACGACCACACCGTATCAAACGCAAGGGCTTTTTCGTATTGGCACATGAACCCCCGCTTTCCGCCCAGAAGCCCTTTGACATTGTCGACGCTTACGGCACGGGAGCCATCACCCACGGCATCGGAGGCCGTCTTGTACCGTGCGTAGGATTGGTAGAGGTCCTTCGTCTCTTCACAGGGAGCCATCTCTTCGGACACAAAATGATTGGTGGCAACGGCCACCTCCCCGCGATGGACCCGCATCTTTTGCGGACTGCACTCCACATGCGCCATGTCGTCCCTGTCCGCCAGGATCAGGTGGTATGCGCCGCCCATGGGAATCTCCTCAAGGGCTTTCAGGCCCTCGGCCACGGTGGCGCATCGTTCCAGGATATAACGAACGAAAAACATGGAATTGAAACCGGCTTTCAGCTCGCTGCCCCACACATACGTCATGCCCGCGGCCAGCCCTTTTTCGTTGATGCCGTCTTCGGCGCCCACAAAGGCCGATGAGTTGGCGATAAAGGCATACCCACCCGACGGCGCGTACAAGGCGCTGCTGCTCATTTTTCGAAATACCGGGGGAAGATCGTTGTTCCTCCCGAACACGACGCGGCCCTCTCTTTTGCAGGCGATCATGGAGCATCCCTGAACCTCCAGGCAAACACTGATGCACAGGAGCCACGCTGAAAAGGTCTCATAGGAAACGCCCAGGCCATCTGCCAGGCCCCGCATCTCTTCGCACGCACCCGGGAAAAACTTTCTGACGATGTTTTCGGACGCCATGCCGTAGCCACGCTGGACCTCGTCAAGTTCTGTCATACCGAAAAGTGCAATGCCGTTTTTTTTCAGAAGCCCGCCGAATCTGAGCCCCATGCCGTAGTGATCGCCTTTGAACCTGGGATGATACATGATGCCTTACTCCTTTTAAGGTGCAACCCATGGGAAACATCCGATAGATGTGTCTCCCGACATGCGGCTACGATAGGCATCAACACCCCGTGTGTCTTTTCAATTGTTGCGATCTCATTTGCAATTCTTGCGATCTTTCCGCGTACTCATTCCGTTATCTGTCCTCGGGCGGTGCAGGCCACGCGCAGCCCCATGATACCAAGGGCCAGAAACCAGAATTCCCCTATCACCTATGACCTGTCTTATCTAATACCTGTTTTACCCCCACCCCCAGTTTCTTCATCCGGCTCCTCAGGGTGGACGGGTTCATCCCAAGGAGCTCTGCGGCCCCTCCCGGGCCTTCCACCTTGCACCCGGCCAGGGACAATGCGGCCCGGATGTGATCCGTCACCGCCTGGTCCATGGAGGGGAAGCCTTCGGCGGTAGCCCCGGACACGGCACTGTCCGAAGCCGCCCCGGGCTCCCAGAGGAGGTTGTCAAAGGAGAGGTGGCGTCCCCTGCCGATGATGAGGGCTCGTTCGATGACATTCTGGAGTTCCCGGATGTTGCCGGGCCAGTCGTAGGCGGTGAGCTGGCGCACGGCCGAATCGGTGACCTCGGGGGGAGGCTCCATGTTCAGTTCCCGCGACTTTCGGCCCACGAAATACGAGGCCAGGGCAGAAATATCCTGCATCCTGGCCCTCAGGGGCGGCACCCGGATGGGAAAAACGTTGAGTCGGAACCAGAGATCCTCACGGAAGCGCTTCTCTTTGACCATGGCAAAAAGGTCCCGGTTGGTGGCCACCACCACGCGCACATCAACGGACACAGGCCAGCTGCCCCCCACCCGATTGAACTCCAGGGTCTGAAGCACCCTCAGCAGCTTGACCTGGGCAGCCGGGGGGAGTTCCCCGATCTCATCCAGAAAAATGGTGCCCCCATCGGCCTGCTCGAAATAGCCTCGTTTCAGGCGGGTGGCTCCGGTGAATGCCCCTTTCTCGTGGCCAAAAAGCTCGCTGTCCAAAAGGCCTTCGGCAATGGCACCGCAGTTCACGCGGATCATGGGGCCCTTGCTCCGCCCGGAAGCCCTGTGGATGGCATTGGCCACCACCTCTTTTCCGGTACCGGTCTCTCCAAGGATCAGGACAGGACTGTCCAGGGTCGCCACCTGATGGATCATGGCCGACACCTCCCTGAGCCCGGAATCGGTGCCGATGATCCGACCGTCACCGTCATGGCCCAGGCGATGCTCCAGCTGCTTTTTTTCGGAGGAGAGGCGCTCGTTCTCGCACACCAGGTCCCGGTGGTGCAGAAGGTTCAGCACCGCACCGATCAAGGGGCGCCGGATGAGGTTTATCCAGTTGAGGTGTGAGGCCCCGTAGGCGTGGTCTCCACCCACAACCATCCCAAACCCTCCCACCAGGGGCGGAACGATATCAAAGCCCATGGTCATGACGGAAAAATCATTTTTCCTCGAATACAGCGGCTTTTCCACATGACCGAGGAAATGGGCGTGGATACTCTTGAGCATCGGGCTCTCCGAACTCTCCAGAATCCGGACGTCCCCGTGGGCCTAGTCCCGGATCTCTTTGAAATGGTCCCAGGAGAGCTGAATCCTCTCGTCAATGAGGGTCCCGCGCTTCACCGTGGCTTCGGCAAGGTACCGCAAGGTCTGGGCGGAGGTGTCCAGCACAAACACGTGGACCAGATCCAGGGGCAAATACTCTTTGAGTAAAAGGAGGGTTTCATGCAGCGATTTTTCGATCTCAAGGCTGCTGTAAAGGCACTGGGTGATATCCCGAATCAGTCTGCTCTCGTCCTGTGTCATGGGCGCTCCCGCGAAATACAGTGGATGTTCTACATACCAAAGAAAAGGACTACTACATATCGCGGATATTCACCAGACGGAATCACACTGTGCCCCAAAACAGGAGCTCTTGAAACTGGCATACAAGTTGCTCTTCACGACCATGCCGCCGGAGTTCTACCGGAGAAAATCAACCCAAGACACAGAGGCTCATCATGGCAGACAAATTCATGAGTATGCGCAACCTGAAATTCACCCTCCACGAGGTTGTGGGCACGGAGTCCCTTCCCCCGGGCTCCCCCGTCAACGGACACTCCCGCAAATCCATGGACATGGTCCTGGATGCCGCCTTTGATTTTGCCAAAAAGGCCCTGCATCCCATCTTCGAAGAGATGGACCGAAACCCGCCTGAGCTGATAAACGGCACCGTTGCCGTGCACAAAGATGTGCGATCCATCCTCGCCACCCTGGGAAAAGACGGCTGGATTTCTGCCATTTTCCCCGAAGAGTGGGGCGGGGACAACATGCCGCCAAGCCTGCTGCATGCGGTCTGCTTTGTGTTCGCCTCGGCCAACTATTCGGCGTCTGTGTACTCCGGGCTCACCACGGGCGCGGCAAATCTTATCTTCACCTTTGGCTCGGAGGACTTACACAAACAATTTCTCCTCCCCATGCTGGAGGGACGATGGCAGGGCACCATGGCCCTCACCGAACCTGAAGCAGGGACCTCCCTGGGCGACCTCACCACCGCCGCCACCCCGCAGGCAGACGGCACCTACCGCATCAAGGGAGAAAAAATTTTCATCTCCGCGGGGGACCATGACGGGGTGGACAACGTGGTGCACCTCATGCTGGCCCGCATCGACGGTGCCCCGGCGGGCGTCAAGGGGATCTCCCTGTTTGCCGTGCCCAAGCTGAGGAAAAACGGCAAGGACGAGCTCGTGTCAAACGATGTCACCGTCACCCAGGTCTTCCACAAAATGGGATACCGGGGGGCGCCCATCACCGCCCTCTCCCTGGGCGACAAGGACGACTGCACGGGGCACCTCGTGGGCGAACCCAACCGGGGCCTCTCCTATATGTTCCAGATGATGAACGGAGCCCGGCTGGAGGTTGGCATAGGGGCCACGGCCATTGCCACGGCGGCCTACCATGCCTCCCTCGACTACGCCAAAAACCGCAGACAGGGCCGCCGCCTCACCGACGGCCCCGGGGGAGCGCCCATCCCCATCATCGAACACCAAGATGTCAAACGCATGCTCCTGTTCCAGCGTGCCGTCTCCGAAGGGGCCCTCTCCCTCATCCTTCAATGCAGCCGGTACGAGGACCGCATGCACTCTGCACCCGATGAAGAACAAGCCGACTGCAAACTCCTTCTGGAGCTCCTCACCCCCGTGGCCAAGACCTTCCCCGCTGAAATGGGCATCCTCTCCACCAGCGCAAGCATCCAGTGCTTCGGAGGGTACGGGTACTGCGAAGATTTCCCCGTGGAGCAGCACTTCAGGGACATGCGGATCCACGCCATCCACGAAGGGACCACGGGCATCCAAGGCATGGACCTTCTTGGCAGAAAGGTGGTGATGAATAACGGCAAGGCCCTTCAGCTTCTCGACCGGGAGATGGAGAGCACCATGGAAAAGGCCAAGGGCCACCCTGAGCTCCGGGCGATGACCAAAGCCCTGGCCGAGGCCAGAGACACTCTGGCCGCCACCACCATGACCCTGGGGAACGTGGCCATGGAAAAAGGTCCGGAGGCCTTCCTTGCCAACGCCACCCTCTACCTTGAGCTCTTCGGCCTTGTGACCGTCGCCTGGCAATGGCTGGCCCAGATGGCGGTCGCCTCCGAAAAACTCGCCGCGCAAACCATCCGGAAGTCAGACCGCGCCTTCTACGAAGGAAAGCTGGCTGTGGGACGCTACTATTTCAGCCACGAACTCCCGAAAATCGGGCCGCTGTCGGTGACCCTGGCCCAGCCGCCCCTGAGCCTTCAAACCGAGGTGGATTGTTTTACGGACTAAAAAAGAAGGCCTTCTATGGTTAACGTTCGGATGAATCGCAGGATCAAGAGGACTCAGTAAAAACAATGCCTCCGGCGGCGAGGTGTGCCACCTCGAAAGCTGGTTGCGAATGCGCTTTTCCCTTCGTTCCTCAGGGAAAATCACATTCGCTATTGATTCAGATTAAGCCGAATCTGTTTTTAAAACCTGTTTATTAAGCTTTTTGTAACTATTCAGTTTGCCTCCGGCGGGTCGCTTTTTTGAAAAAAAAGCTCCGCAAAAAACTTTTCTAATGTGAAAAAATGGAAATTATTTCGGCGGAGCCTGGGAAGGCTTGCTTAAGACCTGTTTGTCAAACTTTTTAAAAGTTTGGCCCCCGGCAGGGCCGCCGGAGGCATCTTTAACTTGGCTGCCTCCGGCGGCAAGGTGAGCCACCTTGAAAGCTGGTTGCGAATGCGCTTTGACCCTGTGAGCCTGGTTTTTCTCGATGTATCAAACGACCCCAGAAAGGAGAGCCCCCATGAAGCCATTTATCTATAGAAAAGAAGGACGCATCGGCCGCCTTACCCTGAACAGGCCGGACAAATACAACGCCTTTGACCTGGAGATGGTCCTGGCCTTTGAGGCCTTTTTAGCGGAACGCCGATACGATGAGGAGACCACGGCCATCATCATCGACGGAGGAGAGTCCAGGGGTTTTTGCGCGGGCCTCGACACCGCGGCCTACGCCCCGGAAATCTTCAAGATGAGCCCTGTCAAAGCCTACGACGCCCAGGCCCGCATGAGCCGGTTGTTCCTTGCCATGCGCCGCATCCCCCAGCCCATCATCACCTGCGTTCACGGGGCGGCCGCGGGCATCGGCTTTTCCCTGGCCATGGCCTCGGACATCCGGATACTCTGTGAAAATGCCCGGTTCTCAGCAGCCTACATCAACATCGGCCTGGGCGGGGCGGACATGGCCTCAAGCTATTTCCTGCCCCGGCTCATCGGGGCAGGAAGGGCCTATGAGTACCTTCTCACCGGCAACTGGATGGACGCCACCACCGCCCTTTCCCTGGGTTTTGCCTCCCGGGTGGTCCCCAAAGAGTCCATGATAGATACCGCCATGGAGCTGGCCACCATCATGGGTGAGAAAAATCCCATGGGGATCCGCATGACCAAAGAGGCCATCAATGCAAACCTCGATTGCGCCGGCCTTGAGGCAGCCCTGCAGATGGAAGACAGAAACCAGATGATGATCGCCTTTACCTACAAGATGAAATAGGGAAAAGAAGGCCATAGAAAACAGGTGGTAGGTCATAGGTGATAGAGTCGCTGCGCTCCATCGTACAGATAAAGGGTCACCAGCGGTGTTCTCATACCATCCTTGAAGAGCTGATGAACCGCACAGCCTGAATGTTTTTGGGCGCAGCCGCCCAGGCAGGCCGAATGGGCTTTAAGTTTATGGAACGGATCTGGAACACTGGCACATTGAAAAACCAAAGAAGAATTCTGACGATGGGGGAAAGGGGTGGGGCGACCATTGAAAGGGTCATTTTCAATGGTCGGCAGGGGGTCGCTGCCAGGTCAACAGCCTGGTGGATTGCGGTCCCTTATGACTGGGTGAGCTGCTTCCAGGCCTTGTGATACCCGGCCACATGGGCAAGTTCCTCATCCCCCAGGCGGTTGAACCTCTGAAGATCCATGTGGTCCTTCAGGTCGGCGATCATGACGGCCGTGGCCAGGGGGTTGGACTGGACCCGGGAAATGAAATTCTCGTCGCTTTCCCCTTCCACCCGGCTGAGGCACTCCACGGCCCCCACCACATGGGAGGGAATCCCTGCCTCCATCAGGCCCTTTGACGTATATGTCGACCCTTCAACCACCTGATGAAGAAGGGCTGCGGCCATTTCATCCTCCGTGGTCATCCTCGCCATGACCCGAAGGGGATGAAGAATGGAGGCCCTCCGGCCTGATCCTGCCGACCGCTGTATGCGGTCAGTGCAATGGCCAGTGATTTTTCAATGATATTCATCGCGTCCGTTTCTCCTCTTGTCTTGCCCGGCACCTTGTTTGTCTCCTCCGGGTTGAGTCCAAAGGCACGTCCCCGTCAATCATATATCGCATCATCTCACACAAGGGACAGGCAGCACCATGGAAAATCTTTGTTCAGACACCCAAAAAAAGGCGACAGGGGCCCACTCGGCCCTGCCGCCTTAATGACGGGTCTTCCAAAACTGCTGCGCAAGACCTCCGGCTGCCGCAGGCACCCATGCCCTGGGGCTACATGGTCGCCATGGCGAAATCGGGCTGCACCTCCCCCAGAATAACGTGGCGCTTGAACACCTGGCGCATCTTGTTGGCATCCATAAACTGATACGCCACAGGGGGCTCGCCGTCGATCTCCACGGTCACATTGGGCTCGCTGCTGCACATGCCCAGGCAGCCCGCGGCCATCACGCGAATATCGCTGCGATCCGCAGCTTCCATCTCTTCCATCAGAGCGTCCATGACGGCCCGGGCACCGGATGCGATGCCGCAGGTCCCCATGTGAACGGTCACAAGCACCCTGGCCTTTCCCTCACGGAGTGAAATATCTTTGGCTACCTTTTCTTTAAGTGCTTTGAGATCTGCCACAGAGAGCTTTGCCATATCAACGTCTCCTTCCCATCGGATAATCGGGGGTTATAGATAAGTCAGGTTATTTGGGACATAGGTCATAGAATATAGGTCATGGGTGATGGGGCCACATGGTGGACGTGCCCGTTTTTTTCCATCACCTATCACCTATCTTCTACGTCCTGATCTTTTCCAACTCTTCTTCGATGCCCGCTTTCAGGTGCCTGAGCACGGCGGGCTCGCTTAAGGGAACCCCTTCGAGTTCCTGTCGGATCTTTCGGGTGTCAAACTCAAATTCACGCCCATTGTACAGATGGCAATAGAGAAAATCCACCTCCGGGTACCCTGCCATGAGCACCTCCATGGTCATGGCCATATCCCCCAAAGGGGCCCGATCGATATGGTCATGCAAAAAAGAGCAGAAGACCCGGGAGCCTTTTCCTTCTTCGGATGTAAAGGAAAACCCACCGCCACACCGTTCGGCAGCCGCCTTCAGGAGCGAAAGCCCCATGCCCACACGACGGGTGGTGCGGGAGGTGAAAAAGGGATCCGCCACCTTGGCCTGCTGTTCCGGTGACAGGCCTTTGCCGTTGTCTGAGATGGTGAGGGAAAGCACATTGCGATCCACCGCTTCATCCACGATGAGCGTAATAAGGTCTGCCTCTGCGGCGATGCCGTTTTCCACCACGTCCAGGATATGCAGGGAAATTTCCTTCACGCCGTCCTCCTCGAAGAGCCGGAGGCGATGTTCTCCCCATACCCCGCAACGCCACGGCCGCCCTCGCCGCGAAGGGCCATGGCCAGTTCGGCAAACACCGGCGCGTCCATGTCAAACAGGGTGGTCCAGCGCCCCACATCCTCGGGGAAATGAGCATCCGAGGCGGTGATCACCGGGAACCCGGCGGCATGGGACAAGGGAAAGTCTCCGTGGATGCCGGCCAGGGTCACCTCCACGGCATCGGGGACAAGATCCGGCGGCATAAAGCCAAGCTGGGAAATCACGGAAAAGCTGGGGCGATCAATATGGGCACAGATCACAAGCCCTCCCGTGTGCCGCACCGCCGCCACCACCTCGTTCACCCCCTGGTCCAGGGCGCCGATGAGAAAATCGGTGCACTCTGCCGTAAACTGGCCGTCGGCATCGGCTTCGATCTGGTACCCGAACACCTCCGGGGTGTTGCTCCCCGCCAGGTGGGCATCTATGTACCCCTGAAAGTCTCGGGCCGCCGTCAGGGTTTCAAAGAGCGCCACCACATGAATCTCTTCGGCCGTACAGAGCTCGCACCCGGGAAGGACACAAAGGGCACACCCTTCGGCGGCCTGCATCACGGCAGCACAGTTGCCCGTGCTGTTGTGGTCACAAACGGCGATGAGGTCGAGACCGGCCCCAAGGGCCATCTCCACCACCCGTCTGGGGTCCATGGAGAGATCCCCGCAGGGCGACAGGCAGGTGTGGATATGCAGGTCGGCGGTAAGGCGCTTCATGGGCAGCCGAGCCCCTCGCCGTAGAGTTGACCGGCCAGCTCATAGGCATTGCCCTTCCAGGTGAGAAGTGGAATGCCTTCGGCTTCTGCCTTGGCGCAGGTCTCTTTGTCGGGGCGGTTCCCCGAGGCGATGACCACCGCCGCAAACTCGCGGAGAACGGCCACGGCCACGATATTCTGGTGCCCCTGCACGGTAATCCAGACCGAGGCCTGGCCCGCATGGGCAATCACTTCACTTAAAAGATCTCCGCAGTACCCGAACCGGACTTCCCGGTCCAGCCCTGTTTCTCCGGCTTCCACTTCCAGGCCGTATCGTTCAACCAAGTCCCTGACACGCATGCCCGCACTCCTTGCTGTTGATAAATGTCATCACCTGTTCCCCGGACAGCCCCCTGGCCCGAAGGAGCAGGCAGGCTTCCACGGGGGCCTCTCCACGCACCACGTCCTCGGCAAAGGTGCGACAGTCCGGGGCACCGCAGGCGGCGCAGTCCCGGCCGTTGATCAGCTGGATCAGCCCGTCGATTTTTCGCATCTCTTCAATGGTAAAGGGGGTGCTTGCAAACCCATCGCCTTCAAAGCCGCCCTGCTCCGCCCGCTTGGAAAAAAACCACTCTTTTTCGTAAAGCCGGTTGATGCGATCCCGGTTGAGGCGCTTGCCCGTGCCCAGAAGGGTGATCATCCGCTGGCTGGCACTCTTTGCAAGGTACTTGTCGATGGCCGTCAGGGCCCCGCCGAGGCACCCTTCGGTGCAGGCACGAAGCTCGATATACTCCGTATCGCGGAAGAGTCCCATCTCGATTTTCTCAAGCATGCTCACCGTTTCGTCAAGACCGGAAACGGACAGGGATTTTTCAATATCGGAGGCAACGGTTTCTCCGCCGCTCATGCCCCAGAGAAGGCCGTCCCCTGAGGTGCACTGCTCAAATTCGTAGCTGGCAAAGGCCATGGGGATGGCCTCGATGTTTCGCACATGCTCCACCTCCTTGGCCAACCGGGAATAGATATCACAAATACCCATAGCGTATGGGCCGCCATTGGTAAAGCTCTGATCCGGCGTAGAGGGGTTGTCCCCTTTTTTGGTGGGACAGGGGTTGATGTAGACCATGCTGATAAAGCCCTCGTTGACCCCGTAGTGCTTGCTCAGGATGCGGGTCACCTTCTTGGCCATGAGAGCCACGGGCCGCTTGATGGGGTGAATGTGGGGAATAAGGCTCGGGAACCGGGTCTGGATCAATCGCAGCACCACGGGGCAGACGGGCGAAATCAGGGGCCAGGGGGCCTCTTGGGTCCGGCGGTTCTGGCGGATAAACTCTTCCGTGGCAAACTGGAACATCTCAAAAAAATAGGACATGTCCACGGTATGATGGAATCCCAGGCGCTTGAGGCCTTTTAAGATGTCTTTGGGGAGGACGCCGGGAAACTGGGCGTAAAGAATGGGAGTCACCAGGGCCACAGAGATGCGGCTCTTTTTCAGTTGGGACAGCTCGGTGGTGGCGGCACGCACGACGCCCATGGGGCAGATGCGCAGACAGTTGCCGCACCCGATGCACGCCTCCTGCTTGTGTACGACCTTGCCTTTCCGAACGCGCAGGGCCTTGGTGGGGCACCCCCTGACGCACCGCGTGCACCCGTCGCACAACGCCGTATCGAAGCTGACGTAGCAGCCGGCCCCGTCATGTTCGATGTGCATCATCCCCCTCCGCCGACGGTGAACCGCATGGTCACCGCCGTACCCTGTCCCGGGGAAGAGTCCACCACAAGGTCATCGGAGTTCCGCCTCATGTTGGGCAGCCCCATACCTGCGCCGAATCCCATCTCACGATACTCGTCACTGGCCGTGGAGTATCCCTCCTGCATGGCCAGCTCGGTGTTCTCGATCCCCGGCCCCGAATCTTCCACATCCAGCCGGATTTCCTGGGGAGAGATCACCACCGACAACACCCCGTCGCCCCCGTGCATCACCAGGTTCATCTCCGCCTCGTAGCCGCAGATGGAGACCCGCCTGACCAGCTCCGGGCGAAAATTCAGAGACTTCAACGTGTTCTTCACATGAATGGACGCTTCGCCGGCGTGGTTAAAATCCCCATGCCGCACCGGATAGGTCCGCCTGAGTCGATCCATAGTTGCACAACTCCAAAAAAGCCTTCATCTATGACACACACCCTGGAACCACGTGCAGGGACAAGGCGGGCAGCCCGTTCTGAAACAGGCCCTGTGCCTTGCCCCCTGGTACCGGTGATCTACCGCTCCCCGTTGTGACCCGCCATGCCGCTGGAGTAAAGCCTGCCACAGGCCACGAACATGGAAAGGCTGGTCATCATCAAGGGAATTTCCTCTTTGCGAGCAAGGGCAACCACGTCCCCAGATGGCTGCTTGCCACGGACAAACACAAGCCCGCCCACACCGGAGACCGCAGCGGTGCGCACCGCCTGCAAGGTGGGAAGACCCGTCAGCACAACGCCCCCATCGGCAAAATAGGCCAGGATGTCGCTCATGAGGTCGCTGCCTCTGCAGATCTCAAACTCCCTGTCCAGATGCTGCTCTCCTGCAAGCAGCTTGGCATCCAGCACATTGACGATATCAGCAAGTTTCATCTTTCGACCCCGGTTGATCTGTCGTGGCGGCCACCCCGATAAACCGGGATGTCCACATTAAACGCCGTTCTACCCTGAAACGGATGTCAAGGTCAAACCGGCACAGAGGAAAAAATCCCCCCTGGCATGATCATCGAATCGGTCACAAATAGAGCGAAAAAAAAGACGGTTAGATGCAGCAAATCCTGAAGAATGACCTTTCATGCTATATTTCATTGACCTACCACTGTCAATGGAAAGTAATTACCTGGAAGGTATTCAATTTCTAATGCCAATTCGAATTTTCCCTTGCATTCTCCCCGGCAAGCAATTATTCATCTTTAATGATACATAATCAATGACACCGAATGCCCTAAACAGCGTTCATGTCATAAACCACAGTCACGATACGACAACCCTACTAAATCACACGTAATCGAAGAGCACGGTTCTTCGGCTTGGAGACTTGCCCATGGCTATGGATCACCATCCCGAGCATCCGGATATCACCGCTGAGATGTGGCCCCGCATCGACACCATCATTGATGAAAACAGCGCCGTTCCCGGTTCGCTCATCACTGTCCTGCGCCTTTGTCAGGATACCGTCGGCTACCTTCCCCCCATCCTTCTTGATTACATCGCCCAGGGCCTGGGACTGGCGTCAAGCCAGGTCTTCGGTGTGGCAACCTTTTACTCACTTTTCTCTCTGAAGCCCAAAGGACGAAACATCATCAAGGCCTGCACCGGCACGGCCTGTTATGTCAAGGGCATCAAAGAGGTCATGAACCACATCGGCAACAAATACGGCCTGTCCGAAGGCGAGACCATGGAGGACCGCCGCTTCACCCTGGAGGGCGTCCGCTGCCTGGGTGCCTGCGGCCTGGCCCCGGTCATGATCGTCAATGAGGACATACACGGCAACGTCGATCCCAAAGATGTCACGGGCATCCTGGAGGAATACCAGTAAACACGCCGTGGCCACGGGCCTGCCGATGCGGAATCCGGCACCGGACAGGCCACACCCATTAAACAGCATGACACACATGTCATCCATACCGTGAAGGCTGACAGCCAGGCGGCCTTCGAAGCCTTTACAAGCGATTCCAACCCAGGAGAAAGAGATGAGTAAAACAAGAATGCAGCTGATGCTGTGCGGCGGCACGGGATGCCACGCCACCGGCAGCAAGCCTTTCCAGGAAGCGCTCAACGCCGAGCTGATCAACCGCGGGCTCGCAGATGAAATAAAAGTGGTGGAGACCGGCTGCAACGGCTTCTGCGCCGTGGGCCCCGTGATGCTGGTTCAGCCCGAAGGCATTTTTTACCAGAAACTGTCCGTTGACGATGTTCCAGAACTGGTGGAGGAGCACTTCCTCAAAGGCCGCCCCGTCCCCCGTCTCTTCTTCAAAGAGCACATGAGCAAAGAGAAGATCCCCCATATCGACGACATCCCGTTCTTCTCCAATCAGGTCTACCGGGCCATGAAAAACAAAGGGGCCATCGACCCGGAGGTCATCGACGAGTACATCGCCCGGGAAGGCTACTTCGGATCGGCCAAGGCCTTAAATGAAATGAAATCCGAAGAGATCATCGAAGAGATGCTCTCCTCAGGCCTCAGGGGCCGCGGTGGTGCCGGTTTCCCCACGGGCCTCAAATGGAAATTCGCCCACTCCAGCATCGGGGATGAAAAATACGTCCTCTGCAACGCCGACGAAGGGGACCCCGGCGCCTTCATGGACCGAAGCATCCTGGAATCCGACCCCCACGTGGTCCTTGAAGGGATGACCATCGCGGCCAAGGCCATCGGCGCCACCAAAGGCTACATCTACTGCCGCACCGAATACCAGCTGGCCATCCGCCGCCTTGAAATCGCCATTGCCCAGGCCAAAGAGTACGGCCTGCTGGGCGACGACATCCTGGGGTCGGGCTTCAACTTCGACATCGAGATCTACCAGGGCGCAGGCGCCTTTGTCTGCGGCGAAGAGACCGCCCTCATGCGCTCCATTGAAGGCAAGCGCGGCATGCCGAGGCCCCGTCCCCCCTTCCCCGCCCAGAAAGGCCTCTGGGACAAGCCCACGATCCTGAACAACGTGGAGACCTTTGCCAACGTGCCCCAGATCATCCTCAAGGGCGGCGAATGGTACGCCTCGGTGGGGACGGAAAAAAGCAAGGGGACCAAGGTGTTTGCCCTCTCCGGCGATGTCAACAACATCGGCCTCGTGGAGGTGCCCATGGGCCTTCCCATCCGCACCCTGGTCTACGATATAGGCGGCGGCATCCCCAAAAAACGAAAGTTCAAGGCGGTGCAGCTGGGAGGCCCCTCCGGCGGATGTGTTCCCGAACAGCACCTGGACACCCCCATCGACTATGAAGAGATCGCCAAGGTCGGTGCCATCATGGGTTCCGGCGGCGCCATCGTCATGGACGACCGCACCTGCATGGTGGACATGGCCCGCTTCTTCATGGATTTCATCCAGGAGGAGTCCTGCGGCAAGTGCACCCCCTGCCGGGAGGGCACCCGCCGGATCCTTGAGATCTTAGAAAGAATCTGCGAAGGTAAAGGAGAGGAGAGCGACCTCAAGTCCCTGGAAGAGCTCAGCGAAGTGGCCAGCAACTCGGCCCTCTGCGGCCTCGGCCAGACCGCCGCCAACCCCGTGCTCTCCACCATGCGTTTCTTCATGGACGAGTACAAGGCCCACATCTTCGAAAAACGCTGCCCGGCCAAAACCTGCCAGGCCCTCCTCAAGTTCACCGTGGACCCCGACAAATGCAAGAAATGCGGTCTCTGTTACAAAGCCTGCCCGGCCGACGCCATTGCCTGGCAGAAAAAAGAGGTGGCCGTCATTGATACAGGCAAATGCGTGCAGTGCATGAGCTGCTACGACAAATGCCCCTTTGACGCCATCGACTAATGCATAACAGAAGGTGAGATTTTGGAGATGGAACACAAAGAGAAGAGAATCGTCATCGACGACAAAAGCCTTCCCTTTACCGATGGGGAAACCATTCTGGACGTTGCAAAGCGTAACCACATTGATATCCCCACCCTCTGCCACCTCAAGGGGAGTATGCCCACCGGGGCCTGTCGGATCTGCATGGTGGACGTGGCGGGTGCCCGTACCCTCCTCACCGCCTGCACCGTCCCGGTGGAAGACGGAATGACGGTACGCACCGAGACCCCCGAGATCATCCGCTCCCGGCGCATGACCATTGAGCTGATGCTCTCCTCGGGACGTCACGACGACTGCCTGGTCTGTCCCTCCTCCGGCAGCTGCCGTCTCCAGGAACTCGCCTTCCGTTACAAGGTCAAAGGCGCCTCATTCAAAGACACCGGCGTCACCTACCCCATGGAGGCGGTGAACCCGTTCATCCTCCGGGATTTTTCAAAGTGTATCCTCTGCGGGCGCTGTGTCCAGGTCTGCAACGAGGTCCAGGTTAACGAAGCCATCGACTTCGGCTACCGGGGCGCCCAGACCAAAATCATCACCAAGGGCGATCTGCCCCTGAAGGATTCGGACTGCGTGTTCTGCGGTGAGTGCGTCCAGGTCTGTCCCGTGGCGGCCCTGGTCCCCAGGGACGCCCGCATGGTGCCGCGCATCTCCGAAACCGAGCCCGTCAGGACCACCTGCTCCTACTGCGGGGTGGGCTGCCAGATGAACCTGCATGTCAAAAGCAACAGGGTCTGGCATGTCTCCGGCTGCGAAGAGGCCGCCCCCAACTTCGGGAGCCTCTGCGTCAAAGGACGCTACGCGTTTGACTTCATCGCTTCGGATCGCCGTCTCACCACCCCCCTCATCAAAGAGAACGGCTCGTTCCGGGAAGCCTCCTGGGGGGAGGCCCTGGACCTTACGGCCCGACGCCTCAAAGAAATCGCAGGCGTCCATGCCGATGCCGTGGGGGTCCTCACTTCGGCCCGTGTCACCAACGAAGAGAACTACGTGGCCCAGAAATTCACCCGCACGGTGCTGAAAACAAACAACGTCGATCACTGCGCACGGTTGTGACACAGCTCCACGGTGGCCGGTCTGGCCGCCTCCTTCGGCAGCGGTGCCATGACAAACCCCATCTCGGATATCGAGAAGGCGGATGTCATCCTTGTAACGGGCTCCAACACCACGGAGACCCACCCCGTCATCTCAGCGGCCATCAAACGGGCCGCCAAGTTCGGCGGGAAAAAGCTCATCGTGGCAGACCCCCGGGAAATCACCCTGAAAAAGCACGCCCACCTCAAGATGGCCCCCAGGCCCGGTGGCGATATTGCCTGGATCAACGGGATGATCCACGTGATCCTTGAAGAAGGGCTTCAGGACAAACGCTATATCCTGGAACGCACCGAAGGCTTTGACGCCATGGCAAAATCCGTGGCCCCCTTCACGCCCGGGTACGTACGCAAAATCACTGGCATCCCCGAAGAGACCCTGATTGCCGCGGCGCGGCTCTACGCCGGAGCGGAAAAGGGGTCCATCCTGTACTGCATGGGCATCACCCAGCACATCAACGGCACCGATGCCGTGAAAGCCCTGGCCAACCTGGCCATGGTCTGCGGCAACGTGGGCATCGAAGGCGGCGGGGTCAACCCCCTGCGCGGACAGAACAACGTCCAGGGCGCCTGCGACATGGGGGGCCTGCCCGACGTCTACCCCGGCTACAGAAAGGTCCATGAAGAGGCCCATGCCCAAACCATGGAAAAAGCCTGGGGCGTTACCGGCCTCTCCCGCACCCCCGGCCTCACCGCCACAGACATGGTGGATGCGGCCATCAACGGAAAACTCAAGGCCCTTTACGTCATCGGCGAGAACCCCCTGGTCTCCGAAGCCGACCTCAACCACACGGAAAAAGGCTTCAGCAGCCTGGAGTTCCTCGTGGTTCAGGACATCTTCATGTCCGAAACCGCCCGGGCAGCCGACGTGGTCCTGCCGGCCCTGTGCTTTGCAGAAAAGGAAGGCACCTTCACCAACACCGAGCGACGCGTGCAGCGGGTTCGAAAAGCCGTGGACGGTCCCGACGGGGTCTCCACGGACTGGGAGATCGTCTGCGACATCGCCCGGCGCATGGGAACCGACATGGGGTTCACTTCAGCCGAAGCCATCTTTACTGAGCTGGCCGCCGTCACCCCCAGCTTTTCCGGCCTCTCCTACCCCCGCATTGAAGACGAAGGCATCCCCTGGCCCTGCCCCACGGCCGACCACCCCGGCACGCCCCGGCTCCACGTGGGCACCTTTGCCAAGGGCAAAGGCACCTTCCACGCCATCGCCTGGACACCGCCTGCCGAGGTCACCGATGAGGACTACCCCCTGGCCCTGACCACCGGACGGGTCCTCTACCACTACCACACCGGCACCATGACCCGAAAATCCAAGGGGCTCAACGAACGCTCACCGGAATGCTTCGTGGAGATGGAGGGAAGCGATGCCAAGGCCCTGGGCCTTGCCGACGGAACCATGGCAACGGTCACCTCCCGCCGGGGCGAGATCACCGCACGGGTCAAGGTCAGCCGGCGCATGGGCAAAGGGACGGTCTTTATCCCCTTCCACTTTGCCGAAGCCGCCGCCAACCGCCTGACCAATGCCAAGCTGGACCCGGTCTCCAAGATCCCGGAGTTCAAAGTGTGCGCGGTCCGCATCGCCTCGGCCCCGGACGCCGGAAAGGAAAACTGACGCCCGCAGGAAGGCCCCATGGCGAAAAAAAGCCTGACCTCCAGCCTGTGACCTTTTACTGCCCAGGGTTAACGCATTTAGATTTTTGCCTCCGGCGGCCCTGCCGGGGGCCAAACTTTTGAAAAGTTTGACAAACAGGTTTTGTTCTTTGAAAATGCGACACTACAGAGCATAGTCCCTCTTCTTTATTTAGTTTATCAAGGCGCTTATCTTCAGACCCTGCGGGGCTGGAGATAAGCGCCTTGATTACCGGAAAGTTTTTGCGGAGCTTTTTTCAAAAAGCGACCCGCCGGAGGCAACTGATTTTTTAAATGCGTTAACCCTGTTTTACTGCCCCCTGCACCTTGCCGCCGGGGCCTGTTTCATGTAGGCTGGTTGGTCTGTAATCCAAAATATAAGCGAGCTGGTAACCACAGGTGGTCACTGTTCGGCCTGAAAACTCGGGTTCATGGGTTCAACAGATGAACCCGCTTCCCCGGCCGGTGTCCCTGTCAGGCCCAGCCGCACCATGTGATAGACCGGGGCGTCACCCCTTGCGGGTGACGCCCATTCTTTATATGCCCATTCGTTATCTGAATGATTCCGCCGGTCCGAGACCTTCCGGCACGGAGTGATGTATGGCCAAGTTAACAATCAACGGTATCAACGTTGAAGCCGATGAGTCCCAAACCCTGCTCGATGTTATCCGAGAGCACCGCATTGCCGACATTCCAACCCTTTGCCATGTAGAGAAGACCGCCCCCTTCGGGTCCTGTTCCCTCTGCGTGGCCGAAGTGGAAGGCGCCCCCGCCCTTCGCCGCACCTGCGCCACCCCCGTTACCGACGGCATGGTGGTCCACACCGAAACCGATACGGTCAAAAGGTCCCGAAAAACAAACCTGGAGCTTCTCCTCGGCCGCCACACCGCCGACTGCTACGCCCCCTGCCGCCTGGCCTGCCCGGCCAACGTGGACATCCAGGGGTATGTGGCCCTTGCCAAGCGCGGCCTCTACAAGGAGGCGGTCAAGCTCATGAAGGAGACCAACCCCCTGCCCATCGTCTGCGGCAGGGTGTGCGCCAAGCCGTGCGAAGCAGCCTGTCGGCGGAACCTCATCGATGAGCCCGTGGACATAAAAAACATCAAGCGATTTGTGGCCGACCGGGAGCTGGCCCTGGGGGATATCTATATTCCGGAGCCCGGAAAACCCACGGGACGCACCGTGGCCATTATCGGCACCGGCCCTGCGGGACTCTCCGCCGCCTACTTCCTCCGCCTTGCCGGTCACCGGGTGGTCATGTTCGAAGCCATGCCCGAACCCGGCGGCATGATGCGCTACGGCATCCCCGAATACCGCCTCCCCAAAAAGGATCTCCGGGCCGAAATCGACGCCATCTTCGCCATGGGCGTGGAGGTGCGTTACAACGTGGCCCTGGGCCGCGACTTCACCCTGTCCGAACTCCGGGAAGATTTCGACGCCGTCTTCATCGGCCACGGGGCCCAGGTGGGCTCGTCCATGCGCACCACCGGCGGCGATCTCTCCGGCGTCATGCAGGGGGTGGACTTTCTCCGGGAGGTCAACCTGGGAACAGCCAAAAAGCTCAGCGGCAACGTCTTTGTGGTGGGCGGGGGCAACACCGCCATCGATGCGGCCAGGACGGCCCTGCGCTACGGCGCGGACAAGGTGACCATCATCTACCGCCGCACCGAAAAAGAAATGCCCGCAGCCATCGAAGAGATCGAGGACGCCAAGGAAGAGAAGATCGAAATCCGCATTCTCACCAACCCCGTCTCCTACGAAGGGGCAAACGGCCGTTTAAACGGCGTCACCTTCGTCAAGATGGAACTCGGCGAGCCCGACGCCAGCGGCAGAAGACGCCCCGTGGTCATGGAAAACAGCGAATACACCGAAAGCGCGGACTTCGTCATCGAAGCCATCGGCCAGAAAGTGGTCACGGACTTTCTCGACGGCGTGGGCCTCACCCGCTGGAACTCCATTGACGCAGACGGATCCCTCTTCTCCACGAACATGGAGGGGGTCTACGCAGGGGGCGATGCCGTCACCGGCCCCAGCGTTATCATAGGGGCCGTGGCCCACGGCCGAAAAGCCGCCTTTGCCATGGACCGCCTGCTCACCGGACGAGGGACCAGGGCCGAAGACCGCCTTGGCTTTCACGTAAAAAAAGAAGACTTCGGCGTCCTCTCCGCCGAGGACCTCAAAGGCAAACCCGTCCTGCCCCGCCGCCACATCGAAAAGGCGGACCCGGAAACCCGTGCAGACAGCTTCACCGAGGTGGAGCTGGGCTTCACCGAAGAGAACCTGCTTGCGGAAACAGGGCGCTGCCTCGAATGCGGCTGCCAGGATGTATCCGGCTGCGATTTACGGCGGTACGCCACCCTCATGGAGGCAGACAAGACCCGATTCATGCCGAAAAGCCCAGAAAAGGAGCAGTTCAAGGCCCACAAATCAGGCCACGGCATCGAAGAGGTCAACCCCTTTATCATCCGGGACTTCAACAAGTGCATCCTCTGCGGCTCCTGCGTCCAGGTCTGCAACGACGTCCAGGTCAACGAAGCCATAGACTTAGGGTTCCGGGGTATTGGGGCCAAAATCATCGCGGGCATCGATCAGCCCCTGAAGGACTCGTCTTGCGTCTTTTGCGGCTCCTGTGTCCAGGCCTGCCCCGTGGGCGCCCTCACAGAAAAAAACGTGGTCTACAGAGGCAAACCCTGGGACGAGACAAAAACCAGATCAACCTGCGGCTATTGCGGGGTGGGCTGCCAGATCGACATCCACGCCAAGGCCGGAAAAGTCACCCGCATCACCGGTGCCGAAGAGAGCGCGCCCAACTTTGGAAGCCTCTGCGTCAAGGGACGTTACGGATTTGACTTCATCGGCTCTGACGAACGCCTCACCACCCCGTTGATCAAAGAAGGCGAAACATTCCGGGAGGCCACCTGGACCGAAGCCCTGGACCTGACGGCCCGGCGCTTAAAAGAGATCTCAGAGGCCCACGGGGATGCCGCAGGGGTCCTCACCTCCGCCCGCATCACCAACGAAGAGAACTACGTGGCCCAGAAATTTGCCCGCACCGTGCTGAAAACAAACAATGTCGATCACTGCGCGCGGTTGTGACATTCCTCCACGGTGGCCGGTCTGGCCGCCGCATTCGGAAGTGGTGCCATGACAAACCCCATCTCGGATATCGAGAAGGCGGATGTCATCCTCGTTGCGGGCTCCAACACCACGGAGACCCACCCCGTCATCTCATCTGCCATCAAGCGGGCGGTGAAATTCGGGGGCACAAAACTTATCGTGGCAGACCCCAGGAGGATCGAGCTTAAAAAGCACGCCCACCTGTCCCTGTCCCCCAACCCGGGCAGCGATATTGCCTGGATCAACGGCATGATCCGCGTGATCCTTGAAGAGGGGCTTGAAGACGCAGCCTACATAAAAGAGCGTACCGAGGGCATAGACGCCTTAAGGGAGGCCGTGGCCCCCTATACCCCGGAACACGTTGAAGAGCTCACCGGCATCCCCGCAGAACAGCTCATCCAGGCGGCTCTGGTCTATGCCGGTGTGGAAAAGGGAAGCATCCTCTACTGCATGGGGATCACCCAGCACACCACGGGCACAGACAACGTAAAAGCCCTGGCCAACCTGTCCATGGTATGCGGCAACGTCGGAATCGAAGGCGGCGGGGTCAATCCCCTGCGCGGACAGAACAACGTCCAGGGCGCCTGCGACATGGGAGGCCTCCCCGATGTCTATCCCGGCTACCGAAAGGTCCATGAAGAGCCCCATGCCCTTTCCATGGAAAAAGCCTGGGGCGTCTCCGGCCTCTCCCGAACCCCGGGCCTTACCGCAACGGAGATGGTGGATGCGGCCATCAAAGGGGGCTTAAAAGCCCTCTATGTTATTGGCGAGAACCCCCTTGTGTCTGAGGCGGATCTGAACCACGCAGAAAAAGCCTTCCACAATCTCGATTTTCTCGTGGTCCAGGATATTTTCCTCACCGAGACCGCCCAGGCCGCCGATGTGGTGCTTCCCGCCCTCTGCTTTGCAGAAAAGGACGGCACCTTCACCAACACCGAGCGCCGGGTCCAGCGCGTCCGAAACGCCGTGGAGGGCCCTGAAGGGGTGCCCACGGACTGGGAGGTCACCTGCGAAGTGGCACGCCGCATGGGGGTTGACATGAGCTACCCCTCGGCCGAAGCCATCTTTGACGAGCTCGCCTCTGTCACCCCCGCCTTCGGGGGCTTAAGCTACGAACGCCTTGACGGCGAAGGCATCCCCTGGCCCTGCCCCACCGCAGACCACCCCGGCACCCCGCGCCTCCACGTGGAGAGCTTTGCCAAAGGCAAGGGGACCTTTTTTCCCGTTGCCTTTACCCCGGCAGCGGAAACCCCGGATGCCGACTACCCCCTTGTCCTCACCACCGGACGGGTGCTCTACCACTACCACACCGGGACCATGACCCGAAAATCGGACGGCCTGAACCAGCAGGTAGGCGAGTGCTTCGTGGAAATGAACCGGGAGGACGCCCGGGAGAAAAACCTCGCCCACGGCGACATGGCCACCCTCTTCTCCCGACGCGGCAAGATCAAAGCCCGGGTGAACATCTCCGGACGCATGGAACAAGGGACGGTCTTTCTCCCCTTCCACTTTGCCGAAGCCGCCGCCAACCGGCTGACCAACGCCAAACTCGACCCGGTCTCCAAGATCCCCGAGTTCAAGGTATGCGCGGTAACCGTGGAAAAAGCCTAAGGGACGCTACAAAAAAAAACGATGCCTCCGGCGGCAAGGTGTGCCACCTTGAAAGCCGGTTTCCGCTGTGATTTAACCCTCGTTCCCCGGGTCAAATCACAGCGGAATTCTGGCAACGTATTGTTTGATTATTTTTTTTCCAACGGCCTGACGGGCTGCGCCCGTAAAATCGCCTGGCACGAGAAAACCCAGTACCCATTCACATGGCTACTGGGTTTTCTCTTTCCTTCACCCTTTGCCCTTCACCCTTCGCCCTATCTCCTTCCTTACATTAAAACCCTGTAATACTCCCCCTTGCACGCACTTTCCCCCTTGCATTTTCCTTACTCCTGTGCAAGAAATCCTGTGGTTGAATCGATTCGCATCACCCGCCAACCGGCTCCATGGGACGCAGCACACCCTGCCGGATGCATCGGTAACCGTATCACACCGACCATCCCGGCCATGCTCCCGATTACCCCTTCAAACCAACCGGACGGCAGACATGAATCGTCTCACAGACCCTGTGAGATAACCCATTTTCAGGGCAATCCATGAAAATGTGAAACAAAGATCTCTATTACATACAAACCATCTTTGCCCAAGGAGGAACGCATGATCAGGGTTGACGATGTCACCAAAGACTACGGCGCGTTTCGCGCGGTGGACGGCATCAGCCTGGAAATTCGCAAAGGGGAGATCCTCGGTCTTCTGGGCCCCAACGGCGCCGGAAAAACCACCACCCTTAAAATGCTCACCGGGTACTTCCCCCCCACCAGCGGAGAGATTTACTACAACGACGCACCCGTATCCCACCAACCGTTGGAGATCAAAAAGCGCATCGGCTACCTGCCGGAATCGGCCCCCCTCTATCCCAACATGCTGGTGTATGACTTTCTTTGCTACACGGCGGATGTCCGTGGCATCCCCAAAGCCAAACGCCTTGCCCGCATCAAGGAGATGTCCGCCCTGTGCAGCCTGACGGAGATCATGGACAAACCCATCGGGGAACTCTCCAAGGGCCTCAAGCAGCGTGTGGGGCTGGCCTATGCCATGATCAGCGATCCGGAGATCCTGGTCCTGGACGAGCCCACCTCGGGGCTCGACCCCAACCAGATCGTTGAGATCCGCAAAATCATCCGCGACATCGGCGAAACCCGGACCATCATCTTCTCCACCCATATCTTAAGCGAAGCCGAGGCCACCTGCGATCGCATCGCCATTGTCCATAAAGGCAAAATCGTGGCCGACGGCACCACCGACGAAATCCGTGCAGGCGGCAACGGCAGCGGCCCCTGCCTGAAGATGGACGTCAAAGGTGCCTCAGCCGCCGAGGCAAAAAACCTGTTTCAAGGAATCGGCAGCGTGGCCCGGGTGGAGGCATCCCAGAGCAAAGAGAACCGCTGCGAGCTGTCCGTGACCTTCAAAAAGGGACAGGACGGTCGGGAGGCGGTGTACAACGCCGTCAAAGAGACCGACTGGGTGCTCATGAACTTCGCCATGGAGGCCAACACCCTTGAAACCATCTTCCGAACCCTGACGAAGGAGAACTGAGCCCATGCAGACCCTTCACATCATGAAAAAAGAGCTGAAAGACTTCTTCACCTCGCCCATCGCCTACATTGTCATCGCCATCTTCCTCCTGGTGACGGGCTGGTTCTTCTTCCTCACCTTTTTCTTAAACGGCCAGGCAAGCCTTCGCGACTTTTTTGCGCTCCTGCCCCTGATCTTCTCCTTTGTGATCCCGGCGGTCACCATGCGCCTCTTTGCCGAAGAGCTGGCCATGGGCTCCTTTGAGGTGGTCATGACCCTGCCCGTTACATCCCGGGACATCGTGGTGGGAAAATTCCTGTCCGCCCTGGTCTTTATCTGCGCCATGCTGATTCCCACCTTTGCCTATGCCGTCACCGTGGCCCTCTTCGGTGACCTGGACTGGGGGCCTGTCATCGGTGGGTACGCCGGAGCCGTTCTCTTGGGCGGGGCCTTTGCCGCCATCGGCCTCTTCGCCTCGTCCCTGACCCGCAACCAGATCATCGCCTTTATCCTGGGGACACTCATCTGCTTTGCCCTCACCCTGGTGGACAAGCTCCTGGTCTTTTTCCCCACGGCCATCCTGGGCTTTTTCAGCCAGATCGGGGCCGACTACCACTTCCGGAACATCGCACGGGGCGTCATCGACTCCCGGGACCTCCTCTATTTCGGCGGGGTGATCTTTCTGTTCCTCTACGGGGCATCCATCTCCGTGACGGAAAAGGAATAAAAAAAAGCCTCCGGCGGCGAGGTGTGCCACCTCGAAAGCTGGTTGCGAATGCTCCAACCCTCGTTCCTCGGGTTTCCACATTCGCTTACGGGCTTTGCCAGTGGGGCACACGATTTAAGAAAGCTCAGCAAAAATTTTCCGTAGTCGTTACATCAAGAACTTTGATATTGGCAACGACTTGCGAATATGCAGAAACCGTACTCAAGACCTGTTTATCAAACTTTTCAAAAGTTTGGTCCCCGGCAGGGCCGCCGGAGGCATAAAAAATATAGGATAACCATGAAAAAAGAAAAATATCTCAAAGGACTGATCTACATCGTGGTGGTGGTGCTTTTGAATGTGGCGGGCGCCACCCTCTTCTTTCGGGCGGACCTCACGAAAAACAAGGTCTACTCCCTCTCCGATGCCAGCATCGAGGCGGTGATGAACCTTTCGGAGCCGCTCACCATCAATGTCTTCTTCTCCGAGGACCTGCCGGCTCCCCACAACACCACCGAAAAGTACCTTGCCGACCTGCTGGAAGAGTATGCCATCAACGCAAACCGCTACTTCAACTTCCGATTCTACCCCATCGGCGGGGACATCGACACCAACACCGCCAGCAAGCGCAACGCGGAGCTGGCAAACAGCTACGGCATCCGGCCCGTGAGCATCCAGATGGTGGAGAGCGATGAAGTCAAGGTTAAGACCGCGTACATGGGTCTGGTGGTCATCCACGGAGACCTCATCGAGCGCCTGCCGGCTATCACCACCACCGAAGGCCTCGAATACAAACTCACCATGGCCATGATGAAGCTGGGGAACAAAATCAGCACCCTGCTCTCCCTGGACGGAAAGATCGAGGCCGATCTCTACCTTTCCCGATCCATGACGGCCGTGGCCCCCCTCATGGGGCTCAAAGACATTCAGGATCTTCCGGGCCGCGTGGAGACAGCGGTGAGCAAAGTCAGCCGCCGCAGTTACGACCGCCTCTCCTTCAACCGCTTCGACCCGCAAACGGCCGAAGAAAAAAAAGTCCTGTCGGACCGTTACGGGGTGCTCCAGCTGGGGTGGCCGGACCTGTCCGGCGGCAAGGTCAAAGCGGGCTCCGGCATCATCGGCATGGTCATGCGATACGATGAAAAATCCGTCAACATCCCCATCCTTGAGGTCAACCGCATTCCCCTGTTCGGGACCCAGTACAAGCTCATGACCGACCAGGAGCTGGAAGACGCCATCGGCGGGGCCGTGGAATCCCTCATCGACATCAACGAAAAGGTGGGGTACCTCACCAGCAACGGCACCGCACCGCGTTTCGACCGCAACCCCGCCAACCCCATGGCACCGGGGACAAACGCCCTCAACAACTTCAGCGCCACCCTCTCCCGCAGCTACGCGGTCTCCGATGTGGACTTGAGGGGCAGCAGCATCCCGGAAGACATCAACAGCCTGATTATCGCCGGGGCCAAGGAGTCCTTCACCGACTACGACCTCTTCCAGATCGACCAGGCCCTCATGGCTGGCAAGCATGTCGCCGTCTTTGTGGACGCTTTCAAGGAGATGAAGAACCCCAACCCCCAGATGGCATTTATGCAGCCGTCCATCTACACGCCGGTCCGGACGGGCCTCGACAAGCTCCTGGCCCATTACGGGGTTCGCGTTCAAAGCGCTTACATCATGGATGAGAACTGCTACAAACAGAACCTGCCCAGGCGCATGGGGGGCGGCCAGCAGAACGTCTACTTTGCTCCCATCATCGAAAACGACACCATCAACCATGATGTCCCCTTCATGAACAACATCAAGGGGCTCGTCACCTTAAAAGCCGCACCGGTCACCGTGGACGAAAAAATCGTAACCGGGCAGAACCTTACGGCCGCCACCCTCTTTTCCACCTCCAAGCGCTCCTGGCTCAAGGAGAGGAACATTGCCCTGAACCCCATGTTCCTCAAGCCCCCTGCCGATGACGCCTCCTTTGCCAGCCACCCGGTGGCCGCCATGGTGGAAGGCTCCTTTACCAGCTACTTCACGGGCAAGCCCATTCCGGAAAAACCGGCCCCTGAACAGGCAGAAGATGCCGAAAAGCCGGAGAACAAGGCAGCTGCCATCTCCCAAAAAGGGGCCGTCCTCACCAAAGGCAAACCCGCCCGGCTCATCGTGGTGGGCTCCCTGGACATGCTCACAAACAGCCTCTTTGACGAGCAGGGAGAAAGCGCCAATGCCACCTTTGTCATGAACCTCATGGACGGACTCAACGGACGCGAAGGCATTGCCGTCATGCGAAGCAAAAAGCAGCGGTTCAACCCCATCGACAAAGTGCCGGACAGCATCAAAACGCCGGTGAAAGCCTTTAACATTGTCGGCCTGCCCATGCTTGTGGCTCTTTTCGGTATGGCCGTCTACTTAAAACGCCAGTCCCGACGAAAAACGATCCGGGCCATGTTTCAATAACCACACCACCACAGGAGGACACCTGACGTGAAAAAAGAAATCATCATTCTCCTTGCCCTGATTGTGGCCTTAAGCGCCTATCTTTTCATGCGGGACACCGACGGCACCAGCTACGAGCTGCCGGTTCTGGATACCGTGTCTGCAGGGGATGTGGACAGGATGGAGATCAAAACGAAAACAAAGACCCTGCTCTTTGAAAAGCAGGGAGAGACGTGGACCGTGGACCTCGAAGGGTTTCCGGCCAAACAGGATCAGGTCACAAAGCTGGTGGAGACGGCCGGGGACCTGACCCTGACGGCCATGGTCTCGGAAGCCGAGAGCTACAGCCGCTATGACCTAGGCCCGGACACCGCCAAAACAATCCTTCTTTACAATGGAGAGAACCTCCTGCGGGACGTCACCGTGGGCAAGGCAGCCCCTTCCATGGGGCACACCTTTGTCACCATCGAAGGTGACAAAAAAGTCTACCACGCAAAGGGCAACTTTACCTCCCAGTTCACCGCGGACCCGGAGCGATTCATCGACAAGACTGTTTTTAATCTGGTCCCGGCTGAGGTAACCACCCTTGCCGTCAACATGGGCGACACCTCAACCACCCTGTCAAGGGCCACGGAACCGGCCGAAGGAGACGCCGCACCGAAGGCTGTCTGGAAAGATCAGGACGGCGTGACCCTGGAGGCCGAAAAGGTCGATACGCTCATCGCCTCCCTGAGCCGCCTCTCATGCGACACATGGATGCTGGAGAAAAAACAGGACGCGTCCCCGGCCCTGACCCTTACCCTCACCACCGATCGTCCGTACACCCTGGAGCTGTTCGGGGACGCCCCCATGCACGGGACCGCCACGGACCGAGACCTTGGGTTTGCCCTGTCCGAAACAAAGGGTACAGATATCATGAACGCCGTAAAGGCCCTGACCGAGGCCCCCACGCCGGAACTGACCCAGACCGATGATTAAACTTGATTTACGTCAGAAATCATGATGTTATCGACAAATCACAAAGACAGCTAAAAGCAACGGGTGCATAAGGGTTTACCCGCCCCCATGCACCCGTTATTTTTTATTCGATCCCACAGCCATGAAAGAAAACAACATGACCTCACACCTGTCCATGCCACGGATTGTCGCCTTTGTTCTGGCACTCCTTGTTTCCGGTTCCGGCCTCGCCATGGCCGCCGAAGAGCAACCCATGATGAAAATGCCCGTGGACGGCGCCTGTGAGGAGCCCTACATCCTCTTTGAAGGGGTCTGCGCCATCCCCGCCTTTATGCAGGGCCAACCGGGCACCATCCTGGAGCAGATCAAGGCGTTTAAAAAAGACCATGAAAACCTGCCCCAGGAGCCCGAACCACCAACGGCATCAGCGTCTGTCCATGAAGATCCCTTATGCGCCCGGTACAAAAAATTAATTGAAGAACACCTGAACTCCAAAGCCGCCACGTACAACCCGGACTCGGTTGAAGTGGAGAAGGCTCGGGGCCAGGCCGCGGAAACCTCCATTGAAGAGGCCAGGGAATACCTGATCAACTTTTGCCAGGACTGATAAAGGGGCCCGGTTTGTCCTTACCCATCCCCAGGTTGGCGGCCCGATGAATCGGCCGTGGGATGGTTCACGATAAGCTGATGATACAAACGGGCCCTCTCCTCTGAAAAGTGAGTCAAAAACAAAACGGAAATCCCGAAGAGCATAAGGGTCAATCCCACGGCCCTGCCGTAGGGCCCTGTCCAGAGCAAAAAGCAGCAGAGCCCGATGAACACAACCCCTGCCATCCCCCACAGGATACGGGGATAGCCCTTCAGGAGCTCCCCGAGCCGTTCTTTTTCCGTTGCCACAAACCCTGCCGGGTCGGTGAGGTGCTGCTCTTCAAAGGCCAGGATTCTTTCCCGGTTCGTATACACCATCCCCAGGCCCCCCGACGTGCAGAAAAACCCGAGAATCAAAAAAGGAATGATCAGGGCTTTGGCAAAGGAGGTGCTCCCGAAAACCCAATAGAAAATCGCAACAAGAAGGATGAGAACCCCAAACAGGGCAAACAGCTTCCCCATGAAGATCTCACCCCGACACCACTTCAGAGTATACTGAAAAACATCCATCAGGTTCCCCCACACTGAAAATAAATGTCGGTTTTCTCAGACGCCCCGTATCGTGATCAACGCGGCCCGGATTCAGGAAGGGTCTGCGTCCCGCTCCAAGGCCTCGCACACGATATCCAGAACATGGGCCGCCGCATCCGGCCGTGCAATCTGCCCGGCTTTTTCTTTCATCCCACGCATTATATCAGGACGATCCATAAGCCGCTTGAGTTTATGTTCCAAAGACGTCACATCCAACGCTTTGTGAGCCGCCCCATGCTCAAGGAGATAATCGGCGTTTCGTTCTTCCTGGCCCGGAATCGGAGAGATGATAATCATGGGCAGGGCCATGGCCAGGCATTCGGAACTGGTCAACCCTCCGGGTTTGGTCACGGCGATATCGCTCACGGCCATCATCCGCTCTATCGTGTTGGTAAATCCCATGGGGATCAACCGTCCCCCGGAGGATTCCGAAAGGCGGGTAAGGGCCAGGAAAAGCGCCTCATTTTTACCTGCAAGGGCGATGATCTGACACAAGGGATCGGCCTTTAACATGCGCTCCGTCAACGTGAGCATATCCCCCAACCCCTCACCACCGGACATCATGAGAACGGTGGGTTTTTCAAGGGCTATTCCCAGCTCAGCGGCGCACGCCTCCTTGTCTTGGGCCATGGTAAACGGCGGGACAATGGGAATGCCCGTAATATGTATGTTCGAGGGGTCAATACCAAATGCTTCGAGCTTCCACGACGCTTCCTCGCAGGCCACGAAATAACCGTCCATTCGGTGCTGGAACCAAAGCCCGTGAACATCGAAATCCGTGACTTGAACCCAGCATGGAATCTTCATGCGGCCTTTTCTGATCTTACGCGAGATAAGGCCGGCGGGAAGAAAATGGGTGCAGAGGACCCCATCGGGATTGACCCGTTCAATTTCATCCATCAATGCCCGGGAGCTGAGGCGCTCGAAGGCAAGCCGTACCTTTTTCATCTTTGAGTCGTCATCTTCGGCCCGGTCGCTTTTGGAAAACATGTACCCCCACAGGGAGGGGTGGCGTTCGATTATCTTTAAATAGCTCTCTTTGTAAGCTTTCCTGAACGCTCCCGACACATAATCCATGGCATCCAGATGAACCACGTCCAGCTCCGGGCAGTGGCGCAAAGCGGTCTTCCGGATCGCTTCGGCGGCACGGACATGGCCGGAGCCGATGGAGACACTGATCACCAACAGTTTTCTTTTTTTACCCATGATTGCTTAATACCTTGATTAAAAAATGACGATAGAGATCCTTACTCCATTCCGGAAACCATCAACCCGACACCGGAAAACACGGAGAGTATGACAAACACCGGAATGATCATCGGCAGCGGAGAGCTTGTGCCTTTGCTGTTTTCCAAAAACATAAAAAGAAAAAGACCGCTGAACGCCACAAGGAGCCCGGCGATGGCCTTCGAGCATAAAATCAGAACCGCACCCAGGGCAATCCCGTAGCCTAAGGCCAGCATCCCCATAAGGACCCCGAAGCCGCGTAAAAGAAGAGTCGACCTGCTTGAGACCACGATATAAATGATACCGCAAAGCATATAAATGCCGCTTACACCATAGGCGTTGAGCAGAAAAAACGTTGCAAACGGATTATTCCCCGGAAAAAAAGTCACCCCCGCCAACGGATTCGACCCCATCACCCACAAGGCGGATACCACCCCCAGACAGACGGCACAGACATGCTCGAACAAACCCTTCAGCATCCACCTTTTTATGCCTGGGTATGTATCCATCCCCCCCCGGAACCTGTGAACAACAGTCTTTATAAAGATTCTCGCCCATGTCAACCCATAGCTTATCCCTGAAACAACAAGCACCGGTTCAAGGTAAGGAGCGCCGGATTTCAGGGCAATTTTCTGCAGAACAAACGCTCCAAGCACAACGAAAAGAAGCCTCTTGCACCACACGGGTAACCAGAAGCCGACCCGTTTGCTCAAACACACCCTGTAGAGCATAAACACAATGCGGGATGATCCATAGTTGATAAAAAACAGAAGCAATGCATAGCCGAGGTATTCATACGCTGTCATGTCCCCCCCCAATCTTACCCGTTATCAGACGTACCTGCCCGCCCAAGCCAGGATACGATCGAATATTTCCTCTCGATTCACCTCATTGAAATTCTCATGATAATTCGCCTCGTATGTTATGACGTCGGCAAGGCCCGCCGGAACATCGGCCATGGCCTGTTGACTCACCGCCGGGTCCGCCAGCCTGTCGTCCCCTGCGATCACGCAAAAAATGGGGAACCTGTCCCAGGTTTTCATGCGGGACACCACCCACTGCTGGGTCTTCTCAGACTCCACCCCCAGCCTGGCGGAAACCTTTGCGCTCCTTAAGCCACGCTTCTCGTCGTCAACATGGCGCTCGGTGATCTGTGCATCATGGGTCAGGAGGTGTGTCAACGCAGGGGGCGCCACCGAAAACGTCGGATGCACCTTAGCGACCACCCTGGAGGCATGGTACAGAACCTTCGGCACGGCCACCTTGTTCTTCAACCACGGTGAGGAGAGGATAAATCCCTTGATGTCTGCTTCTTTTCCCAGGGTCAGCCCATAGTAGAGGGCGATGAGGGCCCCGTTGGAGTGGGAGAGGATAAACACAGGGACACCGGGATGGTGCTCTTTCACCCAACCGATGTAGCCATGGATATCCCGCGCATACGTATCGTACGAATCAATGTGGAAGAAATTTCTGCCCCCCGGGTTGTACTCAGGGTACGTCCCGTGAAACCTCAGGTCCAGGGCATAGGTGGCAATCCCTTTGCCCTTGAAGTACTCAGCCGGCGTGCCCCAGTCTCCCCCGTGGGCCATGCCGCCGTGGATCCCGATATAAATCGCCGTTACCTCTGAGTCGGGAAGCCATGCCCGAGAGAGAAGCGTTGTGGTCTCATCCGCTTGATAGAGCTCGCACGTTGTTTCGCCGTAATTCACCGATTCACCTCCAGTCGTATGCCTCTAAAAACCAGCAGGTTCGCATCCAAATACTTATCAAGATGAGGTATTCTCTTTCTGCTCCGACGTCAAGACCTTCTTTGTCCCCGCCCCCCTCTCAGGACGTTCATCACGGACAGCATGTAAGGTATCCATCAATGGCACTGGCGACAAGAAAGCGAAAAAAGACCTGTTGAGCATAAGGGCTCAGCCGGAAAACAGCGACGCCCCAAATGTTGGACGTATGGACGATGACGGAAAGTCACCAACCGATAACGCTCATGGAATGCTATCGCACACGCCAATACGTGAATATTTTATTTCGGTCATAGCCCCGACATATCATTCGTTTGTCATCATACGACAACATCCAATGCGAAGGGATCCGACGATACTGATCAAAACAGCACAAGAGGGGCGGCACGGGCCATTTTCACAGGAACACTTTACCTCACCCGGCGAATCATTGTTAAAGTGCCGTCCCCGTCGTTTCCAAGCGATGAAAACGTTCATAAAGCAGCCCCCATGCCGCACACCATAAATCCCCCGTATCATAGTTCAAAACCTCATCCGTTACTTATCAGGAAACACCTGATTTTCATTACGATTCAGCCTGCCTGTTCCTTTAAAAAACGACCCCAAGCTATGGCGGTATTCGACGTGTGTGTTGCTTTGGGTCAGTTTCAGTTATCCCAGTCAAGCAATGGGAGGAATTTCCTCATCCCGTTGTGTCAATTTGACTCATTTTTTGAAATGTATTGACCTCAAAAAACAAACATGGTGTATTTTTATCAGCATCGATTATTCCCTGCAAAGGGAGCCTGACCAGCGCCACGATACATCGCAATCTATCAATGTTATCCGGCAATGGGTTCAGGTCCACGAAAATCCGGTTACGACTCTATAAGGTACACTCTGGAACAAGAAGGCCGCGTGATGAATCCCTCTGCATGTCCATGTAAAAAACTCCATAAAAAAGAACACGTTTTAGAGAGCACATCAGCATCCCGGGATACCGGTGACCGAAACCATCTCTGGTGTCCCCATTAGCCACCCCCACCCGATACCCTACCCGACGAAATCACTCTGCATCGCAGGGAGCCATCCCCCGCTCCGGAACCTCCGAGCCCTCCAAACGAGATGACCCCATACACGCCAAACGGAACAGGTTTCGCTCAGCCAGGGGTATCTGCTGCAGCACGACGCTGTGTTGGTCAAAAAACCGGCGCCGCAACCAGACAACAATGCCACCGCGCACGATAAGCAAAGGATATGAAATGAAATGTGTAGCAGTAGAAGAGGCAGAAGGCATGGTGATCTGTCACGACATGACGCGGATCATTCCCGGAGAGTACAAGGGCCCTGCATTTAAACGGGGACATATCATCCAGAAAAATGACATCCCCGAGTTGCTGAACATCGGCAAGGCAAACATTTATGTCTATGACATCCACAACGGTCTAGTCCACGAAGACGACGCGGCGGAACGAATCGCCAATGCCGCCAAGGGACAGGGAATAAAACTGAGCACCCCTTGCGAAGGAAAGGTCACCTTCAAGGCCTCACAGCCCGGCCTGCTCAAGATCAATGTGGATGCATTGCACAGAATAAACGAAATCGACGACACCGTCTTCTCCACCCTTCACACCAACCAGCAGGTAAAAAAAGGGCAGTCCCTTGCGGGGACGCGCATCATCCCCCTGGTGACCCAGGAGAAGAACATCATGGATGTCGAAGACATCTGTCGCCAGCACGGCCCCATCATTGAAATCAAACCATTCCCTGAGACAAAGGTGGGCATCGTCACCACCGGCAGTGAAATCTACTCCGGGCGCATTGAAGATAAATTCGGTCCCGTCCTTGTGGATAAATTTTCCAACCTCAACAGCCGGGTCATGGACCAGGTGTTTGTCTCCGACAACGTGGAGATGACGGTTAACGCCATCCACAACATGCTGGAAGCCGGCGCCGAACTCATCGCCGTAACAGGCGGCATGTCCGTGGACCCCGACGACCAGACACCGGCAAGTATCCGTGCGGCCGGGGGTGAAGTGATCATCTACGGATCCCCCATCCTCCCCGGCGCCATGTTTATGCTTGCCTATATCAAAGGCGTGCCGGTCGTAGGACTCCCCGGGTGCGTCATGTACCACAAGGCGAGCATCTTCGACCTCGTGGTGCCACGAATTCTAACGGGAGAAAAACTCACCAAGGCAGACATCATCGCCTTAGGGCATGGAGGTTTCTGCTCCAACTGCCCGGAGTGCCGCTACCCCCTCTGCAGTTTCGGAAAGGCGTGCTGAACCCGTCACATGCAGGGCCCCCGGAGCGTCTCCGGGCAACACACAAAACAAACCACACCACCTTCTCAACGTATCGCGGTGGTCGGCAAGGAACGACCTGTCTATTTCTAAGGAGAAACACATGATCAAAAGAACCCTGACAATCAATGGCGTTGAAAAATCAGTCATCACCAAGCCCGATACGTCGCTTGCCGATGTGCTCCGGGAGCAGCTCCGCATCACCTCCGTCAAGGTGGGATGCGGCACAGGGCAGTGCGGCGGTTGCAGCGTCATCATGGACGGCAAAGTCATCCGCTCCTGCATCACCAAGATGAAGCGGGTCAAGGACGGCACCTCCATCATCACCCTGGAGGGCATCGGAACCCCCAACAACCTCCACCCCATCCAGCTCGCATGGATTGCCAACGGCGGAGCCCAGTGCGGATTCTGCACCCCCGGCTTCATCGTCTCCACCATGGCCCTTTTGGAATCCAACCTGAGCCCCACGCGGGAAGAGGTGCGCGACTGGTTCCAGAAACACAAAAACGTCTGCCGCTGCACGGGCTACAAGCCCCTTGTGGACTCCGTCATGGACGCGGCAAAGCTGATGCGCGGCGAAATCACAGAAGACGACCTGCGCTTTAAGATCCCTGAAGACGGCCGCATCTGGGGCACCAAATACCCCCGCCCATCCGCCATCGCAAAGGTCACCGGCACCTGCGATTTCGGTGCGGACCTGGGCATCAAGATGCCCTCGGACACCCTCCGCCTGGCCCTGGTCCAGGCCGAAGTGTCCCATGCGAACATCCTCTCCATCGACACCTCCGAAGCCGAAAAAATGGACGGGGTCTTTAAAGTCGTCACCCACAAGGATGTGGTCGGTAAAAACCGCATCACCGGCCTCATCACCTTCCCCTCGAACTTAGGCGACGGCTGGGAACGACCCATCCTCTGTGATGACAAAATTTTCCAGTACGGCGATGCCATCGCCGTTGTCTGTGCCGACACCGAAGAACACGCCAAAGAGGCCGCCAAAAAAGTGAAGGTGGAGATCGAGCAGCTCCCCGAATACATGAACGCCTATGCGGCCATGGCCGAAGACGCCCTGGAGATTCACCCCGGCACCCCCAACGTCTATTTCACCCAGAAGATCGTCAAGGGTGAAGAGACCGCGCCGGTCTTCGACAAAGCCGATGTGGTCATCGAGGATGACTTCTATGTCGGCCGCCAGCCCCACATGCCCATCGAGCCCGATGTCGGTTTTGCCTATTACGATGAAAACGAGGACATGATCATCAGCTCCAAGTCCATCGGCATCCACCTGCACCAGGCCATGATCGCCCCGGGCATCGGCATTGACCCCGACAAGCTCAAGCTCACTGCCAACCCCGCCGGCGGCACCTTCGGGTACAAATTCAGCCCCACCATGGAGGCCCTGCTGGGCGTGGCATGCATGGCCACCAAGCGCCCCGTGTTCCTCAACTACACCTGGTACCAGCAGCAGACATACACCGGCAAGCGCTCCCCCTTCTTCATGAACGTCAAGTTTGCCGCAGACAAAGAGGGCAAGCTCCTCGGCATGGAGTCCGACTGGACCGTTGACCACGGTCCCTACTCCGAGTTCGGCGACCTCCTTACCCTCCGCGGCGCCCAGTTCATCGGTGCCGGTTACGACATCGCTAACATCCGCGGCGAAGGCCGCACGGTGTGCACAAACCACGCCTGGGGTTCTGCCTTCAGGGGCTACGGAGCGCCCCAGAGCGTCTTCGCCTCCGAGGTGCTGATGGACGAGCTGGCAGAAAAGCTCAACATCGATCCCTTAGAGATCCGCTACAAAAACGCCTACAGAAAAGGGTGCACCACCCCCACCGGTCAGGAGCCTGACGTCTTCTGCATCCCCGAGCTCATCGACACCATGCGCCCCGAGTACGCCGAGGCCAAAAAATCGGCCGCGGCGCGCTCCACAGACGAGGTGAAATGCGGCGTCGGCCTGGCCCTGGCCGTTTACGCAGCAGGCCTTGATGGCCCGGACTCCGCAGAGTCCTGCGTGGAGCTCAACGAAGACAACACCGTCACCATGTTCTCCAGCTGGGGCGAGCACGGCCAGGGCGCCGACATGGGCACCCTGGGCACCGCCCACGAGGCCCTGCGCCCCCTGAACCTGGCACCGAACGACATCAAGCTGGTGATGAACGACATGCGCACCACACCCAACGCCGGCCCTGCCGGCGGAAGTCGCTCCCAGGTTGTGGTGGGTCAGTCGGTGAAAGCCGCCTGTGAAGCCCTTCTGGACGCCATGCGAAAATCCGACGGGACCTTCCGCACCTACGAGGAGATGAAAGCGGAGAACATTCCCTTCAAATACTCCGGCACATGGACCGCACCCTGCACGGACTGCGATGAAAACGGACAGGGCAACCCCTTCCCCTGCTTCATGTACGGCTTCTTCATGGCCGAGACCGATGTGGAGATCAAAACCGGCAAGACCACGGTCACCAAAATGACCATGGTCGCCGACGTGGGCGTGGTCAACAACAAACTGGTGGTGGACGGCCAGCTCTACGGCGGCCTCGCCCAGGGCATCGGCCTGGCCCTCAGCGAAGAGTACGAGGACATCAAAAAGCACTCCAACATGAAGGGTGCCGGTATCCCCTACATCAAGGACATTCCCGACAACATCAACCTGATCTACGTGGAGACGCCCCGTCCCAACGGCCCCTTCGGTGCCTCAGGATGCGGCGAGATTCCCCTGGCATCTCCCCATGCAGCCATCATCAATGCGATCTACAACGCCTGCGGCGTGCGCATCACCAAGCTGCCCGCAAAACCGGAAAAAGTGTTGGCCGCGTTGAACGCAAAAAAATAGAACAGCAAGATAGCTTATTGAAAAAAGCCTCCGGCGGCCCTGCCGGGGGCTAAACTTTTAAAAAGTTTAATAAACAGGCCTTAGAAAAAGAGTATTGAGTCACGTTTGATTTTTTAGGGCGTATGTGATTTTCCCCGAGGAATGAGGGGAAAAGCGCATTCGCAACCTGGGATCCCCTGGCCGCCGGAGGCATGCTTTTCCTGTCCACTTTAACCATAGAAGGCAAACTGAATTCCACCCGTGAGGCGCAATGGAACAAAAAGAGCTTAGAGAACTGGAACAGCGGTGCATCCAGGATGAACCCCCTTTCTGCACGGCGGCCTGTCCCCTTCATATGGACGCCCGCCTTTTCCTGCAGCACATGGCCCACGGCAAGACCCAGGCGGCACGGAAGATCCTGGACAAGACCCTCCCCTTCCCCGCCATCTTGGGGCGCATCTGCGACCACCCCTGTGAAGCCCGGTGCAGGCTCGGTGAAGCGGGTGACCCCATTGCCATAGGGGCCCTGGAACGCGCCTGTGTCTCCAGCACCCCCACCGGCAAAACCCGCGTTCTCGTCCCCCAAAAAGAGAAAAGGGTTGCCCTGGTGGGCAGCGGCATGAGCTCCCTCACCGCCGCCTGGGACCTCGTAAGAAAAGGCTACCCCGTACACCTGATTGACCCCGCCCCATCCCCCGGCGGAACCCTTCAGGGAATCCCCGAAGCCACCCTCCCCCGTGGCATCATTGCCGACGCCTTGGCTGAGCTCCGGGAGATGGGCGTGCAGCTGGAGACCACGGGGCCCATGGATTCAGAAAGAATAGACACCCTCTGCACCACCTTTGATGCGGTCTATGTGGGACTGGACAGTGCCAGTGAGAAGAACCCCGTTGTCACCTTCACAGGGGACCCATCCGGTTCCACCGACAGAGAGAACCTTTTTGCTGGGGGCCGGAGCACCCCCGCCAACTCGCCGGTGCTCCTCGCCGCCCAGGGTCGCTGGGCCGCCACCTCCATGGACCGATTCCTCCAGAACGTCTCCATGACCGCAGGCCGGGAAACCGAAGGCGCCGTCACATCGAGGCTCTACACCAACATGGACGGTGTGGCACACGCCCCGCGCACCATCGCTGCAAACCCAAACCAGGGCTACACCCCCGAAGAGGCCTCCACCGAGGCCACGCGCTGCATCCAGTGCGAATGCCTGGAGTGCGTCAAGGTGTGCCCCTACCTGGAAAAGTACAAGGGATCGCCCCGGGAATACGTGCGCCGGATCTACAACAACCTCTCCATCGTCAAGGGGACCCGCACCACCAACAAGATGATCAACTCCTGCAATCTCTGCGGTCTCTGCGAGACCGTCTGCCCCACGGGTTTCTCCATGGCCGAGGTGTGCCACACCTCCCGACAGCACATGGTGGAGACCGGCAAGATGCCGCCCTCGGCCCACGAGTTTGCCCTGCTGGACATGGCCTTCAGCAACAGCGACGACTTCTTCCTTGTCCGCCATGCGCCGGGTGAATCCTCAAGCGCGTGGCTCTTTTTTCCCGGGTGCCAGCTCGGCGGAGCCTCCCCGGCCCACGTCGCCCAGGCCTACGGCTACCTTAGGGAGACCCACGACACAAAAACCGGCCTCATGCTCGGCTGCTGCGGCGCACCAGCCCACTGGGGCGGTGATGTGCCCCTCTTTGAATCCGTGCTGGCCCAGATCAAAGCAGGGTGGAAAAACTTAGGAAATCCGCAGATCATCACCGCCTGCAGCAGCTGCCAGAGCGTCTTCTCCCAGTTTCTCCCCGAAGCGGACACCGTCTCCCTCTGGAGCCTCATGGCAGACCACGGGCTGCCCGCTACAGTCGGCGACTCCCAAACGGAGACCCTTCCCCTGGCCGTCATCGACCCCTGCACCGCACGCCACGAAACCAACGTCCAAAAGAGCGTCCGCCTTTTGCTGAATGACCTTGGCGCAACAGTGGAAGAGCTCCCCTTCAGCGGGGAGCGAACCGAGTGCTGCGGCTTCGGCGGGCTCATGTCCAACGCCGACCCCGACGTGGCCCGGGACCTGCTGGAACGCCGCGTCCAGCAGAGCCCCCTGGACTACCTGACGTACTGTGTGGTCTGCCGGGACCACCTCGCCTCCACAGGAAAAAAAACGAGCCACCTCTTTGACCTCATCTGGCCGGAAAACAGATCGACAAACCCGGGCTACTCCCTTCGGCAGGAGAACCGAACCCGCCTGAAGTCGAACATCCTTAAAACCCTGTGGCACGAAGAGAGCGAACCGGAAGCGCCCCACAGAAAGATCCCCCTGCAGATCGCCCCCGATGTCCAGGACATCCTGGAGAGCCGGAGAATTCTTAAAGAGGACATCCAACAGGTGCTTTACCACGTGAAAAACGGCGGTGAGTGGTTGACCAACCCGACAAACGGCCACAGGCTCGCCTCGTACAAACCCCGGAAGGTGACATTCTGGGTGGAGTACCAGAAGCTCGACGATGCCTGGGAAATCTACAACGCCTATTGCCACCGCATGACCGTGGCAAAAGGAGACCGCCAATGAGCCAGATGAAAATGACCGACGGCCCCGTGGACTGGGAGTGCGGCCAATGCAAAAAAAAACTATCCCCCGGCAAGGTAAACCTCGACTACATGGGCAGCCGATTTACCGTGGAACTCATGACTTGCCCGGACTGCGGGTTCGTCTACATCCCCGAAGACCTCGCCATGGGAAAAATGGCCGAAGTGGAGCTGATCCTGGAGGATAAATAAGGGCCAAAGCAAAAAACAGCCTTCTATGGTTAAAGTGCATGGAAAAAAGCCTCCGGCGGCAAGGTGTGCCACCTCGAAAGCGGGTTGCAATGGACCTCTCCTGCAAAAACAGTTGCCACATGCCACACATCACGCGAATGCCCCGAGAACGATCGCATAATGGCTGCCTCCATGCATTCGCCATAGGGTTTCAAGGTGCCCCCACCTTGCCGCCGGAGACTTGCTTTTAACAACCCGGGACACCAATAAAAAATGAAAGAAAAAAAGACCGACATCATATCTGTTTACGAAGAGGATCACGTCCGTTCTGTGACCGGCCCCACCATCAGACCGGGGGGCTTTGCCCTCACCGATCGGGCCATGGCGTTCTGCGGGTTTCCGGAGAGAAGCCGGGTTCTCGATGCCGGATGCGGGTGCGGGGCCACGGTCCGGCACCTTCAGCGCAGATGGGGCCTGACAGCCACCGGCGTGGATCTCTCCCAGCGGCTCCTTGCGGACAGGCTGCAAGACGGCCCCCTGGAGCTGATCCGGGGCGATGCGGGCAGGCTCCCCATCGGCACCGACACCATGGACGGCCTCACCTGCGAGTGCGCCCTCTCCATCATGCCCGACCCGAAAGCCGTCTTGCAGGAGTACCACCGGGTGCTGAAACCCAAGGGATACCTGATCCTGACCGACATCTACCTCCGGGCTGAGTCTCCACGGCTCTGTGGCAGCCTGCCCATCAACGCCTGCTTCTCCGGGGCGGTGACCCGGGATGAGCGGACACGTCAGATCGAGGCCGCGGGTTTTTCCATCCTCCTCTGGGAGGACCACACCAAGCTGCTAAAAGAGCTGGCCGCCCGCTTTGTCTTCGAGCTCGGCTCCCTCAAAAAATTCTGGGAGCATATCCTCCCCTGTGACTGCTCCGGCAAAACAGGGGACCTCATAAGACAAGGGAAACCCGGCTATTCACTGCTCATTGCACAAAAAACACAGGACACATCATCATGAACGATCTTTTATTCAAGCTCATTGAGCTCTCATCCAGGGGGTATTGCTGCAGTCAGATCCTCCTGCTTCTGGGGCTTGAGAACCTGGACCGGGAGAACCCGGATCTTGTGCGCGCCATGGCGGGGCCCTGCATGGGCCGTTGCGGCGGGGTCTGCGGCGTGCTCCCCGGTGCGGCTTGTCTGCTCTCCCTGTATTGCGCCAAGGGTCAGGACCATGAAACCGCGCATGAAGGGATGCCCTTTATGCTTGAAGAGCTCGATGACTGGTTTGCCGAGTACACGGCGGAGCACCACGGCGGCATGCAATGCGAGCAGATCGCGGGAGATACCTCTGCAGGGCCGGACATGGGCAAATGCAGGGACATCATCATGGCTGCCTACGCAAAAGTGATGGAGATTATGGACATCCACGGCATTGATCCGGCAGGAGAGGACCATGCGTAAGGGAAAAATCCTCTCCGAGACGGAGAGCCTCTGCCCGGTGTGTTTCCATAAGATACCGGCACGCCGCGTTCGGTACGGCGAGGACCTCTTCCTTGAGAAGCGCTGCCCCATGCATGGGTCATTTAAAACCGTCATATGGCGGGGATCGCCCGAATTCTCCGCATGGTCACGCCCGAAAATCCCGTCGCCGCCGAAACAAAGCCTCACCCCGGTGGCCAAGGGCTGCCCCTTTGACTGCGGGCTCTGCCCGGAGCACGGCCAGCACACCTGCACCGCCCTTTTAGAGATCACCCAGCGGTGCAACATGAGCTGCCCGGTCTGCTTTGCCGCCGCCCGTGAAGATGGAACGGCGGGAACCCCGGAGCCCGACCCCGATATGGCGACCCTTAAATTCTGGTACCAGCGGGTGAAGGAGGCCAGCGGTCCCTGCAACATTCAACTCTCCGGGGGAGAGCCCACCGTAAGGGATGACCTGCCCGAGATCATTGCCATGGGCAAAGAGGCCGGGTTTGAGTTTATCCAGCTGAACACCAACGGCCTGCGCCTTGCCCGGGAGAAGGGGTTTGCCCTTCGCCTGAAAAAAGCGGGGCTCTCCTCGGTCTTTCTCCAGTTTGACGGCACCGATGATGCGGTGTACCGGGTCACCCGGGGGCGCGCGTTATTCAACCTAAAACAGGCGGCGATCCGCCACTGCGTGGAGGCGGGCATCGGGGTGGTCCTTGTCCCCACGGTGGTACCGGGTGTCAACGACCACATGCTGGGGGAGATCATCCGATTCGGGTTGAGCCATGCCCCGGGGGTCCGTGGCGTGCACTTCCAGCCCGTGAGCTACTTCGGGCGCTACCCCACCCCGCCGGCGGACCGCAACCGCATCACCATCCCGGAGGTGATCAGCCGCATCGCGCACCAATCCAACGGGGCCATTGACGCCGACCATTTCCGACCCCCGGGCTGTGAACACGCCCTCTGCTCGTTCCACGGCAACTTTATGATCATGCCGGACAACGCGCTAAAACCCCTCACCCGGGAGGGCAAGGATAGCTGCTGCACGGCCCCCGTAATTGCCAAGGAAGGAGCCAGGCAGGCCATCTCCACGGTGGCGAGGCAGTGGGCGGCCCCCAATGCCTGCGCATGCACGGCACAGCCCATGGATGATTTGGACCGGTTTCTCAACCGTGCCAAAACCCATATTTTTGCCATCTCCGGCATGGCGTTTCAAGACGCATGGAACATCGATATCGAACGGCTGAAGGGGTGCTGCATCCACACGGTCTCCCCCGACGGGCGGCTCATTCCCTTCTGCGCGTACAATGTAACCAACAGCCGGGGAGAGGCGCTGTACAGGGGCCAGGCATAAAAAAAACCTCCGGCGGCCCTGCCGGGGGCTAAACTTTTGAAAAGTTTAACAAACAGGTTTTAAGGGCATATTTAAAATAACGCTGGCACAAATACGAATGTAATTTGGCCCAAGGAATCAAGGACAAAACGCATTCGTAGCCCGCTTTCAAGGTGGCACACCTTGCCGCCAGAGGCTTTCTTCCATGCACTTTACCCATAGAAGGCAACCGATCGAATGACCCACTCCATACCGATCTCACCCATTGAGTCCTGGGTTCATAAAAAGATAAGCGCCCCGGGTGCGCGGTTGACCCGGGAAGCCCTCACCCGGTACCAGATGGCCAGGGTACAGGAGACCCTGGACCATGCCCTTGAAAGGAGCCCTTTTTACAAAAAGGCATGGCGCACATTTGCAGGAAAAAAGATCAAAGCCCCTTCGGACCTTCACGACCTGCCCTTCACAAAGCCCGAAGATATCCAAAACGCTCCCCTGGGGTTTCTCACCGTCTCCCAGGATGAGATCGCCCGTGTGGTGACCTTGAACACATCGGGAACCACGGCAGCCCCCAAGCGGATCTTCTTTACGGAGGAGGACCTGGAATTGACCGTGGACTACTTCGCCCACGCCATGGCCGATTTTGTCTCTGCCGGGGAGACCGTAACCATCTTCATGCCGGGGGACAAACCCCACAGCATCGGACAGCTTATTCGAGACGGGCTCAACCGAATCGGGGTTGAGGGCATTGTGGCCGGGCCCGTGTCCGATCCCCACAAGGCCTGCGGGCTTATAGCAAACACGGGGGCGGCCTGCCTCATCGGCATCCCCACCCAGATGCTTCACCTGGCACGAACCCATAGGAAAAGCGCAGCGCCCGGGCAAAACATCCGAAGCGTCATCCTCAGTGCCGATTACGTGCCCCGGTCCATGGCCCAAGCCATTGAGTCTGCCTGGGGGTGCCGGGTCTTCGATCACTACGGCATGACGGAGATGGGATACGCAGGCGGAGTCGCATGCCGCGGCGAATGCGGGTACCACTTCCGGGAAGCGGATCTTTACCTTGAAATCATAGACCCGGCATCGGGCCGCCCCGTCAATGACGGGGAGCCGGGGGAGGTGGTTTTCACCACCCTGACCCGCAAGGGCATGCCCTTGATCCGGTACAGAACAGGAGACAAAGCGCGATTCAGCCCCCACCCGTGCCCCTGCGGCACCGTGTTGAGACGCCTCGACCCGGTGCTGGGCCGGACAACCGGAGGCATGTCTCTGAAAAACGGCAGCGTGCTCACCCTGCCGGAGTTGGATGAAGCCCTGTTCTCAGTACCGGGCCTGCTCAACTTCACGGCGGAGCTGAGCGGTGACTCTGAAAATAAAGGCGAAACGGATATCCTTCGCATCTCCCTGCTCACCGTACCGACTGCAACGGCAACCGCCCGGTACACGGCCCGGCAGCAGGTGGCGCACATCGATACCATCATAAGGGCCATGGACGACGGGGCCCTCTCCCTGGCGGAACTCAGCACCGACTGCCGCCCCCGGGGCACCACCGGCATGGTCAAACGCACATTCACAGACAACAGATCACCAAGGCAACAGATATGGAAAAGATAGAAAAAGAGATATGCACACTGATTGAACGGAACGAGTCCTTTGTCATGGCCACCATCTTAAGCCAGACAGGCTCCACCCCGAGGCTTCCTGGGACCCGCATGCTTATCCGTAAAACCGGTGACATCATCGGAACCATCGGAGGGGGACTTGTGGAGGCCCAGGCCATGGCCGCCGCCCCCGGCCTGTTTAAAAAAGGTGGGGCCCTCATCGCCTCCTTCGACCTGAACACCGAAGGAATCAAAGAGGGCATGGACATGATCTGCGGCGGGGAGATGGAGGTCCTCATGGAGGTTGTCACGCCGTCTGAACCCACCCTGGCCATGTTCTCCACATTTCTGACATCCGTGGCCCAAGGCGCAAAAGCCGTGCTCGTGGCCGATATCAGCGGCGTGGACAACCAGGGCGGCACGGTCAGGCGCTGCCTGTACACGGCTGCCGGAAGCCTCCACGGCGACACGACCATGCCCCTTTCCACCCTCAAGTCCCTTCTCCAACAAACAGGAAACGAGCGATCCCCTTCCATCATCCGGATGGAAACCGGGTTGTTTCTGGCAGAGCCTGCCTTCTCCTCGGGGACGGTGTATCTCTTCGGTGCGGGCCACGTCTCCAGGCAGGTAGCCCGGCTGACGCACATGGTTGGCTTCCGGACCATCGTTATGGACGACAGGGCGGAGTTTGCGAACACAGATCGTTTTGAAACGGCTGAAGCTGTCATCGTCACGGAGACCTTTGACGATTGCCTCGCCTCCTTTTCCATGGACGAAGAGAGCTATATCGTCATCCTCACCCGGGGCCACAGCCACGACCAGACCGTGCTGGAACAGGCCATCCGTACCGAGGCCGGATACATCGGCATGATCGGCAGCAGAAAAAAACGCACCGCCATTTACGAATCCATGATTGAAAAGGGTTATTCCCAGGAGGCCCTTGAAACGGTCCACTCCCCCATCGGCATTGCCATCGGTGGAGAGACGCCGGAGGAGATCGCCGTGAGCATTGTGGCTGAACTGATAAAAGAGCGTTCAAGCAAGGCTTAATATGAAAAAAATAACAGCCATTATCCTGGCCGGAGGAAAATCCAGCCGCATGAACGGCCCCTTCAAGCCCCTGCTGCCCGTGGGAGACACCCCGGCACTGGAGCGATGCGTCGGCATGTTCAGGCAGGCCGGGGTAAACGAAATCCTGTGCGTCACCGGCCACAACCACCGGGTCCTCTCCGAGCGTTTGGCAGCACTCGGCGTAAAAGAGCATCTCAACCCGGACCATGAAGAGGGAATGTTCTCATCCATCCAGGCAGGGGTCTCCCAACTGGACCCTTCCTGCGCTGCTTTTTTCGTCCTGCCCGTGGACATCCCCCTCGTTCGACGCAGCACGGTCGAAAGGCTCTGTGAAGCCTGGCACAAGGGGAAAAAGACCATTCTTTACCCCGTGTTCCGGGATAAGCGCGGGCACCCTCCCCTGATACCTGCAGCCCATGCCGGGGAAATCCTGGCCTTTCAGGGAGACGGAGGGCTTCGAGCGGTTCTGGCGAGCCATGAAGCCAAAGCCCTGGACATTCCCGTTGCCGATGAATGCATGCTCATGGACATGGACACCATGGACGACTATCGCCTCATAAACGAAACATACAAACGCTACGAGATCCCCTCCGCCGACGAGTGCCGCGCCCTGATGACGGACGTCCTCGGCGTAAAAGAATCCATCATCGATCACTGCAGGGCGGTGGCTGACGTCACTGCCGGCTTAGGCGAAGAGATCAACCGGTGCGGTGGCTCCCTTGACCTTCCGCTTCTCAAGGCGGCCGCCCTCCTCCACGACCTGGCAAGGCACCAGAAAAGCCATGCCCGGGCCGGGGCCCTTCTGCTTCGCGGCATGGGGTTTTCCGCCGTGGCGGAAATCGTTGCCGTTCATATGGAGATGCCCCCGGAAGATGCTCGAAGCAACAAGATATCCGAGGCCGAAGTCCTCTTCCTTGCCGACAAACACGTTTCAGGAACCAGGCGCGTCACCTTGGGGGAACGATTCGGTGCGGGCATGAAAAAATACGGTCACGACCCCGAAGCCGCCCAGGCCATTGAAAGACGGCACCGGGCCGCCATGGACATTGAACGAAAAATAGGAGCATGCATCCACCGTGATTTATCTGATGAGGCATGGCGAGATTGAAACATCCGGCGAAAAGCGGTACGTGGGCCAAAAAGATCTCCCTTTGAGTCGACGGGGAATCTCACAGGCAAAGGCGTGGAGCGCGCGCCTCAAAGACATCCCCTTTGACCGGATCCTCTGCAGCGGCCTCTCCCGAACACAGGAGACGGCCCGCATCATCGCTGGCAGTCGCCCCCTCCCCGTGGAGTCCCTTGCAGGATTCCGGGAAATCAACTTGGGCACGTGGGACGGCGAGCTGATGGCCACCATAAAAAAACGTGAGCCCGAGGCATGGCACCAACGGGGAGAGAACCTGGCAGGTTTCCGCCCACCCGGCGGGGAGAGCTTTGCAGACCTCCAGGAAAGAGCCCTCCCCCTCTTAAACAGGGTTGCCTCATCGGCCCGAGGCAACGTGCTGGTCGTTGCCCACGCCGGGGTGAACCGGGCCATGCTATGCGGAATCCTCGGCATGCCCCTGGGCAACCTCTTTTCGATTGCCCAGGATTACGCCTGCCTCAACCTTCTCCGGTATAAAAACACCTGGACGGTAAAGGCCATGAACCTGACCATGCCATAAGGACCCTGGGGGGCATCCCGCCCCCATCCCTGTTCCGGATATCCTGCCTTGACAAATTACTTGCACTGTAACTATAACATCTCCTCAAGACAGCAAGATAAAGTAATCTTGACATCCAACCTTCATTAGCCTGCAAAAGCAGATATACAAATGATTGCTGCGCCACAAAACAAACGGTAAGTAATCACAGACACCCTCTCTGCGCCCCAACCGAGTAAAAGTTGACAAAAGCACTGCTTTTGTATCGTGCCTCAGGTCATGTAACGAATCATGCCATTGAACTATCGGGCATCAGGGCCTCGGCCGTGTATCTACCCCCCCCTTTGATAGGCCCCCCCCCAAGACGTTTTGTAATCAGCTTGCAATGCCGGCCTTTGCCGCCAAACAGGAGAGGCTGGGTTTTCTCCCTTTGTGTCATCGCCCAGGCAGCACAATCCGGGCAATTACGCCCGTAAACCATAGAAGCATTCGAACCAAAGACAGGTATGACACCATCAACCAAAGGAGAGTAGTGTATGCGTCGCGTAATCGTAGTGTGTTTTGTGTATTTGTTTATGACTCAGAGCGCCTTTTCCATGGGTACGCTCACCACGTGGCAGGACCGGTACGCTGAAAAAAACGAAGCAACATTGAAAGACGGGCTGGGGGGCTGGAACGTTTTGTCCGAGGATTACCGTAAACCCCACATTCTGGATGGGTTGTCCCTTGAATGGGACTACTTCAGCATCCACGACAAAAACGGAAAATTTACCGGGGTCGTGGCATACCTGGTGGCCGATCCCGAAGGGCACCTGGGCGACCCGGAGTATGTCCTGGAGCCCAACCTCATGCCGTCAGGGGCCAACATGGCCTGTTTCGGAAAAGTGGGAAAAACAGGCTCCCGATACGCCGACTACGTCAATTTCGGCCTCGACTTCGAAGCGAGCAGCTCGGAGCGTTCCTTTTTTGCGACCAAACCGGCAGAGGGCACCTACGGCAAAGTGGTTCCCATGCGAAAAGGGGACGGCAAGCCGGACCGATTGATTCTGTCAGGCAAAACCGTGCACTTTGAGTGGGAGCTTGAAGTCAGTCAACTCTGGGCCGGAGAAAACTCACCGGAAGGATTTTCCTATCCTGATTATCACGCTCTTAAGGAAAAAACCTGGGAAGTGGGCCATGATCTCCATCTTGAACTCGAACGCCTGGAGCATTGGACCGTTAACATGAACTGGCCCTCCACCAAGGTCGATGGCTGGATCAGGGACCTGACAACAGGTGAACGCATGCAGATCGACGGCCACGGCTACCGGGAAAACTCATTCGGCCGGTGGGCCTTTGCCCTGGGAGGCTGGGACTTCTTTTTCATGTCCGACCTGGAAAACAAGGTGCAATTCGGTTTTCAGACCTATCACCACGGTACGGAAGACCTCGATTACCTGGATGTTGATTTCCTTGACAACGGAACACCAAAAACAGTCAGGTTCCGGGCAGACCAAGGGGAGCTGGGCTGGCACCATGCGTCCTGGGCGTGGAGCCCGGAGGTCTTTCAATGCAGGCCCCTTGATTCCTCGATTATCGGGATCAACGACGAATACACCGTAGCGGCATATGTGGATATCGGCGATAATTTTGCCGGCCTCCTCTCCGATGTGACCTGGGTTACCGGTGCCTACCAGATAACCACCATGTTCCCCATGTTTTCAGGGACCATTACCCGCACGGGGACAGAAGAGGTCGTGGCCGAATTTTCCGGCCAGGGCGGCGGCGAATTCTCCCTCCTCAAAAGTCCCGTTGAAAAAAATGACCCCTGGTGCAATCGGTGCATGGGCACATACAATCAGGATATCAGCGAACAGTAAGGGCTCAGACACACCATAAAGTCTATACATGCCGCCGGAGGCAGCCCGGTTAAAGAGGCCTCCGGCGGCCCTGCCGGATGCCGCCTTGTCTCCCTGCCGACCTCGTATACATGACTCGACAGAAACGCTTTAAACTGGACTTATCACTACGCCCTGTGCGATAGGGGAATTCTCGCCCCGTTCCGGGCAGGTTTTCGTCAGGGACCGGAAGGAATGTGCCTTCAGTCGAGCCACCACGCTCAAGACAGGCCCCCTCCGTCCTTATTTACATGAATCCAGAAAGAAAGAAGCACGTCATGACCAAAAGAGTATCCGTCCTGCTGGCCGCCATTCTGTTCGCAGTCGCCATCATGGGTAGCAGCCACGCCTTTGCTGCCCCTGAAAATCGCCCCATCGTTATCCAGGGTGCCATGGATGTCGAGACACAGTTTATGATCTCAAAGCTGGCTGATGTTGAAGAGCTCACCATGGGCGGCTGGCGTTTTTTCAAAGGGACCCTCGAAGGGTACCCCGTAGTGATTGCAAAGACCGAGGTCGGCATGACCAATGCCGCGGCATCCACTGTGCTTGCCATCGAAACATTCAACCCGTCCGCCATCATCAACCAGGGCACCTCCGGGGGCCATGACCCCAAGCTTCACCGGTACGACATTGTCTTAGGAACAACGTCCGTGAACTTCGGAAACTTCAGAACAGAGCACGGTGACGCCGGCAAAGGCGTGAAGCCCGAAAAATGGATCCCCATGACCCTCACCATCAATGTAAAGGGAGAACCCAAAGAATTTCAGGATTTCAAAGGGGATTCTCACCTGCTCAAGGTGGCTGAAAACACGGCGGGTACCTACAAAAACGGCAAAGTGGTCAAGGGCGTCATCGGCTCGGCAGACCAGTGGAACCGCGAGCTTGATCGCATCGACTGGATCCATGCCACCTACAAGACATCCGCAGAAGAGATGGAAACCGCCTCCGCAGCCCAGGTTGCCGAAGCCTACGGCGTCCCCTTCCTGGGAATCCGAATCCTCTCCAACTCCGAAATCCACGACGAGGGGTTTGACCCCAAGGCGGGCGTCTACTGCCAGGAATATGTGCTGAATGTGGTAAAGAAGCTTATCCGATAAGGCACGAAGCCCCGGATGCTTGGCGGGGTACCTTGAATGCTGATTGCCGCAGCGCTTTACCCTTCCTTACGGGTAAGGCGTTGCGGAATTTTCTAAAAGTACACAGTTAATTTCTGCGCAAGCCCTATCCCTGAGGTGTATTCTATCAGGCTGGACGATTCATATTATTGATCCACCAACCGCCTGCGTCAGTTTATGGATGAAATTTCCGTTTTTCTGAGGGGCCGTTATATTCCATGAATCTATTTTCTCTTGTATTCACGTAGAAAAAACCTCATCCGACTCTCCTGACACAAGAAATCTCCAAACCGAAAAACGATAGAAAAGGGGTTGTGTCAAGTATCAACACCCCTCCCTTTCTCAGTCAATCGGAAGAGATTTACCTTCGTATATTGTATCTTTGAGATCAATTTCAGGATTTTTGATTAAGGTGACATTATTGAATAAAGTGCCTTCAAGCTTTGTGTCTGTTAACCTCACGTAATCTACAAATGCAGCATTTCTAAAATCTGCATTTGTCAGGTCTGCATGTCCGAAATTAATGGCGTTAAGACTTGTATTATAAAACTTAGCGTTCTTCAAATTCGCACTTTGCACATCCATTATTTCAATATTTGAATTTGAAAAATCTGCATTTTCAAGGTCTGTTCCCCCCAGCATAGAAATACCATACATTTTGCAGTTACTGAAATTTACATTTTTTGCTTTAGCACCTCTAAAATTCGGGCTACTAAACAATCTGCCCTTGAACTTTGAGCCTGAAAAGTTTGTTCTGATAAGAATACAGTCAGCAAAAAGGGAACTTTCAACAATAGAACCCTGAATTATAGAATCTGTCAAATCCGACCCGATAAAATTGGTATCGTTGATGACAACTTTCATCAATTTACTGTTTCTAATATCGCAATGCTGAACTTCCGATTTTAAAAAAACACCATCGTTGATAATGATTCCGGTCAAGTTTGAGTCCGACAACTCAGTTTTTTCAAACTGAATTTTTGCAAATCGTGACTCATGAAAATCAGCATTTTCGACATTGGAATCTTCAAAAAAAACAGTATTAAATTTTGATTTTATTATTTTAACATCGTTCATATCGCATGTATTAAAATACGTATGATCCAATGTCGCGCCGGAAAGATCCGCTTTCTCCAGATTGCATTTTTTAAAAACCGTTTTAGTTAAAATCGCCCCCTTAAGATTTGCACATTTCAAAGTTGCTTCCTTTATTTTCATCCCACTTAAATCTGAATAAGAAAGATCAATCTCTTTGCCCTCATAGGTCTCATTGAATTTTTTTTCACTTTTCCTTAATAATTTTAAAGCATCGCGTTCCATATTATCTCCTTGGGTGCAAGACATCGAAAGCCCCACCACTAACATCAGCAGGGGTATTATTTTTCTAATATCCACAAACATCAGTTTTCTTCCTTTTGTCAAAATCAGGAATGGTTCTAAACTCCAGGAGCATTCCCCTGAAATCATCTTCAATATACTCCTGATATTCTGGGTCATAGGTTTTATCAAACGTTTCTGCCAACCATCCTTTCGATGCTTCAAAAGCATTATTCGTTTTAACTTTTGCATACTCTTTGATATCTTCACGTATTTTCTTTCCAATATTGAGCTCACGATCCCACAGATCTAATTCGCCGAATGAATATCGAAAAAAAGCAAAATCTTTCTCATTTTGTGCCGATATAAATAATGTATCAAAACTATCTTTAATAATGCTCTGAACAACCCTTTTTTCATAAATATTATTAAAAACACTTTCCTGCACGAATTTAATAAACTTATTTGAATGTTCGGTCGAAATAAGTTCAACCGCACTATCACCCGAAAGAGATCCTGCTTTGTAAGTAATATATTTTACCCGTGATGGAAATTCCATATACCCGTAATAAGTAAAGGGCTCTGCACTGATAATCCGAATTGATTTCGTTCTTTCATCCCATTTATTATATTCTTTATAACTATTAATATGTTCCAATTGCATATCATCGACAAAAACTTTCTGTTCCTCACACATCACTGCTTTTCTGGGCTTATTTTTTTTATCATCAGCCACAACAGATTGGATTTTCAATTTTCCAGTATCATCAAAAGTTAGTAGGTTTCCCCCGGGCCTGTGCCTCCTGGCAGGTTTTCGAACCATATCTCCGGCAGGCATATGACAATGGGGGCACTTATTTGAGTTAATTGGTTCTTTTTTTGAATCATCCTGGCCGGAATAAAGCTGCTTTATATGTAATTTTTTTAGCGAAAGATCTCGTTCACAGTAAAACCCTGTGCTGTATTTATTCTCCTTATAACAAGCACATATCATAGGTGCACCCGGAAGGTATTTTGGAAACGGGCCACCACTGGAGGTCACCATAACTATTTGTTCCGGTTCGATAAACTCTGTTCTGATTCGTTCACCTGCAGCAAGTACAGTTACATGGTCCTTTTCCTTTTCCCCGACTTTCATCACTAAATTTCTGTGACTATGACCTCCTACGACAACATTAAGTTTTCCATCTTCAACATCTTTTAAAATCTCATCACGCCTGCTATCAAAGCTTCCGAAGCAAAGCTCGGGTGATTTCCACAAATATTCATTGTTGATTTCACCAACAGAAACGTCATCTCGGGGACATATAGCTGTTGCATGGGTGAACAGCATCTTCACGGCTGCAGGCTGATTGATCCATGATTTATATATGGTGTAGTTTTTTATGAGAAAAGGCATTTTTTTCTTCGTATAGGGATTTATCAGATCCTTCTCATTTCCATCTTCGTCTATATATGTCTGTTTTTTTTTCTTACCATTTTCATCTGTAATCGTAACCACCGGCTCAAAATCATTTTTTTCCTTAAACAAATTTGATGCGTGATGAAGAGTGCCTTGACTTCTTACCGGTACATACATGGCAGCAGCAATTCCTTTTGGAGGAAAACTTGCAGCTTCACCCCAATCCACCATAAACATGCTCTGGTCGCCATAAACCACAACATAATCCGGAAAAGGATTGATAAAAAAAGTGTACCATTTTACGCAATTCACTGACGTTTTAACATTATAAACAAACTCTTTATCGTCACTATAGCCTTTGCCAAAACACAAAGCATTTTCATACCGGGTTAGATTCATATCATACACCCCGTTCCATGCCTTTCCAAACAAAGGCCACGGAGCCATGGCATGTTTCACATAATCATGATTACCAAGGGTCGTAAACACCGGTTTTTCATAATATTTATACAATTCCAAAAGGAGTTTATAAAACAAAAACCAATTTCTATCATCAAAATGATTTTTATTATCTGATTTAAACAAATTCGCCTTCAGCTCCGCCCAGACTTCTGAAGGTTTTTTATCTTTTTCTTTGAATGTCTGATCGGTATGTATCCCTTTGTTGTAGTCAATCAAATCACCTGTTATAACAAGGACATCGGCTTTATCAAGCAGTTTCCCACTGATATTTAAAAATAGTTCATTGAAATTTGCCACAGCATCTTTCAGTGGTTTGTAAAATTCTTGGTTACTGACAGCACGTTTACCACCTTCTATTCTCACTTGACAGTTCTCACTAACTTCGATAACGCTGGCTACGGACTTGCTATACAGTTCCATTCGTGTATCCAGATGGATATCGGTGATATGCCCGATATCCAAACGTTTTTTATCCGATACATAAACAGGATGATATGTATTAGCTAAAATTTCTGCATCTCCATCAACTCCTTTTCCAAACTCTGAAACTCTGGTTTTAAATGTTTCTTTTTGTTTATTGAAGATGCCTTTTGTCCAGCCTGATTTAATTTCCATCAGACGTGGTTTTTCTTTCGAAAGTTCATTCATTTCACGTTCAAGCCAAAAAAAATTAACGAGTTTGCCAGGAATATAAAATTTGGGTTCATTTTTCAGATTAATGCCGATTTTATACAGGTACTTATATTTTTTCTTCCTGTAACGTTCCAATACCCAGGGAAAAGCATTCATATGTGATAGCTGAAGTTTAAACCCATCTTTAGCAACTTCTTCTACCGAAATTCTGTCATCTATATTTTCATATAATTCTGATATTCTGATCAAATCCTTATCAATATCAGCTTCATCATTTTGCTGAAAATAGACTTTATACATATCAAGTTGTTCATACTGCCCCTTGCCACCATGACAATCTTTCCATTCTGCAAACCTGAGATGAAATGCTACTTCCGTCTTACGAAGATCGTCCGTTTTACTTGCGATGATCATTTCAACCCAAGCATTTTCCTGTTCAATTTTCACAAGAGCAGGGCACCCAAGAGATGGATACAAAATAACCGCATCACACTTAGCAAACTGCGTGATATCACTTTGATCTTTATTTATTTCTTTATTCTTTTCGAAAGTCATATTTTCTACCTGCTTTGCAAAGTTATAAAAAACCTAACCCAGAACATTTTTTTTAAAAAAGATGCCAACTATTACACTATTTTAAAATCTATATGATTATTCATTACAGATAATGTAACCTTCTCTTTTTCCGAAACATGAACAATCTGCCCCTGTGCCATAGCTGTTTTTATCTCTTTTTTACCATCCACTTCGACCTCCAACTCGAACCCCTCCATGGGGTCCCCAAAGGGATCGACAAAACGCATTTCCACCTTCCCCTGCTCCGGTATCACCGGTGTCTCATCCATAATCTCCTGCACAAGAGGAGCCTGCATCAATGGGGCAGGCGGGGTGTTTTTGTTGTTGTGAATCATGGTGTCAAAGGCTCGGACAACGCCGTTTCCCTCCACCTGGACATCAAATGACGAACTTGTGAACTCCGCTTGTTTCTGAATGGTCCCGGATGCCGTGCCTTTTTTGTCACCGGCTTCATCGCCGATGCTTTTTTTGAAATTTGACTTGGCGTGCCCCAGGGGGTTGCCATCGGCTTTAACCGTTTGGGCCCCGCCGTCAAGATCAGATGACATGGCTGTGTTGGCGTATGGAATGGGCACAACCACCGGGCCTATCTGTGTTCGGCAAACGTCCGGAGACGCCACAGATGTGCCGCCGCTGCTCTTATGAACCACCGTTCGTCCGTTTGCACCAACTGTAACGCCCATGTTCAATCCCCCTTGTCTGGTACTGTATTGAATGTCATAAGAAGAGCCCCCCTTTCACCGGACTCCGAGGAAGAGAGAATCAGGCACCGGCAATCGGTGTGGCCAAACCCGCCCCTGATCATGGTCCGAGCGGCAAGACACATGGCAACGCAGGAGGAAGCTGCACCTGTGTCGCCCGTGCTTCGGGCAGGACAAAGGAGCTCTTTTTCTCCCCCCATTCGGCTGAATATTCGAGCGTGCATCATGGACATTTCGTCAGAACGGTAAGATTCGCCGTTCAAATCTGTGATCATTGCCCTGACCGCCACAGAGTTCTTCTCTTCCGGAGGGAAAAGAGCATCTACGGTATCGGACAATCCTGATCCCGCATGGCCTCCGGCAAGGCAGTGATGAGATTCGAAACCCGTGGCGGAAGCTTCTACAAACCCCTGGATTGCCGCTTTCCGCTGCTCGGCTTTGGAGCAATCCTCCACAAGCACCACCGCAGCGGCCTCTCCTGGGATCAACCCGTTCGAGTTCATTTCGGTTTTCAGGCGGTTCATCCGGTTCAAACGGGAGAGGTTGGAAAACCCGATGAGGGAGTCGACCCCTGCGACAAGTGCCCGATCGCATTTTCCTGCCCCAATGGCTTCCGTCGCACGTTCAAGGGCCATTATTCCGGCGGCGTGTCCCGAAGGGAAAGAGAGCACCTCACTGACGTGGGGAAAAAGCGCCTTGTTCCCGATGATGTAATCGTCCATGGTTTGATCGGAAAACAGATCCCTCTCTTTTCCGGGAAGTGCAAGAAACAAAGGGAGATCGTCCGACTCAACCAACCCTGCATCATCTGCGATATCGTCAATGGCTGCACTCAAAAGCCTGCACATTCGTCCTTCAGTATCGTCGACATCACCCTCCAGGACGGAATGACCCGTCACAAGGCCATCTTCCCATTCGTCGTACCCCTTGGGCGAGTCGGCATAAAAATTCTGCAATTTTTCTGGGCGTTTCACACCGGCACGAATGGACGCACAGGCCGTCTTGACGTCGTGCCCCACTGATGAGACCATGCCAAGCCCTGTAATGGCGATGGAATAGGAACTGTTATCCTTCATGGGTGACCGTTACCTGCCTCAACTCGTCAAGGCGATCGGGTTTGGGAAATGTCGCTCTCCATACCATGGAGAGCCTGCTTTCATCCGGTTCGATCAGAAGCGTATCAAGCCGCACATCGGGTTTGTATGTCTGGTCATCGAGAATAAATGCCGATGACATGGTGATCCCCGGTAATGTAAAGTGAAGCTTTTCATGATCCGGGTGAAGGTTGTATAGAGCCACGGGTTCGTCTCCTTTCAGCCATTCAGCCAAGGCAAAACCCGATGAACCCGCATTATAAAAACCCGGGTCAAAATCTTCCGGAAGCAAAGGCATGCGACGTCGTTCCCATTCATCATCATAGGTTCCAGACCGGGAGGCCCTGGGTTCCCAGTAAGGGGCTATAAACCCATACCCTGCTGGCGCGGGTTTGTCTTTCCATCGCTGTATGGGGTGGGTCCCCCACTCAAGATTCGGCAGAGGGTGCCCGTGAAGGGACTTTCTCGTCCTTGCCGTTCGAAACCCGGTCCCCACGGGATTCTCCAGGCAATGACCCTGTTTTTTCTTTTTTTTAGGGGAGGTATCCGCACCACCAAAGGCTCTTTCGTAGACAAGGGGCATCTTAACAAAGGGAACAGGGGGCGTTTTTGTGACAACCCCCAGGCGATAATGCCAAACCCGGTCTCCATACACCCGCACATGTTTCATATGCGCGCCCACCATCAATGCGGTATCGAGCTTGCGAACCGCCCTCCCATGGGGGGCATACGCATGCCCGTTCAACACAATATCCGTGCCTCTCTTTTCAAAAACAAGGTCCGAGGCATACCGAACGCTGCTTCCTCCAGGTTTTCCGTAGTAGTCATCGGCATAGCACAGGGGGATCTGATCGGGGGCCGCCTTGACGAGCCCCTCTCCGTCATAGATAAACGTTCCCTTGATGATAGCTACCGCCTGATTTGTTCCATGCTGATCAAGAAGGACAAATGTGTCTGCGGCATACGGCGTTTTATTGTGTAAGACATGCATGAAAACTCGCTCTTGCGGCCCTTTAATTCAATTCAACACTGCCGCCTTTGATTTTATTGGTTCCCGAAGCCCTTGAAACAATTTCTTTGCCGCGAATCACGATGCGGCCCTCTTTTTTGATGGTGATACTGCCTTCCCCGCATTTCAAAACCATCTCCTTCTCAGCTTCGATGACCGTACGTTCTCCGTCACAAAAGGCCTCCACCGGAGAGGAGTCCGATTCGGTCTCAGCGTCCAGGCTGACGAGATTTTCCAGAACATTTTCGAGCACGCCGACCACGATGGGCCTGTCCGGCCTGCCTCCGTCAAATGCCAGAAGGACTTCGCGGCCCACGTATTTTTCCGAAGAAAGTTCCAAGCGGTTAATCCCTGATAGCAGCCTGGCTCCATAGGGCCCTGCCCCGTCATACGTCACCAGAATCTCGCCTGCATTTTCTGAGGCTGCAATCCGTCCTGTTCTGGGATGAAGAAGGTCAAAGGGCCTCTGCACAGGTACGCTCTTTTTCTGAAAGGATGGCTCATTCATGGTGTCCCTCTTTTGCAACTATTCAGCCCCCAAAAAGCCGCCGGAGGCATAAGCTGAATAGTTACCCTATTTTTATGCATTGCATGACTCCATGACATGTCCCCCAAAATACCATGCGCCCGGCTCAAACTGACCGGAGGCTGATTCATCCCACACTTCATATTTTTTAATTCGCTCCACCTGTTTTTCTACCGGCATACGACGATCAAAGGAAAAATCCACGTTGTAACGAATCGCAAGCTCGTCATAAGCAGCTTCGCGAACCGTTGCTGGAACCGACTCTGAGCCAAGATTTTCGATCAGGCAATTCGGTGTACACAACCTTCCGTTCCGGTAGCGCCTGGCGGAATCAAAACGGTCTGCGTGATCTTGCCACCAAGAGCTCCAACGCCCGCCCTCCCTTGCCAACCTCGTGACCGTCTCCCCCGGCTCCTTGCCCGGAGGCCAAAGCGACTCCCCGCGCGCAAGCTTCTCTTTCTCAGCGTCAAACAGCAGGTCCTCATCAACCGCTTCCGGGATAAAAACCGTCTCGTACAACGGAGCACCGGTCATCACGTAAAGAGACAGGGCCGCAGCCTCGGCTTGTTCCCCATAATCAAGGGCCCTGATAAGAAACGGAACCGCCTCGACATCGCCCAAAAGCCCCATGGCAAAAAGGACATCATCGTTAACCGGCATCGTCCGAAGCAGGCCAAAGGCCTGCTTGTCCCCGCAAAGCCCGCAGCACACAGGCACTTGCAACAGCACCTCGTCGTCAATGGCCTGCCCGGCACGGGCACGGATAAGAACCGCAGAGGTTCGGCATAGCCCCTCCCCACTCTGGCCATACCAATCCGTATTAAGAAGATGCCGTGAGGACTTCAGAGGCACCAGTGCATTGAGAACGCTTGCCTCGGAATCGGCATCAAGGCTTCTGCTACCCAGCAACCTGAAAAGCTCGTCTGCCCACCCCCCACACCTGCGATAACCCGCAAGGCGCGATGCGACCCGCGCTCGAGACGCGTCAACAGGGCCATTTTTCAACAGCAGTTGAAAGCATTCCTCTTCGTCCTTTGCTTCAAGGTCAACACAAAGGGCGTCGGAAAGGGCCTGAATACGGAAAGAATCCGATGAATCTACACCGTCGACCAGATGACAGACATCCCCATGCAGTCCATGCCTCAACAAAACCCTTGCAGCGGCGTAGAGTTCGCCGCTATCACCTTGCCGGGCCTTCTCGCGGCACAGCTCCAAGGCCTGATCCCCTCCGATCACCAGAGCATCCAGATGCGCTTCAAGACGCCTCTCGAAATCAATGATGCGTCTCCATGCACCCCACTGGCGGGACACCAGGCCATGCCACTGCTCGTACAGCATAGACGACTCTTCAAGATGCTCCGCATAAAGGCTCTCCTGCAAATCCATCGCCATGCCTTAATTCCCTGTAATATTCTGGCCTTTTGTCACAAGCTTTCCGCTCGCATTGATCTTGATATCCGCACCGCTGATCAGAATGGTGCCGTCTTTTTTCATGGTAATGCTTGAACTTCCGCACACAAAGGTAATCTGATCTTCTGTGGTCAACACGGTCTTTTTACCCACCATCACGGACAGGTCCGCGCGAACCCCCACATCGGCTTTGTCTCCGACATCAAGGGTCATTTTCTGCCCGATGGTTTCCGTCAAATTTTTTCCGACATCTATGACGCCGTTGCTTCCGATGCTCAGGGTTCTATCCACACCAATGTTAACCGTTTCATTCTCTCCAACGCTTTCATTGCTGTTTTTTCCCACCGTGACGGCCTTGTTCTCCCCCGTGCTCTCGTCCAGGTTCTTCCCCACCGTCACCGCCATGTTCTCGCCCACGGATTCCGTGTGGTTTTTGGCAACGGTGATGTCCTTGTTGTTGCCGATGGATTCCTGCTGGTCGTTGCCCACGGTTTTGCGGCGGTCGTTGTCCACGGCAAGGGTCTCATCGTGACCGACGTGCTGGCCCTTGTCGTTTTTGATCTCGATGTTCCAGTCCTTTTCGCCGTGGATGTAGATCTCTTCCTCACCTTTGAGGTCTTCGAACCGCAGCTCGTTGAACCCGTTGCCGTTGGGGGTGGAGCGGGTCTTGATGGTGCTTTTGGTTTTCTCGGCCGGGAGGGGGTACGGGGGCATGTTGGCCCCGTTGTAGACGGCGCCGGTGACGATGGGGCGATCCGGGTCGCCGTCGATGAAACTGACGATGACCTCCTGGCCGATGCGGGGAATGAACACGGCCCCCCAACCCGGGCCGCTGACAGACTGGGCCACGCGCATCCAGCAGCTGCTTTTGGCGTCCCGGTTGCCCAGGCGATCCCAGTGGTACTGCACCTTGATGCGGCCGTAGGTATCGGTGTAGATTTCTTTGCCTTCCGGGCCGGTGACCACGGCGGTCTGGACCCCGCTTACAGCGGGTTTGTCGATACAATCAGGACGAAAGGGGACCTCTGAGGGGATGCAGGAGAACTCATTGGCATAGGTGTTTCCCTTGCCGTTGGGGGCCAGCTCCTGAAGGGACTGGGGCTGGGTTCCCCGGTGGGTGATGCGGGTGAGGAGGTACTCCCGGTTGCTCTCATCGTAAGGGTAGTGGGCCAGGGTGAAAAGATGGCCCACGACAAAGCTTCTGCAAAGGCTCTTGCCCGCATACTCGTCTTTCTGCAGACGCGCCCTCTCCAACCCCACGGCGGCCAGGCGGGTCCCCGTGGCTTCGTCGGTGAGAAGGCCGGGGTAATCGTAGAGTTCTAAATTTTCATAGCTCTCTGCCGGTTTCTCTGCAGACGGCCTGTAAGAGGGGGTCTTAAACGCATAATCCTTGAGCACGTGCTTTCCCGAGACCACGTTTTCGGCCACACGGAACTCGTTGACGTACTCCATCTGATCCACCAATTGCCCCGGCGGGGTGAAGAGCACTTCCACCTTACCGGAAATTGGCTTGTGGCATGCCGGGGTGTCCCCGAACACCAGCACATGATCGGCCTCGGTGAACTCGTAGTAGTAAAAAATTCCCTCTTCGGCCAGGAGCCGGGCGACAAAGGCCCAGTTGGTCTCCCGGTACTGGACGCAGTACTCCCTGGGGGAATAGGTGCGGTGGGTCCGGAACTCAAAGGTGTTGCTCTGCATGCCGCCGTCCTGGAGCACCTCGGCAACAATCTCGGGCACGGTTTTCTCCTGAAAGATCCGGACATCCGAGATGAGGGTCTGCTCCCAGGCGCGGGGCACAAGGGTCACCCCGTAAAGATAGAAGCGCCCCCTCTTCTCCTGCTCTTCAAAGCGGCTCACCACCCCGTGGACATACCGCTCCTGCTTACGGCCGATGAGGGTAAAAAGGCCCTCCTGCCCCGTAAAGTCAGTGCTCATTCGACGTTTTTCCGAGACCACCGTGGCCTGCACCGAGAAATGATCGGAGACGGACTCGGCCGCAGAGAGCGTGTACACATCCAGCTTGGTCCCGTTCAATGTGCAATCGAACTGCCGCATATTTTCAAATATCTCTACCGGTGAGATCATCGCTTTCCTCCAGTGCATGCTGATCAGCTGATTCAAATCCAATGATGAAGGGTGGTTGTTCGCAAAAGCCTTAAGGTCAAAGTGATTGAAAAAAACGCCTCCGGCGACCAGGGGATGAGCCCCTGAACCCCAGGTTGTGAAGGATTTCATCCCTCGTTCCTCGGGCTGAGATCCTTCACGGGGATTTTCATGCAATCAACCCAACCTCAAATCGTCCTCGGCTCAAAGGCGAATGTGATTTTTCCCCGAGGAACGAGGGGGAAAAGCACATTCGCAACTTGCTTTCAAGGTGACACACCTTGCCGCCGGAGGCGCGCTCTTCCCCGCTCTTAACCCATAGACGGCACGCACACAAAAGCGCCCGCCTCGTCGGTGTCCAGTGTCATCTCTGCCGGAAGTTCTCCTTCGCTCATGCGCTGGAGAAGTTCACGGGAAATAAGCGGGAGCACCGTGCCGTTCATGATGTGGTCGATGTTGCGGGCCCCGGTCTCCACCTCCACGCACCTGTCCGCGATCTGCCCGATGACGGCTGGAGCAACGGTCAAGGTGATGTTGTGGGTCTCCTGGAGGCGGTTCGCGACCTTCCGGAGCTTGATCTCCACCACCTCCTGCATGATGTCCGCTGGCAGGGGCAAAAACGGGACAATACTCATGCGGGCCAAAAGAGCCGGCTTGAAGTGCTGGCTCAGGGCCGGGCGAATGGCGGCAATCAGCTCCTCGGTATCGGGAATCTCTCCGGCTTCCGCAGCACTGGAGATGAGCTCTGAGGCGAGGTTGCTGGTCAGGAAGATCACGGTGTTGCTGAAGTTAATCCTCCGCCCTTCGCCATCTGAAAGAGCCCCCTTGTCAAAGACCTGGTAAAAAAGGTTCATCACCTCGTCGTTGGCTTTTTCCGCTTCGTCCAGGAGCACCACGGAGTAGGGCCTCTGACGGACGGCCTCGGTGAGGATCCCCCCCTCTCCGTAACCCACGTACCCCGGAGGCGAGCCGATGAGTCGACTCACCGTGTGTTTTTCCTGAAACTCGCTCATGTTGACAGAGATGGTGGAGCGCTCCCCCCCGAACAGCAGGTCGGCCACGGCCAGGCCCGTCTCGGTTTTCCCCACCCCGCTGGGCCCGGTGAGGAGAAACACCCCCAGGGGCTGTTCCGGATCCCCGAGGCCAGCCTTCGAGGCCTTGATCACCTGGGAAATCCCCTTGATGGCTTCATCCTGCCCCTTGATACGGGCCTTCAAGTCCTCTTCCATACCGATGATGGTCCGGGCCTCGTCGTGCATTACCTTGCCTGCGGGAATACCGGTCCAGTCCGAGACCACCTCGGAGACAATGCCGGGATCCACCTCGGTGCGCACCAGGGGATCCGTACCCTGGATGGCGGCAAGCTCCGATGACCGGTCGTCGATGAGCGCGCGAAGTTCCTCGTCGGCCAGGGGGACAACGGGATCATCCTCCACGTCGTCCCCATGGGGGGGCTCTGCGGACAATGAAGCAGAGTCATGGGCCGCCTCGGTCTCTTCCACCTCGGTTGCCGGAACCTCGGTGGCAACCTCTGCTTCCGGGGCAACCGACCGCTCCCAGTACTGTTGCCGTAAATCAATAAGCTCGGCTGCCAGGCCCTGCTCCATGGCCCAGCGGGCCGTCACCTCGGTGAGTTCCGTTTCAAGGGCATTGATCTCAGCCTCCACGGCCTCAAGCTGTTCTGTGTCCACGGGTGATCCGTACACCCCGTCACGGCTCAGGGCACTTTTTTCGCGCGCCCTGGCCTGAAGCTGCCGCTCAATATCCTCCACGGGCCCCGGCTTTGCCGTGAGCAGCACCTTGACCCGGGCGGCACTGGTATCAAGAAGGTCAATGGCTTTATCCGGAAGGTAGCGCCCGGAGATGTAACGGGCGGAGAGCTCGGCCGCGGCCTTTACGGCGTCATCGCGGATCACCACCCCGTGGCTTTTTTCGTAGTTGGCCTTGAGCCCCCGTAAGATCAGGGTGGCCGTATCTTCCGAGGGCTCGTCCAGGTACACCAGCTGAAATCGCCTCGCCAGGGCCGCGTCTTTTTCAAAGTATTTCTTGTACTCAGACCAGGTGGTGGCAGCAACGGTTCGCAGCTCGCCACGCGCCAGGGCCGGTTTCAACAGGTTGGCGGCATCGCTCCCACCGGCTGAGCCCCCCGCCCCGATCATGGTATGGGCCTCGTCGATAAAAAGGATGATGGGCGTCTCCGAGGCCTTCACCTCCTCGATCACCTGCTTCAGGCGATTCTCAAACTCGCCTTTCACCCCGGCTCCAGCCTGGAGAAGCCCCATGTCCAGACTCATCAAGGTGACGTTTTTTAAAAAATCAGGCACGTCCCCTTCCACTATGCGCAGGGCCAGTCCTTCGACGATGGCGGTCTTGCCCACACCGGCCTCCCCCACCACAATGGGGTTGTTTTTCCGCCTGCGGGCAAAGATGTCCACCACCTGACGGATCTCCGTGTCCCTTCCGAAGACCGGATCGATCTTTCCGGCCCGCGCCTTGGCGGTAAAATCCTCGCAATACTTGGAGAGGGCCCCGGCAGGCCTGGGATCGGCTCCTGAAGGGGCGCCTTTTACCTCCTCCACCGAACCTTTGGTAAAGGAGGCAAACCCTTTGACAAGCTCTTCGCGGTTGACCCGGAGCAGCAGGTCCCCGATCTCAACGGTGGAGAACTGGGTGGGCCGGTTTAAAAAGGCAAGCAGAAGCACCCCCGACCGGATCTGGGGTTCTCCCATCTCCACCGATCCGATGAGCTGCGCCTCCTGGAACCAGTCCATCAACCGCGGAGAAAAGACCGGCTTGGCTCCGTTTCCCGTGGCAAACTCTTCCAGGGTCCGGTCCAGGGTCCGTCGCAACTCGTCCCCCCCTCCCCCGCACTGCTTTAAAATCCGGGAGACATCGCACAAGGGCTCGTCCAGGAGCTGCCACAGAAAATGCTCCACCGTCACCTCATAATGGGTTCGGGACACGCACACGCCGGCGGCGGCCTCAAGGGCCTTCCTGCAGCATGGATTCAGCCGGTTCAACAAGGATTTCATGTCTACTGTGATCATTTCTCTTCCCATGGGTTACGAAAAGCAGTGCCTCCGGCAGGTCGGCCGGGACATTCATAGTCACGGATAAAATCGGGTGGACAGCTCCCCCGGGCTCTCCCCGGAGAACACCCAGGTATCAAGGCCCAACCGGGCCCATGTGGTCTGTCCGGGCTGGGTGGTCTCTTTTTTTGCGTTTTCTTCCATCACCACCTCCAGGGCAAAGGAGATCGGTGAAGAGAGATAAAAACGGGTGAGCGCCACGACCTGTCGGTAGCCGTCGGTACCCGGTAAAAACGAGCGGTATGCCTCTTCGGAAAGGGGGCCGATACGAATCAGAATCGCCCCGGTGGCGTCTTCAAATTCGGTCCCAAGATAGCATGTAACCCCCAGGGCGTTACCGGACACCCCCAGTACACATTGCTGGTCGGTGCTGATGGGGACCTGCCGTTTCAAGGCCTGGGTCACCTGCACCGACAGGCCTCCCAGGGCATCGGAGAGCAGGGTTCTCAAACCCGAGGCAGACCGGTTCCCCTGGGAAAGGAGCCCGCTGTAGCGAATCAGCCCCCAGGGATTTCGCAACCCGGTGCGCAGGGAGGTGCGCCCCAGTCCGGTGAGGCTGAAAAAACGGTCCCCATATGGCGTATCGCCCTCTTCCACAACCTTCATCATGGCCTGGGATTTGGCCCACCCGTCGTAGAGCAGCTCGTAAAGGCGCTGGTTGATGATGTCCAGAAAATCCCGTGCCGCGTCCTGTTCGCCCTCCAGCACACCGAAGAGATCCTCGGTGTAAAAGACCGGCAGGGGCGACCCGGTGCCGTACAGTCCCAGAATATTTGCCGTGAGGAGCCACTGGCCGGGAGCTCTCTCTTCAATGCCCTCGATACCCGGCCCGGCAAAGGAGAGAGACAGGCTGGGCCTCACCCGAACGCCGTCCACGGGCCTGCCCCCGTTGCCCTGAGCGCCCCCCTCTTCTGCGGTGAGGTTCCTCAGGTGCCGCATGGCCTGGAAAAACGAAAACGACCGCCCCCGCTCCAGGAGCGCCTCCCTTATCCCAGCAACCGCTCTCCCATTCGTTCCTGCCATGTAAAGATCTCCCCGGTCCCGATTTCGGTGACCACGAGCTGCGTAAATGTATTCAAGGCCGCGGAGAGCCCCAGGAATCGATCCAGCACGGCGGCAAATAAATACAAATCCCCCATGCCGGCAAAGTGATCTTTGCGCATGGCGATACGGAAAATGACCCCGCTCACCATCACCCCCCGAAACAGACGGCTGGCCTGATCGGCCTCCAGCCCCACAATGCCCTCAATCCGCTTTTCGCTCGAGGCAAAAACACGCCGGCCTCCCTGGCCGTCGAGTAAAAACAGGGCCAGCATGGCCTTGAGGTTCTCAAGACGGGTCAGGCAAAACTGGTTAAGGTTCATCATGGAAATCAACGGCCACAGGGCATTGGTCCCCAGGGGGGGCAGCACCGCCGAGGTGGGCTTACGGATGTTCCTGAAAGAGATCCCTTCCGGGGACCGGGTGGTGGCCACGCGGATATCCCCGGAATGGAGTTGCTCCGGAAGAAACCCGTTGGTGCAGAGCACATCAAAGGAGAGGGATTTGAAATCGGGCATCGCCCTGCCCCCGGGGGTGGCGATGGAGATGCTGACGTCCATGGCGTCTCGCACCGGAGACTTCGTCAGGATCTCGCTGTAGACCACGTCGGACTCGTCGATGGCCAGGCTGTGGAAGGGCTTCATGGGCCTCACCTCGCCACTGCCAGCCATGTACGCGGACACACCGGAAAGAGAAAACACCTGATAATGAGACACATCGGGAGCCGTGGGCCTTACCCGGTATTCGTTCTTTTCAGGGCTGATCAGCACCGGATCCGCGCTGTGGGAAAACACATTCACCGCCGGGGCCACCGAAAGCATGAACCTTGAGGCATCCACACGCAGAGGAACCTCCGGAGCGGTTGTCAGCTCAAACCAGAGATCGACCTCCTCCCCGCTTTTTCGCTCGCCCCACGCCGACAGCCCGGTCAGTTCCACAAAGAGAAATTTGTCCGGAAGCACAAAATACTCCTGAAGAAGGCGGTATCCGTCAAAAGAGGTGGAAGGCCAGGGGATAAGGGCCTCCTCTTCAGAGAAACCCTTTGGCTTCAAGCAGTCAGGGCCAAGGACCGCACCGTGGGGCGAGGAGCCGGTGCCCACCACCACCCGGCGCACCCCGGTGAGCAGCAGGTGGTAAAGATCCGAGGCCTCGGCATACCCTCCCCCGAGATAAAACCGAAGGTTGTCCGCATCCCAGTCGTCCTGTGCCGTCAACCCAAGGGTCACCCGAATGCCGGCGGTGCCGTCCGGTGTCTCCTCATAGCCTGCCCGAACCACGGACACCGGGGGCAGGACCACATCGGTGCAGGTACGAAAACGGCAGGCGGTACCGTCCACCGCCACGGAGTCCACTTCCACACCGGACGGCACATAGGCCACCGAATCCGTCCCCTCCTGGTGAGCGAACGCCATCAGGGTGGTGGCCGGAAGCGGCCGAAGGTAATGGGGCCACACCTGACGGATGAAGTTGTGGATAATTTCCGGAAACTCATCATCGATTTTCTGCCGGATGGACCCGGTGAGGAAGGCAACCCCCTCCAAGAGCCGGTCCACATCCGGATCCGCGGACGGTTCCCCCAGCATGGGGGCAATGGCCGGATTCTCACGGGCAAATGCCACCCCAATCTCTTTAAGGTGACCCAACTCTTTCTGAAAATAATAATTAAACAATGAAACCCCTTATCTTAAGACAATGCATCACTGGTCATGCTTTAATAATCCATACCTGCCCAAGTACTCTTGCAAGTGAATCCCCCTTGCTTTTTTCTGTCATTTTGAGGTAATTACTTTTGGTGGAGAGCCTGCTGCCGAGATCGGCAGCAGGCTCGGTTCAGTCTGTCCTCGGGTCTGTTATCAGCCGTTGTATGCGGGTGCTTTACCGGAAGCCGGGTGATTGTGGTCACCTTGCTCCCTTGGAGCAACCGCGGCGTCAGCAGGCCTGAGGGTCAGACCTCACGTCCGGACGGTCATCTTTCCATAGGTGTCCACCGAGCTTTCCAGGACAATCTCCCGGCCCTCTTCTCCGGTGTTCAATCGTGCATCAATCCGAAAAAAAACGCGCAGTGTGCGGTCATCCTGAAACACAAAGTTGACGTCCACCTGGGAAAGCCGCGGTTCATAGGTTTCGATGGTCCGTGAGATGGTCTTTTCCATGTCCTGAACGGAGTCGGGGTAGGTAACCTTCAGATCCGACAGGTCCGGCAACCCGAACTGGCCGTCCATCAGCGTTGTCCCCACCCGTGAGTTCAGCAAAAGCTGGAGATGCTTCACCACGGATTTCACCCGTGTCCCGGCATGGTCTCTCGCCCGCTCTCCGGGGTTGTTCTGCCACTGCCGAAGGCGTTCAAGAAGTCTCAAATCACTCACATCGCCCCCTCATATCAAACCGGAATCTTCCATGAATCTTCGGACTCGATCCCATCCACTTCCCAGGTCCACTTGATCTTGGAGTAGGTGAACTTGAGCTCTTCCATGTGCCGGAAAGGCTCGTTCTCCGCCAGGAAGGCCATGGGCATGTAAGGCTTCATCTCCACGATAATGGCGTCTTCAAGGACGATGGAGAAGTAATGCTCTTCGGCCCCTGTGGGATCGATGCGGTACTTCTTCAGGGTCACGTTGCCCAGCTGCTCTCCGGTGCAAAGGGCCTGGTAGAGCTTGGGAGAGGACTTGTCGATCTCTTTGACCACGGTCAGGGGACCATGGATGCGCTTTCCACTGGGGAGCCCGGACTGCGGATCCCTGGGAATATGCACTTTGTGATCAAAGGCATAAACCAGCATTGTGTTTTCGCGACTTTCCATATCGCAAGAGCCGTCGATCTTGCCTTGCGTATTTCCGGTCACTTCCATGTGCGATGTCATTGGCATAAGCTTTTCCTCCGTAGTTAATGATTATTCTTTGTCCAATTTGCCTACCAGGGACAAAGTAAATGATGCGCCCATATACTTGAAATGCGGGCACACCTTCAGGCCAACTTTGTACCACCCGGGTTCCCCAGGAACGTCGTCAACGATGATCTCGGCTTTACGCAAGGGGCGCCTGCTCCGGACGCCGGGCAGGGGGTTTTCCATGTCCACCACATACTGCCGAATCCAGTCGTTGAGTTCCCGCTGAAGATCCACCCGCTCCTTCCAGACCCCGATGTTTTCTCTCTGAATCACTTTCAGGTAGTGGGCAAGCCGGTTGATGACCAGCATGTAGGGCAGCTGGGTCCCCAGGCGATAATTGGTTTCAGCGGCTTTGCCTTCGGCCGTGTTGGGAAATTTTTTGGGTTTCTGGATGGAGTTTGCTGAAAAAAACGCCGCGTTGTCGCTGCCCTTTCGCATGGACAACCCTATGAAACCTTCTTCGGCCAGCTCGAATTCGCGACGTTCGGAGAGGAGCACCTCCGTGGGAATCTTGTTCTGGATGGCGCCCATGTCCTCGAAGAAATGAAGGGGCAGGTCCTCTACGGCGCCGCCGCCTTTCGGACCGATGATGTTGGTGCACCAGCGGTACCGGGCAAAACTCTCGGAGAATTTTGAGGCAAAGGCAAAGGAGACGTTTCCCCAGAGATAATTCTCGTTGTCCCGGGAGACATCCTCTTCATAATCGAAGGACTTCACCGGTTCGGTGTCCTTGCCGTAGGGAAGCCTCAGCAGGAACCGGGGCATCACAAGCCCTAAGTACCGGGCATCTTCCGACTCCCGAAGGGACTTCCACCGGGCGTACTGGGGGCCTTCGAACAACGAGCGCAGATCCTTGAGCTGCGACAGGCCGGCAAAGGATTCCAGGCCGAACATGGACGGGGCCACGGCCCCGATAAAGGGAGCATGGGCCATGGCGGCCACGCTGCCCAGGTACCCCAGCAGTTTGATATCCTGGGGAGAGGACCCGAACTCGTAGTTGCCGATCATCGTGGCATAGGGTTCCCCACCGAACTGTCCGTACTCTTCGGTATACACCCGTTTGTAGAGCCCTGACTTGACCACCTCCGGTGCATCCTCGAAGTCGTCCAGCAGCTCCTCTTTGGTCACGTTGAGGATTTCGAGCTTGTTGTTCTCCCTGAAATCCGTCCGGTCCACGAGAAATTTGAGGGACCGCCAGAGGGACTCCACCTTCTGGAATGCTTCGTGGTGGATGATCTCGTCGAGTTGCAGGCTGATCTGCCGGTCCAGCTCGGCGATCATGTCGTCCACCACCGACTTGGTCACCTTTTCGATGCCGGCGTCGGGGGAGGCTATTTTTGCGATGAGCGCGTGGAGGCCCTGCATGGTCAGGGCATAGGCATCGTCTTCGGGTTTGATGTGGGTGGACTCGATGATGTCGTCCAGAAGCGAAACGCTTTCAACGGCGGCCTCCGCCCCAGGGGTTTCTACAGATTCCCGTACCTCACTCATGATGATTCTCCTTCTAAGCATGCGTGCATAAATATGACAAAAAAGACCTTCGCGACCGCATATGCCGATAAAACAGAGATGCAAAGCCAATGCTTCGCGGAATGACGTGACATGGATTTATGTCGGCACGCTTACTCTTCATTAAGCCCGAGTTCTTTCAAAAGCTGCTTGCGCTGGGTTTCATCGCTGACAAGCTCTTGGATGGTGTTGCGAAATTCCGGAATATTGCTCAAGGGGCCTTTAAGGGCCTGGAGCGCTTCGCGAAGCTTCATCAGCTTCTGCAGCTCCGGTACCTTCTGGGCCACGGCTTCCGGGCCGAAGTCTTTCATGGTCTTAAAATCCAGGGAGACGTTCATCTCCGCCTCCGGGTCCTCCGAAAGCTTGTTGGGGACGTTCAAATCCACGGACACGTTCTGGGCGTTCAGGACCTCGTTAAAGTTATCCTTGTCAATGGAAATGGAATCCCGATCCTCAATGCGTTTTTCCTGTCCCGTATCGGAAAAATGCCCCAGTACCAGCTGCTTCAAGGGCAGCTCAACAGCTTCCTCGGTGTCCCCCACAGAGGTTTTGTACACGATGTTCACGCGCTCTTTGGGTGCAACGGATGCGTCTTTTGCCATGTCCTACCCCCATTCCTTTTTTAGGTATTGATTGATTTAATTATCGCTTTTTCTGCAGGTCCATCGCGTCCACCGTGCTGATCTCCGCGATCATGGACAGAATCTCAGCGGCCCGTGCCGCATACTCTTTTCCGGGCAGTTTTTTCATGACGGTGTAAATCACTTTCAGCCCGCCCAGGGCGTGGGGAGGGTCCCAGTCCCTGAGCCCGAAGCGCGTGATATCCGCACACGCCCTCTCCAGGTGGGCGGCGGCCATTTTTTCCTGCCGGTGCTCGGCCAAAAGGCGTATCAGCCCCAGGCGAAATGCCAGGGCATCTTTTCCGGAGCCGCTCTCCCTGATGTTCCGGTGCAGGCCATCCACGGCCTCGTGGAGTTTTCCATCCTCCCGAGCCAGCACCCGGGCGCCCTGGATCACATCGGCCACCGAGGTCCCGTCTTGGGCCCCGTCGGCAGCGGGCTCATCCCCTGCCTCCCCCTGGCCTTCCAGATAGCCTTGGAGCCCACCGACCCAGGCCAGGGTGTCATCCGAGGCAAAGGGGGTGCCGTCTGAAAACCTGAGGGCCTCGATGCCGGGCAGGCGCTGGAGCAGCAGCTGGGTCTCCCGGCACACCATCTCATGGGCCTGGCCATACCGTTTTCCTAAACGCGAAAGAGCCTCTGCAGAATAGTAGTTAAGCGTCAGCAAAAAAGTGTGCTGGGGGTTGTACAGCTGGCTTTCCGACCGAGAAACCAGCTCCTCCCACGCCTCCTCGCCCTTGAGTGTTTCCAGGTGTTCCGTTACCTGACGCTGGGGGGGGCGGGATCTTTGTCATGCCCCCTGTGGCCGGGGGAAGGTCCTTGATGGGCTCCCAGAGGGCAAACCGCAGCCAGCGATAGGATTGCGGATTCTGCATCTTCTCTTCCCGGACCATCCGTGAAGCCTGTTTCAGCGTCTTGAACAGAGGGGCCATGCTCCGCATGAGGTTCCCGGCGTCCAGGGCCACCTCCTCTGTGGACAAAACGGCCTCAACGGCGGGTTTTCTCTCGGCAGGTGCCGCTTCCGCCGCTTTGGGGGCCTCCTCCGCCGGGGCCACGCGATCCACCTTTGCCACCAGGGGGCCGAGGGCCAGGTCGAACTCCGTATGCTCACCCAAAAAGCGGTCGATCTTCGCAAGGTTCCCGCGAATCCGATCAAGGACCGTCGAATCTGCCGTCCCCTTCATCTCACCGGACAGGGCCTCATCGGTCTTTTCCATCCACCACTGAACGGCCGAGAGCCTGCCCCCCATGCGCCGCATCGGGGGAAACAGAGACGCCCAAAAGGTCTCCAGAAGATCCGAATACACAGCCGTTGCGACGTCAAGGCCCGGCCACCCCTTGAGGTTGACAAGGGCCACGCAAAGATAGCTGGCCACCAGAAGGTCCTTGGCGTTCTCCTTGAGGATTCCGGTGGCAAGGCGATCCACGGTCTCCCAGGAGAAGGCGTCCCGGGCGGTGGGAGAACTCAGTTTGTCGATCTCCTCCTGGAGCGATTCAAAACTCGGCTCGTAGCGGACATCCTCCCCGGCGGGGGCGGCTTCGCTGATGGGCTCTTTTCCGAGCAGGGCGACCTGTTCCATCACGACGCCTCCCGAAGCGACACCCACAGGGTGTCGAAATCTTCCAGCATCAGGGGACGTTTCAAACACATCAGGTACCGATCCGTTTCCGAGCCCCCGATGAACACCATGGCCGGTTCCAGTGCCGAACGGCTTTTCAGGAGCCGAAGCAACTTGGTTGCCGGCGCCAGGTCTCCTTCTCCCTCGCAGACATCCAGGGGCACGAGAAAGTGCTCCAGACGCGCCAGCCCCTCGATGTTGTTCATCTTATCCATGAATCCCGATGCCCTGTGCTTCCCGCCTGATAATATCACCGTATCTTTTTCCGTTTCCCGTTCCCGGTAGAACCTGTTCCAGCGGGGCTCTGCAAACCTGATCCCCACCACCCTGCGCTTGAGCTCCTGAATCCGGGTGATGGTGCGTCCTCCCAGGGATTCAAGGGCAGCCCATGTGTCGCGACAGGCATAGGGCAACAGGTCCCAGTGCCGGTTTCTCTCGGCCACCGGCCCGGCCCCCACGATCATCAGCGGATAGCGCCTGCCATGGTTGTCGCGGCTCTCTTTAATCATGCCGCAGACGAGCTCCCCGTTGGGGCCCCGGGCCCAGAACCGCCATGCCATGTGGGCCTGGGGGTCGGCCTTGCGGCCCACCCCTTCGTAGCCCTTCTCCATCCAGCCGGAGAATCCCTTTAAAAGGGGCGTCGGTTTTCCCAGGTACAGATAATCCCCAGCAATGGGATGCTTGCCGGCAAGATACCAGCTCCATTTCTGTCTCCAGATCAGTCCAACCACGCGACAATCACCTCAGGGGGCTTTCCCGCCACATTGTTCATCATCCGGAGAATGGGCTTCGTGCCGGTCATCTTGTACTTGACCCGGATGTAGCGGACGCCCTTTCGTTTCAGGGAGCCGCTGGCCTCGGGAAAATCCCGGACCCGAAACTCATGCCGGCCGTTTGAAAAATCCTTGATGAACTTTGCAAAGGCCCAGCTGCCGGTGTATTTTTTCTCAAGGACCAAATCCCCGACCCCGATGGTCAGGGTCACCTCCCCACCGTCTTTGGAGGACCAGTCAAACGTCTCCTGGACCCGATAGTTTCGGTTCGTGAGCACCTGGGTTTTCTCAACGCTCTCAAGCTCCAAGGTGGTGATGTGGGGTTGAATGGTGGCTTCCGGGTTGATGTCCGTGGGAAGCCCCTCAATGGTGACCTTGAACACGGCCTTATCCGACTTCACCGAGTAGGTGCCCCGGGTCACGTAGGTAAACAGGGAATCGGTGAAGGGAATGCTCTGGCCCGCCACCTCCTTGGCGTAGTACCCCTTTTTGCTCTTTTTCCCGATGAACGGCTTGGCAGGACCTGCGACAAAGCGCTTGACGGCCCCGCCTTTTCCGAAGAGCAACCCGCTGATGTTCTTCTTGTTGTAGACCCCCTGGATCTCCGAGAGCACCGTCTCATCCCACACGTCCTGAAGGTATCGCCCGGCGGTGTTGCAGGTGTCGGCCCAGAGGTAATCAAAGGGACCGCTGAGCAGGGTCCGGAACAGGGCCCTGGGCGTGCGGTGGGTCTCCATGACGATCTTAAGGGAGTCTTCACCGTGGATGGCCGTGCGGACCGGTGAGCCACCCGTGACCGGGTCTTCGGTAAAGGCTGTCCCCGCCAGGGCAAACGCACCGGCCGGAGACAAGGCGGCGGTTGACATGCCGGAGAGTCCCTCGGCATAACGATTGAAGGCTTCGGCGCCGGCGACCACGGCTTCGGGCACCTGTGCGTCCTTGTTCACCGGACCGGCGACCTTTTTTATCCTGTAGAGCAGCCTCGCCCCCTTGCCGGGGACCCTCACGTTGGGCCCGCCCTTTTTATTCTGGGTGGACACAAGGGCATGCTGCCGAATGGCCTCGAATTCAAAGACAGGCTCCATCCACAAGGGGGGCTCTTCGACCTCGGACTGAAAAAACGAGAGCTCCAGGGCCATTTCACTCAGCAGGGAAAAATAGGGGTTGTCCTGGGTGCCCATCCTTACCAGGGTGGAGATGCTCTCCTCCTTTCCGGTCACCGTCTCCTGCCCCTTAGGGAAAAAGGTGGCAAAGCTGTGCCAGGACTGGGCATAGACCTCGTGATACCATGCCAGAAACGTCGTTTTTTTCTGGGCGATCTCCAGGGGGATATCCAGGGCCTGCTCCAGCTCCGTGAGCATCCCGAACACCTGCTCCCGCCCCTTGAGGGTAAAGGCCGGCCCCACAAAGGGCTCATTCGCCAGACGGCGGCTCCCCTCCCAGAACTCCGCCAGGGTCAAGGGGGGGATTCCCCCTAAGCCGTTGCACCACGTCACGACCCACGCCAGGGAGAGATCCTCGTTTTTCACCCCGTAGGAGAGCCAGGAGGCCAGCATTTCCTTTTCCCCCGCCAGCATCTTCGGGCTTGCCCAGGTGAGGTAGTCCAGATACTGGGCTGAAACGGCATCTAAGACGGACGGGTTGTCCCAGCTCCCCTCCGGGATCAAGAGGCTCCTGAAATCAGGCTGGGGCAAGGCGGACAAGGCGGCCGGTTCCGCCCCGCCGGACCTTGCGGCAATGAGGTTGATACGGCGGATATAATGGGGAAACACCCCTGCCAGCTCTTCCTTGGAGGTCTCCGGTGAAAAATTCACCACGGCGTCGCCCATTTTGGTATCGTAAAAGGCAAGGAACACCCCCTGGAACCGGTCGCAATACCGAACCTTGAGGTCCCGCTCCAGGGCGGAGCAATGGTCCAGCCCGAAATCGGGGAGCAGGCGGCTCTCGTTTTTCTCTTCCACGCTGCGAATAAGCAGCCGGAGCCGCTCCAGGGTATCGACATCCTCGGACAACTCACCCCGCAGGGAAGGAACCATGGCGTACTCTCGCTGCGCATCCCGGACCATGGAAAGGTTCAGGGAAAAAGAGTAGCTCAAAAGAACCCCCAGGGTCAGGCTGGCCAGGGCCAGGCAGGAAAAGGCCATGACCTTCATGCGCCTTTTGCCCTCCATGAGGCGCCGTGTGGGCACATGGATGTTTCGATCGACCGGAAGGATTTTCGAGAAGAGATCGTGAAGAAAATAGCTGGTGTCCGTTGCATCCTGCTCTTGGCCTGAGGCTCTCTTCTCCAACATGGGGGCCGCCTCGGGAAACTGGGAAAACGGGCGGCCGGACTGGCGTGCGCTGGAGAAAAAGAGCCCCCGTAAAAACGGGGCTTCCTGGTAGACGTTGCTGCTGAAAGCGGCCTCTGCAAAGACCTTGAGTCGGCTTTCGATGCCCTGGAACTCCTCGGGAAAGAAAAGAATCCGGGTCCGGGTGCTGTCGGGACCGAGGGAGCGCGCCACTTGAAGGCGGTAGTTTCGGAGCTTTTCCGTTACCTGGGAAAAAGAAGAGGAAAGGTAAAACGAAGCATCACACTGCATGTCCCCGTTGATGGACCCGAACACCTGCTCGTACACGGCATCGGGCAGTTGCTCGCAAAACTCGGTCATCCCCTGGATCAGATCACACTTTGTCACCAGCAGGTAAATGGGAAACCGCGCCCCGATCACCTTCATCAGCTCATCGATGCGATCCCGGATCTTGCGCCCTTCCAGGTCGACCTCTTCACGGGTTCCCGTCAGGAGCGTTTTGGCCGAGACCGTCACCACGAGCCCGTTCAAGGGCTCTTTTTTCCGGTATTTTGCCAGCTGCTTGAGAAAGGAGTGCCACTCCCGTTTGTCCTGGGGCTCATCCTGATGGGTGGCGTATCGTCCTGCCGTATCGAGCACGATGGCCTCATTGAAAAACCACCATTCGCAGTTGCGCGTCCCGGAGACCCCGGAAGCACGGGGAGGCTGGGCAAGGTTGGTGATAAGGCCCGAATTTTCGATGGCCGTGGATTTCCCCGTGCCTGTCTCCCCCATGACCATGTACCAGGGGAGCACATACAAGGGGTCCCCTTTCACACGGAGGTGGGATTTTTTCAGTTCGGCAACGGACATCTTCCACTGCTTACGCTGCTCGCTTGCAATGGCCTTGTCTTCCGCGGACGCATCCTCGGCCACCAGCCCGTTGACAAATTTGCGCTCCCGGTACCGACTCCAGATGAATCGCACCAGAAAAAAGACCAGGATCAGCCCCAGGGCCCCTGCAGACACCGCTGCTCCCGTCCAGACGGAGTACCCCAGCAATATGGCCACCACGGGGGGCACAAGGATGAGTGTCGTCAACAGGCAGAGAATCAGAACCGCTTTCAGAAATGTTCGCATTTATCGCACCAGTCCTGTCAGAACTTCGCTGTTTAAAATAAACCCATAGATAACAAACAGTATGCCGCACAGCACCGCAGGCGACAGCACAAGCAGGAAGCTCATCATCGACGAGCCGCTCTTTGCCCGGGGTTCCATCCCCGAGGGCATCTCCCCCTTGTACGGCGCCGGAAACCATTTTTCCCGTCCATCGGAGGTCAACCGCTCGTCATCATTCACCAGCCGCCTGCAGAGCCCCGCTTTTAAATCCTCCAGGATCTGCTCGTCCCCCTCCATGCCGTACCTCCCGCGAAACCCCGCCATGAGGCAGAGATAAAACACCTCAAACACCTCCCGCCGGGACGGATCCGTCTCCTTGAGCCGGGTGAAAAACTCGGCACCACCCTGGGCGGTTTTGAAGTGGACCCGCTGCAGGGACTCCTTCTGCCACTGGGCCTTCCCGTTCCAACCCGACTGCATGACCCGGTCATCGACCCAGCAGAACACGGCGAACCGGGCCCCTTCGAAATCCTCTTCGGAAAACTCGCTGCGGGCCGGGTGACGCCCACACGCATCCACATGGGCCATAATGGATGCCCGAAGCTCCTCGTAGGACGCCTGGTTACGCTCAGCCTCGGGCAGGGCGTAGGCCACACAGGCCATTAACGGGATAAAACAGTCGCTCAAATGCATGTTATTTCCTCCTGACAATCATGATCTCCACCTTCATATCCGAAGCAAGCCCTTCCCAGTACAGGGAGATATGCTTTTCTCGTTCCACGCGATGCCAGCGATCGTCCTGGCTGTCGATGCGAAAGTAAGACGAATTCCCGCGTCGCGGGAGTTCCTGTGGAGGGGCGGCCAGGTGTTCCAGAGCGATCCCCGGAAGGGACCTCTCCACAAAGGCGGGCACCGAGGCCTTGGAACCCAGCTTGACCCCGATCTTGACGGCTTCGAGGATGTGGTCCATCTCTTCAGGCCCCGTCACCACGAGGTAGTACTGGCTGTTGGCCTCCAGATGGGGAGGCAGGAGTACGGCGTTGAGGTAGGGATCCTCCCGCTGGAACTCGATGATGTACTCGGGCCCGGAGGTGATCTCATCCAACAGGGAGGCAAGGATCATCCCCGCCTGCGAGTAGCAGTGCCACAGGTTGTCGTGGTCGTACGGGGGAAGTCCGGCCCCCCCTTCTTCGTTCTGCCCCAGGACATTGACACGCTCCGAAAAGGAGGAGAGCTCTCCGATGGCCTGTCGCAACACCACGTAGAGGTCCCATGGGTGGGCCTCTTTGTGTTCGATGAGGTGGGCGATTTTGGGGATATAGCGATTGAGGGTCCTCAGGGCCAGGAGGAACACCATGTCCCGGGAGCCGAACTCCGCATTGTGAACGCCCCGCTTCTTCTTGTAGCTCTCCAGTTCGTGCCCTTTGTAGGACAACTGATCGTAGACATCCTGGACCAGGCCCCAGAGCACAGTGGACCCGCTCAAGGAAAAGACGGGGGGAATAAACCGCGTGGACAAGGCAATGTCGTCGCCGTTTCGCTCCAGCAGGGCAATGGGAATCAGCTCATACCCCCCCAGCTGGTCCAGCTCGGAGTGAAAAAAAACCTTGAGCAGCAGGGTCAGGGTTTTGAGCTGAGCCGGTGGCCCGTCCTGGTGCAGATCCCTCACATTTTCAGGTTCTTCCCGGGCCAGATACCGGGTGGTGACCTCCCCCGGAATGACGCCGGGCCCCAGGGTTGTGACGTTGCCCTGGTACCGGTTCATCTTGCGGACGCCGACATACACCGTCAGGGGTTTGCCCCCGTCCACCCAGGACTCCTGGAACCGTCGCGGCTCCATCAGGGCATTTTCCCCGATGACGGCGTAGGTACCGTCCGGGAACCAGAACGATCCGGCGTCGATGTGGATGGACGAACCGGACACGGCCGAACTTCGGATGGAAACGTTGCCCACCCCTGTAAGGTGGGGTTGGATGTACCGGTTGTAGGGCGTCAACGCGGATTCGTGGTAGCTGTGGTTCAATTGAAGGTGCTGCGGCTGAAGGAAAAGCCCCTGATGCCAGAAAAGTGGTTTCTCCATGCCTAGTTTTCCTCTGCGTCGACATCGACTATCTGATCGGGGCCCAGCTTAAAGTCGGCTTCTAACAGGCCGGGAACCAACTTCTTATTAAAGCTGAAGGAACTCTCCCGCTCAATGTACACGGGTATCTCAAGGAGGCGCACCATGCGCTCCTGGGTCAACATGCCGTACCCCGCCACTATCCCCAGGTACCTCGTCCCTTCGGCCCGTTCCATCCGATGGGTCACGTCGCTCCCCGGGTAGATATAGATACTTTTTACGGAGGTAACGCTCTCATCGTAGACCTTGCATTCCAACAACTTGGCGAGCCCGTCTTCATCCAGGCAGAGCTGGTTGAAGGAGTTGGGGTCGTTCAGCTGATAGAGGACAACGTACAGGGTGTAGGCTTTCCCGTGCCGTTGATTGAGCTGGTTGTCTGCTTCGAAATGAAGGACGATGCCTTCCTTTTCAAGCTTCCATTCCGGAGGAGACACAGGCGCGAAACCACACCCGCAGACAGACGAAACACAGAGGAACAGCACGACAAAAATGGTCTTTTTCACATCCAGACTCCTTAACCAGAGGGTTCGCACATCGCATCGCTCATAAAACACAGGCAGGGGGATCCCATGGCGTCGTAACATAACGGGCCATCGTGACTCATCTCAGGTAGACACCATGTTGATTTTCGTCTCAGGGACATGGAATTAAATCATTGGGCAGCAAACCGAATCTGCGGCCTTTTCCCGCACGAAACCACCAAACCGGTGCCACCCGATACCAGGCAGAACGATCAAAACGTGCGACTGTGTGATTTATTTTTTCCGAGCCGTTTAACCGTGACACGACAAGGTATTGATAAGGCGCATGGGTTGCGGCGCCTTAAAACGCATCGTTGGAGGGTGTAAATGCTTGTGGACCGTCGCGACCGACCCATCGCCACGTCTCGCGACCCATCGCCGTGGGCCCCGCTTTTCTTGCGACCGGTGTCGGCTGAAACGGGGAGGAAGATAACGACATAAAAGGCATCAGCCCATTCAAGGGAGATAGTGGGGCGTTAACGCTGAAGCCTTTTTCAATCCGCCCGCAAACAACTTACTACAGGATTAATTTTAGTAAAAAAGAAAAGCCATTTAACTATATTCTCACAAAATATCGCATTGCAAATAACTATACATCGCATTTGATCAATTTTCATATGACACTTTGCCCGATTATTCAACACATAATTACTCTCAGAAAGAATAATATAAAACTCACCGAGAGGTATCCCGGTCTCAGCGCCCGGCAACCCACGCTTTTTAAGTACGTAAATCCAGAGAATTACCGCCGCAGGATCAACATATACGGTTTTCCTCTTCGTTTTGTCGCGCCTCCGACATACGGGACATAAAAAGTATTCCAAATCCTGCCATGCATGTGCACACCATAGAAAAACAAAGCCAGGCGCCCCCGGTACGCTACACGTCCACGAGGAGAAAATGTAGAACATTGATCGTAAAAGCCGAAAGAGGTTCGATAATATCAAACAATAGTCGTCATAAACAAAAACAGGCCATGATTCTACCGAATCATGGCCTGTTGAAGGGTACAGCCCGGGCCAGGAAAGCAACTGGACGCGTGGTGGACCATCACCCGGATACGGGCTGTCCGTGGTGCTGTCCCGGATATTTCGTAAAAACCCGCAACACAAATAAAGGTATAACTATATTATAAGGAGGGTGCGAGAGGAAAAAAACAACATGTTATTGTAACTATTCAGCTCAAACAAGCCTCCGGCGGCCAACCTTTTTAAAAAGTTTGACAAACAGGTCTTAAGCAAGCCTTTCCAGGCTCCGCCGAAATAATTTCCACTTTTTCACATTAGAAACGGTTTTTGCGGCGCTTTTTTTTCAAAAAAGCGCCCCGCCGGAGGCAAGCTGAATAGTTACATGTTATTTTCGGTTTTCTGTTCGCTCTTCCCACCCTTCGGGGGAGCCAAGTGGACCCATCTGCAGCTCTGGTGCCTTGGCCATGGGCGACTCGGCTTCGTCGAAGGCCCCGGGGCTCTGTGTCACAGGAAGCCAGGCCGACGGCCAAAAACGAGGTCATGCCCCTGTGGCGCGCGTCACCCGGCCATCGAAGGAAAAACAACGGGAATCTCCTCTTCGAGCTTTCCGACCCTGAAGGCCTCAAGGGCCGCCACGAGCTGATCCGGACACGAGGTCGCTTTTCTTCCGCAGGTGACCCCCTTCAACCGGGAAATCACCTCATCCACCGGCATCCCCTCCACAAGGCGCCCTATGCCCAGAAGGTTGCCCGGGCAGCCACCGGTAAACACAAGGTGTTTCACGGCATTGTTCTCAATCTCAAACGCTATCTTTTTGGCGCAGACGCCCTCGGGCTCGTACGTGTACATGGTGTATCCATCTCCGTATGTTTTACATGCAAGGCCCGGAAGCCGCCACAGGCAGCGCCCGGGCCCTTTGCGTTCCTTAAAAAGGCACAGACCAACAAACAGGAACCATATACACCGGGAAGCACTGCAGGGAAAGTGCATTAAACATTTCCCCGGACTTTTAGTCGGCGGCGCCCTTGTCCCCTCAATCCAACTTACGATACCGATCGGCCCAGGGAAATGCCCGCTCGATTTGGCCGGCAAGCTTGAACAGGGTCCTTTCATCACACATGCGACCGGTGAAGAGCATGCCCAGGGGCAGGCCTGCGTCGGTCCAATGCAGGGGCATGGAAACACTGGGAAGCCCCGAAATGTTCCCCAGGACGGTAAACGCCATACGGCTCAGGGTGGGACCGGCAAAATGCTTCACGAGCCCCATCTTCATGAGAAGGCGACCGGTTGCCACTGGGCTGCCCATCTTAAGAAGGATATCTTCAAACCGGGTCGGGGGGAGCACCCCATGGGGATCGGGGGGAGCAATGAGGGTGGGGGTAAGGAGCAGATCGTAACGCGTAAGAAACCGACCCATGGATAGCTGCACCGCATGCCACCCCTTTTTCGCCATCACCAGGTCACAGGCCGTCAAAGAACGCCCGATCATGGCCATGTTCAAGGTGGAGGGCTCCAGGGCGGCAAAGGCATCCTTTCCGAAGTCTTTTTTGGTCAGCGAGGCTTCAGCAGCCACATGGGCACACACCACCACAAAAAAATCACGCCACAAGGCGTCGGTATCGATCTCCGGGTCCGCCTCTTCCACCTGGTGCCCGAGCTCCTGAAGCTTCTTCACGGTGGCCTCAAGGCCCCGTACCGCCTCGGGATTCAGGGTGGCATCTGTAAAGGGTCGCGATGAAAAGGCGATGCGCAAGGGGGCCGGGTCGGTCCCGCAGGCATCCAGGTACGTTCCGTGCCCCCGAGACACGCGGTAGGGGGCACCCACTTCCGGCCCTGCCGTGATATCAAGCATGGCGGCACTGTCCCGAACGCTTCGGGTTATCACATGGCCTGCCACGGCACCGTCCCAGCCTTCACCCGACTCCGGCCCCATGGGGTTCAATCCCCTGGATGGCTTCAGGCCGAACACACCGCAGCAGGCAGAGGGAAACCGAATGGACCCCCCGCCGTCGTTTGCCGAGGCCATGGGCACAATACCGGCGGCAACGGCGGCAGCCGACCCGCCGGAAGATCCCCCGGTACTGATCCCCCGACCCCATGGGTTGTGGGCAGGTCCCGAAGACTTGGGCTCCGTGGTGATGGTGAGGCCGAACTCCGGTGTGTTGGTCTTCCCGAAGGGCACCACGCCGGCGGAAACGAACCGATTGACCAGTTCGCTGTTCTCCTCCGGAACCGCTCGAATCCCCCGACTTCCCTTGCACAGGGGTTCTCCGGCATAGCTGTCCATGAGGTCTTTGAGGAGAAAGGGCACGCCGGTAAAAGGACCTTCGGGCAAGGGACCCGAGGCCATGGATCGCGCGCGGTCAAAAAAGGTATAAATAATGGCATTCAGGTCCGGATTCATCTGTTCCGTCCTTGAAATGGCGCTTTCCAGAAGCTCTCGGGGATGAACGTCACCTTTTCTTACAAGTTCCGCAAGGCCCAGGGCATCGAATCGGGTGTACTCGTTAAGCATGGGGCAACTCCAGTCTCGGGGTTAGGATGGACTCGTAATCCCGACACGCCGAATCTTACCGAAAAAGCTTCGGCCATGCTGTCCGGGATGATTTGCCGACATGGACCCACACACCTCCGGTCCGATGTCGGCCCCGCCAAAAACGAGACAAGCCATCGAATAGGCTTGATTTACTACATAAACTATGATCTTATCAAGCAATACTCATTATCCAAGTGGGTATCGGCCCCGTAAGAAACGATAGTTCAGCGTCCCACCAGCCCCTGGTAACACGCTGATATTATCAATCAAATGCTTGACCGCCCAGTACACCCCAACCATGTCCCCGTTTTTTTAATTCAGGTGACAAAACAGAAGAGACCCCCCATGACATCATCTCTCAACGTATCCAGACTCGTATGCTTCCTTCTGATGGCCATTGCGTCTGTCTCCGGACCGGCCATGGCCTCTGATTCAGCCACCATGAAAATGCCTGTGGACGGTGCCTGTGAAGGTGCCTATGTACTCCTTGAAGGTGTGTGTGTCTCCCAAAGCGCCCTTCAGGCAGACCCTGTCACCCTGCTGGAGAAGATAAACGCCTTCAAAAAAAACGGCGGTGAGTCTTCCGGTGCATCCGGTCCCACATCGAACCTGTCCGATGACAACCCCACATGCGCCCGATACAAAAAAATGATCAATGATTACCTGAGCCAGGGGGTCATGACCTACAACCCGGAGACGGGAAAAATGGAAAAAATGAGGGGAGAGGCCACAGAAGAGGCCATTCGAGAAGCCCGGGAATATATAGATACCTTCTGCAATGATTGACGGAGAGAGACACCACCATGATTCCTGTCCTTAATAACCCTGGTCAACCATCGGAGGGGGCTATGTTCGAAAATCGCAGCGGCGACACGCCAATTTTTTCATGTTACAGATCAGGATCCGTTGTCCTGTTGAAGCTCAAAAACAACCTTGTAAATGCCATCAGCGACATCGATATCAAGGAGCTGATGTTTGACTACTTCAAACGGTTCACATCCGACCCGTCAGTAAAGGTCATTATTCTCATGGGTGCCGAGGGGAAAAAAGGAAGAAATGAGTACATTGATTTCTACCGCAAGGTGGCCTGCGGCAGCCTGAGCTTCGACAAGCTGGAGCGCCTCTACCACGCCCTCAACCAATTCATCCTCAAGCTCGCCACCGTCAACAAGTATGTCATCCATGCCGACCGGGGCCAGATCGACACCATCTTTCTCAGCATGGCCCTGGCATGCGATTACCGCGTCCTTGCCACCGGGAGCGTCTACCAGAACCCCTATCACAACATCGGCCTGGTCCCCAAAGGGGGCCTGGCCTACTTCCTCCCCCGTATGATCGGCTCTGCAGCCGCCTCGAAATTTCTCCTCCGGAAGGACGACATCACCGCCAAGGAGGCCCTGGGCATCAAAATCGTGGACCGCATCGTCCCCCCCGATCGCCTGGAGGAGGAAACGGTCAAAATGGCACGATCCATTGCCGAGGTCCCCGCCGAGACGCTTTTCGGTGTCAAAAAACTCCTCAACCTCTCCCAGGACGACCTGCACCGGGTCCTTGAGGTGGAGAGCATCGAACTGAGGCGCATTGTCCGCTCCGAGGAGTTCAGGCAGGAGGTCACCGGTGCCGTGGAACGTTTCGGGGTGAGATATTGAGGGACTATAGGTGCGTACCAGCACATTAAATCTTTGCAAGGTTTTCAGGCCCTGCTCAAATAAAATACATCATGTCACAAACATGCTGTGCTGATTTGATGCGCTGCGGCAGCCAGGAAAAAGATGCCTCTGGCGGCCCTGCCAGGGGCCAAACGGTTTCCAATTTTTTATGGGCTGGGTTTGACAAACAGCTATCTGACAAGATTTTCTCAATAGACCCTGAGTAAAAGGCGAATGTGATTTTCCCCGAGGAACGGGGGGAAAAACACATTCGCAAGCTGCTTTCAAGGTGGCACACCTCGCCTCCGGAGGCTTTTTTGCTTATTTCTTCGTCACCGTGGGAAAAAGATCCGGGTCGGTGTGGGGGATGAACTTGGCCCCGCTGAACCGGATCATGAAATCCTGGTCGACGTTGAGTTCCACGTAGGTGATCCGGTTCCTGATGGCATCGGCTTCATCCATGTACCGGTCTCCGTAGAGCATGAGGGTCGCCCCTTCAAGGGAGCTGTTGCCGATCTTTTCGTAGCGGCTGCGGTCAAGGTCGGGAATCATGCCGATGGAGATGGCCGATTCGGGGTCGATGTAGGCCCCGAAGGTCCCTGCCACATAGATTTTTTCCAGGTCCCCAAACCCCACCCCCACTTTCATAACAATGGTTTCAAGGATGGTGTACATGGCCGCCTTGGAGCGGATCAGGCTGTCCAGGCTTGCCTGGGAGACGGTGATTGCGCTGCCGGTTCCCGACTCCTGCTCGGGCACCACGATCAATGCGGGCAGTCCGTGCTCAACGGTGTAACGCTCCTTGCAGGCGGATTCCACGAGCTTGCCCTTGGCATCGATCATGCCCGTTAAGAAAAGGACCGCGGCCAGGTCGATGAATCCCGACCCACATACTCCCAGCGGCGGCAGGTCACCGATGGTACCCACGGTAAAATCCCCGCCTGCCATGCTCACCCGATCAATGACCCCGTCTCCGGCGGTCATGCCCATGGAGGAGACGCCCCCTTCCAGGGCAGGGCCTGCGGCCCCGGCACAACCCACGAGCCAGTCCCGGTTCCCCAGTACCACCTCGGCGTTGGTGCCCACGTCAACAAGTAGAGAGGTCTCCCCTTGCCGGTGAATGCCGGAAAAGAGAATTCCGGAGATCAGGTCTCCCCCGAAATAACTGCCGATATTCGGGAAAAAGAAGACACGCCCCTCCGGATGGGTGTTTTCCAGAAACAGCGATGCCCTGTGGGTTCCCGGGGTGTTGGTCACCGGAATATAGGGTTCCCGGATAATGTGTCCTGCCGGAAGCCCCATGAACAGGTGGGTCATGGCGGTATTGCCGGAAACAGCCACGATGTAGATCTCCCGGGCGGAGACACCGGCCTGAAGGCACAGGGTCTCCATGCCGTCATCCACGGCCAGCCCCACCGTCGCCTTGAGTTCTTCAGCCCCCGCATCGGTTGCGGCATGATGAATACGGGTCAGGATATCGCTGCCCACGTTGATCTGGGGGTTGTCCATCACCGTTTCGGAAAGAGTCTCCCGGCTCTCAAGGTCCACAAGGCGCATGACGATGCGGGTGGTGCCCAGGTCCACGGCCACCCCAAGGGCCCTGGTCTCTCCCTGGGGGTCAAGGATATCCAGCAGCTCCAGCTGGCCGCCGTTTTGAAACAGGACACACCGGGCAGAAAAATCCCACTGCCTCAGCAGCCGGCTCACCTGTTTAAATTGAGAAAAATCCACCGAGGGACGGGATCCCGTCCCGGAAAGCGCCCGCAGCAACCGATCCATATCCGCGCTGTTGTCAGAAAGGGAGGGCATGGACAGCCGAACCGGCCTCACCCACCCCAGCCCATGGTCGTGTCGTGTCATCTGGTCAACCTCAATTCATATGGTTTGCGTCCGTAAGGGAACGTGCATAAGAAAAAGACGTCTGATGGTCAAACGCGCCTCCGACGGCCCGGGGATGACCCCCTGAACCCAGGTTGCGAAAGTCTTACCCACGCTTCCAGCAGGAAGCATCGGCTGCCTCCCGACAGAGGATGAGTTCTTCGCCCAGGAGAGGGGCCGGGTCATGGAAACATACCGCATCCTCCGCCCCCATGGTGGCCCAGCGCAGGGCCTTCCGGGAAAACCCGTCGGAAAAAGTCATAAGGGACAAATGGAGGTGACAGGCAATGCGAAGGCCCCGCTGTACAGGGTCCGCCAGGACGGCCAGGACCTCTCCCCTGCCAAGGCGATCCCCACGGGCCAGGCCCTTTCTTGGGGTCACATGGGCATAGGCTGTAAAAAAAGCGCCCCGGGGCCCCTCATGGCGAACAAAAAGGGAGGTCCCGATAAAATCGTCCCCGGAGACCTCCCAGACCTGACCGTCAAAGGCTGCGGGGATACGGCTCCCGGGTTCTAAGGTCCGGGGCTCTCCCCCATCGGTATAGTAGCGGCAAAGGTCCACTCCTTCATGGGGCAACGGCCGAGGCCTGCCGCTTCCCCACCAGCTCTTCCGCGTACCGAAGAGCATCGCCTCGTGGGCGGCAAACCGAACGTTCCCCAACCCGTTGGCCTCGGCAATACCCTTGAGAAAGTCACACGGAGGCAGGCACGCAACCGCTTCAGGAAGCATGCGTAAAGACGATGCGATGGGCCATGAGGTTGATATCGGCAAGGATCCCTTTGACCTCCTTTACCTCTCCCAGAAGACCGCGGAGCACATACACCCCGTTGTCGGCCGGCGTGATGGCGGCCACATTCTCCATGACCAGTTCTTCCTTATCGCCGTGCTTTAGGTACACATTGGATTCGCACATGGTATTGCTCCTTTCAGGTATGTTCAGGGGTAAAAGGCAGGGATAACGCTCCGTGTCGCGTCGTGACAAAGGCGGCGATACGGCGCCGGCCCGAATCACCGGGCACGGGTCCCCGAGTCTCCGTAACGCTCCAGCTCCCAGATAATGCACTGGCTTCGATACTTGCAGTAGAGCTTCGGATCCGCGCAGGACACACATTCATCGCAAAGATAACGACCGTACTTGCTGCAGTAATAGCGCCCCTCCCGCTCCGGATGGCGGGCACATCGTCTCTCGTCATGATCTGTGGTTGCACTCATAACGCCACTCTAACCCAAGGGTTGTGTGAATTCAAGGGAATGAACCCATGGCCACGCGTTGCCGCTGCCCGGCGGCCCGTGAATCGACGCCGCCAGACAGGACGGCACCCGCCGGTTTGATTTTACCTCTCAAGGAATAATCATTCAAAAAATATTTGACTTCCTCCGGCTATTACATTACTGTTTGTAGCAAAGAACATGATTCACCCTTTTCTGATATATCACACACATGCAACCTCGCACACCTCCTGAGCAGAGTTTGACGCACCTCCTCTTCAGCTGCCACGCGACGCCTTGACGTAATTCGAAATACATCACACCACGCTGACGCACATGGCTCATGACCCCAGGTGGCTTTCTCACCTGATTTCAGGAAAATAAAAACACGCTGACCGCCCATCCAAGGAGGCGTTCATGGATGTCTGGACTTACGATCCGAAAGAGGCACGGCAGTTTGCCGTTGAGGTGATGGAACGTTCCAACCAGAATATTTTCGCCTGCTATCAATGCCGGCGCTGCGCATCCGGGTGCACCGTAGGGGAAGAGATCGGCTTTACCCCGGACCGGCTTATCCGCATGGTCATCACCGGCAACAGAAAGGCCGCCCTTGAAAACGCCCTGGTCTGGCAATGCGTCTCCTGCTACACCTGCGGCACCCGCTGCCCCAACGATATCCAGGCAGGACGGGTCACCGAGACCCTTAAGAAAATGAGCCGTGAAGACAACCTCGTCCCCATGAGCCCCACCATCGCCTATTTCCATGACTCCTTTGTCACCGGCTGCACCCGATGGGGCCGGGTCAACGAAATTCAGTTCATGGGTGCCTACGAAATGAAGCACATGGCCAAAAACCTCGTCAGCCTCAACTTCAAGGCCGTCTGGAAAGAGGTCCGCCAGCAGACCCTCCTCATGGGCGCCATGCTGAAACAGCGCCGTCTCCACCTCAAGCTCCAGACGGCAAAAGGACGCAACGAAGTCCGCTCCTTTTACAAGCTCGCCATGGAAAAGAAAAAAAAGGGCCGCCCCCCAACGCTGCCCCGGTAAGGATCTGCACGCCGACTCGACACGGACACCCCACAACCTTCAACCGGAGGAACCCATGGAGCTGGCATACTACCCCGGATGTTCCCTGCACCAGTCATCGCAATTCTACGACCACCAGACCCGTCTCGTCTTCTCCACCCTGGGCATCAAGCTCACCGAAATCTCCGACTGGAGCTGCTGCGGGGCTACCTCCGCAGGAAAATTCGACGATTTCCTCGCCGTGGCCCTTCCCGCCCGGAACCTGGGCATTGCCGAGACCTCCGGCTTTGATGAGATGGTGGTTCCCTGTTCGGGCTGTTACTCCAGCCTGCTCATGAGCCAGGTCCGGTTAAAGCAGGACCCCGCCCTTCTGTCTGAAATCAACCGAGACCTCACCCGCAAAGTCGACAACTCCCTTAAGCTGCTCACCATCCTGGATGTCCTGCTGAAGGCCACGGCAGATCCCGGGGTCAAAGAGAAGGTGGTGCACCCCTTGCACGGCATCAAGGCCGCCTGTTACTACGGCTGCATGACCCGCTTTGCCTACGACGTGCCCGTCCCCGATGACGTGGAGAACCCCAGAGGAATGGAAACCCTGGTGGAGTTCTTCGGGGGAGACACCATGGACTGGAGCTACAAAACCGCATGCTGCGGCGCTTCGGCGGCCATCAACGACCCGGACACGGCCCTGGCCCTCATGGCCAAGATCATGCGGGACGCCCTGGCCCGCAAGGCCAACTGCATCGTCACCACCTGCCCCATGTGCCAGCTCAACCTGGATGCCTACCAGGAGCGTTTCTGCAACGCCCACGGCATTTACGAGCGCCTGCCCGTTTACTTCATCACCGAGCTTGCGGGCCTGGCCCTGGGGCTGCCCATGGACTCCCTCAACATGAAACAGCACTTCATCGACGTCACCGGCCTGATCAACGATACCGGTATCCTGGAAGAGACCCGAACGAGCTGACACCCGAAACTTCGCCCGAGCCATAGACACTGCGGGACACGGTCACTCAACCGACTTCGACAACAACACCTCAGACATCGCACCGACCCGGCCCTGGCCTCACACGCACCGGGTCATCCATGACAGGGAGGCATCCATGACGAACACAAGCGGCTCCGTACTGGTGGTGGGAGGGGGCATCGGCGGCATGCAGGCGGCCCTTGACCTCGCCGACAGCGGTTTTAAGGTCCATATGATCCAGCGGGAATCCTCCATCGGCGGCACCATGGTCATGCTGGACAAAACCTTTCCCACCGGGGACTGCTCCATGTGCATGATCTCCCCCAAAATGGTGGAGGTAGGCCGTCACCCCAACATCGAAATCCACCCCCTTTCCGAAGTGACCCGGCTCGACGGCAGCCCCGGAAACTTCACTGCCGTCATCCACCAGAAGGCCCTGTATGTGGACCCGGCCAAATGCACGGGATGCGGCAGCTGCGAAGAGAAATGTCCCAAAAAGGTCCCGTCGGAATTCGAGCAGGGCCTTACCCACCGCAAGGCCATCCATGCCCTCTTCTCCCAGGCCGTCCCCTCCACCCGGGTCATCGACCCCACCCAGTGCATCTACCTCACCAAGGGCAAGTGCCGGGCCTGTGAAAAGGTCTGCACCGCAGGGGCCATCCTCTTTGACGACACGGACAAGGAGTTCACCTTAAACGCCGGCGCCGTAATCCTGGCACCGGGCCTGGACCGCCACGACCCCACCGCCCATCAGGAGCTGGGCTACGGCAGGTGGCCCAATGTGGTCTCCTCCCTTCAGTTTGAACGGATCCTCTCGGCCTCCGGTCCCTTCCAGGGCCAGATCACCCGCCCCGCAGACGGCAGCCACCCGAAAAAAATCGCATGGCTCCATTGCGTGGGATCACGCGATCCCCACAACGGCAACCCCTGGTGCTCTTCGGTCTGCTGCATGTACACCACCAAACAGGCGGTCATCGCCAAAGAACACGACAGCAGCGTGGAACCCACCATCTTTTACATGGACATGCGGGCCTTCGGCAAAGACTTCGACCGGTACATTGAGCGGGCCAAAACCGACTACGGGGTACGCTACATCCGGGCCATGATCTCCGATGTCCGGGAGACCGCCGAAGACGGCAACCTCACCCTGCGCTATGAACGGCCCGACGGCACCCTGGTCTCCGAATCCTTTGACATGGTGGTCCTCTCCGTAGGCCTTCAGCCCAGAAAAGACGCCGCGGCCTTTGCCCAAACCTTCGGCATCGACACAGACACCATGCTCTTTCCGAAAACCAGCAGCTTTTGCCCTGTTGCCTCCTCGCGCCCCGGAGTGTACGTCACCGGAAGCTATCAGTCCCCCAAGGACATCCCGGAAACCGTGGCCCAGGGCAGTGCCGTGGCAGGCGCCGCCATGGCCCTTCTCAGCGAAGCCCGGGGCACGGAGATCACCACCCGCAGCCTTCCCCCGGAGACCGTCTCTGCCGATGACGAACCCAGAGCCGGGGTCTTTGTCTGCCACTGCGGCGTCAACATCGCCCAGACCGTGGATGTAAAATCCGTGGCGGAGATCGCCTCGGACATCGAAGGGGTGGCCCACGCCGAGGACCTGGTCTACGCCTGCGCCCAGGACAGCCAGGAGATCATCCGGCAACGCATCGCCGAAAAGGGCCTGAACCGGGTGGTGGTGGCCTCCTGCACCCCCCGCACCCACGAGCCCCTCTTCCGGGAAACCATAAGGGCCGCAGGGCTCAACCCCTACCTCTTTGAGCTGGCCGACATCCGGGAGCAGTGCTCCTGGTGCCATATGGGCCAGGGAGAAGAGGCCACCCGGAAGGCCAAAGAGCTCGTCTCCATGAGCATCGAAAAATCCCTTCGCCTCATGCCCGTTGCCACCGCCTCCGTTCCCGTCACCCCCCGGGCCCTTGTGGTGGGTGGCGGCGTAGCCGGCCTCACCTGCGCCATCTCCCTTGCCGACCAGGGATATGGGGTGGACCTGGTGGAAAAAGAGACGCAGCCCGGCGGGCTCCTGGCCGGGGTATCGACAAGCTGGGACGGCGGTGATGTGGCCGATTTTCTAAGGGAACGCCTGGAACAGGTGGCGATCCACGAACGGATCACCGTGCACGCCGCCACCGAAGTGGAGACCAGCGAAGGCTACGTGGGCAATTTCACCACCACCCTCACCGACGGCTCCACCGTCGAGCACGGTGCCGTGGTCATGGCCACCGGCGGCACCTGGCACGAGCCCACCTCCTTTTTGTACGGAGAAGACCCACGGGCCATAATCTTAAGGGACATCGAAACCTCCCTTGCCGAGCACCCCCCGGAAGATCACGAACAGTTTCTCTTCATCCAGTGCGCAGAGTCCCGTTGTGAACCCCGCAACTACTGCTCCCGCATCTGCTGCCAGGAGTCCGTCAAACATGCCGTGGCCATCAAAAAAGCCAACCCAAAGGCCCATGTCACCATCCTCTACCGGGAAATGCGCACCTACGGCATGCGGGAGATGCTTTACGCCGAGGCCCGGGACTTAGGGGTCCTTTTTGTGCACTACAGCCTTGAGAACATGCCAGAGCTCACCCCGTTACCGGCCGGCATCGAGGTCCGCCTCAACGACGAGATGGCAGGCTTTCCCATTCGCTTTGTCGTTCAGCGCCTCATCCTCGCCGCCGGGTTGAACCCCCACCCTGCCACCGGGGAGATGGCCAAAAAGTATAAACTCACCACCAACAGCGACGGGTTTCTCTTAGAGGCCCATGTCAAGCTCAAGCCCGTGGACTTCCCCAGCGAGGGCTACTACGTGGCGGGCCTGGCCCACGCCCCGAAAAACCTCGATGAGACCATCAGTCAGGCCCTCTCCGCCGCAGGCCGGGCGGGCGTTCTCCTCTCCAAGAAAGAGCTGGCCGTCTCCGGGGCCGTGGCCAAACACAACCGGGAGCTCTGCATGAGCTGCCTCGCCTGTGTCCGCAACTGCCCCTACGGCGCTCCCTTCATCGACACCGACGGCAAGGTGAGCCACAACGAGGTCAAATGCGTGGGCTGCGGCATCTGCGCCGGGGTCTGCCCGGCCAAGGCCTTCCAGGTCAACAGCTTTAAAGATGACCAGATTGCCGCCATGATTGATGCGGCTGCACCGGGAAAAATGGTGAATGGTGAGCAGTAAATAAAACAGACAAAAGCATGCCTCCGGTGGAGGCGATTTTCTTTTTTCCCTCATATGGAGGACCCATGGCAGATTTGGTGAAACAAATGGAGACCGAAGAGCATGGCGCGGCCCCGGCATGGCAGCCGAAGATCCTTGCCTTTGCCTGCCATTACTGTGCCTTTGCAGCGGCCGACCTGGCCGGGGTGATGCGTCTCTCCTACCCCACCAGCGTGAAAACCATCCGGTTGCCCTGCACGGGAAAGCTGGACCACGGCTACGTGCTCCGGGCCTTTGAAAGGGGCTTTGACGGTATCTTCGTGGCGGGTTGACTCGAGGGCCAATGCCATTTCCTGGAGGGAAATACAAATGCAGCCAAACGCGTCGTCCGACTCAAGCACCTCATCGCCCAGGTGGGGCTGGAGCCGGAACGCGTTGAAATGTTCAACCTCTCTGCCGCCATGGGACCCCGGTGGGCGGAGATCTGCCGTGACTTCACGGAAACCATTCGCGAGCTCGGGCCGTCGCCCTTCGGAGAACCCCATCAAGGAGACAAACGATGATCGTCGGACAGCAAAAACCGTTGGAAGAGATCTGGGAGATGGTCAAGGACCGAAAACGCCTTCTCGTTCTGGGCTGCAACACCTGTGTGGCGGTCTGTCATGAGGGCGGGAGCAAAGAGGCGGGGATCATCGCTTCACTGCTCCGCATGAAGGCAACACAAGAAGGGATGACCATGGACATCACCGAAGGGGGCATCGAGCGACAGTGCGAAGAGGAGTTTTTTGCCCCGGTGCACGGAGCCATTGCCGAGTCCGACGCCGTGCTCTCCACGGCCTGCGGCATCGGCGTGCAGTTCATCGCCGCCTTCTGGAAGGACAAGCCGGTCTTTCCCGCCCTGAACACCACCTTCCTCGGGGGAGTGGAAACTGAAGGGATCTTCTCGGAAAGGTGCCAGGCCTGCGGAAGCTGCGTGCTGGGCCGCACCGGCGGCATCTGCCCCATGTCCCGATGCGCCAAGCGGGTGCTCAACGGCCCCTGCGGCGGCTCGGTGGACGGGCGCTGCGAAATCAACAAGGACACCCCATGCGCCTGGCAGCTCATCGTTGACCGCCTCAAGGAGCTGAACCAGATGGACCGCTATGAAGAGCTCTCCCCCATCCAGGACTGGTCCAAAGACCGGGCCGGCGGTCCGAGAACCCTGGAACAGGAGGATTTGAAACAATGAGACCAAAACGAACCCCGCGCACCGCAAGCCGCCTTGAACAGATCCTGGCCGAGGGGCACCTGGCCGTCACCTCCGAATGCGGGCCTCCCCGCGGCACCGACGGCAACGTACTGGAAAAAAAAGGTGCCCTTCTCAAAGGCTACGTCGATGTGGTGAACGTCACGGACAACCAGACCTCCATGACCCGGCTCTGCAGCCTGGCCGCCTCCATCCGCCTGAAACAGGCGGGCCTGGAACCGGTGCTCCAGATGGTCACCCGGGACAAGAACCGCATCGCCCTGCAGAGCGATATTCTGGGTGCCGCCTCCTTTGATATCAACAACATCCTCTGCCTCACCGGGGACCACCAGAGCTTCGGAGATTGCAAAACCGGCCAGAATGTCCACGACCTGGACTCCATGCAGCTTCTCCAGGTGGTCAGGCAAATGCGTGACGAAGGCACCTTCATCGGAGGAGATGCCATCAGCCAGCCTCCGGCAATGTTCATCGGGGCGGCGGCCAACCCCTTTGCCGACCCCTTTGAAATCCGGGTCCCCCGCCTGGCCAAGAAAATTGCCGCCGGGGCCGAATTTATCCAGACCCAGTGCATCTACAACATGGATAAATTCGAGACATGGATGAAAGGGGTCCGGGATCGCGGCCTCCACGAACAAACCTACATCCTTGCAGGGGTCACACCCTTCAAGACCGCGGGCATGGCAAAATACATGCGAAGCCGCGTCCCTGGCATCGACGTTCCCGAAGAGCTGGTAAAACGCATGAGCGATACCCCCAAAGAGAAGCAGGCCGACGAAGGCATCGCCATCTGCCTGGAGACCATTGAGCGCCTCAAAGAGGTGGAAGGGGTCTCCGGGTTCCACATCATGGCCATTGAGTGGGAGGAGAAGGTTCCGGAAATCGTTGAGCGGGCGGGCCTCTACCCCAGACCAGAACTTGAGGAACCGGCCCCGACGCCTGCTGCAGCGGCAGCACGCTGACCCTGAACTCAAGCCATGCGCCCAACAGCCGAAGTGAAGGAACACGCCCACCTCGGCCCATGCCCGACAACGCCGGAATGACAGCAAGGAAAGCCCTTGCACCCCATACCCCACACCCTGCCCCGGGCGGAAACCCGCCCGGGAAGGCACTGCCGGACTCGGTCGCCCCGACGGATCACGGACCGTGCCTGAGCCATCAACCCATGCCGAAGAAGGAGGTTGCCATGACTGAAAAGAAACGTGTCCTTGTGGTGGATGATGAGCCCGACATGACCCTCGTCATCAAAAAACGTCTCGAAAAAGAAGGGTTCCTCACCGAGGTAGCCTACAACGGCAGCGAAGCCATTGCCAAGGTGGAGGCCAACCCCCCGGACGCCATTGTCCTTGACGTCATGATGCCGGAGATGGATGGCTACGCTGTCTGCGACCAACTGAAAAACAGCGAAAAGTATGAGGGCATCCCCATCCTCATGCTCACCGCCGTGGCCGACCACGTGGGCTCCACCCGCTACTCCCACTACGACGGCAGGTCCATGGAGGCCGATGACTATATCCCCAAAGGCCCCGACTCCACGGAAGAGATCGTTGCAGGTGTCAAACGGCTGCTGCTGTAACATGTCTTTGACCAAAACGGGTTCCTCGGGCAGGCCCCATTTTTAAAGGGGCTTTGCCCGTGGAATGTTCAAAGAATGTATTGCCTGAAAAGCAGCCTCCGGCGGCAAGGTGTGCCACCTTGAAAGCAGGTTGCAGATGCGCTTTGATCATCGTTTGGGCTATCGGCGTATTTGCATCACCCTCCTAAAACCCTTGTCCCCTGGAGCGCCGCACTCCTCTGCGGCACAGGTAACGACAGACTAAAAAGCCGCACCGGAGTGCGGCGCTCCGTTTCGGCCGATCTTTCTCGTTTTTTTGAAGGTCGCGTCTCAAACCTCATTCAAGAAGAACCATCAAGGCCCGTTAATTAAACTTTTTTTTAACGCTTAGCCGCCGCAGGCATAAGCTGAACAGTTGCTTTCCTTTTTTGTCATGCCATCAGGACGCTACCCATGGAAATCAAAACATTCGTTCCCAAAGAGAAGCGCGGCCTCGTCGTCGTCATCACCGGATACGGCAAAGGAAAGACCACCAGCGCCATGGGCATGGCGCTAAGGGCCGTGGGCCATGGCCTGAAGGTCTGCATCATCCAGTTTATGAAAGGGGACCTGTACTCCGGTGAATGGGACGGGGTCAAAAAGCTCCACGGCATGGTGGAACTGACCGCCACGGGCAAGGGATTCTGCGGCATCGAAGGCAACCCCTACTCCCACGCCGAACACCGAAAAAACGCCCAGGAAGCCATTAACCTCGCCCATCACAAAATGGACTCCGGCCAGTTTGATCTCCTTATTTTAGACGAAATCAACAACGCCCTTCACCTCAACCTCGTGGACCTCGAGCAGGTCCATGGCCTCCTCAACACCCGCCCTCCCCTTCTCCACCTTGTCCTCACCGGCAGGGACGCCCACCCGGAAATCATCGACAGATCCGACACCGCAAGCGAAGTCCGCGAGCTCAAACACGCCTACAGAAAAGGCATCGAGCCCCAACCGGGAATCGACTTCTGAAAAAGAGTTCGACTTAAACACCACGCCCGGAGCCACGTCGGCATCGATTTCCCCCATACTTTCGAAACATTGAACACCTTCGTCCCGGCGCATGGAATGCACCCGACGCATCCCGGCAATCCGGCGGGTTCGCTTGGATACCCTGCGCCTCTCAAGGGCCAGCAACATCATGGCGGTCATGAAAGCCTTCGGCCCCACGGATTAGGTTGGTTGCCCTGCCCCCCCCAAGGATCAGCAACACCGTGGGGGGAATGAAAACCTGCGGCCTGCGTCAGCCCGTAGGGTGCATTTTATGCACCATGGACGGGACAGCTACGGCCTCGATTTTTCCGAAGAATTTAGGATATTGGACGATATGCCGCAAAATCACAATTGCGACAAATCAATGGGACAGGAATCAGAATGAATATATTGAAATAACCGACAATTTTTTTTAAAAAAACCGGGCACCAAGGTTTTTCTGGATTTCCCCAACATCTTACAGGCCCTAAAAAAGCACCCAACCCCGCGACGAATTTTCACGCTGGGAGCGGGTCGTGGCCAAGGCATTCCGACCTGAAGGCGCAGGTTCCCTGCTCCGAGGGGAGGATAACGCAGGCCACGGCCCGCTCCCGGCGCCCGGAGGATAAAAAAAGCAGGCCAAAAGCTTTTGGGTTTCCCCAACATCATTACAGTCCCTAAAAAAACTCCCCACCAATCCCGCGACGGATTTTCACGCTGGGAGCGGGTCGTGGTCAAGGCATTCCGACCTGAAGGCGCAGGTTCCCTGCTCCGAGGGGAGGATAACGCAGGCCACGGCACGCTCCCGGCGCCCGGAGGGTAAAAAAAGCAGGCCAAAAGCTTTTTGGGTTTTTCCCCCTAATGTTTGGCCTGCTTTTTTTATGAAAATTTTAGTCGGGGATGAGGTCGTAGTAGTACCTCATGACGTCGGTACGTGTGACAATACCGATCATCTCCCCGTTTTCCACCACCGGCACCCGGCCGATATCGTGCTTGATCATGAGCCTTGCCGCCTCAAGGGGGCTTTTTTCGGCTTCGATCTCAACCACGGATGGGGTCATGTAGGCTTTTACGGGGGACTTCAGCTGCTTCTCCTTGCGGAGCTTTTTAAAGTCACGGCGGGAGATCACCCCCACGACCTTGCCGTTGTCGGTGACCGGCACCCCGGTGCAGCCCCTTTCACGCAACAGCTCGCCCAGGGCTTCCATGGGGGTGGTGGTCTCCACGGAGACCACGGGAAAACTCATGATATCCCCGAGCTGAACCGAGGCGACCTGATCGTTCTCCACGAGGTTGCAGAGCATGGTAAACACGGCATCGGGGTTGTGAAAATCGGATTTGAACTGGGCGGCCCCGGCCCCGGGATGCCCTCCTCCGCCCAAATTGCGCATGAGTTTGCCCATGTCCAGGTGTTCGGCCTTGCTGCGGCCGATGATCATGCACTTGCTGCCCTCCCCGTCGTAGAAGACGCCAAAGGCGGCATCGCTGTTTTCAAGGTCCAGGAACATGTTGACCACCACCGAAAGGTTGGCCACATGGCCTTCAATGGGCACCGAGGCAAAGGAGAGGGTGTACCCGTTGACCTTGCGCCTGTCGGGTTTCTTCATCATTTCAAAGAGAACCGATTTCTGCTTCTCGCCGTAGGCCTGCTTCAAAAAGCCGCTCAACACGGTAAGGTCGGCCTTGCGATCCAGAAGCCAGGCAACGGCCCGGGCATCTTCAGGTGTGGTGGAGGGGTAGGTCAGGCTGCCCGTGTCCTCATAAATCCCGATGAGAAAAAGAGTGGCCAGGATGGGGGTAAGGACCATACGCCGGGCTTCGAGCTCCAGGATCAGGTGGGTCACGGCAGAGCCGTAGCCTTCGTTGCGGACCATATCGGCCTTGATATCGCCGCCATGGTGGTGGTCCCACACATGGATGGTCAGGTCATCCCGGTCCTTTAAAGGGGCAAACCCATCCAGCCGTTTCCAGCTGTTGGTGTCCACCACAATAAGCTGGGTGACCTCATCCAGGTCGATCTCTCTTGGGTGAAGAATCTCGAACAGGTCTTTGTGAATGGCCATGAAAGCACGGACATTGGCGTTGACGCTTTTGGGAAGAACCGGAACGGCGTCCGGGTAAATCATGGTGGCGGCAATAAGGGAGGCCAACCCGTCAAAGTCGGTTCCCTTGTGGGTCGTCACGATCTGCATGGTGTCTCCTGTTGCACAACACTCCCGTCTTGAAGAGGTCGGATTGAATGGTTGTCTGGCATATCCTGATTGTCCATATCGTACCGACAGCAGAACCCTTTATGAATCTCCCACAAGGCCTGGCGGACCATCCGGCCTCCCCCACGGATCCACGAAAGATTGACCAACTGTATCAAGCATATTGTAGGAGGGATCATGAATTTTTCAACCCCTGTCCCCATATTTTGCGTATAAAAAGGCGGGGCCCCTGAAAACGCTCCCCCCAAAGGATCGTTGATGTCCCCCGGTTGAACCCGGTACTTTTTTTATGATCCACGGCAAACGCCTCCCATGGCTGGCCGCAGGCCTTCAGGACACTGATCAAATACGCAACACCATTATTTTCACACGCTGCAGAATGGCTTAAAGCACCATTCACACCCCATACGACAATCGGTTCCCCCGGTTTCATCACACCCCATTGCGTTTTTCCTCAATCTTCAAAAAAGAGGGTATCCTTCCCCCTTGCTTTCGCACCCCTGAAAGGCGCTATCCGTTTACAATAAGGGTGTTCATGCCGATGAGTTCATGGTACATATTAAAAATCGTGCCTGTCCTGAGGGAACGACACGATTGATATTTTAGGGCTGAAACCATGGATCGGACTTCGTATTTACGCAATCACACGTCCACCTGCTGCCCAAAGGCACTGGATGGGCCTATCCGGACAGTCCCTTCTCACATGGTGGCCGGCCACACAGGCGAGGCCACACCAACATCTCAGAGTCAGGTTGTGCACATGAGCAAGATCATCATAACGGCAATCGGGAAAGACCGGCCCGGCATCATCTCTTCGGTGGCGCGGGTTCTTTTGCAGCTGGACTGCAACATCGAAAACGTCAGCCAGACCATCCTCCAGTCTGAATTTGCGGGCCTCTACATCGTCTCCATCCCGGCGGGCACCGATCTCGAAACCTTCACCGAAAAGTTCAACGGCGCCTTCGAGGCGGAAGGACTCCAGGTTCACATCAACCCCCTCGATGCCAATGAGCCCCACGTCGAATCCAACGGCGAACATTTCATCATCACCACCATCGGCCCGGACAGCAAGGGCCTGGTCTACGACATCTCCAACGTCATCGCCGAGGCGGGCGTCAACATCATCAACCTGACGGCCGTCTTTGAAGGAGGAGACAACCCGGAGAGAAACATCATGGTCTACGAGATCCTGGTCCCCGATACCGTGGACCGGCATATCCTCTCCTCGACCCTCAAGGAAAAGGCCACAAGCCTCAATCTGGCCCTCACCTTTCAGCACAAAAACATCTTTGACACGGTGAACCGCATTTGAGTTTGCGGCCATCGGCGTCCCTTACCATGAAGCAAAAAAACATGTCAGGAACAGACCATGCTTAGCGATAACGAACTGATATCAACCGTTGAGATGCTCAAATACGAGCACCTCGATGTACGAACCGTCACCTTGGGGATCAATCTCTTTGACTGCGCCAGCCATGACCTGGAGGTCTTCAAGGCCAACCTGCGCAAAAAAATCACCCGCCTTGCAGGCCCCCTTGTGGCCACCTGCAACGCCATCGGCGATAAATACGGCATCGAGGTGGTGAACAAGCGCATCTCCATCAGCCCCATCGCCGTGGTGGCAGCCCCCTTCAACGCCGACCAGATGGTGGAAATCGCCAAAACCTTGAACGACATCGCCGTGGAAGTGGGCGTGGATTTCATCGGCGGCTTCTCCGCACTGGTGGAAAAAGGCATGGCCAACGGAGACCGGGCCCTCATCGAAGCCATCCCCGAAGCCCTCACCCAGACCGAGCGCATCTGTGCCTCGGTAAACGTGGGCTCCACCCGGGCAGGCATCAACATGGACGCCGTCCTCCTCATGGCCCAGGCCATCAAGCGCGGGGCCGAGCTCACTGCCGACAAAGACGGCCTTGCCGTGGCCAAGCTCTGCGTCTTCTGCAACATCCCCCAGGATGTCCCCTTCATGGCCGGTGCCTACCTCGGCACCGGAGAGGCCGATGCCGTCATCAACGTGGGGGTCAGCGGCCCCGGCGTGGTAAAGCGTGCCATCGACCGCGCCGTCGAAGCCAAACCTGACCTGGGCCTTGGCGACATCGCCGAAATCATCAAACGCACGGCCTGCAAGGTCACCCGGGTGGGCGAACTCATCGGGCGGGAAGTGGCCCAGACCCTCGACATCCCCTTCGGCGTGGTGGACCTCTCCCTGGCCCCCACCCCCACCGTGGGCGACAGCGTGGGAGAGATCTTCCAGAGCCTTGGCCTCATCAGCATCGGCGCCCCGGGCAGCACCGCCGCCCTTGCCATGCTCAACGACGCCGTGAAAAAAGGCGGCGCCTTTGCCAGCTCCCATGTGGGCGGACTCTCCGGGGCTTTTATCCCGGTGAGCGAGGACCTGAACATCGAAGAGGCCTGCCAGAAGGGCTTTCTCAACATTGAAAAGCTTGAGGCCATGACCTGCGTCTGCTCCGTGGGCCTGGATATGGTGGCCATCCCGGGCGCCACCTCGGAAGAGACCCTGGCCGGCATCATCGCCGATGAAATGGCCATCGGCATGATCAACAACAAAACCACCGCCTGCCGCCTCATCCCGGTCCCCGGAAAAGTGGCCGGGGAGAATGCCCATTACGGTGGCCTCCTGGGCCACGCCACCATCATCGACGTGAAAAACTGCCAGGGGCAAAACGGCTTTGTCCGCCACGGCGGCCGCATCCCGGCGCCCATCCACAGCCTGAAAAACTAAGGGATGGTATAAAAATTTGGCCTCCGGCGACCCTGCCGGGGGCTAAACTTTTGAAAAGTTCAACAAACAGCTATCTATTAAAATTTCCTCACCATACCTTGAATCAAAGGTGGATGTGATTTTCCCTGAGGAACGAGGGGAAAGCGCATTCGCAATCTGCTTTCAAGGTGGCACACCTTGCCGCCGGAGGCTGCTTTTTCCTCAATCGATGCGCACGGCGCCCCCACAGCAAGCCGGGCTCCCGCACCGCCTTCGCCGCGTAAATCCCCGGCATCCTCTCCCCCAATAAAAAAACGGGCACCCCGACGGGTACCCGTTTTTTTGTTTCACAATCGTTCGAGCGTTTCTATGCCGTATAGTTGGCCCACTTCGCGTCGATCATGCCCTGCATCTCTTCGATCACCTCCTGGGAGAGGGAGCCGAAGCGTCGCTGGGTCTCAAAGTACTCGGTGACGGGGGTGCGCTCTTTGCCCACGCGCTTGGCGGACTCCCCGGTGAGGGAGAACTCGCCCTTGACGATCTCGTAGAGGTCGAAGAGGCCGGTGGTGACCCCCAGCTTGCCGATTTTTACGGTGTTGCGTGTGGGAAAGCCCCAGCCCGAGGGACACGGGGTATGGACGTGGATGTAGCGGGTTCCGCCCTTCATGGAGGCAGCCTTCTTCACCTTGTCGTAAAGATCCAGGGGGTAAGCTGCCGAGGCCGTGGCCACGTAGTCGATCCCATGGGCGGCGATGATGCTCGGCACGTCTTTTTTGTGCTGGAGCTTACCCTTGATGGGGGTGGTGGTGGTCATGACGCCCTTGGGGGTGGTGCCGGAACGCTGCACCCCGGTGTTCATGTAGGCTTCGTTGTCGTAGCAGATATAGATGATGTCTTCACCGCGTTCGCAGGCGCCGGAGAGGGCCTGGATGCCAATGTCCCCGGTGCCGCCGTCGCCGGCAAAGGCCACGACGTTCAGGTGATCACGCCCGGTGGCGCGCAGGGCGGCCCGCACGCCGGTGGCTGCCGCGGCCGTGGAGGCAAAGGTGACGTTCACGCAAGGGAGCTTGGTGGAGGCCACGGGGTAGAGCCCCTGGAGTACGGTGAGGCAGCTGGGGGGAACGGCCAGGACCGTCTCCTTGCCCAGGGCTTTCAGGGCGGTGCGGTACACAATGCCCAGACCGCAGCCCGAGCAGGCACGGTTGCCCGGATTCATGATCTCTTCATCCGTCAGGCTCAAAATCGTTGTTTTCTTGTCTTTATCCATGGCAGGCACCCTCTACAGCTTCAAGCCGATCCACTGGGGTTCATCCCCGATGGCGGCTTCTTTGTTGATGGATTCGGTCAGGGCGTCATACAGGTGTTGGGTCTTGATCTCCCGGCCCCCTAAGCCCACGATGTAGTTGTGCACGAACGGCCGGGTCTCGGCGCTGTAGAGCGCGGACTTGACGTCTGCATAGAGAGCCCCCTGGTTGCCGTAGGAGAGCGCCTTTTCAAGCACGATCACACCCTTGTGGCCGGTCAGGGCCTCACGCACGGCGGCGTCGGGGAAGGGGCGGTAGACCTTCAGGCCCATGACGCCGATTTTGGTCCCCTCTTCCCGCATGGCATCCACCACGTCGCGAAGCTGGTAGGAGAGAGAGCCCATGCAAAAGGCAACATAATCAGCATCCTCACAGCGGTACGGCTCCAGGAAGGGCTCGCCGCCGCGACCGAAGGCCTCGCCGAATTCACCGTCGATCTTTTCGATCTCGCCCAAGGCGGCACGCAGATCCGTGTGAAGGGTCTTGCGGATCTCCATGTAGCCGGGGGCCGTGTTGCCGTGGAGGTCGGGTCGCACGTCCGGCAGGGTCACGGTGTTGAAGTTCCGGGGTTTGTCCGGGTTAAGGAAGTGGGTGGGCTCAAAGGGTGGCAAAAAGCCGTCCACCTGCTCCTGCTCGGGCACGTCAAAGGGCATGTAGGTGTGGGACAGAAGGTAGCCGTCGTAGCAGACCATGACGGGGATGCTCACGGTTTCAGCCAGTTTAAAGGCCTTGAGCACCGTGTCGTGGATCTGCTGGTGGTCGGCGCAGTAGAGCTGGATCCAGCCCAGGTCCCTTTGGCTCACCGTGTCCTGATGGTCGTTCCAGACGGTCCAGGGCGCGCCCACGCCGCGGTTGGCAACGCACATGACGATGGGAAGACGGGCACCGGCTGCCCAGTGGAGCTGCTCGTTCATGTAGAGCAGGCCGTTGGCGCTGGTGGCGGTAAAGGATCGGGCGCCTGCGGTGGACGAGGCGATGCACACGGCCATGGCGCTGTGCTCGCTCTCCACGGGGATGTATTCTGCAGGGAGCTCACCGGACTCGACGAATTCGGACAGTTTTTCCGTCAGAGGGGTCTGCGGCGTGATGGGGTAGGCGGCGATCACCTGGGTTCTCGCCAGTTTGACCCCTGTTGCGGCAGCCACGTTGCCTGATTCAATCACATGCATGGTCTATTTCTCCTCCTTGGTAAAGCTCGCTTCAGCCACCATGGTGATGGCGCCGGCGGGACACTCCTCGGCGCAGATGCCGCACCCCTTGCAGTACGTGTAATCGATGGTGGGCGGAATGGTCTTGGTGACCACCGCATCGGGGCAGTAGAGCCAGCAGTTGAAGCACGAGGGCTTCCCGGTCTTGGCCGGGATGCACTTTTCCGTGTCGATGACGGGGCGAACCACCCGCCAGGAGCCGGTGTTGCCCCCGTCTCCGGGGCCCGGTTCGCTGACTGAAATCATGTTGCAAAATGCGTCTTTGGACATCAGGCACCTCCGATGACTGTGCGATCATAAGTAATGGCGGCCGCCCGTGCGTTCTCCTCGGGCTTCATGGTGGGGAACTCATTGCTGATGGCTTCCCTCAGCAGCTCCCTGCTCACCAGGCCGGTGGCCTTGGCAAAGGCGCCGATGATCCCGGTGTTCACGATACCGGGGGCAAGGCCAGCCTCAAGGGCATAGGCGGTCACGTCGGCCACGGAGAGCGTGTGGTTGCCGAAGTCATAGGTGTCGACGGGTTTCGGGGTGTTGAGAATAATCTTCCCCCCGTCCTTCAGGCCGTGGGTAACATCCACCTCATCCAGAAGGGTGTGGTCCAGGACCACCACCATGTCGGGGGTTTCTATGGGAGAAAGGTCGTAGATCTTCTCCCGGGAGATTTTAAGGGACGTGAAGACGGGGGCTCCCCTTCGCTCCGTTCCGAAGGTGGGGGCCATGACCACGCCTTTGTAGCCCGCCTTGAATACGGCGTTGGCCACAACCTTGGCGGCTGTGATGGCACCCTAACCTCCCCGGCCGTGCCAACGGATTTCAATGATGTCCTGTCTCATGTTTCACCACTTTCAGCACTGATGTGCCTTGATCATGCCTGGCACCTGCCCGGGGAAATACCCCGGAAAGGTGCAGAATATCCAAAGATATCCGACCCGGAATCATTCCGGGCCAGGGGGATACGATACCACCTGCGCCATCTCTCCGTCTACCCTCGGAAAACCGCGCCAACTAAGAAGGGTCTCGCATCCCTTTCGCTTCGTGTGGGCTGCCTTTCACTTGACGTTAACGTCAAGATCAATCAAGAAGCAATATCGCAAACCAATTTCCCTTGTCAAGCCCCTTTGCACAAGTTGGCACATCAAGGAAAGAAAACTTTGTTAATATGCGTTTTTCAAGGACATTGGCCACATTCTTCTTGATTTACCCTTCGGATACGGCTATCTAATTTTAAAAGTTGTGCGCACTTGCCGCTCAAGGCGTCACCATGCCGAGACCGATTCGACACCCAGCCGTTTGGTCCTCTACCCCGGCCCATGGCCAGAGCCTTCTCCATTCTGCGCATCCAAAACGTACCGAGGCACCCTGCAAAGGCACGGCGATGGGTTCTCTTGTATATCAAGGAAACGAAGACGCATTTATCGTCCCCGCTGTTTTGCAAACGGCCCCCGACACACGGTTCACTCTGAATGGCGTTTCGCCATCTGAATATATCAACCCCCAATGGCCGCGCACGTCACAGCCATTGCCATGATTTTTGAGGTCTTCCATGGATATCACCATCAACAAAATCGACACGCCCAAAGCACACCCCGATGAAGCCAACCTGGGATTCGGAACCATCTTCACCGACCACATGTTCGTCATGGACTACACCGAAGGCATCGGCTGGCACGACGCCCGCATCACCCCTTACGGCCCCTTTGAAGTGAGCCCCGCCACCATGGTGCTCCACTACGGCCAGACCATCTTCGAAGGCCTGAAGGTCTATAAGAAAGAGGACGGCTCCGCCCAGCTCTTCCGCCCCAAAGACAACTTCGAGCGACTCAACCGCTCCGCCCATGCCCTCTGCATCCCCGAGATCAACGTGGACGATTGCATGGAAGCCCTTCATACCCTTCTTGAGATGGAAAAGGGATGGATCCCTTCAGCCCCCGGGACAACCTTGTACGTCCGGCCCTTCATCATCGCCATGGACCCCTACATCGGTCTCAAGTCTTCCCCCACGCACCGGTTCATGATCATCCTCTCCCCGGTGGGTGCCTACTACCCCGAAGGGTTCAACCCGGTGAAGATCTGGGTCTCCCCGGAGCACGTCCGCGCCGTCCGCGGAGGCCTTGGCGCCGCCAAGACCGCCGCCAACTACGCAGCCAGCCTCTACGCCACCGAGATCGCCCAGGCCGAAGGCTACACCCAGGTCCTCTGGCTCGACGGGGTGGAGCGCAAGTATGTTGAAGAGGTGGGCTCCATGAACATCTTCTTCGTCATCGACGACGAAATCGTCACCCCTGAGCTCAACGGCAGCATCCTGGCCGGTATCACCCGGGACTCCGTGCTCAAGCTGGCAAAGCACCAGGGTAAAAAAGTCGCTGAAAAACGCATCTCCATTGACGAGGTGTTCAAGGCCCACGAAGAGGGCCGCCTCCAGGAGTGCTTCGGCTCCGGTACCGCAGCTGTCATCTCCCCGGTCAACAAGATCAAATTCGGCGACCGCGAGATCACCGTGGGAGACGGTGGCGCAGGCCCCATCTCCTCTGGCATCTTCAACGACCTCATGGACATCCAGTTCGGCCGCTCCGAAGATCCCCTGAACTGGATCGTTCCCGTAAAATAGACAGGCTCCCTGACATGTCGGCTTGAAACTGCGATGTTCAAACCGGCAAGGGTTTCAAATTTAAAAAGGCGGTATCCGATCATCGGATACCGCCTTTTTTGTTCACATGCAGCACCTCAGCCAAGGATGCTCTCAGGCCAGATGGGCGGCAAGGCGCCTGCCCAGGCCAAGGAGGGTGAGGGTGGGAGGAAGCCCCCAGGCCTCCGGGACCACGGAGCAGTCACACACATAGAGGTTCTCCCTTTCTGTTTTCAAATCGGAGTCTACCATGTGATTGATCTTGACGGTTCCTCCGGGGTGGGCGGCCACTTTCCAGCCGGTGTAGACGCCCTTGGCCCCGGCATGTCGCAAAACGGCCTTTGCCCGGGACACCCCGGCCTTCATTTTCAATCGGTCCCCATCCCCCAGATTTTTTCGAAGCCCGCCTTTCCAGGTAATCCGCCCCCCCAGATCGTCTTTGATCTTGATCATCACCATGAGGGTGTCGGGGCGTGAGAGCATGCGATGAAATTTGAGTTTCGGGGCGATCTGGGCGGCAAAAACCGGGGTTGGAAAATGAAGGTCCACCATAAGATACCCTTCGGCTTCCATATGAATACCTGCTGCCATCTGGGTCTCACCCCTGCTCCCCAAGCCGTCCACCGAACCGAAAACCATCAGGAGGGGATCAAAGAAAAAATCATACCCGGCGCTGTAAAGCCCGCTGTGGCGCAGGATATGCGGGGAGCCAAGACCTCCGGCTGCAAGGACCACTGTGTCGGCATAGGCCGAATGGGACTGAAAGCCCTTTTTATAGGCCACACCGATGGCCGTGCTGCCTTCAAAGATGATCTTTTCCACTTTGGCACCGTTGACCAGGGTGGCCCCCTTCTCAACGGCCTCCTCCACGTAATCACGGGCGGTCCATTTGGCACCGTAGGGGCAGCCGTAGGTGCATTTCAGGCAGTCGGGACGACAGAGCTCCTGATCGATGAATTTGTTGAATTTATGCCACTCATAGCCAAGGTTCCGCGCACTCTCCAGCAGACGCAGGGAGCCCGGCCCCATGAGCTCGTCTTTTAAGGGAGCAATGGGAAGCTCCCGTTTCAACGCCTCCACCTCGTCCCGAATATCGATGCCGTAGGAGTCAAGCATCTCAAAGGGCGGATCAAAGGCGGTGGCGCAGTAAAAAATGGAACTGCCGCCGGTGCAGATCCCCCGCACCATTCCAAGGAGGGCCTTGTTGCTGAACAGAAGGTTTCTGCCCGGGATACCTGCATTTTTCACCAGTTGAGACAGGGAGCCTCTCACCGGTTTATTGTCTCCCCACTCGAGAATCAACACATCCTTGCCCTGTGTCGTCAGTTCCCTGGCGACGGTGGCCCCACCCGGACCGGAGCCCACGACTATCACATCGGCCTGTGTCTTCATGGTTTCCATAACGTCTCCCTGTTAGAATTGTCGACAATTCATAATCATCATTGATACATAGAGAGATGACGCATGTCAACATACATCAACTATGTTCACAATTATCCTGAAATGAAACGACAAAGAAGACCGCCCAGGACGCCAACCTTCTAAATTTTTGAAATAAACCAAGAACCGCCCCCCCCTTTCCTCTTCAAGCAAGCCTCAAAGAAACCGGCGACCCAGGGGACGCTAAAGCATAGGGCTTTTCTGCCGCCACATAGGCCTTCATGGCCCGAGCGCCGCCCTCGACATCACGGGCCTCAAGGCAGTCGATAATGGTTTTATAGCAGGGTAACGTTCCAAGGAGGGTGTTTCGTCCCGTAACCAGGGAGATGTACTGCAAGCGCTGCATAGTGGGAAGCAGGTCCAGGAGGGCCTTTTCAAGAACCGGATTTTCAGCGGTCTCCAGCCCGATGGCGGCAAAAGCGAAGATCGCGTCATAAACGCCCTTTACATCGCCCTGTTCCGCCGCACCCACCATCCGCTCGTAGACATAGATCAGCTGCATGCGGTGAGACTCACCGCACCGTTCGATTCAGCGGCGCACCACCAGGCCGTAGAGGACCTGGAGGACATCGGCGTACCCCTCGATCACTGCCTTGGTAATCGGGCTCACCCGCGCCCCGCACCGAGGCACGATCTCCACCAGCCCTTTTTTTCGAGAATACGGATGGCCTCGCGAATGGAAGAGCGACTCACCCCCAGCCCGTCGGCGATCGTCTGTTCACGAATCCGCTCACCGGGCGCCAGCTTCAGCCGGGCAATATTCATCCAGGCAAGACCCGACAACAATACCCCCCAAAAAAAGTAAGCAGCCCACGGGTTCCGGAAAGGCCCATGCTATGCAAAAAAAGCCAATTCCTTGAAACGGATTTTACAGAGAAGAAGAAAAGAAGGCGAGAGAAAATGAGGAAAATCTCACACCCCGCGAAGCCACAGATCCCTTGTCAAAAGGGAGCCAGAGCATCGCAGGGTGCGTCAGGAACGGCCCGTTCCACCAACACGGGGAAAGGGCCGGCGGGTCAATCACTTGTCGCTGCGTCCGTCCCAGATGCCCGGTTCCAGCTGGTCCCGAAGCTCAGGGTACGCGTTGGCGTCAAAGGTGGGGAGCTTGCCGTCTTTGAGCTGGTCGTTGTAATCTTTTGCCAGCTTCACCACCACCCCGGACAGGAGCACAATGGCAACGAGGTTTGTCAGGGCCATGAACCCCATGGAGAGATCCGCCATGGACCAGACGATGGGCAACTCGGCCACGGCGCCGAACATCACCATGCCCAAAACGAGAAAACGGAACACCGTCAGCCCGCCGGGATGGTTTCGCTCAAGGAAGATCAGGTTGGTCTCGGCGTAGGAGTAGTTGGCGATGACCGAGGTAAAGGCGAAAAAGAAAATCGCCACGGCCACAAAGGCGTTGCCCCAGTTGCCCACGCTTGACGACAGGGCCTTTTGGGTCAACTCAATGCCGCTCATGCCGGAGTTTGACTCCAGAGCGCCGGAGACGAGGATCACGGCAGCCGTGGCCGTACAGATCACCAGGGTGTCGGCAAAGACGCCAAGCATCTGGACATACCCCTGGGAGGCGGGGTGGGGAGGATAAGGAGTGGCGGAGGCCGCGGCATTGGGGGCCGAGCCAAGGCCCGCCTCGTTTGAGAAGAGTCCCCTTTTGATGCCGTTCATCATGGCCTGGGCCACGGTGTATCCCAGGGCACCGGAAACCGCTTTGTCCCATCCGAAGGCGCTGTTGATGATCAATGAGATCACCGCCGGGAGCTTTTCGATCTGGGAGCCCACCACAAAGAGGGCCAGAATCAGGTAAGCAACGGCCATGAAGGGAACAATAAGTTCTGCCACCCGTGCGATGGTGCGCAGGCCTCCGAAAATCACGATCCCCGAAAGGACCACGAGGATCCCACCCATCACCACGGGCGACACACCGAAGGCGACATCCATGGCCTGGGCGATGGAGTTTGCCTGCACCGCGTTGAACACCAGGCCGAAGGAGATGATGAGAAAGATGGAGAAGAGAACCCCCATCCAGCGCATCCCAAGGCCTTTCTCCATATAATAGGCGGGTCCGCCGCGGTAATTGCCGGCGTCGTCACGGGTCTTGTAAAGCTGGGCCAGGGTACTCTCGGCAAAGGCGCTGGACATCCCCACCAGGGCCACCAGCCACATCCAGAAGATGGCACCGGGTCCTCCCAGGGTCAGGGCCACGGCTACGCCGGCAAGATTGCCGGTTCCAACCCGGGCGGCCAGGCTGGTACACAGGGCCTGAAAAGATGAAATCCCGGCACTGTCCGCCTGACGGCTCTTTTTAAGCACGGAGAACATGTGTCCGAAATGGCGAAACTGGATAAATCCGAGGCGAAGGGTAAAATAGATCCCCACGCCGATCAAAAGATAAATGAGGACAGAGCCCCAGATCAAGCCGTTCAGCTGATTGATAATAGTGTTTAGCACGCGTCACTCCTTGTGAGTTTTCAGGGACCGGCTTCCCGTCGGTGGTATCAAAAAAACAAAAAAAACGCACGACCCCGGGGCGTGGCGACCATGCCGTCCCGTTCGTGCGTGTATGTGCTTGGGTGTTGCCGTTCCCGCTCATTCATACGTTCCATTTTCGGTGCGGAATATAGTACGAATCACCCTGAATTGCAATCGCGCAAAAACAGACGAAAAAGCCCCCGCCAACCGGTTCTCCCCTGGCAAGGGCCATGGGCCTTGCCGCCATCACAGAAACAGGCAACCCCCTAATTCACCGGGATATCCGAGAGTCCTCCAGCCATGTTCCGAACACAAGGGCAATCAACGCGATGCCCCTTCCCCACACGCACGCACCCTCCAGGCGGCCGCAGCCGCTTTGACTGAAATATGCGAAAAAGAAGTACCCTCGTTTACGAAATTGGAATATAATAAAAGTTTTCCCGCTTAAAATCGATGCAGACAAAAAAAGGAATACCGATGCTGGACATGTGGAACGAGTCATTGCCTTATATCATACGAATCCTGACAGCCGCCGCCCTGGGCGGGCTGCTCGGGCTGGAACGGGACATCCACGGGCGGGAGGCAGGGCTTCGGACCCACCTGCTGGTCTGTGCCGGGTCCGCTGTGTTCATGACGCTTTCCACGGCGGTCTCCACCTTCGGCGTCCTCAAACCCGAGGCCTTTCAAGGGGTCACCGACCCCGGGCGCATCGCCGCACAGATCGTCACGGGCATCGGCTTTTTAGGGGCCGGGGCCATCATCAAGGACGGCCTGTCCGTCAGGGGGCTCACCACGGCAGCCTGCCTGTGGATCACCTGCGCCATCGGCATGGCGGCAGGGGCCGGGCTTTACATCCTCTCCCTGGCCACAACGGCCATTGCCCTCTTCTCCCTGTCGGTGCTCAACTACGTTGAAAAATTCTACAAAAAGGATGTGTACCGCAACCTGACCCTCTCCCTGCCCGAAGGCGAAAAACCCGAGCGGGCCGTGGAGGTGATGAAAGCAAACGGGCTCAGGGTCATCTCCACAGAGCTCATGAAAGATTACGACACCGGAGTCACCCGGCTCACCCTGGGACTTCAGCTCTCATCCCGTGGAAACGTGGACAAGCGATCCTTTGCGATCATCGACGCCCTGGAGGCCAGCCCCATTTCCCTGAACTCCATAAAATGGTACAAAATATAGACCGACGTACCCACCAAACAGCCACGCTTATAACATGAGGAGCCCATGACCCCAGACGATCTGTTCGCCGCCCCCAGCCTTGCCGATGTGCTTCGGGAAATGGACATTGAATTTCTCGTAGCAGGGGAGTACGGCATCACCGTGGACGACGCCGCGAACTTCATCAGCAACGACCACTTCCTCTTTCTGGATGTACGCACCCGCGAGGAGAAAGACCACCTGGCCTTCTCCTTTGCCCGTCACATCCCCTTGCATGAACTCCCCGACCGGGTGGATGAGCTCCCCCGGGACAAGTTCATCATCACCTTCTGCGTGTCCGGCTTCCGGGCCGCCATGGCCTACGCCTTCCTTCGCACCCAGGACTTCGACGAAATCAAGGCCCTCAAAGGGCGCCTTGACGAGCTGGCCGGTGCCATGACCCCAGGACGGTTCTACCGCCTGGGGCCATAAGGAACCAATGCTTACCCGAATACTTCACGTGTAGTGGTTTATCTCAAAGCTCTGACAGGGCATCGGAAACACCACAACAGGGGGTAAGGGCTCAGACACGAAATAAAGATACAAACCACTCATGAATGCCGCTGGGCTTTAACCCGAGAGACGAGGGTTAAAGCCCAGCGGCAAACAGCTTTCCAGGTGGCTCACCTTGCCGCCGGAGGCATCGCGTTTGTATGTTTTTTTGTTGTCCCGTCCCTAACCCGGATATTTCACGAGTCGAGTGCACCCATATTCAAGGCATCAGAGCTGCAGATGTAGTGGTTTACCTCAAAGCTCTGATAACGCAGAAGATGGGTGCACTCGGCTCGCCCGAAGGGTGAGAAAATCAAACAGTAAACGCTGATTTACATTTTGCATTTTCAAAATAGCTGACATTTTTATTGTAGCTATCAAAAATCATATTATTTTCCTTTGGAATGGTTGTTTTCTCATGAAATATCCGGGCTAAGCCTACTCCCTGTAATACGCCTTGTACTCCTCCGTGGGTTCGATGTCCGAATAGATGTAAAGGGCGTTTCCGATGGGATCGACCACGGAAAACCCGCGATCTCCCCAGGGATGATCTTCAAGGGGCCTCACGGTGGCAAGCCCTTCCCCCGTCAATCGCGCATGCTCGGCATCCACATCCTCCACCTTGAAGTTCAGGACCACCCCGGCACCGCCGAACACCGGCATGTCTTCCCGGGGCTCCATAAACTGAACGGTGGGGCCCTCTTTTCCAAACCGGAGACTCAGGTACCAGCCGCAATCAAAGGCAATGGAAGCTGCAAAATGTTTTCGGTAGAACATGCGGCATGCGTCAACGTCCGGCGTGCAGAAACAGGTAGATAATGCCTGTGGATTCATTGGGTACTCCTTTACGATATAGAAAATTGATGCCCCATGGGGGCCGGTTGCACACAAAAAAGCGATCAGGCCACGGCCCTGATGCGCCCGGAAAAGGCTGCCAGCACACCGGCATTGCCCAGGAGCAGCACGGAAAAAACGAGCAGCCCGGGTCCGAACCCGCCGTGGTCCGAGACCGTTCCCAGAAGTATCGGGCCCACAAAGTACCCCGCCCCCCAGGCCAGATAAAACGCACCGGAAATGGTTCCCCGCCGTGATACCGGCACGGATTCGCTCAAGGCGGCCATGGCCGATACGCAGAAAATCCCAAGCCCGAACCCCGCCATGGCCAGACCACTTAAAAGGGCAAGCCCCCTTGCCCAAACGGCAACGGGAAGACAGATCCCGGCCATGGTAAGCCCCAGGGTCATGGTCGCCACTCGCCCGGCCTTGTCGGACAGGGCACCGCCCATAAGCTGAGACAGGCTGACGGCAACATAAAACAAAACAAAAAAAAGCGAAACAGCCTGCTCCCCTGCCCCCCGGCCCGCAATAAGGGACATGGGAATGACCGTCAGAAAGACGCCGTAACCGCACCCGTAAAGAACAATGCCGGAAAACACAGCCCGGGTCTCCCGCCTGACCATGAGGACACCTGCCGTTTTCAGGTCCCAGCCCTCGACCCCGGACTCCTTGCCCCCCGCCTTTTCCCCGGCACACGTCATCACAAGGACCCCGCCCGCAAGACCGGTTGCAGCAAGAACCCAAAAGGCCCCGCTGCCGTCCCAGCAGTCACAGAAAATGAGCCCCAGAAGCCCACCGGCCGTGAGCCCCAGGTGCATGGACGCGTTGTACATGCCCAGAACCTTCCCTCTGCCTTCGGGCCAGTCCACGGAGAGCAGCGCCGGAGCCAGGGCCCAGATGGGCACCTCGCCCACCCCCTGAAGGACCCTTCCCATATAAAGAATGTCAGGGGTTTCGGCCAGGCAGTAAGCCAACGCCGAAAGACCGCAGACGATATACCCGGCCGCAAGAAACGCCTTGTAACCGTAGCGGTCGGCAAGGGATCCCATGGGAACCTGAAGCAAGACAAAGGGCAGGGCAAAACATGAGGCAAGGCACCCCACGTCGGAAAACGATCCGGACAGGGCAGCCATTCTGGCGGGAAGCAATGAAACGGTGAGGCCAACGCCCACCATAAGAAAAAACACAGAGACATTCAACGAAACAGCCGATTGAAATCGAGCCATACCATCCTCCTTATCCGCCGACATATCAGCGGAAAGTCCACACTCAGAGTGGACAGATGGCCGGGGCACCGATTCCACGCACGGCTCCCGTTCTCTTAATCACACCCGGATACCGGGCCGATCAGGAGCCATCGCCACTCACTCTACAGACATAATGAATCTTCAGGATGTCTGTGGAGGAGGCGGGGCAAGAAGTCGTATGGCGTATAAATGCATGTGTCTCCTACAAGGGGTTTCGATTTCAGAAGGTATTCTTCTTGATTGTGGAGAGGGTGTCAATACCGCAGTACGGATTCGGTTCGTCTGCTATGGTTAAAGTGCATGGAAAAAAGCCTCCGGCGGCAAGGTGTGCCACCTTGAAAGCAGGTTGCAAATGCGCTTTCCCCTTCGTGCCTCAGGGCAAATCTCATTCGCCTTTCATTCAATGCCTTGTGAGGGCATCCTGTCACATAGCTGTTTGTCCAACTTTTCAAAAGTTTGGCCCCCGGCAGGGCCGCCGGAGGCATCTTTAAGCGGCCTGCCTGATCAATAGTCGTACCACCCCTTACCGGCCTTGCGGCCCACGCGCCCCGCGTCTATGTGTTCGCGGAAAATCCCGGGGGTCTTGAAACGGTCGCCGTAGGCGTCGGTGAGGATGGTATGGACCTTGTCGAGAAGATCCAGGCTGACGTTGTCGCTCAGGCGAAAGGGGCCCACGGGGTGGCCGAGCCCTAAGCGGCATGCCGTGTCGATGTCCTCTTTGGTGGCGACCCCTTCGTCCAGGAGCCGGTAGGCTTCGTTCATCAGGGCCAGGAGGATCCGGTTCACCACAAAGCCCTCGACGTTTTTCACCTTCACCGGTTCTTTGCCGATGGCCCTGCAGAATTCCATGGCAAACGCTGCGGTACCCGGGGAGGTGAGAAGCCCGGGGATCACCTCCACCAATTTCATCACCGAGGCCGGGGAGAAAAAGTGGAGCCCCACGAACCGATCGGGGCGTGCCGCAGCGGCAAGCTTGGTAATGGAAATGGACGAGGTGTTGGAGGCAAAAACACACTCGGGCTTGCACAGGACATCCAGCTCTTCAAAAAGCTTCTGTTTGGTACCGGAGACCTCAAGGATCGCCTCGATGACGAGGTCCACCTCGTCAAACCCGTCGTACATGTCCGTGGCTTCGATGCGGGCAAGGATATTCTCTTTTTCCGCCTCATCCATCCTGCCTTTTCCCACCGCCCGTGACAGAATCGAGTTCACCGCCACCTTGCCCTTGTCCGCAAGCTCCTGGCTCACCTCTTTCAAGATGACGTCCATCCCGCTCCGCGCACAGCACAGGGCGATTTCAGCCCCCATCATCCCCGCTCCCACAATACCGACTCGCGTGACCTTGTTCATGATGTTCATCCTTTCGGAAATCCATATGTTCACATGAAACGCATCTGTTGGCCTCAAAGCTAAACCTCACGTTAACGTAAATGCATAGCAGCGGCCACGTCAAGGTATTATGTACTCACCACGAAACATTGTTACCAGACAAAAGAGATCGACCCGAAAGCACGGCAGCCCTCTACCCCCCCGGAACGCCCATGTTCCCCCCCGCATCCGATAGCGAACAGTTCTTTTTTTATCCTGTCACTCTGCCCTTGATCCGCGGGTCAAAGTGTCGTAAGTCCACATCATGAAAGCCCGTAAAGGATGAGATAAGGAGGCCATCTCCGGCTGACGGTTCCCTCACCCAGGCGAAGCGTGCCTCCCGTCCCCCTTGAAGCCATACCTGCCGAAGGCCCAACCCCCTAGGCAAAGGCCCACGGGCCGGTATTCCCCCTTTTCCGGCCGTTAAACCGGCCACCATGCAGGTATCGCTATGCCATCCTCCCTCGGCCTCAAACTCATCCTCACCCCGGGTATTATCGCAGCCGTCACCTATGCCGGAAAACGCTGGGGTGCCCTGGTTGCCGGCTGGCTCTCCGCCTTCCCGGTGATCTCCGGCCCCATCTTGCTGTTCCTTGCCCTGGAGCACGGTCCCGCCTTTGCAGGCAACGCCGCACTGGGAACCCTGTCGGGGGTCCTGGCCTTTGTCACCTTTTACCTGGCCTATGCCTGGAGCGCCACGCGCTTTGCCTGGCCGGTATCCCTTGGTCTGGCCCTTCTGGCCTATACCCTTTCGGCCCTTCTCCTCCTGGCCTGGTTCCCCCCCCTCGGCATCGGGCTTCCCCTCATCCTGGCCGTGCTCTGGTTCTCCCCGGGGATGTTTCCAACGACCTCCCCAAAGGCGTCGGCGGTTGTCTCTCACCCCCATGAACTTGTGTACCGAATGGTGGCAGCCGTGGTTCTGGTGCTGGCCGTTACCTGGGCCTCATCCACCATCGGCCCCCGGGCAAGCGGCATCGCCGCCACCTTTCCGGTGATGGGATCCATCCTCGCCGTCTTCTCCCACCGCAAACAGGGAACAGGCTACGTGGTAAGGCTCCTGCGCGGCATGGTCTTCGGGCTATACTCCTTTGCCGCCTTCTGCATCGCCCTGAGCCGGATGCTCCCAGGGCTTCCCATGGCAGAGGCCTTTCTCCTCTCCCTGGCCGTGGCCGTGCTGGCCCAGGGCATCGCCTGGCGCCTGCTGAAGCCATGAAAAACTGACCCGACAGCAAGGTAAGCCACCTTGAAAACTGCTTGCCGCTGCGCTTTACCCCTCGTTTCTCGGGGTAAATCACAGCGGCATTCCGGCAAACCACTGTAGCATTCTGTATTTCCACCAACCCAAACTGACGATCCCCCCTATTCACGATTCGGCCTTGATCATCGTTTGGGCCGCGACCTGCAAAGAGCCGATTCCCATGGAGCATTCCGTGCACGAAAAATCAAAGCCCGTCATGGTCCGAACGCCTCGGTAAAACCAAAACCCCGGGTGACCCGAACACGGTGCACGGAGTGCACCCTACGGCGCTATCGGCCCTTGGGACGGTGTCATCAAGAACACCCTGATGGCCGAAACGATAACTAAGGCACCCCGTTCCCCTATTCACTATTCACTATTTCCTATTCCCCTGTTTTCCCTGCCCTTACCCCGCCTCCCTCAACGCCATCTTTTTCTCCACCGCCACCACCCGGTTGCTGGCATCCAGCCGGACCCAGTCTCCGGTACGGATCACGGCCAGGGGGTCGATATCCAGGCGATCCATCATGGGGATATTGTTCATGACGGCTGTAATGGCGATGACGGGCTCTGCCTCCCGTACGATCATCCCCAAAGGGCCTGTCTTGAAAAGGCAGGCGTAAAACCCGATGAGAGCCCCGGTGGTGGAGCCCCGCCCCGAGGGAAAGACAAGAATCTTACCGGAAATACTGGCTCCGGCCTGGTCGTGCAGATCATTGATCCTGCCGGTGGTAAGGTCAAAATCCCCCAGAAAGGAGAACGGCATGGTCAGGACCAGCGCCTCCCCTTCCACACATCCATCTTTGATGGTATGGCCTTTGATGTTCATCGTTCCTCCCATGTTCCGGTCAAGGCCGCATCGATACACTGACCGGTGCTGCCGTAATACGTATCCATCACCTTGCCCCCCGCCACCTCGCCTACCCCCCCGCGAAGCAGGTAATGGGCGCAGCGGGCCGAGTTGGTCGCCACCCGGGACACAGGCTCCTTCATGTGGGCAAAGGGAAACACAGCGATGCATGAATCGGTGATGATAAGGCCACCGGCCTTCTCGATGGTGTCAGCATAGCCCATGCGACGGCACAGTTGGAGAACCCCCTCGTTGGTCGCCAGGACCAGCCGCACCCCGTCGGCCACCCGTTTGCCGTCCAGAAGCATGGAGATCTCCCTGACCTCCCGCATGGTCAGATGGGGGCACCCCAGAACCACCACCTCCACCTCCGGGCTGGTGTAATGACAGAGTTTGGATGCGGCATCCCTCAACTCAAAGGGCGAAAGGGTCAATTCCATCTCGGGTTTCCGATTGCCCAGGGTCGCCTCAAGGGTCGGGGCTTCCGGCGTGATCCCTGCCAAGTGGCAGAGACTCACCGCCCCGGACACAGGCATGGGGGAGAGCAGGTACTTCAGTTTCTCAAAGGGGATGGAAGGGGGGAGTCCGTCCACAACCACATTCCGCGTCTCGGCCAATTCCCCGATGTGGTAGCCGATGGCCCCCAGCTCGGCCTCGGAGAGCCCCGCCGTATCCATCTTCTGGAACCTCACCACCACCTCGGCATACCGCTCTTCCTTTCGGATACGGCCGATCTCCGGTGTGCGCCCCGTGATGGCAGAGCAGGTCATGGCTATGCCCGAATCCCGGTTTCCCCGGGCCCCGAACAACGAGTTGTTGATGATGATGCCGGAAGACCCCGCCCAGGAAAAGACGTTGTCCTTTTTCATCAAGTTCCCCATCACATAGGGCGCACAGCTCAAGGTCATGAAGCAACCGAGCCCCTTGTAGAGTTCCACGGCCTTCACCGTGTCCTGGATCACGGGCCCTGCGGAGTCCTCCCGGAGCCCGAGCTCCTTTACCCACCGCGCGGCAAGGGGGGAAAGGGAATGGATGGTGGACAGGGTCCCCACGGCGTCGACCCCTTCGATCAACTCCTGGAGCATGTACACGGGATCCGGCAGGATATGGGCGCTGTCCACACGGACCAGCCGCTGGGCGTCAAAGGCCTCCCCATATTCCACGAGAAACGACAGGGCCTTCTGAACTCCGGGGCCGAACTCTCCCCCAAGCATTCTTCTTTCCTGTTCCGTTAAAAGCATAAGGGCCTCGGATAAAAGTTGGTGCGGTTGTCAGTCGTTGGTCTCCGAAACGCGTTGGCACCTGCGGAAACCGGTGTGCCCTCCGGGACTTTTTACGCCGCCCTCGGAGGAATACAGAGTAAATTCTTTTCGGGAGCCACCTCCTGGATATCAAGCCCGATGCCTTCCACCAGGCTGTCCACCGTCACGTCCATGCCGTCGGTGAAAAAATGGGGGTAATGCTTCTTCACGGAGTCAAGGAGGGCGTACACGGGAAGATCGGGAAAGCTTCCGTAATAATGCACATACTCCATGTGCTTTTCGCCATTCAGGGTATAGGCCGGGTAGGTGGTGTCACGGATGCCGTCAAATTCAGGAATGTAGTACCCCAATTTTTCACACAGCGCCCGGTCAAAGGAGGGGGTGGCCCTGACCCAGAGCCCTTCCAGATAAAGCTCGGTAAAGCCGTGGAAGGCAAACACGTTGGTCTGGAGCAACTCATCGATTTTTCCGGGATTCTGGTGGTTGACGAGGTCGGCAAACCCCATGCGGGCAGGAATACCGACGGCCCTTGCCGTGGCGCACAGGACCAGCCCCTTGGACACGCAGTAGCCGCTTGCCTTCTTCAAAATATTGCTCGCCTTCATGTACAGGGGGTTGATCTCATAGCCAAACAGGTCGTACTTGATATCGTCACGGACAGCGTAAAAGAGGCGGATGGCTTTCTCCCGGTCGGTGTAGGCCCCCCGGCATGCCTCCCGGGCGTAGTCCGCGATTTCAATGCAATCGCAATCAATAAAAAAGGTGGATTTCAAGTAAAGTGCGAACTCTTCGGATTCTGTCATGGTATGGCTCTCCTGTGGTTTGAATGAAGGCGTCGCAGCACCCCTTGAGTCCGGCCGCAAAGGTGCCGCAGGGAGTCTTGTGTCGATGCGCAGCGTGCACCCGCAGCGCAAATCACCGGGCAAAGGGGCTGCCGAAGCCCGTCAAGGCACTCCGGCAGCCCCTGCCCCCATCAATCCATCTTCATATACGTGCCGATCATCCCTGAAATCCCCCTGGCAAGGGGGTAAAGCTGGGACACATCGACCTTGTCCAGCGTGTCGTCGGAGGTCAGAAGGTAGTAGGGCTGGCCGATCCAGTGAATAAAATCGACCCCTGTATACATGTGGTAGTGGCCCGCCTCTCCCGGGGGTACCGGGCCCAGAAGGGTGGAGGGGATCAACAGGGTCCGCTCCGGCTGGGTTCGTTTCATCATCCGGGCGGCCGTGGCAATGGCGTGGTAGTCTTCGTTGACAAAGACAATGGAGAGGGCCTGCTCACCGTCAAACACCCCGTTGCCCTGCCCGTCATCCACGTAATTTCTGGCTGCCAGGTGTTCGAGGTTGATATCCAGAATGGCGTTTTTCAACAGGTCTTCCGCATGGGTATGGGCAAAAAAACGAGAACCCTTGCCGCCGTAGAAATGCCCCGTTGTGGTGATAAACAGAAGGGTCTTCTCACGGTCCTCCAGGGGAACCTGGGCCCAGGTCTCGGCCATGGCAAGGACCATGCCCACCCCGGTGCCGTCCTCTGTGGCCCCTTTAAAAGCGGAGTCGTGATGGGTGCTGATGATGATGGTCTCCTCGGATTTACCCGGTAAAATCCCGAAAATATTGCGCCCGTAGCCCGGTTCCAGGGTGCCGGTGATGGTCAGGGAGGCGTCTCCCCCGGCCTGGGCCACGGCCTGGATGCTATCGTTCATGTAATGTGAGACATACATGCAGGGCATGGACTTCATCTTTCCGGCGTAGGGCCCCCAATGGGTGTTGATGTCAAAGGGGTGGTCCTTGAGCACCAGCACAAGGCCTGCTGCTCCTCGATCGCTGGCGAGCCAGTACACCGAGTTGGGTCGTTTCTCCTCGGTGTATTCCGCCGGGAAGTTGCTGCGCACAAAGGTCAGGGCCTGGGTGGTCAGCAGGTTAAAGGATCCGGTGGGGTCCGAGGTGTAATACCCGTCGTCGTAAAGCATCTGAATAAGCCCCACGGGAAATGAGGGGAAGGGGCACTGGGCCACGACAATCTTGCCCTGGATGTTCCCGAGCTTGTCGAACTCTTCCGGGGTGCCCTCACCGGCCCAGACCATGGGACCTGTAACGGAGCCTCCGTTGGGTTTCTCCCCGTAAACAATGCCGGTGTTCACCGTGTAAAAGGCAGGGAACTCCGTCGTCACACCGTCCTCTTCCACTTGAAGCGCCCAGGAGTCGGCCTTGTAGACATCACACTCCACCTCTTCGACCCCCACATTGGCCGCCCCCAGGATCGCCGACATTTCTCCTATAATATACTCTTCTGCGATCCTGGCTTCCGGCGAACCGATCCTGCGATGCTCGGTTGCGCACACCTGCTCCACATAGGAGAAAATCTCCTCCCCCGTGGGAAGGTACGCATCGGTGTCCATGGGCTCGGGCAGGGTCTCCTCCACCCTGGAGGCGGCCTCCTTGATCCGCATGAAATGGGGAATATCCATAATCACCCGGGTCAAAAGCTCCACGGTTGTCTCTTCACCGCTCGGCATGAAAAGGGCCGCCCACCCGTTGGCGGGCTCACTGGCCGCGCTGAAAAAGATGTATTTCCAGGCGATGATTTTGTACCAGTAGTATTTCCCCACATCGGCCTTGGTGTCGTCAAAGGTCGGCTCTTTAAGGACAGGGCTGATGGGATAATAGGGTCCTGCCACGTTGCGGGCCCTGAACACACTGTACCCGGTGGCTTTCGCCACGGGGTCCCACTGGATCCTCACCAGGTTTTCAAAGCGTCCGGGGCTGGCCACCACATTGGCCGGAGACGCCACCTTGCTTGCCGACTCCAGCCACTCGGGCACGGCCTCCGTTCCGGCACCATCTGCGAAAACCGGCGAAACAAAAAAAACGAACAGGGCCAGCACCAGGTGCCACAGGACATTCTTTTTCATGCACTCCTCCTTCGGATTCACGTTGTATGGGTTGTCTTTCTAAAGGCTTGGTCGACGACGCAGGGCAGAAACACCCGGGCACCCCACGGCAATCCTGCCCGGGTGCCATCGACGCAACACGTTATGTTAATCCCGTGGGATGACCGGGTTTACTCACAATGAAACCGTACGACCTAACGTCTGTTGCCGGGGTGGCCCCCGGGTATGACCGGATCAAAAAGAGACGTTTCTTAACGGCGGCTCGCAAAGCCAAAACGAAGGGTGTATCAAGACATTTAAGAAAAGCATGGAATCGGTACCTGCCGGTGGACGGGTTCGGGGGCCCGGATAATTGCTCAGATTACTGCACATAGCGTGCCAGTACACGCCAGTTATGAGGCATCGCTCATGAGACAAGGCGTAAACGGAAACGGCACCTCCGGGACAAAACAGAAAAAGGGCGGGGAATTGTTCCCCACCCTTTTCAAAAGTCAGTATAACCAGCTCTTTTTATATCGTTTTGTACTACACGAGGAGATATTCCTTAAATTGGGGAATTATTCCTCATCCACGGGAGCTATCTTGAACTTCTTGATCTTTGATGCCAGGGTTTTTCGATCAATTTTCAAGACCTGGGCCACCCGGCTCCGGTTCCACTGGTACCTGTTCAAATGACTCTGAATGATCTCTTTTTCAAACCGCTCCACCTGGGACGCCAACGTGCAGGAATCGCCGCCTGCCGAAACATTCCCCAGGGCCCTGCCGGGGGGCATGGAAGCCTCTCCGCCGGGGAGCCCGGTAAAGTCCACCTTGTTCAGGGCAAGAAATCGATTGAGGACATTCTGAAGCTCCCGCACGTTGCCCGGCCAGCTGTACCCCATGAACGCCCGCCGGATTTTGGAGGAGATCCGGGGCAGGGGCTTGTCGGTTCCCGCCTTCATGAAAAAATGATCGATCAAAAGGGGGATGTCTTCGGCCCGTTGACGCAACGGGGGCAGCCGGATGGGAATGACATGGATGCGAAAGAAAAAATCCTCGCGCATGTTCCGGGTTCGCACCAGGTCGGTGAGGTCCCGGTTCGTGGCTGCCACGATGGAAAACACCGAATGCTTCACCTGATTGCTGCCGATGGGGGTGTACCCTCCCCCCTCAAGGGCCCGCAGGAGCTTGACCTGCATGTTGAGCCCGATCTCTCCCACCTCATCAAGAAAAAGCGTCCCCCCGTCGGCAAGGTCGAGAAATCCCGCCTTGTCGCACACGGCCCCGGTGAAGGCCCCCTTCTTGTACCCGAAGAACTCGCTTTCGATGATGGTGTCCGGAATGGCCCCGCAGTTTACGGGGACAAAGGGCTTGTCGGCCCTGGGGCTCATGTCGTGAATGGCCCGCGCCGCAAGCTCTTTTCCCGTGCCCGACTCCCCTGAAATCACCACATTGGCAGGGGATGACGCCGCCTGAATGATGAGTTCGTAGACCCGCTGCATGGCCTCGCTTTTGCCGATAATATTGCCGAAACGCTCGCTTTTCTGAATGGAGCGTTTCAGGTAAATGTTCTCGACACTAAGCTGCTGCTCCCTCTCTTTGAGGGCGACTTCGGCCTGCTTGCGCTGGGTGACATCCCGGGCAACGCACTGCAGAAGGATGACCTTGCCTCCCTCGTAAATGGGATTGCAGGAGACCTCCACGTAAAAGTCAGGGCGATCCTTGGCGCGAAACCGGAAGTCATAGGTGGTGGAGGTGGCGTTTCCGGAGAAGGCCTGTTCCAGGAGCACCGTCGCCGTGTCCAGCTCCTGGGGGTTCATCAGATAGGTTGAAATGTGGGTATGGTTCATCTCCTCCGGCAAATAGCCGCTGAACTCTGCAACCACAGGGCTGATGTAATCGATGCACAGATCAGGCGTCAGACCGAAGACCACATCCTTGATCTCCTCGGTGAGCATGCGGTATTTGATTTCACTCCGCCTGAGGGCCTCTTCGGCCCGTTTTCTCTCCGTGATATCCCGGGAAGCCCCGGTAATTCCCACAGGGTGACCGTACTCGCTGAGAATAAGCTTGGTAATGGTTTCGATCCACCGACTGGTACCGTCCTTGTGCAGGCACTTGTACTCGGTGGTCAGGGGCACCTGGGCGTTGTACCCGCCGAGGAGCCCTTCCTTTAACATCTGCTTGGCCCGGCCATAGGAATCCTCAGAAAAAAACTCTTGCAGCTTCAGGAGCTTGAACTCCTCCTGGCTGTACCCGGTGACCCGCCTCACCGAAGGGCTCACATAGGTCACGGCAAGGTCAAGGTCGGTGATAAAGACGACATCCGTCGAGTTCTCAGCGATCAAGCGAAAGGTCTCGTCCTTTTTCCCCCCTCCCCGACCTGCGGACTCCTTGGGCATGCAGTCCTTGATGGCCACAAGGCTCCGGCCCGTGCCCGGTATCATGGAGACCTTCACGCGATGCTCATGCACCGCTCCGGTGCTGTCAATCATCCTGCAGCCGTATGCTTCGGGCACCCCGCCCGGGTGTTCCCGGCGCTGCCGGTGGTACCGCATCAGTTTGCCCACATCCTCCTTGTGGATCAACTCCGACAGGCAACGGGTACGCCCCACCTCCGCGCCGGAATACCCGGAGATCTCCTCAAAGATCCGGTTGACTCGGATGATCCTCATCTCCTCATCCAGCACCACCACCGCATCGCCCTTTTTCTCAAAGAGCTTTTCCATGTTCTCGTTGCGGTCCCTTAAAGCCACCTCCATGTTGTTTTGGCTGGTCATGTCAAAGGCAGTGCACGTCACCGCCGCCACCTGACCGTCGTGCCCGCAGATGGTCGATGAGGAGACATCGGCCCAGAACACGGCGCCATGCTTGCAGATAAATTTGCGGGTCACGCGGAAGGAATCCAGTTCGCCGCGAACCAGGGAGGTGAAGTTCTTCGTCACTTCCTCATAATCATCCGGTGCGATGATGTCCCGGATGGACATATTTTTCAGCTCGTCATCCCCATAGCCGGAGACTTTTTTAAACGACTCGTTGTAATGGATGAAGGTACCGTCACAGGAGAGAATTCCGATGATGATCGGGGTGGCATTGAATACAGACTTAAATAAAGTGGACTCCTTCATGGCTTCCTTTCGCACAAGGTGTTCAGAGTGATTCAGCTCGATTCCGGAAATCGCGAATACGCCTCGACGAGTTGTCCACGCCTGCCTGCGTCATGGTGGGTAAGGGGTGTCCCCGGCGGCATCACCGACGGGCCGGGACCAGCAGCAGGCCGGCATCATTAAAATTATACGACTGTACTATTTTTTTTGTATATCGATGTGCAGGGGGATGGCCCGAAGACCTGCCTAACCGGGATATTTCATGAAAAAGACCGGGCCAGAGCAGTAAAATTGTTATTACGGCCCGTTGCCATGAAACATGTAGGGATGTCTAAAATACAACATGTAGTACACGGTTTTATGCCCGCTTTTCTACCCCTGCGGGCGTCGTGAACGATCCGGGCAAGGGGCCTCTGAAGTTATTGATTTGCTACTATACACCAGCAAAATTACTTTCCGCAAGGGGATTGATAAAATTCCTCACACCGGAACCCTGAAAAGCATAAACAGCAATGACGTCACACACGATATAGTGATTCAAATCCCTTGCATGAAAACGACATCAACAATACTACTTTTTTCAATCCTTATTCAGCCTCCCTCGAAAGGAGTGCTGTTATGCCCCCATGGCATCACCGACCGAGTTCGGTCCTGTCCCCTGGTGCGGGCCGTCGCCTTGCCCACACGGCCTGCAGGGGATCCGCCTCCCTTTTCCGAGGAAAGTAGGCATCTGCCGGAGGCCTTGGCCACCCTCTCCGGCTTTCGGTGTGATACTCGGTGAATTCGCCCGAAGCCCGAAAGTACTCAAGGACAAGCCCCATGCGCTCAAAGGGGTGCATGTCAGACCAGGGCTGGGTAACCTTGGGCGGGAACCAGCGATCGGCAAAGGTCAGCACAAACAGGCCCCCGGGCTTGAGAATCCGGGCCACCTCATTGAAAAGTGCCACGGGATGGATGGCATACTCCACCGAAGCGGTGCACACCACGGCGTGAAAGGCCTTGTCGTCGTAGGGGAGCACCGGCTGTGCGTTGAGATCATGGAGGGTTCGGCTCGTAAGCAAGGGGTTTCGCTCAAGCTCCTCTCCGTTCATTCCCAACCCCGTAACCCGACAGGCACTCAAGGAGTCCGGCAGGTGGGAATCCCAGGACGCCATGAGATCCAGGACATCCGAGTTATCGCACAGCAGCCGACCGTAAAGGGCCCGGACCTGTCGCTCTGCTTCGGCGTCCAGATGCTGCACCAGGCGGGGCGAGGCATAAAACAAGGAATCATCCACACCGACAGGCCGCTGAAGCGGGGTCCCGTCAACACAGGCGTCGGGGGCTTGAAAAAGCGCCTGCATACCGGGCCCGTCCCCGGTGACGGCTTCCGCAACCTCCCGGCAACGCCCCGCCATGGAACGGTTCGACTCCTCGACGCCATAATGCCGCATGCCAAGGTCCAGGGCCAGTCCGGCCAACGGGTGGTTCAGGTCCAGGGTCACCTGGGTCTCGGTGACCCCAAGGACCTGCATGGGCCGTATATCCTGGGGAAAGACCCCAAGGGCCCTTGAGGCAAGCCCCCGGGGCAGGAAAAACCCCGGGGCAAGACCAAAGGGATGGCTTGCAGGGGGTGGAGACACCTGGTACCGGGGAAGGGTCTTCACCAGCGCCTCGGATCTCACCGGGAGCAACTCACCGGGTTCAAAGGCGTGACGAAGGGTCTCCCCTGCTTTCCAGCCTTCCATCTGCCGGCAGAGGGCATCCGGAATGATGTCCCGCCAGAAATTCATCATGGGAATGAACATCCGCTCAATGTGGCAGGCATCCTCACTGACCCACTTCAGGATAACCTCGACGTCTGCATCCCCTGCAAGGGGCAGCTCTTGCATATCGGTCCTCCCCACGGTCGAGACCGTTTTCACATGAGGAAAAATTCAGTAAACCTTGAAATAATTACGCCAAGGGGCTATAGCCACCATGGGTTTCAGTATATAGCCAATCGCCGGGAGAAAACACCCGGAACATATCGATACCATAATAAAAAGCAAGGTCACCCCACGCACCTCGCACACCAGGGAAATCCGGCGAGGTGCTCACGACATGTCAGGAGGTACAATGAAGGAACTTTTCGACACCATTCGCCTTGGCAACCTTGAACTGAAGAACCGGTGCCTAAGGGCCGCCACCTGGGAAGGCATCGCAGACGCGTCCGGCCACATCAACGATGAGGTCATGGCCCTGTACAGAGACCTCGCCAGGGGAGGTGCCTCTGCCATCATCACCGGTTACGCCTTTGTCCTGAAGGATGAACAGCCCAATCCCAAGATGTTCGGCGCCTACGACGACTCCTTCGTGGACTCCTACAAGCCCCTCACCGACATGGTGCACGACAACGGCAGCAAGATCTTCCTCCAGCTTGTCTACGGGGGCTCTTTCACCTGGTTCGACACCGAAAGCAGGGAAATCTGGGGTCCGTCTGCGGTGACCAACAAAATCTCCGGGGTCACCCCCAAGGAGATGACCCCCCTGGACATCCAGACCCTCATCGAAGCCTTCGGCGATGCCGCCAGGCGTGCCATGGAGAGCGGTTTCGACGGTGTGGAGATGCACGCCGGTCACGGCTACCTTCTCAACCAGTTCCTCTCCCCCTTCTTCAACCAGCGGGAGGACGTCTTCGGCGGGACCAGTGAAAAAAGGGCCCGCATCCTTTTCGACATCTTCGAGAACATCCGCAAAAAAACCACCCCGGATTTCCCCATCCTCATCAAGCTCAACTGCTCGGACTTCATGGGGACCAAGGGATTCACCTTTGAAGAGTGCCTGGCCCTGTGCAAAAAACTCGACGCCATGGGCATTGCCGGCATCGAAATCAGCGGCGGGCCCGTATTCCGAGCCCCCAAAACAGAAAAAGAGACCACCTACGAGGTGACTCTTCCCGCACAGGACTCCTATTTCAGCGAATACGCCAGGGTCATTGCCGAGGCCGTCAGCGCCCCGGTCATCCTCGTGGGCGGCAACCGCTCGGTGGACACCATGGAGCAGCTCCTGGCCGACACCGACATCGCCTGCTTCTCTTTCTCCCGGCCCCTGCTCTGCGAGCCCGACCTCATCAACAAATGGCAGGCCGACAAGACCGTCAAACCCCGCTGCACCTCCTGCGGCCAGTGCTTCACCCTGGACGGCAACTCCTGCATCCAGAACCGGGAAAAAGCGGCTTAAAACCCAAAAAGCCTCCGGCGGCGAGGTGAGCCACCTCGAAAGCTGATTGCCCTTGCGCTTTCCCCTTCGTTCCTCAGGAAAAAGCGCAAGGGCCTTCGCCTCGGGCTTCGCCCAGCACATAAGACCTTACCATAACGTCTACTGATCACGGGCGCAGCCCGTCAGCAAATGTGACGTTCCTGAGGCACGAAGGGACGGAGCATTTGCGAACCTGGGGCCATGGGAAGGCTGCGCGTGGCCACCTGCTGCCGAACGCCCTCGTCGTGAAAAATCCCCAGAAAAGCGGTGCCGCTCTGCCTGGCCTCTTCCATGAGGTCACAGACGGTTTGCGTGTTGTCCGGGTCCAGGGAGGCGGTGGGCTCGTCCAGGAGCATCACCGGGTAGGGCACGGCAAAGCCCCGGGCGATGTTGATGCGCTGCTGCTCGCCCCCGGAAAAGGTGGTGGGGGACAGATCCCAGAGACGCTCGGGGATCCGCAACCGCTCAAGGAGGGTTTTCGCCCGCTGCCCGGCAAGGTCTGCGGGGACGCCCCGCCCCAGCATGGGCTCCATCACCACGTCCAATGCCGACACCCTGGGGATCACCCGCAAAAACTGGCTGACATACCCTATGGTCTTGTTCCGCACGTCAATCACCTCCATGGGCGAGAGCCCTCCCATCTCCACGGATCGCTCCCCGTGGCGAACCCACACCCGCCCCGTCTCCATCCGGTAGTTCCCGTAGATGAGTTTCAACAGGGTGCTTTTACCCGCCCCGGAAGGTCCCACAAGGACCACGGCCTCCCCCGGCGCAAGGGTCAGATTCACCTCATCGAGTACGGGGATCGTCACGTTTCCCTGGGTATGAAGGCAAAAATTTTTCCTGATTTTTTCAATATTAACAACCCATTCCATAGATAAACTCCCTGTATTTTTCCCGCAGCGTATGCCTGCGCACCCTGGGTGGCGGGCACAGCCCGGCCAAAGATGCCTTTCAAAAAAAAGTCTCCGGCGGCAGTGCGATTAAAGCTGCCTCCGGCGGCGCTGCCGGGGGCTAAACTTTCGCCTGATTTTAAAACGACGGATTTAATAAACAGATTTTAAAAACAGATTCGGTTTAATCTGACTCAAAGGCGAATGTGATTTTCCCTGAGGAACGAAGGGGAAAGCGCATTCGCGACCTGCTTTCAAGGTGGCACACCTTTCCGCCGGAGGCATGCTTTTGCTTTTTTTCTCTGAGCCCTCGGTGGTTCAACCAACGTGGCAGATCAATGGGACAAAATCGAGGAGACCAGCAGCTGGGTGTAGGGGTGCTGGGGGTCGTCGAGGATCTGGTCCGTGAGCCCCTCTTCCACCACGCGTCCGGCCCGCATCACCAGGAGGCGGTGGGCCAGGAGCCGTGCCACGGCCAGGTCGTGGGTAACGATGACCATGGACAGGGAGAGCTGTGTGACAAGGTTTCGCATGATATCGAGGACCCTGGCCTGCACCGAGACGTCCAGGCCACTGGTGGGCTCGTCCATGAAAATGAGGCGCGGGTTGGTGATGAGGTTCCGGGCGATCTGGAGGCGCTGCTGCATGCCGCCAGAAAAGTGGGCGGGGGTGTCGTCCACGCGGTCTGCATCGATCTCCACCCGTTCCAGCCAGTCCATGGCCTTGCGGCGGATTCCGCCGTAGTGTCTCTCGCCGTTGGCCATGAGGCGTTCGCCGATGTTTCCCCCGGCGCTGACGTGCATGCGCAGGCCGTCCCTCGGATTCTGGTGCACGATGCCCATTTCCGTGCGGATCACCCGGCGCACAAGCTGCTCCGGGGACCGGTTCATGTCCACCTCTCCGCAGGCGGCGCGGTAGACCACCTCCCCTGAGGTGGCCGGGAGCTGCCCCGACACGCAGCCCAGCAGGGTTGACTTGCCCGAGCCCGACTCCCCCACGATGCCCAGCACCTCTCCGGGGTGCATGGTAAAGCTGATGCCCTCGCATCCCAGCTGGGGTCCGTAGGTCTTACACAGGTTTGTAACCGTCAAGAGCGCATCAGTTGCCATCGTGTCCCCCTTCCCTGCGCCGACGGCAATAATCGGTGTCGGAACAGACATACATCTTCCCCCCCTTATCGTCTGTGATGATCTCATCCAGGTAGCTCTCAGCGGCCCCACACAGGGCGCAGCGCATCTCCCAGGACTCCACCTCAAAGGGGTAATCCTCAAAATCCAGGCTCTTGACCTCCGTGTACGGGGGCACGGCGTAGATCCTCTTCTCCCGCCCGGCACCGAAGAGCTGAAGGGCCGGCATGCCGTCCATCTTGGGATTGTCGAACTTGGGGATGGGGGACGGGCTCATGACGTACCGGCCGGCCACCTGCACGGGGTAATCAAACCCTGTCATGATGCGGTCGTGCTTGGCGATGTCCTCGTAGAGCTTCACCTGCATCACCCCGTACTCCATGAGGGCATGCATCTTTTCGGTTTCTGAAAGACTCGGCTCGATGAACACCAGGGGCTCGGGCAGGGGCACCTGGTAGACCATGACCTGCCCTTCGGCAAGGGGTGTCTCCGGGATGCGATGGCGGGTCTGGATCACCGTGGCCTCGTCCGTGCGGGTGGTGGTGGTCACCCCGGCGGTCCTGGAAAAAAACCGGCGGATGCTCACTGCGTTGGTGGTGTCGTCGGCCCCCTGATCGATAACCTTCAGGGTGTCGTCGGGGCCGATGATGGACGCGGTGATCTGAATGCCACCGGTGCCCCACCCGTAAGGCAGGGGGATCTCCCGGCTGCCGAAGGGCACCTGGAATCCCGGTATCGCCACCGCTTTCAGCAGGCTGCGGCGGATCATCCGCTTGGTCTGCTCATCGAGAAACGCGTAGTTGTACCCCTCCAAAGGGGCATTCTCTCCCGGCTTCGTTGACGTCGTCTCAGTTTGGGATTGCATCGCAGGTCCTGTGTCCTTCTCTGTGGTCGTTCCTGAGGTCTCTCAAGAGCACCAGCTCGGATTGAAAATCTACGTAATGGGGTAGTTTAAGGTGCTGCACAAACCCCGAGGCTTCGAGGCTGTCACTGTGGCAGAGGACAAACTCCTCGTCCTGGGCGGGATACGCAACCTTCTCCCCCAGCTCCCGGCTGCAGAGGGTGCGGTCCACGATGGCCATGGCCATGGCCTTGCGCTCCGAACGCCCGAAGGCAAGGCCGTATCCCTGGGTCAGGACGGGGGCCTCCCCCTGCTTCGAGGGACCCGGCGGGGTGATCATAACGCACTCGGTGACGGTGATCTCGCCGATCACCACGGGGAACCCGAGTTCTTCGGGGACCATCTCCAAACTCACCTCGCCCATGCGGATCTCCCCTGCAAAGGGGTGATCCGAGGTGCCGAACCCCCGCTGGGCCGAATAGGCCATGGAGAGGAGAAATCCTTCGTCCCCCCGCGCCAGGTTCTGCAACCGCACGGGCCGCTCCGCCGGGACCTTCAGGGGCTGGCGCGTGAGGTCCCCGGGGACCTCATCTCCGACGCCCGTCTCTTCAGCGGCCATGATCCCTTCGGCTGCCAGGAGATCCGACACCCGAGGGCACGGGGTCTCCTCCCCTGGAGGCTTGGGGCCTTTGTCCCCCCCACCGGGTTCCTGTGCCCGGGGCCGCTCCAAGGAAAAATCCAGAAGGCGATGGGTGTAATCGTAGGTGGGCCCGAGCATCTGGCCGCCGGGCAGGTCTTTGAAGGTGGCGGAGATCCGCCGCCTCAGGTGCATGGCGGAGGTCTCCATGGGAAGGGAAAATCCGATACGCGGAAGCGTGGTCCGGTATGCCCTCAGGAGAAACACCGCCTCCGGGAGGTCCCCCTGGGCCTGCTTGACAGCGATGGCGGCAAGACGCCTGTCGTAAAGCGCCCCTTCGTTCATCACCCGGTCCACGGCAAGCCCCATCTGCTGCTCAATCTGGTCAACGGTCAGCTCCGGCACCGACACATCGCCCCTGCGCTCTTCGGCGAGAAGGCCGTGGGCATTCTCGATGGCCTTCTCGCCCCCTTTTACCGCTACATACATACCAGTTCTTCCCAATCGGTTGTCCGCGGCATGGCCGCGATTCTGTTGTTACAGGCAAAGAGGATATCCACTCCCATGGGGAACAGGGCCCGGGCGTCTTTCCGGCTGCTCCAGAAATGGCCGGGCACCCCCTGCACATCCAGGTCGCAGGAGCCCTTGATGCCGGGACCGGTAAGCCGTCTTCCCCTGCACGCCTCCAGCTGCTCCACCTGCAGGATCAGGGTGGTGGAGTCGTGGGGGGTCCCTTCGCTGCCCAGGCAAAAGCCCTCCAGTCTGGGCATGGCCTCCGGGCGGGTGATGAGGGCAAAATCTGCCTCGGAAGCCGAGGTTCCCATGGGTGAGCCGCAATGAAAGGTCAACCACTGAAGGGCCGATGCCCCCTTGGGAAGATCCGTCCACAACGAGGTTTCATAGTCCAAAAGGGTCAGGGCCACGGCCGTGGTGGCCTCGTCCAGCCCCTCCACGGGAACCCACTCGTCCAGTTCGATGATGCGGCCCGGATGGGCCATGGCCTCCAGAACCTGCCGGAAGACCTTCTGGGTCCCGAGGGACGGGTTGCCAAACCCTTCGGCGATCTCGTTTAAATTCATGGCTGTCTGCATTTATTCTCCCCTTACCATGGTGAAAAAATCGACTCGGGTGGCGTCCGTCTTCTCAGAGGAACGCCGCCTCTCCTCTGCCAGCTGCCCGGCCAGGGGCTCGATGACCTGCGCCATCACCTCGCTCCTGGCCGCCCTGTCCTGAAGCAGCGCATCAAAGACCGCGGCGAGCTCGGCATGGCGCCGCCGGGTGCCCTTTACATAAGCACACCCGCTGAAGCCGGTGTCCGTCTGCACCGCACAGCGGGTCACAGGCACCTCCCCGAAGTTGAACGGGCGCCCCTGTCCCCCGGTGCGGGCCCGGACCATAACCGTTGCCGTCTCCGGGCGCCTTAAAAAGGTGTACCCCGGCTTGCCGGCCACCGTCTGCCAGACCGATTCCAGTGCCTCCAGGGGGGCCCGGGCAAGGATCCCCATCCACCGCTGCCGCTCTTTTTGTTCACTATCGTTTTGCATATCAGATAAATTTGCTCCTCAGCTTGCCGCAGGCATAGTCCAGAAGGCTGACGCTGACGATGATCATGATCATCATGGTGGCCACCTCCCGGTACTCAAAGCCGTTGATCTTGTCGAACATGAGAAACCCGATGCCCCCGGCCCCGCAGAACCCCAAAATGGTTGCGCTGCGCACGTTGGACTCGAACCGCAGCAGGCTGTAGCTCACCACCAGGGGCATCACCTGGGGCAGTACGGAAAAGGAGATCACCTGCATGTTCCCGGCTCCGCCTGCCACCAGGGCCTCCATCTGTCCCGGTTCGATGGCCTCTATGGCTTCGCTGACCACCTTGCCCAGGATGCCGAAGGTATGCACCGCAAGGGCCAGGACCCCGGCAAAGGGCCCCAGGCCGATGACGGCCACAAAGATCAGAGCCATGACAAATTCATTGAACCCCCGGCAGAAATCCAGAAACCGCCGGACCCCGAAGTGACACCCCCAGCGAAAAGCCCGATGCCGCCGCCCCTCCCCCTGTACCAACAGGGCAAGGGTGTTGGTGGCGGCCAGCACGGCCGCCGGGATGGCCAGGACCACGGCAATAAGGGTGCCCCACACCGCCATGGCCACCGTCTCCACCAGGCCGTGGCCGTACTCGGAAAGGGCCGAAGGCGAGGTCTCCGGCGGGAAAAAGCCCCCCTTCTTATCCCGGAGGATCTGCCGGTATTCACGATCCACAAAGGCTGCGCGCCGGGCCTCGGGCTGTTTCGAGAGGATCTCTTCGGCCAGGGCTTCGGTCTCCCGATGCATGGTCATGCCCAGGGGTGCGGCCTCACCGGAACGTGCGACCCGCTGCCTGAGTTCCTCTCCGGCCTCTTCCATGGCCACGATCTTCAACAGGTTCTCCGCCTGGATCCTGGCGTCTTTCCGGTCGAAATCGGTGAGCTCGCGTCCGAAGAGGTAGGTGAAGGCGTTCTCCCGTTTCTCGATAAAGGCCATGGGATCGATGCCCACGAACCGGTACGAGGTGATGAGAACAACCGCCGCCAGGAAGGCCAGCACGCCCTGGGTGATCACCTTAAGGGGGGGCTTTGCGGGCTTCAGGCTGCCGAGTGTTATGGCCTGGGTCTCGTTCATTTTGCCGCCATCTTCTTTTTTAAGTATTTCAGGTACCGGATGGTGTCGTAGGTGCTGTCGTCGGCAAAGCCATACCCTCCGTTCTGGAGGTGCGCCATGCCTTCCTTGTCCCCGTTGAAGGTCAGGAGAGCCCCTGCAAAGGCCGCCTTCAGGCTTTCGGGAAGATCCCGCCGGGCCGCCATGGGAGCCCCGGGGATCAGCTCGGAGGTCCAGAGGATCCGGAAGTCATCTAAGGTCGCCTGGCCCTTCTGGATCATGCGGTCGAGATCGATATTGTTGGTGGCGGCCACGTCCACGGCCCCGTTTTTCACTGAAAGGATGGAGGCCCCATGGGAACCGGAGAACTTCACCTGCCGAAAGTAGTTCTCGGGCTTGACCTTCAGGTCCCGCGCAAACAAAATATTGGGCACCAGGTAGCCGGAGGTGGAGTTGGGGTCGGTAAAGGCGAAAACCTTTCCCTTGATCTGGGCCAGGGTGGTGACGGACGAGTCCTTGCGGGTGATGACCACCCCGTAGTATCCGGGCTCCCCCTCTTTGTTGAGCTCCAGGGCGATGGCCTGGGCGTTGGCCTTCTTGGCGGCCTCCACATAGCTCTTGGGGCCGAAGTAGGCAAAGTCGAGGTGCTTGTGGGCCATGGCGGTGATCACGCCCGAATAGTCACTGGCGCTGATGATCTCCACCTCCACCCCCAGGCTCTCTTTCACATGATCGGCCAGGGGCTGAAAGCGCGATTCCACGGCCGATCCCCCTTCCGTGGGGATAAAACCGATACGGATCTTTGCCGGCCACTTGGCCGGGGTTGCCATGGCCGTTCCGGAGAGGATCAGGGCGATGAAAACCACACACACAGCGGTCAATTGTCTTGCTTTCTGAAACATCTCGTCTCCTTTATTGTGTTCGTTATCTTTCAAAAACGGGTCACTATTCAGCGCGCCTCCGGCGGGTCGCTTTTTTTAAAAAAAGCACCGCAAAAAACGTTTCTAACGCTTAGCCACCCACCAAAATCAAAGCCCATCATGCCCCGAACACCTCTGTAAAATAACAATCTTGGGTGGCCCGGACATGGTGCACAGAGTGCACCCTACGGGCTGTCGGCCTTTTGGGACGGTGTCACAAATAACACCCTGGTGACTCAAACGATGACCAGGGCCGAAAGGGGCTCTCCTGCAAAGACGGTTGCCGAACGACAACCCCCATGCATTCGCCCTAGGGTTTCAAGGTGCCCCCACCTTGCCGCCGGAGGCATTTCCCTTTAAGCGCACGCCGCCAGAGAGGGCTCATCGGCATGGGGGCCATAAATGCCCTCGATGATCTCATCGGTGAGCTCCCCCGGAGGACCGTCAAAGACCACGCCGCCTCCGGAGATGCCGATGATGCGCTTGGCGTAGCGCTTTGCAAAATCGATGTGGTGAAGGTTGACCACCACCGGGATCCCCCGTTCCTCATGAATCCGTCGAAGCAGGCCCATGATGATCTCAGAGCTTTTTGGGTCTAGGCTGGCGATGGGTTCGTCGGCCAGGAAAAGGGCCGGGTGCTGGGCCAGGGTGCGGGCGATGGCCACCCGCTGCTGCTGGCCGCCGGAGAGGGAATCGGCGCGCTGATAGGCAAGGTTCTCAATACCCACCTGCTTCAGGAGGCTGAAGGCCAGCTCCCGCTCGGCTTCAGAAAAATACCGCAGCAGGGAGCCGGTGTAGGTCAATGGCGTGGCACAGAACCGGAGCCGTCCCACCAGAACGTTCTCAAGGACCGTCAGGCGCCGCACGAGGTTGAACTGCTGAAAAATCATGCCCACCTGCTGCCTGACGCGCCGGAGCTCCCGTCCCGTTGCCCGGGTGATCTCCTCGCCGTCCAGGCGGATCTCCCCGCAGGAGGGGGTCACAAGCCGGTTGAGACACCTCAGGAAGGTGGATTTACCGGCACCGGAGGAACCGATGATCACGATGAAATCGTCGTGGCGCACCGCAAGGGAGACCCCGCTGAGGGCCCGGGTCCCGTTGGGATACACCTTGCCCAGATTCCGGGTTTCCAGCACCGTGGTGCCGGGTGCCGCATCAAGCGGCCGGATGATGTCGCTCATGGCGCGGCCCTCCTCCCTCGACGGTTTCGGTGACACAGTCGGGGACCCCTTCCCCGCCCTTGATCCCGGGTGCTGCGTAGTGCACCATGCGCCCCCCCACCCAGCTCTGAACAATCCGCGCCCAGGGCTCTGTGTGATCCACCACCAGAAGGTCCGCCACCTCCCCGGGCGTCAGGGTCCCCAGCCCCGGCCTGATAAAACGCCCCGGCCCGGAGGTCACAAGGGAGAGGGCGTATTCGGGCAGGGTGTTTAAGGACTCCATGGCCGTAAAGGGCGCCTGGAGCATGCACTCGGGGTAGTAGTCGCTGAGCAGACCGTCGCAGATCCCGCGGGAGACGGTCTCCGCCGCCTTCAGGTGTCCGCCGGAGGAGCGGCCCCTGACCAGGTTGGGCGCGCCCATGAACACCTTCAGCCCCTCTTCCACGGCCCGCTCCGCCGCGTCGATGGAGAGGGGAAACTCGCTGGCCCCGGCTCCGAGGACCTTCACCAGGCCGATCTTCTCGGGTGTGTCGTCGTCGTGGCTCAAAAAAGGAAGGCCCTCGGCGCTCACCCGTGAAGACAAAGAAGAGAGGGCCTTCCACCCGGCCTCTTGACATGTCACCTTGCGGTGGGCCATGCCCACGATCTCCTCATAGGCATCCCCGCAGGTTCCGGCGTAATAATCCACAAAGGCTCCCAGGGTGGTGAACTGCCCCTGGCCGGGGGTGTGATCCATCACCGACACCATGTCGATAAGCCCCTCGTCCAGAAGCCCCGTCAGAACCTTTAGCCCCTCTTCGGCCCCGATCTCGTACCTGGCATGGACCAGGTGACGGGCCATGGCCCCGGAGGAGCGATCAAAAGCTTTCACCATGCGAATGATGCGCTCGACCTCCCCCGGGGACCTTAAGCCCAGCTCGTTGTCAGCAAAGCTCAGGGCATGACAGTAGGTGGTAATGCCGCAGGAGGCGATGCGGCAATCCAGATTGCGCAGGGCAAACTCAAAGTCGAAGTAGACCCCGGGGCGCATCTCGATGCTCTGCTCCAGGGCGTCGGAGTGAAGGTCCACCAGGCCCGGCATGATCAGCCGCCCCCCGGCATCCAGGGTCACGGTGCCCCGGGGGACCCGGTCCCCTTCAACCACCTCGAGGATCCCCTCCTCGCTGAATAGAACCGACCCACGCTCCAGCAGGTGCTCTCCGTCAAACACCGCACCACCGGTGAGGCATATCGTGCTGTCCATAATCAACTCCTGTTGTGATCTCCATGGTCTTCCGGGCAAGGGGGCACGGGCCCCTGACATGGACACGGCCCCTGCCGGCCTTCCGTTCTCTTATGTTCAAGGAAAATAACGGGGAAATATTGGGGAATGACCAAGAAATGGTTAGTACTTTGTTAAACAGGGTGTTTATGGACAACGTGAGGAAAAAAAGCCTCCGGCGGCAAGGTGAGCCACCTTGAAAGCAGGTTGCAAATGCGCTTTCCCCCTCGTTCCTCGGGGAAAATCACATTCGCCTTTCATTCAGGGTATGTTTAGAAAACCTTGCCAGACAGCTGTTTATCACACTTTTCAAAAGTTTGGCCCCCGGCAGGGCCGCCGGAGGCATTTTTAACGGGACGGGCTCCCGCGGCAAGGTGGGGGCACCTTGAAACCCTATGGCGAAGGCATGGCGTCCATGGTTATTCCGGTGTTCTTAAGGCATTCGCGTGACGTGTAACATGCGGCAAACGACTCTGCAGCAGAAGCCTGTTTCACTCTTCTATAAACACGATGCTGGCTTGAGGTTGATCTAAATAAGGGCTCGCGCGAAAAATAAATGGCCTTGGTCATCGTTTGGCCACCAGGGTGTTCTTGATGACATCATCCCAAAAAGCCGACGAATCGGCTCTTTAAAGGTCGCGGCCCACACGATGATCAAGGCCAAATAAAGGCACAATTTTCTCGCAAGATGCCGCAGCGTTTTGACCCGAGGAACGAGGGTTAAAACGCTGCGGAAATGAGCTTTCAAGGTGTACCGCTTAGGAAACACCCTCCCCGAACACATCACGCCTCCAACAGCACATACGGTTCGGGAAGAAGGCTCTCCAGCACCTCAACAAAACAGGAGACCGAGGCTTCCAGGGAGTCGTTGTTGTACAGGGTGCAGAGGTTCTTATGCCGCACGGCGGGGAGTCTGTCGGAGCGGTTGAGCCGGGCCTCGATCTCGACTTCGGTTTCCCTGTTTCTCACCAGCAGCCTCTCTTTGAGAACCTCGCGGTCCACTTCGATATGAATCACAACCATCTCGGGATACCGCCGGGCGGCTTCGGCAAGGTATCCCCGGGATCCGTTCACCACCACGCTCACCCCTTTCTCCAGCCACCGATCGATCTCCGCCCCGATGCCGTAGCCGTTGCCGTGGCTCTCCCAGGACATGGCAAACAGGCCAAGCTCACGCCTCTGGTAAAACTCCTCCCGGGTCAGGGCCACATGGTTCTCCCCACCCGCATCCGCAGGGCGGGTGATGTACCGGTGGGCGAACAGCACGGGTGCCGTGCCGTTGAGCACAGCCCTTGCCTCGCTGCACAGGGTGTCTTTCCCGGCGCCCGAAGCGCCTGTGACGTAAACCAGTCTTCCGTTGTTCATGGGACGGCATCCTTTATATTAGGGTCAGGGCCCGAACAAGACGGGTCGGAGCCCATGGGCAGATCATGGGGGGCGATCATGTGGTTTATATTACAAACAGATGACAAAATCATGAAGCAAATGGCTCGTCCGTTTCAATCGCCCGTCAACGGATGTATAGTGGCGATAGTTTCAATGGATGATTCCATGCAATGGAATCGAGAAAAAAACCACACACTGAACCGGGAAACAACCCACCATGACACACATTATCAAGGCCACCCTCCTTTTTGACGGCAACGGAGGCACCTCAACCGACCGATACATCACCATAGAAAACGACCGCATCGCAGAGGTCTCGGAGACAGCCTCCCACTGGGACTCCGAAGGGATAGTGACCCCCGCCTTCATCGACCCCCACTCCCATATCGGCATGGAGCGCGAAGGCGAACCCGGCCGGGAAGGTGAAGCCAACGACGAAATCGGCCAGATCCTGCCCCTGGTGGACCCGGTGGACAGCCTCTACTTCGATGACCGCGCCTTCTCCGATGCCGTGGACTTCGGCGTTCTGTACAGCTGCGTGGTACCGGGAAGTGGCAACCTCATCGGCGGCAAGGCCAAGGTAATCCGAAACTTTGCCAGGTACAGGGACGAGGCGGTAATCAAGGACTACGGCTACAAGATGGCCCTGGGCTACAATCCCCGGTCCACCACGGACTGGAAGGGCGATCGCCCCACCACCCGCATGGGAATCTACGCCATGCTTGAAAAGCGCTTTGACGAGGTGCTCCTCAAAAAAGAGAAGGCCGCCCTTGCCAAGGAGAAAAAACTCAACGAGCTCTCGGACAAGCAGGCCAAAGGCGAGATCAACGAAACCGACCACGCCTTTGAGGCCGACGTCATCGAGCGCGAGTACCATCTCTCCTTCGGCCCGGAGGACACCGCTCTGCTGGAGCTGCTCAGCGGTGAAAAAATCGCCAAGGTCCACGTCCACAAAGAAGACGACATTCTTTACCTCATCAAGCTCGTGGAGAAATACGGCCTCTCCGTCACCTGCGACCACGCCTGCGATGTCTTCCACACCGAGATCTTCAACAAACTCGCTGAAAAAGAGATCCCCGTGGTCTACGGCCCCATCGGCTCCGTGGGGTACAAGGTGGAGCTCAAGCACGCCGTCTACAAAAACACCGCCAAAATCATGGCCTCCGACGCCTTTTACACCCTCATGAGCGACCACCCGGTGACCCTTGCCGCCTCCCTCAGGGACGGCCTGAAGTTCTTTCTGATGCACGGCATGGACGAAGCCGAGGCCATCAGCCTCCTCACCGGCAAAAGCGCCACGGTACTGGGTATCGACGACCAGCTCGGCACCGTTGAGGCAGGCAAACTCGCCAGCCTCCTGGTCTGGGACAGGCACCCCTTCCATCTGGGAGCGGTTCCCACGATGGTTTTTGCGGAAGGAAAACAAATCCGGTAGGGATGCAGGTAAAAAGACTCCAAAAAAGAGGCTTCCTTCGGCAAGCGATGCCGTCTTGAAAACAGCATACCGCTGAGCTTTGCCCTTCGCTTCATAGGTCAAAGCCCAGCGGTGGGTTGACAGAGCATCGTATTATCGATTATTTCCAGCAACCTGGTCACAAAGCGCCATCACCTCCGGCTGCACTGCGTCACAAGGCGGTGCAGCCCGAGGCTCTCTTCCCCGCCCCCCATTCATTTGGCGTCACCAGTAAAACACGTGTTCACCCTCGCCAATCGGTTAGATATCGTAAATCCCGTACCCAACAGTTCCCTTCGAAGAAAAAATTCCCGTAAAATAGCATACAGCTCTAACTAAATCCCTGCGCCCTGCCGCATCCATCCAAATTCGGAACCATCAATAATAATCCGAAATAAAGATCGATTTAAAAGAAGATCATTGTCTTTTTTTACGAACGATGACAAAAAATCATAACAACTCAAAATATCTTTCAATCACATCCCTGCCACAGAGGATTGCTTGCCCAAAAACCGCTGAAGCAATTTGACACAAGCATTCACCGCCTCTATGGTAGTCATCGTTTTGAATAAAATCTTGAAGGTGGAACCAGATGACGAAAATTGAAGTAAAAGATCTTGTAAAGATCTTCGGGCCCTCTCCGAACCGTGCACTTTCCATGTTGCGGGACGGGGCCGACAAGGATGAGATACTTGCAAAAACCGGTCACGGCGTTGGCGTGGGCGGGGTGACATTCGACGTCAAGTCCGGGGAGATCATTGTGATCATGGGGCTCTCCGGGAGTGGCAAGTCCACCCTCGTGCGCTGCCTGAACCGGCTCATCGATCCGACGGCGGGCTCCATCATGGTGGATGGTGTCGACATCGCCAAGGTAAGCAGCGAAGAGCTCCTTGATATACGGCAGAAGAAATTCGGCATGGTGTTCCAGAACTTTGCCCTGTTTCCCCACCGCACCGTGGCGGAAAATGCCGCCTTCGGCCTCGAAATCCAGGGGGTGGAGCGGGAGACCCGTCTGGAAAAAGCCCATGAGGTCCTGTCCCAGGTGGGCCTGTCCGGCTGGGAGCAGAGTTACCCGTCCCAGCTCTCCGGGGGCATGCAGCAGCGGGTGGGCCTTGCCCGCGCCCTGGCCGTGGACCCGGATATCCTGCTCATGGACGAGGCATTCAGCGCCCTGGACCCCCTCATCCGACGGGACATGCAGGACGAACTTCTGGATCTGCAGGACCGTCTCCAGAAGACCATTGTCTTCATCAGCCACGACCTGGACGAAGCCTTGAAAATCGGCGATCGCATCGTGCTGATGAAAGACGGCAAGGTGGTTCAGGTGGGTACCCCGGACGAGATCCTCATGGAACCGGCCACCCGCTACGTGGAAAAATTCGTGGAGGACGTGGACATCACCAAGGTCCTCACCGCCGAATCCGTCATGAAGCGCCCCTTTGCCGTTGGCCATGTCCGAAACGACGGGCCCCGCGCGGCCCTTCGTAAAATGAAAAACGAGGGAATCTCCAGCCTCTTCGTCACCAAGCGTGACCACTCCCTTCTGGGCATCATCTCAGCAGCCGATGCCAAAGAGGCCGCAGAACGCGGGGACGACAACCTCGAATCCATTCTCCAGCGGGACCTCACCACGGTGCCCCCCGACACCCCGGCCTCCGAACTGTTCGAAATCCTCAAGGATCTCCCCTACCCCCTGGCCGTGGTAACAGAGACCGAAAAACTCGCCGGCGTGATTGTCCGCGGCACCCTCTTGGCCGCCCTGGCCGAAGGAGGACGAAATGTTTGACTTTGATATCCCGCGAATCCCCATCGGTAAGGCCATCGAGGCCATCATCGATTTTCTCGTGGCCCACTGCTCGGGTGCCACCAATGTGTTCTCGGACCTGATGGAAGCGGTCATCGACATCATGGTGGACGGCATGCTGTTCATGCCCCCCTGGCTGTTCATCCTGGGCATCGGAGCCATGGCCTTTGCCATCACCCGAAAAACATCCGTGGCCGCCCTGGCAATTCTGGGCCTGGCCCTCATCGTGAACATGGGCCTGTGGAAGGCCACCATCAGCACCCTGGCCCTGGTGCTCATCGCCACCCTGGTCTCCATTCTCATTGCCATCCCCACGGGGATCCTGGCGGCCTTGAACCGGACCGCCTACCGCCTGGTCATGCCGATCCTGGATTTTATGCAGACCATGCCGGCCTTTGTTTACCTGATCCCGGCCATTCCCTTCTTCGGACTGGGAAAGGTCTCGGCCATCTTCTCCACCGTGATCTTCTCGGTGCCACCGGCCATCCGCCTCACCTGCCTCGGCATCCGCCAGGTCCCGGAAGAACTCATTGAGGCGGCGGACGCCTTTGGCTCGTCACCGCGCCAGAAACTCTTCAAGCTGCAGCTTCCCCTGGCCACCCCCACCATCATGGCGGGTGTCAACCAGACGGTGATGCTGGCCCTCTCCATGGTGGTGGTCGCCGCCATGATCGGTGCCAAGGGCTTGGGGGGCGAGGTGTGGAAAGCCATCCAGCGGCTCCAGCCGGGCAAGGGATTTGAAGCAGGAATAGGAATTGTCATAGTCGCCATGCTCCTCGACCGCATTCTTCAGCAGTTGGGAGCCAAGAACGGAAAACCTGAAGGAGGAAATGCATGATTCGCCGTATCGCGTCTCTTTGTCTCGCCCTGGCCGTTGCAGCCCTGATCGCAACCCCGGCCCTGGCCAAAGAAAAAATCAAGATTGTTTACGTGGAATGGGCCTGTGCCACGGCCAGCGCCAACGTCATGAAAGCCGTCATCGAAGAGAACCTGGGCCTTGATGTGGAACTCACCCCGGTCTCGGCACCGGCCATGTACGCCGCCCTGGCCGCCGGTGACCAGGACGCCCTGACCACCTCGTGGCTCCCCGTGACCCACGGGGACATGATCAAACGCTACAAGGGAAAAATCGAGGACCTCGGCCCCAACTTCGAAGGGGCTAAAATCGGGCTCATCGTCCCCACCTACGTGACCATCGACACCATCGCCGAGATGAACGCCCACGCCAAAGAGTTTGACGGGGAGATCATCGGCATCGACCCCGGTGCCGGGGTGATGATCAAGGCCGAAGACGCCATCGATCACTACAATCTCTCCGATATCGAGCTCGTCTCCTCCAGCGGCGCTGGCATGACCGCCTCCCTTGCCAACCGCTACCGGCAAAAGAAATGGATCGCCGTCACCGGCTGGGTCCCCCACTGGAAATTCGCCAAATTCGACCTGAAATTCCTCAAAGACCCGGACAAAGTCTTCGGCGAGTCCGAGACCATCAACACCTTTGTGCGAAACGGACTCAAGGCCGACCACCCCAAAGTCTACCACGTCCTGGATACCTTCTCCTGGACCGCAGCAGAGATCGGCGAGGTGATGGCGATGAATACCGTGGATGGCTCCGACGTCTATGATAACGCGAAAAAATGGACCGCCGAGCACCCGGATCGGGTGAAAAGCTGGCTCCCGTAAGCAAGACACGGACGCCCCTTACATAGCCAAAAACCGAGCCCGTTTTGTGATTTTCAAGGAATCACAAGCGGGCTCGTTTTGGTTTTGCACACCTTTATCCTGGGAAATTACAGGATTGCCATCAGGCCGAAGCCTTGTCGGAGCCGTTTAACGACTCCCTGGCCCCGCCCCCACCCACGGCCACCTTCCCGAGAATGGATGCAGCGATGATCACCCCCATGCCCAGGAGAACCCGGCCAGGGACGTGCTGGCCGTGAATCAGTGCCACCAGAAGCACGGCAAGGGGCGGGGTGAGGTAACTCAAAAACCCAATGATGGACAGGTTCCCTGTGGCCAGGGCACGGTTCCACAGGAAAAAGGAGAGGCCCAGCGGGACCAGCCCCACATAAACCGCCGAGGCTAAGGACCGGGCATCTGGTACCGGATGGGGGCCTGTAAGCAGAAAAAGGGCTGTTGAGAGCGCTGCAGCATACACCGTAAAGGCGGCCATGGGAGAGTGCCGGGTGTCCAACCGGGGCAGAGCCATGGAAAAGCTGCTCCAGATCAGGCCGCAAAGCAGGGCCTGGAGGTAGCCTTTCATGTACGCGGCATCAAAGGAGAGGGCCTTCCCCGCCGAGATGACCAGGGCGGCACCGGCCATACCCATGAGCGCCGTGGCCAGAACGCTCCCTTTGATCCGCCTGAAGACCAGCACCGAGGAGAAGACCACGATCCAGAATGACCATGTGGTGGCCAGGATGGCGGCTTCAGCCAGAGGGGCGTTGTTCATGGCCATGTAATAGACCCAGTGATAGCCGAAAATCCCCGCCACACCCCAGAGACTGGCGGTAAGCCCGGGCACATAAAGCCGCAGGGAGCGGGTCAGGGCCACATTCTGGAGGTACAGATAGAGTGCCGCCGGCACAAAGCTGTAAAACATAAGGGATTCGGTGGACAGACCGCTGAGGCCCGACCCCACGGCAGCGGGCAGGCTCGCCCAACATAAAATCGCCCCAAGGGCGTACAGATAAGATGTCACATCAGTCTCCTTGGTACCTGAAAGCCTTCTATGGTTAAAGTTCGGATGAATCGCAGGGGCAAAAGGGCTCAGAAAAAAACAAAAGCGATGCCTCCGGCGGCGAGGTGTGCCACCTCGAAAGCAGGTTGCGAATGCGCTTTCCCCTTCGTTCCTCAGGGAAAATCACATTCGCCTTAAAAGTGGAATTCATTCACATCGGCAACACGTGTTCATCGGCCCTTCAAAGGGACGATACGGCAGAACCCGCACTCTTTTCTTGAATAAAATTGACATGGATGAGGGGAGGGAAGGGCGGAGGGGATAAGCATGCAGGCATATATACGTATAACTTATTTTGCAAAACACCCGACTCATATGCCTGCGGTATTAATAAGATACACGGCATGCGGCTAAACAGGTTTATTCTGACAATTTATGCACGCATGCTTATCAGGCGGATTTTTGGTAGGCGCCGGGGGGCAGGCCGTATCGCGCCCGGAAGGCCCGGGTGAGGTGGCTTTGGTCGGAAAAACCGGAGGCAAGGGCGCTTTCAGCGATGGGCGCGCCCTTTTCCAGCATGCGACGGGCGTGTTCAAGACGAAGTTGCATCAGGTAGGCATGGGGCGTCATGCCCCTGGACTCCTTGAAAAGACGGATCAGGTGGTATGGGGTGCACCCGGCAAGTTCGGCCAGGGTCTCCAGGGAGACCGGTTCGGCAAGGCCGTCATGGAGAAAGGCCAGGACCCGGTCGATGCGGATATCCCCCGGTCCCGGGCATCGAGGCAGGGTTCCCAATCGGGCGTGGCGCGTTAAAAGGTCACCGAAAACCCGGGTTACCCGGGTACTCAGCTCAAGATCCGGTGTATCCCCCAGCATCATCTCATGGAGCCGGGCCAGCTCTGTCCAGAGGGGTTTGTCGTTCAGGGGCTCCCCCCTGACACCGAGGTCGCCGGAACGGGACACGCCGATCTGCTCGCCGATCCGTTTAAAAAACCCGGCGTCCACGTAAAAACTGCGCAGGTGCCGGGCCGTCTCCGTGCAGGGGCGGTTGGCGTGAACCGTACCCGGTTCGATGACGCTGATGCTGCCGGGCGCCAGGATATCCGAGGTCCCGCCCAGGCTGTAATGCTCGCCCCCGGCCGTGTTCAGCCACACCACGTAGCGGTCGTGGATATGGGGCCGGAACTCAAAAGGGTCGGTGCAGGAGAGCACCTTGAGGCCCCGGATGCGTTCCGGTCTGTAGACGATGGCCATGGCAACGGGCTCCTTTGCACGGCGGGGTATATAGGCTCACGGCCTGGAATCAGACCAGTAGCTGTAAAGCTAAAAAAACACCCCCCTACGCCTAAGATGGGCAAAAAAAAGCCTGCCTCCGGCGGCCAGGGGATGATCCCCTGAACCCCAGGCTGCGAATGCCCTCCCCCGTCGTTCCTCAGGGTGAGTACATTCGCGAAGGTTTCTGGAAAATTGAGCAAGACCTGTTTATCAAACCCGCTTTATATAAATCAGGCAAAAGTTTGGCCCCCGGCAGGGCCGCCGGAGGCATAAGCTGACTAGTTGCTCAGGCCAGGCTGTTTTCCGTGAGCTCTTTGGCCCACTTGCCCTTGTCCGAATCAACCGGGGTGTACGCCCTCAGACTTGAAATCAAGTCCGCGGGTTTTTCGTCCATCAACACGATGTGGTCGTAGTTCTTTTCAATAAAGGACTGCCCGGCCATGTGGTTGAAAAAGTCCATCAGCTTGTCATAGTAGGCCTCCACATTCAAAAAACCGCAGGGTTTTTTGTGAATGCCCAACTGGGACCAGGTGATGATCTCAAAGATCTCTTCCATGGTCCCGAACCCGCCGGGCAGAGCGATGAACCCGTCGGACAGCTCGGCCATGAGGCCCTTTCGTTCGTGCATGGTGTTCACGACCCGCAAATCATCCAGATCGGTGAGGGCCACCTCCATGTCCACGAGATGACGGGTGATGACCCCTGTGACCTTGCCGCCGTGCTCTTTTACGGTTTTGGCAATGGTCCCCATCATCCCCAGGCTGCCGCCCCCGTACACAAGACGGATGTCGTTGGCGGCCATGGTTTTTCCAAGTTCCCTTGCCGCTTCCAGGTACACAGGGTTGGATCCGGGGCTTGCCCCGCAGAACACACAAATATTTTTCATGGTACTATCCTTTTTTGTTTCAGTCTCTCACATGCTGCAGGCAACACCCGGCTCCGTCAGGCCACGTTCAGGATCGACGTGCCGATGCACCAGCAGTTCCTGCCTTTCTCTTTTGCCCGGTACAACCCGTCGTCGGCCGCTTCGAAGAGATCCCGCTGGATACACCCCTGGTCGGGGACCATGGTGGCCACGCCGATGCTGGTGGTGACAAATTCCGAGGTGGTGGATCTCTTGTGAGGGATGGCAAGGTCGTACACGGCCTTGAGCAAACGCTTGGCCACATGCTCTGCCCCTTCGGGCTCGGTCTCGGGCAGAAGCACGGCAAACTCTTCGCCGCCCACCCGCGCCACCATGTCCGTATGCCTTCTGGCTGCGTCAGAGATGGCCTTGGCCACTTTTTTCAGGCAGTCATCGCCTTCGGCATGCCCGCAGGTGTCGTTGTAGGCTTTAAAAAAATCGATATCCAGCATCACCAGGGAAAGGGGGGACTGGGTTCTTATGCCCCGTTTCCACTCTTTTTCGAACACGGTCTCGAACTCCCGCTTGTTGAGGAGCCCGGTCAAACCGTCCGTGGTGGACAAAAGGCGCAGCTGCTCGTTGGTCTCTTCAAGCTGCTGCTGCAGCTCTTCGAGTTCCACGAGTTTCCGGTCGAGTTCCAGTGTCTTCTTGCTCAGGGCGTCCTTGTGACGAAACAACTCGATGAACACCCCGACCTTGCTCTTGAAGACCCGCTCGTCCAGGGGCTTGAACAGATAATCCACCGCCCCGCTCTCATACCCTTTGAACACCTGGGCATCGGCCCGGAACGCCGCCGTGATGAAGATGATGGGGATGTGCTTTGTCTTTTTGTTGCCACGCATCAACTCCGCCACTTCGTACCCGTCCATGCCGGGCATCTGAACGTCCAGGAGGACCAGGGCGAAATCGTGGTCCAGGGTCAACCCGAGGGCCTCCACGCCGGATGTGGCCCGGACGAGCTCTATGTCCGGCTCATCCAGCAGGCTTTCCAGCGTCAGAAGGTTTTCCGGACGATCATCAACAATAAGTATCTTGGCAATTCCCATGACAAACCTTATATGGATTGATGGCACATAAAATATCAACAGCCCGTAAAAGGGAGGGTGTGCCCGTGCATCATGGACGGAATCACCCCGATATCCCTATGGGGCCAGTGTTTTCAAAAAAGGCCCGATGCGCTCCAACGGGAGCACATGGTCCGGAGTCACCGCCTGTATGGCGGCCCTTGGCATGGCATCGGCCGCAGCGGTTTCAGGGTCCTGAACCACCACCATCCCACCGTACTGCTTGACCTTCACCACCCCGGCTGCACCGTCGGAATTGGCCCCGGTGAGGATCACCCCCACCAGCCCCTGGCAGAACACCTCGGCGGCCGTCTCAAACAACACATCCACCGACGGCCTGGAAAAATTAACCCGCTGCTCCGTGGACAGGGCAATGGTTTTGTCCGCCTCCACCATGAGGTGATAATTGGGAGGTGCGACATACACGGTGCCCGGCTTCAAGGGTTCTTTGTCTTCGGCCTCCTTGGCGCGCAGCACGCATCGGATATCGAGGTGCTGCGGAAGATAGCTCTCCGCGTCGGGGCTGAGGTGCTGAACCACAAGCACCGGCAGGCCGAACGATTCATCCAAGACCGGCAGGATCGCCTCCAACGCGGCGAGTCCTCCGGCTGAAACGCCGATGACAACTGCTTCAAATGGCTTCATGCGTTTCATCCTTTACTGCGGTCCCCCGGCCGACGGTTCACGGGGCTGATGGACCACGCTTTTTTCTGTATATCTTTTCGCGCTCGGACACGACCTCAAACTGGTCGGCCACGCTTGAGAATCGAATGCTCTCCTTGGACCCCAGGCAGAGAAACCCGCCGGGGCACAGGCTGTCGTAGAAAAGATTCAGCACCCGATTCTGAAGTTCCCGGTTGAAGTAGATGAGCACATTCCGGCAAAAGATGAGGTTCATCTCCCCGAACACCCCGTCGGTGACCAGGTTGTGGGAGGAAAAGAGCACATTTTCCTTCAGGGACCGCTTCATGATCACGTTATCATAATCGGCGGTGTAGTAATCTGAAAAAGAGCAGTCGCCCCCTGCCTTCTGGTAATTTGCCGTGTACTCCCGCACCAGGTCCATTGGGTAGATCCCCTCTTTGGCCCGTTGCAGGATCAGCTCGTTGAAATCCGTGGCGTACACCTGCACGCGATCGTCCATGCCCTCCTCCTCCAGGAGAATGCACATGGAGTAAACCTCCTGCCCCGCCGAACACCCGGCATGCCAGATCTTGGCAAAGGGGTAGGTCCGAAGGTGGGGGAACACCACCTCACGCACCCGCTTGTAAAACCACGGATCCCGGAACATCTCCGTGACATTGATGGAAAGGTCCAGGAGCAGGGTGTTGAAAAAACCCTCATCGTGGATCACCCGATGCTGCATTTCCGAAAAATTGTCCAGGTTTTCAATGGCGCGGCGATGCTCCAGCCGGCGTTTGGTGTGGGTAAAGGCGTAGCTCCTGAAATCGTAGCCGTATTTGCGGTAGATGGCCTCAAGGAGAAGCTGGATCTCAAGGCGCTCGTTTTCAATGCGTGTGGAATCATTCATATCAGTACAACCAGACCCTCAGCATGGAGAGAAGTTTTTCGGCGTTCACCGGTTTGGCAAGGTAGTCGCTGGCACCGGCTTCGATGCATTTGCTCCTGTCCCCCTTCATGGCCTTGGCGGTCAGGGCGATGATGGGCAGCCTGGAAAAAGCCTTCTGCTTGCGGATCTCTCCCATGGCTTCGTACCCGTCCATCTCCGGCATCATGATGTCCATAAGGACCGCATCCACCCCTTCAACCTCCTTGAGCTTGTCCAGGCATTCAATGCCGTTTCTGGCAATGACCACCTCCATATTGCGCTCTTCAAGGACGCTGGACAGGGCAAACACGTTGCGCATGTCATCGTCCACAAGCAAAATGGTCTTGCCGCTTAAAACCGCCTCTTTGTCGTGGACCATCTTGAGCATGTTCCGCTTCTCTTCCGGCAGGTTGGCCTCCACGCGGTGAAGGAACAGGGCGGACTCATCCAGGAGTCGTTCGGGAGATTTCACCCCCTTGACGATGATGCTTTCGGCATAGCGGTTGAGCTCTTTTTCCTCATCCCGGGTCAGGTCCCGCCCCGTGTAGATGATGATCGGTACCCGGGCCGAGGTGGGGCTCAGGCGAATCTTCTCCAGAAGCTCGAAACCTGTCATGTCCTCCAGGCCGAGGTCCAGGACCATGCAGTCGTAGCCCCCCTTATCAAGCTCCACCAGGGCTTCCTCACCTGAGCTGACGGCCGTGGTCTCCACGTCGCCGGTTCCGATGAGGGTTTCGATGCTCTCCCTGTGAATTTTGTCGTCTTCCACCAGAAGGAGCCTGCTCACCGGCTTGGAGGCGATGTCCTCGAGCTTGCTCAGGGCGTCTTCCACCTTCTCCATGCTCACCGGCTTGGTCAGATAGCCCACCGCTCCCATGCGCATGGCATCCAGGGAGCTGTCGTTGGCCGACATAAAGTGAACCGGAATGTGCCTCAGCTCCGAGTTGCCCTTCAGGCGTTCCATGACGGTCCACCCGTCGATGCCGGGAAGGCCGATGTCGAGGATAATGGCGCTGGGCTTGTAGTAGTCGGCAAAGTGGAGCCCGGTTTCCCCGTCTTCGGCCACCACGCACTTAAAGCCCCGCTCCCGAGCGAAGTCCCGCATGATCCTGGCCGAGTTCAGGTCGTCTTCGATCACCAGGAGGCTCTTTGACTCCGGGGAGAGCGCTTTGCGGTCGTCTTCCACGTAATCGCTGTCGCAAGGGGGAGATGCCGGTGATATGGAAGAAAACTCCGGCGGCGCGCCTGCGCTCGCGGAAGCTGAAGACATCGGAGCCGCCGCAGGGGTGTTCTCCGTCCTGGGAGGCGTTGACTCAGGAGCGGCCTCAGGCTCAGGAAGCCCAGCCGGGACCGTTCCCTGGTACGCCTCGGGGAGAAGCACGGTAAAGGTGCTGCCCTGCCCTTCTTCGCTGTCCAGAAGGATCGTGCCCCCCAGCAGCTTGGCCAGCTCCCGGGAGATGGAGAGCCCCAGGCCGGTGCCGCCGTACTTTCGACTCGTGCTGCCGTCGGCCTGTTGAAAAGCTTGGAAAATGGCGGCCTGTTTCTCTTTTGCGATGCCGATGCCGTCGTCTTTTACCGTAAAGGCGAGAACCCCTTCGGGGCCGATCTCAGTCCTGCCGAGCAGTGCGGGATCAGGCCGGGAAACAGCAAGGGAAACAGTGCCCTGCTGGGTAAACTTAAAGGCGTTGGTCAACAGGTTCCGCAGGATCTGCTGAAGCCTCTGGGAGTCTGTCCGGACCCCGTCCGGACAGCCCGGGTCAACACGTAAGTCCAGGGCAATCTTTTTGTCTTCGGCCACATCCTTAAAGAGCCGCCGGATATCGCCCATGAGCCCGTCCATGGTCACGTCTTCGATGACCAGCTCCACCTTGCCCGCTTCGATCTTGGAAAGATCGAGGATTTCGTTGATCAGGGCCAGAAGGTCTGCGCCGGAGGCGTGAACGGCCTTGGCGGATTCCACCTGCCGTGCCGTCAGGTTGTTGTCCTTGTTTCGAGACAGCAGCTGGGAAAGGATCAGGATGCTGTTCAGGGGCGTCCGCAGTTCATGGGACATGTTGGCCAGAAACTCAGATTTGTACTTGCTGGCGATTTCAAGGTCCCGGGCTTTCTGTTTCACCACCTCCTGGGCCTCTTCAAGGTCGGCATTCTTGACGGAGATGGCGTCTTTCTGTTCCTCAAGGGCCCGGGTGCGCTCTTCCAGCTCTTCGTTGGTGACGCGCAACTCCTCCTGCTGGGCCTGGAGTTCGGATTCGGACTCCTTCAAGGCCTTGGTCTGCTCTTCCAGTTCCTCGTTGGTGACCCGCAACTCCTCCTGCTGGGCCTGGAGTTCGGCCTCGGACTCCTTCAGGGCCCTGGCCTGTTCCTCCAACTCCTCGTTGGACACCCGGAGCGCCTCCTGCTGTTCCTGTGCCTTTTCCAGGAGATCGTGGATCACCTGGCGGGACTTGGCGGCGTTGAACAAGATGGCGGCGTTTTCGACATTCTGATCGATAAAGCGGCGCTGAAGAGGGGTAAAACGATTCACCGAGCCCAACAGCAGCACGCCCACGGTCATCCCTTCAAAGGAGATAGGCGCCGCAATAAAATTGGAGGGGATGGTTTCGCCGGCCCCGAAGTTGATGGCAGGGGCATCGGTTGTCATGTCGGTGAACACAAGGACCTCGTCTTCCATGGCCGCCTGGCCCACCATGCCCTCGCCAAGGGCGATGCGGTTGAAATTACCGCTGCGGTCGGTGAAGGCATAACTTGCCTTGAGCTCAAGGACGTTGTCGGTCAAAAGGTAGAGGGCCCCGATCTGGGCATCCATATGCCGGGTCATGAACGAGGTGAAACGACGTGCCAGCTGCCCGCTGTCGTGTTCCCCGCGCAGCTTGTCGTCCAGCCCCTCTTTTCCTGATTTGAGCCAGTCCAGCTCCTGGAGGTTCCGGGCCATGCTGTTCAGGGCCTTGGCCAACCCTCCGAGCTCATCCTTCTGGTCTAAGTCCAGAACGGCATCCAGCTCCCCGTTGGAGATGGCCTTGGCAAAACGGATGTCGGCAATAAGGGGCCGGGTGATGGCACGGGAAAAAAACAGCGCCCCGATGCCGATGCAGGCAAGGAGCAGTCCGGCCACCAGCCCGATCATGCGATTGATGGCCCTCACCGGCAAGGTGACCTCGTGCCTGTCGATTTTGGAAATAAGGTACCAGTCAAGGCCTGGGATTTCCAACTTGTTGTAGGCCACCAGAACAGCCTGTCCGATGCTGTCCATATAGGTATCGTGACCGCCCTCTGCCCCACTCCGGGACGCATGCGTCCAATACTCAGGCGGATTCTTGAGGGTGGAACCCACCACGAATTTCCCGCTGCCGATGGTTTTAACATTGCTCCGCAGCTCGAATCGCTCTGTATTTGGTATACTTCCGATGAGGTAAGACTCGCCGGTGCTGCCCATTCCCTGCCGGGCATCCACGATGTGGGTCACCTGATCCGGAGAGAACTGAAAAATCAGCACCCCTTTGACGGTGTCGTTGTCATACCGGATGGGTTGGGCGAGAAACAGGGCCTGCAGTCCGTCGCTGGGCGCAAAGGATGCGAAATCGGAAACAGCCGTCTCCCCCGTGGCCACCACCTCCCGCCACACCTCGGCCAGGCCTGTCTCCTTGTAGGCGCCATACCTGAGGTTGGTACCCAGGTCATCTTCGCCGGCCACGGTGAAGAGCACGTCCCCTTCTTCGGCATCCACCACAAAAATATCGTGATAGCCGTAGTTCCGGGCATACGAATCCATCATTTTGCTGTAGGGCTCCACCTGGCGCCAGTAGTCGGCGGACCGGCTGTCCAGTCCCACGGCCGCCCCTTTCTGTGAGAGGTCTCTTCTGGACTTTAGAATCGCCAGCAGCTCACGGGTTCGCTTGGACTCGGCCATGAACGCTATCCCGGCATGACGATCGGCGAAATACTCCTCGATCTGCCCTTTCCGGATCACCTGCACCGTGCTGAGCTGATTAAACGACTTGTCCAGAAGCGAGTCCGTGGACAGCCGGGCTCCGAAATAACCGATGACCACCAACGGAATGGCACCGGAAATGATAAAAATCAAAATAAGCTTGAACCGGATCCGCATATCTGAAAAACGAAACATTTCAACTCCAAAATAGCAATGACAGGTACCGACAGGGCTCACTCAAAAACACATCGTACCTCACAACACGCCCAGGCTCCCTTGAGACCTTGTGCCGATACGAAAATCATCTACTTAAAACGGCCAGGCATCACACAGCAGGAAACTGTGTCGTACCCGAACCATTTCTTCAATTGGGTTTACAGGGCTTGACATGAAAAAGTCAACCGCTGATGCCGGGCGCTGACTTATATTGTCAAGTCTGTCGCCCCTCCCCGTCACCATCATCCGCAAACCCTGACGCAGAAAAGGGCGATGTCCGGGCTGCCGTAAAAAACAACAGCAGCCCGCAAAAGGAAGCCCGCACCGGGACATCCTGCGGAAATATCTGGAATTCCGGGAAGGATGTGGCCCCTTTAAGGGGTCAGCAACGAAAAGGTACCGAGCTCTCGCCTCGGCCTGAACTCGATCACACCCACCTCACGGACCTCAGCAGCCCCGGTGACGAGGCTTTGGCGACACAACGCCATGGTCTTCATGGCGTCCGGGCCGGAGAGTTCTTTGGAAAGGGTGCAGTGGGGAAGCCATCGTTCCGGTGCATACCGCCCAAAGGGAGGATGCCCGCAAGCGTCCAGAAGCCTGTAAAGCGCCTGCTGCATTTCAAGGAGGGACCGGGTCGGAACCGGGGAAAGAATCACGGTGTGCTGCTCCCCGGGGATCAGGGAGATGGCGGGAAATGTGATGGGAAATTGGATAAAATCCTTCGAATACGTTTCCACTAAATCAAGGATCATCGTCTCATCGATGGAGGCGAGGACCGCCAGGCTCAGGTGGGGCCGACCGCCGATTTGCTGGAGAACGGAGGGCACCCCGGATGCAGCAAGGGCATCCCATGCCCGCCGGATAGTCGCCTCAAAGTCCGGATCAAAGTACAGTTCTATGGAATATCCCATGGCTTACATTCACCTAATGCATGTAAAAAAAGGCTACTGTTAAATTCATACCGGCAAACGAGCTTTCTATTTAACTTATTTTTTCCAAACCTGTTTATTAAACTTTTTGTAACGACTCAGCTTGCCTCCGGCGGGTCGCTTTTTGGGAAAAAAGCTCCGCAAAAAACGTTTCTAACGCGAAAAAGTGGAAATTATTTCGGCGGAGCCTGGAAAGGCTTGCTTAAGACCTGTTTGTCAAACTTTTTTAAAAGTTTGGCCCCCGGCAGGTCCGCCGGAGGCTTGTTTGAGCTGAATAGTTACAACTTCTTAAAAGTTGAGCCGCCGGAGGCATCTTTAACTTGGCTGCCGGCGGCAAAACTCTTCCTAAGCCCACAAGCAGGGATAGTCAAGCGCAACATGCGTACGACACGGCCTGCAGTGAGGCTCTCCATGGGCTGTCATTTAAAAAAGCCGAAACCCTGCGGTCACCATGAACCGATGCAGGGTCGGATCGTCGCGGGCAAAGTCCTTCACCACATTGTACTCAACGCCCACATACCCCACCTCGTCCAGGTTAAAGCGCAGACCGGCCGACCCCGTGGCCCCCGCCCCGATGTCGGACTGGCCCGGCTCCGGGTTCAGATCCCCAAAAATCCCCCCGGCTTCAAGAAAAGGCGTCGGCAGCCAGACCTTCTGCGGGTTGAGTTCTATACCGGCACCGGCGGTGAAGGAGGTCACCGGCTTGCTCACCTCGGCTCGGCCCAGGCCGTACAATCGCAGCTTGGTGCCCAGAAGAGAGTAAAACTGATGGCGATACGAAAGATCCAGGCCGAAGGTCCCGGCTCCGGATTTGCCGGGGGCCGAGGTTCCCCCCGTAACACTGGTGCCCAGCTGCAACGCGTGGGTGCGTATCCAGGTGTTCAGGGCGTTGGGACTGTCCCAGATCAGGCCGAAACCACCGAAAGCCCCCTGCCCTGCGGCGGCCATGACACGCTTGACAAAGGTGGTGCACTGCAGACCGAAGAGGTTGTAACTGGGTTTGTCGCGGCAGGTTTTCCGTGCCACTTTCATGGCGGCGGCAAACTGGGCGGCGGTGATGACAAAACGCTGGGAAGCCGTGGGTGTATGACTTGTATCGGGATGATGCACGCAGCCTTTGACATCAGCGGTGACGTTGGACGCATTGTACCCGCTCTGGGGCCAGAACCCGTAGGTCCAGGAGTTCCCCTTGTCATCTTCCAGCCGAATCCAGGAGTGCCCCACCTTGTGGGTCAGGGGGAGCAGGAAAAGGCTCCCCTCTTTATCCGCAAAGGCGGTAATGGAATACTTCCCCGTGGCCGGACGCTTGACAGGGTCCGGTTTGCCGCAGTTCGTGGCGCAATCCTTGGGGCTGAGGCGTGCAATGACCGGGGCAGCACCCTTCTGCTGCACCACATGGGTCAGCTCATGGGCCATTACCTGCCTGCCTTCATCGGACGCCGCCGAGGGCATCCCCTCCCCCAGCACGATGTGATTCCCGAAGGCAAACGCCCGGGCGTGAAGGGCCGATGCCATGTGGGCGGATTCGGAATCCCCGTGGACCCGAACCCCAGAAAAATCCCGGCCGAAACGGGGCTCCATAAAAGCCCGGGTGGAAGGCTCCAGGGGACGCCCCGGGGTGTTAAGGCCCAACACCCCCAGGGATGGACCCGCTGGAGAGATATCCGGTGTCCCGTCCAGGGCCCGCCCATGGGGTCCCGATGACGGCATGGATGTCACCTGCCGGGCCACACGATGGGCCTCCTCCTCAGCCTTCTCCCCACCGGGGCCTCCGACGGTCACCGTGGGCAGGGGCATCGTCTCCCCTCCACGTTGCACCCATTGCTGCATGCCGTTGTTCCCCACGGCCCGCTGCAGGCTGTGGACCGATCCCATGCCCCGACCCGGGCCAGAATGTCCGCGCGGCCTGGTTGAAGCCAGAACCGGCCCCGATTCCTGTGCCTCTTTTGCATGGCGTGAAAAGGTACGCATAAACGCTCTCCTTAACCCGGCTATTTCACGAGTCGAGTGCACCCATAGTCAAGGCATCAGAGTTGCAGATGTAGTCGTTTACCTCAAGACTCTGATAACGCAGAAGATGGGTGTACTCGGCTCGCCCGAAGGGTGAGAAAATCGAGCAGGAAGCCGCGGATTACATTTTGTGTTTTTGAAATGCCTAATTTTATCACAATAACATTTTGTAATAATTCATCATTATCTCAACCGGTCTGTTTTTCCATGAAATATCCGGGTTAAGACGCGATAAAGGGACGACGGCATCGCCCGACGGGCAGGTCCTCAGGAATCCGGGCCGCCCGGTCATAGGCGCCGGTGGCTGTTTTACCCTGAGCCGTTACACGGCTGCACAGTTACGGGCAGTACGCAGGCACCTGATTGGGCAACAAGCCCTCGCCCGGGGCGCACTCCCATAAGATATGCCCCTCGTCGTCCTTGGAGGGAACGAACAGGAGATCTCCCTCCTCCAGACTCACGGTCAGGGTCATGTTGGAGGAGTCCACCGCAAGGCTGCTGCCGTCCGACAGGACCTCGGGTGCCGCGATATCCTCCAGGGTGGGAATCTCCTCCGTTGCCGAATAGTACGCTGCCATGGCATCGCGGACCGACTGGGTTTCGTGCATCACGGAGGTCGTGTGGGCCTTGACCTGATAGCTGGAGAACTGTGGAATGGCCACGGCGGAAATCGAGACCACGATATAAATCAGGATAACCAGCCCGAACCCGGAGCCCATGCGCCCTGAGTAGGGCAGAAATGCAGCAAACAGGTAAGCAAAGGCATTTCGCGGCGGCTCCTTGGCTTCGGGCGAGACCACGCGGGCGACACGTTTTGTGACCCAGGGATACCCGGAAATAAGCTCATGAAAGGACATCCAGAAACTCGACGTCTGCTGGTTCTGCCGGAGGTAAGCCGGGATATCAATGTTCTTCCAGCGCTCGGCCCCCGCGGACAGGGCGGCCAGGGCCCGCCCCGCGCCCTGGGGAGTCTTGCAGCAGGCCAGGCCGTGACGGTCACAGGTGGTCTCCCGGGCCCGTGAGTAGGCCGCGCCGATGAGGGGAAGCCAGAGAACCGGCCAGCGAAGCATCAACCCGCTCAGGTGTTTCATCCGGATGTGTCCGAGTTCATGGCCGATGTAAAATTTGACGCCGTCGTCATGGGCCGCCATGGCATCCACGACATCGGAAAAGAGCACCACAAAATGTGCCCCCAGAAACCTAGTGGCAAAGGCGTTAAGACTGCCGTTGCCGTTTAAGACGTAGGCTTTCGGGTATTCATTGAATTTCAGGAGATCGCAGCAATAGGTAAACTGGGCATAAATATCCGGGAACTGGTTCTCGGACAACTCGATGCCGTTGCCCTTGATATAGGCGATGAGGGCTGATTGAGCAAAAAGGTAAACCACAAAACCCACAAGCAGCGCTATGAGCGCGACGCCGAAGGTGCCGATGACCAAGCCCCCCCACACCAGGATACCCAGTATCAGTGTGAGTGTTCCAAGGAAGCGTTCGCGCGGATAGACAAGTTCGTTCATACCCTCTCCTTAATAGTCAGTGGTAAGAGATCTCAGATTGTCGTACCTTATTTCTGCCGGATTTCAGAATGCTACTTTATCAGTTTGTCGACGCCGATCTCCGTCAACATGTCTCCCACAAGAAAAATTAACAGGGAAAAGGCGATGATGATGCCGAGCTTGGACGCCCAGTTCCTGTCCAGGGGCCAGAGCAGCTGCTTGTGGTACGCCTCAACCTTATCCCTGTCTTCTTCCTGACGAATAATCGCCCAGAGTTTCATGACCTTCTTCTGCCTGACGATGATGGTAAAGAGCATGGGCGATATAAACAGCAACGGCACCAGCCATTGGATCATTTTCTGCCCCGTGTCCCCTGCCCCGCTTTCCCCTTGAGAGGCCTTAGAGACAATGGGAATGACAAGGGCCGGAGAAAGGGCCAGTAGATCATGTTCAACGTCTGGTTCCACCGCTCCAGACCGAATTCGCGAATCGACGAGTATAATTGACTCCAGGTCGTCCCGTAAAGATACACCGCCGGAATCCAGAACAAAGGAAAGAGGAACCAGTTGGGCGTTTCCAGATAGCCCTTGTACACATCTCCCGTGCCCCCCCCCGAGTAAAACGGCAAGCAGGAGAATCGCTGACGAGTCCCCCATCAAGGCAAGGGCCAAAACGCAGAGCCTGTTTTCAAGAATCCGTTCGATCATGGTGCGGCGCACTCCTTGGGAAGCTAACCGGCGCCATGGCATGCCGACATGACCGTATTGCACGAAAGAGTGACCAAAAGTGGCCCAGCCCCCTTCTCGCGACAAAACAAAGAGGGCCGTTATGAGTAAAATCGGATTCGTGCATGCCTCTCCCCCCCCGCGACAGCCAGCAACAATACCTTGTTTACTTTACCGGAACGACGTTCATTTATCGGCAATATACTACCCATATCAGCCATACAACGCAAGATTGTTTTTTACTCAATTATCCCATGCAGAATCGGCATGGGGAGGCGCAGGAAAAACGTAGAAAAACAGAAGCAAAAAAGCGACACCGGATATTTCACGAGTTGAGTGCATCCATGTTCAAGGTATCAGAGATGCAGATGTCGTGGCTTACCTCAACGTTCGGATAACGCAGAAGATGGGTACACGCGTCTCGCCCGAAGGGTGAAAAAATCAAACAGAAAACTTCGAATCACAGCTTGTATTTTCAGATCAACCACGTGTAATAGCGCTATATTGCTTTGGCTTGATCGTTTGCCCATAAAATATCCGGGACAGGGTAAACTCAAACAAGGCGAGACAAAAAAGGCGAACCGTTTACCCGCCCTGTTCACCCTACTTTTTCATCAACCTGTCCAGCGCCTTCAGCACATCATCCCGGTTCTTTTTTGTCTTCATCCACCCAGGCAGGTTGGTAATGATCGAATATTTACCGGCATGCTCCCCCCGTTCCCTCAGGGACGAAGAGATATACTCTCTCAGGTACGTCAAATGGGCTGTATTGTAAGCCCATATCTCATTGCCTTTGACAGAATCAACATACCAGAGCCGTTCCCCGTTATACGGGTCCAGGGGCCTGCCGCTGAAAAAATCAATGGACCATGAGATATCGACCACATTGGGTTTATCGCATACCGGGCAGCGGGCCTCCACCGTGTTGAAGGGTTTTGCCGGCGGCGCATCGCAGCAAACCCGGGCGTTCACCCATTTGTGGCCACACGCCCCGCAGGGACGTCGCCCGAACCCTTTCACAGGGCCCGACCAGGAAAAACTCGAAGATTTTTTCGTGTACCGGCACTTGGTACAGACCACCCGCGTGTTCGTTGGATACCAGGGCAGCAGATATTCGGACGTGCCCGAAGAAACGGCGTGCCCGCCGCATTCAGGGCACTGGATATCAATATCCTGTTTCAGAAAATAATAGGCAGAGTACCAGGGTTCCTTGAATTGTTTCGACTTCAGGGCAGTGGGCATAGCAAAAAGGCCTTTGTGTTTTTCGTAAAGATAAACAAAATTCAAACAATACGTTCTACTCAATCCAAAAAAAAGAAGCAATAAAAAACCATTGCATTGCCTGCCCGAAATATACTCTTCCTCACGAAATCCGTATCAGGTATTTTTCAGCCAGCCATTACTCACGGCTGTTTCCAGATTTTCAAGGAACCATGCGTAGATATCCGGTTCTGCATTTTCAATAAACGCGTGCGCTTCCAAAACCTGGCTTTTGGAAATCCCGTGATCCTTCCACGCCTGCCCCCGGCTTGTGAGGTTATGCAAAAAAGGAAGCAACCGATCCACCACCTTCAACAGGGCAGCCTCCCCGGACTGCCCGAGCTCCTGCTCATCCCACAGCGCCGAAAGGTCCCGGATTGCGTTTCCTTTATGGCCCGCCAGCCTCGTTACGCATTCGCGTTCCCGGGCTGGGGCTGAAGAGCGCGCTGTGTCGTATAAAAACGTATCCCCCGGATCGATCTCACCCAGATCATGGATGAGGGCAAGCTTGATGAGTTTTTCCATGGACACATCCCGCTTCAAATGGGTGGCAAAGAGCCAGCATGCCATGGCCAGATGCCAGGAGTGTTCCGCTGAATTTTCAAGGCGCTCACCACCGGCGATATAGGTGCGCCGGTTTACGAGCTTTAAGGCATCAAGTTCCAGGATAAAGTCCGTCAATGAGTTCATGGGTATCATTTTTTCCCTTCGAGATCCGCCCTTTTCGGCAAAACATAGCTCGGTTTGATCATCTGCCTGTAAAATTTCGTATCCACGGACATTTTAGGAAACGATGGAGGCAGCTCCGTTTCCAGAATCTCCAGGAAGCCGTTTTTTTCGTAGAACCGGTGGGCGGCTAAAAACGCCGTCGTCGTTCCAAGGTACACGTCACTTATGCCGATGGACGCACTCCAGGTCAAAAGGGTCTTTAGCAAACACCCTGCAACACCGCGCTGCGCACCCCGAAAGGATTGCTTAACAAACATTTTCCGCAAGGCAGCCTTCCCCCCACCGATATCAAGCAGAGAAACGGTCCCAATGACCTCCGAGCCCTTCAATGCCATCCAGAAATTCCCTGAACCTTTTTGGTAAAACGCTGGGATATCGAGTAAATCGGGCTGATCATCCAGGGTTATGTCGATCTGAAATTCGTCGCGTTGGATAGAAAGGATCATGTCCACGATTCCGGACAGATAGCAATTTTCATATGGCACAATCTCAACCATCACGTCAGTCCTCTGGGCAGAGCCGGTGAACAAGCTGCTTCAACGCCGCCCTGTCAGCCTTCATGAGCACAGGGATAAGTGGCTTTAAGGTGTCGATGTCAAGATCCCACCATGCCAGCCGAAGCAAAAGCTCTATGACATCCGGTTCAAACCGCATGGAGATGTGCCTTGCCGGTACGCCCCCCACGACTTCATAGGGCTCGACATCTTTTGTAACAACGGCCCTTGTGCCGATTCGTGCGCCGTCTCCGATGGTTACACCTGCCATGATGACGGCTTCATACCCGATCCAGACATCGTTGCCGACGACAATATCGCCCTTGTTGTCCCAGGAGTCATGAACGGCAACATCCTGCTCCCACATATCTCGGAATATCGCAAAGGGATAGTTCACAAAGCTCTCTGCTTTATGATTGCCGCCGTTGAACAGAAACGTCGCTCCGGATGCGATGGAGCAGTAGTTTCCGATGATCAGCTTATCGTTGTTGACCGGGTAATGGTACAGCACATTGGACGATTCAAATTTCAACGGATCGACCATATCATGGTAGTAGGTATAATCCCCAACAATTATATGGCTGTTCTTGATTGTATTTTTCAGTAAACAGGTGTGAGGGTCCTGGGGCATGGGATAAATGGTACGGGGATTCATGGGTGTCCTTACTGAAAGTAAAAATACACACCCCCTCGGCGGAGGAAAAACGTCCGATAGCCGTCTCCGGCCGTGGTGGTCACGTCTGAACCTGGGATGAGACCATACTCAGCATGAAAACACAAGACGGCTTCGCCCATACGGTCGTTGATGTACCGCATAAAACAGATACCCATTCTGGGTTTTACCGCACAGAGTTGCCCGTAAGACAAAGCGCGCAGCCCCCTGCACGGAGCCCAGGATTTGGCCTTGCTCCCACGTGCTATACGCGATGACGCACCCTGCCCGATGTTTTCATCCTCTCCTGCTCTGCCTTGTAAATTTCAACGATCCGATCGATCATCCGGTACTGGCGGGAGAGGAGGTCTTCGGTGATGGTTCGGATGCCCCACTTTTTAAAATCAATCTGAAGGCCGTTGCCCCCCGGGTCTTCGGCACCGTCCAGCTCGGAGTAAAACCCGCCCACGGAGATCAGAAGGCGATGGATGTCTTTGATGGCGTCGCAGAGCTCGGACACTTCTGCACCGGAAAACATTCCGGGGGTGGTTTGTGTCTCGGGTAATGTCATGACGGGACTCCCTATTCGGTACGTGACGGCCACAGGGCGCCCACCCGTACCGTTTGTTTTGATAAATGCCTGAACAAATCGACGCCGTTTTCACGCGTCGCGTGCATTGCTGCCAATGCAATGTCACACCCGTGACGACAACAATCCTGCCACAGGGAGCCGGCAATGAAGTCAAATCAGTGAATCCGACGAATTTTTTATGTAAGGGTGGCCATGCCCCAAACGAAAGGGAGCAGGCTCAGGTATCCAGGGATGAGAAAACGCATCTTCGGTGAGATCAGAAAGGAGAACCCCGGTGCATCGCCACTGTTGACTGGGCATAGAGAGATCGCGCAGAGTTCCGAAGAAGCGTCTTCCCCTCCGTTAATCAGGCGCAGATACGCCCACAGGCCGCGTAACGCGACAACCCGGTGTGGTCAAAGGGTTTAATGTGGGGCATGATGAGGAAAATACGACTTGAAATGGATTGGGGGGTGGTGTAAAAAACCGCTTAGCCATGACGACCTCCTTTGAAGGTTGTTTTGGTTAGGCCTGGCAGGATGGGCCAACATCCTGTCGGGTCGCTCCACAAACGCACAATAACTAGTTATTACCGTTCACCATAATTTCATCCCCTGGGGATGTCAATAGTTTTTCATCACAAAATGCAGGATGTTGCGTCACATCAAGCCGGGCAAATCCACGGTACCCTTCCCTGAAAAAATTGTTTTCGTCCATGGCCTGCCCTGTCGGCGACCTTGTGTTTACAAGGTTACATGTCGTGGGCAAAATCGTCGGGGAAATTTCCCTCCTTGAAAGCATCAAACCAGATCTTCCTTGTCTCCGGTGTCGACAACTCAAGCTCTTCCAATACCTGCACCGTAAATTCCACGGCGCCCAGCCCGCTTGCGGTGATCACCTGCCTGTCCCGTACGGCAAGGGTCTCCACATAGAACCCGGGTTCGATGTGCTCTGGGACCATTTTCTCAAGGTACGCAGGCGAATTGCTGGTATGACGCCGCCCCCGCAGAATCCCGGCTCGTGCCAGAACCGTGGTGGCCGCACAGATGGCGGCAAGGGGTATGCCGGACGCCTCCAACCCCTTGAGAAACGGCTCCAGTTCATCCGTGGGATACCCCTGCTCCCACAGGTAGCCACCCGGCAAGATGAACAGGGAGACATCACCCGGCTCAACCCGGGAGAGGGACATATCCGGGATCACCCGCAATCCCCCCATGGAGACAACGATGTCGTCGGTAAACCCCACGCTCACCACCTCGGCCTTGCCCAACCGCCGAACTTCAGCAAGGACGTTCCCGAGTTCCCAGTCCGCATACCCGTCAAACACAAGCACATACACACGTTTCATACGCAACCGTCCTTTTTGTGTTTCCATACCGTCTGTTGCAGTCCGTGCAACAGAAAAAAAAGAGCCTGTCCCCAGTTAGTTAATAGTTAATTACCTGTTATCGCAGAACCGGCGTTTTCCCATGAAGTATCCGGGCTAAACAATAACCTTAATGATGTTGGGTTCGTTGCGCCTGGGAGCCGAAGGAATGGATGTCGGATAACCGATAATGATGGGAGCGACGATTTGGCTGTCTTCCGGTATGCCCAGGTCCCTGATCATATCCGGGGCCTTGATCTCGGTACCCAGATTGACCCAGCATGTCCCAAGGCCCCGGCGGGTAGCCGCCATCATGAAATAACTTGCGGCCAGGGCGCAGTCCACATGCAGATTCTTCAATCCGGATCGTCCCAGGACCATCACAAGGCAGGGGGCGTTGTAAAACACATTGAAGGCGTCATTCTCAAGCATCGTCTGATATTTCCCGGCATAGTCATCCGGGTTGGCGGCGATGCGGCTTAAAATGTTTTTTTTGCTCTCATCGGATATACGCCTGAGCATCTCCTTTCTGTGGACCACAATAAACTCCCAGGGCTGCCCGTTGCCCGCACTGGGCGCGAGGGTGCTCTCCCGGATCATCGACTCAATAAGTTCGTGTGGAACGGGCCGGTCTTCATAGTCCCTGACGGATCTTCGATTCATCAACAGGTCATGATAATTCATGTGGTGGTATCTCCTGCTTCGACGTAATAGGCCATCGTACAGTAGGCCGGAGCATTAGGCCTCGGGTAAATAATATGAATCCATAGAACACGGCCAATGCATAATGAAGCCAAGGGGTCGGTGATCAACCAAAGCGTGCTGCTAATCCCGGTACCCCACAGATAGACCGCCTGAGGTCTCAATGCCAATGCCTACAGCGCTCACGTCCCCGTTATTCAGCCAGGAGACCTGATACTGAGCGCCACTTTTTTTAATGTCCAGTTCGCGCTCAGCTTGCAGGTTCCCCTGATCGTCATAATAAATGATGCGGTAATGGCCCTCAAACCCTTTGGACGGGCCTCCGGTTGCAACGCCTGTACCGTTCCCATATTCTGAATGGCACCATTCAGCGACTAATGTCCCCGGTTCATCATTTTTCGTGTAATGAACAATTCCAACCCCACTCATACCTAATTCCTTCTTGTGATTACGACCTTGATAACAAATCAGATAATTGCCTTACTTGAAAGGCTGATCAGCCAATGAAAGGTGGGTATGGGCACACGATTCATGGCCCCAATGACTTCATGAACCGGGTATAATTCGTCTTGGCTCGGATAGATTCCTATTCGTGACGAACAGGCAATGCCCTCAAAACACGCCGTCCATAAAGTTCACCATTCGCCTGTTGCCCATCCCCAGGCAGGAAGGACCGGTGCCTGTTCGTTGATATGATGGGTCCTCGAAAGCCAGGGCTAAACATACGTTGTGAGAACAACCGCATCGGCACCATCCGCTCTCACATGATAATGCATGCCGGTGGGCACAAAGCCCGACGTGAGCAACAGGCACAGCATGACCGTGTTATCGGCAAACACCAGTGCCCGAAGAGCCTTGAAATGGAGTGACCTTGCAACCTGAACGGCGTATTCAACCAATCTGCGCCCGATTCCCTCACCTTTGCGATGCGGAAATACCCCGACACCATAGATTTCGAACCCCTCCAACGGGCTGACCTTGGCCACTAACACCCCGAGAATCTCGCCCTGATCGTTCAGTGCGCAAAAATACCTCCCCCCTTGATCCTTATGGTTAGCAAGCCACATACTCACCATCTCCGATTCAAAGGGAAGCAGGGCCGGAGACAAACAGGGCAGATTTTCCGGGGCATTCCAGATCTCAAGGAACACCGGCAGCAATTTGATTTTCTCTTCGGCCCGCTCTTGGGGGACGAATTCCTTGATATGTATTGGTTTCATTCCTTGGTCCTTATGGTGCTGAAGTAGCAACCGGCCAGACGCCCCAAACAAAAACCGTCTATCACCTTTGAATCCACAAAACCCTTTGGGGTCATACGGCACAGTTAGATGATCTTAAGATTTTTAATCCCGTTTTTTTCGAATTCACGTGAGTATTTATCAGCGCGTTCATTGATTGCTGTAAATCGATCAATCGGTTCCATTTTTTCTGCCTCTGCCATGCCAACCTCTTCAATGAAATCACGCTTACCGAGTTCCTGATATAATGATTCCCAAAAACACTCATCATCGTACTCATCGATGAATTGGTGGACATCCCCATCCATTTCATATTTATTTGTTGGGTAATACCCTTCAAGCTGTTTATTAAATTCAATTAAATCGGAAAATTTAAACTCACCGGCAAACGAATATACTTTTTGAACAAGTTCATCGTATTTTTCTGTTTTTGTGTCTTTTTCTATGTTTCGAGCATTCATTACCCAATTGGCAATATAAACAAGATCAAGAAGCTGTCTGTATTCTTTTTTTGTAAAATTAATTTTCAATGTTATCTCCGAGTCCTTCGTTTAAACGGTAAAATCTATTAGTCTTGGGAACTCTCAATTGAGTGCCCTATTTTTGAAAAATTGTAAAGGCAGACTCAAATAGTAGTAGCAGTAGGGGGGGACAGGCTCTTGCTATGAGGGATTAATGGACTGCGCTCCGGGATGTACCGTGGGCGCCTGGGATAATAAATCGGAGCCTGAAGTTCCGGAGTGAGGCCTCCTTCGATTTGCCCTCGTATCATATACGACCAGGCATAATCTGGAGTTCAAGGAATGCCCTGAGCCGCGTCGAGGCGCCCTCCACACCCAAATCGAATAGTCCGGGCACATCATAGCAACGCCCTCCCTTCAAGAGCCTGTCCCCTTTTTTTCTTTTTTGTCCATGTCCATGTCCATACCCAATAGCGAATCTCAACACTATTCAGTCATAATACCAACACAACAGATTAAGTCACAGACGATATCTCGAAATCTATCAGAAAATACCGGTCCGTTTTTTCGACCTTTTCTCTTTCCGGTATGACGGACTACTTTAGAATCCACGAGCTGAACCTTTATTCTACGATCACGCCATACTGAAAAATAAAAAAAAGTTCGTTTTATAGGAATTGAACAGCCGAAAAACAAATCATTTATCAACGAAAAAGTAATTCATTATCATCGCATTTTATCAAAGCAGCCGCCATTGCTCTGTCTTCGGAATACCCCCCTTTTCAGTACTCCTATGGCATCAATTTTGCTTTCTTCAGCTCAAAAAACCTTCACACCAGAAAGACAACACCTTTTGGATATGAGTCCTCACAGACTCTGGATCACCGCAGACATGGAGACACGAATGCAGCGTTTTAACTGAATCACCATCATCTTTACCCATCTGAGTCTATCTTGTTTAGCGCTATCAACTTCCACTACGACTACGGGGTCATCCCCAACCGGGAAAACCCGAGGGGCAACATCACAGGGCCCTATAAAAGGAACCCCTGAAAACCTGGCCTTTATGATACCCCGGAACCAAGTGGAGTTGGGCAAGGCAGGCTCATTGGAAATCAGCACACGGAGCCTTCTTCTACCCCCGGATCTTCCATGGGATAACGATTGTGCAAAATCGATAATGCGTCCCTGCAAATGCTTAAACATGTTGAAATTGAATTGATCCGAAAAAAAAATCAAAAAAGGCAACCCAGGCCATCGCAACGAGCCTGTTTCATTATAATTACCTGACATGGATTGGCATCAACCATTAACCTTTATAATCATGCAGTTGAACAACAATGATAAAAACTGATAATTGGATACACCATTTTCGTCCCATGCCTGTTTTAAGGGGCTTACATTTTACACCAGTATGCATTGACTTGATACCGAACAGGGTATATTGTCATCCGCCTTGATTGATAGGGGTACAAGATCGATCGTGATAGAAACTTACCGGAAAACCTCTCTGTCGAATCTGTCGAAATTAAAAAATTAACATCAGCGATAATTATTCGATACATTCACGCAGAGAGCCATAGACTCAACATCACCGCGTCCATCGCCGATGAACACAAAGCAAGAATCATGAAATACACATATTCAATTGTCTGCGCCATTTTGATCCTCTATGTTACCAATTTTCAGGCTGTAAGTGGCCTAGAGCCTTCTCCCACCCTCCGGGTTGGTATTTACAACACCCCCCCTTTCTGTTTTACCGGCCCTGACGGCGAGGCCCTGGGTATCTATCCGGACCTGATAAACAAAATTGCGTCAAAGGAACACTGGAAGGTAACGTTTACCTCCAGCAGTTGGTCAGAGGGGTTAGAACAGTTGCAGCGGGAAGAGATAGATCTCATCGCCCACATCGGCTTTTCAGAAAAACGTCAGCGGACCATGGATTTCAATCATGAATCCGTCTTTGACGAATGGGGGCAGATCTTTTTAAAACCGGGCACTTCCATCGAAAGCATCCAGGACCTGGAGGGGTTGCATGTCGCCGTTGAAGAGAATGACATGAATGGACATAACTTCATCAGAACCACGGAGTCCATGGGGGTCCACTGCAACATTGTGATCATGCCCACACGTGAAGATGTCTTCCGTGCGGTCCAGGCAGGTACGGTTGCAGCCGGAGTGACCTCGCAACACTTCGGCCTCAGACATGCTCGAGATTTCAAATTGGTTGCAAGCTCAATCCAATTTTCCCCTTTTTCTCTCTTTTTTGCTTCAAAGAAAGGGTTCCATGGTGACAAGCTCACAGTCATTGATACGTACCTGCATCGGTGGAAACAAGTTTACAACTCCTACTACCACGAGCGGCTTTTCTATTGGATGGGAGCAAACGCTGCGTATGAAAAAACCGTCATCCCACGCTGGCTCACCAATACCGTGGGAGCCATTATCATTATTTCAGCCCTGCTGGCGGCTCTAAGCCGAGCGCTTAACAACAAGGTAAAGAAGAAAACCCGTGAGTTACGTTCTCAAAAGAAACAATACAAAGATCTGGTGGAGAATGCCAACAGCATTATCCTCAGAATGGATAAAAGCGGCCGGGTCCTTTTCCTCAACCGGTTCGGCCTGGACCTCTTTGGATATACCAGAGACGAGATCTATGGCCGAAACATACTGGACATGATTCTCTCCCCGGAAACTGCGCAATCATACCATTTCATCACTGCAGATAAGAAAACCTTCAAACTTCCGGAAGATTATGAATTCATGGAAAATGAAAATATCTGCAAAGACGGCAGAACCGTATCCATTCAGTGGAGCAACCGAGCCATAAACGATCATCAAGGCCATTTCCATGAAATTTTATGCATCGGCACGGACATCACCCAGCGTCGCCAACTGGAAGCCAGCCTTTCCCACGCCCAGAAAATTGAAGCCATCGGGACCCTGGCAGGAGGCATTGCCCATGACTTCAACAATATCCTTACCATCATCTTTGGGTATACCGATCTGGCAAGGCTTTACCTCGACAAGCCCGACAAAATAAAAGACGCCTTGGACCAAATCTCAAAAGGGGGGCTCAGAGCCAAAGAGCTCATCAGCCAGATCCTTACGTTCAGTCGCAGGTCAGAATCAAAACAGCAGACGCTGCAACCTCTTCATATTGTTAAAGAGACAATCACGCTGCTGAGGCCCGCCCTTCCTTCGACAATCAAAATCGAAAGCGTCCTTGCCTCAAAAAGCACCATCCATGCAGACCCGACCCAGATTCACCAGATCATCATGAACCTCTGCACAAATGCCTATCATGCCATGGAAAAAAACGGAGGGACCCTGCGCGTAGCCCTGACAGATACCCACATCAGGGACAACGAAACGGGTGCAGCTCAATCGCCCTCAAAACCTGGCGACTACATTCTTCTTGAAGTAAGCGACACCGGCTGTGGAATTGACCCGGAAATCATAGAAAAAATTTTCGACCCTTATTTCACGACAAAGGAGAGAGGAAAAGGAACAGGCCTTGGGTTGTCTGTTGTCCATGGAATTGTAAAGGACCACAAGGGACATATCCATGCCCAAAGCCTTCCAGGAAAAGGAACGACCTTTAGGGTATACCTGCCTGTTTTGAAACATGACATCAGCTCCGCACCGAAAGATATCAGCCGAGAGCCGATCACCGGAGGTGATGAAACGATACTTGTTGTCGATGATGAGATCAAAATCACAGAGAGTCTGTCCCAGATTTTGTCTCGACATGGCTATACGGTCAAGGCATTTACCGATGCAGCAAAAGCAATCGAATTCTTTCAGGATGCTCCGGATACTGTTGACCTGATCCTTACGGACATGACCATGCCGGGCATGAGGGGTTCTGAACTCACCCGGGAAATCCTCCGCTGTCGCCCGAAGCTCCCTGTGATTTTGTGTTCCGGTGACATCGAGCCACTGTCTGTTGAATATTTACAGGAATCCGGTATCGCAGATTACATCCAAAAGCCCATCATGATGGGGAACCTGCTTCAAAAAATAAGAAAGCAGCTTGATGGATAAAGAGACTGTCCGTCCCCTAGTTTGCTGGTTTATATTCGCATTTCTCTACCTGATCCTACCCGCCCCAAAAACAACGTTTTTCTGAATAGATAGAAGCTCTTTCCCCCAAAAGTGGAAGATACACAAACATTCCCCCTTTCGGGGGAATTACCCATCCCGTAGCTTAGTCTAAAAACTCAAAAAGACATAAATTATTCATACACGATACGTTATCAACTTTATCGTCGGCAGGCAAAAACCACTCCCCAAGAGATAGACTCCACAACACTAACAATCCTTTTGGCTTTGGCATGGAAACCTGAATCTCTATTGCATCGCTGCAATTCAGTTTGCCATACCCAGAAATCTTTTATCTATTTGTAAAGAGCTAATAGAAAAGTAAATTTCCGTTTCGCCCCCCACCCATTCAAGACAAAAATTTTTAATTTTCAAGCCACTGCAGCACAACCTACCCCCAAATAGGTAGAAAAAATTCTAAAAAACCTCCCTTTTGGGGGATTTACCCATCAATGACTCTGAGTTAAAAGAGAACCAAACACCTCTGATCGCCCTCCAGAAAGTTAATTACGTTATCCTTTTGCGAAAAAGACATAAGCGGTTCATACAGCCCAGTAGATAAAAGGCACCTGAAAACAAAATCAAACGTTTTAGAACTCAAGTCTCAAAAAAAGAGAACACACCTTAATTCATTATTCAACGATTTCTACAGGCCCCATTCGCTTTAAGGGTTAGGTCCATCAATCCCGATGCCTGATCCGGGGCGATAATTCATCAACACCATAACGTGAAAGGAGTCAAAAGTCATGAATCGTAACCTGGTTATCTTGAGCAACAAGCATTCCGCCCTCCGAGACGCCCTTGAAAAAAACAACAGCGTCTCTGGTGAATTCGTCAAAACGCCCCCCCCCGGACGTCTCAGGTCGACGGCCACAACCTTTTGTTCATCGATACCGAGTCTTTCGGTGAATCCCAAGTAACCCAGGACAACCGTGTGGCAAATGCACTTGAAAGGGGCGTTCCCATCATCATTGAAAGCCCCACAGCCCAGCTTCTCACGGAGCTGACCGGCTGTGGCGCAGAAAAAGTTGAAGCGGCACTTATTGTCCAGGGAAAAGGCCGATTCTTCTACTCCGTGTCCTACATGGATCCATCCGCAACAAGTAAAGAATGTGGAGTGGTTCAAACTGAAATCCCGGAGGACCAACGAGGCAACGGCGAGGAGGAAGCGATACAACAGGAGTCTCCCCTTCCGACAGCCACCACAACAGAAATCACGGACGACAGGCTCGAGACTCGCCTTGTTGAGGACCTTGGTGACATGGAATCCGTGAACCGAAAGCTCGAGACATTGCAAAATGATCCTTTCCAGCAAAGCGACATTCCGGACAACCGTAAATGGTCCCACATCTGGGAAAGTGACTGGATCAACAACGTCAAAAATGATCCGTCTGAAGAACAACAAAACAAGACACAAAAACTTCGTTTCAGGTACTCGACTACCTTCAAGCTGCTCGCAGCCGACGAACCAGCCAAGGTCAAGATACTCAACACGGTGGTGGGAGGATTCGGATTCGATCCTGTGCCTGGTGGAGAACAGATGATCCGCAACGACCATAAACACAGGGGCTGGGCACAATCCGTGACAGCCGTCGAATTCAACCCTGTTGACGACGCGTTAGGGTTCATCCAGGACTATGTTCCCATCAATCAGGCGAATAGCGTCACCATCAGTGCCGGTTACAGTTGGGATATCGGTTTCACGGGGGGCGGCGGCCCCGAAGGGCCCGAAGGAAGCCTCAGCTTCTCCTACGGCCAGAACGCAAGCCACACCAAAGAATCCAAGGACTTCAGAACGTTAACAGAATCCAGAGGAGACAACGGTATCATCTTCTATCACAATGCCAACATCGTGGGGGGCGACACCGAGATCAACGCCCTAAACCTGTTTGATGAAGAGTACTGGAACAGTGACATGGCCAAATTTTTCTATTTTAATTTCCCCAACGGGGAGCGGGTCCGAGGCTGGCCGTCCCTTTCCACCCAGCTCCTCAAACCCGATTCCGAATGCGTCTGGTACGCCAAAGCCGACGAGACCCGAACCGCAGTTATAGACTATTATGGTCACCAGGGGATTAACTACTTCTACACAAAATCATACAATAACACGAACCACTTCGACAAAAGTATAAGGCATGCCCGTATTTCACTCACTATGGACACTGTGCATTACAATGACCCAGAGAGCTGACCGGAGGACAATACAACAGGCAATGGATAATTCGTAAACACGGTTTTCCGGCCTTTATGCATCCGAACATACGCCACCTTTTTCGGTGATGAGTTCGAATTCAACAGCACCTCGCCTGAAATCCGGGAAAGGATTAGCCTGCGCCTTTTGAAAAACGTCCTCATCCCGGAGCCGGGTTCACATGAATCCAGCTCCGGGATTTCATCAACATGTCAGTCGTCAAATTTTTTTTGCTTCTGTGGGGGAGATTCCTGTGTGGACCGATCGACTTATCAACCCAAGCGTCAATGACGCCAAGAAAGCCTGATTCTTTTGAAGCGAAAGGAAACCAACAATGAAAACGCCCGCATTAAAAGCTCTTATGACCCTTACAGCTTTCGCCCTGGTATCCACAGGGTGCCAGTCGTCAATCAGCGACAGTTCGTTATCGAGAATTGGTGACAACCAGGTTTCCTTTGGCAGTGGAGACAATACCAACAACATAGACAGCATTGCGCTGCCATGAAAATTCCCCGAATGGGGTATTTTGCCCAGGTCCGTTTCCCCCATTCGGGGTAGATCCATCGAATCCTAATAAAAAGTAAGTAGTTCAGAGGCAGCATATGCGACGCACCAGATGAACTGAGGACCTTCATGTTACGATAAACAGACCCAATTCCCGAGCTCTGTTCAGTGCGTCGATGCGGCTGTTTGCCCCCAGTTTTCTAAATATGTTCTTCAGGTGAGTCTTGACGGTACCCTCAGAGACATTCAATATCTCGGCGATCTCTTTGTTGCTCATTCCCTCGGCCAGTAACGGAACGATTTCGGTTTCGCGTTGCGTGAGCAAATTGACAGGGCCTTGGACAAAGGCCTGCTTCCTTATCGCCGAACTCCTGGCCGATGCCTCCCCCACGGTCCCCGATTCCAGACAGGCCGCCAGAACCTGTTGCCCAAAGAAATGCTCGTTGTGATCGCTTACAAAGCATGTCAACAGAGCCGTCATGGAAGGTCCCAAATCCACAAAACTTCGAATCCATCCCCCGGGTTCCGCCAGGTCCAGAGCAACCGTCATGTACCCCTTGGCAGCAACACCATCCCCTTGCATGTGGCAGACAAGAGCTAAAAGCGCTGAAACCTCGATGTATACGTTGACCCGATTGATGCTGTGCATCCGACCTTCCAGTTCCCTGAGTCGGGTATATGCCTGATCCAGGCTCTCCTGGGTGGCTTCGGCCATAAGGCATTTGATGGGTGTAAGCTGAGGAACGTAAAAAAACCACAAGGGTGGGCGCCCGTTAAAATCTGTGTGGGCACTGATTCGTCGGGCCTTTTCCAGGTTTCCCTGTCTAACCTCGGTCTCCGCTTCAAACCCTAAAGCAATGGATGCTATCCGTTCATGACCATTCCGGCGGCAATGCGTAATAATCTGCTCACGAACCAGTTGGGCGGCCGTCTCATCGCCACCCGAGAGGTAAATGCATGAAAGGATAAAACCGGCCTCAGCCACATAGGAGGCATTGGCCGTGTGGCGTGCATCCAGAACGTTTAACAGGTCTGTTTCCGCCTCCTTGAGGTCGTTTTGCAGATATGAGGCCACTCCCTGAAAGTAATGTGCATAGGCCCTGGTGTGATGGAATGAGGCGTCCCCGACAAATCGCCGGCACGCAGACACGGTTCGCATGACACCCGGCAGGTCCCCGTTCATGTAGAGCGCTATGCAAAGATGAAAATAGATCCGTGCCTGTATATTGGCTGGCCACTTTGGATTGGCCAAGGCCTCTTTAATCACAAAATCGACTTGCCTTTGTTCTCTCCGCATCTGGTAAAAGCAAGCCGATATCCCCACCTCATATGCCTTTATAAATATGGCCTGCGCTGGTAACTCCCCAAAGGCATCACGGGCGTAGAACCGACTTCTGTCCGCCGAGGCTGTAAAAAGCCCCATCAGGTTGTGAAGCACGCGTACCTCGCTCGTCAATTCGATATGGGCACCCAAGCCCTGCAAGTGACCTTCCAGCCTGTCTTCCGCCTCGTCCATCCAACCCTGGGCTCCTGCATAATTCCCCTGCTCAATGCAAATGAATGCCCTTGTGGTGGCAACCAGCGGATCTTTCGCACAGGCGCTCTCAGGCAGCATGCCCAGCAAGCGATCCAGTCGGATTATCTGGGAGCTGTTGAGCAAGTCGTGACGTTTGCCCACCACCAGCGCCACGGCCCCGGAAATGTCTCCGGATGCCAGCAGGTGGTGAACGGCCTCTTCCAAAAGGTTGTTTTCGGCAAACCAGTTTCCCGCAGCCCGGTGCAATGCGAAGATTTCTTCACTGGACACATCTTTTTCGAGCATCCCGTTCAGAAAATCACGAAAGAGATGGTGGTATCGGAACCAGTATCCCTCCCCGTCCAGAGCCAGGGTAAAGAGATTATTTTCCACGAGGCCTTCGATAAAAGCTTCTGCGTTTTCTCTCCCTTGAGAGGTAAAGCGCTGCTGATGCATGTACCAGCAAAGGGGTGCGCAAAACCGATCCAGTATCGCGGTTTCATGAAGATAGAAAATCGTGTCCGAGTCAAGATTTGAAACCACCTCGGCAAGAAGGTATTTGGCAATATGTAACGTACCGCCGCCCAGTTTCTGTGCATCCTCCCTGGGCTTACTTCGGCCATCCAGATAGAGCCCGGCCAGACGCAACCCCGCAGCCCAGCCTTCGGTTTTGGCTTCGAGAATGGAGACAGTGCTTTCATCCACCCCAGCGGAGAGAAGACGCTCCATAAAGGCGGCTGCTTCGGCCATGGTCAACCGCAGATCCGACGCCCCGATCTCCGTGACAAGCCCGCGTCCCCGCATGGTGGCGACGGGTAGCGGAGGCTCGCTCCGCGACAAAACCACAAGAGACAAAGGCCTGGCCGGATGCTTCAGCAGGGCTGATACCACTTCATGGATCAATGGCTCCGTAATGTAATGGTAGTCATCAAGCACAAGCCCCAAGGGTTCGGGCAGCCCATTAAAATCGTTCAGAAGGTATCGGGCAAGGACGGTGCCGGAAGGAAGCTGTCCGGCATCAAGAAGGACTTCGGTATTGAAACGATACTCCGGAAACGCCTCTTGAACAGCAGCAAGGAAATAAGTAAGAAACTGGCGAAGGTCATCATCCTCCCCGTCTAACGAAAGCCACGCGACCCGCCAGTCGCAGGCTGCAGCCCAGCGACTGGCCAGGGTACTCTTTCCGTAACCGGCCGGTGCCGATATTAAGGTCAAAGGGCGCTGTCGCCCCTCTTCCAGCAGAGAAAGCAAACGGCTTCTCCGCACAATATCGGGCGCAACGGGGGGCCTTTGAAGTTTGGTGTAAAGCAGAGCATTTTTCTTTGAATTATCGGCCATGATTTACTCGCGACAACCGCTAAAAGGACCTGGATCAAATCGGAAAGAACACCTTGAAGAATTCCCTTATCTTTGCATCAAAACGTGACGTGACAACATGATCGGATGTGATTTTATCACATCCCTGCGGAGGCAAGCCTACAAAGGGGGGACGTCATCTACCAAATACTTAATCGGACCAGAACATCAGGGAAAACTCAAGGCGCTTCGTTCGGGATATCAAAACCTGGGCCTCAACTGGGGTGCACGCTAAAAGATTTGACTTCATGCTAGCTATTTTTCTTCTTTGCGAAAGAGAAGCATTTCACAAGGAGAAAGAGAGGTCAAGTCTATGTTGTCTCTTTCTATTACCCCTCTGAACTATCAACCGAGAATTGAACTCACAGGAAATCAGATTTATCAAAGGAAAAAATAAAAGGGACAGGCTCTTCATATCCTGAGTGAATACTCAAAAAAGAGCCTATCCCGTTCATTTCATAAGAAAACGAGGATCTTAAAAAAGATAAATGTCATTACGCCTGGTTATGGAGAAAAAATCGCCATGCTTCAAAACTGCAAATTGTAATTCACCGTTTTCTGATCGAGTTTCTCACCCCTCGCGCGAGTCGAGTATACCCATCTCCTGCGTTGCCAGAACGTTGAGGTAAATCACTACGTCTACGGCTCTGGTACATTGAATATGGGTGCGCGCGACTCGTGAAATATCCGGGCTATATCTGATTCATATCTAAGATCACATGTTCCCGGTAAGGCGAAAGCCCGATGTGACTATTTATTTTGGGAATCCTTAATGGACTGGACCAGGGACTCAATGTGGGCGTTGTAGCCTTTGATTCTTAGAACCGAAGCGTCGGTTAAGGGAGACGAGGTGGTTTGAGCAACGGCTTCAATGGCTTTCAGGTAACTGGGCAGGATTTCGGACATGAGCTTGTGCCCTTTTGGCGTCAGACTGACCATGGCTGAGCGTCGGTCGTTGGGGTCGGTTTTTCGGTGGATAAGGTTGTCCCGTTCCAAAATGTCGAGATTGTGGGAAGAGGATGCCCGGGTCATGTCGGCCACAATGGCAAGCTCAGCGGGTCTCATGATGCCTTCGTGGTGAAGAAAAAGCCCCCTGAGCATATCGAAACGACCCTTTGGCTGGCCGCTGATGGTCTCCGTCAGCAGCTTCAGCATCTCGTGGAGTCGCTCCACTTCCAGAAACCAGTTCATTGTCCTCTCAAAGAGGGATTCATCAATATCTTGATGTTCACGTACATAAGAGAGTTGTGCTTGAAGCATCTCTTCTTTTTTCATGTTACCGTCCGCCTGTTACAGTTTATTGAAGCTTTGCCTTGAGGTGCCTATATGTAAAAATCTTAACAACCGGTGTCAACGAAAGATGTCCGGGTCGCCTTGCTGATCTCTGGCAAAGGTATACGACGAGTCAGGCCAAGGTACTTATGGCTGCATACGCCCCATGGCAAGCTGGTCTGCATGACCACGATAAATCCGGCGCAGTTCTGTTGAGGCCTGATTAGAGGGACCGCCCATAATTCCGTTGCGTTTGTGATCCCCCTTCCCAAGAGCCAATCCATGGACCAGGCACCTTGAAAGGCTATCCGCAGCCAGCGCCGCCATGGCGGCATGGTTTGCTTTGGTGGGGCACATCCCACGGCTGGCGGGCCCGGCCCATGCCATCATGAGCCGGGCATGTTGCCGAGCTGTATCAAGGCTTTCAAGGGCTTCTTTCGATGATGACGTAGAAAGGGCCAGCCTGATCTGTTCAAGGCAACAGGATGCGTACCGGTGGAACCGACGCTTGGGGGACGAGGGGTAAAAAAGCGCGATGAGAGGCCCGGAGACCAAAGTGCCTCCAACCATACACCAGGCATAGCTTGTGACGACGGCAAATGAAGCCATACTCGCTGAATAGCTGTAGACGCAGCTGTTCATAAGCACCCCCACCAGCATCCCTAAGCCCCGAATGCGGGGGTTGGGTGCGTGCATGACCCATCCCCAGAACGTAAAAATCGATGCGATCACAATAAAAAAGAACTCGGTACTGTGGATGGCCGGGAGGACGAAAAAAAGAAGCAACGCACTCAAAACGATTGCAACAAACTGAATGACAACAACAAACGGCAATGTCAGTGCGGGTCCTGCTGTGCAGAAAATGATCTGAAGGGTGCCAAGAAGGGGGATCCCGGAGCCTCCGGGCCAGCCCGTACACCGCCAGAGAATCATACCAAGGGTTGTTGCTGCTCCGGCAAGAAGTGCTTTTAATGCGCTGTGAAAGGGACCTCCGTAAGGATTCTCCCTTCTTGGTTGGGGTGCCGTCTGCGTGCAAGCAGCCTCAGTAAAGGGACATTGCCTGGCTTCATATTCAAGGCGGTTCAGACACTCATGGGCCAAAGGAATTAATTCGCACCAGGGGCCCTGGAATGCGGTAGATGGCAAAGGCCCGGGATCGTTGTCACCATGAAACGGACATGGTGGCTCGCCCATATGAGGCAGTGCCGTACGAAGAGTGTTCAGCCTGTTTGCCAGAGTGCGAAGATAGCATGCAGAAAGGCTTCGGGACTTCAAGTCAAATGAGGCTGAGGGCGGTTCGGTGCAGATCAGAGTAAGGTGAGTGGCCAGATCGTCCAAAATAGATAGAACGCGTTCATGCCCCATACGTTTTTTTCGGAATGCCTCCGTGTCACGGCAGGCGTGGCGCAGTTCATCCCGCAGCAGAGCAATGGAGCCGGAAAAATCTCCAGGTTGAAGCAAAGGGGCAATGCTATCCTGGATTGCCTGATTGGCTCGTAGGCTGGACAATTCGGAGAGTTTTTCAATGAGACGAATGACGTTGTCCCGATAATCCTCGCCTGCATATCTGGGAAAAATCGCCTGATGGGAGATAACCACGGCCACAAGACCGATGGACACACCGCAGACACGGTCCATGCCCAGATAAAACGCTATAATTGGTGTGTCAACTCGGGTCAGGGTCACAAGCCCGGCGGCCACAACAGCCCAACGCCAGAACTGAGGATGCCGTGTTTCCAGCATGGCGTAGGTTCCGAACATGGCCAGTGAACCGCAGGCCAGGGCGTAGACCAGGCCTGCCTGGGAGAGAAGACCGACGAGAAGAAGCCCGGCTAGTGTTCCCGCGATATTTCCAATGAGGCGTTTAAAGAGTTTGTCTGAAACGGCACCATAATTCATCCCCTCAACTACGAGAATTGTTGTGAGTGCCCAATAGGGATTGTCCAGTCTAAGCCACAGCGAAGCATACAGAGCCCCCGCCACAGCAAGCCCCATACGCAACGCATACCCCGCCTGTCTTATATGCATATGCATGTTACTCTCCTTGCGATGTGTCAGGATCCGGTGCGGATGGCGACCGATGCCGTAGTTCCGGGAATGACCCTCAGACCCTTGATTGCTGATGAAAAAGTTATCTCCACCGGCACCCTCTGGGCCAGGCGGACCCAGTCAAATACAGCCGGAAGGCTTGGAACGAGCCCACCTGAGGCAGAAAACTCACTGGGAGAAATGGCACAGCCAATGCTTTTAACCTGACCCGTCAGGGGGGTGTCGGGCATGGTCATGAGGGACACCGTGGCAGGGCTCCCTATCTCAATGGATTTCAGCTGGGTCTCCTTAAACGCTGCCATCACATGAATACTCCGGTCATCCACAACCGCCATCACAGGTTGGCCTGCCACGGCATAATCTCCGGGGCTGATCCTTACGTTGACAACATGCCCGTTCACCGGAGAGCACACTTCTGTGTACGAGAGGTTCAGCTCCGCCTGCTCAAGGCGAAGGCGTGCGCTTTCGATAAGCACGTTGTCCTCCCCTGTGGCACCAAGGCGCATTTTTGCTTCCTTCAGTGCGGCCCGTGAAGCGTCAAGTGCAGAGGCAGATTCGTCAAAGGCCCTCACAGCATCATCCAGGCTCTTCTGGCTGATGCTATTATGCTCCAAAAGGAATATGAACCGCTCTTTGTTACGTTTGGTATTCACATAGGCTGCTTCGGCCGATTTAACGCGAGCCGTGGCGATGTCCACCGTTGCCCTCAGGGTTGCCGCCTCTTGTCGGGCCTTCCGAAGAGCAGATTTTGCGCTGTCCCGTGCCAGGATGTAAGGCCTTGCGTCAATGCGAAAAAGCACATCTCCATTGCGGACCTCTACGTTGTCTGTGACCTTTACTTCAGAAATCTTGCCATGAACCTGAGGGGCCAGGGCCACAATATCCGCTTCGACGAGGCCATGCCGGGTCCATGGACGAAGCTCATATCGGCGGTAAGCCGTCAGCATGAGCAGTCCTGCTACCAGAATTAGTCCACCTGTGGCGAGCAACCGATGTGCGCTGTTTTTATGGAACTTCATGCTCTTTCCTTACGGGGTTGTGGTGATAAGGGTCAACAGGGCGCTGTATCCTGCTGCCATGGCCGTTACGACAAGCATCGGATGGCAAAAGCGGCGCATGAGGTTACATGCCTCAAGGACACGATGCGTTACCATCGCCCCTGCAAGACCACCGGTAACAATGGGAAGGAGGGGGGGAAAGTAAAGGCCGCAAAAGGAGATCTCCATGGGTGAAACAGACATGATTAAAATTCCTCGTATGGGTTTGGCCGCCTTACCAGGCAGAGTATAGTTATCGTAATGCCACGAAAAAAGCACTGTGACCATCCCGGCAAATTGAAACAGGAAGGGCATTGCCAATACCCTTCCTGTTTGGTTTGGAGATTTACCTTCCGAAAGGGTGTTCGGGCCTTTCGAAATCGGTGGGCGGCATTGGAGTTACGGGCGTCGCCAAATGGTGGTGCTCGTGAAAAGATACAGCTGCAATCAATCTGTGGTGTGCTTTAACCAAGTCCTCCAACAAAGCGGTATTCAAAAACAAAAACATGAAAGCAGGTCTTTAATATGGTGTGCAGACATTGCCTTCAGTACATGTGCAACATCACGGAGAGTTTAATTAGACGACTGATAGTTAGATGTCAAATCATTTTTATAGGCGCACTGCCGGCAGAACAGAAAACTCAGATAGGGCAAGGCTCTTTTTTGCGGACTCAACACATAAAAAGGCCTTAACGCTCTCTTCTCAAACATTCCACGAAATGGCTCATGTTTTTTGGGGGGAGAAAGTAGGATCAACCGAGTTAAAAAAGGGAGGACAGATAGGACAAAGATAAAATCATCTATTAAGGAATAAAATGGGCACATTTTACCATGGGTGCTGAGGAAGCCCCTGGGTGGACAGCCGACACTTACAGCAACTTGTACGGTCAGGTCTCTGTAAAGCGCTTCAGAGAATACCCCCCTCCTATTCCCTTAACCCGGATATTTTACGAGACGAGTGCGCCCATATTCAAGAGGATAAAAAGATAAGGGACAGGCTCTTGATATGAGCGATTGATGGGCTGCGCACCCGGATGCAGCGTGGGCGAATGGAATAATAAGTTGAATCCTGAAATATCCGGGTAAAGACACCTTCGATTTGCCCTCGCATCTTATACGCCCAGGCATTGTACCGGAACGCATGGTATGTCCTGAGCCGCGTCGAGGAAACCTCCGCGCCGAAATCGAACAGCCCGGGCGATACCAAAGCCCCTAAAGAGCCTGTCCCCTTTTTTCCTTTTTTCTTTTCTTTTTTACAGGGCGGACTTTTTCATTTCAGCCTGACTATCCAAACCCGCCGACAAGCGAATCATTTCCGTCAATGCACTCCAGTCCTTATCGCCTAAGCCGTTCATTGCAGCTGCCATCAGGCTTTCTTTTGCAAGTGAAGCCACACCGGCTCTTATGCCAACATCTGCAAAGGCCTTTTCAAACAGCAGCGAATCCTTCAAACCGCCAGTAAGCGCGAATCCGGCATCATCAAAGGTTCTGTTTTTGATTTTTTCGACATACTCAATCATCGGGCCGGACTCACCAAAATCATTTGGGCAAACCCAAAAATAATCTCTTTATGAAGATCACTTTTTTCTGTAAAGGCAAAGACTTCACCAAACATAACCATTTGCGTCATAGCAAAATAATTGACGCACACTTTTAATGCATTGGCTCGACCTGGTGCTCCGTGAATGGGGATGATTTTTTTCGAATAGCAGTCGACAATGGGGCGAACAGTTTCAATAGAGCCAGAATCCCCCCCCAAGATGCTGATAAGTGATCCCGCGGCAGCGGCATCAGGTCTTCCAAGCACCGGTGCTGCAAGATAATGGGTGTGGTTTTCTTTATGAAGATCCCGAAGCTTGTTTGCTGTGGACGGCAGAATGGTTGTCAACCCAATATGAATACCACCGGGCTTAAGGCCGGCGATAGCACCATCGTCGCCTGCGCACATCTCAAAAACCGAAGCATCGTCCATAAGGCTTGTCAGGACTATATCCGATTTTTCAGCAGCTTCACGGGGGGAACCTACAACTGCGGCCCCTTTTCTTACAAAGGGCTCTGCCTTTGCGCATGTGCGATTGTAGACGCTTACCTGATACTTTTCCTTTAGGATATGGGCACATATTGCTGAACCCATTTTCCCAAGACCGATAAACCCGATTCTGAATTCTTGTTTCATCATGCATCCTGTTTTGCTGTTTATGTGGTTACCGAGAGCCGAATAATGGCATACACAGCAAACAGGCTGCATTAACAATTGTTAATGCCGATCTTTGTTTCGAATCCGACTCAAAGAGACAGGGGTTATCCCCAGGTAAGACGCAATGTAATGATGTGGCACACGTCTGAAAATTTCAGGATTTTCCCTTATTAACTCTTCATAGCGGCGCTTCGGGCTGTTCTTTATTCTTGATAAAAACAACCTCTGATAGTGGTAAAACCGATGATAGATAAGCTCATTGACCGCCTCCTTCAAGTCTGGAGAATCGTTCAGCGCCGAAAATAGTGCATCTTTATGCACCGCATGCAAAATGGAGGGTTCTATGGTCTCGATATTGAACAGGCTGGGTTTGCAAAGCCTTAAACTTTCAAAAGAAGAGATAAAACCGCCGTCAAAAAAAAACTGGACTGTAATGTCATTGCCGTCATCATTAAACCAAGATCTAATGCAGCCTCGTTCAATGAAAAACGCATATTCAGACACATCGCCCTCGTTTAAAAGCCGTGCTTTTTTCGGGTATTCTTTTCTCTCCCCAAACCGTTTTATCGTATCTCGAATGAGTTCAATCTCTTTCATATGACGACAACTTTTTATATCCTTGATTAATTGGCAACAGTAACCCCGAATAACAAACGGTCAAAAATACTGCATGTTGCATCCTGTTACTCCTGATTCTCGGATCCCAACAGGACTATTCAAACGCCCCATGCTTTCCAACGCCTTTAGTGAACATCGTAGCACCTTGAAGTGTCTCCCCGCTATTGATAGGAGTCATGCCACGTTGAAATTCGTTTTTCATGGCCTCCTCAAAGGTTTTATCCCATTGTTCATAGGCACTCATGCGGTCATTCAACATACATGTCTGAGGGAAATGTGCTATCTGATCCGCCAAGGCTTCTGCCGCTTCGCGGGATGTACCATGGGGCACGATTCTGTTGGCCAGCCCCATCTGTTTTGCTTCAACAGCCTCAACGGGTCGGCCAGTCAAGATCAAATCCATGGCATGGCTCATCCCGATCAGCCGAGGTAGCCTTACAGTCCCCCCATCTATCAGAGGAACGCCAAAGCGCCTGCAAAAAACGCCAAACACAGCCGTCTCTTCCACCACCCGCATATCACACCACAATGCCAGCTCCAAGCCACCAGCAACAGCATAACCCGAAACTGCAGCAATAACCGGTTTCGAAAGAACCATCCTGCTGGGTCCCAGAGGGGCATCGCCATCCGGCTCGAAACGGTGCCTTCGGCTCTCATCCTTGCTTGTGGATAAATCCCCACCGGCACAAAACGTATCGCCTGCGCCACACAATACAGCAACGGAGCAGGAATCATCATGTTCGAATTCACGAAATACATCCGCAAGAGCTGTAGCGGTTGGGCCATCAACAGCATTTTTGACTTCGGGTCTATCAATAATTACGGTGAGTACCCTTCCCTTTCTTTCGGTCAGAACGGCCATAACAGGACAACCTTTTCAGTAATATCGTCAGATATGATATGGATACGAAAAACCATGAACAGAGCCCGGTTCAAATCTATCATCAAAACGACCTGTCCCTCTTCCACTAAGTTGAGTTGTTATACTGTTTGACGCCCATTGTATATAACACACCCATTTCAAACCAGATGCCTTTCTCTGATGCAAGCTCTTTTATTTCAGCCAAATGCTCTTTTTTGAATTTTGTGAAATCATTTTTGGAAAGTTGATTTACCAATCCGCGAAACCCTCCATTCCATATTATGTACCACCAGTCCGAGGGATCCCTTAAATAGTAACCACACTCTATCTGCTGACATTTTATATCCTGCAATCCGGCTTCTTCAAAAAGAGAGGTGCATTGTTTTTTCGTAGCAACTCGTTTCCACGTCATGGTTGGCACTTCAATTCCATAATTTATAATTCGATTGAAAAACAGATCGGAAAGAGGAGTAAAGGCATGATTGGAAAATGTTGTGATGAGGACTGTGCCTCCAGCTTTTACTTTGCTGGCTATATGGATTAGTTGTTTTTCCATATCCTCGACGAAAAAAAGACTAAAGCCGCTTACTGCAACATCGAAATGATTATCTTTGTAAGATATAGCCTGCATATCCATTTCAACAAAGACAACATTTTGTATTCCAAGTTCATTTTTGTGTTTCATGGCCTGTGTGAGCATACCCTGTGAAAAATCGATACCCGTCACGTGTCCATCCGGCAAATCTTTGGCAATAGCAAGTGCCATATAGCCAGTTCCTGTGGCCACATCAATGACATGCTCATCTCCCCTCAAATTTAAAAATGAGGGGATTTTCTTGGGAGCCTCAGAAAAAAACCGCATGGCTGAATGTCCATATCCATCAGAAACAGCATTAAATGTCTTCTTATATGATTCCTTCAAGTCACTATGATCCATAACAATATCTCCTTGTATGACCTGAGGCATAGCGTGGCCCTCACCTGTCAAGCGACATCTACTCCGCCACAATGGCGCGTTATCTCACCTGAGATGATATTATTAATCAGATAGTGTCCAAGGTTTGGTAAAGTAGGTTTCGCGAACCACAGATGCCTTTGACTTTGCCCAATGTTCCAGCCCCATCTTATTTATTAAACACAAATTGAAAACTTTCATATTATGCGGCAGCTCAGCAGCCCTGTCAGCATAAGGGTGTAAGTTGTCGCATGGAAATTCGTTGCAATCTCCGCATAAATCAAAGCCCTTGTTCTTAGAGCATTCATAAGCAGCACAACGATGCGAGTCACCGAAGATATGCTTTTGCAGTGGTATCTTACCATTGTGATTTCGGCATCCTTTGCACAGCATTATGTCAACAGGCACATTATAGTCTTCGGACATTTTTTCGACAGCAGCTCTTGCTTCCTTATTTTCAAGGGCCAAATAGAAATGGCAATTAAAGCAATCAAGGCCACAGGGTGCAGTCATGTGAAAATAATCCATACGTGATCCTCCGCTTAGTTTTTCAGATTGATTTTGACAGGGAAGATTATAATTCAAGCGACGGGAATAAAGCATCACCCATTTGGGGGATAATGATAAAATTTAAGTAATATAACGAGCCTGGCGAATAACCCCGTTTCCAGGACCACCCCTCCAGACTGATGTTGAAGTAAACGTTTCAGACGTTCATCACAATGATCCAAGCAACAGGCTTTTCATGCGCAATCGATCACACAGAGGCTGCCCATCTCGGTCTTTTTCGACATTACCAGGCGAAAGACCAGCCGGATCAGCGATTGACAGAGCACACACACCTTTTCATGGTAGAGGATTGGTCAATGTGATAAATAAGGGAACTTTCGTTATACCCCACATCAATCACGGCCCTTGATATTATTGGTTATATAAAAGAAACAGCCTGGAAGGAGAGTTTTTTTGGCAGTACGTAATAAATTATTTTTTTGTATGATAGTGGCTTTCACCGTAGGTTGCACGAGCCTTCCCAAGAAAAGCCCTTCGAAATGGATTGGCTATACCGAACGAGGCAAAGCGTCTTTTTACGCCATGAAGTACCAATTCAGAAAAACAGCAAGTGGCGAACGGTTCAATCAGTTATCCAAGACAGCCGCCCATAAAAAGATTCCATTTGGCTCAAAGGTCAAAGTGACAAACACTAAAAACGGCAAAAGCGTTATCGTCAAAGTCAATGACAGAGGCCCCTTTGTTAAAGGGCGCATCATTGATTTGTCCCGATCGGCATTCAGTAATATCGGTAACACCGCTTCCGGTGTGATCAACGTCAGGATCGAAGTGATCGAATAGAACGTGCCCGCTATCGCTATGGATGATCGATGATCGATTGGGGACAGGTTCATCACCGGCCATTTAACCATGATATCGATACAGCATACTATGTCACAAAATGCTTCGCGATATCTTTCATAAAGAGCCTGTCCCCTTTTAGTTGATATGCTTCAAAGACGACTTGCTTAGAAATGTAAAACGGTTTTGTCTTGATCCGAAGGTTCCTCCCATTTCCTGATTGACCTCCGTTTCTCAACTGGACAGGCTGCCACCTTCGCTCCACCTCCATTACAGAAGCTTCAACACTACTACGAGGCAGTCCGCCCCCTGTGCCCTGCATTGGTACTCTTACGATGCTGATACCACACCGGTTCTCCCTTAACATCAGGACGACAGGTTCTCATGTTCCGTATCAACGCCTGTTCTGAATTCATGCCACCTGAATGCCGGCTGCCACTTCGCCCGTTTTCCAGATCACGTCGAAGCTCATCCCGGAAATACGCTCGGTCCCCGGTTTTGACAGCGTTTGTACTCATATCGACACCTCATCAGTGGTTCATTTGCATTCATCTCTTCAGAACACACCTGACAGGTTTCTTTCTGCCTTTTCCCTATCGCTCACGACCATCACTCTTAATGAAAGCCGCATAGGGCGGTTTGGCCCCGATCTCTGGTGATCGAGTCCGAGGGGCCTACCCTCATCGTTAGTACAGCAGGAGAGACCGCAGTCTCTCGTTCATGACACACGAGCGTAGCGAGGGTACCTGGAGCGCAGCGGAAGGCGGTCCGACACAATTTATTTGTTATAACCTTAAACTCTTAACATAACCCAGCTACCATTAATTTTGATGAAATGGGCATTATCAAGGAATATACCATGATTCCAATTGTTTGTTTTGTTGACGCTTTCTGGGTTTTTACCTGCAAAAACAATAGATTCTCTTGAATAAATAGGACCTGGATTTTTTAAAAAGACAAGAACAACACTTTTACCTACCACAAACTCTAACTGATCAATAGTTGATAGCTTTACAATATAATTATCAACACTAAGAATCTCATTTAATTGTTTTAATGCAAGTTTCTTTATTTTTATGTTTTTGTATTTGGGGTCAAGGGGCTCTCCGAATTCGAAAGCTTGATTAGTTTGCTTTGTTCTAAGGAGGGCACAGTACTTTTCAATCAGAATATATATTTGGTTTTTATCAGTGTCTGAGAATTCTTTGATCGATTCAGCTTGCTTAAGAGCATTTTCATTTGCGTTGTTTGAATTTAAGGTAAATCTATCTGTATAAAACTCGGCTATATGGTCAGCTGAAAAACCATATACCTGTTCTGATTTAACCTGCTTACCTGTTAACAATTGTTTGATAAATATAATATCAAAATTTCTTGGAAGTAAGTTGGTACCCTGTGATTTTGTAGCGTGATAACTTATCTTGTTTTCACCACTAACAAGCCAAGTGGAAAATGTTGAAAATATGGAATCCCCGTTTGTTCTTTGGATTGGATCATCATTTATATAAATGATTGTATTCCACCCACTGCTTGGAATATTGAAGCCAATTATTTCTTGTGGATTCTTTGGTTTTTGGCAAGAAATCAAGAAGATAATCGACAACAAGATAAGACTGTTTTTGAGTGTAATCTTCATGATGTACCTTTGTTATAACGCTGCGCTCAGGGGCGTCAAAAAGTGGAGCGAGGAACGAGCGCAGCTTTTTGGCGTCCCTTGCAGCGTTTTGTTAAGCCTTTACATAACGTGAATATCTAAAAATTCCAGTGTGATTTGCAGGTCGTTAATTCTTTTGATGTGGAATCTTGCGGTTAGATCACTAAGATAACCACTCAATGGAACATCATTAAAATGAACCATTCCCAAATATTCATCTGGGTCTAATCCGTATAAATTTTCACGATCTACATCAATGCTATCATTGCTAATTATATCTCGATCATCTCTTCCTATCAGAGATGAAATTTTGAACTCTGTTACTTCGTATTCGTCAAGCATGAATTCAAGGGTCTCTTTATCTCCGTCGATTACCCCATAACCATTGATGCATTTTTCTAAAAGTTCTGGTGACCATTCATTCTCTTCAACAGAAAAAGGAAACATGGAAAGTGCCTCCTCATAGTTTTCTGTTGAGAGAAGTTCATTCCATTCAACTACCAAATTTTTTATCTCTGTATCTGTTGCAGTAATGGGTAATACTCGCATTTTTTTCGATACCTTAAAGGGGCTTAACGTTGCTATTCAGCCGCGCGGCTTTTTGCGTCGGCTGAAATAGCCTTGTTAGAGGATTATTTGTATTCTTCTCTCAATTTCCAAAAACTCGGTTCCTCAGTGACGAGATTGATTAATTTAATTGCTTCTTGATAAAACTTTTCAGATTGATCTTCTATTGTGGAAGTTCCCCAAAAAACATCTAACATTGGCTTTCGTATGTGTATGGGATGCCATTTATTTTTAGACTTTTGGTTAGAATCGGATAAATGGTCATAAAACTGCCAACCCTCATTTGATTTGGAAATTTTCTTGGATAAATTGTTGATTAGCTCAATGTATGATGCGTTTGTTCTGTAAAGGTTATGTAAGTCATTGTGAAAACTTATAATTAAACAAAAGTCAGGTCCTTTGTTTAGGTTTATAGGATCTGTATGATGGTCATTCCCATCTACTAAGATTCCCACAAAAATACCCGGTCTCCATTTGTCCAATAAGTTTAGTCCAATCCTTCCCCATGCTTCACCGTAAACAGAACCTTTTCTCTCTTCGATAAAAAGGGAATAACCATTTTTGATATTCGAAGACCATTTTCTTGATTCTACATTTCTTACTAAGTTGGAAATTTCGTTTTTCAAGTTTACTGAAGAATAATAGTACTTGATAGATTCATGACTTATTGGTGCAGGAGGCCCCATCCCCTCACTATTTAGTAGATCTAAGAAATCTTTAAAAATAAAGGGTAAATTGTCATTTTGTCGGTTAATCCAACGCGTAATAATATCGTGAATATCATGCCAACATAAAGCTAAGTCTGGATCTTGTTCATGTTGGTACTGCGAGGCTGTAATGAGAACCATTTTATGGGTTTTGAAATGATTTTCTGAATAATTAACATAATTTTTTAATTGGTGTTCATGAAGGTTACTCCAAGCTTTATGCTCAAATACGATTGCGTTGTCGCCTGAAAGGCATACCATATCAGGAAAAAGACCCTCAAAGTTATATTGTGTTATCCATTCGCAATTCGTTGGGTCAAAACTATCGAGTTTCATATTAGGATAAGATTTTAGAACTTCAAGAAAGTATTCCGAAAAGTCAGGAAAATTTTGCAATAGCCATGCAAAAGCCTCCGTTATAAAATTTTCTAAAGAATCTTTTCCTTCACGTGGACAATATTTTTTTAATGATTCGAGTAAACTTGTTCTCACGACTATTCCTCTAACGCCTAAATGAGGGACTTTTTAAAGTGAAGCGAGGAACGAGTGCAGCTTTAAAAAGTCCCTCTCAATTTTATTGTTATAAGATATTTTGTTTAACCGCACTAAGTATTTCTGGAGTGAAAATTCCATCTAATTCATCATATCCAACAAAAATATTCTGTTCACCAGCAGCATAACAGTCAATTTGATATTCTGGAAACGTAAACACTACACCCCAGTTATGTAAGTTGAAGTATTGAAAATTTTCATTATTTGGTTGTGTACCACTTTTTACACAACTTTCATCTTTTTCGGAGTCTAAAAGTAATTTTTCTCTTACCAAATCCGATAAATTAACCAATTTGCCTTGAATTATCAAATTGTCTAACGTTACTGGAGTAAAAGGGTTTAACAGAAAGTTTTGTACGCGCGTGCTCTGCCCTCTGTGAGCTGCGCCGGTAACATATCGAATAATTGTATATTTTATACTTATAAGACCGGGATCACGACGGATAATTTCGTATTTACCTCTAAGCCAACTTATTAAAGAAGATAAAATATAATCTTTCTTATTTTCTTCGATATGGTTCAAATGCTCTTGACGCATTGAGACAAGTAGCTCATTACCCCATGCTTCTATATTTTTCGATGCAATACGTTCAGATGGCTCGTTAAAATCTGGAAATTCGAAGTTAAAGTCATAACCTGGAGGTGCCTCATTGACTTCTGAAATACATCGTTTAATTTCTATTATTTTCTCGCTAAACTGGTTTGGATCAAATTTAAGTGAATCTTGTGATAATTTAAATTTATATTGTTGTAACGACTTTCTATCAATCTCACCTTTGTGTGCACGCCTATGACAAACTGGGCATAAGGCGATTAAATTATCATACTCATGCTTTTTGCATGTCTCCCAAGGTACTATATGATGAATATCAATTTCAGTTTGTCCACATCTCGGTATTGCACATCGGTGACCAGCCTCTACCAAAATGGCACGTTTTAATTCCGCAGGAATAGATGGTCTACTCACTATATCTTTCCTTGTCTTAGTCGTGGTAGGAATACCGGTTGCCCAATACCCCCCACACAGATCCGGACGTGAAGTTTTCCCTCATCCGGCTCCTCGGTTGTACTCGCTT